>CAWGJK010000032.1:0-16249 GCA_963822875.1 uncultured Acidimicrobiia bacterium | reverse complement strand
TCACCTCGGTCGACGGGCCGTCGAGACGGGTCGTGAAGACGTCGGCGCTGTCGGTGCTCACGATGCGGCCTTCGTCTTCGTCTTGGCCACCTGTGCCGCACGCTCCGCCTCGAGCTGCTCCATCCGGGCGTCGTAGCGGTACTTGAAGCTGGCGAAGAAGCCGACCGACGCCAGCACCGTCATCACGATCATGAACAGCGGTGTCGTGCCGAGCCACCCATCGATGGCGAAGCCGATGCCGAAGAACAGCAGCACGGTGAGGGCGACGTCCATCCCGCGACCGAACGAGTCGTCGGTGCGGCTCACGCGGAGGTTCGTCGGGAAGAGCTTCATCGGGCGTTGATGATCGTTCACGGTGACGGGCGGTGCTTGTGAACGCATCCACAAGCTACCCGAAGGCGCAGCCACCTGGCAATTCCCTCCCACGTCAAGTGGTCGCCACTCGCGGGCAATTGGTGGGACGGAACGCCGGGTCGCCGAACGGCGGCGACTCACACAGCTCCTCCAGGGTCGGGAGGTCGTCCTCGCGATCGGGCTCGGTGTCGCGGGTCGGGGCGAAGACGACGACGACGATGACCAGCGCCGAGAACGCGGCGATCACGGCGCTGCGCTTGGGGCGGGCGGAGATCGCCGGCCACCAGTTGCGTGGGTTCGATCGCGCGCCGCCGCCGCTCCCGGCGCTGCGCCCGCACGAACCGCTCGGCGTCCGGCGGGAGCTGCCTCGTGCGCGCCTCTCTGACGCCGAACACGATTGCCAACCCGGCGAGCAGGAAGACGACGACCACGGCGAGCGCGCGCCCATCCCCCGACGGAGAGGACGACGATCCGGAACGCCAGGAAGAAGAGGAATCCGCCGCCGACCTGTGTGACCAGCTCCAGGTTCGACCGCGACGCACGGTCGTGGGGATCGAGGCGCGCCGCTTGGGCGAAGTGCGTCGCCGCCTCGTCGCGCCGCTTCGCCGCCATCAGCGCGGCGCCGAGCCCGTTCATCGCCGACGCCGACGTCGGCTGCAGGCGCAGCGCCGTGCGGTAGGCGTCGATCGCCTCCTGCTTGTCGCGACGGCGCAGCAGCACCTGACCGAGCACCTCCCAGCCATGCGCCCATTGAGGTGCCATGGCCACCACGCGTCGCGCCGTGACCTCGGCCTCCTTGCGCTGGCGCGCAGCGAGCTGGCACGTGGCGAGCACGGAGAGGACGAGCGCCGAGTCCGGCGCCAAGGCCACCGCCTGCTCGATGGCATCGAGCGCCTGCTTCGAGCGGCCCATGTCCAGCAGGGCGATCGCGCGCAGCCGCTGCGGATGCTCCGACGCGGGCAGCATGCCCGCCGCCCGATCGGCGCTCTCCAGCGCCTCGGTCGGGCGACCAGCCCCGATCAGGGCGACGGCGCGCTGGCACCAGGCGTGCCCGTCGCCAGGATTCGACGCCAGCAACCGATCGACGGCGGCGACAGCCTCGTCCCACCGGCGCAGCTCGATGAGCCCGGCGACCCGGTTGGAGTCGCTGCTCATCGACGGCGTTCGATGTACGCCACGAGGTCGTCGTACTCGCCGTTGGTGTTGGCGAAGTAGGCCGCGTTGCGGGCCATGTCGATCCAGGTCGACGTCGTCTCCACGCTCTGCTTGGCCGCCCGCCGGAGGTGGTCATCGTTGATCGGCACGATCCGCCCGGCCTGCGTGCTCGCCTCGAGGGCGAGCTCGGATGCCGTCCGGCACAGCAGCGTCAGATCGGCACCGCTGAAGCCCTCCGTGCGCCCGGCGATCGCCTCGACGTCGACGTCGCCGACGGGTCGGTCGGTGAGGGCGCGACGCATGATGGCGACGCGGGCGGCCTTGTCCGGCGGGGTGACGAGCAGCGTCCGATCGAACCGTCCGGGACGCCGCAGGGCGACGTCGACGTCCCACGGTTGGTTGGTCGCGCCGAGCACGAAGACGTCGGTGTTGTCGCTGGCGACACCGTCGAGCTCGTTGAGCAACTGCGTCACGACGCCGCGGCCGGGCGTGTGGCGCAGGTCGCTGCGGCGGCGACCGATCGCGTCGACCTCGTCGAAGAACAGCACGCTCGGCGCCTGCCGCCGCGCGACCTCGAAGAGCGCATGAAGGTTCTTCTCGCTGTTGCCGAACCACATGTCCAGCACGTCGTCGAGACGCACGGCGATGAACGAGGCGCCGAGCTCGCCGGCAAGGGCGCGGGCGAGGAACGTCTTGCCGCAGCCGGGAGGGCCGTACAGCAGCAGCCCGCCGCGGACGTTGGCACCGAACGCCTTGCGCAGCTCGGGGGTCCGCAGCGGACCGAGGAAGCTCAGCTCCAGCTTCCGCTTGACCTCGGCGAGGCCGGCGACGTCCTGCAACGTCACCCGCTGACGATCCTCGGCGAGCACGTCGAGCAGGAACTGGTCGTACTCGTCGACCGGTTCGCCGCCGGCGCTCTCCCGTTCGTCGCCACCGAGGGCACCGGCGAGGCGGGCGTAGGTCGTCGCCAGCTGCTCGTCACCGTCGAGCAACGCTGCCTGGCGCGCCGTCTCCAGCGCGGCGATGTCGTCCGGGCGCCCGGCGATGACCACGCGGATGTGCTCGAGCGCCTCGCCACCGCGGCCGGCGCCGAGCAGCATCTCGGCCAGGTGGGCGCGCAGGTCGAGATCGGCGGGATCGTCCTCGACGGCTCGCTGGAGTGCCCGGATCACGGACTCCGCGCTCACAGGCGGCACTGTAGAGAGGATGGACACCGATCTGCGCACCCGCTTCCTCGACCTCCACCGGCCCGGCACACCGCTCGTGATGCCCAACGCCTGGGACGCCGGCTCCGCCAAGCTGCTCGAGTCGATCGGGTTCTCGGCCATCGCCACGACGAGCGCCGCCTTCGCCGCCACGCTCGGGCGACCCGACGGCGGCGTCACGCGCGACGAGGCGATCGCCCACACGGCGGACATCGCCGCGGCGACCTCGCTGCCGGTGAACGCCGACCTCGAGGACTGCTTCGCCGACGACCCGGCAGGCGTCGCCGCGACCATCGCCGCAGCCGCCGAGGCGGGCGCGGCCGGGGCGTCGGTCGAGGACTACGGGCGCGACCCGGAACGGCCGATCCACGACCTCGGCCTTGCTCGCGACCGCGTCGCCGCCGCGGTCGGGGCGGCCGGCGGTTTGGTGATCACGGGGCGGGCGGAGAACCACATCCGCGGCGTCGACGACCTCGCCGACACCATCCGCCGCCTGCAGGCGTACCAGGAGGCGGGGGCCGACGTGCTCTACGCGCCCGGGCTGTTCCGGATCGAGGACGTGCGGTCGGTCGTGACGTCGGTCGACCGTCCCGTCAACGTGCTGTTGATCCCCGGCGGGCTCGACGTCGCCGCCCTCGCCGAAGCCGGTGTCGCCCGCATCTCCGTCGGCGGCTCGCTGGCGTGGGTGGGCTGGGCTGCCGTCGCCGACGCCGCGCGCCAGCTCCTCGAGTCCGGCGCGCCGTTCGACCGCGCGGTGGTCAAGGCCGGCGGCCAGGCGGCGAAGGCGGCGCTCGGGTAGTCAGACGCACGCACATCTGGGCGGGATCCTCGCCAATTCCCGTTCTGGGCGTGAATCTCGACGGCTTGCGGCGAGGAACCCGCCCAGATTGCTGACCGCTCGCTGGCCTCGCTCATAGGCTCCCGCCCGTGCCGACCACGGGTGCCTACCTCCTGATCGGCGCCGTGGCCGGCGTGACCACGTTCGTGTTCACGCCGGCGGTCGCGGCGTTCGCCAGGTGGCGTGGCTGGCTGTACGAGCCCAACGAGCGCACGGTGCACACGGCGCCGATGCCGGCGATCGGCGGGCTGGCGATGTACGCCGGGTTCCTGGTCGCCCTGCTGACCGCCCGGTTGCTCGACCGCTTCGACCCACTGTTCGCCCGCAACTCCGAGCCGGCCGGTGTCGTGCTGGCGGCGACCTTCATCATCGCCGTCGGCCTGTTCGACGACGTCAAGGGGCTGTCGGCACCGGCCAAGGTGACCGGAACGGTCGTCGCCGGGCTGATCCTCGTCTACTTCGGCGTGACGATGTTCTACTTCCGTCTGCCGTTCCTCGGGGTGTTCGTCCTGTCCGACGACTGGATCCCGCTGATCACGGTGCTGTGGCTGCTCGGCATGACCCAGGCGATCAACCTGATCGACGGCCTCGACGGCTTGGCCGCCGGCATCGTCGCCATCGGCGCCTTCGCCTTCTTCCTCTACAGCCAGCGCCTCTCCGAGCTCGACCTCCTGCGCGAGCCGAACATCGGACCGCTGATGGCGATCCTCGCCGTCGGCGTGTGCGTCGGGTTCCTGCCGCACAACTTCAACCCGGCGCGGATCATCATGGGCGACTGCGGCGCACTGCTGCTCGGCCTGCTGATGGCCGTGTCGACGAGCGTGGTCGGGGGCCGGGCCGACACGAACCAGCAGTTCGTCGGCCAGACGTTCTTCTTCCTCGCCCCGCTCGTGCTGCCGCTGTTCATCCTCGGCGTCCCGATGCTCGACCTGCTGTTCGCCATCATCCGCCGGGCCACCCGGCGCAAGGCGCTCGACCTCCCCGACAAGGGCCATCTCCACCACCGGCTGATGAACCTCGGTCACGGCCACCGCCGCAGCGTGGTCATCCTGTGGACGTGGACGGCGCTGCTGTCGGCGTTCGTGCTCTATCCGGTGCTGTCGGGGGAGAACCCGACATACCTGCCGTTCGGCATGGCCGCGCTCGGCATCGTCCTGTACACCGTGCTGCACCCGAGCGTCCGCCGCCGCCGGGCGAATGGGAGCGTCTGATCCTCAAGTGGGTGGGATTCTCGCCGTATCCAGCGAGATTCACGCCCAGAAGCGACGATTGGCGCGAATCCCGCCCAGATGTGACGGGGCTCAGGGGTAGGCCGGGAACCGCGCGCAGAGGTCGGCGACCTCCGACTTGATGTCAGCAAGCGCGCCGGGTGACTCGCGGTCGCGCAGGGCGCGGGCGATGAAGGCGGCGATGTCGGCCATCTGCGGTTCCTCCATCCCCTGCGTCGTCACCGAGGGCGTGCCGATGCGCAGTCCGCTCGTGACGAACGGGCTGCGCGGGTCGTCGGGGACCGTGTTCTTGTTCAGCGTGATCCCCGCTTCGTCGAGCGTGATCTGGGCGACCTTGCCGGTCAGCTCGGCGTCGAACGGGCGCAGGTCGACCACCATCAGGTGGTTGTCGGTCCCGCCGGACACGAGCCGGAAGCCCTCCCCCGCCAGCGCCTCGGCCAGCGCCGAGGCGTTGGTGACGATCTGGTGGGCGTACTCCTTGAACGACGGGTGGGCAGCCTCGCGGAACGCCACCGCCTTGCCGGCGATGACGTGCTCGAGCGGGCCACCCTGGGACCCGGGGAACACCGCCTTGTCGATCTTCGGAGCCAGCTCGGCGGTCGACAGGATGCACCCACCGCGTGGACCGCGCAGCGTCTTGTGCGTCGTGAACGTGACGACGTCGGCGATGCCGACGGGGCTCGGGTGGGCGCCGCCGGCGACGAGCCCGGCGAGGTGGGCGATGTCGAACACGAGCAGGGCGCCGACCTCGTCGGCAATGGCGCGGAACGGCTCGGCGTCGAGCCGGCGTGGGTAGCTCGTGGTCCCGGCCACGATCACCTTCGGATGGTGCTCGAGGGCCAGGTCGCGCACCTGGTCGAAGTCGATGCGCTCGTCGCCGGGGGCGATGCCGTACTGCACGAAGCGGTAGTACTGGGCGCTGGCGTTGACGGCCGCGCCGTGGGTGAGGTGGCCGCCGTGGTCGAGGCTGAGGCCGAGAGCGGTGTCCCCCGGCTCGAGCAGCGCCTGGTAGACGGCCATGTTGGCGTTGGCACCGGAGTGCGGCTGGACGTTGGCGTGCTCGGCGCCGAACAGCGCCTTGACCCGCTCGATCGCCAGCGACTCGACGTCGTCGATGACGGCGTTGCCGCCGTAGTAGCGCTTGCCCGGGTAGCCCTCGGAGTACTTGTTGGTCAGCACCGAACCGACGGCTCGGAGCACCGCCGGCGAGGCGAAGTTCTCGCTGGCGATGAGCTGCAGCCCGGTGGTCTGGCGCTCGAGCTCGCGGGCGAGCAGGGCCTCGATCTCGGTGTCCGGCTCGGTGTCGGTGGGGAAGGGCATCGGCAGACAGTCTGGCAGGGGCGAGCCCGTTCAGAACTCGGATTCGAGGTCCATGATCTGGGCGACGCGGCGGGCGTGGCGACCACCGTCGAAGTCGGTGCTCAGGAACGTGCGCAGGATCTCCTCGGCCAACCCGACCCCGACGACGCGAGCACCGATCGACAGCACGTTGGCGTCGTTGTGGGCTCGCGCCAGGCGCGCCGTGAACAGGTCGTTGCACAGCGCCGCGCGCACCCCGCGGACCTTGTTCGCCGACAGCTGCTCGCCCTGGCCGCTGCCACCGATCACGATGCCGAGATCGGCCCCGCCGTCGCGAACGGTTCGTCCCACCGCGGCGCAGATCGGCGCGTAGTCGACGGCATCGGTGGAATCGGTGCCGTGGTCGATGACCTCGTGGCCCTCGTCGTCCAGGATCGCCGACAGGTGCGACTTGAGCTCGAAGCCGGCATGGTCCGAGCCGATCGCGATGCGTGCCATGCCCATCATTGCGTTCCCCGGCCACGCAGGCCGTGGTCTGCCGGTCGCTCGCTGGCGCTCGCTCCCTCGCATCGCGCGAGATTGTTCACCGATGACCCTCGACCCGCGCACGCCCGTCATCGTCGGAGTGGGCCAGTTCCTCCACCGAGCGGATGGCGTGGAGGACGCGATGGAGCCGGCGGCATTGATGGAAGCGGCGATCGTCGAGGCGGCGAGCGATGCCGGACTCGACGGACCACCGGCGGTGGACTCGATCCGCGTCGTCAGCTCGCTGTCGTGGCGCTACGGCAACCCGGCCTGGATCATCGCCCAGCGACTGGGCCAACAACCGCGAGAGCTGGCCTACACCGGGGCCGGCGGCAACACGCCGCAGACGCTCGTCAACCGCACGTCGCTGGACATCCTGGCCGGCAACCTCGACACGGCCATCCTGGTCGGCGGCGAGGCGTGGCGGACGCGCATGCGCGCCCGCAAGACGGGCGCAACGCTCGAGTGGCCCAAGGCGCCGGTGGACCAGCCGCCGGTGATGCTCGGCGCCGAGCTCGACATGACCCACCCGGCCGAGGCCGAGCGCGGCGTGTACCTGCCCGTGCAGATCTACCCGATGTTCGAGACGGCGATCCGTGCCGCAGCCGGGCGGTCCCCCGACGACCACCTCGTCGCCGTCAGCGAGCTGTGGGCGCGCTTCAGCGACGTCGCCGCCGCCAACCCGCACGCCTGGCTGCGCGAGGCGAAGTCGGCGGAGGAGATCCGCACGACGTCGACGAGCAACCGTCTCGTCGGCCTGCCCTATCGCAAGTACATGAACTCCAACAACGACGTCGACATGGCCGCCGCCGTCATCATCTGCTCGGTCGACGCCGCCCGGCGACTCGGCGTCGCCGAGGATCGTTGGGTCTTCCCGCACTCTGGCACGGACTGCCACGAGCACGCCTACGTCTCCAACCGCGACACGTTCGCCCGCACCCCGGCCGTCGAGCTGGGCGGCCGCCGGGCCCTCGAGCTCGCCGGAACCGGCATCGACGACGTGGCCATCGTCGACCTGTACTCGTGCTTCCCGGCCGCCGTGCAACTCGGCGCCCAGTCGCTCGGCCTCTCCACCGACCGCCAGCTGACACGCACGGGCGGTCTGGCGTTCGCCGGTGGGCCGTGGAACAACTACGTGATGCACGCCATCGCCACCGTGGTCGGCGACCTGCGGGAGCAGCCGGGCGAGCGCGGGCTGGTGTGGGCCAACGGTGGGTACGTGACCAAGCACGCCTTCGGCGTCTACGGCACGGAGCCGCCGGCCGAGGGGTTCCGCCACGACGACCCGCAGGCCGAGATCGATGCCATGCCGCGGCGCGAGCTGGCGCCGGCGGACGACGCCGCCGGCCCGGCAACCATCGAGGCCTACACCGTCATGCACGGCCGCGACGGCGACGCGGAGCAGGCCATCGCCACCTGCTTGCTCGACGACGGCCGCCGGGCGTGGGCGCTGTCGAACGAGGCCGACGTGCTCGCCGCGCTGGGTGACGGGGAGTGGGTCGGACGGCGCGTCGTGCTGACCCCGCCCGGCGATCTCGTTCTGTGACGCCCACGCCGATCATCCTCGACTGCGATCCCGGCCACGACGACGCCGTCGCCATCGTCGTCGCCGCCCGGCACACCGAGCTGCTCGGCATCACGACCGTTGCCGGCAACGCCCCGCTCGAGCGACCACGCACAACGCCATGGTCGTCCGAGAACTGCTGGGCGTCGACGTGCCCGTGCACTCGGGAGCCGCCCGGCCGCTCGTCGCCGAGCTGCACACCGCGCCGGCCGTGCACGGCGCCAGCGGGCTCGACGGTGCCGACCTGCCCGAGCCGACTCGACCGCTCGACGGCACCGACGCCGTGGGCTTCATCGTCGACACGTGTCGCCGCGTCGACGGCGTCTGGCTCGTGGGCGTCGGACCGCTGACCAACATCGCCCTGGCGCTGCGCGCAGCGCCCGACCTCGCCGGGCGCATCGCCGGGATCTCCGTGATGGGCGGCGGCACGTTCGGCAACCGTTCGCCCGTCGCCGAGTTCAACATCTGGGCGGATCCGGAAGCGGCCGCGGCCGTGTTCGGCTACGGCGGGCCGCTCGTGATGGCCGGGCTCGATCTCACCCACCAGTTGCTGGCGACGCCCGATCGGATCGCCGCGGTGGGCGAGCGACCTGGGCGGCTGGCGTCGACCCTCGCCGAGCTGTTCACGTTCTTCTCCGAGACCTACATCGGCCGCCATGACGCCATCGCCGGCGCGCCGGTCCACGACCCGTGCGCCGTGCTCGCCCTGACGCACCCGCGGCTGTTCCGGAGCCAGCGGCGCCACGTCGCCGTCGAGACGGCGGGAGCACTGACTCGAGGCATGACCGTCATCGACCACCGCACCCTGAAGGAGCGCCCGCCGGCCAACTGTGACGTGCTCACCTCGATCGACGCCGACGCCGCCTGGACCGTCATCCTCGACGCCCTCAGCTGACCCAGTCGAGTACGTCGTGCACGGCGAGTACGTGCTGCGGGGCTGGCCGGCATCACGTACTCGGGATGCAGCACGTACTCGACTGCGCCTACGGTTCGGTCGGTGAGCGAGCACGACGACTCCTATCCCCGGCAGTCGGCGCGCACGCAGCGCTTCACGCTCGGCGAGCCGCGTGACGTCGTCGTGTCCCCTGACGGACAACGGATCGTCTTCCTGCGCAGCAGGGGCGGCACCGACCCGGTCAACTGCCTCTGGGTGGTCGACGCAGCCACCGGCGACGAGCGCCTCGTCGCCGATCCCGATGCCCTGCTCGGCGGGCGCGACGACGACCTGCCGCCGGAGGAGCGCGCCCGACGCGAGCGGGCCAGGGAGACCGGTGGCGGGATCACCGCCTTCGCCACCGACGCCGGCGTCACGGTCACCGCCTTCGCCATCGGCGGCCGGCTGTTCGTCGGTGGGCTGCTCAGTGGTCAGGCGCGCGAGCTCCCCGTCGCCGGCCCGGTGTTCGACCCCCGTCCCGATCCCCGTGCCGAACGCGTCGCCTACGTCAGCGGCCGGCTGCTGTGCATCGCCGAGCTCGACGGGCGGTGGCGCGTCCTCGCCGGTGGTGACGACGACGAACCCGAGACGGTCACCTGGGGCAGCGCCGAGTTCGTCGCCGCCGAGGAGATGGATCGCATGCGCGGCTACTGGTGGTCGCCCGATGGCAGCGCGCTGGCGGTGTGCCGGGTGGACACAGCGCCAGTGCAGCGCTGGTACCTCGCCGATCCCGCCGATCCGGCCGAGCCACCACGCGAGCTGCCGTACCCGGCGGCGGGGACGGCGAACGCCGACGTCACGCTGCACGTCATCGGACTGGACGGCTCGATCGTCGACGTGGAGTGGGATCGCGACGCCTTCCCATACATCGCCGAGGTGCAGTGGAGCGAGGCCGGGTTGATCGCTGCCGTGGTGTCGCGCGATCAGCGGGTGCTCGACGTGGTGCGCGTCGACCCTGCGACCGGCGCGACCGACGTGCTGTTCGAGGATCGCGACGACACGTGGGTCGAGCTGGTGCTCGGTGTCCCCCGGCTGCGCGATGACGGCTCGTTGATCACGTGCGCCGACCGTGAGGGGGCGCGCCGCCTGCTCGTCGACGGCCAGCCCGTCACCCCACCCGACCTGCAGGTGCGCGCGGTGGCGACCGTGGACGGCCACGGGATCGTGTTCACCGCCAACACCATCGACGACGCCACGTCGATCCACGTCTGGCGCTGGCGCGATGGCGAGTTGGAAGCACTCACCGACGAGCCGGGTGTGCACGTCGTCGCCGCCGGCGGCGGCACGATCGTGCTGCGGACGGCGACGCTGGACGAGCCGGGTGCCACCTGGGCGACCCTCGACGGCATCGAGTTGTCGTCGGTCGCGGCGACGCCGAGCATCCGCGCCGGCGTGCACATCTCCGCCGCCGGCGAGCGGCGCATCGCCACGGCGGTGCTGCTGCCGAGCGACCACGACGGCTCGCCACTGCCGGTCCTGCTCGACCCCTACGGCGGCCCCCATGCGGCTCGCGTCCTGCGGTCCCACAACGCCCACCTGACCTCGCAGTGGTTCGCCGACCAGGGGTTCGCCGTCGTCGTCGCCGACGGTCGCGGCACACCGGGCCGCGGCACGGAGTGGGAGCGGGCGATCCACCACGACCTGGCCACCCCGGTCCTCGATGATCAGATCGCCGCCCTGCACCACGCCGCCGAGGAGCACGGCGTGCTCGACCTCGGGCGCGTCGCCATCCGTGGGTGGAGCTTCGGCGGCTACCTCGCCGCGCTCGCCGTACTGCGCCGGCCCGACGTCTTCCACGCCGCCATCGCCGGCGCGCCAGTGATCGAGTGGCGTCTCTACGACACCTATTACACCGAGCGCTACCTCGGCGATCCCGGCGAGCAATCCGACGTGTACGACGCCAACTCGCTGCTGCCGATGGCGGATCGGCTCACCCGCCCGCTGCTGCTGATCCACGGCCTGGCCGACGACAACGTCGTCGCCGCGCACACGTTGCAGCTGTCCTCGGCGCTGCTCGCCGCCGGCCGGCCGCACGAGGTCCTGCCGCTCGTCGGCATCACGCACATGGCGTCGCAGGAAGACATCGCCGAGCACCTCATGCTGCACCAGCTCGACTTTCTGCGCCGTTCACTCCCCCCTCCCGCGAAGTGAGTACCGTTCCGACGGTGGAAGAGCGGCTCGCCGCGCTGTACGAGGGCGTCGCCGTCCATGCGACCGCCGACCGTGAGCACATGGCCGCCCTGGAGCTGCTCGCCGTCGTCATGCTCGCCGACTCCCACCTCAGCGACGACGAGCTCGGCGTGCTCCGCGAGCTCACGGAGGACTGGCGGGGCACGGCGTTCTCCTACGAGCAGTACTTCGGCCAAGCCGTCGCCACCGCCCGCAGCGCGTGGGCCGACGGCACCGTGACCGAGCTGCTCGACTCCATCGACAGCCGCATCACCAGCCGCGTGCTGCGCCGTGCCCTGTTCTCCGCGGCGCGTGAGCTGGTCGGCGTCGACGAGAACGTCACGCCCGAGGAGGGCTCGCTGCTCTCCGAGATCGCCGTCAGGTTCGGCTGACCGCCACCCGGTCGCGGCCCGCGAGGTCCGGGCGGATGTCGACATCGGAGTAGCCCGCATCGGTGAGCAGCCTGGCGACAGCGTCGCCCTGATCGGCACCGATCTCCAGCACGAGCCAGCCGCCGGGTCGGACCCACCGGGGCGCAGCACCGACGAGCAGGCGGATCGCATCGAGCCCATCGGCGCCGGCGAACAGCGCGCCGTGCGGCTCCCACTCGCGCACGGCGGCGTCGACGTCGGGTGAGCCGTCGGCGACGTACGGCGGATTGGCGACGGCGAGGTCGAGCACGGTGCCGTCGGGAAGGGCGTCGAACCAGGATCCCTCGGCGATGCGTACGTTGGCCGCCCGCCGGCCGATCCCTGCCAGGTTGGCCCGGGCGACGTCGAGTGCATCGGGCGAGACGTCCGTGAGCCAGACGGTGACGCCTTCGACGGGCAGCTCGTCGGCGAGGGCCAGCCCGATCGCCCCCGAACCGGTGCCGAGGTCGGCGACGGTGACCGGGCGACCGAGCGTGCCGGCGAGCTCGATGGCCACGCCGGCGACGACCTCCGTCTCCGGACGGGGGATCAGCACCCGCCGGTCGACGGCGAGGTCGAGGTGCCGGAAGCCCCACCGGCCGAGCACGTAGGCCAGTGGCTCGCCGGCGGCATGGCGGTCGAGCATGGCGTCGAGGTGGGCGACCATGCGTGCGGTGACCGGCTCGTCGAGCACGTCGTCGAGGCGATCGGCACCGCTGGCCACCTCGCACAGCCAGCGGGCGGCCGGTCGCTCACCGACCCTGGCGGTCGTCTCGACCAACAGCTGCCGCCAGCATCATCTCGCCGTCGGCCAGCTGGCGCGCCCGCTCGTCTGCGGCCAGCGCGGCGACGACGTCATCGAGATCGCCGGCCAGCACGTCGGGAAGGCGATAGATCGTGAACCCGATGCGGTGGTCGGTGACCCGACCCTCCTTGAAGTTGTACGTCCTGATCTTCTCGCCACGCCCGCCGCCGCCAACCTGCGATCGCCGCTCGGCGGAGCGCTCGACATCGCGCTCGCGCTCGGCCGCCTCGAGCAGGCGGGCCCGCAACACCTGCATCGCCCGCTGGCGGTTCTGCAGCTGGCTGCGCTCGTCCTGCATCGACACGACGATGCCGGTCGGCAGGTGGGTGATCCGCACCGCCGAGTCCGTGGTGTTGACGCTCTGGCCACCCGGTCCGCTCGAGCGGAACACGTCGATCTGCAGGTCGCGGTCGTCGATCGCCACCTCGACCTCGTCGGCTTCCGGCAGCACGAGCACGGTCGCCGACGACGTGTGGATGCGGCCCTGGCTCTCGGTGACGGGCACGCGCTGCACCCGGTGCGGGCCGCCCTCGTACTTGAACCACGGCCAGGCGTCGTTGCCCTGCACCGAGAAGGTGACCTCGTTGACCCCGCCGAGGTCGCTGGCGTCGAGCGACAGCGTGTCGACGCGCAGGTGGTGGCGGGCGGCATATGCCCGGTACATGTCGTACAGGTCGCGAGCGAAGAGGTTGGCCTCCTCGCCGCCCTCCGCGCCGCGGATCTCGACGATGACGTTGCGGCCGGCGTGAGGATCGGGCGGCACCATCAGCGCACGCAGCTCGCCGTCGACCTCCTCGACGGCGGCGGTCGCCGAGTGCAGCTCGGCCTCGATCATCCCGCGCTCGTCACCCTCGGCGTCGACGAGCAGCTCGCGGGCTGCCTCGGCGTCGGCCGCGAACGCTCGGCGACGGCGGGCGGCGCCGACGATCGGGTCGAGTTGGCGGTAGCGCGTCGTCACGCGGCGCAGCTCGGCGGGGTCGGTGGCCGTCGACGGATCGGCCAGGCGCGCCTCCAGATCGGCGTGCTCCTGCTCCATGGCAGCGAGGCGATCGGCGACGGACACGGCGGATCGAGGCTACAAGCGCCGGTGGCACGCACCTGGAAATCATCTTTCTTGAGTTGTTATGACTCATGTTTTCTGTATGCTGTCTTCATCAACCGTTCCATACCGAGGAGGCAGCACCTGATGCTCGTCCGTACCCGACCGTTCAACCCCGTGTTCGATCGCCACCCGCTCGACCGGCTCTTCGATCAGCGCACCCCCGCCGTCGATGCCGCCTGGAAGGACGGGGCGCTCGTGCTCACCGCCGACTTCCCCGGGACGCCGGCCGATGCCGTCGATGTGTCCGTCACCGATCGCGTGCTCACCATCTCGGTGACGACCGACGAGCTGTCGTGGAAGCGCAGCGTCAAGCTCGGCACCGCCGTCGACCCCGAGCAGGTCTCGGCGCGCTACGCCGACGGGCGTCTGACCGTCACGGCCGCTGCCGTCGCCGCCGCCGAGCCGCGCCGCGTGGAGATCCAGGTCTCGACCGGCGATCAGCCGGAGATCGCCACCAGCGACAACTCCTGATCCGCCAGCGCGGCGATCTCCGCCGTGATCGCAACGAGGTCGCGCTCCGGCGCCACCACCAGGATCTCCCCCGCTTCGACGCCCGGCACCTGCCGGGCGTCGAGCGCGTACGGGATCAGGTCGAGGTCGACGCCGCTGGAGCAGACGACGAGCGCCGGCGTGCCATCGACGCGCCGACCGACGGCCGAGCACGGGGCGCGGTCCTTGACGCTGGGGCGGGGCACGGGAGGTTGCGCGGCGGCGACCGACTCCAACCCGATGAGCCCCGGATCCTGCTCCAGTCGCCACCGCAGCAGGCGCTCGGGCACCAGGCGGTTGAGCGGGTGCTGCGGTGCGTCTGGTCGGCGGTGACCGGCGACAGCGGCGACGACGCCGGCGAGGGCATCAGGGGTCGGGACGTCGCCGTGGATGATGGCGAAGGCCTCTCGGTCGTGAACTCCGACCCCGACCTCGAGTCGGATCGCGCCCGTGTGCGGGTCGTCGACGACGCGGCAGACCTCCAGCCCGCGGACCTCTCCGGTGACGACACCGTGCTCGACCACCGGCACGGCCCCGGCGTCGCGGATCACGTCGGTGAACGCGAGGTGCTCGTCAGTGGCTGGTGGGGGCGGGAGCAGCGGCTCGGCGACCGCCGGGAGCAGGGTGCGCCCCTCGACGTGCCAGACCGTGACCGGGAAGCGCAGGCCGGCGGCGCGACGCGCCAGCAGGCCGGTGGCCCGCTCGGCGAGCAGGTCGAGCGAGGTCGCCCCGTTGCGCAGCGCCCACGCCAGCGCCGGGCCCAGTCCGCGCTCGGGCAGGTCCTCGAGGAGCAGCCAGGCGGCGCCGTCGACGACCAGTGCGGCGCCTGGCGGGAAGAGAGCCGGTTCGGCGTCGACCGGGCGACCGAGGTGGTCGCGGACGAGCGCCTGCAGTTTGAGGCCGCGCAACCGGGCGCGGCGGTCGTCGCTGATGGCGACTACTTCTTGCCGGTGCCGCCCTTGCGGGTGCCGTAGCGCTTGTTGAAGCGCTCGACGCGGCCGCCGGAGTCGACCAGCTTCTGCTTGCCGGTGAAGAACGGGTGGCACTCGTTGCAGAGCTCGATGTGCAGCTCCCCACCCTTCGTCGAACGGGTCGTGAAGGTGTTCCCGCACGAGCACCGCACGGTCGTCTCGGCATACGTGGGATGGATGTCGGTCTTCATGGCAGTGATCAACGATACCGGCGTCTGTGTCACCGCACGAGCACTCGACGGCTTGGTCGGTGACACAGAACGTCACGCCGCCAGGTCGAGGGCGGTGCGCAGCTGGGAGATGACCCATTCCGGCTCGACGGTGACCTGGTCATAGGTGAACTGCAGCGGGCGCAGACCGTCGAGGATCAGCGCGTTCATCCGCTCCGCGTCGCGGGCCATCTGCTCGTTGGTGCGATGCCAACGATATCCGAGCAGCTCGACGACGACTGGCGTGCCGGGATATCGACAGTCGACGCGCACCAGCCGATCCTTCGCTCGGCTGAGCACGGCCTGGGTGACCGGTCGAGGCAGGCCGGCGGCGGCGCTCAGTTCGAGGAAGCGCCGCTCGAGCCAGCTGTGCCCACCACGGCTGACCTCGCTGCCCTCGATGACAGCGAGCAGTTTCGGGATGCCATATCTACCTCGTGATCGGAGGTCGACGATCCGGGCGTGGAGATGCGGCTCCGACGTCAGCCCGTCTCGGAGCGCGGAGTCGACGGCGGCCGTGAGCACCGTGGCGCTCACGAACCGCGACAGGTCGATCAGCGTTCTCGTCGGCGCCATCACCGGCAGCCTTTCAACCGTCGAACGATCGATCTGCGGCAAGTTCGTCGTCGTGTGGATGTGGTGGTGGGCACGCTGGACGTTTCGGCCGCGCACGATCGTGAGGTGGAACGGCGGACGCAGGCGAAATCCGTCGAACCCGTGCAAGGCCGCAGCAGTCGGGCCGGACACGAACGTCCCGATCCCGCAGTCGACGACCAGCGCGTGGAGATCGGCCAACTCGGACGTCGTGGCGAACGGACTGCGGTAGGTGCGCACACCGATCCGGTCGAGGAACCGTCGTCCCCGCCGGCCCGCTTGGCCTCCGGTCAGTGCTCCACCCTGGCCGCGAGCGATCTCAGCAAGGCGGTGCAGGTCGTCGTTCATGGCCCTCACCAAACCAGCGGGGTGCGCGCCCGGGCCGTCCTCTCGTCTG
>CAWGJK010000031.1:0-28744 GCA_963822875.1 uncultured Acidimicrobiia bacterium | reverse complement strand
GCGCCAGATCGGCGAACGAATGGCGTCGAAGTAGGTCGGCAGGTCGGCCCCGTCGATGGCCGCGAACGCCAGCGTGCCCTACTGGCGCCGGCGGCGAGCGGCGGGCATGGCATCCCTCGCGAACCACCCGACGTCGGCGCACTCGAGCGGGTGGGCCAGCTCGCCACCGGTCGCCCGGCAGAGGAACACCAGCGAGTACAGGGGATGCGGCTGAAGCCGTGGCGGAACCCGTCGAAGCAGGCGATCAGCCGCTCGACCTCGCACTCGATGCCGGTCTCCTCGTGGACCTCCTTGCGGGCGACCTCCGACGGCGAGTAGCCGATGTCGGCCCACCCGGTCGGGTAGAGCCAGACGCCGGAGTCGGCCCGCTGCACGAGCAGGATCCGCCCGTCGTCGTCGCCGACCACCGCGCCGACCGCGACCTTCGGCGTGACGTACCCCGGGACGCCGCTGCCGACGGCTCGCATCCACTCGACGACGAGCTGCGACGGGTCGTACGGGCTGCCGGCGCGCGTCGCTGGATGTCGGCCGCGACGGCGAGCACCTCCTCGAAGCGCTCCCGCTCGTACAGGCTGTCGGTGAACCCCAGCCCGGTGCGGGCGATGCCGGCGAGGGCCTCGCTCCACCGGGCGAGGTCGTGGGCGAACAGCGCGCCCGGTGTCGCCTCGCTCGGCTCATCCACGCCGGTCACGGTAGTCAGGAAACGGCGTACAGCACCGCTCGCTCGATCTCGGCGCGGTGGAAGGCGTCGACGACGAGGCGCCCGTCGCCGCGCCGGACATAGAACGTGTCGACGACGTCCTGACCGAGGGTCTGCACGGTGGCGTGGCGGATGTCGAGACCGAGCTCGACCAGCGCCTTGGCGATCCCGTGCAGCACGCCGACGCGGTTCGGCGCACGCACCTCGATGACTGTCGACGTGGCCGACTCGTCGTCGTGGAAGGAGATCGATGGGGGCTTGCCGGTGCGGCCTGTGTCGCGTGGCGACGGCGATACGTGCGCGCCCGCTCGGCCAGCCGGGCCTCGATCGCCAGCTCGCCGGCCAGGGCGCGACCGAGGTCGCTGTACAGCCGCGGCCACTCGATGCCGCCCGTCGGCGGACCGACCCGGAACTGCGACGCCGCCATCGCCGGCCCGCCGAGCTCGCCGGAGTACGCCCAGGCCGTCAGCACGTCGAGGCCGCGGAGCGACAGCACGCCGGCGATGCGGGCGAAGGCGCCGGGCGTGTCGGCGCACACCACCGTGATCGTGTCGATGCCGTCCTCCGAGCGCTCGGTGCGCGCGTCGAACCGGCCCGCGACCATCGTCGCCAGCGCCCACTCGTCGGGGAAGCGCCGCGGCGCCGTCGCCCCTGGGCGTCGCCACCGAGCACCGCACGCGTGCGGTCGACGAGGTCGGCGACGAGCTGTTCCTTCCACGAGCCCCACGCCGACACGCCGGTCGCCAGCGAATCGGCTTCGGTGAGCGCGTGCAGTAACTCGAGCGTGGCGACGTCGCCGACGGCGTCGGCGACCTTGCGGATCGTCGCCGGGTCGGACAGGTCGCGCCGCACGGCCACGTCCGGCAGGAGCAGGTGGTGCTGCACGAGGCGCACGAGGATCTCGACGTCGCTCGGTGGGAGCCCGAGCCGCGGGCCGATACGGGCGACGAGCGCCATCCCCTCGTGCGTGTGATCGCCTGGGGATCCCTTGCCGAGGTCGTGGAACAGCGCTCCGAGCAGGAGGAGATCGGGCCGATCGACACCGCCGGCGAGGGCGGCGGCGTTGGCGGCCGCCTCCCACAGGTGGCGGTCGACGGTGAAGCGGTGGTAGGCGTTGCGCTGCGGACGGCTGCGCACAGGCGCCCACTCCGGCAGCAGGCGCACGAGGATGCCGTGCTGATCGAGCGCCTCGAGCACGTCGATCGCCCGGTGCCCCTGGCGGAGCAGGGCGACCAGCTCGTCGACCGCCCCATCGGGCCAGCGCTCCTGCCACGTGTCGACGTCGACTCCGGCGGCCAGCCGGTCGAGCGTCGAGCGGGCGAGGCGGACCTCCCGCTGCGCGGCCACGCGCGCCGCACGCAGCACGAGTACCTGGTCATCGACTGGATCGGCCCGGCCGGCCAGCTCGATCTCCCGGTCGACGACGACGAGGCCGTCGCCGACGCGCTCCTCGTGGCCGACCTGGTGCCGTGACGCGTGGCGCCATGCACCCTCGGCGATCCACGCGACCCGACGTGCCGCGGCGGCGATGTCGGCCATCAGCACATCGGCGGTCTCGACACCGCACGAGGCGGCGACAGGTTCCTGGTCCTCGAGGCGCAGCACGTCACCCTGCCGTCCCGTCGTGCGGTGCAGGGCGACCCGGGCGGCGACGAGCGTCTCCTCGCACTCGTCGAGCGCGCCCTGGTCGTCGGCCGGAACCAGCAGGTCGGCCTCGCCGGCCCACCGCAGGGTGTGGATGTCGCGAAGGCCTCCGTGGCCGTCCTTGAGATCGGGTTCGAGGAGGTAGGCGACGTCGCCCGCCGTGGCACGTCGCTCGATCATCCGCGAGCGCAGGGCGTCGAGCCACCGGCGGCCGTGACGACGGTACTGCGCCGATCCTTCCGTCGCCAGGCGGGTACCGAGCTCGTCGTCGCCGGCGAGCGTGCGGGCGCTGAGCAGTGCCGTCGCCGTATCCAGGTCGTCGGCGGCGAGGGAGAGCTGCTCGTCGAGCGAGCGGACGGCGTGGCCGAGCTTCAGTCCGGCGTCCCACAGCGGATACCACAGCGCCGAGGCCACCTCGTCGATGCCACCCGGCCGGCCGTCGTGGAGGAGCAGGACGTCGATGTCGCTCTGCGGTGCCAGCTCGCCCGCGCCCGTACCCGCCGACAGCGACGAGCGTGACCGCCGCCCGGCGGCGCCGCTTCACGATCCTCGACGAGGCATCGGCGAACAGCTCTCGCAGCAGCTCGTCGGTGGCGTCGGACAGCGCACGGCACAGCTCCCCGCCACCGAGCGAGCGGTCGCCGATCAGCTTGTCCCGTTGGGCGGTGGCCGCAGACGGCATCCGCGAAGGGTACGGGATCCCCGCTGCGGATGCCGTGGTGACGAGAGCCCGTATCGTGGCCGGGTGTTCAGCCGGGTGATCGCCTGCGTCGCCTGCATCGCGCTGGTCGCAGCCTGTGACGATGACAGCGACCCGGGCGCCGAAGAGACGGTCCCTCAGGCGACCGTACCGCCGACCACCGTCCGCGCCAGCGACGAGGACGGCATCCTGCGCATCGGGCTGCTGCTGCCCAAGTCCGGCGAGGCGGCGGCGACCGGCCAGCCGCTCATCGACGCCGCGCGCGTCGCGACGGACGCCGTGAACGCCGCCGGCGGCGTGCTCGAGCGGCCCATCGAGTTGGTCACCGACTTCGACGAGGGCGACGACGCGGAGAGCGCCCGGGACGCCATCGCCGGGCTGATCGATGCCGACGTCGACGCGGTGATCGGGCCGGCGTCGTCGACGATCGCCTTGGCGGTGCTCGATGACCTCCTGTCGGCGGGCATCCTCACCTGCTCGCCGACGGCGACCGCCCTGGCGCTCGACGACCTGCCCGACTCCGAGTCGATGTTCATCCGCACCGCGCCGAGTGACTCGTTGCAGGCTGTCGAGCTGGCCCAGCTCGCTGAGGACACGGGCGCCCGCTCGGTGGCCGTCACCTACGTCGACGATCCGTACGGCCGCCAGCTCGGAGGGGCGACGATCACCGCGCTCCGCTCGCGAGGCCTGGAGGTCCTCCACGATCTGCCGTTCTCGTCCGAGGATGACAGCCTCTTGGTCGACGAGGCGACGGCGATCACCAGCAGCGACGCCGACGTCGTCATCGTGCTCGGTGACGGCGAGCATGGCGCGCGCATGCTCTCCGAGCTCGGCGAGGCCACCGGCATCACGCCAGGCGAGCGGCCACCGACCATCCTCGTCAACGATGCCATCCGCCGCCCACCGTCGCCGCAGCTGATCCAGGAGCTGGCCGAGGAGGTGCGCCAGCGGATCACCGGGGTCTCCCCGCTCGCCTACGGCACCGTGGAGGGCGAGCCCCCCGGCGCCTTCGCCACGAACGCCTACGACTGCGTCAACCTGATCGCCTTGGCCGCGGTGGCCGCGAACAGCGACAACGGCACCGACATGCGTGCCGAGATCGTCGACATCAGCGACGGCGGCGTCCCCTGCCGGACGTTCGCCGCGTGCACCGAGCAGGTCGGCCTGCAGATCGACTACGACGGCCCAGGTGGGCTCCTGCAGCTGGGCGCGGATGGCGACCCGTCCGTCGCCCGTTTCGACCGCTTCGGCTTCGACGAGAACGGCTTCGACGTGTCCAAACCGTCGCCGTCGCCGGGTCCACCGATCGTCGGGAGCTGATGGCTCGGCGGAACATCGCGAAACCCACGCGGGTGTCCGCCACGTAGATGGGGCAGCGGGCAGATGTGGAGGTCTGCTGATGAAGTTGCGCCTGGTGACCGCGTCGGTCGTGGCCGCCGTCCTGCTTGCGCCGGTCGTCGGGAGCCCGGCTTCGGCGAACCACCCGGAGACGATCGACCTCCCCGCCGGCTTTGCCGGCGAGGGCGTGGCGACAGGTCGACCGGGGACGTTCTACGCCGGTTCCCGGACTGACGGACGCATCGCACGCGGCGACCTCCGGGCGGGGACGAGCGAGGTGTTCGTCGCCGAGCCGCTGGTCTTGGCGGCCACCGGGCTCAAGGCCGACCTGCGCCACAACCTGCTCTGGGTCTCCGGCGCCGCAACCGGGCAAGGCAGCGGTCTACGACCTCGACACCGGCGAAGGCGTGAAGGCGCTCGAGTTCACGACCGCGCGATCGTTCATCAACGACGTGGTGGTGACGCGTGACGCGGCGTACTTCACCAACAGCTTCACGCCGGTGATCTACCGGGTGCCGGTGTCCCGGCAGGGCGAGGTCGGTGACCCGGAGACCATCCCCCTCAGTGGTCCGGCAGCAGAGTTCGTCGAAGGCTTCAACCTCAACGGGATCGAGGCGACGCTCGACGGGCGCACGTTGATCGTCGTCAACAGCCCCAAGGGCCGGCTGTACACCGTCGATGCACGCACTGGCGCCAGCGCCGAGATCGACCTCGGCGGTGCCACCGTGCCGACAGGCGACGGCATCCTGCTCGTCGGCCCCGCGCTGTTCGTGCTGCAGAACGGGGCCGCCGAAGGCGTCGAGAACCAGATCGCCGTCGTGTTGTTGAACTGGCGGCTCACCAGGGGAACGATCGTCGACACGATCACCAGCCCGCTGTTCGAGACGGCGACGACGCTGGCACGAAGCGGCCTCTCACTCGTGGCCGTGAACGCCCAGTTCGAGCCGCCGCCCGTCGACCCCGAGCCGGAGGTCGTCGTGCTGAGCCTGCTTCACTGAGGACGTGCTGGCCGTCGACCATGTGATCGTCGTCGTCGAGGATCTCGAGACGGCGGCCCGTCGCTACGACGACGAGCACGGGCTGGCGTCGGTCCCCGGCGGTCGTCACGTCGGGCACGGCACGGGCAACCGCATCGTGCCGCTCGGCAGCAGCTACATCGAGCTGATGGCCGTCGTCGACCGCGACGAGGCCGCGACCAGCCCGGTCGGCTCGTGGGTGGGGCGACGTCTCGCCGAGGTCGGCGAGGGTCCCGGTGCGCTGTGCCTCCGGACCGACGACATCGAAGCTGCCGCGCGGCGGACCGGCCACCAGCCGCTGGCGATGGGCCGCACGCGGCCGGACGGGGTGCAACTCGGCTGGCATCTCGTGGCTCACGACGCGGCCTTTGGCGACGGTCTGCCGTTCTTCATCCAGTGGCACGTCGACGACGCCGACCACCCTGGCCGCGCCGGCGTCGAGCACCGCGTCGCTGCCGTCGGCATCGAGTGGGTCGAGATCGGCGGTGATCCAGAGCTGCTGGCGTCGTGGCTGGGACCGCACGACCTGCCGCTCCGTGTCGTCGCCGGTGCTCCGGGACCGCGCCGGGTCGCCGTGGCGATCGCCGGCGGCGCACCGCTGCTCATCGGCTGAGCGGGCAGCGCTACCGGGGCGTCCAGAACTGCTCGAGGAAGGCGCCTCCTGCAGCCAGCTCGCTCCACGGGAGGTCGATGCGCAGGTGGGCGATCGCCGCGGTCGGGAACTTCGCGCCCATCTCGTCCAACGACGTGGGGTCACCGTCGCCGGCGAGCAGCGCAGCGAGGTCTTCGATCCCCGGGTTGTGCCCGATGAACATGGCGGTGCCGACGGCCTCAGGGAACTGGCGGGCACGCGCCAGCAAGGTGCCGCACCCGGCGCCGTAGAGCCGGTCGTCGACGTCGACGGCCGTGTCCGGCCGCAGGCACTCGCCGATGCGCTCGAGCGTCTCGACCGTCCGCCGCGCCGACGAGCACAGCACCAGGTCGGGGATCGCGCCGCTGGCGGTGAGGTGCTCGACGACCGCCGTGGCGGCGCTGCGCCCGCGCGACGAGAGCGGGCGGTCGTGGTCGGCGAGGTCCGCCGTCGCCCAGCTGGACTTGGCGTGGCGCAGCAGCAGGAGGTGGTGTGTGGCCATGACGTCAGAGCAGCCGCTCGGAGGCGAGATCGGCGCCGGCGCGCAGCGCGGCGAGCTTGGCCCACACCACTGACGGGGCGACATCGCCGATGCCGGCGGAGGTGTCGAACCCGCAATCGGTCCCGGCGATCACGCGGCGTGGATCGCCGACGGATTCGGCGACGGCGGCGATCCGGTCGGCGACGACCTCCGGGTGCTCGACGTAGTTGCTCGTCGTGTCGATCACACCGCTCACGAGCACCATCCGGTCTGGCAGCGGACGCCGGGCGAAGCAGCGGTGCTCGTGAGCGTGGCGGGCGTTGGCCATCGACACGACCAGCGCCCCGACGTTCGCCGCGTACAGCAGTGGCTGGATCACGTCGAGCTCGACGTCGTGGGTGTGCGGACCCTCGTAGTTGCCCCAGCACACGTGAAGGCGGACCCGCGACGGGTCGATGCCCCCGAGTGCGCCGTTGATGGCGTCGACGACCAGCTCGACCCAGCCGACGAACTCGCCGAGCGGGCGGTCGGCGAACAGCACGTGGCGTTCGAGGGCCAGGTCGGGGGCGTCGATCTGCAGGAGCAGGCCGCGCTCGACGATCGCGCGGTACTCGGTGCGCAGCGCCGCGGCGACGGCGCCGACGTACTCGTCGCGCGACGGGTAGTGGCGGTTGTCCATCGCCGCCACGATGATGCCGGGCGACGGCGCGGTCATGAACGTCTCGGTGAACGGGGCGCCGGCGACGAGGGCGCACTCGGCGTCGAGCTCAGCCGTGTCGCCGTACTCGACATCGCCGATCGCAGCCGGGGCGTGCATCAGGTCGACCTGCATGCGCTCGCGGCGCGGCCTGGCGAGCTCGAGGAAGTCGGGGTGGTCGAGCAGGTCACGCATCACCGGCCGCCGGCTGGACTCGCCGAACCCGGTCATCCGGTGGCGGACGTACGTGAAGAAGCTCTCCCGCGCCTGCTCCCCGTCGTTGCCGACATCGATGCCGGTGGTCACCTGGCGGGCGATGACGTCGGCGGTGGCCTCCTCGACCGCCGCCCGCAGTTCGACCGCGTCGACGGCTTCGCCGCGGCTGCGCCGGCCGTGCAGCGCGGCCAGCGCAGCGGGGCGGGGCAGGCTGCCGGCGTGGGTGATGACGAAGCGCGACTCGGTGGTCAGCACCCCGCCACCCGCGTGTCAGACGAGCCGGGTCTGCGGGACGCTGCTCAGCTCACCGCTGGTCCGCAGCTCCTCGACCGCCGGCACCGGGTCGGGATCGCCGAACAGGCGGTCGTCGCCGTAGTCGGCGGGACGGCCGGTGGCGTCGAGCGTCCACCACGACGCCTCCAGGGCGATGCCGTTCGGATCGGTGAAGTACACCGAGCGGATGAACCCGTGGTCGACGACGTCGGTGACCTCGCACCCGGCCTCCTTGAGGCGGTCGCGCAGGCTCAGCAGCGCCTCCTCGTCGGGCAGGTTGAACGACAGGTGGTCGAACTGGATCGCCCGTGGGTCGGGCACGCCGGCCGCCTTGGCGAAGGAGTCGATCTCCACGCCGGCGTACTCGAAGAAGGCGACGGTGGTCTGCTCACCGAAGGAGAAGAAGTAGTGACGGAAGCCGGCCGTGCCGATCGTGGCGACGAGCTCGGCGCCGAGCACGCCGTGGTAGAAGCGCACGGTGGCGTCCATGTCCGCCGTGACCAGGGCGAGGTGGTTGATCCCCCGCCAGTGCAGTGCCGGCTCGATGCCCATCACGCCTCCTGACCTCGCGAACCATCCACGGTACCGCGGTCCGAGGGCGCTGATCGAGGCTGCCGTCGTCGCCGGCGCGCTCAGCGGCGTGCCATCGACCGTGCACGCCGTCGCGACCGGTCGATCAGTGCTCGCCTCGACGCGAGCGGCCGGCACGCTGATCGGGCGGGCCACCGTGCCGCGCGGGATCCTCGCCCACGTCGTCATCACGTGCGGGTGGACGGCGGTGCTGTCACTGGTCCTGCCCGCCCGCCGCCCGGCGGCGTGGGGCGCAGTCGCCGGGCTGGGCATCGGCGTGCTCGACCTCGGCATCGCCCGCCGTCGGTTCCCGGCGATCGCCGCCCTGCCGAGCGCGCCGCAGCTCGCCGACCACGTCGCCTTCGGCGTCCTCGCCGGTGCCGTGCTCAGGAGGAGGGCGCGAACTGGCTCAGGGTGAACGTCGCCCCGTGCGGATCGCGCACGGTCGCTGACCTCGTCCACGCCGTGTCGACGGGACCGCTGACATCGGTCGCACCCAACCGGACGGCCGCCGCCAGGATCTCGTCGCGGTCGGCGACGGCGAACGTCACGTGCCAGTGCGGCGTCTCGTCCGGCCCGAGCGGCGCCAGCCAGGCGATGGCGTCGGCAAAGCCAGGTGGTGCGGAGATCCCGGCTTGTCGAGTGTGGATGTCCGGATCGATGGTCGACGCGAGATGGTCGCCGTACCCGGGCCGGCGCCACATCGTCGCTCCCTCGCCGTCGCCGAGCTCGAGGTCGTCCGCCTCCCATCCGAAGACCTCGCCGTAGAACGCCTTCGCCCTCGCCGGGTCGGACGTGTGCAGGTCGCTGAAGTTCCACGACCCAGGGGCATTGACGACCTGGGCGCCGAGGCGGCGACGCGGTTGCCACACCCGGAACGCCGCACCGGTCGGGTCGACGAAGCCGGCGCCGCGGCCACCGGGTCCGCCCTCATCGGGAGGCGTGATCGTGCGACCTCCGGCCGCCTCCACAGCACGCGCCGCGGCGTCGGCGTCGTCGACGGCCACGTAGGTGTTCCACGTCGTCGCCGAGTCCGATCCGGGCATGCCGATCCCGGCGACGTCCTGGCCATCGAGCTTGGCGATCAGGTAGTAGCCGGGCGCGTCGGGGGGCATCGCATCCTCGAACGTCCAGCCGAACAGCGAGCCGTAGAAGTGGCAGGCGCCGTCCTTGTCGGGCGGGTCGATGTCGATCCAGCAGGGCACACCGGTGGGATAGGTCCGCGCATCGGTCATGCATACGTTGTAGCCAAGTGGGAACCGACGATCTCGCCGCCGCC
Source organism: uncultured Acidimicrobiia bacterium (assembly GCA_963822875.1). Classification (GTDB taxonomy): domain Bacteria; phylum Actinomycetota; class Acidimicrobiia; order Acidimicrobiales; family Ilumatobacteraceae; genus JALZMG01. Next base: position 19,199 of record CAWGJK010000031.1, on the reverse strand, counting down.
GGTGCTGCGGCACTGGAAGCCGGCAGGTGGAACGACGCCCACAGTCAGCTCGAGGCGGCGCTCGCCGAGGGCGACAGCGCCGAGGTCCGCTTCGGTCTGGCGACCGCGATGTGGTGGCTCGGTGACAATCGCGGGAGCGTCGAACAGGCCACGCGGGCGTACGCCATGTTCCGCCGCTCGGGCGACGCGCTCCGCGCCGTCGAGTGCGCCCTCACGCTGGCGATCACGTACAAGGCCAACTTCGCCAACACCGCCGTGGCGAACGGCTGGACGCGGCGCGCCGAACGGCTGCTGGAGGGTCAGCCGGAGGGCCCGGCGCACGCCTTCATGTGGCTCGTCCACGCCTACAAGATGGCCGATCTCGACACGGCCGAGGCGCTGACTCGGCGTGCACTCGGTGTGTCCAGGGAGGTCGGCGATGTCGACCTCGAGCTGGCCGCGATGTCCCAACTCGGGCTGATCCTCGTCGGCAAGGGCGCCAACACGGAAGGGTTCTCGCTGATCGACGAGGCGATGGCCGGGGCGCTGGCAGGGGAGGGGATCAGCCTCGTCACCGTCGCCTACACCTGCTGCGACATGCTCAACGCCTGCGAGCTGGCGGCTGACGTCGCGCGCGCTGTCGAGTGGTGCAAGGTCGCCGACGGCTTCGTCGACACCTACGGCTGCCCCTTCCTGTACGCCGAGTGCCGCCTCAACTACGGCAGCGTGATGACCGCAACTGGCAGGTGGGTCGACGCCGAGCGCGAGATGCAGATCGGTCTGCGGATCACCGAGGGTGCCTGCCCAGCGCTGCATCGCCGGGCCCTCGCCCGCTTGGCCGCGCTGCGCATTCGCCAGGGGCGGCTCGAGGACGCCGGCGAGCTGCTGTCCGCGGCAGGCGCTGGGACTGCGATCGAGGTGGACGCTGCGCTCCTCCTCGCCCAGGGCGACGCCGTGGCCGCCTACCGCTTGCTCGAGCGGCGAGCGCGCGCTGGACGAACAGTCGACCGGGCGGCGGCGCTGGACCTGCTCGTCGAGGCCCACGTGATGGCCGGGCGGGTCGACGAGGCGGCGAGGGCGAGCGAGCGCCTGGTGCAGATCGCCGCGACCGTCGGCGACGAGCGGCTGGCGGCGATGGCGGCGGTGGCCGTCGGGCGAGTGCGCGCCGCACAGGGCGACGCGGATGGTGCCGTTGCCGCGCTGGAACGAGCCGTCGACACATGGTCGCGTCTGGAGATGCCGTTCGAGGCCGCCCGGGCCGAGCTCGACCTCGGGCGAGCCCTGGCGGGGGCCGACCGCGACCTGGCGATCGGCCATGCTCGCCGCGCGCTTGCGACGTTCGAACAGCTCGGCGCCGCGCTCGATGCCGATCGAGCCGCCGCGCTGCTGCGGTCGATGGGTGTCGTCGCCCGCACTGGCGCCAAGGGCGTCGGCGTGCTGACCGCCCGGGAGCAGGAGGTCTACCGCCTCCTCGGCCACGGCCTGTCCAACCCGGAGATCGCCGAGCGGCTGCACGTGAGCCGCAAGACGGCTGCCCATCACGTCAGCAGCATCCTCAGCAAGCTCAACCTGCGCAACCGCGCCGAGGTCGCCGCCGACGCCGCTCGGGGGGAGCGGCCACCCCGACCGGCATAGGGCAGTTGCCCGATGCTTCGGGCGTCACGTCGCCGCAGGATCGGAGCATGACCACCGAGTCGTTCCAGATCCCGATCGAGGCGGCCGAGCTGTACGAGTCCGCCTTCGTGCCGAGCTTCTTCGCCCAGTGGGCGCCGATCCTCTGCGAGGTTGCCGGCGTGTCACCGGGGCAGTCGGTCCTCGACGTCGCGTGCGGGACGGGGATCGTCGCCCGCACCGCTGCCGACCTCGTCGGCGCCGACGGATCGGTCGTCGGCATCGATCTCAACGAGGCGATGCTCACCGTCGCCCGACGCGTGCGCCCGGACATCGACTGGCGGCAGGGCGACTCCGCCGCGCTGCCGTTCGCCGACGGCTCGCTCGACGTGGCGCTGTGCCAGATGGCGCTGATGTTCTTCGTCGACCGGCATCTCGCGCTGCACGAGATGGCGCGCGTGGTGGGCGACGGGGGCACCGTCGCCGTGCTCGTGCCCAGCGCGCTCGACGAGCAGCCGGCGTTCCAGCCGTTCGTCGAGTTGGCGGCGCGCATCGCCGGTCCCGACGCGGCGTCCCTGCTCAGCGCGTACTTCGTGTGCGGCGACCTCGATCAGCTCACCGCAGCTCGTCGCCTCGGCCGGACTCACGGTGACGGCGGGCCGCTCGGTGACCGGCACGTACGCGGCGCCGTCGGTCGAAGCCGCCGTGCGCACGGAGGTGGAGAGCACGCCGCTCGTCGAACGCCTGAGCGCCGAGGCGTACCAGCAGCTCCGCGACGAATCCGTCGGCATCATGGCGCCGTGGACCCGGCCGGACGGCAGCCTCGTCACACCATTCACCTGCAACGTCGTGGCCGCCACCAGATAGCGGTGGTTCAGAGCGCGTCGAGGAGCTGCGAGGCGGTCGCCGCGAGCACCGGGAGGCGGTCGGCGATCGTCTCCATCCGCGGGTCGCTGCTCTCGCCGCGCTCCCAGCGGCGGTACAGCTGCTGCACGACGACCGCCGTCTTCCACTGGGCGAACGCCTCGTACCAGCCCGCCGACGAGACGTCGAGCCCGGTGCGCTCGGCGTAGCGCTCGGTGACCTCGCGCCGGGTCGGCAACCCCATCGACGCCAACCCTTCGTGCCGCACGCGCGTGTTCTCCGTGCCGTCGGAGGGGTCGGGCCAGTAGTTGAGCAGCGTCCCCAGATCGACGAGCGGCTCGCCGAGCGTCGTCATGTCCCAGTCGAAGATCGAACGGACGCGGTCGGGGTCGGCCGGATCGAACTGGCAGTTGTCCAGCTTGAGGTCGTTGTGCACGATCGAGGCGCGCGTCGGCCGCGGCATCGTGGCGGCGAGGCGGTCGGCCAGCTCGTCCATGACGGGCGGACCGCTGTCGGGTCGCACGAGGCCCCACCTCGACGCCCAACCGGCGACCTGCCGCTCGGTGAACCCGTCGGGGCGACCGAGATCGCCGACCCCGGCCGCATCGGGGTCGAGGAGGTGCAGGTCGGCCATCGCGTCGACCAACGCCATCCCGACGCGGCGGGCGACATCAGGATGGTGGGCCATCGACGCCGGGATCGTCTCGCGCACGACCTCGCCGTGCCGGCGGTCCATGACCACGAAGTCGGCGCCGATGACGTTGTGGTCGTCGCAGAACAGGTGCGCGCGCGGCGCCCGGTCGAACGACGTCCAGAGCTTGGAGAGCACGCGGTACTCCCGCTTCATGTCGTGGGCTCCGGGGGCGACGACCCCGAAGGGCGGGCGGCGCAGCACGAGCTCGGTCTCGCCGAACCGCAGCAGGTACGTGAGGTTGGCCGACCCGTTCGGGAACTGCAGCACCTCGAACGGCCCGTCGGCCGATGGGAGGTGCGCCCGGAGGTAGCGCTCGAGGGTGATCCAGTCGAGCTGCTCACCTGGACGGACGGGCGCCGGTGCGTCCACGCCCCATCCATATCACGGGCGCTCGGGCTTGGTCGGCACCCGCCAGACGATCCAGGCCACGCCGACGGCCCCGGCGGCGATGATGACCAGGCTCAGCCAGGGACGGCTCCTGGCGACCAGCGCGCTCAGCCCGCACACGACGGTGATCGAGGCGATGGCGGCGATCTTGGCCCGGTGCGGCATGCCCAGGCCGGCGCGGTAGTCGCGCACCATCGGCCCGACACCCGGCCTGGAGAGGACCCACTGCTCGAAGCGCGGGCTCGATCGTGAGAAGCAGGCCGCGGCGATGATGAAGAACACCGTCGTCGGCAGGCCGGGCACGACGATGCCGATCGAGCCGATGCCGACGGCGACCCAGCCACCGGCGAACCACAGCCATCGCCTGACGCGCATCGCCGGTCACCCGGCGCGGATGGCTCGCCGGATGCGCGCGCCTCCGGGCGTCACCTCGATGTCCGCCGACGCCGGGATCTCCAGCGGCTCGAGGGCGACGGGCTCGTCGTCCTGGTCGAGCGAGTGCACGCCGACGATCAGATCGGGGCCGTCCGGGCCGAGCTGCAACGACGTCAGCTCGCCACGGCGAACAGCGGGCGCGAGCAGCTCCTGGGCCACGCGCAGGGCGAGCAGCGAGCCAGCGGTCGTGAGATCGGCGGGCAACTCCGCCGCCAGCTCGACCTCCACGCCGACCTCCTCGCGCGCCGCGTCGAGCTCGATCTGCAGTGCCTCGCGCAGTGGCTCTGCCGCATCGGCGAGCACGGACGGCGTGTCCGGTCCTGGCGCCACGTGGTGACGCCACGTCCGCTCGCTGCGCAACAGCTCCAGCGCCCAGAGTGACGCTGGCGTCGACCCCGACCTCCCGGGCGTCGGCCTCGGCGGCTCGTGCGGCGGCCGCGTCGCGCTCCTGACGGGCGTCGTCGAGCATGGACGTCGCGGCTTCGCGCTCGCCCTCAGCGGTCACGGCGCGTTGCTCGGCTGCGGCGAGCAGCCGGCGCTGGGCGGTCAGTTGCGAGCGGGTCCGGAGGGCGACGGCGACCGCCGCCACGGTGACCACGGCGAGCACCACCAGGACCACGAGCATCGGCCCGACCCTACCGACCGGGGCCGATCAGCTCGCCGGGTACGGTGAGCTGATGAGCGAGCGGCTCTTCGCTCCGGTGTCCGGAGCGACCCATCAGACGTTCGGGCCGGTCGAGATCGACATCGCCGAGGTGGGTGATGCCCGCATCAAGCGGTCGATCTACCCGGCGGGGATGCGCTGGTCCACCGATCTCGGGCCGCTCGTCGGCACCGACCGGTGCATGCACGCCCACGCCGGCTTCCTCGCCCACGGCAGCGTGCACTTCGAGTACGCCGACGGCTGCTCGGTCGAGCTCACCGCGCCGGCGGTGCTCGACGTCGCCCCCGGCCACGACGCCTGGGTGGTGGGGGACGAACCCGCCGTGCTCATCGAGGTCGACTTCGAGGCGACGACCACCGTCCGTCTCGGCGTCCCGGAGGAACACTCACACGAGTAGCAGCGGCAACTACCGGCGACGCTCGCCGTAGTCACCGAACGGGCGGTCGCGCTCGCGCACCGCCTCGCGGAAACCGACCTCCTGTGACCGAGTGACGAAGTCGATGCCCTCCTGGCTGTGCCTGGCGACGCCGTCGAAGAGCGTGCCCAGCCGGCGTGAGGCCGCCGGGGCGTACTCGTGGTCAGCGACGGCGTTCAGTGCCCAGGTGATCATCTGCAACTGGTTGGCGGGCACCATGGCGATTCGCTGGGCCAGCGCCATCGAGCGCTCGCCCAGCTCGTCGTCGGGGACGACGTCGAGGACGACACCCATCTCCAGCGCTTCGTGAGCAGTGAACTCGTCGCCGGTCAGCATGTAGCGGCGGGCCTGCTGCAGCCCCATCCTGGCAACCCACGTCCACGGCGCCTCGGGCACACCCCAGACCCGCGAGGGCGGATACCCGAAGCGCGCCGACTCGCCGGCGACGATGAGGTGGGCGTTGAAGACGATGTTCGTGCCACCCGCGATGCACCAGCCGGCCACTGCGGCGACGGTTGGTTTGGACGAGTCGTGCAGCTTGGCCCACGTCGCCGCGAAGGACCCGATGACGTGCTGGTCGGCGGCGCTGTCCCAGGCCCGCTCGGGGCGGGCGGCGTCGCTCGCCTGCGCCGCCGTCGACCAATCCAGCCCGTAGCCGGCGCAGAACGCCGGCCCTTCGGCGTCGAGCAGGATGACGCGGACCGAGCGGTCGCCCTGGGCGTCGTCCAGCGCAGCGTCGAGCTCGTCGCGCAGCTGCGGCGTGATCGTGTTGTACTCGGCGGCCCGGCAGAGCGTCAGGCGGCGCACCGCCCCGTCGTCGCTGATGCGGACGGCCTCACCCATGGCCGCCGACTGTACGGCGCTGGGTTTGGCGGCTCGTCAGGCGGCGGCGCCGAACTCGGCGCTGTCGGGAAAGTAGACCGCCACGTCCTCGAGCTGGCCGAGCCGAGCCCAGACCGGGCGGTCACCGTCGAAGAGATCGAGCAGCACGATGTCGTCGCCGGTCACCAGCATCGCCTCCGCCGTGCGGCGTTCGCCGCGCAGCGTGAACTCGATGACATCGCCTTCGTTCAGGATCCGCTTGTGCTCGCTCATCGTGGTCTCCATCCCCCGCTTGCGTCTACCACTCACTCTGCCTGACGTCGCTTGAAGACCGCATGGAGGCGGGTGGGAGGTTGCTGGGAGCTACCGTTCATCCGTGGGCCGTCGCTCGCTGCTCGTGGCGCCCGGTGAAGCGGCGCCTTCCCGCCAGACACTCGGGATCAACGTCCCGTCGCCGGTCCTGGCCGTGATCGGGACGACGACCGACCTCGACACCGCCCTCGATGCCCAGCTGCTGCCGGCTGTCCTCGCCGCAGTCGACGCCGTCGCCCGCAGCCGTGCGGTGTTCGTCACCGGTGGCACCGATGCCGGCGTGTTCCACCTGCTCAGGATGGCGATCGCCGTGTCGTCGTCGTCCCCTGCGGGGGTCGTCGGTGTGGCGCCGGACGGGCTGATCTCGACCGACGACACCCCGGCGAGCCCCGATCGGGTCGACGTGGACCCCGGCCTGACGGCGCTCGTGCGGGTCAAGGGGGAGCAGTGGGGCGACGAGACGCCGATGCTCTCCCGGGTCGTCACCGAGCTCGCCGTGCCCGGTCGGGCCGCCGTCCTGCTGCTCGGCGGAGGCGACGGCGCACGGGTCGAGGTCAGGGAGCACCTTCGCCAGCGCCGCCCGATCGTCGTGCTCGGCGGGTCGGGGCGGCTGGCCGACGAGATCGCTGCCGGGATCGCTGGCCGCGACGACGAGGAGCTGGGAGCGCTCCTGGCCGGCGGTGACGTCCGGATCGTGCCGTTGTCAGCGGGACCTGACGCGCTGCGTGACCAGCTCGGCGCCATCCTGAGACGGCGGCGACGCTGGCGCCGGCGCCCTGGGCGCAGCCGGCGCGGCCCTGTCCTCCTCGCCGTGTTCCCCAAGCTGTGGTTCAGCGCTCCGTCCTCGGCACCGCTGCTCCCCGAGGAGGCCCGGCGCGAGTACGCCCAGCTGGCCGATCGCATCGACGAGGCCGATCGCTACGTGCTCCCGGCGTTCGTCGAGTGCGATCAGCTGGCGCTGCGCGAGCAGAACCGGTGGCGCTGGTTCACGGTGCTGGCGATCACCGGCGGGTTCCTGACGACCCTCTTCGGCGCGGTGCAGGCCTGGCTGCAGTCGGCCCTGTGGCCAGGTGTGTTCGTCGTCACGCTCGGTGCCGCCAGCAGCGCGCTCACGACGGTCGCCCGCCGCCAAGGGTCGCTGCATCAGTTCCTGTCGGCGCGACTGCGCGCCGAACGGCTGCGCTCGCTGTACTTCGAGCACGTCGCCCAGGCCGCCCGCGCCGATGGCGGTGGCGACGTGCGACTCGGCGACCTCGAACGCCGGGTCGCCGAGGCGCACTACGGCAAGGTCTCCTCGTGAGCGACCAGGCGACGAGCTGCTGCGTACTGTATGGGCGGCACCGCATCGAGGACCAGATCGCCTACTACCGGCGTCAAGCCGAACGCAACGAGCGAGCGCTGCGCCGGGCGGTGACGCTCGCCGCCCTGCTCTTCGTCGCCGCCACGCTGTGTGGCGCGCTCGCCACCGTCGAGGCGCCTGGCGGCCGGGGGATGTGGGCGTTCTGCTCCGCCGGCTTCGCTGCGCTGGCGACGGCGCTGTCCGCCTACGAGGTCGCCTTCGGCTTCGAGCGGTACTCCCGCCAGTACGCCGAGACGCGGGCCGCGCTCGAGCTCGCCGACGCCAGCCGCCCACCGGCGAGCGATCCCGACGCTGTCGTCGAGTACGTCTCTCGCGTCGAAGGACTGCTGCGTTCCGACGTCGAGAGCTGGTCGGAGCACTACGCCAGCGAGGTGGCCAACAAGGCGATCGAGAACGAGGGCGCTGCAGCGACGTGACCGTCGCCAGCAGCCCGTCGAGGTCGATTCGATCTGGGTGCAGATCTCGCCGGATGCTGGCGAGATCTGCGCCCAGAAGCCCGGGTGGCGAGGATCGCGCCCAGATGTGGGACGGTCAGCGGGCATGGCGACGGGCGCGCTGGTGCAGGTCGTCGAGACGGGAGCGCAGCGTCTGCACGCGGGCGCGGTCGAAGGCATCGCTGGCGTGCGTCTCGACGTGGGCCGCGGCGCGCTCGCAGAACGTCAGCACGTCGGCCGACCCGCCGTCGGCGAGCAGCGCCTCGGCCGTGTCGATGAGGCGGTGCAGGCTGATCGCCCAATCGTCGACCGAGGTCGCCTCGACGACGGCCGCAACCTGGTGCTTGCAGAACGCGCCGTCAGCCGCGGCCGCGCAGGTGCAGAGATGGAACAGCCCGCCCGGGCCGAAGCCGATGCGCACCTCGTAGGTGTCCGTGCCGAGCACCGACGCGGTGAGCGTGCCGCCGGTGCGACCGGTGACGAGCACGCGGCCGGAGCCGGCGTACTCGACGCCACGCTTGAACGTGCGCACGCCGGCGAGGCGGGCGACGTCGATCGTTGCCAGCGAGCGCTCGACCGGGAGGTGCAGAACCATGTTCATGCTCGGGAGCATGAACGAGGGGTGTGACAGTCAGCGGGGCTCGACGATGACGACGGGGATCTGCCTGGTCGTCAGCCGCTGGTAGCCGCCGTATCCGGGGTAGGCGGAGACGATCCGTGGCCACAGCTCGGCGCGCTCGGCGTCCGTTGCGGTGCGGGCGCGCATCGGCTGCGTCGCCCCGTCGATCGTCACCTCGACCTCGGGGTCGGCGACGAGGTTGCGATACCACTCGGGGTCGCGATCGTCGCCGCCCTTGGAGGCGACGAGCACGACCCGGCCGGGTTCGCGGACCGGGGCGGTCAGCATCACCGACCGCCGCTGACCCGACGTGCGCCCGGTCGTGTGCAACTCGACCGAGGTCATCCCGGAGAAGCTGGCTCCGAGCCGTCCGCCGGACACGGACAGCAACACTCGGTGGAACTGGTTCATGCCCTTGAGGAAGGCGTCGGTCAGCTCTTCGCGGACACCCATCGAAGCCGAAGACTACGCCTCGAGGGTGTGCGTGAACGTCCCGATGGCGCTCGCCCGCTTGGACGGCGAGTTGAGCGGCTGGTCGCTGGTCAGTGTCCACGCACCTGTCGTGTCGAGCTGCGCCCACATGTGGTCCGACCGTGCAACCCGGCGGTCGCCACTGGACGTTTCCCGCAGGTCTCCGGCCTGAAGCTGTCGTTCCGCTGCGACGGCACGACCGCCGTGGTGACCGAGATGTACAAGGCGCCGGCCGGCGCCGGTCGGCCCCGTCGTCGAAGGTCGCATCACGCGGAGCTAACAGCCTCGTCCACGCCAGGGTTGCCGCCCTACCGTGGCGAGCGTGGAGATCCGATCGATCAACGCCGACGAGACCAACGACTTCCGCCGCGCCACGCGCGCCGGGTTCGGCGTCGCCGAGACGGTCGACGACGCCGAGTGGTCGACGGCGACCTCTGACCCGCTCGACCGCTGCCTCGCCGCGTTCGACCGGGGAGCGATCGTCGCCACGTTGCAGTCGTTTCCGACGACGCTGACGGTTCCCGGCGGCGCGGCGATCACCGTTGGTGCGCTCACCGCGGTGAGCTGCCGGGCAACGCATCGTCGCCAGGGCCTGCTCACCCAGATGATCGGTGACGACCTGCGGTCGAGCCGCGAGCGCGGCGAGGTCGCCGACATCCTGATCGCCGCCGAGTACCCCATCTACGGTCGCTTCGGGTACGGCCCGGCGACCCAGCGCACGGAGTGGGAGCTGGACTCCAAGGCGGCGACGTTCGTCGCGGCGGGGAGCGGCTCCGTGGAGTTCGTCGACAACGACACGTTCCGCAAGGACGGGCCGGCGATCTTCGACCACGTCCGTCGCCACCGTCCCGGGATGATCGGGCGCGACGACTTCGACTGGGACGTCAAGGCCGACCTGAAGCGCCGGCCGGAGGACAAGCCCTGGCAGGGGTTCCGGCTGCTGTGCCGCGACGACGATGGTGTCGCCCAGGGCTACGCCACCTACACGGTGAAGGACCGGTGGACCGATTTCCGTCCGAACTCCACCGTCGAGGTGGCCGAGCTCTGCGCCACGTCGCCGGCTGCCGAAGCCCGGCTGTGGAGGTTCCTCGCCGAGCTCGACCTGATGGTCACGGTCAAGGCGCCGGACCGGCCGGTCGACGAGCTGCTGCCGTGGCTGCTCACCGACGGGCGCGTGGCCAAGCAGACGGCATGCAACGACTTCCTGTGGGTGCGCCCGCTCGACGTCGCCGCGCTGCTGACCGCGCGGACCTACACGGCCACCGGGCGCGTCGTCATCGAGGTCGTCGACGAGCAGGGTCTGGCGAGCGGCACGTACGCGGTCGACGCCTCACCTGACGGGGCGACCTGCACCACGACGTCGGATGCCGCCGACCTGACGATGCCGGCGGGCGCGCTCGGCGCCGTCTCGCTCGGTGGTCCTCCCCTGGCAACCTTGCACGCCGCAGGCTGGCTCGACGAGCACACTCCGGGCTCGGTCACCGTCGCCGGCAACCTGTTCGCCAGCCCCGTCGCCCCCTGGTGCAACACCTGGTTCTGACGACACTTGTGCGCGCTCAGCGCCACCAACTCGACAAGGAACCTTGGATCAGCCCTCGGGGTCGACGCCGGCGGTCTTCCAGTCGCCATCGCCGCCGGCACCCACCGACCAGTCGGGGAGCTGCTGCAGCGCCCAGCGGTTGCCGTCGGGATCGGCGAAGTAGACGAAGCGGCCCCACGGCTGCTCGTCGACATCGCTGGCGTCGATCCCTCGCCCGGTGAGTTCGGCACGGATCTCGTCGGCGTCGGCGACGACCATCTGGAGGTTGTCCAGCGAGCCCGGTGAGAGCGTGGTCAACCCCTTGCCGATGGCGATCGAGCAGCTCGAGCCGGGAGGCGTGAGCTGCACGAAGCGGATGTCGTCGCTGACCGTGTGGTCTTGATCGGCGTTGAAGCCGACGCGCACGTAGAAGTCCTTGGCGCGGTCGACGTCGGTGACCGGCACTGCCACCAGCTCCAGCTTCATGTCCATGTTCGGCGACGGTAGTCCCCGAACGTGGTCAACCTCTGGGGACGCTATGACTCGTCTTCGTACTTGAACGAGACGCGCAGCTTGGTCCGGAAGGTGGCGCTGCCGCTGTCGTCGAGGTCGAGGTCTTGCTGGACGACCTCGGCCACGCGCAGCTGGCGGATCGTCTCGCGTGCCTTCTTCACCGCCGTCAGGCCGGCGTCCTCCCATGACTCGGTGCTCGTCCCGATGATCTCGACGACCTTGTAGACGCTCATGTCGCATCCTCTCGCTCGGTGCGCCGACCCCATCGGCGCGGTTGCAGTATTGCCGAACGTCGGGGCATCGGCGTCCCGGCCTACCATCGCTCCGTGGATCGGGGGTTCCGTCGCATCGCCGTCGTCAACCGTGGCGAGGCGGCGATGCGTGTGATCAACGCCGTCCGCGAGCTGCGCATCGAACGCGGGGAGGCCCTCTGCACGATCGCCATGCACACCGAGGCCGAGCGCACGGCCATGTTCGTCCGCGAAGCAGACGAGTCGGTGTGCATCGACACCGGCCGGGCCGAGGGGATGGGGAGCCCCTACCTCGACCTCGCCGCGCTCGAGCGGGCGCTCGTCGACAGCGGAGCCGAGGCGGCGTGGGTCGGGTGGGGCTTCGTGGCGGAGCGCCCCGAGTTCGCCGAGCTGTGCGAACGGCTGGGCATCGTGTTCGTCGGACCGAGCGCCGACGTGATGCGGCGCCTCGGCGACAAGATCGGTTCGAAGCTGCTCGCCGAGCAGGCCGACGTCCCGGTCGCCGGCTGGAGCGGCGGTCCCGTCGCCACGCTCGAGGAGGCGCGGATCCACGCAACGACGATCGGCTACCCGCTGATGGTCAAGGCGACCGCCGGTGGTGGCGGTCGCGGGATCCGGCGCGTCGATGACGAGTCCCAGCTCGCCGAGGCGTTCGAGAGCGCCCGTTCCGAGGGCGGCAAGGCGTTCGGTGATCCGACGGTGTTCATGGAGCGTGTGGTCACGGGCGCCCGCCACGTGGAGGTCCAGCTGATCGCCGACACCCACGGCACCGTCTGGGCGGTGGGCGTGCGCGACTGCAGCATGCAGCGGCGCAACCAGAAGGTCATCGAGGAATCCCACTGCATCGCCCTCACCCCCGAGCAGGACGTCGAGCTGCGGGCGGCGGCGGTGCGCCTGGCGAGCGTGGCCGGCTACCACAACGCCGGCACCGTGGAGTTCCTCTACCAGCCGAGCGAGCGCCACTTCGCCTTCCTGGAGGTCAACACGCGGCTGCAGGTCGAGCACCCGGTCACCGAGCTGACCACTGGGCTCGACCTCGTCAAGCTGCAGTTGCACGTCGCCGCCGGCGGCCGCCTGGAGGGCGACCCGCCGCCGAGCACGGGCTACGCCATCGAGGCACGGCTCAACGCCGAGGACCCCCAGCGCGCCTTCGCCCCGGCGCCGGGCACGATCGAGACGCTGCAGCTCCCAACCGGCCCGGGCGTGCGCGTCGACACCGGTGTCGCCGAGGGCGACGTGATCCCGCCCGAGTACGACTCGATGATCGCCAAGGTCATCGCCCACGGCCGTGACCGCGAGGAGGCGCTCGGCCGGCTGCACCGCGCGCTGTCGCAGACGACGGTCGTCGTGCGCGGCGGGACGACCAACAAGTCCTTCCTGCTCGACCTGCTCGGGCGCCCGGAGGTGCGCGCCGGATCGATCGACACGTCGTGGCTCGATCGCCTCACGGCCGCCGACGAGCACCTGTCGGCGCGCCACGTCGACGTCGCCCTCGTCGCCGCGGCACTGGATGCAGGCGATCTCATCGCCGCGCTCGATCGCGCGTCGTTCCTGGGTTGGGCCAGCCGCGGTCGGCCGCGGGCCGATGTCGACATCGGACGGCGCATCGAGCTCCGTCACAGTGGTCAGACCTACGAGATCGGGCTGCGCCAGATGTCGCCGTCGCGCCACGAGGTCGAGCTGGACGGGGTCGTCGCCGTCGTGGATGTCGAGCGCCTCGGACGCAACCGCGTCCTGCTGACGATCGCCGGTCAGCGGTACGTCGTGGTGTCGTCGTCGCAGGGCACCGACCACCTCGTGGAGGTCGACGGCGCCTTTCACCGCTTCTCCCGCGACGACGCGGGAATCGTGCGGGCGCCGGCGACGGCGCTGGTGGTCGGCGTCGACGTGGCGCCCGACGACGTCGTCGCCGTGGGCGATCGTCTCGGCGTCGTGGAGGCGATGAAGATGGAGATCGCCGTTCCCGCCCCGGTCGCCGGGCGGGTCCGCGACGTCTTCGTCGCCCGCAACGTGCAGGTCGATGCCGGCGCGCCGCTGTTCCGCATCGAGCCGCTCGAGCCGACCGCCGACGCCGCTCCGGCCGGCGCGCGGATCGAGCTGACCGCGCTGCGCCACGATCCGGGCGCCGACTCGCCACGTGACCGCCTGGCGACGATCTCGGCGTTCATCCTCGGGTTCGACGTCGACGCCGCCACGGTCGAGCGAGTCGTGGCTGCCGTGCGCGACGACCCCGGGCCCGACGACCTCGAGCTGCAGATCCTCGACGCCTTCGCCGACGTGGCGGTCGTCTTCCCCGAGCGGCGCGCTCCGGACGCCGAGGGCGACGAGGCGCGCGGCCAGCGCGAGCACTTCTACACGTTCCTCCGCTCACTCGACGTCGAGTACGAGGGCCTGCCGGGCTGGTACGCCGACCGGCTGCGGCGCGCCGTGAACCACTACGGCGTCGAGGAGCTGCTGCCCGGCGCGCCGCTCGAAGCGGCCCTGCTTCGACTGTTCATCGCCCAGCAGCGCCAGGACGAGCAGGTTCCCGTGGTGCTTGCCCTGCTCGACGACCTCGCGGCGAAGGCCTCCGACGGTGACCCACGGCTGCGCGAGACGCTCGACCGATTGATCGAGGCGACCAGGCGGCGTTTTCCTGCGGTGGCCGCGGCGGCGCGGACCGTGCGCCACCGTCGCTTCGATCGCCCATACGTCGAGCGCGTCCAAGCCCAGGTGTCGACGAGGATGCGTCACCTCGCTGCGGCCGTTGCCGGGCACAAGCCCGAGGATGCCGACCGGGCGGCGGTCGACGAACTCGTCGCCTGCCCGCTGCCGCTCGTGCCGATCTTTGCCGAGGACCAGCTGCTCTCGGGGACCGACGAGCCAGGGACGTTGCTCGAAGTGCTCACCCGGCGCTACTACAAGATCCGCGAGCTCGGCCCGGTGACGCTCGGCGCCGACGACGTGCTGCACACCAGCTACGAGCGTCACGATCGCGCCGTCCACGTGTTCGCCGCCCGGGCGAGGGACGACGGTCTTGCCGACGCGCTCGGCGCGCTCGCCCTGGCGACGTCGACGGTCGCACCGCCGGACACTGCGGTGATCGATCTGTTCATGCCGCTCGGCGAGCGTGACGGCGATTCCTGGTCCGCAGCGCTGGCGGCCGCGCTCGACGCCGCCCACCTGCCCGGCAGCGTGCGCCGCGTCGCCGTCGTCGGCACCGATGCTGGTGAGGCCACCGACGTGCTCACGTTCCGGCGTCCCGGCGACGAGGGCGTCAGGCCGTACTGGATGGCCAACGGCGCGCCGTCCGACTCGGTGACGTTCGAGGAGGACGTCAAGTTCCGCCGACTGCATCCGATGATCGCCAGGCGCGTGCAGATGTGGCGGCTGGAGAACTTCGAGATCCGTCCGCTGCCGACGACAGGCGACGTGTACCTCTTCGACTGCGTCGGCCGGGACAACCCGAGCGACGAGCGCCTCGTCGCCGTCGCCGAGGTGCGCGACCTGACCCCCGTGCGCGACGAGGACGGCCGTGCCGTCGCCCTCCCCCAGGTCGAGTTGCTGCTCGTGGGGTGCTGCGACGCCATCCGTGAGGCGCGCACCAGCCGGCCGTCGCTGCAGCGGCTGGAGTGGAACCGCATCATGCTGTACGTCTGGCCGCCGCTCGACATCCCCCTCGATGAGGTCGATGCCATCGCCAGGCGCTTGCTCCCGCTGACCGACGGCCTCGGGCTCGAGCAGGTCGTGGTCAGCGCCCGGGTCCCTGTCCCTGGCGGTGGCGAGCCGGTCGAGACGGTGATGCGCCTCGGGTACGAGGCCGGGCGCGGCATGACGGTGCGCCTCACGCCACCCCCGACCGCACCGATGCAGCCGCTCGACGACTACGCCCGCAAGCTGATCCAGACGCGCCGCCGCGGCCTGGTGTACCCGTACGAGATCGTCCCGATGTTGGCGCGGGCGGGCGGCGAGTTCGTCGAGCACGACCTCGACGAGGACGGCCGGCTGGCGCCGGTCGACCGTCCGCCGGGAGCGAACCGCGCCGGCGTCGTGGTCGGCGTCGTGCGCACGCCGACCGACAGATACCCCGAGGGGATGGCGCGCGTCGCCGTGCTCGGCGACGCCACGAAGGCGATGGGCTCGATCACCGAGAGCGAGTGCCGGCGGATCCTCGCGGCGATCGACCTGGCCGCGGAGATGGACGTGCCGATCGAGTGGTTCGCACTGTCGGCCGGGGCGCGTATCGCCATGGACTCGGGAAGCGAGAACCTCGACTGGGTCGCCCGCGTGCTGCGCCGCCTCGTCGAGCACACCCAGGATGGCGGCGAGGTCAACGTCGTCGTCGCCGGCATCAACGTCGGTGCCCAGCCGTACTGGAACGCCGAGGCGACGATGCTGATGCACACGCGGGGCATCCTCGTCATGACGCCGGAGAGCGCGATGGTGCTGACCGGCAAGCAGGCCATCGACTACTCCGGCGGCGTCTCGGCGGAGGACAACTTCGGCATCGGTGGCTACGGCCGGGTGATGGGACCGAACGGCGAGGCGCAGTACTGGGCGCCGACGCTGTCGGCGGCGTCCGACCTGCTGGCCACGCACTACGACCTGACGTACCGAGCGCCGGGCGAACGGTGGCCGCGGCGGGCGGCGACGGCAGACCCCGTCGACCGCGACGTGCGCACGGAGCCCCAGGCCGTCGAGGGCGTCGACTTCGAGACCGTCGGTGACGTGTTCTCCGACACCGCCAACCCCGATCGCAAGAAGCCGTTCGACATCCGCACGATGATGCACGCCGTCGCCGACCGCGACCAGGTCACCCTCGAGCGATGGCCGGAGATGGCCGAGGCGGAGACGGCGGTCATCTTCGAGGCACGCATCGGCGGCCACGCCGTGACGCTGATCGGGATCGAGTCACGGCCGCTGCCGCGGCACGGCACGACGCCCGCCGACGGCCCCGCGCAGTGGTCGGCGGGCACGCTGTTCCCACTGTCGTCGAAGAAGGTCGCGCGGGCGATCAACGCAGCGAGCGGGTGCCGGCCGGTGGTCGTGCTCGCCAACCTGTCCGGCTTCGACGGCTCGCCCGAGTCACTGCGCCGGCTGCAGCTCGAGTACGGCGCCGAGATCGGGCGGGCGATCGTCAACTTCGAGGGGCCGTTCGTGCTGTGCGTCGTCTCGCGCTACCACGGCGGTGCCTTCGTGGTGTTCTCGGCGATGTTGAACGATGACATGGAGGTGCTCGCCGTCGAGGGCTCGTTCGCCTCGGTGATCGGTGGCGCCCCGGCCGCCGCCGTCGTGTTCACCCGTGACGTCGACGACCGCACGCGTGTCGACGAGCGCGTCCGCGCCGCAGAGGCCGCCGTCGCCGCCGCCGCGCCCGACGAGGTCGGGGCGCGGCAGGCCGAGCTGGCGAGCGTCCGCGACGCCGTGCGCACGGAGAAGCTGGGCGAGGTGGCCGCCGAGTTCGACGCCGTGCACAGCGTCGAGCGCGCCCGCGAGGTCGGCTCGGTGCACCGCATCATCAAGGCCGCCGACCTCCGCCCCGAGCTCGTCGCCGCCATCGACCGCGGCCTCGAACGCGTCGCCAAACGCTGACCCCCAATCTGGGCGCGATCCGTCTCTGGGCGCGATTCGTCTCGGAAACCGAGACGATCAGCGCCCAGATGTCAGGAGGGATTCGAGGGCGGCGATGGCCGAGCCGCGGGCGCCGGCGGAGTCGAGGGAGGGGACGATGACGAGCTCGGACACGTGCTGCTGCTCGGTGCGCAGCTGGGTGTGCTGGCTGACCTCCTCGACGAACCAGTCGCGGAAGTGCGGTTCCGTCTCCAGCACCCCGCCGCCCACGAAGTAGGCGTGTGGGTCGCTGTAGTTGGCGGCGATCGAGAACAGCCACCCCAGTGCCATCGCCTGCTGCCTGAAGATGTGCAGCGCCATCTGGTCGCCGCGCTCCCCGAACGCGCGCACCCGTCGCGCCCCCTCGACTGGGTCGACCGATGCCAGCTCGTGATCCGGGTAGCGCGTCAGCCAGTAGGGGAGCAGGTTGAGCTCGATCCCCGTCAGCGAGGCGAAGCTCTCGACGTCGCCGGTCAGGCCGCAGTTGCAGCGGGGCATCGGCTGGTCGTCCTCCAGCACGTCGCCTGTCGGGATCGGGATGTGACCGAGTTCGCCGGCCATGCCGGCCGCCCCGCGCAGCACCCGCCCCGCGTCGATCACCGCCCCGCCGAGGCCGGTGCCGACGATGGCCGACACCGACGAGCGCCGCCCGGCCTCGGTGCCGAAGTGCACGTGGTGGGCGTAGAGGGCGGCGGCGTTGGCGTCGTTGTTGTAGACGACCGGGACGCCGAGGGCGTCCTCGAGGGCGCCACGGACGTCGAAGTGCGACCAGCCGGGGTGGCCGAAGTTGGTCGATCCCTTCGAGGAGATGACCCCGTCGGCGCTCGCCGGCCCCGGCGTGTCGAGGCCGACGGCGAGCACATCGCTCGGCGACGTGTCGGTGACCTGCAAGGCGTTGGTGAAGGCGTCGACGAGCGCCGGGATCGCCGCCGCCGGGCCTTCCTTGACCCGGCTCGGCGTCTCCAGCAGCCCATCGACGAGGAACTGGCGTGACGTGTCGAGCACGGTGGCGTTGTTCGACGTGCCACCGTTGTCCAGCCCGACGACGACCCGGCGATCACCCATGGCCGCACATCCTCGCACCAGCGCGGGAATACGCGCGGGGGGTGTAGGGTTGAATCTTGCGATCGCAACAATCTCTGGAGGAATGAGATGCCCGCCGTCACCGCCGACACGACCACCTTGCCGAAGCTGCCGGCGCCCGACGTCACGGCCCGCCCGCGCTCGATCGTGTCCGTGACCACGGCCCCGCAGTCGTTCGAGGGCGAAGGCTTCCCCGTTCGGCGCGCCTTCGCCGGTGTCGACGTGCGCCACCTCGATCCGTTCATCCACATGGACCAGATGGGTGAGGTCGACTACCCGCCGTACGAGCCCAGGGGCACCGACTGGCACCCGCACCGTGGCTTCGAGACCGTCACCTACATCATCGACGGCACGTTCCAGCACCAGGACTCCCATGGTGGCGGCGGGCTGATCACCAATGGCGCCACGCAGTGGATGACCGCCGGGTCGGGCATCTTGCACATCGAGACGCCGCCGGAGGAGCTCGTCGTCAGCGGCGGGCTGTTCCACGGCATCCAGCTGTGGGTGAACCTGCCGTCGGCGGACAAGATGGTCGCGCCGCGCTACCAGAACCTCGAGGCCGACCAGTCCGCGCTGCTGTCGTCGCCGGACGGTGGGGCGCTGGTGCGGCTGATCGCCGGCGACGTCGCCGGTCACGCCGGGCCGGGGAGCACGCACACGCCGATCGCCCTCGCCCACGCCACCATCGCGCCGGGCGCCCGGCTGGAGATCCCGTGGCGCACCGACTTCAACGCCCTCGCCTACGTGCTCGCCGGCTCAGGCACGGTCGGCGATGGGCGCCGGCCGGTGACGCTCGGCCAGCTCACGGTGTTCGGCGACGGCGACACGATCGTCATCGACGGCACCGGCAGCGACCCACTCGAGGTGCTGCTGCTCGGCGGCCGTCCCATCCGCGAGCCCGTCGCCGCGTACGGCCCGTTCGTGATGAACACGCGCGCCGAGCTCGTCCAGGCCGTCGAGGACTTCAACGCCGGCCGTCTCGGCACCATCCCCGCCGACGGCCTGCGTCCCTACCGCCGCCGCTGACGAGGCCTGCGTCAGGCAATCCTCCATCCATCTGGGCGCGCACGTTCTCGTATGTGCGAACGTCCGCGCCCAGAAGCCGCGATGAGAACGTGCGCGCCCAGATCTGCGGTGGCGCGACGGTCAGGTCTGCCGCTGCAGCACCGCCGACAGG
>CAWGJK010000030.1:0-28431 GCA_963822875.1 uncultured Acidimicrobiia bacterium | reverse complement strand
GTCGAGGGCTCCGCCCCCGACTGGCCCGTCGGTCAGAACAAGACGATGTCGACGGCGGTGCCGCGCCACGGAACTGGTCGCCGGGATCGACCGACTCGCCGGCGACGGAGCCCGAGGCGAAGACTCCCTGGCTGTTGCCGAGCAGCGAGCCGATGTGCAGGCCGGCGGCCGCCAGCGTGGCCTGCACCTGGGGCAACCTCAACCCGGCGAGGTCCGGCATGGTCACCAGGTCGACCCCCTTGGACGGGATCATCGTCACGGTGGCGCCCCGCCGAGCTCGGTCCCGGCGACGGGATCGGCGGAGACGACGCTGCCCGTCGGGATGGTGTCGCTGAACACCGGCTCGGCGACGGCCGGCACGAGCTGGATCGCCTCCACGCGCAGTCGCCGCCTCGGTGGTCAGCCCGGTGAGCTCGGGCACCGTCCGCGGTGCCGGCCCGGACGACACGACGAGGGCCACCTCGGTGTCGGGCAGGACGTCGCCGCCGACGACGAGCGACGGATCGGCCGGCACCGACCACGAGATCACGGAGCCCGGGGGGACCACCTCGTCGTGCTGCTCGGTGGCGGGGAGCGCGACGAGGCTCAGCTCGGCCAGCGCCGTCTCGGCCTCGGCACGGGTCAGGTTGGTGAGCTCCGGGAGCTGGCGGAACTCCGGGCCCTCGCTGACGACGATCAGGAACGGCTCGCCCTCGGCGAGCTCCTCGCCCGCCTCCGGTGCGGTGCGGATGATCGCCCCGGCGGCGGGCTGCTCGTCGCTGCGCTCGGTCTGGATGTCGAGGTCCCAGTCGAAGTCGGCCGTCTGCGCGCGGCCGCCGCCTCGTCGAGACCGACCAACGCCGGGACCGGGTGCGTCGGCACCTCGAACAGTCGCAGGGCGACGAACGCGAGCCCGGCGAGCGCAGCGAGCACGGCGAGGGCGATCAGCCACGGCAGCCAGCGCCGCCGCCGTCGTGGCGGCCGGTCGCGGCCTCGGCGACGGTGCGGCCGCCGGTGGCGGCGGCTCGGTTCGTCGACGACGGGCTGGCCGAGCTCGGCCAGCTCGTCGATCGGTCCGGTCGGCGTCGCCGTCGTAGAGCACGCCGGCGGCCGCGGCTCGGCGGGCGGCGGCAGGCGTCGCCGCCCGGTACCGGCGGGCCGGCGGCGATCAGCGAGGCGTCGGCGGCCTGCTCCTCGGGCGTCGTGGCGCCGGTCGGGCGGCCGACACGACCGGCGCGCGGGCGTCGTCCGGACGGGCGATGCCCCCGGTGGGGTCGTTGGGCCGGCGCATGCGGTTGGGGTCGTCGACGAACGGTGCCATGACGACGATCGGGATCGGCTTCGGGCGGGGCAGCGTCTCGGCGGCGCGGACCAGGCTGCGCCCGAGCTCGGCGGCCGTCGAGCGGTCGGCCGGGTCGGGTCGACCGGCCTTCTCCAGCACGGCGGCGAGCTGACCGAGGTCGGCCGACGCGGGCATCAGCCGACCGACGCGCGCCGACAACGTGGCCACGGTCGAGCGTTCGGCGAAGGGCACCTTGCCGGTGACCGCCTCGACGAGGATCAGCGCCAGCGAGTACACGTCGGTCTTGCCGTCGAGGGGCTTGGCGAGCGCCTGCTCGGGCGAGCTGTAGCGGGCGACGTGGGTGGCGACCGTTGCCGGCTCGCGCCAGTCGTCGGCGCCGAGCAGCTGGGCGAGGCCGAAGTCGACGATGCGCAGCCGCCGGTCGTCGCCGAAGACGAGCTTGGACGGCGTGAGCTCGGTGTGCACGAGCCCCTCGCGGTGGGCGAAGTCGAGCCCGCGGCAGGCCTCCAGGCCGACGACCAGCGCCTGCGACGGGTCGAGGTAGCGGCCGCGGTCGAACAGGTCGCGCAGGCTGCCGCCGGAGAGGTGCTCGACGACGGCGTACACCGTCGTGCGCTTGCCGATCTCCTCCTCGCCCCAGTCGTAGACGGCTGGCGATGTGCTGGTGCGACAGCTTGGACATCTTGCGCATGGCGGCGGCGAAGTGGCCGCGGAACTCCTCCGACTCGGCCCACTCCGGGCGGACGAGCTTGACCGTGACCGCTCGCTGCGACCTCGAGATCCTCGGCGTCGGCGATCAGGGTGTTGGCGCCGGCCGACACCATCCGCGTCACGCGGTAGCGATCACCGAGCACACGCCCGGCGAGCCCGCGACGGACCGGCGTGGGATCCTGGCCTGCGCTCACGGATCGCCGGCAGTCGGGGGTTGGCTGGACGGGAACATCATGCGGCGCCGCGCGAGGCTACCGTCGCCTTCGCTGCGGGTCCCGGCATGCTGGCGGGCGTGACTGCGCGCCGCCCCGTGGTACCGCCGGCTCGACCTCAAGCTGCTCGCGGCGAGCCTGGCGATCGCCGTCGGTCTCGTGCTGATCGGCGTCGCCGTCTCCCGCTCGGTGACCGGCGACGAGGCGACCGACCTGCCCGACGCCATCGAGTCGATCTTCCCGGTCCCCGACGCCGTGCAGGTGCTGCAGCAGACCCAGGTCGTCGTCGACCTGGCCGAGGGCTACGAGGGCCGGCTGATCATCGACGACCTCGCCCTGCCGACGATCCGCCTCGACGAGCTGGCGTCGGTCGACGTGGCGCCCGGCGAGCAGGTCGAGGTCCCGTCCGGTGTCGTGTTCGAGCCGGGCAACGGCACGCTGACGTTCACGCCCGGCGACCCGTCCACGATCGAGCGCTTCGACCCCGGCTCGCACACCGTCACCGTCATCTACTGGAGGACCGATCGAAGGCGAAGGCGCCGCCCGCTCCTACACCTGGTCGTTCGTCGTGATCTGACGTCCTCTCCAGTCGAGTACGTGCTGCCGACCGAGTACGTGCTGCCGGCGTAGCCGGCACCACGTACTCGAGAAGCGGCACGTACTCGACTGGATCAGAGGTCGCCGGTCTCGAGGAGCTTGGTGAAGGCGGCTTCGTCGAGGATGGGGACGCCGGCGGACTCGGCCTTGGTGAGCTTGCTGGCGCCGGGGTTGTCGCCGACGACGAGGGCGATAGGTCTTGGCGCTGACGCTGCCCGGGCTCTTGCCGCCGCGGGCGATGATCGCCGCCTCGGCCTCCTCGCGCGTGAACCCCTCGAGCGTGCCCGTGACGACGACGGCCTTGCCGGCGAGCACCTGCGGGACGTCCTCGGTCGCTGCCGGCGCCACGCCGAAGTCGACGCCCGCGGCGCGGAGCTTCTCGACGAACGCCGCGGTTGGACTCGAGGGCGAACCACGTGGCGATCGACTGGGCGATGATCGGCCCCAGCCCCTCGACGGCGGCGAGCTCGTCGGCCGACGCCGCCATCACCGCGTCGAGCGTGCCGAAGTGGGCGGCCAGCGCCTGCGCCGCGGCCGGGCCGAGGTGCTTGATGCCGAGCGCCGTCAGCAGGCGCGGCAGCGGCCGCTGGCGGGAACCGTCGATCGCCGCCAGCAGCTTGTCGGCGCTGATCGTGGCGAAGCCCTCGAGCCCGAGCAGCTGCTCCTGGGTGAGCGTGTAGAGGTCGGCGGCATCGGCGACGAGCCCGTTGGCGGTGAGCTGGCCGACGGTGCGCTCGCCGAGCCCCTCGATGTCCATCGCCCCGCGCGAGGCGAAGTAGATGACCCGCTGGTCGCGCTGGTACGGGCACGCCGGCTCGACGCAGCGGGTGTCGGCCTCGCCCTCGAGGCGCACGAGCGTGCTGGCGAGCGGGCACGGGCACGTCGTCGGGAACGTCCACGGCGCTGTCCCCTCCGGACGCATCGACGTCACCGGGCCGACCACCTCGGGGATGACGTCGCCGGCCTTGCGCACGATCACCGTGTCGCCGCGGCCGCACGTCCTTGACGCGCACCTGGTCCTCGTTGTGCAGCGTGGCCACGCCGACCGTCGACCCGCCGACGAACACCGGCTCGAGCATGGCGAACGGCGTCGCCCGCCCGGTGCGCCCGATCGACACCTGGATGTCGCGCAGCACCGTCGTGCGCTCCTCGGGCGGGAACTTGAAGGCGATCGCCCACCGCGGCGCTCGCGACGTCGAGCCGAGCCGGGCGCGCTGCTCGACGTCGTCGACCTTGACGACCACGCCGTCGATCTCGTAGCCGAGGTCGTGGCGGTGGTCCTGCCAGTGCTGGCAGTGGGCGGCGACCTCGTCGAGCGAGTCGAACACGCGCACCTCCGGGTTGACCGGAAACCCGGCGGCCTTCAGGAAGTCGAGGCTCTCGGTGTGCCGCGTGAACGCCGGCCCGCCCGTGACCTCACCGAGCTGGTACACCCAGAACGACAGGTCGCGCTGCGCCGTGATCGATGCGTCCTTCTGCCGCAGGCTGCCCGCCGCGGCGTTGCGCGGGTTGACGAACAACCGGGTGCCGGCCGCCGCGGCCTGCTCGTTCATCCGCTCGAAGCTGGCGACGGGCAGGTACACCTCACCGCGCACCTCGAGGACCTCGGGGACCTGCACCCGCTTCGGCGTCTTCAGATCGCGAGGCACGGCGCCGATCGTCGCCACATTGGCCGTGACGTCCTCGCCGACCCGACCGTCGCCCCGTGTCGCCGCCTGCACGTACCGGCCGCGCTCGTAGCGGACGCTCATCGCCACACCGTCGATCTTCAGCTCGCAGACGAACCGCACCGCCTCGTCGGGCAACCCGCGCGCGACGCGCTGCCCCCACGCCAGCAGCTCCTCGGCGGTCATCGCGTTGTCCAGGCTCTGCATCGGCACGGAGTGCACGACCGGCGCGAACAGCGCGCTCGGCGCGCCACCGACAGCCTGTCCGGCGGAGTCGTCGGTGACCAGCTCGGGGTGCTCGGCCTCCAGCTGGCGCAGCTCGCGCACGAGCAGGTCGAAGTCGCCGTCAGAGATCTCCGGGTCGTCGAGCTCGTGGTAGCGCCGGTTGTGGTAGGCGACGAGCTCGCTCAGCGCGGCAATGCGCGCGGCAGCGTCATCGGTCCGATCGGTCATGACTTCCGGAGGCTATGCGCCGAGGGCGAATCGGCTGGCGACCGCCTGCTCGTTGACCCGGCGGCCGACCTCGCGGGTGAGCTGCACGCACCCGGTCGGCGACTGCCGGTGTGTGCGTGCCCAGCCCGCAGTGCGGCGTCACCAGGCTGTGCTGGCGCAGCATCACCGGGTCACAGCCCCGGCGGACGAGCTCGCACCACACGTCGCTGAGCTGGCGCCACGACCGCTCGCTGGTCGTGGCGATCGGGCCGTCCGTCGGCACCACACCCCAGGCGACGCGCCCGCCGCGCTCGAGGAAGCGGGTGAGGTATCCGGCGACGGCAGCGAGCCTCTCGTTGACGGGCACGGACAGCACGCTCGGGCCGGCGTCGAGCAGGGAGGCGATGTCGGCGTCGGCGCAGCAGTGCACGCCGACCGTGGCCATCGGTTCGAGCACGGCCATCGCACCCGACAGCAGGTCGATCGCCGGCTCGGGCGCGATCGGGAAGCCGGGGAGCATCAGCTCGCCGAACAAGGGCTCGTCGAGCCACACGAGCTGCGGCGACTGCGGCAGCGCCGTGGCGACGGCGGCCGCCAGCGCCGTGAGGTGGGCGCGGACCGCGCGTACAGCGACGGCGAAGGCGCGGTCGGACGGCACACCGACGCGCGTGAGTGCGGCACCGAGCGTCACCGGACCGACGAACTGCCACTTGACCGGACCGCGCAGGCCGCGCCCCGCGGCCGTGGCGAGGAACGTCCGCATCGAGATGAAGGCGTCGTTGGCGAGATCGGTGTGCACCGCGGCGTCGGGGTCGAGCGCATCGACGTCGACGGCGATGCTGCCGTACTGCCCGAGGGTGACGCCGGCGATGCCGACGACGGCCTGGGCGATCATGCCCTCGGCGGGCGAGCGGCGCGGCAATGTGGGGATCGCCGGCACGTCGTACTCGCGCAGGGAGAATTCTGCGGCGTCGTGGGCCGAGCGGTGCGGCAGGCTGCCGACGCCGGTGACCGCTCCCGGCCGGACGACGCCGCCGATCGAGCTCACCCCCCGCGCTTCGACCGTCGTCATCGCCACTCCCTTCCCGACGCACACGTTCGCCTGCCGGGCGTCCCGTGGGCAAATCTTCTCGCCGTGTCAGGCAGTCTTCCAGCCGATCGACGTCGACGACGGGTCGAGTGGGGGACCATCACCGTGTGGTCCGCACGTGCGGCATGGCTCGCTGTCGCCGTCGTCGGCGGCGCCGCAGTCGGTGAGGCGCTGGCCGACCACAGCCGCGCCGTGCAGCTCACCGGAACGGCCGCTGCGTGGACGGGATGGGGTGCCGGCACCCTCGCGCTCGCCGTCACCGGCGTCGTGACGTTGACGGCGGTGCGCGCGATCGTGCCCGCTGCCATCGTCGTCGCCGCTGTTGCGGCGGTCGGCGGAGCGACTGGCGGGGCGATCCTCGCCCTCGCCGTGCCCGCCGTCGTCGCTGCTCTGCTCGTCGGGTCGGCTGACACCGGCCGCCGCTACGTCCAGGCCGATGCCTACGGCGACGAGCACCGCTTCCCGCTGCGCCCGCCGCTCGGCTACCTCGGGGCGACGGTCGTGACGTGGGCCGTGTGGGTCGCCGCGGTCGTCACGACGCCGCTTGCCTTGGCCGGGCGCGCCTTGGTCCTCGGCACGGTCGCCGCGGTCCTGGCCGGCGCGACGACGTGGCTGTTCCCGAGGCGGTGGCACCAGCTCAGCCGGCGGTGGCTCGTCGTCGTCCCGGCCGGGCTCGTGGTCCACGACCCGGTCGTGCTCGCCGACACGCTGATGCTGCCGCGCCGGCTCATCGCCTCCGTCGCCGTCGCACCGGCCATTCGTGCCGGCCCCCTCGACCTGACCGGTCCGACCCCTGGGATCGCCTTGCAGATCACCCTCACCGGCGCCACGACGGCGGTGCTCGCCGCCGCCCGCGAACCACGCGGCCGGGGTGTGCACGTGATCGCCCTGCTCGTCGCGCCCTCGCGCCCGGGCGCCGTGCTGCGCGCTCAGCCGGCGATCCCGCCGCCGAGCACGAAGTGATCTGTCGGGTCGTAGAACACGACGCTCTGGCCGGGCGCCACGCGGCGCTGCGGTGACGACCAGTGGACGGCGACACCGCCATCGGTGGGCATCAACGTCGCCGGGCGGGCGTCGCCGTGGGCGCTGCACTGCACGACCACGTCGCCGTCGACCGGATCGTCCACCCATGTCACGGCGACGACCGGTATCACATCATCCAGCAGGTCGCGCTCGTCGCCCACGACGACCGTCGATGTCGCCCGGTCGACGTCGAGGACGAAGCGCTTCGGTCCGCCCCCCGGTACACCGAGGCCGCGCCTCTGGCCGATCGTGACCAGCTCGATCGCCGGTACCTCGCCGACGCGACGGCCGGTGCTGTCGACGACGCGTCCCGGATGAAACGACAACCGGCGCTGGAGGAAGTCGTGGCGGCCACCGGTGGAGGTGATGAAGCACACGTCCTGGCTGTCGGGCTTGCTGGCCGTGCGCAGGCCGAGCTCGGCGGCCATCGCTCGCAGCTCGGCCTTGTGGGCGAAGCGGCCGACGGGGAACAGCGTGCGGCCCAACGCTGCCTGGTCGAGCATGTGCACCACGTAGCTCTGGTCCTTCGCGCGATCGGCTCCTCGTTGCAATCGCATCGATCCACCGCGACGGTCGATGCGTGCGTGGTGGCCCGTCGCAACGGCGTCGAACCCGAGCACCTCGGCGCGCTCGGCGAGGCGGGCGAACTTCACGCGGCGGTTGCACTCGATGCACGGGTTCGGTGTGGTCCCGTTGGCGTGGGCGTCGACGTACGGCGACACGACGGCGGCGTCGAAGTCCTCGGTGAAGTTGAACACGAGGTGGTCGATATCGAGCTGCTGGGCAACGCGGCGGGCATCGTCGACATCTGACACGCTGCAGCAGCCGGTGTCGCTCTCACCGCCCCACAGCCGCATCGTCACGCCGACCACGTCGTGGCCCTCCCGGCGCAACAGCGCGGCGGCCACCGATGAGTCGACCCCGCCGCTCATCGCAACGAGAACGTTCACGACGATGCTCGCGCGGCCATCCGCTCGCGCAGCGTGGCGACCGCATCGCCGATGGCGACGACGGCGTCGTCGATGTCGACCTCGGTGGTCGTGCGGCCGAGACTCATGCGCAGCGCGCCGGCGGCCCAAGATCGCTCCACGCCCATCGCCGCCAGCACGTGCGACGGGTCCATCGCTCCGCTGGCGCACGCCGACGCAGCCGACGCGCACACGCCTGCCTGGTCGAGCAGGTAGAGCAACGACTCGCTCTCGATGCCCTCGACGAGCACGTGCGCCGAGCCGGCGACCTTGTCCTGCGGGGCGACCGTCTCGCGCAGGCCGGGCACGGCAGCGACGAGCCCGGCGACCAAGTGATCGCGCAGCGCAGTCGAGGCGGACGTTCTCCGTCGCCCGCTCGGCGTCGGTGGCGATGAGCGCCTCGGCCGTGGCCACGATGCCGGCGACGTTGTGCGTGCCGCTGCGCCGCTCGCGCTCCTGACCGCCGCCGACGATGATCGGCTCCACGGTCACGCCGTCGCGCACGGCGAGCACGCCGACGCCCTTCGGTCCGCCGAACTTGTGCCCACTGAGCGACAGCAGGTCGACGTGCGGCCAGAGGTCGCGGATGTCGAGCCAGCACGCCGCTTGGACGGCGTCGGTGTGGAGCAGGGCGCCGGGCGCCCGCTCGCGCACGACGGCTGACACCGCGGCCAGGTCGTTGATCGACCCGACCTCGTTGTTCACCGACATCACGCTGACGATCGCCACATCCGGTCCGAGCGAGTCGGCGAGCGCGTCGAGGCGCACCCGTCCTGCCGCGTCGACGGGCACGACGGTCCCGCCATCGCGCTCGACGGTGTGCAGCACGGCGTGGTGCTCGGCGGCCGGGCACACCGCGCGGCCGCCCTTGCGCTGCACGGCACCGGTGATGGCAGCGTTGTCGGACTCGGTCCCGCACCCGGTGAAGACCACCTCGCCCGGCCGGCAGCCGATCACGTCGGCAACCCGATCACGGGCCTCGTCGACGGCGCGGCGGGCGTCGCGGGCGAAGCGGTGCGAGCCGCTGGGATTGGCGAAGCGCTCGGTGAGGAACGGGAGCATCGCCTCGACCGCCTCGCGCCGCATCGGCGTCGTCGCCGCGTGGTCGAGATAGATCAGCCGTTCCACGCTGACACGCTAGAACGGACACGCTAGAACCGTGGCGTGGAGGGCCACACCCGCTCGTCGTACGGCGACGCCTTCGCCGACGTCTACGACGACTGGTACACCGGTCTCGAGGACACCGCCGCGGCCGTCGACACGATCGCCGAGCTGGCCGTCGCCGCGGCAGGTGACGGTCGCCCGCCACGGCTGCTCGAGCTCGCCGTGGGCACCGGGCGGCTGGCGGTACCGCTCGCCGAGCGCGGCCTCGACGTCCACGGCGTCGACACCAGTGACGCCATGCTCGCTCGACTCCGCGATCGCGATCGCACCGGGCGCGTATCGCTCGTGCTCGGCGACATGGTCGACGACATGCCCGACGGCCCGTTCGACATCGTGGTGGTCGCCTACAACTCGCTGTTCGGCTTGGAGGACGCCGCACGCCAGCGGGCGTGCTTCGCCGCCGTCGCCGCCCGGCTCACGCCCGCCGGCGTGTTCGTCGTCGAGGCGTTCGTGCCGGAGGATCCGCCACGCGCCGGCTCGGTCGTCGCCGTGCGGTCGATGTCCAACAGCGAGGTCGTGCTGTCGATCTCCGAGCACGACCCCGTCGAGCAACGCGCCCACGGCCATCTGGTGCAGTTCGCCGACGGCGAGCGGGTGCGCCTGCGGCCGTGGGCGATCCGCTACGCCACGCCGAGCGAGCTCGACGCGATGGCGGCCGACGCGGGATTGCGCCTGGCAGCGCGCTGGGAGGGTTTCGCCCGTCACCCGTTCGGGGACGGCAGCCCCCGGCACGTCAGCACGTACACCCCTGGACAAGCGCAATGAAAACGCTTACACATGTCATTCAGGCTCTATCGTGGAGGGCACTGTGAGTCAGATGCGTCTCAACCCACTCACCGGTCGGTGGGTGACGATCGTCGCCGACCGGGCGCGCCGGCCGTCGGACTTCGCCGCGCGCGATCGCCGGGTCGAGGACGATCCGCACCGTCGCTGCCCGTTCTGCCCCGGGAACGAAGACGCCTCGCTGCCTGCGCTGGAGACCGTCGACGACGGCAGTGGCTGGCGCATCCGTGTCGTCCCCAACCTCTATCCGGCGTTCGACGGTGAGTCAGGCTTCGTCGTCCACCACGTCGGTCCGGTGCACGTCACCGCCGAAGCCAGCGGGATCCACGAGGTGTTCGTCTACACGCCGCACCACGACGGCGGCTTCGACCAGCTCGGCGACGACGAGGCGATCGAGGTCATGCACGCCCTGCGCCGCCGGCTCGCCGCCCACGCCGCCGCCCCCGAGATCCGCTACAGCCAGGTGATCATCAACCACGGCCGCGAGGCCGGGGCGTCGATCTCCCACCCCCACGCGCAGATCCTCGGACTCCCGTTCGTGCCCGGTGAGATCCTCGACGAGGAGCGGGCGTTCGCCCGCTTCGCCGGCGGTTGCGTGATCTGCACCACGGTCGAAGCCGAGCTGGCCGCCGACGAGCGGGTCGTGTTCGCCAACGACGACGTCGTGTGCATCGCCCCGTTCTGGAGCGGCGCACCGTTCGAGCTGCTGCTGATGCCGCGCCGCCACGAGCCGCACCTGCAGGACGCCGACGTGCTCAGCCTGGAGGCGATGGGCCCGGCGATCCGCGACGCCGTCGGCCACCTCAACGCGGCCATCGGCGACATCGCCTACAACATCGGCTTCCACACCGCCCCCCACGAGCACGCCGGTCAGTACCACTGGCACGTGCACCTGTGGCCGAACCTGGTCACGTCGGCGGGGTTCGAGCGGGGAACGGGCGTGATGATCAACGTCACCCCGCCGGAGCTGGCAGCCGAGACGTTGCGGGGCGTGCGCGCGCCCGCGTGACTCGGGTCTCGGTCAGCGCCGAGTACGACGTCTCCCCCGAACAGCTCTGGACGGCCATCGAGCCGATCGAGTCGCACGTCGAGTGGATGGCCGACGCCGAGGTGATCCGCTTCGTCACCGGCCAGACCCGTGGCGTTGGGACGCGGTTCGAGTGCGTCACGGCCGTCGGGCCGATCCGCCTCACCGACCGCATGGAGGTCACCGAGTGGGAGCCGGGGCGGTCGATGGGCGTGCGCCACGACGGGCTGGTGACCGGCACCGGCAGATTCACGATCACAGCGCTCGACGGCGGGCGGCGCAGCCGGTTGGCCTGGGACGAGGAGCTGACGTTCCCGTGGTGGCTCGGCGGCCGGCTCGGCGCGCGGATCGGTGGGCAGCCCGTGATGGGTCGGATCTGGGCCGGCAACCTCCGGCGCCTCAGGAGACGGCTCGAACCAGCGCCGTGACGGCGGCGCCGAGCACGATCACGACGACGAGGGGCGCCCGCCGCCACGCCGCGATCGCCGCGGCGCCGACGCCGAGGGCACGGGCGTCGAGCACGAGGTCGTTGCCCGTGGAGAACGTGTTCTGGACGATGAGCGCGCAGATCAGCGCGGCCGGGACGAGGGCGAGGCAGCGCTCGACGACGGGCGGGAGCTGGCGCGACCCGAGCACGACGAGCCCGGTCGCCTTGCAGGCGTAGGCGCCGGCGCCGAGCAGCAGCACGAGGGCCCAGCTCATGGAACTCCCGCTGTGCCGGGGAGACGCATGGTGTCGGCGTCGCGTGCGGGGATGCCGAGCAGGATCGCCGCCGAGGAGCACAGGATCGGCACGCCGACGGGCGTGAACGGGATGAGGACGAGGCAGATGGCCGCGCCGAGCAGACCGGCGAGCAGGCCGATGCGGTAGCGCAGGTGCGGCGCGACCATGGCCACGAACCCCGCCGGGAAGGCGGCGTCGAGCCCCCATGTCTGCGGGTCGATGGCCTCGCCGGCGAGGGCGCCGAGCAGCGTCGCCAGGTTCCAGCAGGTGAAGATCGTCGCCGCCGGTGATCCAGAAGGCGACGCGCTGCTCGTGCTCGGTGCGTTGGGCCGTGGCCATCGCCGTCGACTCGTCGATCACGAGGTGGGCGGCGACGAGGCGCCGGGCGAGCGAGCCACCGATCAGGCGGGACATGGCGAGTCCGTACACGCCGTTGCGGGCGGCGAGGATCATCGCCCCGCCGAGCGCCGCTGCCGTCGTTCCGCCAGCGGCGACGACGCTGACGGCGCTGAACTGCGACGCCCCGGTGAACACGAGCAGCGACATCACGCACGCCTGGGCCACCGAACCCCCGGCCGCGACAGCCCCGACCCCGAAGGCGACCGCGAACACCCCGACCGCCACGCCCAGCGTCAACGACGTCGTCACCACCTGCCGAACCGAGGGGTCCACGCCGGCCAGACTGGCACCCGGAGCAACTTCTCAAGCGTTTTCAGCGGCCACGAATGGCCGGCGAATCTTCCGAAGAACGCGCCCAGTTAGGGTGCGCCCCGATGCGGGTCCTGATGTTGACCTGGGAGTTCCCGCCACGGTCGGTCGGAGGAGTCGCCGCCCACGTCGACGGGCTCAGCCAGGCGCTCGGCGCGGCCGGCCACGACGTCGCGCTGTTCACGCTGTCGCACCCGGGCGCCCCAGCCGACAGCACCGCCGGCGCCGTCCGCGTGCTGCGCGCCCGCACCGATCTGCCGTGGCTGCCCGACGACGAGCTCGTCGCCAGGGTCGCCTCGGCGAACCACCACCTCGTGCAGCTCTCCGCCAAGCTCGGCGACTGGCGTCCCGACGTCGTGCACGCCCACGACTGGCAGGTCGCCTGGGCCGCCGACACCCTCTCGACGCTGCACGGCGCCAAGCTCGTCGCCACGTTCCACACGACCGAGCGCGGCCAGCACGGTGGCCGGGTACCACCCGGGCAGCCGAGCACGATCCACGCCGTCGAGTCGTGGCTCGCCCACGACGCCGCCGAGGTGCTCGCCAGCTCGAAGTTCCTCGTCCGCGAGGTCATCGACGGGTTCGAGCTTCCCGTCGAGCGCACCCACCTGATCCCCAACGGCATCGACCCGACGTGGTGGTCGACCGGTGAGACGCCCGGCAGCCGGACCCCGCTCGTGTTCACGTGGGGGCGGGTGCAGTACGAGAAAGGCTTCCAGGTCCTCGCCCGGGCGATGCGGCTGCTGCGCCCCCGGGTGCCCGGCATCGAGTGCATCATCGGCGGCCGCGGCAGCTACCTCCCCGAGCTGCAGTCGCAGATCGACCTCGAGGGTGTCAGTGACATCGTCCACCTGCCGGGCTTCATCCCCGACGACCGGCTGCGCGACACCGTCCACCGCGCCGGCTGCGTCGTCATCCCGTCGCTCTACGAGCCCTTCGGCATCGTCGCCCTCGAGGCGCTCGCCGGTGGCGCGCCACTCGTGGTCGCCCGCACCGGCGGTCTGGCCGAGCTGATCGAGGACACCGGCGCCGGCCTCCTCTTCGAGCCGGGCAACCATGCCGAGCTCGCCGGCTGCATCGAGACGGTCCTGCGCGACCCCGACCTCGCCGACGACATGCGCCGCCACGGCGCCAACCTGCTGGCCGAGCGGTACTCGTGGTGGGCGATCGCCGGCGCCACCGCGAGTGTCTACGCCGGCCACCCGTCAGCACCCTGAGCGGCTCCGCCGCGGCCCGCTCAGCATCATTACGCTCGCCGGACATGCGCCCGGTTCGCCGCTTCGAGGTCTCCCCAGCGATCCCCCCTGCGCTCGCTGCGTTGCCCGAGATCGCCTCCAACCTGCACTGGAGCTGGGACCCCGAGGCGACCCGCCTGTTCGCCAGGCTGTGGCCCGGTTGGCGCCCGGGCACGGCGCACCCGGCGGAGATGGTGCGCACGACGCCGGCCGAACGCCTCGCCGAGCTGGCCGCCGACGCCGGCACCGTCAACGACGTCGGTGCGGTGTCGCGGCGCCTGCAGACGGCGCTCAAGGGTTCGACGTGGTTCGGCGGCCGTGATGACTCACCGCTGCGCCTCGTCGCCTACTTCTCGCCCGAGTTCGGCATCAGCGAGGCGCTCCCGCAGTACTCGGGCGGCCTCGGGGTGCTCGCCGGCGACCACCTCAAGGCGTCCTCCGACCTCGGCGTGCCACTCGTCGGGATCGGCCTGCTCTACACCGAGGGCTACTTCCGCCAGCGCCTCGACGCCGAAGGCTGGCAGCAGGAGTCCGTCGCCGACTTCACGCCGCAGTCGTTGGGCCTCGTCGACACGGATGTCGAGGTCACGGTCCACCTCGCCGGTGACCCCGTGCGCTGCCACGTGTGGCGCGCCGACGTCGGGCGCATCCGCCTGTACCTGCTGGACACCGACGTCGAGGGGAACTCCCCCGACGGCGTCGCCGTCACCGACCGCCTCTACGGCGGCGACGAACACCACCGGTTGCGCCAGGAGATCGTGCTCGGCATCGGCGGTGTCCGGGCGCTGCGCGCCCTCGGCCTGGAGCCCGAGGTGTTCCACACCAACGAGGGGCACGCCGGCTTCCTCGGCCTCGAGCGGGTGCGCGAGCTCGTGGCATCGGGGCTGCCGTTCACCGCCGCCATCGAGGCGACGCGCGGCGGCGGTGTGTTCACGACGCACACACCGGTCCCCGCCGGCATCGACCGCTTCCCCCGTGCCCTCCTCGCCGACTACTTCACCGACTTTGCCAAGGAGTGCGGCGTCACGTTCGACGAGCTGTTCGAGCTCGGCAGGCGCGCCGATGAACCCGACGACAAGTTCAACATGGCCGTGATGGGTCTGCGCCTCGCGGCGCGGTCCAACGGCGTCGCCCGGCTGCACGGCTCCGTCAGCCGGCGGATGTTCAACGGGATGTGGCCGGATCTCGCCGAGGACGACGTGCCCATCGGCTCGATCACCAACGGGGTGCACGGCCGCACGTGGGCGTCCGCACGGGTCGACGCACTGCTCACCCGAGTCGTCGGCGAGGACTGGCCCGGTGCAGATGCAACGAGATGGGCACGCGTCCGCGATGTCGACGCGCTCGAAGCGTGGACGGCACTGAACGATGGGCGCGACGAGCTGGTCCGTCTCGCCCGCCAGCGCCTCGGTGAGGACGTCCTCGACCCGACCGTCCTGACCGTCGGCTTCGCCCGTCGCTTTGCCACCTACAAGCGGGCGACGCTGCTGCTCTCCGATCGGGCGCGCCTCTGCGAGCTGCTGCTCGATCGCGACCGCCCGGTGCAGTTCGTCTTCGCCGGCAAGGCGCACCCCGCCGACACGCCCGGCAAGGAGCTGATCCAGCAGATCGAGCAGTTCGCCCGCACTGCCGAGGTGCGCCACCGCTTCGTGTTCCTCGCCGACTACGACATCTCGATCGCCCGCACGATGTACCACGGCTGTGACGTGTGGTTGAACACGCCGCGCCGCCCGCTCGAGGCGTGTGGCACGTCGGGGATGAAGGCGGCCCTCAACGGCGCGTTGAACTGCAGCATCCTCGACGGCTGGTGGGACGAGTGCTACGACGGCACCAACGGCTGGGCCATCGACTCCGCCGACGACGACCCCGACCTGGACCGGCGTGACCTGCGCGAGGCGAGCAGCCTGTTCGCCATCCTCGAGAGCCAGGTCGTGCCGAAGTTCTACGACCGCGGTCGCGACGGCGTGCCACGCCAGTGGGTGCAGATGGTGTTGCAGGCCTGGGCATCTCTCGGCCCACAGGTCACCGCGTCGCGGATGGTGCGCGACTACACGACCGCCCTGTACGAGCCGGCCGCCGCATCGGCACGGCACCTCGCCGCCGACGGCGGCGCGGCGGCGACGGCACTGGCGGCCTGGCGGCGGCGCGTCGAGGAGGGATGGAAGGCGGTCGCCGTCACGTCGGTCGATCTCGACGACAGCGAGACGCAGGCCGGCACGACCCGCACCGTGACCGTCGCCGTCGAGCTCGGCGACCTCACCGCCGACGACGTCCGCGTCGAGGCCGTGCACGGTCTGCTCGGCCACGACGGCGAGTTCCGCGAACCCGTCCAGATCGCCGAGCTGCAACCGACGGGCGGCGGGTCGTTCACCGGCGAGATCGGCATCGGCGTGGCCGGCTCGTACGGCGTGTCGGCGTGCGTGTTCCCGGTCCATCCCGACCTCGCCAGCCCCTTCGACGTCGGCCGCGTCGCCTGGGCTGAGTAGGCGTCGAGCACTTCTCTGGAAGATTCGGTGCCATCCGTGGCACGCTGAAAACGCTTGAGAAGTCTCTTCGGCGGCTACTCCGTCTTGTCGAACTGGACGATGGCGAAGGCGAGGAGGCCGAGGCCGAGGGCGAGGACGACGCCGAGCTGGACGACGACGGGGACCTCCCAGCCGAACCACTCGATCGGGGGATTGAGCTCGTCGAGCGTCGCCTGCGGGGCGTCGAGGTGGCGGAACACCTCGGTGCGGATGGCGTGCACCGCGTACGTCACCGGGTTGAGCAGCGTCAGGACCTCCAGCCAGCGCGGCAGGTTGTTCAGCGGATACAGCGCGCCGGACAGGAACGACAGCGGCAAGAGCAGCAGCTGCATCACGCCCATCATCGACTGGATCTGCTGCACCCGGGCGGCGATGACCAATCCGACGGCACACAGGGCGAACGCCAGCAGGAACAGCTCGCCGATCAGGATGACGATCATCCCGATGTCGTAGGGCACGCCGACGGTGGGGGCGAGGGCAAGGATGATCAGGCTCTGCCCGGTGGCCACGGTGGCCCCGCCGAACGCCTTGCCGACGAGGATCGACCCGCGCCGGATGGGTGCCACCAGCATCTCGCGGAGGAAGCCGAACTCGCGGTCCCACACGATCGATGCCGCCGAGAACGTCGCCGTGAACAGCACCGACGTCGCCAGCACGCCGGGGAACATGAACGTCTTCAGGTCGACGCCGCCGGTCGACTCGGACGTGAGCGACGAGAGGCCGGTGCCGAGCACGAAGAGGAACAGCACCGGCTGCACGAGCGCGGCGACGGCGCGGAGGCGGTCCTGACGGAAGCGGATCAGCTCGCGCTGCCACACCACCTTGACGCCGCGCAGGTCCTGGCGCAGGCCGCTGTCGATCGTGCGCACGGGAGCGGTCGTGATGGCTGTCATCGGAGCTATCTCCTCATGGCGTTGACGAAGCTGCGCATGTTGTCGACGCTGGTCGCCTCCGCATCGCGGATCGTGCGTCCGGTGTAGGACATGAACACGTCGTCGAGCGACGGCCGGGCGACGGCGACGGATCTGATCGGCACACCGAGCTCGGCGAACAGGCGGGGCACGAAGTGGTGTCCGTCGGCCACGCCGAACGTCACCGCGCCGTCGTGCATCTGGGCCGCGAGGTCGAACGTCGCCGCCAGCGCGTCGATCGCCGCCGGGTCGTCATCGGTGACGATCTGCACTCGGTCGGTGCCGATGCTCGCCTTCAGCGCGTCGGGCGTGTCGAGCACGACGACCTTGCCGGCATCCATGATGGCGATGCGATCGCAGTTCTCCGCCTCGTCCATGTAGTGCGTCGTGAGGAAGATCGTGATGTCCTCGATCGCGCGCAGCTCGTCGATGTACGTCCAGATGCTCGCCCGCGTCTGCGGGTCGAGGCCGACCGTCGGCTCGTCGAGGAACAGCACCCGCGGCGAGTGCATCAGCCCGCGTGCGATCTCCAGCCGGCGGCGCATGCCACCGGAGAACAGCTGCACCTTGCCGTCGCGCCGCTCCCACAGCCCGACCATCTCCAGCACGACGCGCATCCGCTCCTCGGTCATCTCCTTGGACATCCCGTACAGCTCGGCGTGGAAGCGCAGGTTCTGGGCGGCCGACAGGTACACGTCGAGCGTCGAGTCCTGGAACACCAGACCGATGTTGCGGCGCACGTCGAGCCGCTCGGCGACGACGTCGTGGCCGGCCACCGTCGCCGCACCGGCCGTCGGCTCGGCGAGCGTGCACAGCATCTTGATCGTCGTCGACTTGCCGGCACCGTTGGGCCCGAGGAAGCCGAAGATCTCCCCCGGCTTGACGTCGAAGGAGATCCCGTCGACGGCGGCGAAGTCGCCGTAGCGCTTGACCAGCCCATCGACCTCGATTGCTGGGACCCTTGAATCGTTGATAGTTCCCATGATATGTTCGGCGGGCGTGAGCCGTCAACAGGAGGCCGATCTCGTCGAGCTGGCCTTCAACCTCGCCGGCGCGGTGCGGCGCGAGTTCCACGCCCAGATGAGCACCCAGGCGTGGGCCCACGACGCCAACCTGCGCCGCGGCTGCTTCGGCGTCCTCCGGGCGATCGCCGAGTCGAGCGAGCCGGTGTCGCAGCGTGACGTCGCCGCCCGCACGATGATCGACCCCAGCGACGTCGTCGACCTCGTCGACCGGCTCGAGGCGGCCGCCTTCCTCCAGCGTGTACGTGATCCGGACGACCGCCGGCGCTACACGCTGGTGCTCACGCCGGCAGGGCGGGACGCCGTCGAGCGCTTCCGCCAGGTCGCCGCCGCCGTCGACACGGCGATCCTCGAGCCGCTGACGCCGCACCAACGCAACGAGTTGCGCCGCCTGCTCCGGCGCGTGATCGGGGACGAGCAATCCTCCGGAGCACATCACAACCACCCTCGTTAGCGTCCCCGCGATGAGTGAACCCGCAGTACTGGCCGAGGGCCTGAGGAAGCGGTTCGGCGAGACGCAGGCACTCGACGGTGTCGACCTCAGCGTGCAACGGGCCAAGGTGCTCGGCCTCCTCGGGCCCAACGGTGCCGGCAAGACGACGGCAGTGCGCATCTTCACGACGCTGATCAGGCCCGATGCCGGGCGTGCCTTCATCGACGGCATCGACGTGGTTGCCGAACCGATGCGGGCCAAGGCGCGCATCGGCCTCACCGGCCAGTACGCGGCCGTCGACGAGCGCCTCACCGGCGCCGAGAACCTCGAGCACGTCGGGCGCCTGTACCACATGCCCGTCGCGGCGTCCCGCGAACGCGGGCGCGAGCTGCTCGAGCGGTTCGATCTCGTCGACGCCGGCGACCGAGTCGTCAAGGGCTATTCCGGTGGCATGCGGCGGCGCCTCGACATCGCCATGAGCCTGATCGCCCGGCCATCGGTCCTGTTCCTCGACGAACCGACGACCGGGCTCGACCCGCGCAGCCGCCAGGCCGTCTGGGAGTTGATCGAGGAGCTCGTCGCCGGCGGCACCACCACCCTGCTGACGACCCAGTACCTCGACGAGGCCGACCGCCTGGCCGACGAGATCGTCGTCATCGACCACGGCCGCGTGATCGCCGGGGGGACGAGCGCCGAGCTCAAGCAGCAGGTCGGCGCCGACCGCGTCGACGTCACGGTGCGCGACGCGGCCGACGCTGGCCGGGCCGCCGAGACGCTTGCCGGCCTGGCCTGCGGTCAGATCAGCGTCGACGGCCGGATCATCGAGGTTCCCGTCTTCGACCTCGAGGGCAGGGTCCCCGAGGCGGTGCGCCTCCTCGACGCGGCTGGTGTCGAGGTCGTCGACGTGGCCGCCCGCCACTCCACGCTCGACGACGTCTTCTTCGCCCTCACCGGGCACCGCTCCGAGGAGGCCGAACAACTGCAAGGAGTTGGCTGATGAGTGTCGAAACTCCGGAGCGGTCCACGCTCGATCTCGCCCCCGCGCCGTTCGAGGACATCCCACGCGGGGCCGATCTGGCTGCTCAAGGACAGCTGGACCGAGGCGATGCGCCACCTGCGCGCCCTGCCGCGCAACCCCGAGCTGCTGATGTTCGCCACGATCCAGCCGCTGATGTTCGTCGTCCTGTTCGTCTATGTGTTCGGCGGCTCGGTGACCACGCCGATCGACTACACGCAGTACGTCATCCCCGGCATCTTCACCCAGACGGTGCTGTTCAACTCGGCGTTCACCTGCGTGGGCGTGGCCGACGACCTGAGCAAGGGGATCATCGACCGCCTGCGCTCGCTCCCGATGTATCCCGGCGCCGTGCTCATCGGTCGCACGCTCTCGGACGTCGTGCGCAACGTCATCACGTTCGTCGTGATGTTCGCCGCCGCCTACGTCATCGGCTTCCGCATCGAGGGGACGATCCTCGAGGCGCTCGCCGCGACGGCGCTGATGTTCGCCTTCAGCTACGCCTTCAGTTGGATCGCCTCGTGGATCGGACTCTCGGTCGGTTCGGTCGAGGCGGCGAACTCGGCCGGCGTGATCTGGATGTTCCCGCTGACGTTCATCTCGTCAGCGTTCGTCGATCCCGAGCCTGATGGTCGAATGGCTGCAGCCGATCGCCGAGAACAACCCGTTCACCGTCCTCACCGACGCCTGCCGGGCGCTGTACAACGGCTACGACCCGGGCAACGACGCCTGGCTCGCCCTCGCCTGGGCCGTCGGCATCACCGCCGTGTTCTCCGTCGTCGCCACACGCAAGTTCGCCCGCTCGACCAGCGCCTGACGCGAAAGAGCCCGGGTGGGCCCTCCGGAGAGGGCCCACCCGGGTTGTCTTCGGGAGACGGTCGCTCACACGGTGGCGGGTGTCCGGCTCTCGTCGAATGACTCGATCACGAAGGACTCGGGGACCGTGTCGGGGATGATCGTGTCCTTGCCCCGGGTCGCCCACACGATGCCGGCGCCGGTGATCATGAAGATCAGGCCGAGGCCGGCGAACAGGGCGGCGAGCCCCAGACCCATCTGCAGGGTGCTGTGGGTGAGGGTGCCGACGCCGAGCTCGGCGACCAGCCCGTGGGCTGTCCCGGTCCACGCCTGCTCCCGAGCCACTGCCTCGATCGGGTTCGTCCGGTCGAAGTCCGTCCAGTAGCGACCGTCGACGTCGAACTCGTACTCACCGGCCTGGAACACCTCGCCGCTCTCGGCGGTGACGTCCTCGTCGAGCACCACGGTCTGGGTGCCGTGCAGCACGTGGTAGGAGACCGTGGCCATCTGGTACATGTACTCGGACGCCGTGTTCACCAGCGGATCGTTGGGATCCAGGTCATCTCCGACGACGGGGTACTGCCAGTCGTCGACGAGCAGCGACATGATCGCCTCGGCGCCAGCGGTCTCGCCCCGATCGATCAACTGGCCCTCGTCGTTGTAGCTCAACGTGACGTTCTGCGACTCGCTGATGGCCTGCAGCGAGTCGTACCCGTCCTGCACCTTGGCGTAGGTGACCGCCGCAGCGACTCCGAACCCCAATCCAGCGACTGCCAGGAATCCTCCGACCAGACGCATCTGCTTCCTCATGACAACCCATTCCTCTCGTGGTTGTTCGTGAATTGATTCACGAACTCCTACTCCCCATCCTCGTCGTGACCGCTGCGTGGCGACAGGGACCAAGGTCACGAATCCGCCGGGACTCAGCGACGGGGGGCAGTGGAGCCGCGAACGACGAGCTCGGGACGGAACAGGTACTCGCCGTTGACCGGGGTCGCCCCCCCGAGCTGGTCGAGCAACAGCCGAGTGGCGTGCTCGCACATGGCGATGATCGGCTGGCGCACCGTCGTCAGTGGCGGGTCGGTGTAGGCCATCAGGGCCGTGTCGTCGAAGCCGACCACGGACCACTCGGCAGGCACTGCCAGACCATGCTCGCGAGCGCCGAGGATCGTGCCCAGCGCCAGCAGGTCGCTCGCCGCGACGACGGCCGTGGCACCGCGCTCGATCACCGACGCCGCGGCGGCGCGCCCGCCCTCGACCGAGAAGACCGTGTCGACGACGAGCGCCGTGTCGACGTCGATGCCCGCGGAGGCGAGGGCGCGTCGGTATCCGGCGAGCTTTCGTTCGACGACCACGTAGCGCGCCGGCCCGCTGACGAAGGCGATGCGTCGGTGGCCGAGGCTGGTGAGGTGACCGACCGCCAAGGTGGCGGCGTGTCGATCGTCGCAGGAGACGAATGGCGCGGGGACCTCTGCCGAGTAGCCGTTGACGAACACCATCGGGATGCCCTGGGCGAGCAGCTCGCGGTAGGCGCTGTGGTCGCCGTCGGTGGCGGCATGGCGGCCGGACACCATGATGATCCCGGCGACGCCGCGCTCGACGAGGGTGCCGAGGTACTCCAGCTCGTCGACGACCTGGGTCGCACATCCGAGTACGCACGTGTAGCCGGCGCCGGCCAGGCGCGCTTCGAGCGCCTGGGCCAGCGCCGGGAAGATCGGGTTGTCCAGCTCGGGAACGACGACTCCGACGAGTCCGGCTTCGAGCTGGCGGGGCCGCACGAGTCGGGCGGCGCCGAGCTGGTCGACGGCGTGCAGGACGATCGACCTGGTCCGCTCGCTCACCCCCGGGCGGCCGTTCATGACCCGGCTCACTGTCGCTTCGCTGACCCCCGCGAGGTGGGCGACCTCACGCCACCGCACGCGCACCGGGCGATCGTACATGCTGCAAGTCTTGCAAGGAATGGAAGATTCTTGCTACGTTTGCAGCCATCACCAGTGGCCCCTCGGCGGCGAACTACCATCCGCGGCGGGGGCGGTGTGAACAAACCTCAAAGGGGGATCATGCGTACTCGCACGTTCCGGGCCACCGCCTTGTCGGTGCTCGCTGCCTTCTCGCTCGTCGCCGCCGCGTGCGGTGACGACGACGATGATGACGCCGGCGATGCTCCGGCGACCGCCGGAGAGGGGACCAGCGCGGCGACCGAACCGGCCGCCACCACCGGCGAGGGCACGACGGCCGAGGGCAGCGCCCCGGCGACCACGACCGGCGGCAGCACGGCGCCGGGCGAGACGGCCGCCCCGACGGCGCCCCCGCGTGGCGACGCCGACTTGGTGATCTGGACCGACGACACGCGCCAGCCGGTCGTCGAGGAGATCGCCACGACGTTCGGCGAGGAGAACGGCATCACCGTCGCCGTGCAGCAGCTCGAGTTCGGCCAGATCCGCGAGCAGCTCAGCCTCGCCGCCCCGGCCGGCGACGGGCCGGACATCGTCATCGGCGCCCACGACTGGCTCGGCGAGTTGGTGACCAACGGCGTGCTCGAGCCGCTCGACATCAGCGGCGTCGCCGACGGTTTCGACCCCGTGTCCGTCGCCGCGTTCACGTACGACGGCCAGACCTACGGTCTGCCGTACGCGGTGGAGAACATCGCTCTCGTCCGCAACACCGACCTGGTGCCCGAGGCGCCGGCCACGTTCGAGGACATGGTCCAGGCCGCCACCGACTACAAGGCGCAGAACCCCGACGACCCGACGTACCAGGGCCTCGCCCTGCAGGTGGGCCCGGAGGGCGACGGCTACCACTACCACCCCATCCTCACTGCGTTCGGCGGCTACATCTTCGCCCAGAACGAGGACGGCACCTTCAACCCCGACGACCTCGGGCTCGACTCACCGGGCGCCATCGAGGCGGCGACGTTCCTGTCCGATCAGGCGGCCGCCGGGCTGCTCAGCGCCGACACGAGCTACGACGTGATGATCGAGAGCTTCGGCTCGGGGAAGGCCGCGTTCGCCATCACCGGTCCGTGGGCGATCAGCCAGGAGGACAACGGCTTCGCGGCGACGGGCGTGCCGTACGAGGTCACCCCGATCCCCGCCCGCGCGGACGGCACGGTGCCGCAGCCGTTCGTCGGCGCCCAGGGCTTCATGATCTCCTCGTTCTCCGAGCAGAAGGACCTG
Organism: uncultured Acidimicrobiia bacterium; assembly: GCA_963822875.1. Lineage (GTDB taxonomy): Bacteria > Actinomycetota > Acidimicrobiia > Acidimicrobiales > Ilumatobacteraceae > JALZMG01. The sequence continues at coordinate 4,932 of CAWGJK010000030.1, read as the reverse complement.
GCCAAGAGCTTCGTCCTCGACTTCATGAGCCAGGAGTCCACGCAGCTCGCCCTCTTCGAGGCCGGCGGCCGTCCACCGGCGTTGACGTCGGCATTCGAGCAGGTGAGCTCGGATCCGGACATCGCCGGTTTCGGTGAGTCGGGCAAGGCGGGGATCCCGTTGCCGGCGATCCCCGAGATGAGCAACGTGTGGACGTCGCTCGGCCTTGCCCAGGTCAACGTGCTCCGCGGCGCCGATCCGACCGAGGAGTTCACGGCAGCCGCAGAGTCGATCCGCTCCGAGATCGGCGGCTGATGCGATGACCGGCACGGGTACGCCGGTGCTCGAGCCTGATCGAGCACCGGCGCCCCGTGGTGGCGACACCGCCGCGCCGCCACGGTCCCGCGACCCCGGCACTGCGTCGGGGTGGGTCGCCAAGGTCGTGCTCGTCGGGCTCGTCGACGCCCTGGCGATCACCGGTCTTCTCATCGCGTGGGAGCAGGAGGCGTGGGGCTACGTCGGCGTGCTCGCCGTGACGCTCGTCGCGTTGAACGTCGTCTACCTGCCGCGGCGCTACGTACCGATGAAGTACCTGCTGCCCGGCTTGTTCTTCCTCGCAGTGTTCGGCGTCTACCCGGTGCTGTACACGGCGTACGCGTCGACGACCAACTACGGCACCGGCTTCGTGCTCAGCCGGGACCAAGCGATCGACCAGATCCAGAGCCAGTCGGTCGGCCCGGTGCCGGACTCGGTCCGCTACGACGTCACCCCGCTCCGCGGCGCTGACGGCCATTTCGCCGGGTACGGCTTGTTCGACCCCGAATCCGAGCAGATCCTGCTCGGCACCACGGAGGGTGTCGAGCCGCTCGACGAGCCCGCCGAGCTGCAGGTGCTGACGACCACCGGACGGACGTTCATCGTCAGCATTGGCGACCTCGAAGGGGTGCGGCCCGGCGACGTCGACACGCTGCCGAGCTATCCGTCCGACCCCGAGTCGTACGTCATGCCCGGCGAGACGGAGGGCTCGGAGATCCGGGTCTCGGGCGGGCAAGCGTCGGAGAGCCGCACGACGCGGGTGTACGAGCCCGAGACCGCCACGATCACGGACACGTCGACGGACCCGCCGACCGTCTACACCGAGACGACGGGGCGGTTCGTGTCCGCGGCCGGCGACGCGCTGACGCCGGGGTTCACGGCCAGTGTCGGCTTCGACAACTACCAGGAGGTGCTCACCGGCACGAGGTACAGCGGCGCGTTCCTGCGTGTCTTGGTGTGGACGATCGCCTTCTCGCTCATGTCGGTGTTCTTCTCGTTCGCCCTCGGGCTCGGCGTGGCGATGACACTCAACGACAAGCGGATGCGCGGCCGGACGTTCTACCGGTCGCTGCTGATCATCCCGTACGCCCTCCCCGGGTTCATGATGGCGCTCGTCTTCCGCGGCCTGTTCAACCGGACGTTCGGCTTCAACCGGTGGCTCGGCATCGACGTCGGCTGGTTGGAGAGCCCGGCACTGGCGATGTTCTGCCTGGTCCTGGTCAACGTGTGGCTGGGCTACCCCTACATGTTCCTCGTGTCGACGGGCGCCCTGCAGAGCATCCCCACCGATCTCAAGGAGGCCGCCTACGTCGACGGCGCAACGGGGATCACGACGTTCCGCAAGATCACCCTGCCGCTGTTGCTGACCGCTGTGAGCCCGCTACTGATCGCCAGCTTCGCCTTCAACTTCAACAACTTCACGATCGTCTACCTGCTGACCCAGGGCGGTCCGCGCAGCAGCGGGGAGACATCGGGGGCGACAGACCTCCTCATCACCTGGACCCACCGAATCGCTCTCGACGGCGAACCGAAGCAGCAGGGCCTGGCCTCGGCGATGTCGGTGCTGATCTTCATCATCGTCGCCGCCATCTCGGCGATCGGGTTCAAGTACACCAAGTCCTACGAGGAGATCAGGTGATGGCTGCCACCACGATCGACACCGGCACGACGCCCGTCCAGCAGAAGATCCCGGGGCGCGGCCGGCGCTGGTTCGCCGCCACCGGATGGCGCCACGTTGTGGGCATCTTCATGCTCTTCTTCGCCCTCTTCCCCGTGTACTTCGTGATCATCGCTTCGTTCTCCGACAGCGGCACGTTGAGCGGGCAGCAGCTGGTCCCCGACTCGTTGACGACCGAGCAGTACGACCGGTTGTTCGCCGACTACCCGTACTGGAACTGGTTCTTCAACTCGTTGATCGTGAGCGTCGTCGTCGCCTTCGGCACGGTGTTCCTCGCCTCGCTGGCGGCGTACGCGTTCTCCCGGCTGCGGTTCAAGGGTCGTCGCCCGGGCGTGCTCGCCCTGCTGCTGATCCAGATGTTCCCGGCGTCGCTGGCGTTCGTCGCCGTCTACCTGATGGTCGACCAGCTCAGTGACACGTACCCGAGGATCGGCTCGGGCACGATCGTGGCAGTCATGCTCTTCTACCTCGGCGGCGCGCTGGGTGCGAATGCATGGTTGATCAAGGGCTTCTTCGACACCGTCCCGCGGGATCTCGACGAGAGCGCCCAGATCGACGGGGCGACGCACAACCAGACGTTCTTCCGCATCATCCTGCCGCTCGCCGCGCCGGTGCTGGCGATCATCTTCCTGCTCTCGTTCATCGCGTCGCAGGGCGAGTTCCTCATCGCCTCGGTCATCATGTTCGGCAAGGACATCTCCTCGCCGGACGTCACCGCCGCTGTCGGCCTGCGCGGCCTGCTCGCCGGCGACCGTTACGACTTGCGCTGGGGACCGTTCGCGGCCGGCTGCTGCATCCTCGCCATCCCCGTGGTGCTGCTGTTCCAGTTCCTCCAGCGCTTCATCGTCGGCGGCATCACGGCTGGCGCCGTCAAGGGATGACCCCGTTGAACCTGAGCGAACCGCATCACGACGGTTCCGAGCGCCACGTCTCGACACTCGAACCGGAGCTCGGCGACACGGTGACCGTGTGGTTGCGGGTGCCCCACTCCGATCCGGCCGACCACGTGTGGGCGCGCACGACACCGGACGCCGAGCCGCGCTTCACCGCCGCCGTCGTCGATCGCACCACGCCGCACGAGAAGTGGTGGCGCGCAGACATCGCCGTGCACAACCCGCTGACCAACTACCGGTTCCTGCTCGACGGCGGCTCCGGCTACCGGTTCGTTAACGGCGTCGGCACGCATCACCGCAGCGTCGGCGACAGCGCCGACTTCCGCCTGTCGGCGTACGCCCCGCCGCCGACCTGGCTGGCGGACACCGCCTTCTACCAGATCTTCCCTGACCGCTTCGCCAGTTCCGGTGCCGAGCATCCGACACCGTCGTGGGCCTACCGGGCGACGTGGGGCGAGCCGGCCGAGAACGTCGGGCGCACGGCCGTCCGCCAGCTCTACGGTGGCGACCTGGCGGGCATCGAGTCCCGCCTCGACCACGTCGCCGAGCTCGACGCGGGCGGGATCTACCTCACGCCGCTGTTCCCGGCGCCGTCGGTCCACCGGTACGACGCTGACACGTTCGACCACGTCGACCCACTCCTCGGCGGCGACGACGCTCTGATCAGGCTCGTCAAGGCCTGCCACAACCGCGGCATCAGGATCATCGGCGACCTCACCGTCAACCACGCCGGGCGGGGCCACGAGTGGTTCGTGGCCGCCCAGGCGGACGCCTCCTCGGCTGAGGCCGGCTTCTTCTTCTTCCGCCATCATCCCGACGACTACGAGGCGTGGTACGACGTCCCGACCCTGCCCAAGTTTGATCTCCGGAACGCCGAGCTCCGCCGCCGACTACTCGACGGGCCTGACTCGGTGACCGCCAGGTGGCTCCGCCCACCGTTCGACCTCGACGGTTGGCGCGTCGACGTCGCCAACATGGCCGGGCGCAACCGCGGCATCGACGTCAACCATGCCGTTGCCGTGGCGATGCGGCGGACGATGGCCGAGGCCAAGGCCGACGCCTACCTCGTCGCCGAGCACTGCTACGACGCGAGCCGCGACCTCGACGGCGACGGCTGGCACGGTGTGATGAACTACCTCGCCTTCACCCGCCCGATCTGGGCCTGGCTCCGCGACCCCGACGACGAGGCGCTCAAGTTCCTCGGCGACCCGTCGCCACTCCCCCGCTTCGGTGGGCGGGCAACGGCCGCGTCCATCGTCGAGTCGCTCACCGCGCAGCCGTGGCGGTCCGCTGTCTCCGGCTTCAATCTGTTGGGGTCCCACGACACGACCCGGTTCCGCAGCGTGTGCGGCACGGCCGACCGCCACGTCGCCGGCGCCGGGCTGCTGTTCACGATGCCCGGCGTGCCGCTGGTCTTCGCCGGCGACGAGGTCGGGATCACCGGCGTCGAGAGCGACGGCGCCCGCCAACCGATGCCGTGGGATGTGGAGCGATGGGACCGCCCCGTCTTCGACGCCTACCGGTCGCTCGGCGCGCTGCACCGCGCGTCGCAGGCACTGCGGCGTGGCGGGCTGCGGTGGGTGCACGCGTCCGATGATGTGCTGGTGTACCTGCGCGAGTCGCACGACGAGCGAGTGCTCGTGCAGGTCGGGCGGGCCGATCACGAACCGGTGACGATCGACGCCGTCGCCCTCGACGGCGTCGTCGGCGAACGGCGGTTCGGCGACGGCGATGCCGTCGTCTCGCGAAACGCGGTCGTGCTCCCCGCCGCCGGCACCGCGGTGCACGTCTGGGACTTGAACTGATGGACGTCATGAAGAAGGGACAACACCGTGGCTGAGGTCGTGCTGGACCAGTTGACGAAGATCTACGAGAACGGCTTCGAGGCCGTCTCCAGCCTCGATCTCGACATCGCCGACGGCGAGTTCCTTGTCCTCGTCGGCCCGTCCGGATGCGGCAAGACCACCGCCCTGCGCATGATCGCCGGACTCGAGGACATCACCAAGGGAGAGCTGCGGATCGGTGGCCGCAGGGTCAACGAGGTGCCCAGCCGCGACCGCGACATCG
>CAWGJK010000029.1:0-66117 GCA_963822875.1 uncultured Acidimicrobiia bacterium | reverse complement strand
TCGACCTGTGGCGATCGGTCCGTCGGCGTGGACGCGGACGCAGCAGGCGGTGTCGGACGGCTCCAGCCGCGCCGTGAGCACGTCGTCGCCGACTCCGGCGGCCAAGCCGCAGAGCAGGTCGTGATTCATGCCGCACACGAGGTCGCGCTGTTCGTCGACGAGTGCGTGGAAGGGGCAGTTGGCGAGCATGACCTCGTCGCCTTGAGTACGAGGCTCGTAGCCCTGCTCATCGAGCACCGCCAGGGCGGCGTCGATCAGACCGCGGCGGCCGGGCCGCTTGCCGGCGGCCACGCGCGCGCGTTCGCCGAGTCCACGTCCTTGCTCGCGGGCGATACGGGCGAGTGAGTGTGCGACAGGGGTGCCGGTGCGGGTGGCGTCGTCGACTGCAGCGGCGAGCAGGCGTGCAGCGAAGTCGTAGTGGCGGGCCGGGAGGCTGACTGAGAGCTCGCCGGCAACGCGCCGGTACAGCTTCGCCGGGCGCCCGGCGCCCGGGCCTTGGCGGCCGGAGAGGCGGCGGTACTCGGTGGTGAGCAAGCCATCGGCGACGAGCCGGTCGAGGTGGAAGGCGGCAACGGATCGGGCCACTCCCATCGCCGCGGCAGCCTCGTCCTTGCTCACCGCTCCATCACGAGAGACGACGAATCGATACAGGGCGCGGCGCTGCGGCTCCGCCAGCGATGCCACCCCGGCGACGCGTGCGTCGAAGTCGTCACTGGTCATCGTCACGTCGACGCGTCGCCACGGCGATCTCGGCGAGGCGGGCGAGCGCGCCCAACCCTCGGGAGACGTACCCGTCGGGGAGCACCAGGGTCGGGGTGATCGGCTTGGGGAGCGCCTCGAACTCGGCTTGCCAGCGGCGGGCGACGTCCTCGTCGCTGCCGGCGACGCCGAGGCGCTCGAGCTCGGTCGGGTCGCCGACGTTTCGGCCTTCAGCCCATACCGCGGCGAAGAGCCGACGTCGCACCTCGTCGGCGTCGTCACCGGCGGCGGCGAAGGCGGCGGATGCGGCGGCGGTGTTCGAACGCACCGGCGGCACCGTCAGCTCGAGACGCACGTCCTCTGTGCTGAGCTCGCGGATCTTGGCGACCTCGGCGGCCAGCTCGTCGATCAGGTCGCCCTCGACGGGGTCGCCGGCGACGGCGATCGCCGTGTCGTGCTGCACCGCCCGCCAGTCGATCTGCCAGTCGGCGCCCAGGAGCAGATCGGCACGGACGCTGGCGAGCGCCGAGAACGGGCAGTTGAAGTCGCCGTAGATCGTCAACGTCGTCACGTGCATCACTCTAAATCAGTTCGGACTTGACGATACAATACGCACTTGTTGTAACGTCAATCATAAGTTGTCGATAGAAGGAGATATCCGATGACCACCACCACCACGACCGGCCCCGTCGCGTCGAGCACCGATGCGGTCGAGCGATCGGCGGACATGCACGACCCGGCCTACCAGGCGTTCTGGTTGCTGCGGATCGGCTTCGTCGTCGCCCCGATCCTGTTCGGGCTGGACAAGTTCTTCCACGTCCTCGTCGACTGGGACCGCTACCTCGCGCCCGAGTTCGCCGACCTGTTCAACGTCGACGCGCACACGCTGATGTACGTCGTCGGCGTGATCGAGATCGTCGCCGGTCTCGTCGTCGCGGTGCGGCCACGTTTCGGCGGCTACCTCGTCGCCGCCTGGTTGGCCGGCATCATCGTCAACCTGCTGCTGATGGCGGACTTCTACGACATCGCCTTGCGTGACTTCGGGCTGCTGCTCGCCGCGCTGTCCCTGGCCCGTCTCGCCGCCGCCTTCCCCACCCGCCAACGGGCGTGAGCCCGTCGTGACGACGGCCTTCTTGTTGTCGGGTCGAGGCCGACCTGCTGATCGGCACCTCGCCCACGTGGACGCAGTCAGTCCTTGGCCAGCATCACCTCAGTCGACTTGATGACCACGATGACGTCGTCGCCGGCGGCGAAGCCGAGCTCCTCGGCGGCGTCCTTGGTGATCGCCGCAGTGACGTGCTGACCGTCGGGGAGGGTGACGCGAACCGTTGACATCACTTCTCCATGGGTGACGGTGTCCACGGTGGCCTTGAGCTGGTTGCGGGCGCTGAGCTGCATACGGCGTGCCTTTCTATCGTCGGTTCGTGGCCAGCGCGAAGTCCTTGGCCACGATCACCTCGGTCGACTTGACGATCAACACGATGGCGTCACCCGGGGCGAGATCGAGATCCGCGGCGGCCTCCTTGGTGATCGCCGCGGTGAGTGGTTGCCCGTCGCCGAGGACGGCCTTGACGGTGGACATGACCTCGCCGTGGTGCACGTCGGTCGCCGTCCCCGAGAGTTGGTTGCGGGCGCTCAGCCGAAGCTCGGGCTTGCCGACGTCATGATGGCCGGGCGGGTGGAGGGCCGCTTCGAGGAAGCGGCGCACGGCGCGTGCACTCTCGCGGCGCCACACGTCCACGAGATCATCCTCCGGGTTGGTCGACGTCAAGGCATCGATCGTCGGGGCGAACAACTGCTGCTGTGTGGCGAGCAGGTCCTCGTTGTCGAGGCCCGCTCGGTCGCGCAGGTACAGCTTGATGAGCAGCTCGGTGCGCACATCGCGCAGGTGCTCCACGGGGGTGTCCAACCACTTGCGAGCGAGACGCCGACCGGCCGGGGTGGCGGCGAGGATCACCCGGTCGCGGCCGCGGCCGGCCGCCTGACCGGTCCGTGTGATCAGCCGTTTGTCGACCAGCCCGTCGATCGCCCGATACGTGAGGGGCCGGGTCAGCGTCCAGATCCGCCCGAGCTCACCATCCGGGGCGAGCATCGTGCCCAGCGCCCAGCCGTGGGACACCTTCTGGGAGATCAAGCTCAGACAGACCCACTCGGCGAAGGGCAAGCGCGCCGGCATGGCATCAGGCGTCGTCGTTCGGGACGGGGCACGACTTGCCGTCGCGGTTGCAGCCACACGGCGAGCGTAGTCAGGTTCTGCACTATAAAGCTGAGGATCTGACTACAGTGCCGTCATGACCAAGGCGTCACGCCTGCTCCTCGTCCCCGTCGCCGCCTTGGCCTTGCTCGCCGCCGCCTGTGGCGACGACGACGACGGCAGCGTCGACGAGCGCCGCCGCGGCGGCACCTGCCACCACCGCCGCGCCCGAGACCACAGCCGAGCCAGCCACCACCGCCGCGACGACGACCGGGGCGCCGGCGAGCACGGCGCCGGCCGGGGTGGAGGGCGACATCACCGTGTTCGCCGCAGCGTCGCTGACCGAGTCGTTCACCGAGGTCGGCGACGCGTTCACCGCGGCCAACCCGGAAGCCACGGCGACGTTCAGCTTCGACGCCTCCTCGGCGCTGGTGCAACAGATCACCGAAGGCGCACCTGCCGACGTGTTCGCCTCCGCCGACACCAACAACATGACCAAGCTCACCGACGCCGCCCTCAACGGCAGCGAACCGGTGATCTTCGCCACCAACCTGCTGACGATCATCGTCGCCCCCGACAACCCGTTGGGGATCACCGGCGTCGCCGACCTCGCCAACCCGGCGATCAAGACGGTGATCTGCGCGCCCGAGGTGCCGTGCGGCAACTACGCCAACCAGATCTTCACCGCCGCCGGCGTCACCGTGACCCCGGTCAGCCTCGAGCAGAACGTGCGCGGCGTGGTCACCAAGGTCACCGCCGGCGAGGCCGACGCCGGCATCGTCTACGTCACCGACGTCACCGCCGCCGGCGACGCCGCCGACATGGTCGAGATCCCCGACGACATCAACGTCGTCGCCGAGTACCCGATCGCCACCGTCGCCGCCTCCCAGAACCAGGAGGTCGGCGAGGCGTTCATCGAGTTCCTCACCGGCTCCGGACGGCCAGGCGATCCTGGCCGAGTACGGCTTCGGAGCGCCATGAGCGTGGCGGCGCCCGACCCCCCGGTCGCCGTCCGCCATCGCCGGGTCGGGCAGGAGCGCCTGCCTGTCCCGGCCCTGATCCTCGCCGTCGTTGCGATCGCCTTCTTCGCCCTGCCATTCCTCGGGTTGTTGTGGAAGGCGCCGTGGGGTGATGTCTGGTCGATCCTCACGTCCGACAGTGCGATCACCGCCTTGCGGCTGTCGTTGTGGTGCTCGCTGTGGGCCACCTTCGCCGCGTTGCTGTTCGGAGTACCGCTGGCCTGGCTGCTGGCCCGGGTGGCGTTCCCCGGACGGGGACTGGTGCGCGCCCTGTGCACCCTGTCGATGGTGCTACCGCCCGTCGTCGCCGGCGTCGCACTGTTCTACTCACTCGGGCGCCGCGGCTTGTTGGGCCAGTACCTCGATCGCTGGTTCGGGTTCACGCTGCCGTTCACCACCGCCGGCGTCGTCGTCGCCCAAACCTTCGTCGCCATGCCGTTCCTCGTCATCACCGTCGAAGCCGCCTTCCGTCAGCTCGACACCCGCTACGAAGACGCCGCCCGCACCCTCGGCGCGTCACGCTGGTACGTGTTCCGTCGCGTCACCCTCCCGGCCATCCGCCCCGGGCTGATCGCCGGCGCCGTCCTGGCCTGGGCACGCGCCCTCGGTGAGTTCGGTGCCACGATCACGTTCGCCGGCAACTTCCCCGGACGCACCCAGACGATGCCGCTGGCGATCTACCTGACCAACGAGATCAATCCCGACGAAGCGATCGTGCTCAGCCTCGTGCTGATCGCAGTCTCGTTCGCCGTGCTCGTCGCCCTTCGTGACCGATTCCTCGGCGGCGGGCGGCCACCGACCGCATGACCCTCGACGCCAGGATCGTCCGCACCCTCGGCAGCTTCCGCCTCGACGTCGACCTCACAGCCAAGGGCGGCGAGACCGTCGCCGTGCTCGGCCCCAACGGTTCCGGCAAGAGCACCCTGTTCCGTTGCCTCGCCGGGCTGCTGCCGATCGACGGCGGCCGCATCGAGCTCGACGGCGAACCGCTCGACGACCCGGCGGACGACGTCTTCGTGCGGCCCGAGCAACGGCCGGTCGCCGTCGTGTTCCAGGACTACCTCCTGTTCCCCAACCTGTCCGCGCTGGAGAACGTCGCCTTCGGGCTGCGCGCCCGCGGCATGGCCAAGGCGGACGCCCGAACCACGGCCGCCACCTGGCTCCAGCGCGTCGGGCTCGCCGACCACGCCCACCACCGACCGCGCGCCCTGTCCGGCGGACAAGCCCAACGCGTCGCCCTGGCCCGCGCCCTGGCCACCGAGCCTCGACTGCTGCTCCTCGACGAGCCGCTCGCCGCCCTCGACGCCGGCACCCGCGGTGATGTCCGCCGCGACCTGCGCCGTCACCTCACCACCTTTGACGGCGTGCGCCTGCTCGTCACCCACGACCCCGTCGATGCCTACGCCCTCGCCGACCGAGTCGTCATCCTCGAACACGGCGCGGTCATCCAGACCGGCACCTTCGCCGACGTCACCGCCCACCCCCGCTCCCGCTACGTCGCCGACCTCATCGGCGTCAACCTGCTCGCCGGCACCGCCGCCAACGGCACCATCACCACCACCAACGGCGGCACGATCATCCCTGCCGACAACATCGAAGGGCCCGCCTTCGCCGTCATCCAACCGCACAGCGTTGCCCTCTATCCCACGCCACCCGACGGCAGTCCGCGCAACGTGTGGTCGTCCACCGTCGTCGACGTCGACCGCCAAGCCGAACGAGTCCGCGTCCGGCTGCAGGGCGACGTGCCTCTCGTCGCCGAGATCACCCCCGCCGCCCTCGAAGCGCTCACCCTCCAACCCGGCGACCACATCTGGGCCACCGTCAAAGCCACCGACATCACCACCTACCCCGCCTGACACCTGATCGCCGGGTCGGTCCCGTCCACGGCTAGCTTCGCCGCCCGTGGTGCACGCAGAGCACAGCCGGGCGGGCGGTCACGGCGGGGCCGTGGCCTTGGCGTTCGGGGCGCTCGGGATCGTCTACGGCGACATCGGCACGAGCCCGTTGTACGCCTTCCGGGAATCGTTCGAGCACGCCGAGCTGGAGGTCAGCCAGGCCAACGCCTACGGCGTCGCCTCGGTGGTGTTCTGGGCGCTGGTGATCATCATCTCGATCAAGTACCTGGCGCTCGTGATGCGCGCCGACAACCACGGTGAGGGCGGCATCCTCGCCCTGACGGCGCTGTTGATGCCCCGGCACGGGCTGCCGACGGGCACCAAGCGGGCGATCATCGCCCTCGGTGTGTTCGGCACCGCGCTGCTCTACGGCGACGGTCTGATCACCCCGGCGATCTCCGTGCTCAGCGCCGTCGAGGGGTTCGAGGTGGCCACCAGCGCGTTCGAGGCATGGGTGATCCCGGTCTCGGTGGCCATCCTGATCGCCCTGTTTGCCGTCCAGAGCCGGGGCACGGCACGGATCTCACGCGTGTTCGGCCCGGTGATGGTGGTGTGGTTCGTGGTCCTGGCCGCGCTCGGCCTGCGGCAGATCCTCGATCACCCGAGCGTGCTCCGGGCGGTGTCGCCCACCTACGCCGTCCAGCTCTTCGTCGACCAGCCCGGACGAGCGTTCATTGCCCTCGGCTCGATCTTCCTCGTCGTCACCGGCGGCGAGGCGCTGTACGCCGACATGGGGCACTTCGGCCGCCGGCCGATCCAGCTCTCGTGGTACTCGATCGTGCTGCCGGCCCTGCTGCTGAACTACTTCGGTCAAGCGGCCCTGCTGGCGAGCAGCCCGGGCGAGGAGGTCGGCAATCCGTTCTTCCGCATGGCCCCCGAGTGGGCGGTCTGGCCGCTCGCCGTGCTGGCGACGATGGCCACGGTGATCGCCTCGCAGGCGCTGATCTCCGGCGCCTTCTCGCTGACCGCCCAGGCGATCCGCCTCGACTACCTGCCGCGCCTCGACATCCGCCACACATCGACGACCCAGATCGGCCAGATCTACGTGCCGCTCGTCAACTGGCTGCTGATGATCGGGTGCGTCGGCCTCGTGCTCGGGTTCCGCACCTCGAGCAACCTCGCCGCTGCGTACGGCATCGCCGTCACGGCGACGATGGCCATCACGACGTTGCTGTTCTACCGGGTGGTCGTCGACTGCTGGGGGTGGTCCGCGCCCAAGGCGCTGGCCGTCTGCGTCCCGCTCTTCGTCGTCGACATGGCGTTCTTCGCCGCCAACGTGCCCAAGATCCCCGATGGCGGCTGGCTCCCGGTGATCGTCGGCCTCGGTCTGGTGGTCCAGATGACGACGTGGAGGCGGGGCCGGGCGATCGTCGCTCGCATTCTCGAGCGCGGGCGCCGCCGGACCGACGACGTGGTCGAGGAGGCGCTCGCCGGTGGGGCGACACGGGTGCCGGGCACGGCGATCTACATGTTCAAGGATCCCGGCTGTGCCCCGCCGGCGCTGGTCTCCAACCTGCGCCACAACCACGTCCTGCACGAGACGACGATCGTGCTGTCGATCGTGACCGCCGACGTCCCACGGGTCGAACCGGCGACCCGATCGTCGATCACCGCCCACGGTGGCGGCGTCTACGAGGTCGTCCTGACGTTCGGCTACATGGACACCCACGACGTGATGGGCGAGTTGCGGCAGCTACAGCTCGCGGCGGGCGGCATCAACCCCGACGACGTCACGTTCTTCCTCGGCCGCGAGACCGTCGCGTCGATCCCGAAGGGTGACATGCCGCGGTGGCGCGAGCACCTCTTCATCGTCCTCAACCGGGGAGCAGCCAGCGCCGCCCGCTTCTACCAGCTGCCACGCCAGCAGGTGTTCGAGGTCGGCACCCAGGTCGAGATCTGACAGACCCACCCGCGCACCCCTGTGGGAACATGTGTTCGTGCGCGACGAGGCCTCGATCCTGCACGCCGACCTCGACTCGTTCTACGCGTCGGTCGAGCAGCGCGACGACCCGGCGCTGCGCGGACGCCCGGTGATCGTCGGCATGGGCGTCGTGCTGGCCGCCAGCTACGAGGCCAAGGCCTTCGGGGTGCGCACAGCGATGGGTGGCCGACAGGCGCTGCGGCTGTGCCCGTCCGCCGTCGCCGTCCCGCCGCGGATGACGGCGTACAGCGAGGCGAGCAAGGCGGTGTTCGGCGTGTTCGACGACACCACGCCGCTCGTCGAGGGCCTGTCGATCGACGAGGCCTTCCTCGATGTCGGCGGGCTGCGCCGCGTGTCCGGATCGCCGGTCGAGATCGCCAGCCGGCTGCGTGCCGAGGTGCGTGAGCGGGTGGGCCTGCCGATCACGGTGGGTGTCGCCCGCACGAAGTTCCTCGCCAAGGTGGCGAGTGGCGTCGCCAAGCCGGACGGGCTGCTGGTCGTGGCGCCGGGTGGAGAGCTGGCGTTCCTGCACCCGCTCCCGGTCGAGCGGTTGTGGGGCGTCGGCGCCAAGACCGCCGCCAAGCTGCACGACCGCGGCATCACGACCGTCGCCGACGTCGCTCGGGTCGGTGAGGGCCCGCTCGTGTCGATCCTCGGTCCGTTCGCCGGGCGCCATCTGCACGCCCTCGCCCACAACCGTGACCCTCGACGCGTCGAGGTCGGCCGGCGTCGCCGGTCGATCGGCTCGCAGCACGCCATCGGTCGCAGCCGTCACGGTCCCCGCTCCCAGGAAGACCTCGACGCCGTGCTCGTCGGCATCGTCGATCGCGTGACACGACGTCTGCGCGCGGCGCACCGCGTCGGGCGCACGGTCGTGCTGCGGCTGCGCTTCGACGACTTCACCCGGGTCACCCGCTCGCACACGATCGACGCCCCAACGGCCGAGACCGAGATCGTGCTCGCCGCCGCCCGCCAGCTGCTCACCGAGGCGATGCCGATGATCGACGAGCGTGGCGTCACGCTCGTCGGCCTCGCTGTCGCCAACCTCGACGACGACGACGCCGTCCAGCTGACGCTGCCGTTCGACCGTCACGCAGGTGGTGCGGTCGACAGTGCCCTGGACGGCGTCCGCAAGCGGTTCGGATCGGCGGCCGTCACCCGCGCCGTCCTCCTCGGCCGCGACCACGGTCCGGCAGTCCCGCTCCTCCCGGACTGAAGCGAGCTGCTTGGCAGCGAGCTGAGCCCGGCATGAGTAGGTTCCAAGAGAGTGACCGCACCCGAGCAGGACCGCCTCTACCGCGCCATCAAGGCAGCGGCGACGCCGCTCTACCGCGGCCTGCTGCGCGTGCGCGTGGAGGGCCGGGAGCGGGTCCCGGCCACCGGCGGGGCGATCGTCGCCGCCAACCACATCTCCTTCTTCGACTCCGTCGCCCTGCTGCAGTCGATCCCGCGCAAGGCGTTCTTCCTCGGCAAGGCCGAGTACATGGAGTCATGGGCGACCCGTCGCCTGTTCCCGGCGATGGGCCTCATCCCCATCGACCGCGAGCAGGCCCGCCGTGCCGTCGCCGCCCTCGAGGTGGCCGCCGGCGTGCTCGGCCGGGGCGATGTCCTCGGCATCTACCCGGAGGGCACCCGGTCGCGCGACGGCTTGCTGCACCGTGGGCACACCGGCGTCGCCCAACTCGCCCTGATGTCCGGTGCGCCCATCGTGCCCGTCGGCTTGGTCGGTACCGATCACATCCAGCCGGTCGGCACGAAGGTGCCGCGGCCGTTCCGGGGCGCCGTCGTGCGCTTCGGCGAGCCGCTCGACCCCGCCGCCTACGGCGGCTCGGCGCGGCGTCGTCGGCAGCTGCTGACCGACGACCTCATGGAGGCGATCCGCAGGCTCAGCGGCCAGCAGGTCAGCGACGACTTCGCCAGCCCCGAGCCGCCGCTGGTGCGTGGAGGCAATGAGAGCGTGTACCAGGTGCACACCACCGGCGCGGTGGGCGCGTCGTGGAGCCAGGCCGCCCGCTTCGCCGTCGGTGGCATGGGCGGGCGCTTCCACGACGGGCGCGTCGGGTCGGTGCGCCGGCTCGGCTGCCGCGTCCAGCCCGACGGCACGGTCCGCTTCGATGCCGAGGTGGCGGTGTCCGTCAAGTTCCAGCCACAGGGAGGCCCCGCGCGATGAGCGACAGCACGTACCACGTCGTCGAGTTGATCGGTTCGAGCAGCGACTCGTGGGAGCTCGCCGCCCAGAACGCCGTCCGCGAGGCGGCCAAGGCGTACAAGGACCTGCGCGTCGCCGAGGTCGTGGAGATGGACGTGCTCATCGAGAACGGGGCGATCATCGCCTACCGCACCAAGCTGCGCCTCAGCTACAAGCACTCCGAAGCTCGAGCCACGCAAGCTGTGTCGTAACCTCGGCCCATGCCATTCCCGGCGGAACCAGGCACTGCCGATGTCGAGACCCGCATGGGCCGGGCCTGGCGGGCGCTGCGCCGCGGACCTTCCACGATGGTGATCATCGACGAGCTGTTCGGCTCGCCGGGTGGGAAGGACTCCGTCGAGCCCGGCCACCTCGACGTGCTCGACCTGCTGGGTGCACGCGGCGACCTGCGGATGACCGACCTCGCCGCTGAGCTGGGCGTCGACCCCTCGACGGTGACGCGCACGCTGCAGCGGATGGAAGCGGCCGGTCTGGCCAAGCGTGTCCCCGACACTGGCGACGGCCGCGTCATCAAGGCCCAGATGACGCCTGAGGGGAGCAGGCTGCACGAGGTCGTGTCGGCGAATCGCTCGATGATCCTCGACACCCTCTTCGAAGACTTCGACACCGACGACCGTGCCCAGCTCGTCAGCCTGCTCGAGCGCTTCGTCGCCGCGATCGACCGCTACGCCTCCCGCAGCCGCGCCGAGCACGGCGCGGCACGCTCGGATTAGCGTCGCCGCGTGGCCGACCCCGCGACCTTCGCCGACCAGGCGATGCAGTACGCCCCGCAGCTGTACTCGGCCGCCCTGCGCATGACGCGCAACCAGGCCGACGCCGAGGATCTGGTGCAGGACACCTACCTGCGCGCCTATCGCGGCTTCGGCGGCTTCACGGAGGGGACCAACCTGCGGGCGTGGCTGTTCCGGATCCTGACCAACGCCTTCATCAACACCTACCGCTCGCGCCAGCGCCGACCGACCGAGACCGATCTGGCCGACGTCGAGGACATGTACCTGTACCGGCGCCTCGGCACGCTCGACTCGCTGGCGGCCAGCCGTTCGGCCGAGGACCAGCTGTTCGACCTGCTCACCGACGACGAGGTCAAGCAGGCGCTGGAGGACCTGCCGGAGAACTTCCGGCTGCCCGTGCTGCTGGCCGACGTGGAGGGGTTTGCCTACAAGGAGATCGCCGAGATCATGGACATCCCGATCGGCACCGTGATGTCGCGGCTGCATCGGGGAAGAAAGGCGATGCAGAAATCGTTGTTCGAGTACGCGCAGGACGCGTGGGCTCGCCGGCCAGTCCGCCGGCCGCCCGCAGGATGGATCGACGAATGAGTGACTGCAACGAGACGCTGAGAGAGCTGGAGACCTTCCTCGACGGCGAGTTGAGCGACGACGCAGTCGCTCACATCCGGGGCCACCTCGTGGACTGCCCCGAGTGCTACGAGGCGTTCGACTTCCACGCCGAGCTGAAGCTGGTCATCGCCTCCAAGTGCACCGACGAGATGCCGCCCGGCCTGCTCTCGCGCATCGAGCAGTGCCTCCAGGCCGACATCGACGGCGACGGCCGCATCGGCTGACCCCAGTCGAGTACGTCCGGCCATTCGAGTATCGTGGTGCGGGCCTGACCGTCACCACGTCACTCGGACGGCAGCACGTACTCGGGTGGGTCGATAAGGTCGGCGGCGTGCTCGCGGTCATCTGGCACCAGTGGATCGGCGTCGTGCTCGTGATCGTGTCCGTGCTGGCGGTGCTCGGGCTCGCCGTCGGCTACCTGAAGAACGTGACGGCCCAGCGCTACCCCAACCGTCGCCAGCAGCAAGACGGCTGACCGTGGCGGGCCGCCCCGCGATCATCGACGACCTGCTCGCCCGCTGCTCGTTCCCTGGACCCGGCACCGACGTCGTCTGCGCGTTCTCCGGCGGGCCAGACTCGACGGCGCTGCTCGCCCTCGCGTCCGCGGCCGGATTGGCCGTCACGGCGATCCACGTCGACCACGGTCTACGGCCGTCCTCCGCCGACGAGGCCACCGAGGCGGCGGCATTGGCCGGCCGGCTCGGTGTGCCCTGCCAGGTCGTTCGCGCCGGCATCGCCCTCGGCGCCAACCTCGAGGCACGCGCTCGCGCCGCCCGCCAGGCCGTCCTTCCCGCCGGTGCGCTGACCGGGCACACGGCCGACGACCGTGCCGAGACGCTGCTCGTCAACCTGCTCCGCGGCGCCGGGCTCGACGGGCTGGCGGCGATGGCACCTGCCCCGACGCGGCCGTTGCTGGCCCTACGGCGCACGGAGACGCGCCTGCTGTGCGCCGATCTCGGCCTGGTGCCGGTCGGTGACCCGTCCAACGACGACCCCCGCTTCGTCCGCAATCGCGTGCGCCACGAGCTGCTGCCGATGATGGACTCGATCGCCGGACGCGACACGGTTCCCCTGCTCGTGCGCACCGCCGAGACCGCCGCCGACGACGCCGCACTCGCCGAGTCCCTGGCTGCTGCTGTCGACCCGACCGACGCCCGGGCGCTGACCGCCGCCACGCCTGCCGCGGCCCGGCGAGCACTGCGGCGATGGCTGATGATCGACGGATACCCGCCCGACGCGGCCTCCATCGACCGCGTCCTCGCGGTCGCCGCCGGCGGCCGACGGGCGTGCGAGCTGCCCGGAGGCCACCGCGTCGAACGGCACCGCCAGCGGCTGCGCATCGTGCCCGGTGGCGCAGTAACCTCGCCAGACGGATGAGCAGCACCAGTGGCGGAGCACGTTGATGGCCACACGGCTCCGCGGTCGCTGGGCGCTCGGCATCGTGCCGCGCAACTTCACGTGGATCCTGAAGGACAAGCTGGCGATCTGCGAGCGCCCTGGCGGCTACGGCGAGAACCATCGCCGCGTCCGCCGCCAGGAGGAGATCATCTGGATCCGTGAGAACGGGTTCGGCTGCGTGATCTCGATCATCCCGGCACCGCACAACCTGCACAACTACGACGAGTTGGGTGTCACGTCCAGGCACCGTCCGTTCAACGCCGACGAGCTGGAACCGTGGTTGCGGGTCTTCTACCGCGAGCTCAACGAGCTGCTGCGCGCCGGGGTCAAGGTGATCGTGCACGGCGAGGAGGTCGGCGACCGGATCGTCGGGATCATGGGTGGGTACATCCGCTGGGCCGGGCTCGTCGACGACGACACGCAGGCGATCACCGTCACCGAGCGCCTGGCGGGCCGCCAGCTCGATCCCTTCGCCCGCAACGTCATCCTTTTGGCACCTAAATTGCGATAGCGCGCGATGCGGGGATTCTCCCGCGCCGCTGGCTAGCTTCTGCGCATGGCGGCGGGACGTCGAGTGCTCGTGAGTGGCATGGGCGGCGACCTGGGGTCGCGCGTCGCCGCGCTGCTCGAGGACCAACCGTGGGTCGGCGAGCTCGTCGGGCTCGACATCGACCCGCCGCGGCGACGGATGCGACGCGCCGAGTTCCACCTCGTGGCCCCGACCGACCACGACCGCGTCGTCGAGACGATCACGTCGTTCAATCCGCACGTCGTCGTGCACATCTCGGTCTGGGAGCCGCACAGCCGGGCGAACCCGTCGACGGCCCGCCAGCTGACCGACGATGCGGCGACCTCGATCCTCGGCGCCGCCGCCGAGTGCCCGGCGCTGGAGTCGGTGATCGTGCGCAGCGGCACGGAGATCTACGGCCGCGCCCATGGCGCGCCGACCCGGCCTGACGAGTCCGCCGACGTCGACCCGACGAGCGACTACGGGCGCATGCTCGCCGGCATCGAGCGCACCGCCGCGGCGATCGGCCGGCGCGTCGGCGTCACCGTCGGGGCGATCCGCATGGGCACGGTGCTCGGTCCGCACGTGCCCAGCCCGCTCGGGCGGGTGCTGCGGATGCCGGCAGTGCCCTTCAGCGTCCTCGCCGACCCGCCGTTCGCCGTCGTCGAGGACATCGAGGTGGCCAAGGCGTTCGTCGCCGCCGCCGAACGGCGCCTCGCCGAGCCGGTGAACGTCGTCGCCAACGGGGCGATCACCGCGCTGCAGGCCGCCCGCCGCGGCCGCCGCATCCCCATCCCGCTCGTCGGTCCCGATTGGTACATCGCCAAGGCGATCACCGGCATGCTCGGCGCGCCGATCCCCGACCACGTCATCGAGACGCTGCACCGCGGCCGCCTCGCCGACAACTCGCGGATGAACGAGTTGCTCGGCTTCCGCCCGGCCATGACGACGATGGACGTGGTCGAGAAGCTGTACGCATGGCCGACCGTCGTGCGCATCCCGGCCCGGAAGGCGGTGGCGTGAGGTCGGACACCGACTACGAAGCCCGCGTCATCACGCTGCCGGTCGAGCGCACGCTCACCGCGGCCCGCCAGCGGGCGGCCAAGGCGGCGGCGCGCCAGGTCGCCCCCGTCGGGTCGTGGCACGTCGACGACTGGGGCCGCGATCCCACCCTCGTCGGCGCCTGCATCCGTCTCGGCCGGGTGCGCTGGAACATGGTCATCGGGGGTGAGGACCGCCTTCCCGTGCGCTCGGGCGCGTTGATCGTCGTCAACGCCCGCCGCTACGCCCTGGCGCCGGTGCTCACCGCTCTCGCCCTGTCGGCGACGCTCAGTCGTCCAGTGCGCTTCGTCGGCCGTCCCGATGTGGCTCCGGTCGGGGCGATGGCGCGACGCCTCGGCGGCCTGCTCGACCGCCCGGACGAGCTCGCCGGCGCCCTCCGGGCCGGCGAGTTGCTCGTCATGGGCGCCCAGACGACGTGGCATCCCCGGCGGGTGGGACGTGTCGACCATCGCCTGGTCGGTGCGGCCGTGGAGACCAAGTCACCGGTGTTCCCGGCGGCGACGGCGAGCTCGCCGTGGAGCCGATCGGCGCGCATCGAAATCGGCCCGGCGGTGCGCCCAGGGCGCCGGCGACGAGGACCGCTGATCGAGCTGGAGCTCGCCGATCAGGTCGAGCAACGGATCCAGCGACTGCTCGACGAGTTCGGCGGGACCCAGACGGGTACACCGCTCGACTGGCTGCCGCTCAGCGGGATGGGTGGGAGCTGACATGGCGTACGCCACGAGCACCGACGGCACTCGCCTGCACTACTCGGTGTCGGGCCGCCGCAGCGGCCCGCCGGTGCTGCTGATCCAGGGCCTCGGTGCCGACAAGCACGGCTGGACGATGCAGCGCCTCGCCCTTGGTTGGTCGTATCTGACGATCGCCCTCGACAACCGGGGAGCCGGTCGCAGCGACAAGCCGCACGGGGACTATTCCCTGGAGCAGATGGCCGACGACGCGATGGCCGTGCTCGACCATGCCGGCGTGGAGACGGCGCACGTCGTCGGTGCCTCGATGGGCGGAGCGATCAGCCAGTTCGTCGCCCTGGCCTATCCCGAGCGGGTGCGCTCGCTGACGCTCGTCTGCACGTCGTGCCGCAACCACCCGTGGCGTCGCGAGCTGCTCACCAGCTGGGGCGAAGCGGCCAAGGAGCGTGGGGTCGGCTCGATGACCAAGCAGGCCGCGCGCTGGGTGATCGGGCCGCGGTCGTTCCGCCGTCTGCTGCCGGTGATCGGCTGGCTCGGACCGTTGGGGATGGGCCGGCCGACGCATGCCTTCGCCGCCCAGGTCGACGCCATCCTCTCGGCCGATGAGACGCTGAGCGAACGACTCGGCGAGATCGACATCCCCACGCTGGTCGTGGTCGGCAACCAGGACATCCTGACGCCGCGCGGCGACAGCGAGGAGCTCGCCGAGCTGATCCCGACGGCCGAGCTGGTCGTCATCAGCGGTGCCGCCCACGGACTGATGATCGAGCACGCCTCGACGTTCAACCGCGTGCTGCTCGACTTCCTCGGCCGGGCGGAGCTGGTCTACGACGGTCAGGCGGCCGTCCCCACCGGCCGTCGCGCCGCGACAGGCTGAGCTCCTCTCTTCGGGGGTCCACGGGGGCGGAGCCCCCGTGTGTCAACAGACGACGGCGATGAGCTCGCCGCGACCGAGGTCGTAGAGCGAGCGGTGGTTCTCGCCGGCAAGGCGGAGGAACTCGGAGAACGACTCGGCTGCGACGTCGGTCGCCTCGCCGTCCTCGCAGCGGCTGCGATCGATCACGTCGGCGTACCGCACCTCCCAGCCATTGACGAGGTGGGCGAAGCCGCCGTCGAGCGACTCGATCGCCGGCAACTCGAAGCGGAAGTTCGCTCCCAGCGGCACGAGGGTGAACCAGACGATGCTGTCGCCGAGCGTCTCGGCGAGCAGCACGCACGGTTTGTCGAGATCGGGACACGTGACCTCGCCCGGCGTGCCTGGGTGGATGGGGACGTCGATGGCGTCGAGGCCGATCGGGACGAGGGTCATCGTCATCTCGCCCTGGCTGAGCCCAGCCGGCGACATGGCGAAGCCCGTCCGTCTCGTGCCGTACACCAGCGATACCAGGTCGATGCGATGGGTGGCGTCGGCAGGCTCGTCGACGACCTGGGCGATCGAGTCGTCGTCGACGAACAGCACGTACACCGCCGCGGCCAAACCGCAGACAGCGGCAATGGCGGCGACGAACCGCCACGAGAGCACCTGCCGCACGTCCCGCGACGCTACCGACCGGCCTCCTTGATTCCGCGTCGTCTCAGGATCGCTGAGCGATCCGCAGCGTCGTCAGAACCGCTGGACAGCTCGGGCGGCGCGGGCGGCGATGTCATCGAGGATCGGAGTCGTCGTGGGCGAGGCCGACGAAGATCGCCTCGTAGGCGCCGGGGGCCAGCGCCACGCCCTCGGCGAGCATCGCCTGGAAGAAGGCGGCATAGGCGGCCTCGTCGGTGCGCTTGGCTCCCTCGAAGTCGATCGCCGGCGGCACGTCGCCGCACACGATGCCGAGCAGCGGCCCGACCACGGGGAAGCGGGCGGCGAATCCGGCCGAGGCGCACGCCTCGTGGAGCAACGCGGCGAGGTGCCTCGCGCGGGCGGCCAGCTCGATGTACACGTCGGGCACGAGCAGGTCGAGCGCGGCCAGCCCGGCCGCCGTCGCCAGCGGGTTGCCCGACAGCGTCCCGGCGTGGAACACCGACCCCAGCGGAGTGAGCGTCTCCATCACCTCGCGCCGGCCGCCGACGGCGCCGATCGGCAGACCTCCGCCGATCACCTTGCCGAACGTGGTCACATCCGGCGTCACGTCGTAGCGCGCCTGCGCACCGCCGCGGTCGAGGCGGAACCCCGTGATCACCTCGTCGAAGATCAACAGCGCGCCGACCCGGTCGCACTCGGCGCGCAGCCCGTCGAGGAACCCCGGCTCGGGTGCGACGACGCCCATGTTGGCGGCGACCGGCTCGACGATGACGGCGGCGACGCGCTCGTCGAGCTCGGGCACGCGGTTGTACGGCACGACGAGCGTCTCGGCGACCGCCCCGGCCGGGACGCCAGCCGTCCCCGGCAGCCCGAGCGTGGCCACACCACTGCCGCCAGCGGCGAGCAAGGCGTCGGTGGCCCCGTGGAAGTTGCCGTGGAAGGCGACGATCCGGTCGCGCCCCGTGTAGCCACGGGCCAGCCGCACGGCTGTGCTCGTCGCCTCCGTCCCCGAGCTCATCAACCGGACCTGCTGGCACGACGGCACTCGATCGCTGATCACCTCGGCGAGCTTCATCTCGCGCGGCGTCGGCGCGCCGTACGACGTGCCATCGGCGGCCGCCGCGGCGAGCGCCCGCGTGACGGCTGGGTGAGCGTGTCCGAGGATCACCGCGCCGTAGCTCTGGACGAGGTCGATGTAGCGGTTGCCCTCGACGTCCCAGACGTAGGCGCCCTCCGCCCTGGCCACGACGTAGGGCCGCCCGCCGACCGCCTTGAAGGCGCGGATCGACGAGTTCACACCGCCCGGGATCGCCCGCGTCGAGCGCTCGAAGAGCGTGTCGTTCGACGGCACACCGCGTCCGACGCACACGACCGGGTCGCACCCGGCGGCGGCGCAGGCATCGGGTTCGCAGTACGGGATCGAGACGGAGGTCACCGATGTCAATCGTTCGCTCGCGCTACGCGGCTCGCTCACACACGACCTGGCCCCTCGGCGAACCACCGGGCCAGGTAGGTGAGGATCACATCGGCGCCCGCCCGCTTGATCGCGGTGAGGTGCTCGAGGGCAACGGCGTCACCGTCGATCCATCCGTTCGCCGCGGCGGCCTTGATCATGGCGTACTCGCCGCTGACGTGGTACGCCGCGATGGGCACGTCGACGCGCTGGCGGGCGGCCTGGATCACGTCGAGGTACGCCAGCGCCGGCTTGACCATCACCATGTCGGCGCCCTGGACGACGTCGGCCTCGATCTCGCGCAGCGCCTCGCGTCCGTTGCGCCAGTCCTGCTGGTAGCCCTTGCGGTCGCCACCGCCGGCGATGGTCACGTCGACGGCGTCACGGAACGGTCCGTACAGCCCGGACGCGTACTTCGCCGAGTACGCCAGGATCGACACGCCGGCGAACCCGTCGTCGTCGAGCGCACGACGGATGCGCCCGACCTGGCCGTCCATCATCCCGCTCGGAGCAATGACGTGGGCACCGGCGCGCGCCTGGGCGATGGCGGCCGCCGCATACACCTCGAGGGTGGCGTCGTTGTCGACGTCGCCGTGCTCGTCGAGCACACCGCAGTGGCCATGGTCGGTGTACTCGTCGATGCACAGATCGGCGATCAGGGCGACGTCGTCGCCGAGGTCGCCGCGCAGGTCGGCGAGGGCCAACTGCACGATCCCCTCCGGATCGGATGCGCCGCTGCCGGTGGCGTCCTTGACGGCCGGCACACCGAACAGCACGACGCCGCGGATGCCGGCGGCGGCGAGCTCGGCGACCTCCTTGCGCAGGCTCTCCCGGCTGTGCTGGACGACACCGGGCAATGAGGCGATCGGCTGCGGCTCGGTCATCGCCCTCGCGCACGAACAGCGGGGCGACGAGATCGCTCGTGCGCACCGATGTCTCGGCGACGAGATCGCGCAGGGCGGCGGTCCGTCGCAACCGGCGCGGGCGATCGATCGGGAACGGCGCAGGCATCACCATCATCGTACGGCTCGGGCCAGGACGTCGACGATGGCGTCGTCATCCGGTGACGCCGGCAACGTGGGTGACGTCGAGGCCGAGGCGGCGGGCGGCATCGGCGGTGACCGGACCGATCGCCACGACCACCGGTGGCGTTTCGGTGCCGAGCGCCTCGGCCCAGCCGGCCGCGGCCGACCCGCTGGCGAACACGACGGCGTCGACGGTGCGCAGCCGCTCGACCTCGTCAGCGTCCGGCGTGCGGACGACCGTGCGGTACGCAGCGACGGACTCGACGGCGTGACCGGCGGCGGCCAGCCCGTCGGCGAGCACGCGCCGGGCACGGTCGGCCTGGGCGACGAGCACGCGGGCGGGCGGCGGCGGGAACTCGGCGAGCAGGCCTTCCGCCTGGGCGACGGCCGGAACGAGGTCGACGGGCCGGCCGGCGGCCTCAGCCAACGCGGCCGCGGTGGCCGGCCCGACGGCGGCGAGTCGCACCGACGGATGTGCTGCCGCAGCCGGACCGACGCGGACAGCACCGTTGACCGACGTGACGATGAGCCAGTCGAACGCGTCGATTCGAGACAGCGTCGCCGCAAGCGCGGGCACGTCGGCGATCTCGATGAGCGGGACGTGGACGACGGTCGCCCCGAGGGTGGTGAGACGATCGCCGAGCGCGCCCGGCGCCGGGCGGGTGAGCCCGATGCGCGCGTTCACGCCAGGCAGGCCGCCGCTGCCGAGCGGGCCACGTCGCGGTCGCCGTCATCGAGCCGCAGCTCGTGCACCTCGCGGCTGATGTGCCGCTCGCCGGCGAAGAACGTGAACAGCGTGCGCCCCGCCACATGGGCGCCGACCGGGAACGTGCATCCGGCTCCGAGCCGCTCGAGGAACGCCCGCTCGACCTCCACGGCGTGGCGCGTCGAGACGTCGTCGACGGCACCGAGCGCGTTCGCGGTGGCCTCGTCGTCGACCCGGCACTCGACGGCGACGCATCCCTGGCCGACGGCCGGCACGAACCGCTCGACGGGCAGGCGTTCGGCGACACGGTCGGTGAGCCCGAGCACCTCGAGGGCGGCGACGGCCATCACGATGGCGCCACCGTCGGGGATGCGCTCGAGGCGGGTGGCGATGTTGCCGCGCAGCTCGACGAACTGCAGGTCCGGCCGCGCCTCGGCGAGCTGCGCCCGCCGGCGGACCGAACCCGTCGCCACTGTGGCGCCTTCCTCGAGCTCGTCGAGCCGCCGACCGATCAGTGCGTCGGCGGCATCGCGCCGGCGGGTGAACGCCCCGATCGTCAACCCGGGATGGTCAGCTGACGGCAGGTCCTTCGCCGAGTGCACGGCGGCGTCGGCACGCCTGTCGAGCACGGCCTGCTGGACCTCCTTGACGAACACGCCCTGGCCGCCGATCACGTGCAGCGGGACGTCGCGCCGGCGATCACCGGTCGTCTCGACGAGCACGAGCTCGACCTCGCATCCGAGCGCGTTGCGCAGGACGCCGGCGACCGCCTCGGTCTGCGTGCGCGCCTGCGGGCTCCCGCGTGTGGCCAGGCGCAGGCGCACGCGGTCAGCGCAGGTCGAACAGGTCGCTCACGGCGGCCGCGTTGCGCTCGCCCTTCGGCGTGCCGGCGTCGTTGCGCAGGCGCACCGACGGCTCGTGCAGCAGCTTGGCGACGATGGCGCTCGTCAGCGCCTCGATCGCCTCGCGCTGGCCGTCGTCGAGGCCGGCGAGGCGCCCGGCGAACCGCGACAGCTCACCGGACCGCACGGCCTCGGCACGCTCGTGGAGCTGGGCGACGAGCGGCGCCGCCTGGCGGGCGAGCGACTCGACCGTGTACTTCTCCAGCTCCTCGGCGACGATCTGGCGCACCCGGTCGGTCTCGGCGGCGCGCAGCTCGAGTCCGCGATCGGCCCAGTCGCGCAGATCGTCGAGGTCGAGCAAGGTCACCGCGTCGAGGTCAGCGACGGAGCGGTCGACGGTGCGGGGAACGGAGATGTCGACGATCAGCAGTGGCTTGCCAGCTGGATGGTTGGCCTCCACGTCGTCACGCGTCAGCACGCTGTGATCGGAGGCGGTGCACGCCACGACGACATCGCACGCCGCCAGCGCCTCGCCGATGCGGTCGAGGCCGAGCGCCCGGCCGCCGACCTGCCCGGCCAGCCGGTTGCCCCGTTGCGGCGAGCGGTTGCACACCGTGATCCCCGCCGCCCCGGCGCGGTGCAGTGCCGTGGCCACGCCGGCACCCATGTCGCCGGCACCGACGACGAGCACGTCACGGCCGACGAGCGAACCGAGCCGGTCGGTGACCATCTCCACGGCGGCGTGGCTGATCGACGCCGTGCCGCGCCCGATCGCCGTCTCCGTGCGCGCCCGCTTGCCGACGCGCAGGGCGTGGCGGAAGAGCAGGTCGAGCGTCGAGCGCACGCCGCCCTCGTCGGCGGCGACCTGCCACGCGCCGCGCACCTGGCCGAGGATCTCGCTCTCGCCCAGCACGGCCGAGTCGAGGCCGGCGGCGACCTCGAACAGGTGCCGGGCGGCGCCCTCCTCGTGCTGGCTGTAGAGGTACGGGTGCAGCTCGTCGGCGACGAGCCCGCCGTGCTCGCAGAGGAAGTCCCTGATGTCGGCGTAGGCACCGTGGAAGCGCTCGGCGACGGCGTAGATCTCGATGCGGTTGCACGTGCTGAGCACGGCGACCTCACGCAGGTTGTCCCGCCCGGCGAGCCTCGTCACGGCCTTGGCGACATCGTCGGGCGCGATCGTCAACCGCTCGAGGACGGACAGCGGTCCCGTCCGATGGTTGACACCGATGACGACGACGGACATGGCGGGTCCAGCCTAGGCGCTGGCTCCTCGTCGCGATCCGGTCGACTGGGCGCCGGCGGCCCGGCGCTGCTCGTAGTAGCTGAGGATCTGCAGCTCGACGGCCAGGTCGACCTTGCGCACGTTGATGCCAGGCGGGACGGACAGCAGGACGGGCGCGAAGTTCAAGATGCTGGTGACGCCGGCCTTGACGAGGCGCTCGGCGGCGGCCTGGGCGGCACCACCCGGCGTGGCGATCACGCCGATGAAGACGCCGCTGGCGCGCACGATGGCGGCGAGGTCGTCGAGCGGGCGCACGCGCACGCCGCCGATGACGGTGTCCACCTTCGCCGCGTCGATGTCGACGATCCCGGCGACGGGGAAGCCGCGCTGACCGAAGCCGCCGTAGCCGGCAAGGGCCTGGCCGAGGTTGCCGGCGCCGACGATCACGACGGGCCAGTCGTGGGTCAGACCGAGCTCACGACGGACCTGGTAGATGAGGTACTCGACCTCGTAGCCGACGCCGCGCGTGCCGTAGGTGCCGAGGTAGCTGAGGTCCTTGCGCACCTTGGCGGCGTTGACGCCGGCGAGATCGGCGAGCTCCTCGGACGACACGTTCGACGTGCCGGCCTCGGACTGCTCGATGAGGATGCGCAGGTACACCGGCAACCGCGCCACGGTGGCCTCGGGAATCCGCCGGCCACGGCTGGTCGTCGTCATCGACGTGCACGATACGAGTTTCGTGCACGCCTTCACAAAGTAATCACACGGGGGCTCCGCCCCCGTGGACCCCCGAAGAGGCGCGTCAGGTCCCCGGAACCAACTCTCGGCGGATCAGCTTGCCCGTGGCGGATCGCGGCAGCTCGTCGACGAAGATGATCTTCGTCGGGCACTTGTAGCGGGCGAGGTGATCGTGGGCGTGGTCGATGAGGGCGTCCTCGTCGATGGCCGCGCCGGGCTGGAGCACGACGAACGCCTTGACCGCCTCGCCGGTGTGTGGATGGGGCACGCCGATCACCCCGGCGTCGGCGACGTCGGGATGAGCGCACAGCACCTCCTCGACCTCGGCCGGGAAGACGTTGAAGCCGGACACGATCACGAGGTCCTTGGCACGGTCGACCAGGTACAGCCGCCCATCGTCGTCGCACAGAGCGATGTCGCCGGTGCGCAGCCAGCCATCGCTCGTGAGCACCCGCGCGGTCGCCTCGGCATCGTCGAGGTACCCGGAGAACACGTTCGGCCCGCGCACCCAGATCTCGCCGGCGTCGCCGACAAGGGCGTCGCCGCCGTCGTCGTCGACGATGCGCACCTCCATGCCGCCGAGCACGCGCCCGATCGAGCCGTACCGCGGCGGGAGACCGACGGACGACGTCACGATCGGCGAGGCCTCGGTCAAGCCGTAGCCCTCGTAGACGGTGAGCCCGAATCGGTCGCGCAGCCGCTCTGCCACGATCACCGGCAGCTTCGCCGCGCCGGACAGCGCCAGGCGGACGGTGGCGAAGGCGTCGGAGGGTGCCTCCTCGAAGTGGGCGAAGGCAACCCACATCGACGGCGCGCCGGGGATCGTCGTCACGCGTCGTGAGCGGATGGACTCCAGCGCGGTGGCCGGATCGAAACGCTGGACGAGCACGACGGTCGCCCCTGCCGACAGGCTCACGCCGATCACGACGTTGAGCCCGAAGATGTGGTACGGCGGGATCACCCCGTAGACGACGTCGCCCGGGGCGACCCGATCGGGCACCGAGACGGCCTGCTCGATGTTCGCCAGCAGGTTGCCGTGGCTGAGCATCGCCGCGCGCGGCGAACCGGCGGTGCCGCTGGTGAACAGCAGCACGGCGAGGTGGTCGGGCTCGACGTCGGTGACGGAAACCGGCTCGGCGGTCAGCAGCTCGTCGATCGGGACGGCCCCGTCGCCCGGATCGCCGTCGACCGAGATCACGTGGCGGATGGTGCCGAGCGACGACATGTCGACGTTGCGCCACGTGGCTGCCGCGCTGCGGTCGACGATGACGCCGACGACGTCGACGGCGTCGAGTTGGTGCTGCAGCTCGGGCGCCGGGCTCGTCGGGTTCAACGGCACTGCCACCGCGCCCATCCCGACGAGGGCGAGGTAGGCGAGCACGAACGGGTGGCCGTTGCCGCAGATGATGGCGACGCGGTCGCCGTCGGCGATGCCGAGTTCGGCCAGGCCACCCCGCAGCCGGTCGACGCGCTCGGCCAGCTCTCCATAGGTGATCGTCTGGTTGCGGCTGATCAGCGCGGGCGTCTCCGCGTCGTGGCCCTCGATGATGCGAGCGACGTTGACCCCCATGCGGCGACCGAGCGTAGTCAGGACTCAGGTGCTCGACAGCCGAGGGCGTAGCTGACGGCCGAGCAGACTCTGTCCAGCGTGACGTCGTCGAGCGAGCCGACGTACGTCGTCAAGGTCGTCTGGGCCACCGTATGGATGCCGTCGCAGTTCACAACGGACGCGCTCTCCAGACCGGCTGCAGCATGGTCGAAGCGGACCTCGGCCGCGATGCCGCGGATCGACGTTGTGATCTCGGCAACGCTTTCGGCCAGGTGGGCGAGCCAGATCTCACCCCGGTTCACTCCTCCGTCCAGGCTTCTGCTTCGCTCCAGAACGAATCGACTCGTTCGGGCTGACGCTCGTAGGCGGCGCGATCGGCGCGGGCCAACGCGTCACGGACCGCCGCTGCGACGCCGTCGCGCGCCGCGGCCGAGACGTTCACGCCGAGCTGACGAGCACGTTCGGCGAGGGCGTCGTCCAGCGTGAACGTCGTTGGGTCGAAGCCATATCGACGCTCGCACGAACAGCATGCACCTGATGATGGCGCTCGCGTCAGATGCGCATCAGGGCGATCACGCCGGCGACGAGGATGGCGGCGAGCAGCAGGGCGATGGCGAGGGTGGTGGCCGGCCGCACCGGGCGCACGCTACCGGGACGGGCGCAGGTCGACCGGGGTCGACGCACCGGTCGCGATGACACCGCCGTCACCGATCGCCGCGACGAGCACCGCGTCGCCCGTGGCCAAGCGAAGCTCGGCTGCCGCTGATCGCTGGTCCATCGCCAGCGCGTACATCCCCTGCGAGTCGAGGACCAACCCGACCGCCCCCGGCCCCAGGACGGCGAACGACGTGGCCACGTGCGCGGCGCGGCGCTCGTCGCCGATCACGATCGACCACACGTCGACGGCCGCGTCGAGGTCGTCGGGCCCGATGTTCAGCTGGCAGTTCCCGAAGCGATCGACCCACAGCACCTCGGCGTGGAGCCCGTCGGCCTCCTCTCGTGGCAGGGCGACCATGCCCGGCATCAGCACATCGGCGTCGAGCAGCGGACCGAACTCCGTGAGATCGACACCGTTGCACAGGTGGGCGGCGACGGGGGCGAACACGTCGCGCCCGGCGAACGTCGCGCCCGGCGCGGCGAGGTGGTAGTCGGTGTTGGTCAGTTCGACGACGCGCTCGGCGCCACCGACGATGGCGACGGCGGGAGCGAGCAGACCGTTGTCCGGCCCGACGAGCACGCCGGCGCCGTCGGCGACCTCGACGGCGATCGCCCGGCGGGCGGTGCCGACGCCGGGATCGACGACAGCGAGCACGACGCCTTCGGCGACGTACGGGATCGACCGCGCCAGGGCCAAGGATCCGCCACGGACGTCGTAGGGACGGATGCCGTGGGTGAGGTCGACCAGTGTCACGTGCGGGGCGAGGTCGCGCACGACGGACCTGACGACACCGGCGAACTCGTCGTCGAGCCCGTAGTCGGTGAGCAACGACACGGTGTCGTGGCGACGGCCCATCAGGGTCGGAACCTACCCCCGGCACCCCAGACGCGACGAGGGCCGGTGCCAACCCCCCGATGGCACCAGCCCCGTCGGCGCAGCCTGGGCATCGCCCCGGCGCGTCTCAACGGGGTCAGACTAGGCGCACTTTCGTCGTGAGAAAAGAGTCACGTCGAAAAATCAGTGACGTAATTCACC
Source organism: uncultured Acidimicrobiia bacterium (assembly GCA_963822875.1). GTDB lineage: Bacteria > Actinomycetota > Acidimicrobiia > Acidimicrobiales > Ilumatobacteraceae > JALZMG01. The sequence continues at coordinate 40,445 of CAWGJK010000029.1, read as the reverse complement.
GAGCGCCCAATTCTGCGCTCCGCGCCGCCGCTGCCTGCACTGCGTCACGGAAGGCGGTGCGCACCTCGCGGTCGTCGAGCACGGCCAGCCCAGCGGCGGTCGTTCCCCCTGGAGACGTCACCATCTCCCGCAGCGCGCCGGGCTCGCCGCGATCGGCCAGCAGCGCGGCCGCGCCGACGAAGAGCTGCGTCGTCAAGGCCTCCGCCAGCGACGGATCAAGGCCGACGGACACGCCGGCGTCGATCAACGCCTCGGCGACGAGGAAGAGGTACGCCGGCCCCGAGCCGCTGAGCGCCGTGACGGCGTCGAGGTCACTCTCGTCGACCCGAGCCACTGTGCCGACCGCGCCGAGCACACCCTCGGCCCATTCCAGGTCGTCGTCGGTCGCGGTGGCGCCGCCGGCGATGGCCGACGCTCCCTCGCCGACGAGCGCGGGCGTGTTCGGCATCGCCCGGGCGACGGCGACGGCGCTGCTCCCGGCGGCCTCCTGGATGGTGGCGATCGACACCCCGGCGGCGATGGACAGCACGCGAGTCGCTCCGGCGGCCACGGCGGAGGCGACGGCGGTGGGAACGTCAGGAGGCTTGACCGCGATGACCGCGGCGGCGCACGGCGGGACGGTGGCGTCGATCGTGACGCCGGGAAACCGTCGCGCCAGCTCGGCGCGGCGCGCCTCGATCGGCTCGACGACGGCCAAGGTCTCGGCGTGGCTGCCGGCGGCGATCATCCCTCCGAGCAACGCCGCGCCCATGTTCCCGCCGCCGACGATGACCAGCTCGACCGACATGGCCGCGAACGGTACGGCACGATGTCCGGGTCGGCGGCACAGGATCCGACATCCCCGAGGCCCAACCGACCCGGACACCCACCATGGGTGTCCCGTCCAACCCGAAGGGGAAAACGTTCGATCCAGTCGAGTACGTGCTGCCAGCCGAGTACGTGATGTGGGGCTGGCCGACAGCACGTACTCGAACGGCAGCACGTACTCGACTGGATCAGCCGAATCGGCTGGCGAAGCCGATGCGCAGGAGGCTCTGGAAGCACTGCTCGACGGCGGCGTAGAGCGTGCCGATGACGCGGTCGAGCTCGGCCTCGGACAGTGCGCTCGCCGGCAGCTCGCCACGGAGGAAGACGGCATCCTCCACGCCGATCGCGAAGTGCGCGCCGACGAGACGTTCGTTGCGCCGCAGCAGGTGCTCGTACAGCGCCGCTTCGTTCTCCTCGGGCGCCGGCATCACGTAGGTCTCGTAGCGCAACGTGCGCTGGCCGAGCGTCAGCCACACCGTCGTGAAGTCTTTGTCCTCACCGCGCAGGCGGACGTACCAGCGCCGCTCACCGGGCTCACCGCGCTCGATCGACTCGACGGGGAGCCATCCGGAGGCGATCGACGCCAGCCACTCGTCGATTCGTCGTTCGAGCAGTCCCAGCGCCGCGGTGTCGTGCGCCTCGCTCATTGGTGGTTCGCTCGCTCGAAGACTCGCTCGCTCACGAGCAGGCGACCAGGTCGATGGCCGGGCGCGAGGCGAGGTCGGTGTAGAGGCGGCGCAGACGTGCGGCCGTGAAGCTCCACGTGAAGCGCCGCGCCCGCACCGCCGCGGCCACGCCCATCGTCGCCGCACCCCGCGGGTCACCGAGCACCTGCTCGATCGCCCTGGAGTAGCGATCGGGGTCGCGGCCGTCGACGAGCAGGCCGGTGACGCCGTCGTGGACGATGTTGAGCAAGCCGCCGACCGCGCTGGCGACGACGGGGATGCCGCACGCCGCCGCCTCGAGCGCGACGAGCCCGAAGCTCTCGCTGCGGCTGGGCACGATCACGACGTCGGCGGCGCGGTACCAGCTGGACAGGATGTGGTGCGGCAACGGGGCGACGAAGCGCACGCGGTCGTCGACGCCGAGCTCGACGGCAAGGCGCCGGGACGCGTCGAGGTCGCCGTCGATGCCGCTCGCCCCACCGACGATGACGAGCAGCGCGTCGCGGTGGGCCGTGAGCCCGGCGAGGGCGCGGACGGCGAGGTCCGGCGCCTTCAGCGGTTGCAGCCGGCCGACGAAGAGCAGCACGGGACGGTCCGCCGGCAGACCGATCGCCCGGCGGGCGCCGTTGCGGTCGCCGGGCGCGAAGAAGGCGTGCTCGACGGCTGGCGGCACGATCTCGATGCGACCGGCAGGATCGCCGTACAGGCGGCGGAACTGGCGCTCCTCCTCCGGGCAACTCACGCACACGGCGTCGCTGCAGCCGATCACCTCGGCTTCGGCACGGTCGCGCCACGTCGGTTCGAGGTCGCCCCCCTCGGCCTTCACCCGGGCGAGCGTGTGGAACGTCGACACGAGCGGGACGTCGAGGGCGTGCTTCAGACGGTGGCCGACCACGCCGCTCAACCAGTAGTTGCCGTGCACGACGTCGACACCGGGGCCGTTGCGCACATGATCGAGCACGCCGTCGGTGAATGCATCGAGCTCGTCGGCGAGCGCCTCCTTGGGCAGGTCGTACGGCCCGGCCGCGACGTGCACGACGCGGTGGCCGGGCTCGACGGTGACTTCCCCGGGCAGCCCCGCCTGGTGCGCCCGCGTGTACGTCGTGCACTCGACACCTGCCTGGGCCAACGCCGAGGCGACCTCGCGCACGTACACGTTCATCCCCCCGCTGTCGCCGGAACCCGGCTGCAGCAACGGGGACGTGTGCAGCGAGATCATCGCCACCCTCTTCACGACGTCGAGAACCCTACCCAGCGGGTCGACATTCCGATCCGGCGGCATCTCCCGATGCACCGGCCCCATCCGAGTGTTCAGTGGTCGGCGTCCGCACGCCGGACACTCGGACGGCCTCCAACACTCGGATGTTCAGGAACCGACGTAGCTCTCGTAGACGTTGAGGAGGGCGTGCTTCTGCTCGGACGTGAGCAGTGGGTCGCGACCGATGGCTTCCCGGACGCTCGGCCCGGCGTCGGTGCCGTCGCCGGCCAGGAAGCCGGCGCGGACGTAGAGCGTCTCGGTGCTGATCTTCAGCGCCTTGGCGAGTTGCTGCAGCACCTCGGCCGACGGACGGCGCAGGCCGCGCTCGATCTGCGACAGGTAGGGGTTGGAGACACCGGCGACCTCGGCGAGCCGGCGCACCGACATGCTGGCGATCTCTCGCTGCGACTTGATGAACTCGCCGAGCTCGGCCAGACGGTTTTCGAGCTCCTTGCGGATGGCGTCGGGCGACGGCGGCGTGGTCACGGCTCGTCGTCCACGAGGTCGGTGACCTCGGTCTGCTCGGCGTAGCGGCGCACCAGCTCGTCGGTCAGGACGTCGAGCTCGGCGAACACCTGACGCCGCTCGTCGGACACGCGCGCCTCGAATTCGTCGAGCGCCGCGGCGAGGTCGGTGAGCGCGCCGTCGTCGAGCTCGTCGAGACGGCTGAAGCCGCGCTCGGCGCACAGCCGGTCCAGCTCGACCGCTCGCGCGTGCTCGCTCTGGTCCTCGACGGGCCGGGGCGGCCGCTCGGTGGCGCCGAGCAGGTGGTCGCCGAGCACGCGGCGGAGATCGAGCTCGGGCTGGTCCGCCGCGCCACGCCTGGCCAGCTCGGCGCGAACGAGGTCGGCCCGTCCCTGCGCCACCCGTCGCACGTACGAGACGGCGTCGTCGAGGTCCTGCAACTCGCGGCGGCGCGCCTTGAGCTCGTCGAGGGCGAGCGCGTCACTCACGAGGCGCCCCCCGACACCGGCGGGAGCACGGCGACCTCGTCGTTCGGGCCGACCGCGGTGGTGTCGGCGGCGGCATCGCCGTTGACCCAGATGCGACACGTGGGCAGGACGTCGGTGAACGCCCGCCCGTACCGCTCGCCCGCCGCGCCGAGCACCTCGCCGACGGTCGCCCCGGGAACGTCGTCGCGACCCGTGCCGGCGGCTTCGCGAGCCGCAGCGAACATGCGCACGATCGCCACAGTCCGAGCGTACCCAGCACATCGCGAGCGGCGTGAGGTACAACGTGCCGGTGTCGACCCACCTGCTCTGCGTGCGCCACGGGTTGTCGACGTGGAACCTCGAACGGCGCTGGCAGGGTCACGCCGACCCACCGCTCAGCGACGTCGGCGAGCGCGGCGCCATCGAACTGGCCGATGCACTGGCGACGACCGTCGCTCACGGCTCGAATGCATCGGTGTGGTCGTCGGACTTACAGCGGGCGCGGGCGACTGCCGAGATCATCGCCGAGCGCCTCGCCGCCGGACCGGTCACCGTCGACGGTCGGCTGCGCGAGACCGACGTCGGGCCGTGGCAGGGGCTGACGTCGCCGGAGATCGAGGAGGGCTGGCCCGGCTACCTCGCCGAGGGCCGGCGGCCGGACGGCTTCGAGCCCGATGCCGACCTGCTCGACCGGGTCCTGCCCTCACTCGGAGACATCGCCCGCGCTGTGCCCGCCGGCGCGGTGCCGATCGTCGTGGCCCATGCCGGCGTGCTGCGCGCGGTGCGCCGGCACACGGGTGCCGTCGACGAGCACCTGGCCAACCTCGCCGGCTTGTGGTTCGCCGTCGAGGCCGACACCGGTGAGATCCGCTTCACCGGTCTGTTCGACCACAGTGCCCGCCGGTAGCCTTCGGCGCTCGTGGCAACTGAGAAGCGTGAGCGGCAGCGGGCGAATCGCCAGCTCAAGTACGAGCAGCAGGTCAAGCAGCAGAATCGCAGCAAGCTCACCCGGCGGATCCTGATCGGCGCCGGCGCCGTGGTCGGTGGCCTCGCCCTCGTCCTGTTCCTGGCGTGGGCGTTCGGCTCCGACAGCGACGACGACACGCCGGCGGTCGAGTCCACGGTCCCCGGCACCGCCGCTGCGACGGTCGAGACGTCAGCGACGGAGACGACGACAGCGACGACGGCGAACCGGCCGGCTTCGCCTACGGCACCGGTGAGTGCCCGCCGGACGAGATCACCGAGCCGGTCCGCGAGTTCGATGCCGCTCCGCAGCTGTGCATCGACCCGGCGGCGTCGTACACAGCGCGGTTCGTGACCAGCCACGGCGACATCGTCGTCGACCTCGCCGCCGCCGATGTGCCGGGCACCGTCAACAACTTCGTCACGCTCGCCCGCTACGGGTTCTACGACGACACGCTCATCTTCCGCACCGACCCGAGCATCGACATCATCCAGGGCGGCGGCCGGTCGAACTCCGACCCGTTCGGCTACACGATCCCCGACGAGGGATCCGGGTACACGTACCCACCGGGCGTCATCGCCATGGCCAACACAGGTGCGCCGAACTCCGCCGGCGCGCAGTGGTTCTTCACGGTCGGGCCGGACTCGGCGAACCTCGACGCCCTCGGCAGCTACGTCGTGTTCGGCCAGATCACCGAAGGGCTCGACGTCGCCGAGGCGATCCTCGCCCTGGCGCCGGAGGAGGGTGACACGCCGACCGAGGAGGTCGTGCTCGAACGGGTCGAGATCACCCAAACGTAGACGGCAACTCGCCGTGGACCGTCGGGTCGCCGACGAGCTCCCATCCGTCTGGTCCGCACAGGATCGCCGACCCGGTCGGCAGCTCCACGAGCGGCGTGTCGGCGAGTGACAGCGTCCGGCTGCGCATCTCCTCGCTCCACGACTCCACGCCGGGCACGACCGCGATGCCGCGGACCAGACCGAGACCGAGCGTGAACGCCCCGCCGCGCTGGTCGAGCATGGGGTCGCAGATGGCGGCGGCGCTCGACCCGACGGCGGCGACGAGCCCACCGGCGGCGAGCACGTCGCCGAGCGCCGCCAGCACCGGCGTGTCCTTGAGCGCGCTGCGCAGGTGCATCGAGGAGTCACCGGCGAGGTAGACGGCGCGCGCCGCGCGGATCACCTCGGCCGCGCCCTCGTCCTCGGCGTCGTGGCGTTGCAGCACCATCAGCGCGTCGATGTCGACCTCCAGCCGCTCGGCCCAGCTCATCGCCGCGGCGACGAGCGTCGCGGGCCCCTCGAAGGCGTCGGCGGTCGGGAGCACGACGACGCGGTCGGCGCCGGCGGCGGTGAGCAAGCCGTCGGTCGAGCTCGTCGTTGGCCTCGAAGGGGCCACCACCCTGCAAGGCGATCGTTCCGTTCATGGAGTCGCCACATCGCTGATGCGAGGGAGCGAGCGCCAGCGAGCGAGCGGCCACGAGCGGCCTGCGTGGCCGGGGAACGCCATGACGTGATGGTAGGAGGAAATGTTGCTCGACCTGTCGATCGGGCGCACCGCCGTTCGTTGTGTCAGTGAGGTTCGGTACGGTGCCGGACCCGTTGGAAGGAGTTCCCATGACGCAGTACCTGTTCTCCGTGTTCATGCCCGACGAGGTCGGTGAGGACATGTCCCCCGAGGCCATGGACGTCATCTACAAGCAGGTCGACGTGTTCAACGCCGAGGTCAAGGCGGCCGGCGCGTGGGTGTTCGGCGGCGGACTGCACCCGGCGAGCAGCGCCACCGTCGTGCGCGCCGAGAGCGGCGACCCCACCATCATCGACGGGCCCTACCTCGAGACGAAGGAACAGCTCGGCGGCTTCTGGATCCTCGAGGCAGACGACCTCGACGCCGCGCTGGCGCTGGCGACGAAGGCGTCGGCGGCATGTCAAGGCGCCGTCGAGGTCCGTCCGTTCCAGGACGAGCCGGCGGAGTCAGGTGGATGAGACGGTCGCCACCACGTTCCGGCTCGAGTCGGGACGTGCCGTGGCGACCCTGGTCCGCCTCTTCGGCGACATCGACATCGCCGAAGAGGCGGTCCAGGACGCCTTCGCCATCGCCGTCGAGCGCTGGCCCGAGACGGGCGTGCCGCCGAACCCGGGGGCGTGGATCACGACGACCGCGCGCAACCGGGCGATCGACCGCCTGCGCCGCGAATCGAAGCGCCATGACCGCCACGCCCAGGCTGCCCTCGTCCACGAGCGCGACCAGCCGACCGCGGCGGGCGCCGTGAAGGACGACCGCCTGCGGCTCGTGTTCACGTGCTGCCACCCCGCGCTGGCGCCGAACGTGCAGGTCGCCCTCACGCTGCGCCTGATCGGCGGTTTGGAGACGGGTGAGATCGCCCGCGCCTTCTTGGTGCCGGAGGCGACGATGGCCCAGCGCCTCGTGCGCGCCAAGCGCAAGATCCGCGACGCCAACATCCCCTACCGCGTGCCCGATGACGCTGAGCTGCCCGACCGGCTGCGCCCCGTGCTGACCGTCGCCTACCTGATCTACAACGAGGGCCACTCGGCGACGACAGGCGACGAGCTGCTGCGCGACGACCTGCGCGCCGAGGCGATCCGTCTCGCCCGCCTGCTCGCCGAGCTGATGCCTGACGAGCCCGAGGTGACGGGTCTGCTCGCCCTGCTGCTGCTGACCGAGTCGCGCCAGGCGGCGCGGGTCGACACCACCGGGCGGGTCGTCCTGCTGCCCGATCAGGACCGCAGCCGGTGGAGCCGTGAGCTGATCGCCGAGGGCCAGCAGCTGGTACGGGCATGCCTGCGTCGCGACGCACCGGGCCCGTTCCAGGTCCAGGCTGCGATCAGCGCCGTGCACAGCGATGCGATGAGCGCCGCCGAGACGGACTGGCGTCAGGTGCTGGCGTTGTACGACCAGCTCCTCGCCCTCACCCCGACGCCGGTCGTCGCCCTCAACCGCGCCGTCGCCCTTGCCGAGGTCGACGGGCCGGACGTCGCCCTGGCCGCCGTCGACGGGCTCGAGCTCGACACGTACCTCCCCTTCCACGTCACCAGGGCCGACCTGCTACGGCGTCTCGGGCGCCGCGACGAAGCGGCGGCCGCCTACGACCGGGCCCTAGAGCTGTCGTCGAACGAGGCGGAGCGACGGTTCCTGAAGGAGATGAAGGTTGGACTTGTTACCGCCGGGTAACTACGATGGCGCGATGGGTGACATCAACACGGTGGGGATCGTCGGATCGGGGATCATGGGTGCCGGGCTCGCCGAGGTTGCGGCCCGATCGGGGTTCGACGTGGTGGTGCGATCGCGCAGCCGGTCTGGTGCCGACGGCGTGATCGCGGCCGTGACGGCCAACCTCGATCGCCAGGTGGCCAAGGGCAAGCTGGAGGAAGCGGAGCGCAACGAGGCGATCGGCCGCATCAGCGCCACCGACCACCTCGGCCGGCTCGCCGAGTGCGACCTCGTGATCGAGAGCATCGTCGAGGACCTGCCGACCAAGCGGGAGCTGTTCGCCGAGCTCGAGCAGATCGTCAAGCCGGAGGGCATCCTGGCGACGAACACGTCGACCCTGCCGGTCGTCGAGATGGCCATGGCGACGCAGCGGCCGGACCGGGTCTGCGGCATCCACTTCTTCAACCCGGCGCCGCTGATGAAGCTCGTCGAGGTCGTGCGCCCGCTGACCGCCAGCGACGACACGATCAAGACGGCGATGGCGTTCGCCCAGGCGTGTGGCAAGGACGCCATCGAGGTCACCGACCGCGCCGGCTTCGTCGTCAACGCCCTGCTCTTCCCGTACCTCAACAACGCCGTGCGCATGCTGGAGCAGGGCACGGCGACCCGTGACGACATCGACACCGCGATGCAGGGCGGGTGCAACTTCCCGATGGGCCCGCTCGCCCTCCTCGACCTGGTCGGCCTGGACACGTCGGTGTCGATCCTCGACGCGCTGTACGACGAGTTCCGCGACCCCAACTACGCCGCCGTGCCGACGATGCGGCGGATGGTCGCGGCCGGTCATCTCGGCCGCAAGACGAAGCGCGGTTTCTATCAGTATTGAGGTCGATGTGGGCTCCTCGATCTGGGTGGGATCCGTGCCGGATTCCGGGACGATTCCCGCCCAGAGACGATTCCCGCCCAGATGGAGGGGCGTCGTGACGCCGGTCGAGCCGCCGCCGACGCGGTGGCGGCTGCCGGATCCGGAGCTGGCTGACGCCGACGGCATCGCCGGGGTCGGGGCTGACCTCGAGCCGGGCACGCTGCTCGCCGCCTACCGGACCGGGCTGTTCCCGATGCCGCTGGGGCGGCGCAGCACGGCCTGGTTCTCGCCCGACCCGCGGGCGATCATCCCCCTCGACGGGCTGAACGTGAGCCGCTCGCTGCGCCGCAGCACGCATCACTTCACCGTCCGCCGGGACACCCGCTTCACCGAGGTGATGGTGCGCTGTGCCGACCCTCGCCGTCCCGGCGGGTGGATCACACCCCGCTTCGTCAAGGCCTACGAGCGCATGCACCGCCTCGGCTGGGCGCACTCGGTCGAGTGCTATGACGAGGCCGGCGAGCTCGTCGGCGGTCTCTACGGCATCCGCATCGGCGGTTTCTTCGCCGGCGAGTCGATGTTCCACGCCAAGACCGACGCCTCCAAGGTTGCACTCGTCGCCCTCGTCGACTGGCTGCGAGAGACCGGTGCCAGCCTGCTCGACGTCCAGTGGATGACGCCACACCTGCGCTCGTTGGGCGCCGTCGAGCTGTCCCGCTCCGACTACCTCGACCACTTGCGATCGGCGGTCGACAGTGGGCGCCCTGCCATCCGGCGAGCAGACTGAACGCCATGACCGAGCGCGACGCACCGTGGTTGATGCGCACCTACTCGGGACACTCGAGCGCGGCGGCGTCGAACCGGCTCTACCGCACCAACCTGGCGAAGGGCCAGACCGGTCTGTCCATCGCCTTCGACCTGCCGACGCAGACCGGCTACGACCCCGACTCGCCGATGGCCGCCGGCGAGGTCGGCAAGGTCGGTGTCCCGGTCGTCCACCTCGGCCACATGCGCGCCCTGCTCGACGGCATCCCGCCGGGGCAGATGAACACGTCGATGACGATCAACGCCACGGCCGCGTGGCTGCTCGCCCTCTACGTCGCCAACGCCGACGAGCAGGGCACGCCATCATCGGAGTTGCGCGGCACCACGCAGAACGACATCGTCAAGGAGTACCTCTCTCGCGGGACGTACATCTTCCCGCCCGAGCCGTCCCGGCGGCTGATCGTCGACACGGTGGCCTGGTGCGCCGAGCACGCCCCGCGCTGGAACCCGATCAACGTCTGCTCCTACCACCTCCAGGAGGCCGGCGCGACGCCGGTGCAGGAGCTCGCCTACGCCCTGGCGACCGCCATCGGGGTGCTCGACGCCGTGCGCGACTCCGGTCAGGTCGCGCCTGACCGGTTCAGCCAGGTCTTCGCCTCGATCTCCTTCTTCGTCAACGCCGGCATCCGCTTCGTCGAGGAGATCTGCAAGCTGCGCGCGTTCACCGAGATGTGGGACCGCATCGGCCTCGAGCGCTACGGCGTCGACGACCCCAAGGCGCGCCGCTTCCGCTACGGCGTGCAGGTCAACAGCCTCGGCCTCACCGAGGCGCAGCCGGAGAACAACATCCAGCGGATCGTCCTCGAGATGCTCGGCGTGACGATGTCCAAGCGGGCGCGGGCGCGCAGCATCCAGCTCCCGGCGTGGAACGAGGCGCTCGGACTGCCGCGGCCGTGGGACCAGCAGTGGTCATTGCGGATGCAACAGGTGCTCGCCTTCGAGACCGACCTGCTCGAGCACGACGACCTGTTCGACGGCTCGCGCGTCGTCGAGTCACTCACGGCAGAGCTGCGTGACGCGGCGACCGCCGAGCTCGACGACGTCCTGGCGATGGGCGGCGCCTTCGAGGCCGTCGAGGCCCTGAAGTCGCGTCTCGTCACGTCGATGGCCGAGCGCACCCGGCGCATCGAGTCCGGCGAGCAGCTGGTCGTCGGCGTCAACAGCTTCACCGAGACCGAGCCCTCGCTCCTGCACGGAGAGGGGGCGATCCTGCGCGTCGACCCCGCCGTCGAGGCGGAGATGGTCGCCGACGTCGGGCGGTGGCGCGCCGAACGCGACGACACCGCCGTCCGCGAGGCGATCGACGAGCTGCGTCGCGCTGCCGCCTCCGGCGCCAACATCATGCCGCCGTCGATCGCTCTGGCTCGCGCCGGCGGCACGACCGGCGAATGGGGCGAGGCGATGCGCGCCGAGTTCGGCGAGTACCGCGCTCCCACCGGCGTCGCCGGCGCCGTCGGTTCGTCGGCCGGACTCGGTGAGGTGATCGAGCGGGTGAAGCGCATGCCCGGCGGGCCGCCCAAGCTGCTCGTCGCCAAGCCGGGCCTCGACGGGCACTCCAACGGCGCCGAGCAGATCGCCGTCGCCGCCCGCGACTCGGGCATGGAGGTCGTCTACTCCGGCATCCGCCTGACGGGCGAGCAGATCGCCGCCTCGGCACGCGACGAGGACCCTGACGTCGTCGGCCTGTCGATCCTGTCCGGGTCGCACCTCGAGCTGGTGCCCGACCTCGTCGCCCGCCTGCGCGAGATGGGCGTCGACGCGCCGGTCGTCGTCGGCGGGATCATCCCCGAGGAAGACCGCGCCGTGCTGGTCGCCGCCGGCGTGGCCGCCGTCTACACGCCGAAGGACTTCGACATCTCGCGCATCATGGCCGAGATCACCGACCTAGCGGCGGCCCGACGACGCGACTGACCGCTGCGTGTCGATCCAGTCGCTGAGACGGGGCCTGACTCGAAGCTGGTGATCAGGGCGTAGCGCGGCGCGTCGCCGGGGTGCACGACGACGTGCCACAGGCGCTGGGTGTCGACCACGAAGCGGGCGCCTCGGTGCAGCGGCAAACGGGCCTCGGTGGCCGGGTCGGGCAGGCCGTCGGGACCGCTGTCCATCAGCAGCATGTACGAGTCGGGGTTGTCGGTGAGCTCGAGCCACGAGCGCACCACCCAGCCCTCGTCGTCGGGGTTGAAGCGGTTGTTGTCGTCGCGATGGATCGAGCGGATCGCCTCGTCGCGCGACTGTGGCTCCAGCTTGATCACCCGCACGCGGCCGAAGTTGGCGCCGACGGAGTCGACGTAGCGCCTGATCGTCGGAACGACCTCGGCGTTCGACGTCCAGAGGGCGTCCTTGTCGGTCTTGCCCTTGTCCCAGAAGCCACGGCAGTCGAGCTCGCCGTCGGCGGAGGCGATCGGGGCGAAGTTGGTGTCGCCGCCGCTCTTCCAGTCCATGTACTCGAGCGCCTCGTACTCGCTCGCCGGCACCTCGAAGTCGGCGTCGGCGAGGGCGACGTAGCCGTGCTCGGCGAGCTGCTCCAGGCGGTGGTGCGGCGTGTCCAGGGGGATCGAGACACTCCAGTGGTCACGGGTTGGCCAGAACTCCATGGCCGGCAGCCTATGGAGCGATCGTCGTGAAGGCAGGTGATGCGACAGGGCCGGGGGCAGTGGTCACCGGAGGCAGCGACGTCGCCACGACCTCCGAGGCGAGCGGTAGCTCGAGGATCTGTCCGACCTCGATGCGGTTGGGGTCGACGATCAGGTTGGCGTCCATGATCGCCTGCACCGGCAGCCCGTAGGCGGCGGCGATCGCACTCAGCGTGTCGCCCTCCTGCACCTCGTAGAAGCGCGGCTGCGTGGTCGTCGGCGCCACCGTGGTCGCCGTCGTGGTCGTGGTGGCGATCGCCGGCAGCGTGGCCTGCGCGGCGGTGTCATCGTCGTCGGAACAGGCCCCGGCGACGACGGCGAGCGCGGCACCCAGCGCGCCCAACCACTGCCTTCGCACCGGCCGCATGGTACCGGCACCCTCTACTCTCCCGGCGATGCCCGAAGCCGACGTCACGTACCCCGGAGCGCGTGCACCGGACCGCTCGTACCACCTCGACGCGCACGGCATCGGCCTCGCCGTCTACGAGTGGGGCGACGCCAGCGCACCGCCGCTGCTCGCGGTCCATGGCGGCTTCGACTTCGCCAGGACGTATGACGCCTTCGCCCCGCGGCTGGCCGATGCCGGGTGGCGCGTGGTCAGCTGGGACCAGCGCGGCCACGGCGACAGCGACCGTGCCGCGCTGTACTCGTGGGACGCCGACCTTCGCGACGCCATCAGCGTGTTCGATCACGTCAGCCCTTCCCGGCCGGTGCCGGTGATCGGCCACTCCAAGGGTGGCGGGATGATGATCCAGCTCGCCGACGCCCAGCCGTACCGGATCTCCAGCTTCGTCAACCTCGACGGCATCCCCTACCAGAGCCGCATCCCGGACGTCGCCGAGCACATCCGAACGAAGATGATGGCCAACGAGATCGCCGGCTGGCTCGAGCACCGCCGGCGCACGTCGTCGGCGTCGCGCAAGCCGGGCACGCTCGACGAGCTGGCGGCGCGGCGCGCCCGGATGAACCCGCGGCTGTCGCTGGACTGGATGCGCTACCTCGCCTCGGTCGGCGCCCGTCAGGACGACGACGGCTGGCGCTGGAAGATCGATCCGACGATGCGCTTCGGTGGCTTCGGGCCGTGGCGCCCGGAGTGGACGCTGCTGCGCCTGCCGGGACTGTCGATGCCGTTCCTCGCCGTCCTCGGCCGCCAGCCCGAGGAGATGGGGTGGGGCACCGATCCCGAGCGGGTGCTGCCCTATCTGCCGCCGGGTGGGCGCTGCGAGATCCTCGACGATGTCGGCCACTTCGTGCACATCGAGGCGCCCGACCTCGTCGCCGACCTGGTGCTGGAGCACGTCGGGAGGAGTTCTTGATCACCGAGCTCGTCCACAACCGCGTGACGCTCGCCCTGCACCAACTCCGTTCCGGCGACGGCCGTCCGCTGCTGCTGCTGCACGGTCTCGGCGAGGCGGCGCCCGACGAGGTGCCGCCGTGGCTGACGACGTGGGCGGGACCGTCGCCGCCCTCGACTTCACCGGCCACGGGCGCTCGACGCTGCCGCTCGGCGGCGGCTACACCGCCGAGATCCTCCTCGCCGACGCCGACATCGCCCTCGCCGCGCTGGGCCAGGCCACCGTGCTCGGCCGTGGCCTCGGCGCCTACATCGCCCTGGCGCTCGCCGGTTCCCGACCGGCGGACGTGATCGGAGCCGTGCTCGCCGACGGTCCGGGGCTCGCCGGCGGGGCGACGTTCCCGACCTCGCAGAGCTTCTTCCCGATGCCGCCCGCCGAGCGCCCGCCCGACCCCTACGCCCTCGTCGAGCTGAGCCGGGACCTGCGCCCGCCGGACTATGCCGCGGCGTTCGCCCGCCTCGCGCTCACGGGCTCACGACTCGACACGCCGATCACGGTCTCGGCGGTGTACCGGCCGCCGTGGCTGGAGGCCGTCGCCGCCGAGACAGGCGTCGCCCAAGCGTCGATCGACGAAGCGCTCAGGCGCTACTCGCAGGCCTGACCTACGCTTCACGCATGCTCCTGCTGGCGATCATCGCCTTCGCCGCGATGGAGCCCGTCACGGCGTGGACGCACCGCTTCGTGATGCACGGCATCGGACTGCGCCTGCACCGCAGCCACCACCGCCGCACCCATGACGGCTGGGAGCTCAACGACGCCTACCCGGTGATGTTCGCCGCAGTGGTGTGCATCGGTTTGTGGGTGGGGTTCCACGACCCGCTCCTGGCCGAGCTCGTGCCGATCGGCGCCGGTGTCACGGCCTACGGCGTCGCCTACGCCCTCGTCCACGACGTCTACATCCATCGCCGCCTGCGCTGGTTCGGCGACCGGAGGCTGGCGCTGCTCGACCGGCTCGCCGACGCTCACGCCCTGCACCACCGCTTCGGTGGCGCGCCCTACGGCATGCTCGTGCCGATCGTCCCGGCGCGGGTGCGCTCACGGAGCGAGCGGATCGCGCCCGTCCCACACGCCTGAGCTGGCGTAGGGCTCGAAGCGGGCGAACAGCTCCTCGCCGTACCAGCGTTCCTCGCGCGTGCGGCGGACGACGTCGAGGTGGTTCGCCGACGTGGCGAACTCCCGCATCGACTGCAGGTCGGCCCACAGGCTGAACGTGCCCAGCAGACCGACCGGCAGCTCGCCGACGCCTGCGACGGCGAGCAGTCCGGGTGCCTGCTGCAGCTCGGCACTGACGATCGGTCCGGCGGCGCGGAAGGCCCGCCACGCGCTGGGCCGCACATCGGCGCGTGTGATGACAGCGATCCGGCCGCGATCGGTTCCCGGCACCAGACCGTCGAGCACGTCGACACCGCGCCACGACCCATGTCCGTCGATCAGCCGCAGCCGGACGTGCCAGTGCTCCGCCGCCGTCGACCAACGCCGGCTGACCGGCGAGCCATCCAGGAACTGGTCGAGGTCCGTCTCGTCCTCCCAGACGGCGAAGAGCGCCGAGCGCCGAAGGTCGGCGGACGGCCCGGTGTCCGACCCACGCCCGGTGCCGAGCAACCGCCAGAAGCGCAAGCCCGGCGTGCGCCGGAGGCCCGGCCGGTCGATGGCGAGATGCGACATGGCGGTGACCGCGCGGTGGTCGCGCACGAGATGGAACGACGCCACACGGGTCACGATCGGCCATGCTGGCACCGGTGCGCCGTGCCGTCCGGGTCGCCCTGCCTGCCGTCGCCGGCTACCTCCTCGGATCGGTGCCGACCGCCGACCTGGTGAGTGGCGACGTCGACCTGCGCGCCGTCGGTGATCGCAATCCCGGCTGGTGGAACGCGCGCGCCGCGCTCGGGTCGCGAGCGGCGCGTCCGGTGCTCGTTGGCGATGTCGCCAAGGGGGCGGCCGGGGCGGCGATCGGTCGGCTGGTGGCGCAGCGTGGCGAGTGGTGGCTGCCCGTCGTCGGGGGCGGGGCGGCGATGGTCGGTCATGCCTGGCCCCTGTTCGCCGGGTTCCGCGGTGGCCGCAGCGTCGCCACGTTCGGCGGCGCCGCTGCCGTGATCTCCCCGATGACGGCGGCGATGTCGATCGCCGGTGGCGCCGTCGCCGGGCGGGTGACCGGATCCGCCAGCCCGCGGCATCCAGGTCGGCTTCGTCGCCTACCCGCTCGTCCAGCTCACCGTCGACGGGACCCGGCGGACGGCGGCGACGGGCGCGCTGATGTCGTTCATCGGGATGCGTTTCTGGATGGCGTCGCGGGATAGGAGCGCCCGCGCCAGCGATGCGTCGGCATGAGCAAGCTCCGTGCGATCGCTGCCACAGCAGCGAGGTCGGCGGTCGGTGACAGCCAGTAGGCGACGCCCCGGCGTCGATAGGCGCGCGCCGTACCGACGAGCACACCGAGGCGGACGGCGAGCAATGCCACGTCGAGCACGTCGCCGCGACGAGCGAGCAACCGCAAGAGGGGTGCGGCCTGGGCGAGGGTCACGATGCCGAGCCCGGCGAATCGCCGCAGCGAGGGCTCGACGCCCGGCAGCGACAACGAGCGTCCCCACCCGCTCCACGCCTCGGTCGCCGACTCGTACATGCGCACCGTGAGCAGGTCGGCGGCATCGAGGAAGGCGACGGAGAAGCCGGCCGTCGCCATCGCCCGCACGAGCGCCACGTCCTCGACGCTGTGGTGTGCCACGCCCCGCCAGCCACCGGCGCCGATCAGCACGCTGCGCCGGGCGGCGACGCACTGACCGTTGCCCATCCGCCGGTGCACCGGTCCGGGATCGGCTGCGCCGGGTGGGGCGGTGCGGTAGACGAGCGTGGTCAGCAACGCCGGATGCAGCCAGCGCACCCCGGTGGTCGGGCAGTCGAAGCGGCCACCGACGGTGAGCACGTCGAGGTCGTCGGCGATCATCCGCGCCACGAGCGAACCGGGCAGCTCCGGCGATGGGCGCGTGTCGGCGTCGAGGAACACCACCCAGTCCCCGCTCGCCGCGTCCAACCCCTGCTGCAGCGCCCACGCCTTGCCGGCCCATCCGGCGGGAAGCGGCTCGCCGGTCACGACCGTGGCCCCGCCGGCCCTGGCGACGTCGGCGGTGCCGTCGGTCGACTCGTCGTCGACGACGATCACCTCGGCGACACCCGGCGCCCCGACCACGGCCGCCAGCAACGGCCCGATCCGCGCCGCCTCGTCCCGCGCCGGCACCACGATGGAGATGGCCACATTCCCGAACTTTTCGGGGGAAACGACCGGGGGCAGGCGGCGGGCGGCGCGGGTGATGGAGGTGAGCGCGGCGGCCGCGGCGATGAGGCGGATCGATCTCATGTGACCAGGTCGGCGACGATGCGCGCGCTGGTCAGGACGAGCGGAAGGCCGCCGCCGGGATGGCTCGAACCACCGACGAGGTACAGCCCGCGCCGGGCACCGCGGTTGGCCGGCCGCAGGAACGCGGCCCGCCGCCCGTTCGACGACGTCCCGTAGATCGCCCCGGCTGCTGCCCGGTACCGGCCGGCCATGTCGAGCGGCGTGATCACGTCCGTCCACCGCGCTCGCCCACGGAGGTCGACGCCACGGTCAGCGAGCACGTCGAGCAGGCGACCGCGCGCTGCGTCTCCGTCCAGGGCGATCCCTGGCGGTGCGTTGACGAGCAGGAACCAGTTCTCGTCCCCCGCCGGTGCCTGCGTCGGGTCGGTGACCGACGAGACGCAGGCGTAGATGGTCGGGTCGCCGGCCATGCGGCCGGCGCCGAGATCGGCGAACTCGCCGCGGTCGTCACGCGAGAACCACACGTTGTGGTGGCCGATCCCTGGTGTCTCGCCGGATGCGGCGACGAGCACGACCAAGCCGCTCGTCGACCGACCTGCCCGCCGCACGCGCCTGATGGCCGAGGGATCGGGGAGCAGGTCGCCGTAGACGTGCTCCGCATCGGCGTTGGCCACGACCAGCGGGGTCGCCACCTTCGACCCGTCGGCCAGCTCCACGCCGGCGACGGCGTCGCCGGCCGTGGCGATCCGCACGACCTCTTCTCCCGTGCGCACCTCGACACCAACCGACTCTGCGACGCGTTGCAGCGCGGCGCGCACCTCGTCGAGCCCGCCACGCGGGTACCAGCAGCCGTACCGCGACTCGAGGTGCTGGATGCAGGCCAGCGTCGCCGGCGCCTCGAACGGTGACGAGCCCGAGTACGTCGCGTAACGCCCGGCCCACTGCACGAGGCGCGGGTCGGAGAAGTGCGCCGCCGCGCTGCGGTGGAGTGTGCGCAGCGGGTCGATCGCCAGGAGGTCGCCGGGCGAGCGCATCCGCTTGGCGAGCCCGAGCGCTCCGGACATCGGTCCGGCCAGGAACGAGCGCTCGCTGACCTCCCAGATGCGCCGGCCGAGCTCGTCGAACCGCCGCCATGCGGCGCCGGCTCCCGGCGCGAAGGCATCGAACGCCTCGGCTCGCGCAACAAGATCGTCGGGTACGACCAGCTCGGAACCGTCCGCCCAGCGGTAGTGGAACTGCGGGTCCAGCCGGACGAGGTCGAGCTCGCTGTCGAGCGACGTCCCCGCCACGCGGAAGAGCTCGTCGAGCAGCTGCGGGAGGGTGAGCAGCGACGGGCCGGTGTCGAACGTGAAGCCGTCGTGGCGGGTGGCCGCCAGCTTCCCGCCCGTGACGTCGTTGCGCTCGAGCACGACGACGCGCCGCCCGACCGCGGCGAGGCGGATGGCGACGGCGAGCCCGCCGACGCCTGCACCGACGACGACGGCCGGCTCAGCCACGGGCGATCCCAGCGACACCGGCCGCAGCGAGCGGCAGCATCGCCGCGCCGCCGGCGGCGGCGACGACCCGGTCACCGAAGAAGGCGGCGAACCCGAGCGTCTCCATCGCCGCCATCCCGGCGTACTCGGCGACCAGCGTCAGGTCCGGGCGCTGCGGCGGCACGACCCACTCGAGCACCGCCATCACCGCTGTCGCCGTCACCAGCCAGCCGGCGAAGTTGGACAGCGGGATGCCGCGATAGCGCCCACCTCCCGGCCATCGCCAGTAGCCCTCGGCGGTCATCTGCGGGTCGAGGAACAGGTCCCAGGCCGTCAGCGCGACGGCGCCGAGCGCCACGCGCCGCAGCGGCGACGAGCGAGCGCCGAGCGCGGCGTGGGCGACCTCCCGCGCCGGCAGTGCCATGCCCCACCACGCCAGCGGCACGGCGACCGGCACGCCGGCGACGGCAGGACGCAGTCGACCCGTGTACTCGTAGCGCCCGAACGGCACACCCGTCGACGTCCCCACCCGCTCGACGGCGAGCGTCCCGACGGCGACGAGCTTGGCGGCGGCCACGGCTCGCGGCCATCGCCAGCGCCGCCAGGCCACCACGGTCGTCGTCGTCGCCAGCCCGGCGACCACCGCATCGGAGATCCAGGCGCGCTGCTCGCTCCCTCGCCGCGCCAGCGGGAAGGCGATCATCGCCGCGCCCGTGGCGAGGAGCGGGATCACCCTCACCTGCCCGTCAGGTGGCGGGCCGCGACAGCCAGCTTGGTGCGCGTCGGGACGCGAGCGCGGCGGGCGAACACGTCGTAGCCCTGCGCCTCGACGCGATCGAGGATGCGTCCGTAGAGGTCGTGCGCCGAGGCGACGCAGCTCGCCGATCGCGGCGGGAGCATGGCGATGCCGGTCTCGGCCTCGCGGTACAGGTCCCGGCAGCGAGCGATCTCGAAGCGCATCAACTCGACGAACGCCGGCGTGCAGCGGCGCTCGGTCAGGTCCACGCCGAACCGGCGGAGATCCTCCTGGGGGACGTACTGCCGGCCGCGGTCGAGGTCTTCGTCGATGTCGCGGAGGAAGTTGGTCAGCTGGAACGCCTCGCCCAGTGACCGTGCCGGACCCACCGCTGATTGGAAGTCCCGCGGTTCGAGGATCGGCAGCATCATCTCACCGATCACCGCGGCCGAGCCGTCCATGTACACGCGCAGGTCGTCGTAGGTGTCGTAGCGGTCGACCATCAGGTCCATGTCCATCGAGCGGAGGAACCGCCGGAACGCCCCGGGGTCGATGTCGAAGGCCCGAACCGTGTGCACGACCGCCTTGAGCACGAGGTCGTCGGAGCGCCCGGCGTCGAGGTCGGTGAAGAAGCGCTCGCCGAAGTCCTTCAGGGCGACGCCCCGTTCGGCCGCCGATGCGGAACTCTTCTCGACAGGAGGATCATCGACGATGTCATCGGCGTAGCGGCAGAAGCCGTACAGGGCGTGGACGTGGTGGCGCTTCACGGACGGCAGCACCATCGTCGACCAGTAGTACGTCGTGCCATGGCGCTTGGTGAGGCGACGGCACTCGGCGTAGCTCGCTTCGAGCGTCGTCATCGCCGCCCCATCTCGCGTACGCGCGCCGCGGCGAGCTTGCCGGAGACGAGGACCATCGGCACGCCGACGCCCGGCACGGTCGATGAGCCGACGAAGACCAGGCCGGGCACCCGCTTGTCGACGTTGCGCGGGCGGAACGGTCCGGTCTGGCGGAACGTGTGGGCGAGGGCGAACGGCGTACCCCGCTCCATCCCCATCGCCTCCCAGTCACGGGGGTCGTACACCTCCTCGGTGACGACGTCGGTCGGGTACCCGGCCGCGCCCACCTGGTGGCGCAGGCGCTCGATCGCCGTCGTTCGCTGCCGCGCCCAGTCGACGCGTCCGTCGAGGTTGGGCACCGGTTCGAGGGCGTAGAGCGTCGAGCAGCCCGGCGGGGCGAGCGAGGCGTCGTCGAGCGAGTGCAGGGTGACGAGGATCGACGGGTCGGGCATCAACTCGCCGTCGTCGATCAGCGCCTTGAAGGACTCGTCCCACTGCTGCCCGAAGTGGATGTTGTGGTGGGCGGCGCCGGCGGGCGGCCCACCGCGCACGCCGGCGACCCACAGCAGGCACGACGGCGAGTAGCGCCCGCGGCGAGCAGCACGCGGTGCGTCGACGTCGCCGAGGAGCGTGCGGTAGGCGACGGGCAGGTCGGCGTTGCAGACGACGGCATCGGCGTCGACCCGCTCGCCGCCGGTGAGCTCGACGCCGCGCACCGAACCGGCTGGGTCACGCAGGATCGCCGTCACCGGTGACTCGTAGCGGATCGTCGCCCCACCCTTGGTGACGGCATCGGCGAGCGCCGTGCACATGGCGTGCATGCCGCCCTGGGGGACGAACACGCCGGCGATGGAGTCCATGTAGGTGATCACGGCGTACAGCGCGAGCGCCTCGTACGGTGCCACCCCGGCGTACATCGCCTGGAACCCGAACACCCGCTGCAGCCGCTCGTCGTCGAAGAACGAGGCGAGCCTGCGCCCGAGCCGGCCGAAGCCCCCGAGGCGCACGAGCCTGCTGGCCGCCCGCCACCGGCGGACGAGGTCGAACGCCGAGTCGAGCTGGACGTCGATGAAGTTGGGCATCTCGACGCGGTACAGCTCGGTGACCCAATCGGCGAAGCGCTCGAACGACGCCGCCGCCTCGGGTCCGGCGAGGCCGCGCACCTCCTCGGTCATCGCCTCCCGACCGTGGCGGACGTGGAGGACGGAGCCGTCGGCATACACCGCCCGGTACATCGGGTCGACCGGTCGCAGGTCGAGGTGGTCGGCCATCTCCGCGCCGGCAGCGGCGAACACCTCGGCGAGGAGGTCGGGCATCGTCAGCACGGCAGGTCCGTTGTCGAGCCTGAAGCCATCTCGCTCGACGACACCGGCGCGACCACCGGGACGGTCGCCGCGCTCGAGGACCGTCACGTCGTGGCCGTCACCGACGAGGTGGGCGGCGGCGGCGAGACCGCCGAGCCCAGCCCCGATGACGACGACGCGCACCTACAACACCCGGGCGACGACGAAGGCAGCCAGCTCGGTGAGCCGGCAGCGCGCCTCGGCGGTGATGTCGACCTCGTCGAGGGCGGCGACGGCGTCGGCGGCGAGCTCGGCGATGTGCGTCTCCAGCGCGTCGAGCGCCCCGGTCGCCACGATCACCTCTTGGATGGCCTTCACCTCGGCGTCGTCGAGCTCGGCCGCACCGACCCGATCGAGCAACCGGCGCTGGCCGGCGTCGGCGAGAGCCACGGCTCTCGCCAGGAGCGGCGTCGGCTTGCCCTCGCGCAGGTCATCGCCCACCGGCTTGCCGGTCAGCGTCGGGTCGCCAAAGGCACCGATCACGTCGTCGCGCATCTGGAAGGCGTCACCCAGCGGCAACCCGTAGCGGCTCAACCCCGGAAGCAAGTCGGCCTGACGCTCGGGGGCGGCGAGCACGGCGCCGACGTGGAGCGGCCGTTCGATCGTGTACTTGCCGCTCTTGTAGCGGGCGATGCGCTCGGCCTTGACCAGGCGCCGCTCGCTCTGCACGGAACCGAGCAGGTCCAGGTACTGCCCGGCGTTGAGCTCGATGCGCAGCTCGTTCCACAGGTTCCAGACCTCCGGCGGGGCGCCGATCAGCAACTGATCGGCGAGCACGAAGGCGAGGTCGCCGACCAGGATCGCCACGCCCTCGCCGAACCGTCTCGACTCACCGGACCACGTCTCCCGGCCGTGCTCGTCGGCGTACACGGCGTGCGTCGTCGGAGCACCGCGACGCGTCGCCGAGTCGTCCATGACGTCGTCGTGGAACAGGGCGAAGGCGTGCATCAGCTCGAACGCCGCGCCGGCGCGCACGGCGCACAGGTCGTCGGGATCACCACCTGCGCCGACGAAGCCCCAGTGGCAGAACGCCGGCCGGAGTCGCTTGCCGCCGGAGCGGACCATCCGCTCGATCTCGTCGAACGGCCCGCCCAGATCGGTGTCGACGGCAACCCAGCGCGACCGGGTCTCCGCCAGCAGCTCGTCGAGGCACGCGTCGGTGCGCGCGGCGATCGTCGCCAGCGTCGGCGGCGCAGCGGGGGGCACCGGGTCGAGGCTAGGCCCCGCCGTCGGCGTCGTCCTCGCCGTCGAGGTCGGCGATGACCTCGTCGATGCGCAGACGGGCCTGACCGATGCGCTGGCGGCAGAGGCCGATCAGCTCGGTCGCCCGGGCGACCCGGTCGGCGAGGCGGTCGACGTCGACGTCGGTGCTCTCCAGCTCGCGCAGGATGGCGTCGAGCTCGTCGAGGGCCTGGGCATAGCCGGGTTCCGATTCAGCCATCAGGTTCCTTCGGGTCGGGCTCGACGCGGCTGCGCAGCGAACCGGCAGCGAGTTGCGAGGTGATCACCTCGCCGATGGCGACCTCGGAGGGATCGCGAACCACCCGCCCGTCGGCGGACCTGGTGATGCTCCAGCCTCGCGCCAGCACGTTGACCGGATCGAGGGCACGGACGCGTGCCTCGATGCCGGTCAGATGGCGCTCCTCGCCGGACAGGACCTGCGGAACGCGCTCGGCGAGGCGACGAGCGCCTCGCTCCAGCCGGCGCTCGCCGTCGTCGAGTGGCCGCCGAGACGCCGCTCGGAGGCGGTGGACCCGGTGGCCGAGGCGCTCGTCGGCACGCTCGACCGCCGAGTGCGTGCGACGGGCGATCCGGTGGGCGCGGTCGCCGATGCCACGATCGGCCGCGGACAGTCGCGCCGCCACCTGCTCGAGCACCGCGACGTGGCACCGCTCGGCGGCGTCGAGGTAGCCGGCGACCGCCTGGACGAGCGCGCCGGCACAAGCAGTCGGTGTCTTCAGCGACGTGTGGGCGACCTCGTCGGCCACGCTGCGGTCGATCTCGTGGCCGAGGCCGGTGAGCACCGGAACGGGCGCGGCGGCGATGGCCCTGGCGATCGGCTCGCTGTCGAACGTCGCCAGCTCGTTGCGGGCACCTCCGCCACGGATGACGACGATGACGTCGAGGCCGCGCCGGCCGGCGTGGTGGGAGAGCGCACGGATCGCCCGGCTGACCGCCCGTGACGCCTCCGGCCCCTGCACACGGGTGTCGGCGAGCACGAGCTGGAAACCGAACCCGCTGCGCACCAACTCGTCATGGAAGTCGTGCCACGCCGCCGTGCCAGCGCTGGACACGACGCCGACGCGCAGCGGCACCCTGCTCAGTGGCCGGCGCCGGTTGGCATCGAGCGAGCCGTCGGCTGCCAGCCGGCGCAGCACCTGGTCGCGCTGCTGGGCGAGGTCGCCGAGCGTGAACCGCGGGTCGAGATCGACGAGCTTGAGCCCGAGCTGACCGCTCGGCGCGTAGAAGTCGAGGTGACCGAAGATGCGCACCTTCATCCCGTCGGCGAGGCGCAGCCGGTGGGTGGCGAGCAGCGGGCGCAGGCGCTGGCGGGCGTTGGCGAAGAACTGCACGCGCAGCACGGCCTGGCGGCCGGGCGAGTCGTCGGCGAGGGCGAAGTAGGCGTGCCCGCCGCGCTCGCTCCACCCCTGGATCTCACCGCGCACCCACACGCCGTCGCCGAACCCACGGCGCAACGTCGAGTTCAGGGCGTCGGCGAGCTCGGCGACCGTGAACGTCGGGTTGGCGGGATCGTCGAGTGCCTCGTCCCCGAAGTCGAACGCGGGTTGGGTCATCGACGCCTCATTGTGTCAGCGCCTCGGCTACGCACCCAGTTCGCGCACGTTGTCGATCTCGACCTCGTCGGGGAACAGCTCGCCGTCGACGGGGAGGTTGCGCTGGACGCGCAGGTCCTCCAGCTGCTGCAGCGGGCGTTCGAGGGCACGGCGGCGCGTGCCGACGAGGAGATCGAGCTCCTTCTGCACGCTGTCGAGACGCGTCTTGACCTTCTCGATCGACTCGGTGTACTTGCCCCACTGCTGGCTGAACTTGCCGATCAGCGAGAGGATCTCGTCGCTCGTGCGCTCGATCATGAAGTTGTCGAACGCCTGGCGGATGACACCGAGGAAGGCGAACAGGGTCAGCGGGGAGCACATCACGACGCGTTGGGCCATGGCGTCGTCGAGCAGGCCGGGATCGTGCTCGTGGATGAAGCCGGTGAGCTGCTCGTTGGGCAGGAACAGCAGGACGTAGTCGACCGACGGCTGGTCGCCCTCGCGGGCGTACTCGCGGCGGGCCAGCTCCTTCACCCGGGCGCGCACATCGGTGAGGAAGCGCTTGAGGTGGGCTTGGCGCTCGGCGTCGGTGCCGACCTCGAGGTAGCGCAGGTAGGACGCCAGCGGGAACTTGACGTCCATGTACAGCACGTGGCCCTTGGGCAGGTCGAACGTGTAGTCGGGCCGGCCGGTGCCGCCGCCCACCTGGGTCTGCTTGCGGTAGTTGACGTGCTCGGTGAACCCGGCGAGGCGCAACACGTCCTCGGCCATGCGCTCGCCCCACTGACCACGAGCCTGCGGGTTGGCCAGCGCCTCGCGCAGCATGCGCGTCGAGTCGGCGAGCGTGCCGGCGACCTCGGCGTGCGAGCGCAACGACTCGTCGACCTGCCCGAAGCGCTGGGCGCTCGCCGTCCCGAGCTCGGTGACCAGCGTGCCCAGCCGCTGCAGCTCGGTGCGCAGCTCCGCCCGCACCTCGTCGAGCCGGGTATCGATGACGTCCTTCTTCGCCGCCAGGTCGGCCTGCACGTTGGTGGTCACGGCCGTGGCCGCGCTGCCGAGCTGCTCGCGGTTGAGCACGGCGACCTGCTCGAGCGCGGCGCGCACGGCGGCATCGCGGTCGGCGCCGGCGCACGAGGAGATCTCGGCGACGGCGTCGTCGACCGCCGCCTGCACGACGTCGGCGAGGGCCGGGCCGCGCCGTTCGAGGGCGAGGTACGCGACGCACGCCGCCAGCGCCCCGGCGAGGAGCACGCACATCACGATCAGGATGACCATGCCGCCATGATGCGCGGGGGGTGTCACAGCGAGCGCGGATCCGGCACCTTACCCGCACGGTGCTGGGGTGACGCGCCCGCGAGGATGGGCGGATGCCGGCCCAGCCATCCAGCGATCGAGTACGCGTGCGTCGAGGTGCCATCCGTGCCGAGTACGACCGCGACGCCATCCTCGAGGTGCTCGACGCCGGCCTGATCGCCCACGTCGGCGTGGTCACCGACGACGGCCCGATCGTGCTGCCGATGGCCTACGGGCGTGACGACGAGTGGCTGTACCTGCACGGGTCGGTGGCCAACGCCGCGCTGCGTGCCGCGGTCGGGCAGGACATCTGCGTCACGGTGACGATCCTCGACGGCCTCGTCGTCGGCCGCTGCCCGTTCCACAACTCGATGAACTACCGCGGTGTCGTCGTGCGCGGCACGGCGCGGCGAGTCGACGATCCCGACGAGCACATGACGGCCCTGCGCCTCGTCAGCGACCACGTCGTGGCGACGTGGGACACCGGCCGGGCGCCGTCGGACGCCGAGATCCGCAAGACGATGGTGATCGCCGTCCCGCTGGTCGAGATGTCGGCGAAGATCCGTGCCGGCGACCCGGTCGACGAGCCGGAGGACCTCGACGGGCCGCACTGGGCGGGTCACGTGCCGATCCGCTCCGTCTGGGAGGCGCCCGTGAACTCCGCCGACCTGCCGGGCGGCGTCGCCGTCCCGCCGGCGATCGCTGGCTTGGAGGGCCGTGACCCGGCGCAATCGCGTCGACCCGTGGGGTGACCTCCACGCCGTCGCCGCGAGAGGTCTGCTGACGGGCAACCGTGGCAGCCTCGTCGACGACAGCGGCGCGGTCGTTCGCCACCACCGCAGCACCACGCTGTGGATCACGTGTGTGACCGAGTTCGGCGACCACCGCCAGCCGCTCGCCGACCCACACCGCTGGACGCCGATCTTCTTCCTCGACGAGGCCGTTGCCCTCGCCGCCGGGCACCGGCCGTGCGCCTACTGCCGCCGCGCCGACTACCACGCCTACCGCGATGCGATCGACGACGCGTCCGCGATCGGCGGTCGAGCTCGATCGCCGGCTGGCGTCGGAGCGCCTGCGACGCGGACGCGGCCTGTCCCGCGCCGCCGACCGGCCACTGCGTCCGTCGCCTGTCGAGTCGTTGCCCGACGGCACGGTCGTCGTCGATGACGACCGGCAGCCGTGCCTGCTGACCGGCGGGATGCTGCGCCGCTTCACGTTCGACGGCTGGTCAGCGGCGACGCCCTCGCCGTCGGTGGTCGACGTGCTCACGCCGCCGACGTCGGTCGCCGCGCTCGCCGGGGGCTACCGGCCGCTCCTGCACCCAACGGCCGGGCGATGAGTTCGGCCCTTCCCGGAGGTCGGTCCTGATCGTGGAAACTCGCAACCTCGCCGACCTCTACCACCTGCCACCGGTCGACTGGTCGACCATCACCGATCGCCTCGACACCGGCTTCACGCAAGCACCGGGGACAGGCGGGCCCAACCGGCACACCTGCTGGCTGACGACGATCGACCCGGACGGCGCACCACACGTCACCGGCATCGGCGCGTCCTGGCTCGACGAGACGTTCTGGATCGTGACCGGCACGACGACACGCAAGGGACGCAACCTGGCTCGGGATCCACGCTGCTCGCTCAGCCTGGCCACCGAGCAGTTCGACCTCGTCGTCGAGGGTGAGGCGAACCTCGTCGACGACCCTGCAACCGTTGCACGCCTCGCCGCCAAGGCGGCGGAGGAGGGGTGGCCGGCGCGAGTCGACGACTCCGGGACGGCGATCACGGCCGACTACAGCGCACCATCGGCCGGCCCGCCGCCGTGGCACGTCTACCGCATCACCGCCCGCACGGCCACGGCGCTGGCGACCGTCGAGCCGGGCGGCGCAACGCGCTGGCGCTTCTGACGATGCGGCGGGCGGACCGGCCGGCACGTGTCGCCGACGTGCACGACATCGCCCGCTCGATGCCCCACGTCACGGTCTGGCCGGGCTCCGAGGAGAGGCCCGTGTACCAGGTGGGTGGGAAGTCCTTCGTGTTCTTCCGCAACCCACGTCCCGACGCCGTCGACCCCGACACGGGCGAGCGCTACGACGACGTCATCGTCATCTGGGTCGAGTCCAACGACGACAAGGAGGCGCTCGTCCAGGACCCCGATTCGCCCTTCTTCACCACGGCGCACTTCGACGGGCACCTCTCCGTGCTGGTGCGCGCCAGTCGTGTCGGTGAGATCACCCGCCAGGAGCTCACCGAGGTGATCCAGGACGCCTGGCTCTCACGTGCGTCGCCGCGGCGTGCCGCAGCCTGGCTCGCCGACCACCGCTGACCCATCCGAGTGTTGGTGTAGGAGGTGAGAGATGCGCACTTGGGGAGCGCACATCTCTCACCGCGGCCGCAAACACTCGGCTGGATTCAGCCGCTGGCGCCGCCGGTGAAGTTCCAGGACGCCAGGTGCAGTGGCGGGGCGGTCCAGCGAGGGCTGATGGCGACGTAGCTGTCGCCGGGGATCGCCGACGCGGCGCGGCCGATGCCGCGCACGGCACCGGGCATCAAGGCCTGGGCGTACGACTGGGTGAAGCGGAAGTTGCGCAGCGCCGACGTCACGGTGCCGTCCTCGATCAGCCACACGCCGTTGCGCGTCAGCCCGGTGACCGCCAGCGTGCGTGGGTCGAGCACGCGCGTGTACCAGAGATCGCTGACGAGCACCCCGCGCTCGACGCCGGCGACGAGCTCGGCGGTGGCACTGTCGACGACTGGGCCCTCGACCTCGACGGCCGTGTCGTCCGGCTGTGACGCCCCCAGGGTCACGAACATCGCCGGCGCGCCCATCGCCGCCGAGCCGATGCTGTGGCCGGTCGACTCCGCGCCAGCGACCGCTGCCGTTCGGCGGTCGTGGGTCAGGGCGACCGATGCGCCGCCGTCGACGAGCACCAGTTGGTGATGGGGCGTGCCGTCGGCGTCGTACGGCCAGCCAGCCGCCGGAGCGTCGTCCACGAGGCGGATCGCCGGGTCGAACTGGGCCTCGCCGAGACGCACGAACGACCGGCGCTCGGCCACGGCCTTGGCGTTGAAGGCGAGGTCACACAGCCACTCCAGCACGTCGGCGACGGCGGTCGGCTCGAGCACCACCTCGTAGCGACCGGGTGGCAACTCGACAGGGTCGACCGCGGCGTTGGCTTTCGCCGCGGCTCGCGCCCCCAGCACCGCCCCGTCGATCTCGTCGAGGCGGCGGGACGTTGCCCTCGCCACGCCGTCACAGCCGTCGCGCCGGGCGATCCCGGCCACGGCGATGTCGGCGTTGGTGCCCTCGACGACGTGTCCGGCGGAGTTGGCGAAGGCACCCGCCCAGTTGTCGGTGCGGCAGGAGCCGGCGGTCTCCAGTCCACCGGCTGCGTCGACGAAGGCGGCGACGATGGCCGCGCGGTCCGCCGGGGATGCGCCGGCGGTCGCCGGATCCACCGGCGGCACCGTCGGCAGGTCCGTGTTGGGTGTGAGTCCCGGCCAACCCGGGTCCGGTGGCGCCACGCGTACGGCGTCGAGCGTTCGCTGCACGAGCCCGGCGAGACCCGCCTCGCCGCTGACCGTCGTCGACGCCGATGCCGTTCGCCCGTCGAGGTGGGCGCGCACGCGCACCGTGGTGATGTCCTCGGCGACGTTCTGGTGGATCACGGACGTGGCGAACCGGGTGAGCGCCAGCCGGTGACGGTCGACGGCGACCTCGACCTCAGCTGCAGCCTCCGCGGCGAGCACGCGCTCGAGCACCTGCTCGGCGAGCCGCCGCTCCGTCATGCCCGGACCCCGACGCGCACATTGCGGAAGCGCGCCGGCGCCGCCGGGTGACCGGTGTGGCCGACCTGCCCCGGCTGGCCCTTGCCGCAGTTCGGCGTGCCCCACGCCACGATCTCCGACGAGAGCATGTCCATCGAGCGCCAGAACTGCGGTCCGATCCCGGTGTACGTCGGATTGCGCAGCAGCCGGCCGAGCCGGCCGTCACGCACCTCGTAGCCGACCTCGCAGCCGAACTGGAAGTTGAGCCGTTTGTCGTCGATCGACCACGAGCGGTTGGTCTCCATGAAGATGCCGTCGTCGGTGGCGGCGATCATCTCCTCCAGCGTGTGCGGACCGGGCTCGAGGCCGACGTTGGTCATGCGCACCATCGGCAGCCGGGCCCAACCGTCGGACCTCACGCAGCCGGCATCGGCGAGCCCGGCGACCGATGCCGAGTCACGGCCGGCGAGCACGCCGACCCAGGTGCCCTCGCGCACGGCGTCGCGCGGCAGCGCCGGCGTGCCCTCGTCGTCGAAGCCGAACGTGCCGAGGGCACCGGGGATCGTCGGGTCGATCGTGATGTTCATCAACTCCGACCCGTACTGCAGCGCACCGAGTTGGGCGAGGTCGAGCCAGCTCGTGCCGGCGTACGCCGCTTCCCACCCGAGGATTCGGTCGAGCTCGATGGCGTGACCGACCGACTCGTGGATCTGCAGGGCCATCTGTTCGGCGCCGAGGATCAGCGTCGTCTCACCGCTCGGGCACGGCGGCGCCGACAGCAGTGCCCGCGCCTCGTCGCCGACGCGCGCGGCGTGGGCGCCGAGGTCGATCTCGTCGACCAGCTCCCAGCCACGCGTGCCGTACTGGCCGCGGGCGGCTGGATACGAGCGGCGCTGCGTCTCCCCGTCGCCGATGGCCGTGGCCATGATCCCGGCGCCGCACTCGCGGATGCGCTGGTCGATGCGATGTCCCTCGCTGGAGACGAACCACTTGGCGGTGTCCCACACCTGGTAGAGCGCCTCGGCGATGTCGGCGCCGTGCTCGCTCATGGTGGCCGTGGCCCCGACGAGCAAGTCGCCCTTGTCGGCCAGGCTGACAGCGAGCGGGTCGACGGCGCAGTCGCTGGCCCACGACGCCGTCACCGGCGTCGACGGCAGCAGCTCCAACGAGCCACGGGAGACCTGGGCGCTTGCGGTGGCGATCTCGCTGGCCCGCTCACCCGCGGCGCGCACCGAGGCATCGGAGAGGTCGGGGACGGCGAAGAAGCCCCATCCGGATCCGACGAGCGCGCGGACGCCGAGGCCGGAGTCCTCCGACTGCATCACGTCCTCGACGCTGCCGTTGCGGGCCGTCATCGCCTCGTACCGGCGGTGCATCACACGGGCGTCGGCGTAGCGAGCGCCGGCGTCGAGGGCGGCCTGGACGGCTGCCGAGGCGGCGTCGAACTCGCTCACGCCAACACCTGGGGCCTCACGCCCGTACCTCGATGGCGAAGCAGCGGTCCTCGAGCGAGCCGAGG
Source organism: uncultured Acidimicrobiia bacterium (assembly GCA_963822875.1). GTDB lineage: Bacteria > Actinomycetota > Acidimicrobiia > Acidimicrobiales > Ilumatobacteraceae > JALZMG01. The sequence continues at coordinate 9,940 of CAWGJK010000029.1, read as the reverse complement.
GCGTAGGTGCTGTAGTCGACGCCGAAGTCGGAGTACAGCGCTCGGCACTGCTCGCTCCATGCCAACGCCTGGGGCGACGACACACGGTGCACGACCTGCAGAATGCCACCGTCGTACACCCGGTACTCCGCCCATGTGCCCGGGAAGTCCTTGACGCAGCCGACCTCGACCGACGGCACGCCGCCGGCGACCCAGCGCACCCGGTGGCGATGGGTGTGACCCGCCGTGTAGCCGACGATCGCCGGGCGCCGCAGCATCACCGCGGTGAGGGCGTCGCTGGCGTCGGGATCGATGCCGAAGTACTGCGGGTTGCGCTCCCCCTTCACCCACTGCTGGTGGTGACCCATCACCAGCACCGGCACGGTCGATGCGGCGGCACTGGCGTCGAGCCAATCGAGCTGCTCACTCGACACGTGACCGTTGGTCGCCGTCGGGACGGTCGTGTCGAGCAGGGCGACCGCGACGCCGGGAAGCTCGACCCACGTGTCGCCGGCATAGTCGGTCTGGCCGCGGTAGGCGTCGTGGTTGCCCCGAGCGACGTGCAGACGGTCGCCGAACGTCGTGCGGTAGCAGGCCTCGAACGCGGCGAACTCCTCCGGGGTGCCGTCCGCCGTGAGGTCACCCTTGACGACGACGGCGGCGAGGTCGGCGGCGGCCATCTCGGCGACCGCGGCGCGGTTCATCGTCTCCGGGTACGGGTCGGTTCCATCGGGCACCCGCAGCACCGGTCCCTTCGGCAGGCCGTCGACGCGTCCGGCCTCGATCTCGCCGAAGTGCACGTCGTTGACCGTCGCCAACCGGCAGTGCAGCGCACCGGTCGGTCGGGGCAGGGTCCGAAAGGTGGCGCCGTTGAGCTCGTAGCGCGTGTCCGGCTCCAGGCCATTGACGCGATCGACGCTCGTGCCGTCGTGGAACGTCGCCGACTCGTCGTCGACGGTGGTCAGGTCCACGGTCGCGCCCGGCGCAGCGGGATCGGCTGGCTCCACCACCGCCCACTGAACCGCCACACGGACGGGCCGCGCGCGCCGTCGTCGTCGACCGCCGCCGGCCGCGGCCACAACGCATCGACGGCCACGACGATCGCCGCCGCCTCCTCGTCGGTGGGAACCGGCGCGATGTCCATCGGAGGAGAGGTTATTGCCCGAGCCGGCCCCCGACCATCGCCGTGGTCGCCTCGTCGGCGGGGTGGAACAGCTCGACGTGCAGCTCGTCGAGCGTGATGTCGACGGGCGTGCCGAACGACGTGTTGGTGGAGAACCACGACTGCACGTCATCGCCGACGCGGAGGCGCAGGGGCACGACGACCGTCGGCGCCGCGTCACGTGTCCGCCACGACGGGTCGAGGGCGGCAACATTGGGGTAGGCCAGCACCTCGGCGAGAAGGTCGCCGAGGCGGCTGTCGCGTGTCGCCGCGACCTGGCGCTCGAGCGTGCCGAGGAGGTGATGGGCCCACTCGGCGAAGTTCTCGATGCTCGGAGCCATGCCATCGGGGTGCAGCGTGATGCGATACGAGTTCAGCGGCGGCTGCAGCAGGTGCTCGGCGACGCCGGTGAGCAACCCTTGGGCACCCTGGTTGGTCATCACGACGTTCCACACCCGGTCGACGACGACGGCGGGGTACGGATCGTGCGCTCGCACCAGATCGGTGAGCGCTTGACGGACGCTGGCCATCGCCTCACCGTCGAGCGGCGTCTGCGGGTAGCGCGGGGCGTAGCCGGCTGCCAGCAGCATCGTGTTGCGCTCGCGCAGCGGGACCTCGAGATGCTCGGCGAGGGCGAGCACGAGCTCGGGTGACGGCTTGGCCTTGCCGGTCTCGACGAAGCTGAGGTGGCGGGTGGACACACCGACGTCGAGCGCCAGGTCCAGCTGGCTCCGCCGGCGGTCCGCCCGCCAGTCCCGCAGCATCGCTCCGACCGTTGCCGTCGCACTCACGGACTCGAACCTAGGCCGCGGCGATCGTCTCGCCGGCGAAGCCGATGATGCGATGCAGCTTGCCGTCGGCGTCGTGCTTGGCGACGTCGAGGCCGGCGAACACGGGGTCGGCGCCCTCTGCACCGAGGGCCCAGTTGAAGCGCACCAGATCGCGGTGGACGTCGACGGGGCTGGTGCGGCGCATCACGAGACCCGGGAACTGGGCCTGCACGGCGGCGATCATGCCGTCGTAGGCCTCCAGCCCGTCGGCCTCGAGCATCGGGTCGCGGTACCACAGGTCGGCCGCGAGCGAGGAGCCGATCAGCTCGGCCCGCTTGTCCGAATCGGTCTCGTTCCAGGTCGCCAGGTAGGTATCGACGGTGGTGGTGATGTCAGTGCTCATGCACCCACCATGAGCGATGCCGCGCCGCGAAGCGATGACGTGTCAGGTCATGCTGCGTCGGGTGGTGCTCGTTCGGCGATCAGTCTGTCGAGGCGTCGGCGGCGAGGTCAGGCCAACTCGTCGATGGCGGCGCGTTGGGCGGTGTCGAGTGCGGCGAACGTCGCGACGGCCGCGACGTTGGCGCGGACCTGCTCCGGACTGGTGGCGCCGAACAGGACGCTCGCCAGGTTCGGGTGGCCGAAGGCGTAGGCGATCGCCAGATGGGCCGTCGGCACACCCCACTCGTTGGCCAGCTCGGCGAGGTGCACCGCGAGGTCCTTGCCGCGCCGGGCTACCGGGGTGTCGTCGTGGCCTGCCCGACCCGGGCCGTTCGGATCGTCGAGGTACTTGCCGCTCAGCACCCCACCGGCAAGGACGTGGGCGGCCACGAGTCCGATCGGCCCTCGATCGAGCGCCGCGCGGATCGTCGGGTCGCTGGCCTGGCCGTGCTCGGCGAGGCTGCAGCCCATCTGCGCGGCGACGGGCCGAGGTGCGCCAGTTGCGTCACACACATCGAGCGCTTCCAAGAGCTGTTCACCGGACCACATCCCGGTTCCCCATGCTCTGGCGCGACCCGAGGCGATGAGCGCACCGACCTGCTCGACGACGGTGGCGACAGGGAGCGTCGACGGTGGGGCGATGGCGTAGATCAGGTCGACGTGGTCGAACTTCATGCGGCCGAGCGATCCGTCCAGCTCCGTGGCGGCGTCTTCGTCGGGCCAGTGCTCCCACCACAGCTTGTTGCTGATCGTCACGTCGTCGCGTCGCCAGCCGCTGGCGCGGAACAGCTCGCCGAACACGACCTCCGACCAGCCGGTGCGGATCGGCGCCGTCCCGGTCTCGTCGTCGTAGCGGGCGTCGTCGAAGAAGTCGATGCCTGCCTCGAGAGCAGCGCCCATGACGGCGGCGCCTTCCCCGCGAGACATGCGCTCGTACGTGCGCCACGAACCGAGCGACATGATCGACACGTCGATCCCCGACGCTCCGAGGGGACGGTGGGGCAGGGTCTCGTGCATCAGTTCCTCCAGATCTTGCGAGCAACGCGACAGCAGAAGTCCGACCAGCTCGACATCCCGCTCGGCGTCGCTGAGCAACCTCTACGCGAGCAGCTCGTCGAGGCGCTGGCTGGTCGGCCATGCGCCACGGGTCTGGTTGCACAGCACGGTGTAGCCGAACTGCCCATCGCGATCGTGGACGGAGACGAACCCGACGCCGGCATCGAAGCCGTGGAGTGACACGGCACCGCTCGACTCGCCGAGCCAGAATCCGAGCCCGTAGCGCATCGACATCTCCGGCGCGTCGCTGTGTGGGCGAACCATCTCCGCGACGGTCTCCAGCGAGACGATCCGCCCGGCGAACACGGCGTCCCACAGGGCGTGGAAGTCCGCAGCCGTGGTGTAGATCCCACCGTCGCCGTTGCCCCGCACGGGGAGGTGCAGGACGTTGGTGCGCAACCCATCGTCGTGGAGATAGTGGAGAGCGGCGCGGCCGGGCAGCTCGTCGGAGCGCAGGAACGACGTGTCGGCCATGCCCGCCGGTTGGCACACCCGTCGATCGACCAGTTCATGGAACGGGACACCGGATGCACGCTCGGCGAGCAATGCCAGCACGATGTAGCCGCCATTGCAGTAGTTGAACCGCTCGCCTGGCTCGAACTTCATCGGGTGACCGTCCAACACGGCGAGGAACTGCTCGGTCGTCGCCAGCTCGTGGACCGGCACCGTCAAGACGTAGTCGTTGTTGTCGTCCAGCTCGTCCTCGTCGAGGTAGTCACCGATGCCCGAGCGGTGGGCGAGGAGCTGCTCGACGGTCACCCGGTCGTCGATCAACGGAAGGTCAGCGCCGAGGACTGATCGTGCCGTCGTGTCCAAGGCGAGCTCACCACCCTCGACGAGGCTCATCACCGCCAGCGCGGTGAGACCCTTCGAGCCGCTGGCAATCCCGAACTGCGTGTCGACGGTGTTCGGGACGCCGACGCCGCGGTGGGCCAGGCCGTACGCCCGTTGCACGGCGACGCCGCCATCGAGGTCGACCCGAATCACCCCCGAGAAACCCACGTCGGCGGCGATCGCATCGACCAGCTCGGCCAGAGCCCGGCAGACATGTGGGTCGTCTTCCACGACCGCACCGCAGCGATCGCACACGCGGTCGACCCAGCAGGCATCCTCGCCGCCTTCGTCGTTCACCCCCGACAGCATGCCAGCCATCGGCGCACCGGGTATCCCTCGATCCGGCGGGGCGCGTCAGTACCGTCTGCGTCCGGTGCGAGGCCGCCGACTTGTCGTCATCGCCGCAGCGGTGTTGTTGAGCACGGCGTGTGCGGAGTCCAGCGCTGCCCCGCCCGCGTCCACGGGACCGGCCAAGCCGGAGCTTCCCGGTGGCGGCCACGTGCTCTTCCCGGGGCGGCGGTTCGTCGCTCTGTACGGCCATCCAGGTGACGACAACCTCGGATCACTCGGTGAGCAACCGGTGGAAGCGGCCGTCAAGCGAGCACAGGACCTCGCCTACACGTACTACGGGATCAGCCCGGAGTACGTGGTCCCGACGTTCGAGATCATCACCACGGTGGCGGCAGCGGACGCGGGCCACGACGGCAACTACTCGCTCGAGAGCTCGCTCGACCACATCCGGCCGTGGGTCGACGCGGCCGCCGCCGCCGGGTTCTACGTCGTCCTCGACCTGCAGCCCGGGTACGCCGACTTCCTCACCCAGGCGCAGCTCTACGAGGAGCTGCTCGCCCAGCCCCACGTCGGCCTGGCCCTCGACCCGGAGTGGCGGCTGGCGCCCGGCGAGCAGCACATGACCGACATCGGGCAGGTCTCGGCCGAAGAGGTCAACCGTGTCGCCGCGTGGCTGGGCGAGCTGACCCGCCAGCACAACCTGCCGCAGAAGTTGCTCGTGCTGCACCAGTTCCGCCTGGACATGCTCCCCGACCGTGAAGGCATCGTGGTGCCGCCCGAGCTGGAACTCGTCGTGCAGATGGACGGGTTCGGGCCCCAGGAGATCAAGGCGCAGACCTGGGGATTCGTGACGATGGAACCCCCGGCAGGGACGCGCTTCGGCTGGAAGAACTTCTTCGACGAGGACGAGCCGATGCTCACGCCGGCCGAGACCGTCGCCCTCCAGCCGACGGCGGTGTTCATCTCCTACCAGTGACGCGGAGCGCCGTCAGCGGGTCAGGCGCAGCGTGACCAGCTCGAAGGGGCGCAGGGTGGCGGCGACGATGCCATCGGAGACCTCGAAGCTGCCGGCCGGCTCCTCGAGCAGGTTGCAGCGGCTGGCGGCGACGATCCGCCCGTCTGACGCGACCGTGACGCGGGTGCGGTCGCCGCACGCCTCGTGCAGGCGCACGACGACGTCGCCGGAGCCATCGTCGGCGAGCTTGACGGCATCGACCTCGACGCCCTCACCCGTGACGGTCACGAGGGGGGGCGGAACCGTCGACGCGGTGCCGCCGGTGACGACGCGCACCGGGAGATCGAGCCGCTCCGCCTCGGCGACGACACCGGCCAGTCCCGGGCCGTGCGGCATCAGGCTGATCGTCACGTCGTGGCGACCCTTGTCCGGGTCGGGGTCCGGGTAGCGAGCGGCGCGGGCGAGGCTGACGCGCACGGCGCCGTCGAACACGGCGTGCCCGTAACGACCATCGTTGAGCACGGCGACGCCGAACGAGGGCTCGGAGACGTCGACGTAGCGGTGGGCGCAGACCTCGAACTTGGCGGCGTCCCACGACGTCGAGGCGTGCGTCGGGCGCCTGACCGCGCCGAACTGCACGCCGCAGGTCGCCGCCTCGGTGCGCACGTCGAGCGGGAACGCCAGCGACAGCAGGTGCTCCTCGTGGTGCCAGTCGAGCTCCACCTCGACATCGATCCGCGGCGACCCGGCGCGCAGCACGTATGTCAGCACCGCGGAAGACGGCCCGAAAGATCGTTGCACGCGCACCATCCCGACCAACGGGCCCGACTCGATCACCTCGACGCTGCCGCTCGTCAGCCGCTGGGGATCGCTGCGGACCCACGACTCGAGATCCCAGGCGTCGTAGCGCACCGGCTGGTCGGCGGCGAGCTCGAGCACGGCTCCGAGCTCGCCGGCCGGCAGCAGCTCGCGGGCGCGGGCGACATCGATGACCGAGCGCAGGTTGCCGTCGAGGTCCCATGACATGGCGACGTGCCCGTTCTTCATCGACCGGTCGGTGACGACGACCCGATCGGTTGGTTCCAGCGACTCGGCCGACGCCATCCCCAGCCCGGGCACGCGCGCCCGGAACGCCACGCGGCCGTCGGCGAGGTGCTGCACGTCGCCCGGCGGCGCCTGCCCGGCGACGACCACGACCTCGTCGCGCTCGTATGTGGCCGGGTTGGCGAGGACCTGGCCAGACGGTGCCAGCGCGGCGACCGACGCGGCGATGCGCTGCTCCAGCTCGGCGGCGATGCGCTCGTACGCAGCCTCGGCCTCGGCGTGGACCCAGGCGATCGACGAGCCGGGGATGATGTCGTGGAACTGCAGGGTGAGCACCTCCTGCCACAGCGTGTCGAGATCGCTCGCCTGGCCGGCGGCGGCCGACCACAGCTCGGCCTCGCGCAGCAGACGCTCGCAGCGGCGGTTGCCGACCTTCGTGCGCAGCTGGCTGGTGAGCGTGCCGCGGTGGGTCTCGAAGTACAGCTCACCGCGCCACACCGGAACGGGCGCGCCGCCGGCGATCTCGGCGTCGACGCGGTCGAAGAACTCTTCCGGCGCACCCTGCTCGACGCGCGGCATGCCGTCGAGGTCGCCGACGCGGCGCAGCCGTTCGAGCATCTCGCGGGTCGGCCCACCCCCGCCGTCGCCGTAGCCGAAGGGCATCAGCGACCAGCTGCTCCACTCGTGTTCGGCGAAGCGGCCGACGGAGTAGGCGAGCTCGGCCGGGGTGATCTCGGCGTTGTACGTGTCGACCGGCGGGAAGTGGGTGAGCACCCGCGTGCCGTCGATGCCCTCCCACCAGAACGTCGAGTGAGGGAAGCGGTTGGTGCGGTTCCACGACAGCTTCTGGGTGACGAACCGGCGCATCCCGCCGGCGGCGAACACCTGTGGCAACCCGGCCGGATAGCCGAACACGTCGGGGATCCACACCTCGCTGCAACGCCGGCCGAGATGCTGCTCGAACCACCGCTGACCATGGACGATCTGGCGCACGATGCTCTCGCCCGAGGGCAGGTTCATGTCCGGCTCGACCCACATCCCACCGACCGGGATCCACTGCCCGTCCTCGACCTTGTCGACGATGCGGGCGAACAGCTCCGGCTCCTGCTCGGCGATCCAGGCGTACTGCTGGGCCTGCGAGCAGGAGAACCGGAAGCCGGGGTCGGCGTCCATCATCGCCACCGCCGAGGCGAACGTGCGGCTGCACTTGCGCACCGTCTCGGCGAGCGGCCACAACCATGCCGTGTCGATGTGAGCGTGGCCGGTGGCGACGACGCGGTGGGCGCCGGACCTGGCGGGCACGGCGAGGGCGGGGGCGACCGCGGCGCGGGCCGCGGCCACGCGCTCGTCGACGGGCGCGGAGGCGACGAGGTCGAGGGCACGGACGATCGCCACCCGCAGGCGCGACCGCCGCGGGTCGTCGACCGCCAGCGTCCGCATCACCCCGTCGAGCACGTCGAGGTCGTGGACCAGCGCTTCGGCCTCTGGGTCGACGAGCACCAGCTCGGCGCGGTCGAGACGGTAGAGCGGCACGTCGCCGGCCGTGTCCGGCGACCCCATCGGCGAGGGCCGGAACTGCGGGAACGCCGGGTTGGATGCCGCCTCGACGATCAGTTCGACCGGGCCCGGCCCGGTCGTCACGGGCACCGCCTGGCGGCGCGGGTGGACGCCCTGCAGCGGACGGCCCTTGGCGTCGCGCACGAGCCCCTCGCACTGGAACCCGGGGGCGTCGAGGCGGAAGCCGAGGTCGAGCAGCGCCTCGACACGCCGGCCCGACCACGCCGCCGGCACCTCGCCGCTGAAGCGGAACCACGTCGTCGCCCACGGCGCGCCCCATCGCCCACCGACCTCGAACGGGCTGAGCCCGTCCAGCGACCGTCCGGCCTCCACGGTCAACGGGCGACGATCGGCGTGCACGAGCGGCAGCACACGCTCGTGCAGCTCGCGGGTGATGCGCTCCTCGACCAGGTCCCGGTCGTCGTGCATCGACTCATTCTGTCCCACCGCGCTGGCGCCGACTTCTGACGCTGCGCGTCATGGCGAGTTGACGTAGTGTCCCGTCCGATGACCGACGTCCGGTCGGACGAGGCTCGGACGGCGGCGCGGGTCACCCTCGTTCTCGAGCACCGGTTGACACTGGTGGTCGCAGCCCCCGGTTGGGGCAAGACGGCGCTGCTGCGTGCCATCGCCGCCGCCGTCCCGAGCATCGAGGTCAGCCGCCCGCCCGCCGGTTGGACACCGTTCTCACTGGCGCGCCAGCTCGTCGACGAGCTGACGCGGGGCCTGTCCTCCGCCGACGACGAGCTGCCGGCACACTCCGCCCTGGACTCGCCGGACAACCCGGACCAGGTCGGTGCGCTTGCGGCGACCGTGTGCGCGACCGCCTCGCGGGTCGTCGAGGGTGACCTGGCGCTGATCATCGACGACGCCGACGCCCCGCCCGGCGACCCGCTGCACCAGTTCCTCGAGGCCTTGGTCCTGCACCTGCCGGCGCGCCTGCACCTCGTGCTCGCCTGCCGCAAGGCCCCGGTGCTGCGCATCGCCCGTCTCCGAGCCGCCGGCGAGATCGCCCGCGTCACGTCCCACGACCTGGCCATCTGCGCCGCCGACATCAGCGGGCTGGACGCATCGCAGGCGGCCACCGTCGACGAGATCGCCCGCATGACCGGCGGTTGGCCACTCGCCGTGCAGCTCGCCGCCGAAGCGCTCCGCCGGGGCGGTCCGATCGATCACTCGGTACTCGTCGACCGCCTGCTGGCCCCCGACGCGGTGCTGTTCGAGTACCTCGCCGAGGAGGTTCTCGCCGGCGCCGCCGAGCCCGAGCGCGAGCTGCTGTCGATCGCCGCTCGGCTGCCTCACGTGTCGCCGGCGCTGCTGGGCGAGCTCGGCCGCGACGACCTGGCCGGCCACCTCGCCCCGATCGGCGATGCCGGCATCTTCCTCGAACGGGACATGTCGGTGGCCGACCGCTACCGCGCCAGCGTCCTCGGTGGCAGGTTCGTACGCCGTGTCCTGCCAGCGCCACCGGGCGCGCTCCTCGAGACCGCCGTTCGGGCGTTCGGCCGGCTCGGTGAGATGGAGAGCGCCCTCGTGCTCTGCACCGAGGTCGGCGACGCCGGGCTTGCTCTCGACGTGGTGATCGGGGCGGATCGCCACGAGTTGCTCGCCGCCCCCGAGGCGCTTGCCGGCATGCTGTACCTCGCCCTGACAGCCGGTGACAACGACAAGGTGGCCGAGCTGCAGGGCGACCTCGAGTACCTCCGTGGGGAGTGGGACGACGCCCTGCGGTCCTACGAGCGGGCCGCCCAGCTCGGCGATCCCGGGTCAGCACGTCTCGCCCGCAAGCGCGGCATCATCCTCTACCTCCGGGGCCAGCTCGACGAGGCCGAAGACGCCTACGGGCAGGGC
>CAWGJK010000028.1:0-72729 GCA_963822875.1 uncultured Acidimicrobiia bacterium | reverse complement strand
GCGGAAGGTCCCCGGATCGACGCCGGTCTCGACCACGGCATGGCGTTCAGCGATGAGGAAGTGGCCTACCTGCAACTCGCAAGGCCTGGCTCGCCTGGCGACGCTGTCACCGACCGGCCAGCCCGACGTCGTCCCCGTGGCCTACGAGTTCGACGGCGAGCAGTTCTGGGTCGGCGGATCCGGCGACTCGGTGCTGCGGACGCGCAAGGTCCGCAACGTCGTCGCCGGCGCCGCCGAGGTCGCCCTCGTGGTCGACGACGTGGTGTCGTTCGACCCGTTCATCGCCCGGGGCATCCGCGTCTACGGCCGCGCCGAGCCACCGATCCGCCGCGCCGGCATGCTGGGCGATGGCCACTACATGCGCATCGTGCCGACGGTGTCGTGGAGCTGGAACATGGCGGGCGAACCGGTCGGCGACGAGTGGTACGCCGCCCGCCGAGCCAACCACACCTCGTAGATCGACCATCATTCGGGCGATGTCCACGCTCGCCGACTTCGTCGCTGCCGTCTCGTCAGGACAGATCGAGGTCATCGACCTCACCGCACCACTGTCCAACGACACGCCGATCATCCAGTTGCCGCCCGAGTTCGGCCAGACCCAACGCTTCGAGCTGGAGGAGATCAGCCGCTACGACGAGCGTGGCCCGGCGTGGTACTGGAACAACTTCCGCAGCGGCGAGCACACGGGCACCCACTTCGACGCTCCGAACCACTGGGTCACCGGGCGCGACGGCGAGGACGTCGCCTCGGTGCCGGCGCAGCGGCTGATCGCCCCGGCGGTCGTGCTCGACTTCTCCGTCCAGGCCGCCGGTGATCCCGACTTCCTGCTGCAGATCGACCACGTCGAGGAGTGGCAGCGCCAGCACGGCCCGCTCCCGGACGGCGGCTGGCTGCTCTACCGCACCGGGTGGGACACCCGCTCCGCCAGCCAGGAAGAGTTCCTGAACGCCGACGACACGGGCCCGCACACCCCAGGCATCTCGGCCGAGTGCGCCCGCTGGATCGCCGAGGAGGCACCGGTGATCGGCGTCGGCACCGAGACCGTCGGCACCGACGCCGGCGCCGCCCATTCGTTCGAGCCGGCGTTCCCGTGCCACGCCTACTTGATGGGCAACGGGAAGTACGGGCTGACGCAACTGCAGCAGCTGTCCCGCCTGCCGGCGACCGGGGCGGCGATCGTGGCCGCGCCGCTCCCGATCGTCGCCGGGTCGGGCAGCCCGGCACGCGTCCTCGCCCTCGTCGAGCGGTGACGCGGGTCGACGACGCCGTCGGGCGCACCCTCGCCGACCTCGGCGTGGAGCAGGCCTTCGGCGTCGTCGGGTCGGGCAACTTCCGCGTCACCAACGCCCTCGTGCGCGCCGGCTGCCGGTTCGTCGCCGCTCGCCACGAGGGCGGCGCGGCGACGATGGCCGATGCCTACTCGCGCATGAGCGACACCGTCGCCGCACTGTCGGTTCACCAGGGATGCGGCCTCACCAACGCCATGACGGGGATCACCGAGGCGGCCAAGAGCCGCACGCCGATGCTCGTGCTCGCCGCCGAGGTCAGCAACCCGCTGTCCAACTTCCACGTCGACCAGCCGGCGCTCGCCGCCGCCGTCGGCGCCGTGTCGACGCGAGTCACGTCGCCGGCCACCGCGGTCGCTGATGCCGCCGCGGCGTACTGGACGGCGCGCCACGAGCGGCGCACGGTGCTGCTCAACCTGCCGCTCGATGTGCAGACGGCGGAGGTGCCGGCCGGCGCCGAGCGCCTCCCCCCGGCGCCCGACGAGCCTGCTGCATCGACTGACCCCGAAGGTGCGGCCCGGCTCGCTGCGGCGCTGGCGTCCGCTGATCGACCGGTCTTCGTCGTCGGCCGCGGCGGGCGGGGCCGAGGTTGCCGGGAGGCGCTGGAGACGCTCGCCGAGCGCTGCGGCGCGCTGCTGGCGACGAGCGCCGTCGCCAACGGGCTGTTCCACGGCAACCCGTGGTCGCTCGGCATCTCCGGCGGGTTCGCCTCGCCGCTCACGGCCGAGTTGATCCGCGGCGCCGACCTGATCGTCGGCTGGGGTTGCGCCCTGAACATGTGGACGATGAGCCACGGGACGCTCATCGGACCCGACGCCACGGTCGTGCAGGTCGACATCGAGCCGGACGCGCTCGGTCGCAACCGCACGATCACGTTCGGCGTCATCGGCGACGTGGCGGCGACCGCGTCGGCGTGCGTCGGCGGAGCTCGCCCGGCGGGACGACGACGGCTACCGCACGGCTGACGTCGGGCGACGGATCGCTGCCGGAGCGCGCTGGCGTGACGTCGCCGTCGAGGATCGCTCCACCGCCGACCGCATCGACCCGCGCGTCCTCAGTGCCGCCCTCGACGACGCCTTGCCGGCGGAACGGATCGTGGCCACGGACTCGGGCAACTTCCAGGGCTACCCGACGGCATACCTGTCCGTCCCCGACGAGTACGGCTTCTGCATGACCCAGGCGTACCAGTCGATCGGCCTCGGCCTGGCGACGACGATCGGCGCCGCGCTCGCCCGCCCCGATCGGTTGCCGGTCGCCGCCCTCGGCGACGGTGGGGCGCTGATGGGCGTCAGCGAGCTCGACACCGTCGTCCGCCTCGGGCTGCCGATGGTGGTCGTCGTCTACGACGACGACGGCTACGGCGCAGAGGTGCACCACTTCGGACCCGACGGGCACGACCTCGCCACGGTCGTGTTCCCCGAGACCGACATCGCCGCCATCGCCCGCGGTTTCGGGTTCGAGGCGGCGACGGTCCGCACGCTCGACGATCTCGACGTCCTGCGACGCTGGCTCGCCGGACCGCGCTCGGCGCCCCTGTTGCTCGACGCCAAGGTCGTCAAGGATCAGCCGTCGTGGTGGCTCGAGGAGGCCTTCCGCGGTCACTGAAGACGATTCCGCGTCGTCTGGGGATCACACAGCGATCCTCAGCGTCGTCAGAAGCGGGACCGCCTCGTAGGGTCGCGGCGGTGGCGGCCGAGACGTTCTTCACGATCGACGGCGCGATGTTCGTGCCGACCGATCTGGCGCGCGGGCCGTGGGATCCCGAGGCCTGTCACGCCGGGCCGCCGACCGCGCTGATGGCGCGCGCCCTCGAGCGGGCGCTACCAGACCTGCGCCTGCGCCGCCTGTCCGTCGAGCTCGGGCGACCCGTGCCGATGGCCGGGTTCACGGTGCATGCCGAGGTCGTGCGCGCCGGCCGGGCGACGGGGAACTCGCGCGTCACGATCGTCGACCGCGACGGCAACGAGCGGGTCACCGCCACGGGGATGCACGTGGCGGCGGCGACCGAGCCACTGTTCGAGCAGCGCCTCGACAACACCGACCACTCCACGCCACGGCTTCGCCGACGCCGATGCCCGGCGAGTTCCCGATCGGCCCGTCCCGTCACGGCCTGCCGGGCTTCCGCGACGCCGTCGAGGTGCGCTACCCCGAGGGTGAGGACCACCACCCGGGCGCGACGACCGTGTGGATGCGGACGGTGCCGCTGCTGCCGGACGAAGAGCCGTCGCCGTTCCAGCGGATCTGCCCGCTGGCCGACTGCGGCAACGCCTTCTCCCGCCACGCCGAGCCCGATCGTGTCCAGTTCGTCAACACCGATCTCGTCATCGCCCTGCACCGCGATCCGGTCGGCGAGTGGCTCGGCAGCAACGTCGCGTCGACGTGGCATCCCGATGGCGTCGGCCTCGCCGATGCCCTGCTGTTCGACGACGAGGGCGCGGTCGGGCGGGCGCTCCAGACACTGTTGCTGCGACCGGCGCCGTGATCGACCTCGCCCACGAGCTGGCCCAGATCGTCGGCCGCGACCACGTCCTCGCCGATGCGGACCTCACGGCGTCGTACGCGACCGACTGGACCGGCCGCTTCGCCGGGGAGGTGGCGCTGGTCGTCCGCCCCGCCGACACCGCCGAGACCGCCGCGGTCGTGGCCGCGTGCGCCAGCGCCGGTGCGCCACTCGTCCCGCAGGGCGGCAACACCGGCCTCGTCGGCGGGAGCGTCCCCCGTGAGCGTCCGATGGTCGTGCTCTCCACGCGCCGCCTCGACCACGTCGGCCCGGTCGACACCGGCGCCATGCAGGTCACCGCTGGGGCCGGCGTCACGCTGTCGCGTTGGCGTGAGCACGCCCGGGCCGCCGGCCTCGACACGCCCGTCGACTTCGCCAGCCGCGACTCGGCGACCGTCGGCGGCGCCGTCGCCACCAACGCCGGCGGGTCGCGGGTGGTGCGCTTCGGGACGATGCGCGCCCAGGTGCTCGGCGTCGAGGCGGTCCTCGCCGACGGGTCGATCGTCGGCTCGCTCGCCGGGCTGCCGAAGGAGACGGTCGGCATCCACTGGCCGTCGTTGCTGGCCGGCAGCGAGGGCACGCTCGGCGTCGTCACCGCCGCTCGCCTGCGGCTCGTGCCGTGGTACCGCTGCACGACCACGGCGATGGTGGCGACGGCGAGCTTGGACGACGCGGTCACCGTGCTCGCCGCCCTCCGCGCTGGCGTGCCCCACCTCGACGCCGTCGAGTTGATCCTCCCCGAGGCGATGGAGGTCGTCGCCGCCCACATCGACGCGACGCCACCGCTCGGCACGGTTGGCATCGACGGCGCCTACGTGTTGGTCGAGTGCGCCGACCACGCCGACCCGACCGATGAGCTGCTCGAAGCGCTCGCCGGCGTCCCGGCCGTCTCGGACACCGCCATCGGCACCGACGGTCCGAGCCGCGATCGGCTGGTCGCCTTCCGTGACCGGATCACCGAGTCGATCAGCGCGCTCGGTGTGCCGCTGAAGCTCGACGTCGCCGTGCCCGTGGCGGCCCTGGCCGAGTTGATGGCCAGGACGCGAGCATCGCTCGCCGAGCACGGCGGACGCCTGGTGCCGTTCGGGCACCTCGCCGAGGGCAACGTCCACGTCAACGTGCTCGATGCCGGCGACCGCGACGCGATCACCGCCGACGTGCTGACCGCGGCGACGGACCTCGGCGGCACGATCTCCGCCGAGCACGGCGTCGGCATCGCCAAGTGCGCATGGCTGCACCTCGTGCGCACGCCGGCCGAGCTCGCCGCCGCGGCGGCGATCAAGCACGCCCTCGACCCGGCGGGCATTCTCAATCCGGGCGTACTTCAGGCAGCCGTAGTCGAAACCCAGGTCGGGAGCGGTCAGCAGCGGGCGGTACGGGATGCCGGCGGCCTCGGCCATCGCCGCGCACGTGCCGCCACGATCGACGATCACGGTGATCAGCACCGGTTCGGCGCCGATCGCCCGGACGACCTCGACGGCCTCCATCAGCGACGTGCCGCGGGTGACGGTGTCCTCGGTGATCACCACTCGGTCGCCGGCCTCGAGCACGCCGGCCAGGCGTCCCGTGACCCCGTGATCCTTGGCCTCCTTGCGCACGCTGAAGCTGCGCAGCGGCCGTCCCTCGTGTGGCGGCGATGGCGGCGACGCCGAAGGCGAAGGCGTCGGCGCCCATCGTCAGCCCACCGATCGCCGTGGCGTCGTCGGGGATCACCGACAGGGCGGCGTCGGCCACGAGCACGATCCCCTCGGGCCGGCAGGCGGTCTGCTTGGTGTCGAGGAACCAGCTGCTGCGAGCACCCGACTTGAGGGTGAACTCACCACGCTTGACGGCGTAGGCGAGCACGTGGTCGCGGAGCGCGGCGAACGGGGCGGGCAGCGCCGGCAGCTCCATCGGGCGCCGAACGTAGCCTCGCGGTCGATGTACACGCTCGCCGACCTCCGCATCTTCACCGAGCCGCAGCAGGGGGCGACCTACG
Organism: uncultured Acidimicrobiia bacterium; assembly: GCA_963822875.1. GTDB lineage: Bacteria > Actinomycetota > Acidimicrobiia > Acidimicrobiales > Ilumatobacteraceae > JALZMG01. The sequence goes on along the minus strand of CAWGJK010000028.1, from coordinate 66,965 downwards.
ACGATCTCCTCGCCGTCGCCACCCGAGCCGAGCAGCTCGGCTTCGACGCCTTCTTCCGCAGCGACCACTACCTGGCGATGGGCCCGTCACTGGACGCCGGCGGCCTCCCCGGCCCGACCGATGCGTGGACGACGCTCGCCGGCCTCGCCCGCGACACGACGTCGATCCGCCTCGGCACGATGGTCACCTCGGCGACCTTCCGCCTGCCCGGCCCGCTGGCGATCACCGTGGCGGGCGTCGACCAGATGTCCGGGGGTCGCGTCGAGCTCGGTCTCGGCGCCGGTTGGTACGAGCGCGAGCACCAGGCCTACGCCATCCCGTTCCCGCCGCTCGGCGAGCGCTTCGATCGGCTCGAGGAGCAGCTGGCGGTGATCACCGGCTTGTGGCGAACTCCGGTCGGTGAGACGTTCGACTTCGACGGCCGGCACTACCAGATCGCCAGCGTCCCCGGCACTGCCCAAGCCGGCCCAGGACGGCGGCGTGCCGATCATCGTCGGCGGGGGTGGACCGAAGCGCACGCCTGACCTCGCCGCCCGGTTCGCCGCCGAGTACAACGCGCCGTTCATGTCGATGGAACGCTTCGCCGAGCAGCGACAGCGGGTCGTCGCCGCGTGCGAAGCGATCGGACGCGACCCGTCCACGATTCGCACGACCACCGCCCAGGTCGTGTGCCTCGGCGCCGACGAGGCCGAGTTCGGCCGCCGCGCCGAGGCGATTGGTCGTCGTCCCACCGACCTGCGCGGCGACGGCATTGCCGGCACTCCGGACGAGTTCACAGACGCCTTGCAACGTTGGTACGACGCCGGCGCCTCACGGCTCTATCTGCAAGTGCTCGACCTCGCCGATCTCGATCATCTCGACGCCATCGCCGCGCTCGTTCGTGATCTCGGTGGTGACAGCGCCTAGCATCTGTCGATATGGCAGCAAAGCGTGGCCGCAAGAGCCCGATGAGTGACGAACACAAGGCCGCCCTCGCCCAGGGACGTGCGGAGAGTCGCGCCGTGCGCGATTACCTCGACGCCCTGCGGGCCAACAAGCCAAGGCGGGGCCGCAAGCGCACCCCGGAATCGATCAAGAAGCGCATCGCCACGATCGACGACCAGATCAAGTCGTCGGACCCACTCAACGAGCTGTTGTTGACGCAGGAACGCCGTGATCTCGCCAGCGAGCTGGAGACGATGAGCAAGTCGGTGGACGTGGCATCCGTCGAGGCCGCCTTCGTCGAGGTCGCCGCCAGCTACAGCACCCGCCAGGGGATCTCCTACACCTCGTGGCGAGAGGTCGGGGTGCCGGCGGCCACGCTCAAGCGCGCCGGCATCAGCCGGGGGGCCTGAGCTCGTCCAACGCCGCCGCCACCCGGTCGAGGTGGCGCAACGATCGCTCGAGATCGAACGCCTCGTCGAGTGCCCGCTTGTCCAGTGTCATGTCGGGATCTGACTCGAGCAAGGTACGGAAATCGGTGCCTGACTCCCATGCCGACATGGCGTGACGCTGCACCACTCGATATGCCTCATCACGAGTCGCACCGCCGGCGACCATGGCCAGCAGGACCGGTTGACTGAACACCAGACCGTGGCTCGACCACAGGTTCTCACGCATTCGCCGAGCATCCACTCGCAGGCCCTGCAACAACCGATCGAGACGCAACGTCATGTAGTGCACGAGTGTCGACGAATCGGGCAGGACGATGCGTTCCACCGATGAGTGGGAGATGTCCCGCTCGTGCCACAAGGCGATGTCCTGCAGCCCCGCCATGAGGTTGGAACGCACGACGCGAGCGAGCCCGCTGATCGTTTCGGCGGAGATCGGGTTGCGCTTGTGCGGCATCGCCGACGAGCCCTTCTGGCCCGGCTTGAAGCCCTCGATCACCTCGGACACCTCGGTCCGCTGGAGGTGGCGCAGCTCGACGGCGACCAGTTCGCACGTCGCCGCCACCGACGCCAGCGCGTACAGCAGCTCGGCGTGGCGGTCCCTGGCGATGACCTGCGTCGCCGGAACGGGGCGCAGGCCGAGTCGTTCGCCGACGTGCCGCTCGACGCTCTGGATCGACGTTCGAGTACGTCCCCACCGCACCGGACAGCTTGCACACCGCCACCGAGGTCCTCGCCGCGTCCAGGCGGGTGCGGTCGCGGCCGAGCTGCAGCGCCCAGAGCGCCACCTTGGCGCCGAACGTCGTCGGCTCGGCGTGGATGCCATGGGTGCGCCCGATCATCACGGTTCGCATGTGCGTCCTGGCGAGCTCGACCATCGTGGTGAGGAGGGCGTCGGTCGAGGCGAGCACGACGTCGGCGGCGTCGCGCATCGCCCAGCACAGCGCCGTGTCGACGACGTCGGAGGATGTGAGGCCGTGGTGGATCCACGACCCGGCCGGTGCCCCGATGCGCGCCTGCACGACGTCGACGAAGGCGGCGACGTCATGGTCGGTCGTCCGCTCGCGCTCGCTGACCGCGGCGACGAAGGCCTCGTCGACGACGGGTGCGCGCTGGCGGCACGCCGCCGCGTCGTCGGCCGGGACGACCCCGAGCGCGGCGTGAGCGTCGGTCGCCAGCAGCTCGATCTCCAACCACCGCGAGAAGCGCGTCGTGTCGGCCCACACCGCCGCCATCTCCGGTGTCGAGTAGCGCTCGATCACGTAGCGCTGATCCTCACGACCACAGCACGTAGTCGTCGCGGTCGGCGCCGACGCCGACGACGCGGACGGGGATGCCCACCTCGCGCTCGACGAGCTCGATCAGCGCCTGCGCCGGGGCCGGCAAGTCGGTCGGCTCGCGCACCTCGCCGAGGCCGGTGCCCCAGCCATCGAGCGTCTCGTACACCGGCTCGACGGTGGCGAGCACGTCGGAGCGATCCGGGTAGTGACCGAGCGGGCGACCGTCCAATCGGTAGCCGGTGCACACCTTGACGGTGCTGAAGCCGTCGAGCACGTCGAGCTTGGTGAGGGCGAGCTCGGTGAGGCTGTTCAGCCGGGCGGCGTGGCGCAGCATCACGCAGTCGAGCCAACCGGCACGGCGCCGGCGCCCGGTGACCGTGCCGAACTCGCGGCCGACGTCGACGAGGCGGTCGCCGTCGTCGTCGGTGAGCTCGGTGGGGAACGGTCCGGCGCCGACGCGGGTCGTGTAGGCCTTGGTGATCCCGACGACCCGGTCGATGTCACGCGGTCCGAGCCCGGTGCCGGCGCATGCTCCGCCCGCGGTCGGGTTGGACGAGGTGACGTACGGATAGGTGCCGTGGTCGAGGTCGAGGAACGTCGCCTGCGCTCCCTCCAGCAGCAGGTGCGCGCCGCCGGCGAGGGCGTCGTGGAGCAGACCGACGGTGTCGACGACGTAGGGCGCGAGGCGGGTCGCCGAGGTCGCTGAAGCGGGCGACGATGTCGTCGACGTCGAGCGGGTCGCCGCCGGCGGCGGTCAGCTCGCGGTTCTCGGCGACGGCGCGCGCCTTGACGTGCTCGGCGAACGCCGTCGCGTCGGCGACGTCGCCGGCGCGCAGCCCGACACGGCGGGCCTTGTCGGCGTACGCCGGCCCGATGCCCTTCAGCGTGGTGCCGATCTTGTCGTCGCCCCGCATGGCTTCGGCGATGGCGTCGTGCGCCTGGTGCCAGGGGAAGATCAGGTGGGCGCGGCTGGAGACCTGCAGCCGGCCACAGGAGATGCCCCGCGACTCGAGCGTGTCGACCTCGTTGAAGAGCGTCGGCAGGTCGACGACGACGCCGTTGCCGATGACCGGCACGACGTGGTCGTAGAGCACACCGCTCGGGACGAGCTGCAGGGCGTAGCGCTCGCCGCCGACGACGACGGTGTGGCCGGCGTTGTGCCCGCCCTGGTAGCGCACGACGTAGCCGTGCTCCTTGGCCAGCAGATCGATGATCTTGGCCTTGCCCTCGTCACCCCACTGAGCCCCGACGACGACGGTGACCGGCACGTATGACGATGGTACCGGTTGCGCCCCATCCGAGTGTTGCGGACCATCGGAGTGTCTGAAGTGCGGCGTCCGCGCACCCAGCACTCCGATCGACCAGAACACTCGGATGGACCTGGCGGTACGGTCGTCGGGATGGTGATGCGCACGATGCGCTGGTCGGAGATGGACGAGGCGGCGCGCACCGCGCTTGTGCGCCCGCGGGCTCGGCGACATCTTCGACCCGGCGCTGCGGGCGTCGATCGTCACGCTCATCGAGGACGTTCGGGCACGCGGTGACGCCGCTGTCTGTGAGGCCCTCGCCCGCTTCGACGGGATCACGCTGGCGCCGTCCCAGTTGCGCGTCACGGCGGACGAGATCGCCTCGGCTTCGGTGGCACCCGACGTCGACGCCGCCCTCGACGACGCCATCGCCCACTGCCGGGCGTTCAACGAGCAGCTCATGGCGCGTGCCGTCGCGTGGAGCTTCGAGCCGGAGCCGGGACTGCGCGTCGGTGAGAAGATCGGTCCGATCGCGTCGGCCGGGCTGTTCGTCCCGTCGGGCAAGGCCAGCTACCCGAGCGTCGCCTACCAGCTCGGCGTGCCGGCGACCGTGGCGGGGGTGCCCCAGGTCGTCGTCGTCGTGCCGCCGATCCCAGGGGGCGACGGATCCGTGGACCCGGCCGTCCTCGCCGTCTGCCGCAAGCTCGGCATCGACGACGTGTTCCGCGTCAACGGCCCCGCCGGGCTCGCCGCGCTGGCGTTCGGCACCGAGTCGATCCCCAAGGTGCGCAAGGTCGTCGGCCCGGGCTCGCCGGCGGTGACGTGCGCCCAGGTCGAGCTGCAGCGCCACGGCGTGGTGACGATGATGGTGCTCGGACCGACCGAGAGCCTGGTCATCGCCGACGACTCAGCCGATCCCGTGCGCCTGGCCGCCGACCTGCTGATCGAGGCCGAGCACGGCACCGACTCGGCGGTCGTGCTCGTCACCACGTCCCCCGACATCGCCGCGGCGACCGACGCCGAGCTCACCCGCCAGCTCGCCGACCTGCCGGACGTGCGCGCCGACGCCGCCAGGGCGTCGCTCGGCACGAACGGCGGCTGCGTGCTCGTCGGCGACCTCGACGAGGCGGCCGCCGTCGCCAACCGCTATGCCCCCGAACACCTCCAGGTCGCCGTCGCCGACCATGACGTCGACGCTGTCGTCGACGCGCTGGTGAACGCTGGCGAGATCCTCGTCGGTCAGCACACCCCGTTCAGCGCCGCCAACTTCGTCATCGGCTGCCCGGCGTCGCTGCCGACGTCCGGTTTCGCCGAGGTCTCGTCGGGCATCACGGTCGAAGCGTTCCTGAAGCGCACGGCCGTCGCCCGTGCCGATGCCGGCGCGCTCGCCCGCATGTCGCCGTCGATCATCGCCCTCGCCGACCACGAGGGATTCCCGGCCCACGCCGCGGCGATCCGCCGCCGCGCCTAGCGATCCGGCGGCGACGGCGCCGTCGGCAGGACGTCGGCTGGCTTCCTGCCGGCCGCGCGCAGGTTGGCGAAGCGGCCGAGCACGTCGAACCAGAACGGCGCGCCGAACGTGACGGCGAACCCGGTGAGCAACCAGCCGGCGAGGGCGACGAGCCACTCGGCGACGTCCTGCGGCCGGTGGCGCTCGTACCAACCGACCGGGAACTGCAACCCCTTCAGCTCGTCGAGGGCCTCGGTCGCCGATGCCTCCTGGCCCTGGTTCTCGACCTGGGCGACCAGCGCGTCGCGCACGCCGTCGTTGCGCCACAGCTCGTCGGCGACCGTCAGCGCGCTGGCGTTGAGGGCGATCGCCACGCCGACGCCGAGCACGAAGAGGATCAGCTGGGTGCGCCGCTTGTACCAGCCCGACACGCGCTCCATGCCCCGGTCGAACCAGCGCTCGACGCCGGCGCGGAACTCGGTGGCGTCGTGATGGCACGAGCGCCAGATGGCCGTCAGCGTCTCCCGCAGCTTGGCATTGGGGATGGCGCTCAGCGTCTCGTCGACACGCGCCTTGATGGCGGCCACCTCGAGCGGATCCTCGCTCGACTCGCTCGTCGCCTCGAGCAGGTCCGTCACGTCGAAGAGGGCGTTGCGGAACGAGCGCGAGGCGAGGTACGACGGCTTCGACGTGCCGCGGGAGTAGCCGTTCACGAGCGAGTGCGCGTAGAGCTGGCGGACGATCTCCATGTCGGCGTCGTCCTGCGGCTTCGGTGTGCCGTTGATCAGGTTGATGATCCCCTGCTCGAGCATCCGCGCCCGCAACCTGAAGATGCCGGCGATCGCCTCGTTCATCGCCGCGGCGATGATGCTCAACAGGAAGAACAGGAACGACAGTCCGATGACGACGTCGAGGATGACCCAGTCCATGACTCCCCTTCTCCCTACGACAGCTCGCCGGCGAGCGCGCCGAGTCGCCGCTCGCCCTCGGGGGTCTGCCCGCCACGCTCGAGGAAGCGCTCCATGGCCGCCCGCGCCGACGGCTCGCCGAGCGTGGCGGCGAAGGCGTCGCCCTCGGCGAGCAGCTGCTCGGTGACGCCGGCCTCGGCGCGCAGCACGCTGGCCTTGGCGGCGGCGACGGCGTGCGCCGGGAACCGGGCGATGCGGTCGGTGAGACGGTCGACGAACGTCGCCAGCGCGTCGCGTCGGCAGCACGCGGTTGACCCATCCCCACCGCTCGGCCGTCTCGGCGTCGATCTCGTCGCAACCGAGGATCACCTCGAGGGCGCGGCTGCGCCCGATCAGGCGTGGCAGGCGTGTCGTGCCGCTGCCACCAGGGATGATGCCGAGGGCGACCTCCGGCTGGCTGAACACCGCCGCAGGAGCGGCGAACCGCATGTCGCAGCTGAGCGCCAGCTCGCTCCCCCCGCCGCCGACGCGGCCCTCGATCACGGCGATCGTCGCCTTGGGCATCGTCCGCAGGCGCTCGCACATCGTGTGGAACACGTTGAGCTCGGTCGCCGGCGGTCCGGAATCAGTGGAGAGGTTCAGCAGGGCCGCGACGTCGAAGTGGGCGATGAACCACTCCGGGTTGGCCGACCTCAGCACGACGACGCGGACGTCGTCGTCACCGGCGAGTCGCTCGATGACGTCGGCGAGCTCGAGGAACACCTCGACCGTCATCAGGTTGATCGGCGGGTGGTCGATCACCACCGTGGCAACGCCTTCGTGCGTGGACGTGATCATCCGCCGACCGTCCAGTCACGTGCTGAGCGTAGCCGCATCACGCACACTCGACGGTCAGTCGCACCTCGTCGACCGACGTCGACGTGGAGGGTGCCGCCGTCTTGGATCTTGCCCTCGAGCAGGAGCACGGCGGCCTGGTCGCCGATCTCGCGCTGGATGATCCGCTTGAGCGGGCGGGCGCCGAACGCCGGGTCGAACCCCTCGCGGGCGAGGTGCTCCATCGCCGCCGTCGTGACGTCGAGCTCGATGCGCCGCTCGGCGAGCCGCTCGCGCCAGCGGTCGAGCTGGATGTCGACGATCTTGGCGAGGTCGGCCTCGGTCAGCGCCTTGAAGCGGATGATCTCGTCGATGCGGTTGACGAACTCCGGCTTGAACACGTCGAGCGGTTCGCCGGGCAGGTTCGACGTCATGATCAGCACGACGTTGGTGAAGTCGACCGTGCGCCCCTGACCGTCGGTGAGCCGCCCGTCGTCGAGCACCTGCAGCAGCGTGTTGAACACGTCCGGGTGGGCCTTCTCGATCTCGTCGAGCAGGACGACCGAGTACGGCCGCCGGCGCACGGCCTCGGTGAGCTGGCCGCCCTCGTCGTAGCCGATGTAGCCGGGGGGCGCCCCGATGAGGCGGGACACGGAGAACTTCTCCATGTACTCGCCCATGTCGATGCGCACCATGGCGTGGTCGTCGTCGAACAGGAACTGCGCCAGCGCCCGCGCCAGCTCGGTCTTGCCGACGCCCGTCGGACCGAGGAACATGAACGACCCGATCGGCCGGTTCGGGTCCGACAGACCGGCCCGGCTGCGACGGATGGCGTTGGCCACCGCCGACACGGCGTCGTCCTGGCCGACGACGCGCTCGTGGAGGTGCTCCTCGAGGTGGATCAGCTTGGCTGCCTCGGCCTCCATCAGCCGGCTCACCGGCACACCCGTCCACTTCGACACGACCTCGGCGATGTCCTCGGCGTCGACCTCCTCCTTCAGCATCCGCTGGCCCGACTGCAGCTCGTCGAGGTGCGTCGTGGCCTCCTCGATGCGCCGCTCGAGCTCGGGGATGCGCCCGTAGCGGATCTCGGCGGCGACGTTGAGGTCGGCCTCGCGCTCCAGTTGCGTTCGCAACTGCTCGAGCTCCTCCTTCAGCGTGCGGATGGCATCGATCGCCTCACGCTCGGCCTCCCAGTGCTTCTTCATCTCTGCCGACTCAGCGTTGAGTGCGGCGAGCTCGTCGGTCAGCGCGGCGAGCCGGGCGACGGATGCCGGATCGGACACCGTGTCGCCTTCCTTGGGCTCCAACGCGACCTGCTCGATCTCCAGTTGCAGGATGCGCCGCTCGACGACGTCGATCTCCGTGGGCATCGAGTCGATCTCGATGCGCAGCTTGCTGGCCGACTCGTCGACGAGGTCGATCGCCTTGTCCGGCAGGAAGCGGTTCGTGAGGTAGCGGTTGGACAGCACGGCCGCGGCGACGAGCGCGGAGTCCTGGATGCGCACGCCGTGATGCACCTCGTAGCGCTCCTTGAGGCCGCGCAGGATGCCGACCGTGTCCTCGACCGACGGCTCGGCGACGTACACCTGCTGGAAGCGCCGTTCGAGGGCGGGGTCCTTCTCGACGCGCTTGCGGTACTCGTCGAGCGTGGTCGCCCCGATCATGCGCAGCTCGCCGCGAGCGAGCATCGGCTTGATCATGTTGCCGGCGTCCATCGCTCCCTCGGCGGCACCGGCCCCGACGATCGTGTGCAGCTCGTCGACGAACGTGATGATCTCGCCGGCGGCGTCGGTGATCTCCTTGAGCACCGCCTTCAACCGCTCCTCGAACTCGCCGCGGTACTTCGACCCGGCGATCATCGAGCTGATGTCGAGGGCGACGAGGCGCTTGGTCTTCAGACCCTCGGGCACGTCGCCGTCGGCGATGCGCCGGGCGAGCCCCTCGACGATGGCGGTCTTGCCGACGCCTGGCTCGCCGATCAGCACGGGGTTGTTCTTCGTCCGCCGCGACAGCACCTGGATCACGCGGCGGATCTCGTCGTCGCGCCCGATGACCGGGTCGATCTTGCCCTCGCGCGCCCGTGCGGTGAGGTCCTGTCCGTAGCGCTCGAGGGCCTGGAACTGGTCCTCGGGGTTCTGCGACGTCACCCGATGCGACCCGCGGACATCCTGCAACACCTGGAGCAGCTCCTCGGTGCCGACGCCGAGGCGGTCGTGCATCGCCAGCAGCAGGTGCTCGACGGACAAGAAGTCGTCGCGCAGGTCGGCCTGGACGCGCTGGGCGGCGTCGAACGTGGCGCTGAGCTCACGGCCCATGCGCGGCTCGTCGCCGCCGTACGCCTTGGGCAGCTTGGCGACGGCCTCGTCGGCGCGGTTGCGGATCATCAGCGGCGCCTGACCGAGCTTGGCCAGCACGGCCGGGACGACGGTGTCGTCCTGCCTCGTCAGCGCGGCGAGCAGGTGATCCGGCGTCAGCTCGGGGTTGGCGTTGGCCTTGGCCTGGTCGATGGCGGCGGCCATCGCCTCCTGCGTCTTGAGCGTCCACTTCTTGGGGTCGAGCGCCATGCGACCACGATACCGTCGAGGAGAAAACTTGAGTCGATATCGTATCAAGTTCGCCGCCTTCCGTGGCGACCGCGGAGGTGTTACGGTTGAGTGACGACGGCCGGGCGGGCCACGAAAACCAGGAGGCACGTGATGCCGACATCGATCACCCGCCGGCTCGGAGCGTACGGCGCCATCGCCGGCCTCGGCCTCCTGGCGCCCCAGTGCGCCCCGCAGTATGCGCCGGCACCCGCACCCGCGTCGGCGCCCGCACCCTCGGGACTGCAGCAGGTCGTCGACCTCACCAACCAGCGGCGGGCCGAGCACGGCCTCGGCGCGCTGGCGGTGCACGCCGTGCTCAACGCCGCCGCCCAGGGGCACTCCCAGGACCAGGCGGCGCGTGACACGATGAGCCACACGGGCAGCGACGGCTCCAACCCGGGCGACCGCATCGCCCGCGCCGGCTACCGCTTCTCCGCCTGGGCGGAGAACGTGGCCATGGGCTACCCGGACGCCGCGTCGGTGATGGCGGGCTGGATGAACAGCCCGGGTCACCGGGCGAACATCCTCAACGGCAACGTCACCCAGATCGGCATCGGCCTCGCCTACGCCGCCGACGGCTCCCCGTACTGGACGATGACCCTGGCCCGTCCCGGCTGACACGCGCGCGCCGGCTTCCGGCGGAGGGCGACACCCCCTCGGTATGGTCGGGGGGATGCCAAGTGTCCGTCCGCGCTGGTCGCCGCCAGCGGGACACGGCGAGCGGACGGCGCCCAGACCGGTCGCCATCGTGGCGTCGTGGCGTGACGGCGCCCTGCACCTCTGGGGGTGGGACGGCGCCCACACCGCGCTCCCCAACGGGCTCTATCACGCCTTCACGATCTGGGCCGACAGCCCGCTGCGCCACGGCCACCTGGCGTCGGTCGAGATCACGCTGCCCGACGGCGAGACGATGCGCCCGTCGACCGTTCGCCTCACCGCCGATCGCGCCGCCCGCTGGCTGCGGGCGCTCCCTGCCAACCTGAGCCGCAGCGACTCGGTCGCCTGGTTCGCCGCCGTGGCCCGCCTCGCCGCCGACACCGTCGCCGCCGGCCTCGTCGCGCCGTCCATCCACGACGACCGCGACATGACCGTCGCCCGCTGGGTGCCCGTCGACGACACCACCGTGACCAGTGCGCTCGCCGAGCTCGACGCGGCGATGCCGTCCGTCTGTGCACCACCGGGGGCAGCCGCCGAGATCCACGCCGCCCTCGTCGACGCCGTCGCCCGTACCCGTCTTGCCGATCGGGGATGGCGCCCGGCGCTGTCGCCATCACGCGCGCCCGAGATCGTCGCCGCCCGCTCGGCGTTCCGCGCCCTCGCCTCCACCGACCCCGCGCTCCTCGGCAGCGGGCTCGCCCACCCCGACGAACTGGCGCGCCTGGCGGCTCGCTTCGACCGTCACCGCCGCCGGCTGCGCGGCGAACCCGTCGTCGTGCCGCAGGTCCGGCTGGTGCTGCCCGACGACCTGCTCGACGACTGGGAAGTGCGCCTCGAGGTCGCCGACGAGCTCGACCCCGGCCGCTGGTGCAGCGCCGACGACGTGTGGGACCGCACCGCCCTCGGCGTCGAGGTCGCCAACGGTGAGGACGGCATCCCCGTCCTGGCCGCCGAGGTGCTGGCGCTCGCTGGCACGCTCGCCGAGTGCGTCGAGGTCGCCGCCGAGCTCGCCGTCGCGACGGAGCCGTCGTCGCTGCTGTTGAACGTCGAGCAGGCCGAGCGGTTCCTCGAGCAGGCCCCGGCGGAGCTCGCGGCGCGGGGCATCACGCTGCTCGGCCCCGAGCGTCTCGTGCGCGCCGGCGTCGCCGTGCGGGGAAGCGCCACGCCGACCGACGCGGCCGATCACGGCCGGCGCTTCGGGCGCGATGCGGTCGTCGACTGGCGGCTCGTCGTCGCCGACGAGGACGGCCCGGCGGCGATCACCGACGCCGAGCTCGCCCGTGCCGAGCGCGACGGCGCCACGCTGCTGCACACCGGCTACCGCTGGGTGCGCATCGACCCGGCGGCCATGCGCCGGGCACGGGAACGGCTCGACGAGCACCGCCGGCAGCACGCCGTCGTCGACGCCGTCACGCTGCTGCGCCTCGCCGGTGAGGGCGAGGTCGACGCCGGGGAGGGCAGCGCACGGTCGTGGACCGGCGAGCTGCTCGCCGGCCTCCCCGATGAACGGCTCGTCGAGGAGCACGAGCCGGCGGGGTTCGCCGGCGAGCTGCGGCCGTACCAGCGACGTGGCCTCGGCTGGCTGCGCTTCCTCGATCGCCTCGGCCTCGGCGGCTGCCTCGCCGACGACATGGGCCTCGGCAAGACGGCGACGACGCTCGCCCACCTCCTCGACCGGCCCGGACCGCACCTCGTCGTCTGCCCGCTCTCGGTCGTCCACAACTGGGAGCACGAGTCGGCGCGCTTCACGCCGTCACTGCGCGTGCTCGTGCACCACGGTGCCGAGCGCACCCGCGAGCTCGCCGGCGCCGACCTCGTCATCACGACGTACGGCTTGCTGCCGCGAGACCTCGAGCACCTTGGGGCCGTGCGCTGGTCCACGGTCGTCGCCGACGAGGCGCAGACGATCAAGAACCCGGCGACGCACGCGGCGAAGGCGTTGCGGGCCCTGACCGCGGACCAGAAGCTGGCGCTCACCGGTACGCCGGTCGAGAACCGCCTCGCCGACCTCTGGGCCATCCTCGACGCCGTCAACCCCGGCATGCTCGGTAGCCGCGAGCGCTTCCGTCATCGCTTCGCCAAGCCGATCGAGCGCGACGGTGACGGCGACGCGGCCGCCCGGCTGCGCCGCATCACCCAGCCGTTCGTGCTGCGCCGCTCCAAGGCCGACCGCCAGCTCGTGCCCGACCTCCCCGACAAGATCGAACAGGTCGCCTGGGCCGGGCTCACCCGCGAGCAGGCCGTGCTCTACCAGCACGTCGTCGACCAGTTGCTCGCCGACGCCGCCGCCGCCACGGGCATGAAGCGGCGGGGCCTCGTGCTCGCCGCACTCACCCGGCTCAAGCAGATCTGCAACCACCCGGCGCACGCCCTCGGCGACGGATCACGGCTGACCGGGCGCTCCGGCAAGCTGGCGCGCTTCGACGAGCTCGTCGACGAGCTGCTCGACGTCGGCGAGCGGGCGCTCGTGTTCACGCAGTTCCGTGCAGATGGGTGAGCTGCTCGTGCACCACATCGCCGAGCGCTCCGAGATGCGCGTGCCGTTCCTCCACGGCGGCGTGGCGAGGGGCCGCCGGGACAAGATGGTCGCCGACTTCCAGGCCGGCGCCGGGCCGCCGCTGCTGCTGATCTCGTTGAAGGCGGGCGGCACCGGGCTCAACCTCACCGCCGCCAGCCAGGTGATCCACTACGACCGCTGGTGGAACCCCGCCGTCGAGGACCAGGCGACCGACCGCGCCTGGCGCATCGGGCAGGGACGCACCGTCGTCGTCCACAAGCTCGTCTGCGAGGGCACCGTCGAGGAACGCATCGCCGCGCTCATCGACCAGAAGCGGGCACTCGCCGACGCCGTCGTCGGTTCGGGCGAGGCGTGGCTGTCCGAGCTGTCGACCGCCGAGCTGCGCGAGCTCGTGCGCCTGGAGCACCCCTCGTGACGCGGCCGCGCCAGGTCTACGGGGCCAACCCGCCGGGTCGGTTGCCGGCGGCGATGCTGCGCGCCCTGGCCGCCGAGGTGTCCGACCCTGGACGCTTCTCCCGCGCCAAGGGCTACGCACGCGACGCAGCCGTGGTCGACATCGAGGTCGAGCCCGGCCGGGTGCGCGCCGAGGTGCAGGGGTCGCGCTACGAGCCCTACGTCGCCGTCGTCCACGTCGCTCCCGCCGACGACACCGCCAGCCTGCTCGGGTTGATCCCCGACCGCGACGAGCTGATGGCCGAGTGCACGTGCCCCGACGATGCATGGGGTGGGTTCTGCAAGCACGCCGTGGCGACCTTGCTCGTGCTCGCCGATGAGGTGACAGCGGCGCCCGAGGTGCTCGAGGCGTGGCGCTCCGGCGATCCGATCGAGCTGACGGCGCCGGCGGATCCACCCATCGACGTGCTCGCCGGCCTGTTGCACGCACCGGCACCACTGCCCGATGTCCCCGTCGTGCCGCCACGGCTGCCGGTGGCGATCGCCGCCGGCCGGCACGGCGACGAGGTCGCCGCCGTGCTGGCCGACGCCCTCAGCGTGCTGCGGTCACGCTGAGTGCCGGCGCCAGGCCCTACGCCGCCGGAGGGGGTGTGGACCTGGGGAGGTGATCCACGGGCGGGCGGGGCCTGAGCCGGCGGCGGCGGGACCTCTCGCTCATCAGACGCTCACGCCTCTCGGCGGCGAGCTGGAAGGCGAAGTCGACGACGATTGGGTGCATGCCTCGAACGTACGACCGATTGTGGACAGTTCAGGTCCTCGTTCTCTGGCATCCTCGTGATCATCGACACACCGGCCCGACTGCTCCGCCTCCTCGTCCTGTTCTCCTCGCGTTCCTCCTGGTCAGCGCCCGAATTGGCGGCGCGCCTGGAGGTCACGCCGCGCACCCTGCGGCGCGACGTCACACGCCTGCGCGACCTCGGCTACCCCATCGACAGCACGACCGGCCGCTACTGGCGGCTACGCCCTCGGTGCCGGTGGTCGCCTGCCGCCACTGCTGCTCGACGACGACGAGGCCGTCGCCGTGTCGGTCGGCCTGCGCGAGCTCTCGCGCACCGCCGATCCAATGCTCGGGGAAGCCGCCGTCGCCGCGCTGACCAAGCTCGTGCAGGTCATGCCGAGCGCGCTGCGCGAGCGCGTCGACACGCTCGGCGAGGTGACCGTGCGGATCGGACGGCCGGCCTCGATGGAGTCAGCGGACCAGCCGACGGACATACGCGTGCTGATGGCCCTGGCCACGGCATGCCGGCGCCAGGAGCGGCTGCGCTTCGACTACCGCGCCGGCGACGAGCGCACGAGCCGGCGCCACGTCGAGCCGCATCGCCTCGTCTCGCTGCGCAGCCGGTGGTACCTCGTCGCCTTCGACCTCGACCGCGACGACTGGCGCACGTTCCGCGTCGACCGCATCGGACCGCCGACCTCGACAGGCGTGCGATCGACGGAGCGACCGGTCCCCGACGCCGCCGCCCTCGTCGCCGAAGGCGTCGCCGTCCGCGCCTACGACATCCAGGCGCGGGTGCGCGTGCACGTGCCGCCACACGTGGCTGGGCGCGAGATCAGCCCGACCGTGGGCGTCATCGAGCCAGGCCCGGCCGACGCGACGAGCACCGTCGTCGTGATCGGCGGCGACGCCGACTGGATCGCCCGCTACCTGGCGAGCCTCCCCTTCCCCTTCGATGTGCTCGCCTCCGACGAGGTGCGCGAGGAGGTGGTCGCGCTCGGCCAGCGGCTGGTCGCCCAGGCGCGAGACTCCCGAGCATGACGACCACCGATGGACCGACCACCGACCGCGCTCGGGTGCCGCGTGATCGCGAGCGCGACTACACCGAGGAGCTGGCGGCGACCCGCCGGAAGTTCGCCGAGGAGCGCTCGGGGACGACGCTGCAGCACGTCGGGCACTACTCGATCGACCCGGGAACGCTGCCCGGGAACATCGAGAACTTCATGGGTGTGGCGCAGATCCCGCTCGGTCTCGCCGGTCCGATCCGCATCAACGGCGAGCACGCCCAGGGCGAGTTCTTCGTCCCCATGGCGACGACGGAAGGGACGCTCGTCGCCAGCTACAACCGCGGCATGCGCCTGCTCACCGAGAGCGGCGGCGTCCGCACCACCGTGCTCGACGAGTCCATGCAGCGCTCGCCGGTGTTCGTGTTCGACAATGCCCTCGAGGCTCGCCAGTTCGGAGAGTGGGTGCGCGATCACCTCGACGAGATCCGCGAGCGGGCGGAGTCGACCACCAGCGTCGGCAAGCTGACCGAGATCCGCCAGTACGGCATCGGCCCGATGCGCTACCTCCGCTTCAACTACACGACGGGAGACGCGGCGGGTCAGAACATGTGCGGCAAGGCGACGCTCGCCGCGTGCGAGTGGATCCAGCAGCAGTACGAAGGTCGGCCGCAGTACATCCTCTCGGGCAACGTCGACACCGACAAGAAGCACTCGCAGATCAACATGATCGCCACGCGTGGCCGGCGCGTCGTCGCCGAGTGCGTCGTCAAGAAGGACCTGCTGAAGAGCCTGATGGGCGTCGACACCGAGACGCTGTTCTGGGCCCGGCAGATCTCCAACGCCGGGGCCTTCCTCGTCGGCGCAGCGAACAACGGCGCCCACGCGGCGAACGGCCTCGCGGCCATGTTCATCGCCACTGGCCAGGACGCGGCGAACGTGTCGGAGTCGCACGCCGGTGTCGCCTACACCCAGCTGCTGCCGAACGGCGACTACTACTGGTCGATCACGCTGCCGGCGCTCATCGTGGCCACCTACGGCGGCGGAACCGGCTTGGCGACCCAGCGCGAGTGCCTCGAGATGCTCGGCTGCTACGGCAAGGACAAGGTCAAGAAGTTCGCCGAGATCTGCGCCGCCGTCGTGCTCGCCGGGGAGACGTCGCTCTCCAGCGCGATCATCGCCGGCGACTGGGTGTCCAGCCACGACCAGTACGGCCGCAACCGCCCCTGACCACCGCTCCTTCGCTTTGGGCACCAACTTGCCGAAGCCCACCGGCAGATCGGTGACCAAAGCGACAGCGCCGGCCGTCACCGGAGGCGGATGACGTTGCCGGTCACGAGGCGGGCGGCATCCGAGCACAGCCAGGCGATGACCTCGGCGACCTGCTCGGGAGCGACGACGCGGTGGCGCCGGCGGACCTCGTCGGTGATCCATCCCGTGTCGGTGACCGGCGGGTGCACGATGTTGGCCGTGATGCCGAACGGGGCCAGCTCCGTCGACGCAGACATCGTGTAGTTCTCCAACGCTGCCTTCGCCGCCCCGTAGGAGACCTCGCCGGGGAAGCCCATCGGGCCGCCCGACGTGAGCCCGACGATGCGACCCCATGTCGCGTCGCGGGCGATGTGCCGGCGGGCCAGTTCGGCGATCAGCAGCGCACCGGCGCGTGCGTCGACCGTGAGGTTGCGGTCGACGGTGACCGGAGAGACGGCGACGGTGGGCCGGGGACGAACGTGTCAGCAACCCACCCGCTGGCGTTGTTGACGAGGATCGACACGGGTCCGAGCGATCGCTCCGCTTCGTCGAAGAGCTCGGCGACCGCGCCGTCCGCCGTGAGGTCGGCCTCGACGGCGCGTGCCACGCCCGGGCAGGCCGTCGATGGCGGCGAGCACGCCGTCGGCGCTCCTGGGCGCGCTGGCGGTCGTACTCGCTGTCGCTCGGCCGCCTCGGCGCGCAGGTAGGTGACGAGCACGTCGACACCGCCGCCGCCAGCGCGATCGCCGTCGCCGCGCCGATGCCGTGGTTGGCGCCGGTGACGATGGCCACGCACGGGGTCGGTCGGCTGTTCATCCCTCCCATTCGTCCATTCGTCCATTCGTCCATTCGTACAAGGCGGGCGCGCACCCACGGAGCATCATGGCGCCATGGGGATCGCCGCCGTCGTCCAGGCAGACACCGAGGGCACGATCACGGCGTGGAACGACGGTGCCGAGACGTTGCTCGGCCACCGTGCCGCCGATGCCATCGGTCGCTCGCTCGACCTGATCGTGCCGGAGGCCTACCGGCAGCGGCACTGGTCGGCGTTCCGGCGGGCGATGGCGACCGGCGAGTGCCGCCTCGACCGCGCCGCCACCAACCTGCCGGTCATCCACGCCGACGGCAGCGAGCGCACCCTGCCGGCGCGCTTCGTGTTCCTCACCGATGCCCGTGACCAACCCGTCGGGGCACTGGCCATCTACGCCGAGCCGTCGGGAGGCGAGCAGGCATGGGGTGAGGTGCTGCCGCTGGATCCGTCATGATCGAACGCCTGCGCCGGCGCCAGGAGTGGATCCTGTTCGGTGCGCTCTTCCGCGCCGCGCCGTCGCAGTCAGTGGTCTGGTGGGCCGGCCTCGTCGTGCGTGGCGCGCTGCCCGCGCTGATCGCCGTCGCATCGGGCTGGCTGATCGCCGCCGTCACCGACGGCGAGCCGCTCACCGCGCCGCTCGTCGCCCTTGCCGTTGTCTTCGTCGCCGCCCAGGTCGTCGGCCCGCTGCACGAGGTGGTCGGCTCGAACCTCGGTGAGCGCACGGCGACGTCGCTGAACGACCGCCTGATGGCGGCGACGGTCGAGCCGTCAGGCGTCGCCCACCTCGAACGGTCCGACCTCACCGACGACCTGACGATGGCCCGAGACTTCGACCTCGGGATCACCGGCCCGCCGCTCTCCTACGCCATGAACTTCATCGCCGACGGCTTCGTCGGCCTGTTCACCGGCATCGCCTCGGCCATCGTGCTCGCCTGGTACGGGTGGTGGCAGGCGCTGCTGCTCGTGCTCGCCTGGTCGGCCACGCACTGGCTGCTGCGCGAGAGCGCCATCTGGCGCGACCGCCGCACGCCCGAGGTGCTGCACGCCGAGCGCCACGCCGAGTACGCCTACCGCATGGCGGTCGATCCGCCGGCCGCCAAGGAGGTGCGCCTGTTCGGCCTGGCCGACTGGGTGATCGAGCGCTTCACGTCCCACCGCCGCCGGCTCTACGACCTGCAGTACGAGGCGACGCGCCTGCGCGAGAAGTCGGTGCTGGGGTGCGTGGCGATCGTGCTCGTCGCCAACCTCGTCGTGTTCTGGTCGCTCGGCGCCCGCGCGGCCGATGGGCGGTTGAGCCTGGCGGCGGCGATCGTCGCCCTGCAGGCAGCCGTCGGGGTCAGCGCGATCGCCTTCGGCGGGCTCAACTGGGCGCTCGACGGTGCTGCCGCGCCGGCCGCCGCGGTCGCCCGGCTGGAGGACGTCATGCCGCCGGCCGGCGCGCTGGAGGCCGGCACGCTGCCGCCACCGGCGGCCGGGCACGGCCCGGAGATCCGCCTGCGCGACCTCAGCTTCGGCTACCCCGGTGGTCCGCTCGTTCTCGACGGGCTCGACCTGACGATCCCCGCCGGACGGTCGATGGCGATCGTCGGCCAGAACGGCGCCGGCAAGACGACGCTGGCCAAGTTGCTGTGCCGGCTCTACGACCCGGTCAGCGGCGCCGTCGAGGTCGACGGCGTCGACCTGCGCCGGCTCGACCTCGCCGGCTGGCGTCAGCGGGTGACGGCGGTGTTCCAGGACTTCGTCCGCTTCGAGCTGGCGCTGCGCGAGAACGTCGCCCCCGGCGGCGGCTCCGACGACGACGTCGCCGCTGCGCTGGCCGGTGCCGGTGCCCACGACCTCGCCGACCTCGACACCGTCCTGGCGAAGGGCTACCCGGGCGGCACCGACCTGTCGGGGGGTCAGTGGCAACGGGTCGCCCTCGCCAGGGCACTGTGCGCCGTGCGCGCCGGTGCCGGGGTCGTGCTGCTCGACGAGCCGACGGCGCAGCTCGACGTGCGCGGCGAGGCGGAGATCTTCGGGCGCATCCTCGAGGCGACGCGCGGCCGCACCACGATCCTGATCTCCCACCGCTTCTCGACCGTGCGCCAGGCCGACCAGATCTGCGTGCTCGAACACGGCGCCGTCGTCGAGCTCGGCACGCACGACGAGCTGATCGCGCGCGGCGGGCGCTATCGCACGATGTTCGACCTCCAGGCGTCGCGCTTCGTCGAGCTCGACGAGGCCGGGGAGGAGGTGGTCTATGAGTCGCTCGACTGACTTGCCGCGGGCGATCCCGGCGCTGTGGCGGACGTTCACGTTCGGCTACCGCGCCGAGCCGCGGCTGCTGCTGGCGTCGCTGGCCACGACGCTCGTGATGATGCTGCCCGACGCGCTGCTGGCGCTGTGGTTCAAGCTGCTCACCGACGGCGTCCTCGACGGCGACACGACGGCCATCAGGGTGGCGGCGATCGGTCTCGGCATCTCGGCAACGCTCACCTGGTACATCAACGTCCTGAACCAGCGGCTGCAGCGCCGGTTCCGCGATCGCCTGGCGATCGCCATCGAGGCGCACATCGCCCACCTCCAGGCTTCGGTGCCGACGATCGAGCACCAGGAGCGACCGGAGTACCTCGACCGCCTCGCCGTCCTGCGCAACCAGTCGTTCGCCCTCGACCACCTCTTCTCCTCGCTGCTCAGCAACCTCGCGTGGATCTCCCGGCTCGTGATCACCGCCCTGCTGCTGGCGACCATCCACCCGGCGCTCGTGCTGCTGCTCGCCGCCGGCATCCCGGCCGTGCTCACGTCGGTGTGGCGGCCCGGTGTCGAGCGCGCCGTCGAGGAGTCGGTGGCCGCGCACGACCGTCTCGCCCGCCACCTGTTCGTCGTCGGCACCACGCCGGCACCGGCCAAGGAGGTGCGCGTCACCGGCATCGGCCGCGACCTGCGCACCCGGCGGATCGACGAGCGCGAGCAGTGGCTGGCCCCGATCGCCAGGGCCAGGGCGGTGTCGGCGTTCTGGACCTCGCTGGCGTGGGCACTGTTCGGCTTCGCCTACGCGATCGGCATCGCCTGGGTGGCGCGTGGCCTCGATCGCAGTGTCGGCGACATCGTGCTCGTCGTCGTGGCCGGCCAGCGCCTGTCGCAGTACATCGCCCAGACGGTGACCGAGCTGGGGTTCCTGCGCGGCGTGTGGCTCGACTCGTCGCTGCGCCTCACGTGGCTGGAGGACTACGCCGCGGCGCTGGAGCAGCAGGCGACGTCACAACCGCCGGATCGGCTGACGGAGGGCATCCGGTTCGAGCACGTGTCGTTCCGCTATCCCGGTAGTGAACGGCTGGCACTCGACGGCGTCGACGTGCTGCTCCCGGCTGGCACCGTCGTCGCCATCGTCGGTGAGAACGGCGCCGGCAAGACGACCATGGTCAAGCTGCTCGCCGGGATGTACCGGCCGACGTCGGGACGCATCACGGTCGAGGGCGTCGACCTGGCGACCATCTCCACGCCGGCGTGGCGATCGCGCCTGGCCGGGGCGTTCCAGGACTTCTTCCGCTTCGAGCTGCGCGCCGGCCACAGCGTCGGCGTGGGTGACGAGCCGCGCCTCGACGACGAGCCCGCCGTCGCCGGCGCGGTCGGCCGGGCCGGCGCCGAGGACGTCGTCGAGCGGCTGCCATCCGGCTTGGCGACGCAACTCGGCCCGACGTGGGACGAGGGCGTCGAGGTGTCGTTCGGGCAGTGGCAGAAGCTGGCGCTGGCGCGTGGGTTCATGCGCGACGAGCCGCTGGTGCTCGTGCTCGACGAGCCGACCGCGGCGCTCGACGCGGAGACCGAGCACGCCCTGTTCGAGCGCTACGCCGACGCGTCCCGCGACGGTGCGGGCGACGGGCGGGTGACCGTGCTCGTCTCGCACCGCTTCTCCACCGTGCGCATGGCCGATCTCATCATCGTGATGGACGGTGCGCGCGTCGTCGAGTCCGGTCGCCACGAGGAGCTGATCGCCCGCGGCGGCCAGTACGCCGAGCTCTTCGCCATCCAAGCCGGCGCCTACCGCTGAGCGGGCGACATCTGGGCGGGATCTTCGCCAGTCCTCCTTCTGGGCGGGATCCTCGCCGGACGCCGGCGAGGATCCCGCCCAGGTTGCGTCGCCGTACGCTCGGGCGGGTGGACGACGAGTTGCTCAACCGGGTCACGTGGAAGATCCCCAACGCGCTGGCGCTCGTCGGGTCCCGGGCGGGCGACGAGTGGAACGGGATGACGACGAGCTGGATCACGCCAGCTGTCGATGGAGCCGGTGCTCGTCGGCGTCGGCGTCGACAACCGGGCCGTCACCCACCGCCTGATCACGGCCGGCGGCTCGTTCAGCGTCAACCTGTGGTCGGCGGACGACACCAAGGTGTTCGTCAAGTTCTCCAAGCCGGCGGCGTTCGACCCGGAGGCGATGACGCTGAACGGCCGGGCCGTCCGCGAGGGACCGACGGGCGCGCCGATCTTCGTCGAGGCCATCGCCTGGCTCGACTGCGCGGTGCGCGCTGCCCACGACCTCGGCACGCACACGCTGTTCATCGGCGAGGTGGTCGACGCCGGCGTCGTCGACGACGAGGCGCGTGCTGCGGCGATGAGCGACACGCGGATGAAGTACGGCGGCGTCAAGAGACACGCGTGACCGACTCGCCGCTGGTGCTCGGCCCGCACGGCGTCACGGCCGCGGACGTCGTGGACGTCGCTCGCAACGATCGCCGAGTGGTGCTCGGCGAGGAGGCACGAGCGGTCGTGGAGCGCGGCGCCGCCGTGGTCGAGCGCCTCGTGCACCAGCCCGAGCCGGTCTACGGCGTGTCCACCGGCTTCGGTGCGCTGGCCAACACGGTGATCCCGCCCGAGCGCTCGGCCGAGCTGCAGACGGCGCTCATCCGCTCGCACGCCGCCGGCATGGGACAGGAGATCGAGCGGGAGGCGATCCGGGCGATGATGCTGCTGCGCGCCCGCAGCCTGGCGATGGGCTACTCCGGCGCCCGCCCCCTCGTGATCGACACCATGCTCGCCCTGCTGAACGCGGGCGTCACGCCGGTGGTGCGCGAACACGGCTCGCTCGGTGCCAGCGGCGACCTCGCCCCGCTGGCATCGGCGGCGCTCGTGCTGCTCGGCGAGGGCGAGGCGCGCCTGGCCGACGGCATGTTGGTCGACGGAGCGACCGCGCTCGACGACTGCCGGCGAGGCACCACTCACGCTGCGCGCCAAGGAGGGTCTGGCGCTGATCAACGGCACCGACGGGATGCTCGGCATGCTCGTGCTGGCGCTCACCGATCTCGACGTGCTGCTGCGCACCGCTGACACCGCCGCGGCGATGTCCACCGAAGCGCTGCTCGGCACCGACCGCGCCTTCGCCGAGGACCTCCTGGCAATGCGCCCGCAGGTTGGCCAGGCCGTCAGCGCGGCGAACCTGCGCGCCCTGCTCGACGGTTCGCCGCTCGTCGCCAGCCACCGCTACGGCGACGACCGCGTGCAGGACGCCTACTCGCTGCGCTGCACGCCGCAGGTCCACGGCGCGGCTCGCGACACCGTCGAGCACGCCAGGGCGGTCGCCGACCGCGAACTGGTCTCGTTCATCGACAACCCGGTCGTGCTGCCGGATGGCCGCGTCGAGTCGTGCGGGAACTTCCACGGCGCGCCGGTCGCCGCCGTGGCCGACTTCCTCGCCATCGCCGTCGCCGACGTCGGGGCGATCAGCGAGCGGCGCACCGACCGCCTGCTCGACCACGCCCGCTCGCACGGCCTGCCGCCGTTCCTCTCACCGGACGCCGGGGTCAACTCCGGGTTGATGATCGGCCATTACACGCAGGCGGCGATGGTTGCCGAGAACCGCCGTCTCGCCGTGCCGGCGAGCACCGACACGCTGCCGACCAGCGCGATGCAAGAGGACCACGTGTCGCTCGGGTGGGCGTCGGCGCGCAAGCTGCGCACGGCCGTCGCCAACCTGACCCGCATCCTCGCCGTCGAGCTGGTCGCCGGCACGTGGGGACTGGAGCTGCGCCGGCCGCTCCAGCCTGCGGTGGCGACCGGCGCGGTGGCCGATGCGGTCGCCGCAGCCGCCGGCGGGCCCGGGCCCGACCAGTGGCTGTCGCCGCGGCTCGCCGCTGTCGAGCGGCTCGTCGCCGACGGCTCGATCGTCGACGCCGCGGGCGTCACGCTGCGCTGACTCAGCCCTTCGGTTCGCGGGGGAGTCCGAGCAGGCGCTCACCGATGATCGTGCGCTGGATCTGGCTGGTGCCGCCGGCGATGCGGCCGCCCGGCGCGGCCAACATGCCGGCCGCGTCGGGGCCGTCGAGCATCGCCCCGGCACCGGCCGTCTCGGCGCGCAGCATGGCCACGTCGAACATCATCTCGGTGATGCCGAGCTTGAGCAGCGAGCCCGACGCGCCACGCTGGGCGAGCGACCGGTAGGCGGTCCCGGCGCCAACGAGTGACGCCAGCCGCTGGCGCGCCACGTCGTCGAGCTGGCGGTCGCTGCCCAGCGAGCTGATCTGCGCCAGCCGCCGCTCGAGGGAGATCACGGCCGTGCCGATGTGCCCGCGCTCGTTCATCAGCACGCTCATCCCGACGCCCCACCCGCCGTGCAGCGGCCCGAGCAACAGGTCGGCCGGCAGTGAGACGTCGGTGAAGAACACCTCGTCGAACTCGGCCGAGCCGGTCATCTGGCGCAGCGGTCGCACGTCGATGCCCGGCAGGTCCATCGGGCAGAGGAAGAAGGAGATGCCGTCGTGCTTGCGCGCGTCGGGATCGGTGCGCGCCATGAGGATGCCCCAGTTGCTCACCCGTCCGCCGGAGCACCACACCTTCTGGCCGTTGACGACGAAGTGGTCGCCGTCCTGCTCGGCCCGCGTGGCGAGCGATCCGAGGTCGCTACCGGCGCCTGGCTCGGAGAACAGCTGGCACCACACGTGGTCGGCGCCGAGCGTGGCGCGCAGGTGCTGGTCCTGCTGCGCCGGCGTGCCGTAGCGCAGGATCGCCCCACCGGCGAGCACGAGCCCGACCATGTTCAGCACCGGCGGCACCCCGGCGCGGGCGCACTCGACCAGCCACGTTGCCTGGTGGTCCTCGCTCAACCCGCGGCCGCCGTGCTCGACGGGCCAGTGGATCCCGGCATAGCCGGCCTCGAGCAGCCGCCGCTGCCACGCCACGCCGGCGTCGATCAGCTCGGGTGGGCAGATGGCGCCGTAGTCGGGCGGCGCAACGTCACGGTTGGCGTCCAGCCAGTCGCGCGCGGCCACCGTGAATTCCTCGACGGTCACCGAGCGAGCATGGCAGCCGGGTGTGGAACAGTGACGACATGAGCGCCGGCGCCCGCCCCGTCCGTGCCCCGCGAGGCACCGAGCTGAGCTGCCGAGGCTGGCCGCAGGAGGCGGCGTTCCGGATGCTCCAGAACAACCTCGACCCCGACGTCGCCGAGCGTCCCGACGACCTCGTCGTCTACGGAGGCACGGGCCGCGCCGCCCGCTCGTGGGAGGCGTTCGACGCCATGTGCCGCACGCTGCGCACGCTCGCCGACGACGAGACGATGCTCGTGCAGTCGGGCAAGCCGGTCGGCGTGTTCCGCACCCACGAGTGGGCGCCGCGGGTGCTCATCGCCAACTCCCACCTCGTGCCCAACTGGGCGACGTGGACCGAGTTCCGTCGCCTCGAGGACCTCGGGCTGACGATGTACGGGCAGATGACGGCCGGCTCGTGGATCTACATCGGCACGCAAGGCATCCTCCAGGGCACGTACGAGTGCTTCGCCGAGATCGCCCGCCGGCGCTTCAGCGGCTCGCTCGCCGGGACGATCACGCTCACCGCCGGGCTCGGTGGCATGGGCGGCGCCCAGCCGCTGGCGATCACGATGAACGATGGTGTCGCCCTCTGCGTCGAGGTCGACGCCGCCCGCGCCCAGCGGCGCATCGAGACGCGCTACCTCGACGAGATCGCCGACGACCTCGACGACGCCGTGCGCCGCTGCATCAGTGCGCGCGACGAGCGGCGCGCCCTGTCGGTGGGCGTCGTCGGCAACGCCGCCGAAGTGTTGCCGCGGCTGCTCGACGACGGGTTCCCCGCCGACATCGTCACCGACCAGACGAGTGCGCACGATCCGCTGTCCTACGTTCCCGTCGACGTCACCCCGGAGGCGGCCGCGGAGATGGCCCGCACCGACCCCGAGGTGCTCGTCCGCCGCGCGCGGGAGTCGATGGCGATGCACTGCGCGGCGATGGTCGGCTTCCTCGACGCCGGCGCCGAGGTCTTCGACTACGGCAACAGCCTGCGCGCCGAGGCCGAGCTCGGCGGCTTCGACCGGGCGTTCGCCTATCCCGGCTTCCTCCCCGCCTACATCCGGCCGCTGTTCTGCGAGGGCAAGGGCCCGTTCCGCTGGGTCGCCCTCTCCGGCGACCCCGCCGACATCGCCGCGACCGACCGCGCCGTGCTCGAGGAGTTCCCCGACGACGAAGGACTCGCCCGCTGGATCCACCTCGCCGGCGAGCGCGTCGCCTTCCAGGGCCTGCCGGCGCGCATCTGCTGGCTCGGCTACGGCGAGCGGGCGCGCCTCGGTGCCCGGTTCAACGAGCTGGTGCGTCGCGGCGACGTTGCTGCGCCGATCGTGATCGGCCGCGACCACCTCGACTCGGGATCGGTCGCCTCGCCGTATCGCGAGACCGAGGCGATGGCCGACGGCTCCGATGCCATCGCCGACTGGCCGTTGCTCAACGCACTCGTCAACACGGCGTCGGGTGCGACGTGGGTGTCGCTGCACCACGGCGGTGGCGTCGGCATCGGACGCTCGATCCACGCCGGGATGGTCGCCGTCGCCGACGGCACCGACCTCGCTGCGGCCAAGCTGGAGCGCGTGTTGACGACCGATCCGGGGATGGGCGTGATCCGCCACGCCGACGCCGGCTACGACATCGCCCTCGACGTCGCCCGCGACCGCGGCGTTCGCCTGCCGATGACGGAGACCGCGTGATCGAGGGCGACTTTCATCACGACGGGGCGGTCTGCGTGCGCGACGCGATCTCCGACGAGTACGTCGAGCTGGCACGGGCGGCGATCGACGCCAACCTCGACGACCTCTCGCCGCTCGCCAAGCGGGCGAGCAGCGGCGACGACGGCGCGTTCGTCGAGGACTTCTGCAACTGGCAGCGGCTGCCGGCGATCGAGCGCTTCGCCCGGGAGTCCGGCGCCGCCGCCATCGCCGGGCGTCTGATGGGTGCCAGCACGGTCCGGCTGTACCACGACCACGTGCTGGTGAAGGAGCCGGGCACTCGCCAGCGCACCCCGTGGCACCAGGACCAGCCGTACTACAACATCGACGGTCGGCAGAACGCCAGCATGTGGTTCCCCGTCGACCCCGTGTCCTACGAGTCGACATTGCAGTTCGTCGCCGGCTCGCACCGTGGCGAGTGGTACATGCCGCGGTCGTTCCTCGACGATCAGGCGAAGTGGTTCCCGGACGGCACACTCGCCGAGCTCCCCGACGTCGACGGCCGGCCCGACGAGTTCCGGATCATCGGCTGGGAGCTCGAGCCCGGCGATGCCATCTTCTTCCACATGCTCACGTTGCACGCCGCGGGCGGCGTGCCAGGCACGACCCGCCGGCGCGTGCTGTCACTGCGCTTCCTCGGCGATGACATCGTCCACGCCCCGCGACCGTGGACCACATCGCCACCGTTCGACGGCCTCGCCGACGAGCTGCCGGCAGGCGCGCCGATGGACCACCACCTGTTCCCCGTGCTGTGGGCAGCGGCATGACGATCCGCAAGATCGCCACGGTCGGCCACCCGTCCTGCGTCAGCGCGCCCGCGAGATCACGCCCGAGGAGCTGCAGGGCGACGAGATCCAGCGGCTCATCGACGACCTCATCGACACGATGCACGATGCGAACGGCGCCGGGATCGCAGCCAACCAGGTGCACGAGCCCGTGCGTGTCGCCGTCATCGAGGTCGACCACAACCCGCGATACCCGTACAAGCCACCCATCCCGCTCACCGTCGTCGTCAACCCGGTGATCGAACCGCTCGACGACGAGCTGGTCGAGATCAACGAGGGCTGCCTGTCCGTTCCCAACCTGCGCGGCAACGTGATGCGCCACGTGAACATCCGCGTGCGCTGGCTCGACCGCGACGGCACCGAGCACGACGAGGTCAAGCGGGGGCTGACCGCCGGGACGTTCCAGCACGAGTGCGACCACCTCGACGGCAAGCTGTATCCTCGACCGCGTGGTCGACACCACGACGCTGACGACGTGGGAGCAGTTCGAGCGTCACCACCGCGACGCCTTCGTCGCCCGGATCACCGAGTTCGTCAACCGGATCGGGTCGTGACGGCATCGTGATGGAGCATCGACCGCTCGCCGGCATCGAGGTCCCCGTGATCGGCATGGGCACATCGAAGACGTTCGACGTCCCCGAGGTCGACGACGCACGTCAGCAGGTCACCGATGCCGCGCTCGACGCCGGCGCCTCGTTCGTCGACTCCTCACCGATGTACGGGCACGCCGAGCGCATCCTCGGGGCCACGCTCGGCCGGCGCCGCGGCGAGGCGATCGTGGCGACGAAGGTGTGGACACCCGACGACACCGAGGCGGAGCGCCAGATCGACGCCTCGCTGCGCTTCTTCGGGGGGCACATCGAGGTCCTCCAGGTGCACAACCTCGTGGGTTGGCGCACACGGCTCGACCAGATCGAGGCCCGCCGCGACCGGGGCGAGGTCGACATCGTCGCCGCGACGCACTGGCAGGCGTCGGCGTTCGACGAGCTGGAGGCCGTGATGCGCACCGGCCGCGTCGGCGCCGTGCAGGTCCCGTACAACCCGCGCGAACGCGAGCTCGAGCGGCGCATCCTGCCGCTCGCCGCCGAGCTCGGGATCGGCGTCATCCTGATGCGCCCGTTCGCCGCCGGCGGCTTGGTCGGTCGCAGCCCGTCGCCCCTGGAGCTGGCACCGCTGGCGGAGTTCGGCGTGACCTCGTGGCCGCAGGCGTTGCTCAAGTACGGGCTCAGCCATCCGGCGACGAGCGTGTCGATCCCCGCCACCACCAGCCCCGAGCGGATGGTCGAGAACGCCGCCGCCGGCGCGCCGCCGTGGTTCGGCCCCGACGAGAAGGCGTTGGTCGAACGCCTGGCGGCGTGAGTCAGGGCTTCCACTGCGAGCTCGCCTGGCTCGGCGGCGATCGCGCCGAGTCCGACGTGCTCGTCACCGTCGACGGCGATCGCATCGCCACGGTCGAGGTCGGTGCAGCAGCCGGGACAGCCACCCGGCTCGCCGGGCTCACCGTCCCCGGCTTCGCCAACGCCCACAGCCACGCCTTCCACCGGGCGCTGCGCGGGCGCACGCATGCCGGGGCTGGATCGTTCTGGACGTGGCGTGAGCAGATGTACGCCGTCGCCGCAGGCCTCGATCCCGACTCGTACTTCCGGCTGGCGCGAGCGACGTACGCCGAGATGGCCCTGGCCGGGATCAGCACGGTCGGCGAGTTCCACTACGTGCACCACGCGCCCGGCGGTCGGCGCTACGACTCGCCGAACGCGATGGGTGACGCGCTGATCGCCGCCGCCGGCGAGGCAGGCCTGCGCATGACGTTGCTCGACACGAGCTACCTGCGCGGCGGGCCGGGCGTGGAGCTCGACGAGACACAGGAGCGGTTCTCCGACGGCGACGTCGAGGCGTGGGCGGCGCGGGCCGGTGAGCTACGTGACGGCGACGGGGTGCGGATCGGCGCAGCCGTCCACTCGGTTCGCGCCCTGGACCGGCGGTCGATCGCCGCCGTGGCTCGCTGGGCCGGCGAGCGCGGGTGCGTGCTGCACGCGCATGTCTCGGAGCAGCCGGCGGAGAACGAGTGGTGCACCGCCGAGCATGGCCGGACCCCGACAGAGCTACTCGCGGACAGCGGCGTGCTCGACCAGCCGTTCACCGCGGTCCACGCCGTGTACGTCACCGGGCGCGACGTCGGGCTGCTCGGCGGGCACCACTGCTGGTGCTGCCTGTGCCCGACCACCGAGCGCGACCTCGCCGACGGCATCGCCTCCGCATCGCTCCTGCGCGCGGCCGGTGCCGAGATCACCCTCGGCAGCGACTCGCACGCCGTCATCGACATGCTGGAAGAAGCTCGTGCGGTCGAGCTCGACGAGCGCCTGGCGACGGGCACGCGGGGGCACCACGACGTCGCTGCGCTGCTGACGATGGCGACGGCGAACGGCCACGCCAGCCTCGGCTGGCCGGAGGCGGGGCGCATCGCCCCGGGAGCGCCGGCTGACCTGACCACCATCCGCCTCGACTCGGTGCGCACGGTAGGTGCCGGTCCCGATGATGCGCTGGCGACCGTCGTGTTCGCGGCGACCGCTGCCGACGTCCACCATGTCGTGATCGGTGGGCGCGTCGTGGTGGCCGATGGGCGCCACGCCACCATCGACGTCGAACGTGAACTGGGCGCGGTGCTGGCGTGACCAGCGTGGCGATCGACGGCATCGGGTTGCTCGTCACGAACACCGAGCACGGCGAGTTGCACGACGCCCACGTCGTGATCGACGACGGCGTGGTCGTCGCCATCGGCCGCGGGTCGGCTCCGCCATGCGACGAGCGGGTCGACGTCGACGGCCGTTGCGTGATCCCCGGCTTCGTCGACAGCCACACCCACCTCGTCTTCGCCGGTGACCGCAGTGCCGAGTTCGCCGCGCGCATGGCGGGCACGCCGTACGAGGCCGGCGGCATCAACACCACGATCGAGGCGACGCGGGCCGCCGGCGACGACGAGCTGCGTCGCACCGCGCAGCTGCGGCTGGCCGAGGCCCGGCGGGCCGGGATCACGACCATCGAGGTGAAGACCGGGTACGGCGGGACGGTCGCCGACGAGGCTCGACTCGCCGCGCTCGCAGCCGAGCTCACCCCCGAGGCGACGTTCCTGGGCGCCCACGTCGTACCGCCCGGCTGGAATCCCGACGAGTACGTCGAGCTGGTCTGCGGCGAGATGCTCGACGCCTGCGCACCACACGTGCGCTGGATCGATGCCTTCTGCGAGCGCGGGGCGTTCGACGCAGACCAGTGCCGTCAGGTGCTGCTGGCCGGCCGGACAGCCGGGCTCGGGATGCGCCTGCACGCCAACCAGCTCGGCCACGGTCCGGGCGTGCAGCTCGCCGTCGAGCTGGGGTGCGCATCGGCGGACCACTGCACGTACCTGTCCGACGACGACGTCGCCGCATTGGCGGCGAGCGACACCGTGGCCACGTTCCTCCCGGCGACAGACTTCTCGACGCGCCAGCCGTATCCCGACGCTCGCCGCGTCATCGACGCGGGCGCGACCGTGGCGCTGGCGACGAACTGCAACCCGGGGTCGAGCTACACGACGTCGATGTCGTTCGTCATCGCCCTCGCCGTGCGCGACCTGCACATGACGCCCGTGGAGGCGCTGCGCGCGTCGACGCTCGGCGGTGCCCGAGCGCTGCGCCGCGACGACGTCGGCTGGCTCGGACCCGGCTCACGCGCCGACCTCGTCGTCCTCGACGCCCCCAGCTACACCCACGTCGTCTACCGCCCCGGCGTCCCCCTGATCCACCGCACGATCCAGTCGAGTACGTGATGCCGTTCGAGTACGTGGTGCGGCGCTGGCCGGCACCACGTACTCGACGGGATCAGCCCGGGCGGTCGCCGAAGACGTTGAGCGGCTGGCGGATCGGGACGAGGCTCGCCGCGCGACGCGCCTTGCGCACCTCCTCGAGCTCCTGACGGAGCCGCTGGTTCTCCGCCTCCAGTTCCATCACCCGGCGGATGCCCTCGAGGTTCATGCCGTCGGCGGCGAGCTCACTGATGCGGCGCAGTACCTCGATGTCCTCATCGCTGTAGCGGCGGTTGCCGCCCTGCGTGCGCGCCGGGCGAACCAGGCCGCGCCGCTCGTAGATGCGCAGCGTCTGGGGGTGCATGCCGGCCAGCTCGGCGGCCACGGAGATGACGTAGACGGCCTGGGTGTGACGGCGGATCATGACGCGGGCTCCTTGGTGCTCGCCGCGGCGAGTTGCTCGATCGCCGAGCGCTGAGCGTCGGACAGCGCGGTCGGCACGACGACGTCGACGGTGACGATCAGGTCGCCCGTGGCCTTCTTGCCGGCGATGCCGCGTCCGCGGACGCGGTGCCGGCTCCCCGGCTGCGTGCCCGGCTTGATGCGCAGCGTGACCGGTGGACCGTCGAGCGTCGGCACGGACACCTCGGCACCGAGGGCGGCGACGGCGAAGTCGACCGGGACGCGCACGGTCAGATCGTTGCCGCTGCGACCGAACAGGGGGTGCGGGGCGACGTGCACCTCGACGAGGAGATCGCCGGGTGGACCACCGTTGCGGCCGGGCGCGCCGCGTCCCTTGAGGCGGATCGTCTGGCCGTCGGACACGCCGGCGGGGATGCGCGCCTGCACGTCGCGCGCCCGCTTCTCGATACCGCTCCCGCGACACGTCGGGCAGGGATCCTCGATCACCGTCCCCGCACCGGCGCACCGGCGACACGGAGTGGAGAACGAGAACAGGCCCTGGTTGTCGTCGATCACGCCACGGCCGCCGCACTGCGGACACAGCTTCGGCGTCGTGCCCGGCCGCGCGCCGGTGCCGGCGCACGTCGAACACTGGGCGTCGCTCGTCAGGTGCAGCGTGGTGGCCATGCCCCGCGCGGCGTCGACGAAGTCGAGCGTCAGCTCGGCCTGCACGTCGGCGCCGCGACGTGGCCCGACGCCCGACCCGGCGCCACCACCGCCCCGCCCGCCCATGCGGCCGAACATCTGGCCGAGGAGGTCGCCGAGGCCGCTGGCGTTGGCGTCGTCCATGTTGAACGTGAACCCGCCCGGGCCACCGCCGCCCATCGGGCCGAGCCGGCGGACCTCGTCGTACTCGGCGCGCTTGGTCTCGTCACCGAGCACGTCGTACGCCGCGGACACCGCTTTGAATCGCTCCTCGGCCTGGGCGTTGCCGGGGTTCTTGTCGGGGTGCAGCTCGCGCGCCAGCTTGCGATAGGCCTTGGTGATCTCCTTCGCCGTCGCCGTCTCGGAGACCCCCAGCGTCTTGTAGTAGTCCTGCTCGAACCACTCGCGTTGGGCGGCCATGTGGGTACTCCGTCAGTCCCGCGTGCGGACCATCGCCGGGCGCAACGTGCGCCCGTTCCAGGTGTACCCGCTGCGCAGCACCTCGGCCACGACGACGTCGCCGCCATCGCCCTGCTCGTGGGCGACGGCCTCGGCGACGTTCGGGTCGAACGGCTCGTCCTGCAGGTCCAGGGTCTCCAGGCCCTGCTTGCGCAGCTCGCTCAGCAACACGTTGAGCAACGGCCCGACCTCGTCGGGATGGCGGAGGTACGCCGCCTCGGTGGCGTCGAGCACGGGCAGCAGCGCCTCGGCGAGCCGCGACGAGGCGCGATCGGCCTCGTCGCGGATCTGCGCCTGCACGCGCTTGCGGTAGTTCTCGAAGTCCGCCTGCACCCGCTGGGCCACATCTCGGTACGAGTCACGTTGCGAAACGAGCTCTTGGATCTCGTCTTCCACGAGGGAGCCAAGCGCGTCAGCCCCTTGATCCTCCTCCTCCAAGGGGGAAGAGACCTCGGTGTCATCCGAGAGATCAGGCTCCTCGGTGGGTGGCGCCGAAGGACGGAGGGGCCCGCCGCCGGAGGCGGTGGGAGGATCTGTGTCGGCGACAGGACCCGCCGAGGAGTCGGGGATCGCGTCGTCGACACTCACGATGCCGCCTTGTCCTCGCCCTCATCGACGATCTCGGCATCGACGATCTCGTCGTCCGCCGGCCCCGCCGACTCCGATTGACCCGACGCCGACGTGCCGGCGGCGTTGGCGTCACGCGCCGCCGCCTCGTAGAGCTTCTGGCTGAACGCCTGGCTCGCCGACATCAGCGTCTCGCTGGCCGACTTGATGGCGGCCGTGTCGTTGCCCTCGAGCGCCTTCTTGAGGTCGGCGAGCGGTCCCTCGACGGCGGCCTTCTCCTCGGCGGGCACGTTGTCGCCCTGCTCGCGCAGCACCTTCTCGGTCTGGTACACGAGCGAGTCGGCGTTGTTGCGGGCCTCGGCCTCCTCGCGGCGCTGGCGGTCCTCCTCGGCGTGGGCCTCGGCGTCCTTGACCATCTGGTCGATGACGTTCTTGTCGAGCGAGGACTGCCCGGTGATCGTCATCGACTGCTCCTTGTTCGTCGCCCGGTCCTTCGCCGAGACGTGGACGATGCCGTTGGCGTCGATGTCGAACGTGACCTCGATCTGCGGCACGCCGCGCGGCGCCGGCGGCAGGTCGACGAGCTGGAACTTGCCGAGCGTCTTGTTGTAGTTGGCCATCTCCCGCTCGCCCTGCAGGACGTGGATCTCCACCGACGGCTGCATGTCCTCGGCGGTGGTGAACACCTCGGTGCGGCGCGTCGGGATGGTCGTGTTGCGCTCGATCAGGCGGGTCATCACGCCGCCCTTGGTCTCGATGCCGAGGCTGAGCGGGGTGACGTCGAGCAGCAGGACGTCCTTGACGTCACCGCGCAGCACGCCGGCCTGGACGGCCGCGCCGACGGCGACGACCTCGTCGGGGTTGACCGACTTGTTCGGCTCGTTGCCGGTGAGGTTGACGACGAGCTCCTGCACGGCCGGCATGCGGGTGGCCCCGCCGACGAGGATGACGTGGTGGAGGTCGCCCTTGGCGATGCCGGCGTCCTTCAGCGCCTGCTCGAACGGGATGCGGCAGCGCTCGATGAGATCGGCCGTCATCTCCTGGAACTTGGCGCGGCTGAGCGACTCGTCGAGGTGCAGCGGGCCGTCGGCAGTGGCCGTGATGAACGGCAGGTTGATCTGCGTCTGCTGGACCTGGCTGAGCTCGATCTTGGCCTTCTCGGCGGCCTCCTTGAGGCGCTGGGCAGCCATGCGGTCGGTCGAAAGGTCGACGCCGTGGGCGGACTTGAACTGCTGGACCAGCCAGTCGATGACGCGCTGGTCCCAGTCGTCGCCGCCGAGGTGGGTGTCGCCGTGGGTCGACTTGACCTCGAACACGCCGTCGCCGATCTCCAGCACGGACACGTCGAACGTGCCGCCGCCGAGGTCGAACACGAGCACGGTCTCGTCCTGGGCCTCCTTGTCGAGGCCGTAGGCGAGGGCGGCCGCGGTCGGCTCGTTGATGATCCGCAGCACTTCGAGGCCGGCGACCTGCCCGGCCTCCTTGGTCGCCGTGCGCTGGGCGTCGTCGAAGTACGCCGGCACGGTGATCACGGCCTGGGAGACGGTGTCGCCGAGGTAGCTCTCGGCGTCACGCTTGAGCTTCATCAAGATGCGCGCCGAGATCTCCTGCGGCGTGTAGCGCTTGCCGTCGACGTCGTCGCTCTTCCAGCCCTCGCCCATGTGCCGCTTGATCGAGCGGAACGTGCGGTCGGGGTTGGTGATGGCCTGGCGCTTGGCGACCTCACCGACCAGCACCTCGCCGCTCTTGGAGAAGGCGACGACGGAGGGCGTCGTCCGCGAGCCCTCGGCGTTGGGGATGACGACGGGATCGCCGCCTTCGAGGACGGACACGACGGAGTTGGTGGTACCGAGGTCGATGCCGACGGCCTTGGGCATGGGGGATCTCTCCTGGTTGCGCGGGGTTGCGAATCGCCGTCCAGGCTAGGTCGCTCCAGCCCGCCTGGCAACCCTCGACCCACGAAACTTGAGTCGGAACCGCTCAAGTTTGCCGAGCTCAAGCGTTCAGGTGCCACGGATGGCACCGAATCTTCCGAAGAAGTCGCTCGATGGCGGGCATGAACTTCCTTGGAAGTGCCACGATGGCACCTGAAAACGCTTGAGAATTCTTCAGCGGTGGAGGTTCTCGGGGCCGAAGGAGGCGGGGAGGAGCTCGGCCAGGGTGAAGGTCTGGCGGACGCCGTCGGGTCCGGCGGCGTGGACCAGCGTCGTGCCGGCGGCGAACTCCCGCAGGCGCTGGCGGCAGCCGCCGCAGCACGTCGTCAGGTCGTCGCCGTCGGCGACGGTGAGGACCTCGGCGATCTCCCGCTCCCCCGCCGACACCATCGCCCCGATCGCCGCCGCTTCGGCGCAGATGCCCTCCGGGAACGAGGCGTTCTCCACGTTGCACCCGGCGAAGATCCGCCCCGACGCCGTGCGCACGGCGGCACCAACGCGGAAGCCCGAGTACGGGGCGTGGGCGTTGGCCTGCACGGCGAGCGCGGCAGCGAGCAGATCGTCCGTCATCCGGCGCCAATGTAGGGCCGGGCGTTAGCGTCGCCCGCCGTGACTGCGTGGCAAGCATCTCTCGCGATGCGAGCGACCGAGCGCCAGCGAGGGAGCGGCTACCAACGGCCTGCGTGGCCGGGGAACGCAATGACGGAGTACCGGCAGACACGCTTCCGCCGGCCGCCCGGTTCCACCGAGCTGCTGCTCGTGCGCCACGGCGAGTCCGAGCCGATGATCCCTGGCCGTCCGTTCCCGCGCGTCGACGGGCACGGCGATCCGGCGCTGGCGCCGGAGGGCGAGCGGCAGGCCGAGCTGCTCGCCGATCGCCTCGCCGGTCATGCCATCGACGCCATCTACGTGACCACGCTGCGGCGCACCGTGCAGACCGCCGCGCCGCTCGCCGCCCGCCTCGGCATCGAGCCGCGGGTCGAGCCCGACCTGCGCGAGGTGCACCTCGGCGAGTGGGAGGGCGAGGTGTACCGCCAGCGCGTCGCCGAGGGCCACCCGCTGGCGACACAGATGCTCATCGAGCAGCGGTGGGACGTCATCCCCGGCGCCGAGTCCGCCGAATCGCTGCGCGAACGCACCAGCGCGGCGCTCGAGCGGATCGTCGCCGCTCACCCGGACGAGCGCGTCGCCGTGTTCAGCCACGGCGGCGTGATCGCCGAGATCCTCGCCCAGGTGGCTGACACCAACAGGCCGTTCGCCTTCCTCGGTTGCGACAACGCGTCGATCTCCCAGATCGTCGCCTTCGGCGGGCGCTGGATCCTCCGGCGGTTCAACGACACCGCCCACCTCGACACCGTGCCGGACGACCTCGACCCCGAGCCGCACCTGCCCGAGTCGTAGGCGGCGGAGCCGCGGTCACTCGCCCTTGTACGTGCCGAAGCTCCAGATGTTGTCCTCGGGATCGACGGCGCTGAATCCGGTCGAGCCGTAGTCCTCGTCGCGCAGCTCGCGGATGATCTTCGCCCCAGCGGCGACCGCCCGGTCGTGCACGCCACGCGGATCGGCCGTCACGACGTACACGGACGCGCAGCTCGTCGGCAGCCGGGAGAACTCGCTGTCGTCGCGACCGGCCGTCCCGAACATCACCCCGCCACCCTCCGGCCAGCGCAGCTCGCCGTGGACGACGACGTCGTCGGACTCGCCGGGGACGACGAGGGTCTCGACGAAGCCGAACGCCTCGGTGAGGAAGGCGGACGCCGCTCGGGCGTCGCGGTAGTTGAGGACGGGCCACACGGTTGCATCCATGAGCCCATCATCCGCCCGGCGACAGTTCGTCGTCTTGGACGATTGGGAGCTGTTCGTCAGCCAGCCACTGCGTCGGACTGGAACCGGCGATGTCACGCCAGTCCCGCGCCATGTGCGCCTGGTCGGCGTAGCCGCACTCGGCGGCGATGCTCGCCAGCGTCGGCGGCCGGGTCGCACGAGCATCGCCTTCGACTGCTCGAAACGGAGCACGCGGGCGAGCTGCTTGGGCCCGACGCCGTACTCGGCGGTGAAGCGCTCGGTGAGGTGGCGCCGGCTCCATCCCACCTCGGCGGCGAGGGCGCCGATGTCGACCCGGCCAGCCATCAGCTCGAGCCGCCGCCATGCCTCGGAGGTCTCCGGCTTGGCGCCGGAGGGGATCTCGACGCGGGCCGTCAGCGCCCGCAGCAGCACGCCCTCGACGACGGCGAAGCGCTGTGCGCCATGATGCCGGCGCGGCGTCGAGGCGGTCGAGGAGCTCACCGGCGAGACGTCCCCACAGCACGTCGAGCGACACCACATCCGAGGCCAGCGCGCCGGCCGGCAGACCGAACAGCGCCCGTGCGCCGGCCGGCGTGACGGCGAGGATGATGCCGTGCTGCTTGCCGTCGTGACGGATGACGACGCGGGAGGTGTGCAGACCGCCGAGCAGGGCGTCGAAGCGGGAGAACTGGCGGCGCGAGCCCGGCAGGAGGGAGAGCTCCAGCTGATCGTCGAAGCTGATCACGAACGTCAGGTGGCGCGACGGCATCCCGACGTGCTCGCCAGGGTGGTATCCGAGCATCCGGTAGCCGATGATCGAGTCGACGTACGGCGCCAGCAGCGCCGGCGGACGGCGCACCATCGTGTCGTTGACCTGTTCCATCTCAGCGGGGGATGCTCCGGAACGGCAGCTCTCGATCGACGCTCGGCTCGCGCGGCAGGCCGAGGACCTTCTCGCCGAGGATGTTGTGCTGGATCTCGTCGGTACCGCCGGCGATCGACTGCGCCGG
Source organism: uncultured Acidimicrobiia bacterium (assembly GCA_963822875.1). GTDB lineage: Bacteria > Actinomycetota > Acidimicrobiia > Acidimicrobiales > Ilumatobacteraceae > JALZMG01. The sequence continues at coordinate 29,492 of CAWGJK010000028.1, read as the reverse complement.
GACGCTGACGAGCACCTCGGCGACGACGCCTTGCGAACAGGCTGTCGGGACCGGTGAGCAGGCCGTCGGCGCCGGCGATCGACGAGTGGGCAGCGGCGGCGCGGCGGGCGACCTCGCTGGCGGCCAGCTTGCCGAGCGAGCCCTCGGAGCCCGGCGCGCGCCCGGCGGCGCGGGCAGCTTGGGCACGGCGCGCGGTCCAGTCGTGCGCCCGCTGCAGGGCGACGAGTCCGGCGATGCGCTGGTGCACGACCACATCGTCGCGACGGCCGCTCGCTGTCGCCGACTCGATCACGAGATCGGCGCGCCCGGCGCGCTGCGGATACCAGGCGTACGTGGCGAAGTGCTCGTCGGCCTCGGCGGCGGCCTCGGCGACCGCCCGGCCAGCTGTGACGTCGAAGCGCCGCCGGCGCAGCGTGGCGAAGCCGCGCTCGTGGGCGAGCGTGGTCATCGCCACACGCCAGCCCTCTCCCGGTTCACCGACGACGTGGTCGCCCGGCACGCGCGCGTCGGTGAGGAACACCTCGTTGAACGAGGCGTGACCGTTCATCTGCCGCACCGGACGGGTCTCGACGCCGGGCTGGAGCATCGGCAGGGCGAAGCACGTGATGCCGCGGTGCTTGGGGACGTCCCAGTCGGTGCGGGCGAGGAGCAGGCCGAGGTCGGCGTGGTGGGCGCTCGTGCTCCACAGCTTCTGCCCGTCGACCACCCACTCGTCGCCGTCGAGCGTCGCCCGCGTGGTCAGGCCGGCGAGGTCGGAGCCGCTGCCGGGCTCGCTGAACAGCTGGCACCACGTGTCCTCGCCGGTGATCGCCCGCGGCAGCAGCCGGCGCTTCAGCTCGTCGCCGCCGTGGGCGAGCAGCGTCGGTGCAGCCAGCCCGGTGCCGACGCCGATCGCCGGCCCCACCGCGCCCGCCGCGGCGAGCTCCTCGGCGACGACGGCGTCGGCCCAGCCCGGCAGGCCGCGGCCGAACCACTCGACCGGCCACGTGGGAGTCGCCCAGCCAGCTCGCAGGAGCGAGCGGCGCCAGTCGACGAGTGCCAGCGCAGGATCCCAGTGTTCGGCGAGCCACACCCGCAGCTCGGCACGGACGTCGTCGGGCGCTGTCACGCCCCGCCGGTCAGGAACGAGCGCAGCGCCTCGTTGAACGCTGCCGGGTGGCTCACGGACGGAGCGTGACCTGCACCGTCGATGACGGTGAGCGACGCCCGTGGGATCTTCGAGGCCATGTACTGCGACCCGGCCATGAACGGCGTGTCGTGCTCGCCGACGATGACGAGCGTCGGGACGGTGATGCTCGACAGCGCTTCGATGACGTGCCCGTCGGATTGCTTCAACACGCCGCGCGCGGACCGCGCCAGTCCGGCGGCATCGGAGTGGACGTCGGCGGTCAGCTCATCGCTGCCCGGCAACCCGTCGAGCCCACGCTCGTCGAGGTCGCTGGCGTAGCGCTCGGCCATCTCGTTCCACTCGTCGCGGCCGCGGTCGCTGCGATAGCCGGGGCCGGTGTCGACGAGCACGAGGGCGGCCACGCGGTCGGGGTGGGCGATCGCCAGCTCGAGCGACAGGTAGCCACCGAGCGAGTGGCCGACGAGCGCGGCACGCTCGGCGCTGACGCCGTCGAGGATGCCGAGCATGGCGTCGAGCGATGAGGCGACCGAGTAGGCGGCGGGATCCTCCGGCGAGTCGCTGCGGCCGTGACCGAGCATGTCCCACACGACGTGGTGTGGTCGGTCGAGAGGTCGTCGACCGTGGCCCCCCACATGTGCGACGACGCCCCGAACCCGTGGGTGAACAGCACCACCGGCCCCGACCCCGTCGCCTCGTGGAAGATCAAGGTGCTGACGTTAGTGGTGCCCGGCGATCGTCAGGGGAGGGCGATCATCCCGGCGGCGGCGGTCTGGTGGGTGGTCTCGTCGATGAGGACGAAGCTGCCGGTGGCGCGGTTGCCGCGGTAGTCGTCGACGAACAGCGGCTCGGTGGTGCGCAGGGTCACGCGGCCGATCTCGTTGAGCTCGAGGCGATCGGCGGAGGTGTCGATGCCGAGCGTGCCGACGTCGACGCGGTGGTGCAGCTCGGTGACCATCGCCCGAACGGAACGCGTCGTGTGCTTGAGGATGTACGGCCGGCGCACGGCGAGCGGCGCCTCGGCGTCCATCCACGCCAGCCGGGCGTCGAGATCCTGGGTCACGGCGGGGCGATCGAGTGGGGCGCAGATCATGTCGCCGCGCGAGACGTCGATGTCGTCGGCGAGCACGACCGTGACGGCCATCGTCGGTCGTGCCTCGTCGACCGGGCCATCGGCCGTGTCGATGCGCTCGATGCGCGACATCAATCCGGACGGCAGCAGCACGACGTCGTCGCCGGGGCGCAACAGCGCCCGCCGCGACGGTGCCGGCATAGCCGCGGTAGTCGCGGTGCTCGACGCGCTGGGGGCGGATGACGTACTGCACCGGAAACCGCGCCCCGAGCGCGTCGGTCGGCACCACGGGGTCGACCGTCTCGAGGTGCCCGAGCAGCGTCGGGCCGTCGTACCACGGCATCGACGACGAGGGATCGACGACGTTGTCGCCGGCGAGGGCGGACACCGGGATCGCCGTCACCTCGGCGATGTCGAGGGCTGCGGCCAGCTCGGCGAACTCGGCGCTGATGGCATCGAAGCGCGCCCCGTCGTGGCCGACGAGGTCCATCTTGTTGACGGCGACGACGACGTGGGGCACCCGCAGCAGCGACATCAACACGGTGTGCCGGCGGGTCTGCTCGACGACGCCGTGGCGGGCGTCGACGAGCACGATCGCCACGTCGGCGGTCGACGCGCCGGTGATGGCGTTGCGCGTGTACTGGGCGTGGCCGGGGCAGTCGGCGATGACGAAGTCGCGCGCCGGAGTGGAGAAGTAGCGGTAGGCGACGTCGATGGTGATGCCCTGCTCGCGCTCGGCGCGCAGGCCGTCGGTCAGCAGGGCGAGGTCGACGTAGTCGGTGCCGCGGCGGCGGCTGACCGCCTCGACGTGCTCGAGCTGGTCCTCGAAGATCGACTTGGAGTCGTGCAGCAGACGCCCGATCAGCGTCGACTTGCCGTCGTCGACGCTGCCGACCGTGGCGAAGCGCAGCGGTCGACGCAGGGGCGACGCCGTCGGCACCCAGCCCGTGTCCGTGGCCGTCACCGTCATCGGATGGTCTCTCCGATGCGAGCGACCGAGCGCCAGCGAGGAAGCGGCCAGCAACGGCCTGCGTGGCCGGGGAACGCCATGACCGTCATCTCAGAAATATCCCTGGCGCTTGCGGTCTTCCATGCCGGCCTCGGAGATGCGGTCGTCCGCACGCGTCGCGCCACGCTCGGTCACCCGCGCCGCGGCCGTCTCGGCGAGGATGTCCTCGACGGTGGCGGCGGACGACTCGACGGCAGCCGTGCACGTGGCGTCGCCGATCGTGCGGAAGCGCACCTGCGCCTCGAACGGCACCTCGTCATCGGCCATCGGCACGTGGCGGTCGACGGCCATCAGCATCCCGTCACGGCGGAACACCTGGCGGCGGTGGGCGAAGTACAGCGACGGCAGCTCGACGTCACGCTCGGCGACGAACCGCCACACGTCGAGCTCGGTCCAGTTGGACAGCGGGAACACGCGCAGGTGCTCGCCGCGGCGATGGCGCGTGTTGTACAGGCCCCACAGCTCGGGGCGCTGGCGCTTGGGGTCCCACTGGCCGAACTCGTCGCGGTGCGAGACGACGCGCTCCTTGGCCCTGGCCCGTTCCTCGTCGCGCCGGGCCCCGCCGAAGACGGCGTCGAAGCGGTGCTCGGCGATGGCGTCGAGCAGGGTGACGGTCTGCAGCGGGTTCCGCGACCCTCCCGGCTCGTCGCGCACGCGGCCCTCGTCGATGGACTGCTGCACCGAGGCGACGACCAGCTCGACGCCGAGCTCGGTGACGGTGCGGTCGCGGAACTCGACGACCTCGTCGAAGTTGTGGCCGGTGTCGACGTGCATCACGGGGAACGGGACGCGTGCTGGCCAGAAGGCCCGCCGTGCGAGGTGCAGCAGGACGACGGAGTCCTTGCCGCCGGAGAACAGCAGGACCGGCCGCTCGCACTCGGCGACCACCTCGCGGAGCACGGTGATCGCTTCGTCCTCCAACCGGGCGGTGGCGGTGGGTGCAGCAGGCACGGCGGCGATCGTAGCCGCCATTCTCGGAAAAGTTGATCTGGAAAGTCAGGTATTGCCGGCGGCGGTGAGGCGGACCTCGGCCGACGTCGCCCCGGCACGGTCGTGGCGGGCGGTGACCGTGACGGTCGTCGCCGGCCCGGCCTGGACGACCCAGCTCGCCAGCACACGGTCCGGCGTGCCGTCGCGCCCGTGGTTGAAGCGCATCGCCGATCGCCCGGCGAGCTGGCCCAGCCGCACCCGCGCCGGACCGCCGACGACCGTCACGCCGTCGCCGGTGAGCTCGGCGACGATCGGTCGCACCAGATCGGCCTTGGCCGCTCGCGCCGAGATGGTGGTCGGCAGCCAGCCGGTGTTGGCCACGCCGGCCTCCACGCGCCAGGCGCCGCCGCCGAGATCGACGGCGCGCGTGTGCACGATCTCGAGGCACGGCGCGGCCATCGCCTGGGCGACGGCGAACTCGGCGTGGCGCACCACCTCCGCCTTCAGCCTCGATGCCGGCGGGTTGGTCCAGATCCCGAGGTACGGCCACCCGCCCAGCTCGACCGGCCCGAGCTGCGGGTGCTCGAACGGGTACCACGGCACGTACTCGTCGGGGGCGTGCTCGTCGGCCCAGCGCAGCACGGCGAGCGCCTCGGCGTCGCTGGGTCCGACGTACCAGGCGTCGGTCCCCTGCTTCGTCCCGGTCGCCGCCTCGACGACGTCCCAGAACTCCGTCGTCCACGCGAACACGCCGAGGTGCTCGTACGCCCAGTCGTCGGCGGCGCCGCTCATCGTCACCGCCTTGTCGAACGTGAAGTCCTCGAACACGGAGTGCACCGGGTAGCCGGTGAGGCGCGTGCCGATCTCGCCGAGCTGCTTCCACGTCCACACGTCGATGGGCGGCAGCGTCGAGTCCGGCTGGGTCGAGGAGGGTCGCAGCAGCACGCCGCCGCTCGTGTGGAAGGCGTTGTAGCCGCAGACGTTGGGCCGGGCGACGATCGCCCGCACGAGGGCGTCGATCTCCGGCTCCGACAGCGGGTGGTCACCCGCGCCGAGGACCTGCGTCGCCCAGCCGGCCGGGAAGTTGCGGTTGAGGTCGAGCCCTTCGGGCGGGCGTGGCGTCGGCACGGTGAACCCGTCGTGGTCGGTGATCGTCCCCTCGTGGAGGAGGCGGTAGCGCACCGCACCTGGGGGTGCGCCGTCCGGGGGAATCGGCACGAGCAGCCGCTCGTCCTCGGGGTGCGGCGATCCACGCCCCGTCGCGGTCGGCGATGCGCATCTGCAGCACGCGGCCGTCGCCGTCGACGTCCTCGGTGTGCGCGCCGGGCCAGCGGTTGGTGTCGCCCCACGGCCACGGCCGCGTGCTCGATCGGCGGAACTGCGGCTGGTCGGCCAGCGCCCACTCGGCACCGTCCGGGTTGACGCGCGGCACGACGTAGAACGTGCGCGTGGCGAGCGCGGCGACGACCTTCTCGTCGTCCGAGCGGTGGCCGTCGACGAGATGTTGCAGCAGCGCACAGGCGGCGACCGTGGCGGTCAGCTCGACGGCGTGGATGCTGGCGTCGACCCAGTGCGCCGGCTTGGTGTCGTGGGGGCCCGTCGCCGAGTCGGTGACCGTGACCAGCCAGAGGTCGCGACCCTCGTGACTGTGGCCGTACGACTCGACCGTGACAAGACCGGGATTGGCTCCGGCGAGGTCGTGCAGCCAGGCCGTCAGCTCGTCGTAGCGCAGGAAGCGATCGAAGTCGTAGCTCACTGGGTCAACGCCGGGGCGAGGGCCCGCCACTGGTCGCGGGGGAAGCCGCGTGGATCGTCGGTGAGCACCTGCACGCAGACGTGGTCGGCACCGGCATCGCGGTGCTCCTGCACCCTGGCGGCGATCGTCGACTCGTCGCCCCAGACGACCAGCGCGTCGACGAGGCGGTCGCTGCCGCCGTCGGCGATGTCGTCGTCGGTGTAGCCGAGCCGCCGCCAGTTGTTGGCGTAGTTGGGCAGGCCGAGGTACGTGGCGAGGTGGAGGCGAGCCGTTGCCCGAGCTCGGTCGGGATCGGTGTCCAGCACGACACCCTGCTCGGACGCCACCAGCCGGTCCGCGCCGACCGCCTCGCGGGCGACCCGAGTGTGCTCGGGGGTGACGAGGTAGGGGTGCGTGCCGGCGGTGCGCGTGCGGGCGAGGTCGAGCATCTTGGGTCCGAGCGCGGCGAGCATCCTGTCGTCTGCGGCGAGCGGCGGATCGGCGGCGTCGAGACCGTCGAGGAACGCCGACATCTTCGCCAGCGGGCGCTGGTATGCGCCGGGCTCTCGCACGCGGTCGATGAACGCGCCGTGGCTGACCCCGATGCCGACGAGGAAGCGATCGCCGTGCTGGTCCGTCAGCTCGGCGTGACGAGCGGCCGTCTCCTCGGGCGTGTGCATCCAGAGGTTGAGGATGCCGGTGGCCACGGTCGTCGTGGTCGTCGCGCCGAGGAGCCGGCCGACGGCCTCGAACACGTCACCGCCGACGTCGGGCACCCACAGCACCGAATAACCGAGCTCCTCCAGCTCGGTCGCCGCGGCAGCCGCCTCGGCGGCGTCGCCGTAGCGCAGCGCGCTGCTCCAGATCCCCGTGCCCGTGATGTCCGACGTCATGTGGCGAGCCTGGCAGACTCGGCGGCGTGGAGGCGAGCGACGCCACGTCACCGCTGACGGTCAGCCAACGCTGGTGGGACGAGATCTGGCGCGACGGTCGCCTCGACGCCGTCGACGAGCTGTTCACCGATCCGTTCATCCGCCACACCGGCACCGGCAATGAGACGGCCAGCCGCGCCGCCTACAAGGGCCGCCTCGCCGAGTTCCAGCGCGTGCTGTCTCGCGTCGAGACCACCATCGACCACCGCACCGTCGACGGCGACCACGTGTGGACGAGAGCGACCAGCCGCGGCATCAACCGCGAGACCGGGGAGCGCTCGCTGGTGACCTGGGTGCTGCTCCAGCGCATCGTCGACGGCCGCATCGCCGAGCACTGGGTCGTCACGCTCACCGGCGTCGACTGGACGACGTAGCAACCGCCATCTGGGCGTGATTCGTCCCGGATTCCGAGACGATCCCGCCCAGATACGAATCCCGCCCAGTTGTCAGGCCAGTTCGACGGCGACGAGTTGGCGGCGGTGGTGGCGGCGGCGGATGGCGAAGGTGGCGGTGACGGCGAGGACGGTCAGGCCCATGAGCGCCAGGGTGACCTCCAGCGTGATGGCGTCGGCGAGCAGGCCGAGGGGGAGGGCGGCGAGGCCGAAGCCGCTGAAGCCGAGCACGACCATGCTCTGCATCCGCCCGTGGTAGTCGACATCGGACAGGCTGAGCATGAGCGACTGCGTCGTGGTCTGGAAGACCAGCCCGGCCGCACCGACGGCGGCGAGGGCGACGAGGGCGGTCCAGAACCACTCGGCGGCGGCGAGGGCGACGAGCGACACGCCGAGCGCCGTCCCGGCGGCGCCGATGGTGCGCCACGGGCGCTGCACGATCCAGTTGGTGCGCGGCACGATGACGCCGGCGCTGACGGCACCGAGCCCGGCGACGCCCGCCATCACGCCATAGCCGCCGGCGCCCACGCCGTAGCGCTCGTCGGCGAGCGTCGGCAGGAACGTCAGGTACGGGAACCCGACGACGACGACGCCGATCGTCGTCAAGGCCACCAGCCCGAGGCCGCGCCGGGAGCGGACGTACTGGAAGGCGTCGACCATCTCGGCCAGCGGCGATCGGGGTGGCGTCGAGCGGGGAGAACCCGGGGGCAGCCCGAACAGCACGACGGCGCCCAGCGTGCTCGTGCCGGCGGCGAGCAGGAAGACGCCACCGACACCGAACCACGACAACCCGATGAGCACACCGGCGAGGGCGGGGGCGACGACGCGCATCGCCTCCTGTGCCGTCTGGCTGAGCACCACGGCCTCGCCGATCTGGTCGTGCTCGACGACCTCGGCGATGAGGGCGATGCGCGCCGGGAGGTAGAGGGCGAACGCCGCCGCCTGCAACGCGCTGGCGACCAGGAGCATCCAGTAGGCGATGACGTCGGTGACGACGGCGAGGCCGACGAAGAGCGACGACACGACGAGGATGGAGACGGCGACGAGGAGCACGCTGCGCTTCGGGAAGCGATCGGCGGCCACGCCACCCGCAGGAGTTGCCAGGAGCATGGCGAACCCGAACGCCAGCATCACACCGCCGAGGCCGGTGTTGCTGCCGGTCAGGTCGCGCGCCAGCCATCCGCGCGCGACGGCCTGGCCCATCACGCCGAAGATCACCGCCGCGGCGCTGATGAACAGCCGGCGGTACCCCGCCGACTGCATCACCGACGACACCGGCGGTCACGTTACGACCGCCGAGTGTGGCGACGTCAGTCCGCTCGCTCGTCGCGGCCGCGCCAGGGAATGATGGCGAGGCCGACGATCACCCCGGCGACGGCGATCCACCAGACGCCGTCGCTGTCGAAGGCGGCGAGCTCGCCGGTGAGCACGAGCAGACCGAGCACCACGGCGAGCACGCCGAGGACGGCCGAAATTGGATCGAATCGGTGTCGTTGCATCGCGATCAATCTTCCGGGAGCGGCCGCAGGTTCGGAGGACCCGGGGGCACGGGGATCGTCGGACGCTCGACGTCGGGGTCGTACCGATCGATCTCCAGATCACCCCGCCCGATGATCGCTGTGACGACGACGTCCGGCGCGCCCTCGGGACCGATCGAGAAGGTGCCGTCGCCCCGCCGCACTCCGTCGACGTCGACCGTGCCGTGATCGACCTCGGCGCGCACCTCCACGGTGACGTCGCCGGCGACTCGCACGTCGATCTCGCCGATGCCGACGCGGGCGTCGATGGCCACGGGCGACAGCGGCGCGCCATCGATGGCGACCTCGACCCGGCCGACAGCGACGTGCTCGCGCTGGGTCACGCCACCCGGATCTGCGTTGCCGACGAACATGAACTCGTCACCGAACACGGCCGTCGGATGGACGCCGATGCGGGCCGCCTCGCCGGCGACGAAGCCGGTGCCGGCGAACAGCACGGCCGGGACCGCCAGCCACAGGGCGCGGCCGGCGAACGCTCCGGCGACGAGTCCGACGCCGCACACGACCGCTGCCGCGCCGAGCCACTGCTCCGGGTGCAGGCGTCCACCGTTGGCCTGGTCGATCAGCGCTCCGACCGCCGCAACGAGCACAGCGATCCCGAGCGTGAGACGCCCGAGGATCGACGGCGGCCGAGCCGGCCGCTCGGGACGCGCCACGGGTGCCGGTACCGCGACCTCCACCGGTGCCGTGGCGGGCATGGGCATCGACGTCGTCGCCCTCGGTTGCCACAGCGCCACGGCCAGGCCGGCGAGCAGGGCGAGCACGGCTGCCGGACCGTCGAAGAAGGAGAACCCGTTGGTCAGGATGAGCGGCAGGCCGAACACGAGCAGCGCCCCGCCGGTGACGCGAGCCCACCGCTTGCCCGGCGCCTGGCCGACGACGAGGGCGAGCCACATCGCCCCGTACACGAGCACGCCGACGCCGCCGACGAGCGCCAGGAGGACGAAGGCGATGCGGATCCACAGGGCGTCGATGGCGAGACGGCCGGCGAGCAGCGCGGCGACACCGCCGAACACGGGCTGCGGGGGGCGCAGCTCGGACGGCGGCGGGTCGAGCACCGGCGCGCTGTCGGCCGGGGGCGGTGCGAGGTCCACGCCTCCGACGGTACGGATGCGGCGGTCGCGGCACCATCGGGGATCACCCTGAACGATCCCTGATGCCTCCGCGGCTCCCATGCGCGACGATTCCCAGGTGATGCGCGCGCTGGAGGGGTTGCGCGTCCCGCGCGGGTCCGACCGGGTCGTCGCCGGGGTCGCCAGCGGTTGGGCCGACCGCTGGCGCGTCGAGCCGACGGTCGTCCGTGCCGCGGTGGGACTGCTGACGCTGGCCGGTGGCCTCGGGGCCGTGCTCTACGGGCTCGCCGCCGTCACCTCGACCGAACCCGTTGGTGGTCCAGGCACGCCACCGCGACTTGCCGCGTCCGACCGCTGGCGGCGCGAGCTGTCCATCGGCTGCGCGACCGGTGCCGTGCTCGTCGCCTGCCGGGCCATCGGCCTGTGGCCGGGCGACGGGATCATGCTGCCCGCTGCGGCGATCGCCGTGGGGATCTCCGTGGTGTGGTCGATGGGCGCCAGCACGCCCACCATCGCCGGGCGCACCACGCGCGCCCTGCAGGTCGTCGCCGGGTCGCTGCTGCTCGTCGCCGGCGTCGTCTCGCTGGCCAGCCGCACGGGCGGGCTGGGCAACCTCGGTGCGTCGGCGAGCGCCATCGCCGTCGTCGTGGGTGGGCTGGCCATCTTCGGTGCGCCGGCGCTCGGCCGCCTGCTGCGCCGGCTCGACGACGAGCGGGCGGCGCGCATCCGCGAAGACGAGCGGGCGATCGTCGCCGCCCACCTCCACGACTCCGTGCTGCAATCCCTGGTCCTGATGCAACGCACCGGCGACCCGCGCCGCATGACGAACATCGCCAGGCGCCAGGAGCGCGAGCTGCGGTCATGGTTGTACGGGACGACGCGCGACGGCGAACCGACGTCACTGCACGCGGCGATCGACGCCCTGGCCGTCGACATCGAAGCCGACCACGACGTCCGCGTGGAGGCGGTCGTCGTCGGCGACCAGCCCCTCGACGACGCCTCGCGCGCCCTCGTTGCCGCGGTGCGCGAGGCGGTGGTCAACGCCGCCCGGCATGCCGACGTCGATCGCGTCGACGTGTTCGTGGAGGCGGACGACGCCGAGCTCACCGGCTTCGTGCGCGACACCGGGCGCGGGTTCGTCCCCGCAACGGTCGGCGAGGATCGCCGGGGCATCAGCGAGTCGATCGTCGGGCGCATCCAGCGCGCCGGCGGCACCGCCGTGCTGACGTCGTCGCCGGGCAACGGCACGGAGGTCGAGCTGCGCGTGCCGAGGAGGCGGGCATGACCGTCCGGGTCGTGCTCGTCGACGACCACGCGCTGTTCCGCGCGGGCGTGCGCACCGAGCTGTCCGCCGCCGAGCGCGTGGAGATCGTCGGCGAGGCAGCCGATGTCGACGAGGCGATCGCCGTGATCCGCGCGACGGCGCCGGACGTGGTCCTGCTCGACGTGCACCTGCCGGGCGGGGGCGGCCAGCGAGTGATCTCGTCGGTTCGTGACGACCCGGCGCCGCCGAGGTTCCTCGCCCTGTCGGTGTCCGACTCGGCCGAGGACGTGATCGCGGTCGTGCGCGCCGGTGCCCGCGGGTACGTGACCAAGACGATCGGGGCGGACGAGCTCACGGACGCCGTCGAGCGGGTGCACGACGGCGACGCCGTGTTCTCACCGCGCCTCGCCGGGTTCGTGCTGGACACGTTCGCCGGCGAGGGGCCGGTGCCGACCGACCCGGAGCTCGACCACCTCACGGCCCGCGAGCAGGAAGTCCTCCGCCTGATCGCCCGCGGGTACGCCTACAAGGAGGTCGCCAGCCGGTTGCACCTCTCGGTGAAGACGATCGAGTCGCACGTGTCGGCGGTGCTGCGAAAGTTGCAGCTCTCCAACCGCCACCAGCTCACCGCCTGGGCCAACGAGCGCCGGCTGATCTGACGACGAGCATGGTCGAACAGGCGGTCACGCCGCGCGAGGCGGAGGTGCTGCGACTGCTCGGTGAGCACCTGACCAACGCCGAGATCGCCGCCCGCCTGTACATCTCCCAACGCACCGTGGAGACCCACGTCTCGTCGTTGCTGCGCAAGCTCGGGGTGACCCACCGGCGAGAGCTCGCTCGCCGCCAGGTCCCCGAGCAGCCGAGCGCCGATGCCGGGCTCCCGCTACCGCCCACCCTCGAGCTGCTCGCAGATGCGCACACGTTCGTCGGGCGCGCCGCCGAGCGCGATCGGCTCCGCGAGCGATGGGGCCTCGCCGTGACCGGTCACACACTGCTGGTCGTCGTCACGGGCGAGGCCGGGATCGGCAAGAGCCGCCTCGTGTCCGAGCTGGCCGTCGAGGTCCACGACGGGGGCGGGCGTGTGTTGCTCGGGGCGTGCCACGAGGACGTCGACGAGCCGTACGGTCCGTTCCTCCAAGCGATCGCCGACGACGAGTTGCCGGGCCGCACTGCTTCCGGCGATGCCGTGGTCGACGGCATCCGCGACTGGCTCGTCACGTCAGCGACCTCGAGCCCGTTGCTCCTCGTGATCGAGGACCTCCACTGGTCGACGTCGACCACGCGGGACGTGCTGCGTCATCTCGTCCGCCGGGCGGGTCGGGTGCCGCTGCTGATCCTCGCCACCGCCCGTGACACCAAGCCGGATCTCGACGCCGATCTGGCAAGGATGCTCGCCGACCTCGATCGCGCCCCGACGGTCAGCCGCATCACCCTGCGCGGGCTCGACCGTGACGAGGTCGCCGAGGTCGTCGGCGCCGGCCGGGCAGCCGAGGCCGAGCTGATCCTCGCCGAGACACGTGGCAACCCGCTGCTCGTCACGCACCTCATCTCCGACGTCCGTCACGGCACCTTGCCGATCTGGCTGTACCAGCGCGACCAGCTCCTCGACGACGAGGTCCGCGCCGTGCTCGACCAGGCTGCCGTCTTCGGTGCCGAGTTCGACGCCGACCTGCTGGCGGCCGCCCATGGCGCGCCGCTGCTCACCGTGCTCGAGTCGCTGGAGACGGCCGAGGAGGCAGGACTCGTCCAGGCGAACCCTCCCCGGGCAGCGGCGTTCGCCTTCGTCCACGCCCTGTTCCGCTCCTACCGCTACCGGGCGATGCCGGTGCGCCGCCGGCTCGAGCTGCACGCCCGGGCTGCCGCCGCGCTCGCCACCCGGCCCGACGACGAGCGGCTGGCCGCCGAGCGTGCCCGCCACGCCTGCCTGGCCCTGCCGGTGGGCGACGCCGAGCTGGCGGTGGCGCTCTCTCGGCAGGCCGCGCGCCGCGACGAGCAGGCCTACGCCTACGACGAGGCCGTCGCCCACTACCGGCGCGCCCTCGATGCGGCGCGCACCCTCGATCCACCGGATCCCGGCAAGGTGCTCGACCTGACGATCCGCGCCGGCGCCGCGTTGCACCACCGCGGCGACCCACGGGGGCTGCCGATGCTGCTCGACGCCGCCGAGCGGGCGAGCGACCAGGGCGACACCGACGCCCTCGTTCGCGCCGCCACCGCCATCCCACAGTTCGGCGCCGTCGGCTTCGTCGACCCCAACCTGCAGGCACGCGCGGTCACCGAAGCCGCCCTGGCCGCCCTCGGCGACGACGCCGCGGCGGCCCGCGCCCAGCTGCTGGTGGACCTCGCCGCGCACTGGCTGTTCGTCGACGTCGCCGAGGCGCTCGAACTGGCCCGCCGAGCCGAGGGCATCGCTCGCGATCTCGGCGATCCCGAGGTCCTCGGTGCCGTCCTGCTGAGCGCCAGGCATCTCTACAGCCATCCCGCTCACATCGACGAGCGGGTCCGCATCGGCGCCGAGCTCGAGCGGCTCGGCCGCCAGCTGGACCGGCTGGCGTTCTCGCTGGCGGGCTTGGCCGGGCGGGCCGCGACGCACTTCGAACTGGGAGAGCTCGACGCGTCGATGCGGGGCTTCGATCGGTTCCTCGGGCTCCTCGGTGAGCGCAGCCTCGGCTTCTTCCAGCTGCAGGCCAACAACCACCTCGCCGTGCGGGCGTTCCTCGCCGGCGACCTCGCACGGGCCGAGGAGCTGGCCACCGACACCGTCGCGCTGTCGGTGGGGATCGGTGCCGGGCGCGTCTACGCCGACGGCATCGTCGTGGCCAACCGCCGGTTGCAGGGACGAGACGAGGAGGTGCGCGCTCGCTACGAACGAGCTGCGGTGCGTAGCCGCGACGCGTGGTATCGCTGCTCACTGGCGGCGATGCAGGCGCGTACCGGGCTCGTGGACGACGCACGCGCCACCCTCGATGGCCTCCGCGTCGAAGACTTCCCGATCCGCCCGATCTACCCGTGGTCGGTCGCCGTCACCGACCTCGCCGAGGCCGCCGAGGTCGCCGGCGTCCCGGACGTCGCCGCCCACGTCCTCGCCGTCGCCTCGCCGTTCGCCGGGCGCATCGCCGTGAGCGGCCCCAACCCCAACCGGACGTACGACCAGGCGCTCGCCCAGGCGTCCCTCGCCGTCGGCGACGTCGAAGCCGCCGAGGCGCATGGGCGCCGAGCTGTCGCGGCGAGCCGCGAGCGGGCGACGCCGGTGTTCCTCGCGCGGGAGCTCGTCTTCCTCGCCGAAGCGCGCCGCCGTGCCGGCGCCACCGCGGCGGAGCTGCGGCCGCTCGTCGGCGAGGCCCTGACGCTGGCCGAGCAGATCGGCGCCGGCGCCGTCGTCGCCGACGTCACCCGCTACGAACTGCCGTCGTAGAGCTCCTCCAACTCGTCGGCCATCGCCGCGTTGAGCCGGAGGAGGAGCGGGCCGATCTCGTCGTCGGTCCACTGCTGGCCGGCGATGACGTCGATCACGTCGAACAGGTCGGCGGACAGCTGGTCGCGGCGTGTCTGATAGGCCGCGAGGGCGTCGTCGCTGCCGTCGAGCACGGCGCGAGCGAGCAGCTCGGCGTCGCGCATGGCGTCGGTGAGGCCGTGGGCGCTGAGGGGATCCTTGAAGTACCCGGCATCGCCGACCAGTGCCCAACCCGGTCCGAACGATCGCAGCACGTAGCCGGCCTGGCCACGGAACGTGCGCAGGGCGCGCGGCGCCTCGGCGGCGGCCAGGCGATCGGCGAGCTCGGGCGACGAGCGGGCGACGATGCGCATCAACACGTCGAGCCCGCCGCGCCCGATGCGCCCCGGGAGGGCGCTGGCGAAGACGCAGGCCTGTCCGTCGTTGGTCGGGATCACACCGGTCACGGCGTCGGGGCGGAAGTTCCACTCGTAGCCGTCCAGGTCCAGCCCGGACCAGTAGCCGTAGGTGCACGCGCTCGCTCCGGTGCCCGTGCGCACGGTGCGCGCGTTCGACGCGCCGCGCGATCGTCGAGCGGATGCCATCGGCCCCGACGACGAGGCCGGCACACGCCTGGAGCCAGTGCCCGTCGGCCGACCGGGCGCGCACACCGGTCACCCGCCTGCTGCGATCACGGGTGACGTCGGTGACGGTGGTCCCGAAGCGGAACTCGGCGCCGGCCTCACGCGCGGCGTCGACGAGGATCGCATCGAGCACGGTCCGTCGCGGCGCGTACAGGGCGTCGACACCGGCGGCCGGCTTGACGTCGATGGCGACGGTCTCGCCGGCGTAGCGGAACGTGGTCCGCCGGATCGCCGGCGTTCCGGCGGCGACGATCTGGTCGAGGAGGCCCCAGCGCGAGAGCTGCAGCACGCCGGCGCGCATCAGGCCGTGCGTCGACAGTGTGTCGGTGCCGTGGTGGCCACGGTCGACGACGAGCACGTCGAGGCCGGCACGGGCGAGGAGGAGTGCCGTCGCCGCGCCCGCGGCGCGGGCGCCGACGACGACGACGTCGGAGTGGGTCTGGTGCACGGGATGCCTCTCGGGTCAGCAGTGGGTGAGGACGCCACCGAGCTGGCGGCGCACCGCAGTGCGGTGGGTGATGTGCTCGGCCACGTGGGCGGCGTCACGGCCGACGCCGCCGATGAAGTTGGAGTTGCGGAAGTGCTGGAAGCGCTGGCCGAGCACGTACAGGCCGGGCACGGGTGTCACCCCGCGGCGCTGGCGCAGCTCGCCACGCGCGTCGAGCACGGGGATCTGCAACCAGTCGTAGACGCGGCGGTGACCGGTCGCCCACACGATCGAGGTGATCCCCGCTGTCCGCAGGTCGAGCTCGTCAGGCGATGCCGGCGTGGAGACGATCGACAGCGGCTGGGACTCCAGCACCTCGTCACCGAGGCCGTTGCTGTCGATGTGCCGGTCGATCCTGCGCAGCAACTCGGCGCGGCGAACGTCCGCCGCCATCACGTTGGCGGCGAGGTCGCCGGCGAAGCGCGCTCGGTGGCCATCGAGGGACACCAGCCGGCCGGCCAGCTCGACCCCGCCCGCCTGCAGCGTGGCCAGATCGACCGTGCGGTGGTCCGGCCGGCCGACGAGCTGCAGGGACGGTTCGTGGCGGGCGGCGACCTGATCCGTCATCTCGTCGATCGTCCGGTCGAGCGCACCGATGCGCTCGAGCCACCAGAAGATGTCCATGCCCCTGTAGCGGCGTGGGACACGGCTGTGCCTGCCGACCGCCAGCACGACGCGGCGGCCGTCGGCGCGCAGCTCCTCGGCGAGCTGGACGCCGGTCGCCGAGGCGCCGACGACCAGCACGCCACCCGGCGCGAGGTCGCCGGGGTTGCGGTAGGAGCTGGGGGCGATCTGCTCGAGGTGATGGCCGGCACCGCTGGCGATCGACGGCACGGCCGGGCGGTCGCACCAGCCCGTGGCGATCACGACGTTGCCTGCCCGCCACGCGCCCGCGGTCGTCACGACGGAGAACTCGTCGCCGTCGCGGCGCACGCTCTCGACCTCGACCTCCTCGTCCACCGGTGCATCGAACGACCGGGCGTAATCGCCGAGGCGGCCGGCGAACTCGATCGCCGACATGAACCCGTCCGGATCCGGCCCCGCGTACGGCGAGCCGGGCAGGCCATTGGCCCAGTTCGGCGTCAGCAAGTGGAGCGAGTCCCACGTCTCCTGGCTCCAGCGGCGGCCGATGTGGCCGCGCTCGAGCACGACGTGGTCACGGCCACGCTCGGTGAGCAGCCGGCTGAGCGCGAGACCGGCCTGCCCGGCGCCGATGACGAGGGTGTCGGTGGTGCGCACGGGTGCCTCGCTCAGCCTGTGCCGACGTCGATCGAGACAGGGACGCCGTTGGTGAGGATGTCGTAGACGGCCGAGCGCTTGCGCGACTGCTCGACGACCTGGCGCAGCGCGTCGGCGTCGCTGCCCTTGACGGTGAACGAGACGCGGATCTGCTGGAACCCGTTGCGGACCTCGTCGGACAGGCCGAGGATCCCCAGCAGGTCGATGTCGCCCTCGACGGTGGACGACACCTCGTCGAGCTCGATCCCGCGCGCCGCGGCGATGTTGGCGATGCCAGCGGTCAGGCAGGCGGCGAGGGCATGCAGGACGTACTCGACCGGCGTCGGGCCCTGGTCGTCGCCGACCAGCACCGCGGGATGGTCGGCGTGGAGGACCCGCGGCTGCTCGTGGGTCATCTCCTGCTTGGCCCCGTAGAAGCCATGGATCGTCGACTCGTTGTGCGTGCCGCTCACCCACCGGTTGGTGGCGCGGAACTGGAAGGCGGCGATGTCGTTGTCACCCTTGACCGCATCGAGCGTGGCGAAGAGCGCGGCGGTGTCGACGCCGTTGCGGATCGGGTTGGTCGAGGTGGTCGTCGCGGTGTTGGTCATGACGTCGAGGGTGCGGCAACGCCGCCGGCGGCACATCCGTAGCCACCACGGATTCCGGGCCGCGTGTGCCACGATCAGCCGATGGACTACGTCAGGCTGGGATCGACCGGGTTGCAGGTGTCGAAGATCTGCCTCGGGTGCATGAGCTACGGCGTCCCCGAGCGCGGCACGCACCCCTGGTCACTCGACGAGGAGGCCAGCCGCTCGTTCTTCCGTCAGGCCATCGAGGCGGGGATCAACTTCTTCGACACGGCGAACGTGTACTCGGACGGGACGAGCGAGGAGATCACCGGCCGGGCCCTGGCCGAGCTCGGCAGGCGGGACGAGCTGGTGATCGCCACCAAGGTGCGCGGCCGGATGCACGCCGGACCCGAACGGCGAGGGGTTGTCGCGCAAGGCGATCCTCGCCCAGCTCGACCACAGCCTGCGCCGCCTCGGCACCGACTACGTCGACCTCTATCAGATCCACCGTTGGGACCACCGCACGCCGATCGCCGAGACGATGGAGGTGCTGCACGACGTCGTCAAAGCCGGCAAGGTGCGCTACATCGGGGCGTCGTCGATGTACGCCTGGCAGTTCTCCAAGGCGCAGTACATCGCCCGGCTGAACGGCTGGACGCCGTTCGTCACGATGCAGAACCACTACAACCTGCTCTACCGCGAGGAGGAGCGGGAGATGCTGCCGCTGTGCGCCGACCTCGGCGTCGGGGTGATCCCGTGGAGCCCGCTGGCTCGTGGCCGGCTGACCCGCGACTGGGACGCCACGACCGCCCGCAGCGAGACCGATGAGTTCGGCCGGACGCTCTACGGCGAGGGTGACCGTGAGATCGTCGACGCCGTCGCCCGCATCGCCGAGGGGCGCGGGGTCAGCCGGGCCCAGGTCGCCCTGGCGTGGGTGTCGCGCCATCCGACGGTCGCCGCGCCGATCGTCGGGGCCACCAAGCCCGAGCACATCGACGACGCCGTCGCCTCGCTGTCGATCACGCTGAGCGCCGAGGAGGTCGCCGAGCTCGAGGCGCCCTACTCGCCGCGAGCGATCAGCGGGTTCGTGTGAGGTCGCCCGCCAACTGGGCGCGATTCGTATCTGGGCGTAGATCGTCTCGAATTCCGAAACGATCTGCGCCCAGATGGCGGTCTGAGACGAAGCGCGCCCAGAATGCGACGGCGCTGACCCGATCGCTCAGTCCTCAGCCGAGCTCGGTCAGCTCGCCCAGGACGAACGCGGGGTAGCTCAGCCCCTCCTTGCCGGTGCACGTCAGCGGGCTCGGTGCCGGCACGGCGATGCGCTCGACGGCGATGTCGTAGGCGACCACGTCGTCGCCGGCGGCGACCTCGACACGGAGATGCTCGTCGTCGAGGCGTTCGATCGAGCGGATCGCATCGAGGGCATCGACGCCGAGTTGGCGGCGCACGTGGTGCTCGGCGGCCTGCTCGTGCAAGCGGAACGTCGAGCGGCCGCGGAAGCTCGCCAGATCGAGGTGGCCCTGGTCATGGGCGTCGAGCACCCGCTCAGCGGCCTCCAGGTCGAGATGCCCGAAGTAGAGGCTGTCGGGCAACAGCACGACGTTGCCGGCGAAGCGGTCGCCGCCGATGTGCGAGCACTCCCACACGTCGCTCGCCCATCGTGTCTCGCGCAGCCCGCGGATGATCGGTCGCCCGTAGGTCGCGCAGCACGGGTCGTGCCGACCGTTCGTGCACACGAGGACGTAGCGGTCGGTGTCCGGCACCCACTCGTCGTCGAGGGCGTGGCCGGCAGCGATCGACGCCGTCGCCGAGACGACCTCCTGGAGGCGGGCGATCATCCGGCGGTGCGCGGAGCCGGCGACGGCGCCCGGGCGCGGGGCCACGATGTGCACGAGCCGGGCGGCGCGGGATTCGCCGTCGTGGCGGTGGGTGAGGTCACGGCGGATGGCGATCACACGGATGCCGCGGCGGCGCATCGCCTCGCGCCAGATCGCCGGGGCGTGCGGTGTCAGCTCGCTGTGGCCGATCGCATCGCGCCCCCATGGCCCGTTCACCTCGACCAGCAACCAGGCCGACACCTGTGACGCCGTCGCCGTCACCGGCTCGCCGCGCTGCAGTGCCGCCCGCGAGCATTCGTAGCGGTGCTCAGCCGCCAGGCGCGATCACCCCTTCGGCGGCGAGGCGCCGGCCGACGACGAGGCGCGAGTCGGCGTCGAGGGGGTCCTCGAGCGCGCCGAGCTCGAACGGTCCGTGTGTGCGCAGGACGGCGGCGAGCAGGCCGTGCGCTTCCGCCGGCATGGTGAGCGTGCGGTCGCCGAGTCCGAGCTCGGCGCGTCCCTCCGAGCCGGACAGCCAGAGCAGCGGGCCTGGCGTCACGACGACCGGCGTGTCGAGCTCGACCTCCGGCGGCTGCAACGGCCGCAGCCGGGTGGCCGGCTGCTTGCGCCACACCTCCGTGGCGATCCACCGCCGCACGGCGAGCGCGTCGAGGGAACTGGCGAGTGGTGCGAGGTCGGGGACGGCGAGCTCGTCGACACGGATCGACTCGCGCAGCGCTCCCGCCGCGACGGCGTCGTCGACGGCGTGGCGCACCGCGTGGTGCCACATCAGCGCGAGCAGGCCGATCGTCAGGTGCGCCGACGAGTCGTCGACCGTCTCGGCGGCGTGGGGATGACCACGCGGCAGGTACAGGCAGTCGCCGGCCTGCAACGTGCGGTCGATCGGCGGCGGGCCGAGCTCCTCGAACGTCGGCATCGCCACCGGCGGACCGCTGCGTACGGGCAGGCGTGTGCGCTCGAGTGGCTCCCACACGCGCCACCGCTTGCGCCCGGCGAGCTGCAGCACGAACACGTCGTGCTGGTCGAAGTGCAGCTCGAGCCCGCGAGCCGCCGCAGGTGTCAGGTAGGCGTTGACCTGCACGGCGTGGCCGAGATCGAGGGCGAGGTTGTTGGCGGTGCGAGCGAGGTGCGGGTCGGTGTGCTGCAATCCCTGCAGCACCATCGTCGCCCCGGCAGCGTGCAACTCGAGCACGCGGTTGGGCTGGACGACGTCGTCGATGGTGCGGTGCCCCGCGCCGGCGCGGCGGGTCGCCGGAGGCAGCGTGGCGCCGTCGCGGACCAACCGGAAGAACGGCGTCCGCAGGCCACGCCCGAGCGTGTCCGCCCAGAGCCGCTCGGGCGTGGTGAAGCGGTCGGGTTCGGCGACCGTCGTGAGGACGGTGTGCCGGAACAGGTCGTCAGCGATGAACGCGTCCGGCGACGCCACGAGCTGGGCCAGCCCGGGCGCGTCGGGATGCGGCTCCCGGCGGGTCAGCCAGCCGCTCGGCTCAGGTGGCGATGCCAGGGTTCAGGCGTCGCCACCGTCGGCATCGCCGCCGTCGCCATCGGTCCCGTCGGTGTCGCCGCCGCCGTCGGTGGCGTCGCCGTCACCGTCTGTGCCGTCGGCGTCGCCGTCCATCGTCACGACGAGGGAGTCGCCGGGTTCCCACTCGGTCTTGATGTCGTCGTTGGTGATGCTCATGGCGCCGACCATACCCCGCCGCCGCGCGTACCATCCCCCTGATGGTCGGCACGCTCGTCTTGCTCCGCCACGGCGAGAGCGACTGGAACCGCAAGAACCTGTTCACCGGCTGGGTCGACGTCGACCTCAGCGAGAAGGGCATCGCCGAGGCCGAGCGCGGCGGCGAGCTGCTCATCGAGCACGACCTGCTGCCGAACGTGCTGCACACGTCGCTGCTGCGGCGGGCGATCCGCACCGCCGAGCTGACGCTGTCGCGGGCCGACCGGATGTGGCTCCCGGTGCGCCGGTCGTGGCGCCTCAACGAGCGGCACTACGGCGCGTTGCAGGGCAAGGACAAGGCGCAGACGCTGGCCGAGTTCGGCGAGGAGCAGTTCATGATGTGGCGCCGGTCGTACGACACGCCGCCGCCGCCGGTGGACATCGATGCCGAGTGGTCGCAGTTCCACGATCCGAAGTACGCAACGCTCCCGCCAGAGGTGCGCCCGCGCACGGAGTGCCTGGCCGATGTCGTCGACCGCATGCTGCCGTACTGGTACGACGCCATCGTCCCCGACCTGCTGACCGGGGCGACGGTCCTCGTGGCCGCCCACGGCAACAGCCTGCGGGCGCTCGTGAAGCACCTCGACGACATGGATCCGGACACCGTCGTCGGCTTGAACATCCCCACCGGGATCCCGTTGCGCTACGACCTCGACGAGTCCCTGCGGCCGCTCAACGTGGGCGGCACCTACCTCGACCCGGACGCCGCGGCGGCGGCGATCGAAGCCGTCAAGAACCAGGGCCGGCGCTGACCGCATCCCGGTGATCGCGCCGGGGTGCGCGACGTCCTACAGTCACGGGCCATGGCCAGCAAGAAGGCATACGTCGACCACTTGCGCAGCGTGCCGCTGTTCGCGGCGTGCACGGGCAAGGAGCTCGACCGCATCGCCCGATCGGGCGATGAGATCACCATGACGGCGGGCAGCCTGCTGGTCGATCAGGGACAGACCGGGCGAGAGGCATTCGTCATCCTCGACGGGGACGTCGCCGTCAAGCGCAACGGCCGCAAGGTCGCCACGCTCGGCCCCGGCGCCATCGTCGGGGAGCTGTCGTTGCTCGACCACGGACCGCGCACAGCGACCGCCGTGTGCGAGACGGACTGCATGTTGTTCGTCATCTCGCAGCGCAACTTCATGCCCGTGCTCGACGACGTCCCGACGATCAACCACAAGATCCTCGCCGCCCTGGCCGGTCGCATCCGCGACCTCGACCGCGCCTACTACGGCTGAGCCCATCCGAGTGCTCAGCGCCGTCCGAGTGCTGGACGTGCAGACGCCGCACACCGACACTCCGGTGCGACCTGCTGAGTCGGTTGACGCCGCATGAGCGCTGACCCCGCCTCCGTCCGCGGCACCTCGCCATCGGACTCGGCGTCGGCTTCGCCGTCTTCACCGCGCTGTCGGGTGTCCTGCCGCTGATCACCGAGTGGCACGAGGACAGCCCGATCCACCGCGAGGTCTTCGTCAACGTCCCCGGGGCACTGAAGCTGGCGTTCTACACGCTCATCCCGGTGATGATCGCCTGGGGTGCGTTCCGCTTCGCCGACCGGATGAAGAACTGGGAGCGGGGCAAGCCGGCGCCGAGCCGGTTGACCACGTCGAAGAACGCCAAGCGCCGCTTCGGCGACTTCCGCGCCGGCGTGTACATGCGCACACTGCTGCGCGATCCCGCTGCCGGGCTGATGCACTCGATGATCTACTTCGGGTTCCTCGTCCTCCTCGCCGTCACGACCGTCCTGGAGATCGACCACCAGCTCCCCGAGTCGCTGAAGTTCCTGCACGGCCGCACGTACCAGGCGTACGCGCTGGTCGGCGACGCCGCCGGCCTCGTCTTCCTCGGCGGCGTGCTGTGGGCGATCGCCCGCCGCTACGTGCAGCGGCCGTACCGCATCCGCATCAAGAGCAAGCCCGAGCACCTCCTCATCCTCGGCACGTTCCTCGTCATCGGCGTCTCCGGCTTCGGCGCCGAGATGTTCCGCATCGCCCTGCTGTCGGCGGAGGGCGAGAACATGGACTTCGAGCGGTGGAGCTTCGTCGGCTACCCGTTGAGCACGCTCGTCGACGGGTGGGCGGTGTCCTCGCTCGACACGTGGCACCAGTGGTGGTGGATCGCCCACGTCGTCGCCTTCGTCGCCTTCCTCGCCATCCTCCCGCTGACGATGCTGCGGCACATGTTCACGTCGCCGCTGAACATGTACCTGCGCGACAAGTCCCGCCCCAAGGGGGCGATGAAGCCGATGCCCAACCTCGCCGAGACCGAGCTGGAGACGTTCGGCGCGTCGGTGGTCGAGGACTTCACGTGGAAGCAGCTGCTCGACACCGACGCCTGCACGATGTGCGGGCGCTGCACGAGCGTGTGCCCGGCGCACGCCACCGGCAAGCCGCTCGACCCGCGGGAGATCGTGCTCAAGACCGGCGAGGTGATGGCGGCGACCGGCGATCCGGTGGTGTCACCGCCGCTCGGCACCGACCGCGAGATCACCATCGGCGCCAACTCGCTGTTCGAGCGGATCACGGCCGAGGAGCTGTGGGCGTGCACGAGCTGCAAGGCGTGCGACGAGATCTGCCCGGTGAACATCGAGATCCTCGACAAGATCCTCGACATGCGTCGCTACCTGACGCTGATGGAGTCGAACTTCCCCAACGAGCTCGGCAACGCCTTCCGCGGCATGGAGAACCAGGGCAACCCGTGGGGCATGAGCCAGTCCGACCGCGGCGACTGGGCCAAGGGCATCGACGGGGTCGACATCGTCGATCCGGGAGAGCCGCTGCAGGCCGAGTACCTCTACTGGGTCGGCTGCGCCGGCAGCTTCGACGACAAGAACAAGCGCGTCACCCAGGCGATGGCCAAGCTGCTGCGGCGGGCCGGCATCACCGTCGCCGTGCTCGGGCCGTCGGAGATGTGCACCGGCGACTCCGCCCGCCGCTCCGGCAACGAGTACCTGTTCCAGATGCTGGCGATGCCGAACATCGAGATGCTCAACGGCATGGGCGTGAAGAAGATCATCACGCAGTGCCCGCACTGCTTCAACACGCTGCTCAACGAGTACCCCCAGCTCGGCGGGCACTACGAGGTCGTGCACCACTCCCAGCTGCTGGAGTCGCTGATCGCCAGCGGGCAGCTCGACGTCAGCCAGGCGACGCTCGAGGAGCGCATCACCTACCACGACTCGTGCTACCTCGGCCGGCACAACGACGTCTACCTCGCACCGCGCAAGGTCGTCGGCTCGATCAAGGGCATCGAGGTCGTCGAGATGCCGCGCAACGGGACGAAGGGCATGTGCTGCGGGGCCGGCGGGGCGCGCATGTGGATGGAGGAATCGACGGGCACCAAGGTCAACGACGAGCGGGCGCGTGAGGCGCTGTCGACGGGCGCCAGCCGCATCGCCACGGCGTGCCCGTTCTGCTACATCATGCTCGACGACGGGGCCAAGGCCGCCGGTGCCGACGAGGACACGGTGAAGGTCGGCGACATCGCCATCCACCTGCTCGACGCCATCGAGGCCGGCGAGCGCGCAGTTCGACCAGCCCGTCGCGCCGTTGGCCACCGATTGATCCGTCCGAGTGTTGAGCGACCGGCGTCCGCACACCGGACACTCCGATGGCGGCGAACACTCGGATGGGTCAGGCGGTGGAGGCGAGGATGTCGGTCGTTGGTTGGCCGGTGGGGGATCCGCCGGCCTGCTCCTCGGTGATCGCCCAGACCTGGGCGCTGGCCGGGTCGAGGCCGGCGGCGTAGACGCTGATCTGGCCGTCGTCGTTCGGGCGGAACGTGGTGAAGGACTCGGGGATGCCGTCACGGATCGCCCACAGCTCGTAGACGTTGTCGCCCTCGGGCAACGGGACGTCGTCGGCGAGCAGGACCGCGGCGTCCTCTCCGGCCGAGTGCACGATCGTCACCCCGGGGAGCGCGCCCGGCATCTGGATGGCGTTGGCGTCATCCGCCTCGAGCACGGCGGCAACCTCGTCGTCGGTGTCATCCTCCGGCAGGACGATCAGCGCACCGACTGCCAGCACGACGACCGCTGCCGCCGCCGCGCCGACGCCGAGCCAGCGGTGACGCCGTCGCGGGGCGAGCGGCACCACGGGGGCGATGGCGGCCTCTTGCCGCGTCGAGGCGATCGCCTCGAGCACGCTCGAACGCAACGCCGGCGGAGGCGTCTCGGCGACAGCGTCGGCGAACACGGCCGCCGCTGCGTGCAGCCCGTCGAGCTCGGCGCGCAGGTCGGGACGGTCGCTCAGGGTGGCGTCGAGCTCGGCCTGCTCCTGCTCGCTCAAGGCCCCGACGGCCGACAGGGCCAGCAGCTCGCGCAGCTCCTGGTCGGTCACGACTGCACCCCCATCACCGCACGCAACCGGATCAACCCGTCGCGGATTCGTGTCTTCACGGTGCCCAGTGCGACGTCCAGGCGCTCGGCGATCTGGACGTGCGTCAATCCTTCGTAGAACGCCATCTCCAGTGCCTCGCGCTGGACCTCGGACAGCTCGTCGAGTGCGGCCCTCGCGCGCACCCGCTCCTCGTTCTCCAGCGCCAGGTCGTCGGGTGCCGGGTCGACACTCGTGTCGAGCGTCGTGCGCAGCTGCCGGTCGCGGTGGGCCTGTTCGCTGCGCACCCGGTCGACCGCCCGACGATGGGCGATCGTGGTGGCCCACGTGCGCACCGAGCCGCGCTGCGGATCGAAGCGTGCGGCGAGCCGCCAGATCTCGACGAAGACCTCCTGGGTCACCTCCTCGGCCTGCGCCGGGTCCCGAAGGACCCGGCGCACGACACCGAAGACGCTCGGCGACACGTGGTCGTAGAGCGCCGCGAACGCCGCTTGGTCACCAGCAGCGACCTTGGCGATCCACGTCTCCGGCTCCACGAATCCCGTACTCTGCCAGACCCGCAGGCCCAGCCACGGCAGTGCCGCCGGTACGGCCAGTGCGATCACGGAAGACATTCGGAGCCGACGCCGCGTTTCCGGATTCCCTCCCGGTCAGCTCGCCGGCAGAAGGACTGCGTCGATGATGTGCACGACGCCATTGGCGACTGGCACGTTGGCGCAGACGACAGTCGCCGGTCCGCCACCGGCGTCGACGGTGACGGTCTCGCCGTCGGCGGCGATCTGCAGGTCGCCGTTGAGACCGGTGACGGTGCCGGCAGCGACCAGCTGCTCGCTCGTCAGTGCCTCGCCGCCGACGACGTGGATCGTCAAGATGTCGGTGAGATCACCGGCGGGATCGGCGAGCAGGGTGTCGACGGTGCCGGCGGGCAAGGCGGCGAACGCCGAGTTCGCCGGAGCGAAGATGGTGAACGGACCCTCGCCGTTGAGCGTGTCGACGAGGCCGGCCGCATCGACAGCGGCGACGAGCGTTGACAGCTCGGGGTTGTTGCTGGCGGCGGTTGCCGCGGGGTCGTCGGCCATTCCGGCGAAGCTGCCCTCGCCCTCGGTCGGGACGCTGGCGCAGGCAGGACCGGACGGCTCGAGCGCCATCGGCTCGGTCATCGCCTCCGTCGTCATCGGTTCGGTCGTCATCGGCTCGGTTGCCATGGCTTGGGTCGTCATCGGCTCGGTCGCCGCGGGAGCATCGGTGCTCGCCGTGTCGTCGTCGTCGCCTCCGCAGGCGGCGGCCATCAAGCTGATCGCCGCGACCGCGGCCAGGGTGCGTGCGCGAGTCCTCATCGGGGGGTCCTTTCGGTGGGTTCACGTGGACGGCGCAGGATCACTCGACGATCACCACGATCTGGTGATGGCCGGAGGCGCCGTCGGGGATTGGTTCGGCGCGCTCGGCCGTTTGGATTGAGCCCGCAGCATCCGTCGCCCTGACCTTCAGCGAGTGGCGACCCGGCGTCGCCTCCCAGCGGTAGACCCACTGGCGCCACGTGTCCCTGGATGGCACGGTGCCGAGATCTGCCGGCTGCCAGGGACCTTCGTCGACACTGATCTCCACGGCGGCGATCCCGATCGTCTGCGCCCATGCCACGCCGGCGACCGGCACCGTGCCGGCACGGACCTTGGACAACCCCCGCGGCGTGTCGATCCGGCTGGTCAACTTGATCGGCGCGCGCTGTGCCCAGCCACGGCGCAGCCAGTAGTGGTCGAACTCGGAGAACGTCGTCAGCTCGATCTCCGTCAGCCACTTGGTCGCCGACACGAAGCCGTACAGGCCGGGCACCACCAGGCGCACGGGGAAGCCGTGCTCGATGGGCAGCGGCTCACCGTTCATGCCCACGACCACCAACGCGTCGCGGCCGTCCATGGCGTCGACGACCGGGAAGCCACAGGCGAACCCATCGACGGAGCGTCCGACGACCTGATCGGCAGCGGGTTGCACGCCGGCCTCGCGCAGCAGATCGTCGAGTCGCGTGCCGAGCCAGCGGGCGTTGCCGGCGTAGCGACCGCCGACCTCGTTGGACACGCAGGTCAGCGTGATGTCCCGCTCGACCAGCGGCCGGGCGAGCAGGTCGTCGTAGGACAGCTCCAGCTCGTCGTCGACCATGCCCGTCACGCGCAGCGCGTAGCCGTCGGTCGGGACCTGCGGGGCGGTGAGCGCTGTGTCGATGCGGTAGAAGTCGGCGTTCGGCGTGACGAACGGCGTCATGCCGTCGACGCCGACGTCGACCGTGCGTGGCAAGGCCGCAAGTCGCTCCCCCGGTGTCGGTAACCGCACCGCGGCGCGTGAGTCCGCAGCCGTGAACCGGCCGCCGAGGCGACGGCCGAGGGCACCGACGAACGTGGCGCCGAGGGCGAGGGCACCGAGCAGCACACCCGAGCGGCGCAGGAACTCGCGGCGATCGTCGGCGACGGGGCTCGCCGTCGTCGACAGCGAGCGCCGGATGAGCCACAGGGCTCCGATCCCCGCAGCGGCACCGAGCACGCTCGGCACGACGACGTGCCACGGCGCCGCGGCGCGCCGGCTCGACGCGGCCCACGCCCCGATGACGCCGAACAGCCCGATGCCCACGACGCCGAGGACGAAGCGATGGCGCAGGGCGATGACGCCGACGACGCCGGCGTAGACCGCGAGCACCGCGCCGATGCCGATCAGCAGCGCCGGCTTGTCGTTGGTGCCGAACGTGTCGATGGCGAACTCCTTGACCCACGACGGTGCAGCGTCGATGACGCGGTCGCCGACGTCGAGCACCGGTGAGCGCCAGGCGCGGTTGAAGCCAGCGGCGAGCTCGGCGACGCCGAGGGCGACAGCGGCGGCCACGAGGCCGGCGAGAGTGGAGAACAGGCGCGACGGTTTCACCATCGAGGTTCGCCGCGGTGCCTCCGGCGGATGGTCAGTCGGTCAGCAACCGGAGCACAGCCCGCTCGATGGCCTCGCGGTGCTCCAAGGGATCGTTGCCACCG
Source organism: uncultured Acidimicrobiia bacterium (assembly GCA_963822875.1). Classification (GTDB taxonomy): domain Bacteria; phylum Actinomycetota; class Acidimicrobiia; order Acidimicrobiales; family Ilumatobacteraceae; genus JALZMG01. The sequence goes on along the minus strand of CAWGJK010000028.1, from coordinate 1,170 downwards.
AGCCGGCGCAGCGTCGGGGCGATCGTGTCGCCACGCTCGTACCGGTCGACGACGCGAGGATCCACGTAGGAACCCCTGGCGACGGTCGGGGTGTTGCCGAGGTACGTCGCCACCTCGACCATCGCCCCGCGGATCGCCCGACCACGTCGCGTCCGCGACGTCGCCATGTCAGCGGCGCCGGCGAGGGCGACCGCCGCCAGCACGGTGCCGTGCCACGTGCGGAAGTCCTTCGCCGAGACCTCGCCACCGACGATGTCCTTGACGTACTGGTTGATGTCGGCACTTGTCACGTCACGCCACCGCCGCCCGTCGCGGTAGGCGAGCAGTTCGGGGCCGCCACCGCGTCGAGCGCGGAGCGCCGAGACGGCCTCGCGCACGGCCGCGTCGGCGACGGCCACGAGGCGCTCCTGGGAGGACTTGGCGGTGTACTCGAAGATGACCTGGTCGGCCTTCACCCGGACGTGACGCTTCTGGATCGTGGCCAGCCCGTAGCTGCCGTTGTCCTCGGCGTACGTCTCGCCACCGACGCGGAAGAAGCCGAGGTCGAGCAGCCGGAACGCCGTGCCCAAGGCTCGCTCGCGGGGCATGCCGGGCAGCTCCAAGTGTCCGCCGACGATCGTCCGCGCCTGGGGCAGACGGGCGGCGACGGTGAGCACGCGGTCGTGCTTGGCCTTGTCCCGCTGCTCCCGCCACACCGGGTGGTAGAGGTACTGCCGGCGACCGGCGGCATCGGTGCCGAGCGCCTGGATGTGGCCGTTCGGCGCCGGGCAGATCCACACGTCCTCCCACGCCGGCGGGATGACCAGGGCGATGCACCGTGCTCGCTCGTCCGGGCCGAGCGGCTGACCGTGGTGGTCGAGGTAGACGAACCCCTTGCCGCGACGGCGCCGCGCCCAACCGGGCGAGTCAGGTGACACGTGACGCAGCCGAGGCACGCCGCGACCCTTCCCCGCGCGAGGCCGCGCTACTCGCGGAAGTTCTCGAAGTAGCGGCTCGGCGTGGGGCCGCGCTGGCCCTGGTACTTCGAGCCGGTGGCGCCCGAGCCGTACGGCGCGTCGGCCGGCGTGGTCATCTCCATGAAGCTGATCTGGCCGATCTTCATCCCCGGGTACAGCGTGATCGGCAGGCTCGCCACGTTGGCCAGCTCGAGCGTGATGTGCCCGTCGAAAC
>CAWGJK010000027.1:0-51264 GCA_963822875.1 uncultured Acidimicrobiia bacterium | reverse complement strand
CGCTGGGTCACGATCCGTTCCCACGCTAGGCCGGTAGCGTCGAATGGTCGTGGAGCAGGATGGCGTGACACAGGAGTCGGCGCGCCGGCGGACGTTCGCCATCATCAGCCATCCCGACGCCGGCAAGACCACGCTGACGGAGAAGTTCCTGCTCTACGCCGGCGCCGTCCAGCGGGCCGGAGCGGTGAAGGCGCGTGACGGCCGGCGGGCGGCGACGTCGGACTGGATGGAGCTGGAGCGCCAGCGGGGGATCTCGATCAGCTCCACGGTGTTGCAGTTCCCCTACCGCGACCACGTCGTCAACCTGCTCGACACACCCGGCCACCGCGACTTCTCCGAGGACACCTACCGCGTGCTCGCCGGCGTCGACGCGGTGGTGATGGTGCTCGACACCGCCAAGGGCATCGAGGCGCAGACGCTCAAGCTGTTCGAGGTCTGCCGCGCTCGCCGGCTGCCGGTGCTGACGTTCCTCAACAAGTACGACCGGCCCGGCCGCGAGCCGCTGGAGCTGCTCGACGAGATCGAGTCGCGGATCGGCCTCCGGCCGACCCCGGCGACGTGGCCGGTCGGCGTTCCCGGCGACCTGCGCGGCGTCGTCGACCGGCGCAGCGGTGACTACATCCGCTTCGCCCGCACCGATCGCGGCGCGTCGCTCGCCCCCGAGGAGCTCGTCCCCACCGACGTGGCCGTGGCCGAGGAGGGTGAGGCGTGGCGCACCGCCACCGACGAGCTCGCCCTGCTCGACGCCGTCGGCGCCGACGTCGACCCGGCGTCGTTCCTCGCCGGTGACTCGACGCCGGTGTTCGCCGGCTCGGCGCTGACCAACTTCGGCGTGCGCATGCTCCTCGACGCGATCGTCGACCTCGCGCCCCCACCGTCGCCGCGTCACGACATCGACGGCGTCGCACGAAGCCTCGACGACGGCTTCGCCGCGTTCGTCTTCAAGGTCCAGGCGAACATGGACCCGGCGCACCGCGACCGTCTGGCCTTCGCCCGCATCTGCTCTGGCCGCTTCGAGCGAGGCATGACGGTCACGTGCGACCGCACCAGTCGCGAGCTGACCACGAAGTACGCCACCACGGCGTTCGGCGCCGACCGCGAGACGGTCGAGGAGGCCTTCCCCGGCGACATCGTCGGGCTCGTCAACGCCACCGGCCTGCAGCTCGGCGACACCATCTACGCCGGCGGCCACGGCGGCTCGCCGGTGACCTTCCCGGCGATCCCCCGCTTCTCACCCGAGGTCTTCGCCACGGCGCGGCCGCTCGACACGGGACGCGCCAAGCAGTTCCGCCGCGGTCTCGAGCAGCTGGACGAGGAAGGTGTCGTGCAGGTCCTGCGCGACCCCGACGCCAGCGACACCAGCCCGGTGCTGGCTGCGGTCGGCCAATTGCAGTTCGACGTGTTCGGCCACCGGCTGGCGAGTGAGTTCAACGCCCCGGCGGAGATCCTCACGGCCGGCTACCAGGCGATCCGGCGAACCGACGCGGCGTCGATCCCCCGCTTGCGCGAGATCGGCGGCATCCGCATCCTGCGCCGCTCCGACGGCGCCGTGGTGGCCTTGTTCGAGAACCGCTACCGGCTCGCCCGCCTCGAGCAGGACGAGCCCGACCTGACGCTGGAACCGCTCGCCGCCGGGGCCATCCCGGCCGCGTAGCCGCCTCGATCTCAGGCGACGTGGGCACGCCGTGCCTCGGCGCCGCGCTCGTCCCCCATCACCTCCTCCCACAGCTCGGTGCGCACCCGCGTGGCGCGCGGCGGGGTGAGGTCGTTGACCACGACGATGCCCTCGATCATGTCGGCCAGCACAGCCGGCCACGGCCGCCCGCGGACGCGCACGGCCACCACGCCTCCCGACGGCCGGCGCCGCAGGGTGCGATCGGCGCCGACCACGCGGGGCGGGCAGCGGTAGCTGGGGGCGACGAGCTTGCGCCGACGCGCCTCCCGGCCAAGCGTGCGGGCGGCGTGGGCGAAGCGGGCAGTGGTCGACGACTCCATGCTGACGAGTGTGTACGAGGGGTGCGCGGGTGGGGATGGCCGCATTGCCCGGCCGCTGTGACACCCCCTCGGTACAGTCGTCCTCGTGCAGACCGGCGGCGAGCTCACACCGGTCCAGCAGCGCACCCTCGAGGCGCTGCGTCGCACGGAATCGCCGGTCGTGTTCGATCCGGCCTTCATCGCCGAGCTGCGCTCCGACGCCGCTGACGGCCTCGATCAACTCGCCGAACGTCTCGACGGCGACGAGCTGAACATCAACAAGCGCACGCTGTCGGAGGTGCTGGCGTGCGAGACGCACTTCCTCGAGACCGAGCCGTTCGCCTGGACCGCGGCCATGGCGTGCGGCAAGGTCGCCCACCGGGCCATCGAGCTGCAGCTCAACTGGCGCGGCGAGCCGACGCCGGCCGAGCTCGTCGACGACGCCATCGCCCGCCTCGCCGACGACGACAGCAACATCGGCGACTGGATCGCCTCGCTCTCGGCCGGCGACGAAGCCGACCTGCGCAGCCGCGCCCTGTCCCGGGTGACCCACTTCGCGGAGTGCTTCCCGCCGCTTCGGTGGGCCTGGCACCCCGTCACCGAGGCGCAGGTGCGCTGGCCGCTCGACGGCCCGATCACGCTGCGCGCCAAGGCCGACATCGTCATCGGCCGTTCGACAGGAAACGAGAGCCGCAAGGTGCTCATCGACCTGAAGACCGGGCGCATCGTCGCCCGGCACCGCGAGGACCTGCGCTTCTACGCGCTCGTCGAGACGCTCTCCCGCGCGCTTCCACCGAGGGCGGTGGCGTCGTTCTCGCTCGAGGCCGGTGATGCGGCGGTCGATCCGGTCACCGAGCCGATGCTGCGCTCGGCGCTGCGACGCACGCTCGACGCCATCTCCCGCATCATCGAGCTGACGATCGAGGGCTGCTCACCGAAGCCGCCGCCGAGCGCCGACTGCTTCCGCTGTCGCGAACTCGGCCTCTGAATCCTCAACCTGGCGTCATCAGGGCGACGGGCAGGCCGAGACCGGCCGAGTCGCGCAGCGTGGCGATCGAGCGGCCCGGTTGGACCGCCGGTCGTGGATCGCTGATGGCGTCCGGCCCGATGCGCTCGGCTGCCGCGTCCAGATCCTCGACGTTGAGCACGAGGCCCCAGAACCACGCCGGGGCAACCGGGAGTCCGGCCCGCTCGACGACCTCGACGATGAGCCCGCCGATGCGGTGGAACCCCTGCCGGATCTGACCGGCCTCGCGGACGCGCTTCAACGGCGCGCCGGTCGCCGCCTCGATCGCCGTGCACGTCCGCTCCAGCGAATCGGTCGTGACGACGACATGATCGAGGCCGATGGCCCCGATGGGGTGCTCGACGAGCACCGGTGTCGCCGCGGCGACCGCCTTCGTCGCCAGGCCGTCGATGTCAGCGACACCGTCGGTGAGGCCGGACAGCTCCCAGCGCTGCAGCCCGGGCTCCAGCGAGTCGTCGATCCGGATGCCGGTGCCGAACAGCGGGATCGTCCCGTCGATGACGACCAGGCCGAGCCGCTCCCATGGCTCGACGGCGCCCGCCCACGGTCAGCCACTCGACGCGGCACGGTCACGCCGGCTCGCAGGCCGAGCTGCCAGCCGAGGAACGTCAACCCGTCGGCGAGCTCGTCGGCGCGCTTGGCCACGGGCTTGCCGACGCCGTGCCCGGCGCGGCCCTCCTGGAACAGCAGCACCGGCCGCTCGTCCTGGCCCGATGACGCGGACTGCACCAGCGCGGCCATCTTGCGCGCGTGCAGTGGGTCGACCCGGCTGTCGCCCTCGGCCGTGGTGAACAGCGTCGCCGGATAGGCCGCGCCGTCGACGACGTGGTGGTACGGGGAGTAGGCGTGCAGCCAGCCGAACTCTTCCGCGACGGCGGGGTCGCCGTACTCGCTGGTCCAGAGGCGGGCGATGAGGAACTCGGGGAAGCGGATCATGTCGAGCAGCGGCACCCCGCACCACACGGCGCGACACAGGTCGGGGCGCTGGGTCATGGCGACGCCGACGAGCAGGCCGCCATTGGACCGTCCGAGCACGGCGAGGCGGTCACGCCCGGCGAGGCCCTCCCCGACGAGCCAGTCGGCGGCGGCGTGGAAGTCGTCGAACACGTTCTGCTTGGTGTCGCGCCGCCCGGCGTGGTGCCAGGCCTCGCCCTCCTCCAGGCCACCACGCAGCCCGGCGATCGCGTACAGCCCGCCGGCCGCGCACCATGCGGCGATCTGCGGCGACCACACGGGCGTCTCGGAGATGGCGAAGCCGCCATAGCCGTTGAGGATCGCCGGCACGTCCGGGGCCGGCGTGACGTCATCGCGATGGATCAGGAACAACCCGATCGACGTGCCGTCGGGCGACGGGTACGTCACCTGGCTCACCGACAGCGAAGGCACCGCCGCGCCGGCCGCACCGGTGGACCACGGCCGTGGATCGCCGTCGACCCTCCACAACGCGGTCGGCGCGGCGAACGAGTCGACGACGGCGAACGCCACGCCGGTGTCTCGGTCGGCCGTCAGTCCGGCGACGGCGACGACGTCGCCGATGCCCTCGACGGTGCCGAGTGGACGCCCGTCGGCGTCGTAGCGGCGGATGGCGTCGACGGCGCGGGAGGTGGCGACGACGAGCAGACCGTCGGACGACACGACGGGGTGGGACAGCACGGCGTCGCCCTCGGCGACGATCGTCTCCCAGTCGCCGGGCCCGTCCAGCGGAACGCGCGACGACACGTCCACGCGGCGCCTCGACGGTGGTGACGCCGACGAGTGACTTCCCGTCGCCGCTGAACTCGAACTGCGAGGTCGCCTCGACGCCCTCGACCACCGTGCGCCACGCCCCCGTCGACCGGTCGAGGAGGTGGACGTCGATCCGCGCCCAGCCGACGAGCACGTGCACGAGCAGCCAGCGGCCGTCGGGCGACATCGTGACGTCGGGCCACGCCTGCGGGTCGGGGTGCTCGGCCCACACGACCGGGTCGTCCTGCCAGCGATCGCCGATGACGTGATGATGGACGGTGCGGTGGTACTGGTCGCCCTCGGGGTAGCGCGTGTAGGCGAAGCCCGAGCTGTCGGGCTCCCACGCCACGCTGCACGCGCGGGTGTCGGGGATCGCCTCGCCGAGATCGTGGCCGTCGTCGCTGGCGAGCACGCGCAGCACGGAGTGCTCTGACCCGCCCTCGCTCGTCCCGACGGCGACGAGCGAGCCGTCGGGCGATGCCTCGAACCAGTCGATGGCGTTTGCCGAGTCCGCCGTGCCGACGGCCGGATCGACGAGCAGGATCGCCTCGACATCGGGATCGACGGCCGACCGCAGCGTCAGCACGAACTGCTCGGCGCCGGCGGGGCGCTCGAGGCAGAACAGCCGGTCGCCACGGACCTGCGCGCTCATGACGACCGGCAGCTGCATCAACGCGACGAGGCGCTCGTGCCACACGGCCCGCTCGGGCCGGGCATCGAGCGCCTCACGGGTGTGCGCGTTCTGCGCCGCCACCCACTCCTGCACCTCCGGTGCGTCGCCCGACTCCAGCCAGCGGTAGGGGTCGGGCACCTCCACGCCGTGGAGGACGTCGACGACGTCGTCGCGCCTGGTCGGCGGCGGCGAGGTCATCGGTCGGTCGTCAGCCGCGACCCATGTTGGGGCGCTTGCCGTGGTTGGCCTTGGAGCGGCGCATCCGGGCCTTCTTCTTCTTGGTCTTCTTGGACATCAGGGGTGCGAGTCTACGGGTGGCCGGCACCCGTCGCACCGGCCTCAGGCGGGCAGGGCGTCCTCGATGGCCGTCACCAGCTCGGGCGCGGCGGGCGCGACCATCGGGCCGAACCGGGTGACCGACCCGTCGGGTGCGACCAGGAACTTCTCGAAGTTCCAGCGGATGTCGCCGTCGTGCCCGTCGGCGTCGGCGACCGTGGTCAGCTCGTCGTAGATCGGGTGGCGATCGGGACCGTTGACGTCGATCTTCTCGAACATCGGGAACGTGACGCCGTACGTCGTCGAGCAGAACGTGGCGATCTCCTCGGCCGAGCCGGGCTCCTGGGCACCGAACTGGTTGCACGGGAAGCCGAGCACGCTGAAGCCTCGATCGCCGTACGTCTGCTGCAACTCCTCGAGGCCGGTGTACTGCGGCGTCAGGCCGCAGCGCGACGCCACGTTGACGAGCAGGAGGGTCCGGCCTTCGTGCTCGGCGAGGCTGGACGGCTCGCCGTCGAGGGTGTTGATCGGGTGCTCGTAGATCGACATGGGCGACATCATGCCTGGCGACCACCCGAACAGTCGCTTCGTCGGGGCGAGCAGCCAGTGGCCGCGCACGACATCGGCGAAGAAGTCCTCGTGGCGCGATCCGCTCGCGGTCACGGCGGCAACTGGCCGCCGAGCGCCGTCGCCCACTACGTTCCGGCGATGGCCATCGAAGGCACCTGCGACGAACGATTCGAGGCCGTGAGGCAGGCCTTCGAGGCCAACTTCGTCGAGCGCGACAACATGATCTACGACCAGGGCGCATCGGTCGCCGTCACGATGGAGGGCGAGCTGGTCGTCGACCTGTGGGGCGGCACCGCGGCCACCGACGCCTCGGCGTCGGCACCGTGGGAGCGGGACACGATCATCAACGTGTGGTCGACGACCAAGACCCTGTCGGCGCTGGCCTGCCTCGTGCTCGCCGAGAATGGCGAGCTCGACCCTTACGGCAAGGTCGCCGCGGTGTGGCCGGAGTTCGCCGCCGGTGGCAAGGGCGACATCGAGATCCGCCACCTGATGAGCCACACGGCCGGGCTGCCAGGGTGGCAGGAGCCGATGACGGTGGACGACCTCTACGACTGGGAGAAGGCGACGTCGTTGCTCGCCGCCCAGGAGCCGTGGTGGGAGCCGGGCACGGCGTCGGGCTACCACGCCATCACCCAGGGCTACCTCGAGGGAGAGGTCGTCCGGCGGATCACCGGCCAGACGATCGGCGAGTTCGTCGCCAAGGAGATCACCGGTCCGCTCGGCGCCGACTTCCACATCGGCACGGCGCCCGAGCACGACGCCCGGGTCGCTCACGTCGTGCCGCCGTCGGCGCCGTTGTCGGCGGCGGGGGCCGATCCCGACTCGATCGCCATGCGCACGCTGCGCAGCATCGCCCTCGACGCGTCAGTGTCGGCGACGATCCCGTGGCGACGGGCTGAGATCCCTGCCGCCGGGGGGCACGGCAACGCCCGGTCGGTCGCCCTGGTGCACGCCCCGATGGCGTGCGGCGGCGAGGCCAACGGCGTGCGCCTGCTGTCGCCCAAGACGATCGACATGGTGTTCGACGAGCAGTGCTACGGCCCCGATCTCGTCCTCGGCATCACGGTGCGCCACGGCATCGGCTTCGGGCTGCGGTGTCCGGAGATGCCGATCAGCCCCAACGAGCGGGCCTGCTTCTGGGGTGGCTGGGGCGGCTCGCTGGCCATCCTCGACCTCGACGCCAAGGTGACGATCTCCTACGTGATGAACAAGATGGGCGAGGGCACCACCGGCGACATGCGCGGCGCCAACATCGTCCTCGCCACCTACATGTCCCTCGCCCAGCTCTGACTCACGCCAGCGACGCGGCGAGCTGGCGGACGCGGGCGGCTTCCTCGGGGAGGGTGTTGCGGTCGGCCAGGCGGTAGTCGGCGACGGTGGGCAGGATGGCGATCGCCGCGGCGCGACCGCAACGGTCGACGAACCGGTCGACCATGCGCCGGCGCAACCGCCCGGCGATCGGGCGCAACCACCCTGGCACGTCGATGGTGCTCGTGGCGGCGATGACCCACGCCAGGGCGACGTCGGCCGCCGGAGGTCCGAGGGCAGCGTTCGTCCAGTCGAACACCACCGGGCCGTCGGCCGTCAGCATGATGTTGAGCGGGTGGAAGTCGAGATGGAGGATGGACTCCGGCGCGCCGAATCGTGACTCGACCGCGAGGTCACCGATCGGGACGGCGGCCAGCCGGCGGTGCAGCTCGGCCCACGTCTCGGCGTGACGGTCGACGCGCCACGGTCGCGCCGCCAGGTCGTCGACCATCGTCACGCCGACGAGCCGCTCCATCACGACGTCGCCGCCGTCGGCGTCGAACACCTCGGGCACCGGATAGCCGTGGGCACGCACGTGGCACATGACCGTGACCTCGCGCCCGATGACGTCTGGCCGGGCGCCGATCCGGTAGCGCCGCAGCACCCGGCCACCGCCGATGTCGTAGACGTCGGCGGCCCGTCCGCTGCCGATCAGCCGGCCCGGTTCACCCACCCGTCGTCCAGGCCACCAGGTCGTCGGCCGTCATCGTGTTGATCACCTTGTCGATCGGCACGTCGCACTCGGCGGCCCGATCGCAGCCCTTGGGCTGCCACTCGAGTTGGCCGGTGGCGTGGGCGTCGGTGTCGATGGAGAACCAGCAGTCGTAGTCGACGGCGAGCTCGAGCAGCTCGCGAGGCGGGTCGAGCCGCTCGGGCCGGCTGTTGATCTCCACGGCCGTGCCGAACTGCTTGCACGCGGCGAACACGTAGTCGGCGTCGAACGTCGACTCCGGGCGCTTGCCGATCAGCCGGCCGGTGCAGTGGCCGAGGATGTCGACGTGCGGGTTGGCCACGGCGATCACCATGCGCTCGGTCATCTGCTGGCGGTCCATGCGCAGCTTGGAGTGCACGCTGGCGACCACGACGTCGAGGCGCTCGAGGAGATCGTCGTCGAGGTCCAGCGTGCCGTCCTCGAAGATGTCGACCTCCATGCCCGTGAGGATCCGGAAGTCGTCGAACCCGGCGTTGAGCGCGGCGATGTCGTCGAGCTGGCGCTCCAGGCGTTCCCGGTTGAGGCCGTGGGCGATGGTCAGGCGGGGTGAGTGGTCGGTGAGGACCATGTACTCGTGACCGATCGCCTGTGCGGTGGCCGCCATCTCGGCGATCTCGGCGCCGCCGTCGCTCCACGTCGAGTGCAGGTGGCAGTCGCCGCGCAGAGCGTCCCGGTAGCGCTGGCCGGCCGGGGTGATCGGCACCTCGGTGGTCGCCTCCAAGTGGGCGAGGTAGTGCGGCACCTCCCCCGCCAGCGCCTCGGTGATCACCTTGGCAGTGGAGTCACCGATGCCCTCGAGCTTGGTCAGCGTGCCGGCTGCGGCGCGCTCGGCGAGCTCGCCGGGATCGGTCTCGCGCACGACGTTGCGCGCCCGCAGGAACGCCTTGGCCTTGAAACCCGGGGCGTGAGCCCGGTCGAGGCAGTGCACGACGCGTCCGAGTGCGGCCTCCGGCGTCATCCCGCCGAGGGTACCGGCGTCAGTCGGTGAGGAGGCCGTGGCGGCGGCGGACCCAGCGGTCGAGCGTGCCGAACACGAGCGCGTCGACGACGATGCCGACGGCGAGGATGACGATCATGATGGCGATCATCGCCGGGTAGTCGTTCACGGAGCGGTACTGCTGGAGCAGGAAGCCGACGGAGAACACGCCGAGCGTGACGAGCAGCTCGCCCGCCATCAGGCTGCGCCAGGCGAACGCCCACCCCTGCTTGAGACCGCCGACGAACGACGGCAGCGACGCCGGCAGCACGACGTGGCGGAAGCGGGCGAACCCGGTGGCGCCCATCACCTGACCGGCGCGCAGCAGGATCGGTGGGACGTGGTCGACGCCGGCGATCAGCCCGTTGGCGATCGACGGCGCCGCGCCGAGCACGACGACGAACGTGATCGCTCCCTCGGACAGCTGGAACAGCACGATCGCCAACGGGAACCAGGCGATCGACGGCATCGTCTGCAGCCCGGTGATCATCGACCCGACCGCCGACCGGGCGATGCGCGACGAGGCCACGACACCGCCGATGATCACGCCGATGACGACGGCGAGGGCGAACCCGATGGCCGCACGGCGCATCGTGACGCCGATGGCGTCGGACACGGTGCCGTCGGCGATCAGCTCGCCGAGGCGGTCGAACACCGTCGCCGGGGAGGGCAGGACGTGCTCCGGCTTCCAGCCGCTCCACACCACGACCTGCCAGACCGCGATGGCCAGGGTGACGGCGGCGAGCTTCGGCCACGTCGCCGTCCATGCCCGCCGGGCGAGCTCGCCCCAGTCGCGCTGCGGCGGTGCCGCCGGGGCGGCCTCGCGGTCGTCGAGGACGACGACGTCCTCCTGCCGATCCTCCCGATCAACGACGAGCATGGGCCAACGCCTCCTCGCGCAGTTCGTCGGTGATCCTCGCCGCCAGCGCGCCGACGTCCTGGGACTCGATGCGCCGCGGCCGCTCGATGGCGACGTCGTAGCTGGCCGTGACTCTCCCCGGTCGCGGCGACATCACGACGATGCGGTCGGCCAGGCGGGCAGCTTCCCGCACGTTGTGGGTCACGAACAGCACGGTCAAGCTGCGGGCCCGGACGAGCTCCTCGAGCTCGGTGTGCAGGGCGTCGCGCGTCATCGCATCGAGCGCGCCGAACGGCTCGTCCATCAAGAGGATGTCGGCGTCCTGGGCGAACGCCCGCGCCAGGGCGCCCCGCTGGCGCATGCCGCCGGACAGCTGGTGCGGCCGCTTGTCCCCGAACCCGTCGAGGTGCACGGCCGACACCAACTGCTCGACGCGAGCTCGCCGCTCGGCCTTCGGCACGCCTGCCAGGCGCAGCGGGAGCTCGATGTTGGCGGCGACGGTGAGCCACGGGAAGAGCGCCGACTCCTGGAACATCAAGGCCGGCCGGCCGGCGACCTCGACCGTCCCCGACGTCGGCGTGTCGAGTCCGGCGACGAGGTTGAGGATCGTCGACTTGCCGCAGCCCGACGTGCCGATCAGGCAGACGAACTCGCCGCGCCCGACCTCGACGTCGACGTCGCGGAGCGCCTCGACGACGTTGCGCCGCGAGCCGAACGTCTTGTGGACGTGGCGCAGGGTGATCAAAGTGCCGACACCTTGTCTTCGTCGCGCTCGGCGAGCACCTCGTTGAGGAGGTCGAGGTCGTAGATGCCGGGGTCGGCGAGGTCGACGGGTTCGAGCAGTCCGACGGCGATGGCGTCGTCGGCTGATCCCTGCAGCGACGAGGCGATCGGGTCGAGCGTGAACGTCAGGTGCTCCCACGCCCCGGCGATCGTGGCGTCGGCGAGCCGGCTCGTCGTGACCTTCTCGATGCCGTCGTTGACGACCGCTCTGCGCCGCCGACGGCGTCGTCGTTCGCCTGGTCGATCGCGTCGCCGAGCCCGGCGATGAGGTCGCGCACGACGTCGGGGTGCTCGTCGAGGAACTTGGTGGCGACGATCAGATGGGTCGTCACGAACTCGCCGTCGGGCCACAGCTCGGCCTCGTCGAGCAGCACCGTGCCGCCGCCCTCTTCGACCAGGCGGGTCGCCCACGGCTCCGGCACCCACGCCCCGTCCAGGGCACCCGACTGGAAGGCGGCGAGCGTGTCGGCGTTGTCCTGCGGCGTGATGTGCACCTCGCCACCGCCGCTGGTGTCGGTCTCGTAGCCCTGCTCGGCGAGCCACGCCCGCAGGGCGACGTCCTGGGTGTTGCCCAGCGACGGCGACGCCAGCGTCGTCCCGGCGAGGTCGTCGGGCGAGTCGATCCCCTCACGCACGACGAGCGAGGCGCCGCCCGACGTCGTCCCGGCGACGATGCGCACGTCCGCCCCCTGCGACTTGGCATAGGCGTTGATCGCCGGGTTGGGTCCGATGAAGCTGGCGTCGAGCGCCCCGGAGAAGACGGCCTCGACGACCTCCGTCCCCGAGTTGAACGTCGACGGCTCGAGCCCGACGCCGTCGCCGAGCGAGTCGGCGAACAGCCCGGTCTCCACGCCGATGATCGCCGGGGCGTGGGTGACGTTGGGGAAGTAGCCGAGTCGCAGCGTCACGTTCGCCTCGCTGCTCGCTTCGACGCCGCCAGCCGCCTCGCTGCTCGAGACGTCGTCGTCGTCACCGCACGCCGCGGCGACGAGGGCGACGCTGGCGAGCACGGCGGCGAGACGAATCCCGGTAAATCTGATCGACATAGTCAACTTTCTACATGCCAGCGCCTCCCCGCGCAACGCGACGTCGTAGCGTGCCCGTCGTGACGTCCCCCGACTGGCAGCTCGCCCAGCTCAACGTCGCCCGGCTCCGCCAGCCGCTCGAGCACCCGGACACGGCCGAGTTCGTCGCCGCACTCGACCCGATCAACCAGCTCGCCGAGTCCTCGCCCGGCTTCGTGTGGCGACTGACGGACGAGTCCGGTCAGTCCTCGAGCTACGTGCGTGCCGACGACGACCCGCTCGTGATCGTCAACCTGTCGGTGTGGCGCACGCCCGACGACCTCCACGAGTTCGTGTTCCGCACCGCCCACACGGAGTTCCTCCGCCGTCGGCGGCAGTGGTTCGAGCGCATGGACGAGGCGTTCCTCGTGTGCTGGTGGGTCCCCGCCGGGCACGTGCCGAGCGTCGACGAGGCACTCGACCGTCTCGCCATGCTCCGGCGCGACGGCGTCAGCGACGACGCCTTCACGCTGCGCGAGCGGCGCCCGGCGCCGCCGGTTACGGCGGAGAGCCTGCCTTCCTGAGCGCGTCCGCTGCCGTCTCCCCGGGTTCGATCTCGGGCATGCACCAGGTCGCGCCGGCCGCTTCGAGCGCGGCGGGATCCGGGTGGGTGCCGCCGACGAGGACGACGTCGAGTGACCCGGGCGCCAGTCCGCCCGCAGCGAGCGCCGACGCGACCGTCGCCGGCGACCAGGCGTCCTCGCCCACCAGCGCCAGTCCTTCCAGTCCGTGCCGGGCGACGCGACGTGGTCCCGCCGTGTACTGCGTGACGCCGGCGATCCAGATCGGGACGCGCGGCTGCTGCACGCCGGCCCGCGTCGTCGTGCGCCCGCCGAACTGAGGCACCGGCCCGCCCTCGAGCATCGGCAGGAGCACGTCGATGCTCGCGTCGAGGGCGCCGGCCCGGGCGCGGTCGTCGGCCGCCGGCTCGTCGAACAGCGAGTACTCGCCGTAGCTGTCCACGCCGAGGCCGAGGGCGAGCACGACGCGGCCGGCCGACAGCCGGTCGAGCGTCGTGGCCTGCTGGGCGACCAGCTGGACGCGGCGCCGCGGCAGCGCCAGCACCATCGTGCCGATGCGCATCCGCTGCGTGGCCACGGCGACCGCCGCCAGCGTCACCCACGGATCGGCGAACGGCTCGTACGTTCGGTTCCACAGGTGGTCCCACACGAACAGGCCGTCCCAGCCGGCCGCCTCGGCGGTGGCGGCGACGTCGGCGACGATGCCCGGCTCGGCGAGCTCCTCGGAGAGCGACAGCGACAGACCCCAACGCATCCAGGGCACCGTAGCGACCGGCGCCGGTAGCGTCGTCGGCCGCATGGAACGGTTCGGCCTCGTCGGCCTCCCCAACGCCGGCAAGAGCTCGCTGTACAACGCCCTGACCGGTGGCGGTGCCCTCGCCGCGCCCTACGCCTTCGCCACCAAGGACCCCAACATCGGTGTCGCCAAGGTCCCCGACGAGCGTCTCGACCGACTGGCCGAGATGTCCAGCAGCCGCAACATCGTCCACGCCGCCGTGCAGGTCGTCGACATCGGTGGGCTCGTCGAGGGTGCCAGCAAGGGCGAGGGCCTCGGCAACAAGTTCCTCGCCAACATCCGCGAGGTCGACGCCATCGTGCTCGTGCTGCGAGCGTTCGAGGACGACGACGTGATCGGGCCGAGCGACCCGCTCGAGCACTTGCGCGTCGTCGAGCTCGAGCTGGCCCTGGCCGACCTGGAGACCGTGGAGAAGCGGCTGCACCAGGCGCAGCGCCAGGCCAAGCTCGACCGCTCGCTCGGCGACGAGGTCGCCGCCCTGCAGGTGGCCTACGACGCGCTGTCCGAGGGACGGCCGCTCTACCGCGCCGGGCTGAATGCGGACCAGCGCACGACGCTGGCTCCGCACTTCCTGCTGACCAACCGGCGCGTCCTCGCCGTCGTCAACGTCGGGGAGGACGAGCTCGACTCGATCCCCGAGGCGGAGGCGCGGGTCGCCGGCGAGCTCAGCCGCCCAGGCGAAGAGGCCGGCGAGAACGTCGAGATCATCGGCATGTGCGTGCAGCTCGAGGCGGAGGCGGCGTCGATCGAGGATCCGGTCGAACGGGCGGAGATGCTCGAGGGCTTCGGGCTCGGTGAGGGCGCCCTCTTCCGGATGGTCCGCAGCGCCTACCACCTCCTCGGTCTGCGCACGTTCCTGACCACGGGCGACAAGGAGTCGCGGGCGTGGACCTTCTACGAGGGCTCCACCGCGCCGCAGTGCGCCGGACGCATCCACACCGACTTCCAGCGTGGCTTCATCCGCGCCGAGGTCGTCCAGTGGGACGAACTGCTCACCATCGGCTCGTGGACGAAGGCCAAGGAGCTGGGCAAGATCCGCCTCGAGGGCAAGGACTACATCGCCAGCGACGGCGACGTGATGGAGTTCAGGTTCAACGTCTAGCTCGAACCGTGAAGGTGCCGCCGGCGTAGCACCCATACATGAGTTCGCACCAGGCGGGCGCGCCCGCGCGGTGTGGGCCAACCGGTCGCTTCGCCACGCACAGATCGCCGTCGCCGGCGTGCGCACCGTGGATCTGGCGCAGCTGGTCGTCGTCTCGGCCTGGTTGTTCACGCGCGGCGGCGCGGCCGACGTGGCGATCTTCGGGATCGTTCGAACGCTCGTCCCGGCGGTTGGCGTGCCGGCCGTCACCGCACTTGGGTTCCGCCTCGGCCCGGGCACGTTGCTCCGCATCATGGCCCTGCTCGCGGCCGCCGGGTCCGTGGTCATGGCCGTGGCCGTCGCCAGCGGCGGGCCGACGTTCGTCGTGATGGCGTGCGCCGGCATCGTCGGTCTGGCCCTGGGCTGCTTTCGGCCTGTGGTCTGCGCGTTGTTGCCCGAGCTCGTCGGCTCACCGGGCGAGCTGGTCTCGGCCAACGCCGCCAGTGGGTTCGTCGAGGGCGCCAGCGCTCTCGTCGGCCCTGTCGTCGGCAGCCTGGTCGCGGCGGTGCTCGGTGTCTGTCCGCTGCTCGTCATCACCGGTGCCGGCATGGTCTGGGTCGGCGCCGTCGCCGGTCGCTTGCCGGCAGGCGCCGAGCGGCAGGCCGCCGCCGGCCGCAGCCGCTTCGCCGACTACGTCGCCGGCGGACGTGAGCTCACGGGCAACCGACCCGCCCGACTGGTCACGCTGCTGGGCACCGCCCAGACGTTCGTCCGGGGGGCCATGAGCGTCATCGTGGTGGCCTTCGCCATCGACGTGTTGCGCTCGGGCGACGCCGGCGTCGGACTGCTGTACGGCGCGATCGGCGTCGGCGGGCTCGTCGGGCTCCCGGTTGCCGTGCTCGTCGTCGACCGCACCGGGGTCCACCGCTCACTCGTGACCGGACTGACCATGTGGGGCCTGCCACTGGCGCTGAGCGCGCTGGCACCGGCACCGATCGTCGCCCTCGTCATGTTCGGCGTCATCGGGCTCGGCAACAGCGTGGTCGACATCTCCTACTTCGCCGTGTTGCAGCGATCCGTCGACGACAGGCTGCTGACCAGGGTCCTCGGGCTCGTCGAGGCGATGTTCCAACTCGGCCTGGCGGCCGGGGCGTTCTGCGGTGCGGTCCTGCTCGACCGAACGACCGCACGGCCTGCCCTGCTGGCTGTCGGTCTCGTGCTGCCCGTGCTCGCGGCGATGGCGAGCCGCCGGCTGGGCGCACTCGATCGCCTCCTCGGCCGGCGCGACGACGAGATCGATCGCATGCGCGAACACGCCGACTTGGCCCACCTCCCGATCGCTGCGCTCGATCGCCTGGCCACCAAGGCGGCAGCCTGACCGCGTCAGGCAGCGTCTTCGCTGTACTCGAACGGGGAGTCGAAGATCACCTCGGCTTCGAGCTCGAGCCGGCGCCCGAGCTGGCCGCGGATGGACATCTCGGCCCATGCGTGTGAACCGCGCTGGAAGACGCCGTGGTAGCGCGCCGTGATGGTGACCGGGCCTGTGCGCTCGCCGATCCGGACATCGCCGTCGAGCGTCCATCGGCCGGACGAGTCACTGTCGACGAGGTGTGCGGCGATCGCGATGGGTGTGCCGTCGGGCGTCTCCATCGACAACGTGATGCGGACATCGAGCGGCGCGTCGCCGATGGTGAGTACTCCCACGACGGCCCTCGCTCGTTGCCGCCCGACCGTCACGGCCGGGACGACCCCGAGGGGCCACACGCCCGTGGCGGGTGTCTCGATGCTGTTGATCGTCGTGATCAGTCGTGTGCGTTGCATGGCAAGGTGGTGCTTTCCTCGAGCACCACCTTGAGCCAGGCAGCATGAGTTTCGCTGACGTCCGACGTGAATCGACCGGCATGATGGCCGTCCGGGCAGCACGGTTGTTCGACGGCATGAACGCGATCGATCCGCCCACCCTGCTGATGGAGGGCTCCGTGATCGTCGACGTCGGGGTCAGCGCGCCCGCCGACGCCACGCTCGTCGAGCTGGATGACTGCACGGTGGTACCCGGGCTGATCGACTGCCACCAGCACCTGTGCTTCGACGGGGCGGGCACGCTCGAGGAGCAGGTCACCGGCATCGACGACGGCGACTTGGCGATCCGCGCGCGTGAGGCGGCCCGGCGGGCCCTGCTCGGCGGTGTGACCACACTGCGCGATCTCGGCGACCGCGGGTTCGTCACGCTGCCCTTGCGCTCCGATCCGGCGCTGCCGACGATCCTCGCCGCCGGCCCACCGATCACGACGAAGGGCGGTCACTGCTGGTACCTCGGCGGCGAGTGCACGGGTGACGGCCAGCTGCTGGGAGCCGTCAGAGCCCGCGTCGATCGCGGATGTGACGTGGTGAAGGTGATGGTCAGCGGCGGGTTCCTGACACCGACCGTGCCGATGTGGGAGAGCCAGTTCAGCGCGGGCGAGCTGCGGCTCGTCGTCGACGAGGCACACCGGCACGGTCTTCCTGTCGCCGCCCACTGTCACGGCATCCCCGCCATCGAGGACGCCATCGACGCCGGGGTCGACGCCATCGAGCACTGCACGTTCATGACCAGCAACCAGCGATGCGAGCCGCCCGACGAACTGATCGACCGCCTGGCTGCGTCGGGTATCGCCGTCTCGTCGACGGTCGGCCGGCTGTCGCACGTCCCGCTCCCACCGCTCGTTGCGGCGAACCAGCCGGCCCTCCGCGACTCGCGCCGACGGTTGCACGAACGCGGAGCGACGATCGTCGCCGGCACCGATGCGGGCATCGACCTGGCGAAACCGCACGACGTGCTCCCGCATGCCATGGCCGAGTTCGTCGACAGCGGCATGGCGCCGCTCGACGCCCTCCGCGCGCTGACGAGCGTCGCTGCACGCGTCCTCGCCCTCGACGCGCGCAAGGGCCGCCTCGCCAAGGGCTTCGACGCCGACGTGCTCGTCGTCGCCGGCGACCCGCTGGCCGACCCCGCTGCACTGGCGTCGCCGGTCGCCGTCTGGCACGCCGGTCGGCGCGTCGTCTGACGCGACCCACGAACTGGGCGCGATCTGTTGCGGATTCCGAGACGGAACGCGCCCAGATACGAATCGCGCCCAGTTGCGCGGGGCGTCCCTAGGGTGGGCCGATCAGCACGATCCTGTCGCTCGACGAGGTCCTCGACGTCGCCACGCGTGCCTTGCGTGGCGCTGGGGCGTCGGCGCTGCAATCCGACGCGACCGCCCGCAGCATCCGCGATGCCGAGGCCGACGGCCTGCGCACGGTCGGCTTGTCCTACCTGCCCACGTACTGCGACCACGTCGCCCGCGGCAAGGTGCTCGGCAGCGCCGTCCCGATCGTCACCCGGCCGCGCGGTGGGACCGTGGTCGTCGACGCCGCCAACGGCTTCTGCCACCCTGCGTTCGAGGCCGGCCTCGAACCGCTCGTCGACGCGACCAGGACCTGCGGTGTCGGCGTGCTGGCGATCACGCACTCGTACTCCGCCGGCGTGCTCGGCTGGTTCGTCGAGCGGCTCGCCGAGCACGGGCTGGTGGCGCTGATGTTCGCCAACTCGTCGTCGCTGATGGCGCCGGCAGGCGGCATGCGCCCGTTCTTCGGCACCAACCCGATCGCCTGGGCGGCACCACGCCGAGATGGTCCGCCGGTCGTCGCCGATCTCTCGTCGTCGGCGGTGGCATGGGTACGGGTGAACGCCGCGGCGCAGGCCGGCGAGCCGATCCCCCTCGGCTGGGCGCTCGATGCCGATGGCCGCCCGACCACCGATGCCCGCGCCGCGCTCGCTGGCTCGATGATGCCGGCCGCCGAGCACAAGGGCTCGGCGCTGGCGTTGCTCGTCGACGTCATGTCAGGAGGCGTGGCCGGCTCGAACTTCTCGTTCGAGGCGTCGAGCTTCGTCGATGCGACCGGAGGCCCACCCGATGTCGGCCAGGTCGTGCTGGCCATCGACCCCACCGCGACCATGGGCGACTCGTTCGTCGATCGCATCGAGGTCGAACTGCAGGCACTGTCTGCCGAACCCGGTGCTCGCCTGCCCGGTGATCGCCGGCTGCGCCACCGTCACGACGCCGAAGCGAGTGGCGTCGAGGTGCCCGACGACCTGATGGCGACGCTCCGCGAGTACGGCACCGCCCGATGACCACGCCGTCCGAGCTCGGGGCGTCGTGGCAGCGGCGGCCGGGCTATCTCGACACGGCGACGTACGGCTTGCCTCCGCGGCAGACCGTCGAGCGCGCCCACCGCGTGATCGACGAGTGGGACGCCGGGACGGCGGACTGGCGCTCGTGGAACGACGCCGCCGACGAGGCGCGCCGCGCGTTCGCCGCGCTCACGGGGGTGCACGCCGACACCGTCGCCGTCGGACCGGCAACGTCAGCGCTGATCGGGTTGGTGGCGGCGAGCCTCCCCGACTCCGCCGAGGTCGTCATCCCCGCCGGCGAGTTCACGGCCTTGCTGTTTCCCGCTGCTCGTGCACGGCGACCGTGGCGTCGTGGTCCGCGAGGTCCCGCTCGAGGCACTCGCCGACGCGGTGACCCCGCGCACCACCGCCGTCGCCTGGAGCGCGGTGCAGTCGTCCGACGGGCGAGTCGCCGACACCGCTGCCGTCGTCGAGGCGGCGAGCCGTGTCGGTGCGCTCACGATCATGGACGCCACGCAGGCGACCGGTTGGCTGCCGCTGCCCCTCGATGCGCTCGACGCGGCGGTGTGCTCCGCCTACAAGTGGCTGTGCTGCCCGCGCGGGACGGCGTTCATGGTCGCCTCGCCCCGTGTGCTGGCTGACGTGCGCCCGCAGGCCGCCAGCTGGTTCGCCGCCGAGGACGTGCACGCCGGGTACTACGGCACACCGCTGCGCCTCGCCCACGACGCCCGGCGCTTCGACATGTCCCCGGCGTGGTTCGCCTGGATGGGCGCCGTCAGCTCGCTGAGCGCGCTCACGGAGATCGGGATGGAGGCCGTCCACGACCACGACGTCCGGCTCGCCGACGGACTGCGTGCCGGCCTCGGGCTCGAGCCCGCCGGCTCGGCCATCGTGTCCATCAGCGGTGACGGCCTCGAGAAGGCGCTCGCCAAGCGTGGGATCAGGGCGGCGACGCGCGCCAACGGCTGCCGGCTCGCCTTCCACCTGTACAACGACGACGAGGACGTCGCGGCCGCGCTGGCCGCCCTGCGCTCAGCCTGAACCGATCCAGAATCCGTCGAAGATCGCCGCCGCCTCGGCGGCCAGCTCGTCGCACGGTCCGTCGACCGTGATCGGCACGTTGCCACGGGCGAACACCTCGCGACTCGACAGCCGCAGCGTCGGGGTCCCCGGCGGCACCAGGTCGATCAACTGCTCGCCGGACAGGGCGAACACGAGCCGGCCGATGCCCGCCCAGTACTGGCCGGCGGCACACATGGCGCAGCTCTCGCAGCTCGTGTAGAGCGTCGAGGCGGCGCGCTCATCGGGCGTCATGCGCTGCGACGCCCACGCCGCCAGCGCCAGCTCCGGATGTCCCGTCACGTCGCCCCCGCCGACGGTGTTCATCAGCTCGGCGACCACGCGTCCGTCGCCATCCACGAGCAACGAGCCGAACGGCTCGTGGCCATCGGCGCGTGCGGTGGCCGCCAGCTCGAGGCAACGGCGGAGGTGGTCGATGTCGACAGGGTCCACGGCGGGTGACGATAGGCACCCGCCGATCAGTTCGAGCCGAGATCGAGGTCCACACGTCCGCATGAGCACCGAGACCGCGACATCAGCGGACACGGAACGGGTGTTCCGGCGTCTCGTCGCCAACACCCTGATGACGGGTGTGACGAGCTCGTTCCTCTGGTTCGCCGTGACGTTCTGGGTCTACCTGGAGACCCGCTCGGTGGTCGCCACCGGCGTCATCGGCGCCGCCTTCGGGATCTCGACGGCGCTGATCGGCCCGGCGTTCGGCACGTTCGTCGATCGCCACCGCAAGCACTGGTCGATGGTCGTCGCCACGGCCGTGTCCGCGGCGTGCTTCGTCGCCGCCACCGTCGTCTTCCTCCTCGTCGAGGCGCCAACGCTGCTCGACCTCGGCAGTCCGTGGTTCTGGACGCTGATCGCCCTCACCCTGCTCGGCTCCGTCGCCGGCCAGATGCGCGGCATCGCCCTGTCCACCTGCGTCACGCTGCTCGTGCCGGCCGAACGGCGTGATCGCGCCAACGGCCTCGTCGGCATGGTGACGGGGATCTCCTTCGCCATCACGTCTGTGTTCAGCGGGTTGGTGATCGGGCGCCTCGGGATGGGCTGGGCCCTCTACGGCTCGGTCGCTCTCGTCGCTGTCGCCCTCGTGCACCTCATGACGATCCGCTTCCAGGAACCGGAGCCCGAGCCGAACGCCGACGAGCCGGCCACCCACGTCGACATCCGCGGGGCGATGGAGACGATCCGCGCCGTGCCGGGTCTGGGCATGCTGATCCTGCTGGCGGCGTTCAACAACCTCCTCGGCGGAGTGTTCCTCGCCCTCATGGACGCCTACGGCCTGACGCTCGTGTCCGTCGAGGCGTGGGGGATCCTGTTCGCCGTCATCAGCACGGCGTTCATCATCGGTGGGCTGATCGTCGCCCGCGTCGGTCTCGGGTCGACACCCGTGCGCATCGTGCTGATCGGCAACATGGTCAACTGGTTCGTGTGCGCGACGTTCACGTTGCGCTCCTCGATCGTGCTGTTGACGATTGGCATGTTCGTGTGGCTCCTGCTGATCCCTGTCATCGAGGCAGCCGAACAGACGGTGCTCCAGCGATCGGTGCCGTTCGAGCGACAGGGCCGGGTGTTCGGGTTCGCCCAGCTCGTCGAGAACGCCGCGTCACCCGTGACTGCCCTGCTCATCGGGCCGATCGCCGAGAACTACTTCATGCCGACGATGACCGACGGTGCCGGCGCCGACCTCATCGGCGACTGGTTCGGCACTGGCCCAGAACGCGGCCTGGCCCTGATCTTCACGCTGGCCGGGCTGTTGGGCCTCGCCGTCACCGGGTTCGCCCGCTCGACCCGGTCGTACCGGCGGATCGCTGCGGCGTGAAGGCGGGCTCACGCCGGCTGCATGCGGGCCACAAGGTGCCGCGAGAAGTGTTGGCGTCATGAACGCCGTGCCCGTCATTGCACTCGACCACCCGGTGGCGTGCGATGCCACGCGCGTCGGCGACGACGCCGCTGCGCTGGCGACGGCACGCGCAGCCGGCCTTCCTGTCGGCCGCGGCGTCGTGCTCACCCCGCAGTGGTGCACCAGCGACTCGGCGACGATCGACATGCTGTGGCGGATCGTGTCCCACGATGGGGCGATGTCGCTGGCCGCGCGGCCCTCGCTGGTCGGGTCGAGCTCGCTCGAGCCGGCCAGGGTCGTGCACAGTGCCACCGACCTCCTGGCGGCGGCGCGTGAAGTGCGCATGGTGAGCGGTCCGGTCGCCGTGCTGGTGCAGCCGGTGCTGCCAGACGAGTGGCGTGGCGTGCTCATCGCCGACGGCGGTGGGACGACCGGGATGCGGCGGCGCCACCTCGTTCACGCGGCGATCAGCGGCGGCGACTGGATCGCCGAGGTCGACCGCGCAGGTCGCGTGCGTCGGGTCCTCGCCGGTCAGCAGCTCGATCACCCCCCGGTCGAGGTGCTGGCCCGGCTGGGCCGCCTCACCGATCGTCTCGAGGATGTGCTCGGCGAGGCACACGACGTCGAGTTCGCCGTGCACGAAGGTCACGTGCGGGCGCTGCACCTGCGGTCCGGCGTGTCGGCGTATCTCACCGAGTACCAGTTCGAGACCGCCGCCTGAGCGCGGTCAACGCCAGCGAGATCGAGCCGGCGAGGCCGAAGCGGGGCGACATCGCCGCCCACGCCGTGGCGTGGTCGAGGGGTCGTGGTGCGAGGTGGTTGGACATGCCGCCAAGCGTGCGCAACACCGTGCTCCCGTGACATCGGCCGGATGACGTATACAGCGCTCAACGCGGTACGGTCCTCGCCCGAGCCGGCGAATCGAGGGGGTCGGACATGGAGCTCACGGCAGGTCAGGTTGCGGTCGTCACCGGCGCGGGGAGCGGGATCGGGCTCTCGCTCGCCGAGCGCTTCGCCGCCGCCGGTCTGCACCTCGTGCTCGCCGACGTGCAGGTCGACGCTCTGGAGTCGGCCGCCGCCCAGGTCGGCGGGCGCGGCGTCGACGTGCTCACCGTGCGCACCGACGTGAGCAAGGTCGCCGATGTGGAGGCATTGGCCGCACAGACGCTGGAGCGCTTCGGTGCCGTCCACGTGGTGTGCAACAACGCCGGCGTCGCACCCCGGTCAGATCCGTGGTTCGGGCCGCTGTCGTCGTGGGAGTGGGTGATGGGGGTGAACTTCTGGGGCGTCGTCCACGGCTGCCGCGCGTTCCTCCCCCACCTCGCGGGCGGCGGGCACATCGT
This sequence comes from uncultured Acidimicrobiia bacterium, assembly GCA_963822875.1. Lineage (GTDB taxonomy): Bacteria > Actinomycetota > Acidimicrobiia > Acidimicrobiales > Ilumatobacteraceae > JALZMG01. The sequence goes on along the minus strand of CAWGJK010000027.1, from coordinate 28,509 downwards.
CAACACCGCCTCCGTTGCCGGCCTGATGCCCGGGTTCTCGCCGAGCTACGACGCCTCCAAGCACGCCGTCGTCGCCATCACAGAGGGCCTCTACACGACGCTGCAACTCGCCGGGCTGCCGATCGGGGTGAGCGTGCTGTGCCCGGGCTGGGTGCGCACGAACATCCTCGAGGCCCACCGCAACTGGCCGGCCGAGCTCGGTGAGAAGCCGGCCGACGACCCGCTCAACGAGCCGTTCCGCCGGCACGTCGAGCGGGCGCTCGCCGAAGGCAACACGCCGGCATCGGTCGCCGACGCTGTCTTCGACGCCGTGACTGCCGATCGCTTCTGGGTCATTCCCCACCAAGATTTCTTCGACATCGTGATCGAACGCTGGCACAGCATCGCCGAACGCCTCGACCCCGAACCGCCCGAGCAGATGCCGGGGATGCCGCCGTTGTCCGAGCTCGTCGCCGAGATCACCGCGGCCATGGGCGGAACTGCTTGACCCCGTGCGTCTCGCGCGGGAACATGGACAGTGACAGGTCGACCAGGCCTGCCGTACGGACCGAAGACTGATCGTTCGAGGAGGTACGGAAACACATGAGGTTCGCCGAGCATCCGGAGCGTTCGCCTCCGAGCTGAAACGGCTGACCAACCTGACCGGTCTCCCGAGACCTGACCCGTTTCGATTCAAGGACCACGGATGAGCAGGAGGGCGCCCAGCGCCTTCACTCGCCACCGGGTGCTTCCACCATCCGGCGGGCAGGAAGCGTCGATCGGTCGGGAACCACCAGACATCCCGTCGACACACTCACGGCAGTCAGTCGACGGGATGTCTCGCGTCTGGGCTCGAGCGTGGTTGGAGTCTGGGCGGGATTCTCGACAACAGCTGGCGAGATCCCCGCCCACAAGGCCGGTTGGCGAGATTCCCGCCCAGATCGACGCCGCCTGACGAGGCGTACAGTCCTGCGACGTGCACATCGGGGCGTTGATCTTTCCCACCGACTTGTCGATCCGGCCGGATCGGCTGGCGGCCGAGCTGGAGGGGCGCGGGTTCGAATCGCTGTGGGTGACCGAGCACACGCACATCCCGACGAGCCGGCGCACGCCGTGGCCCGGTGGTCCCGAGCTCCCCGAGGAGTATCGGCGCATCCTCGACCCGTATGTCGCCCTGATGGCCGCCGCCGGCGTCACCGAGCGGCTGCGCCTCGCGACCGGCATCACGCTCGTCGCTCAGCACCACCCGATCACCCTGGCCAAGACGATCGCCACGCTCGACCTGCTGTCCGGCGGGCGCGTGCTCCTCGGCGTCGGTGTCGGGTGGAACGTCGACGAGATGGAGCACCACGGCGTCGATGCGGCCAAGCGGAGGGACATCGCTCGCGAGCACATCCTCGCCATGCGCGCCCTGTGGACCGAGGACGAGGCGTCCTTCGAGGGCGACCACGTCCAGTTCTCGCCGTCGTGGAGCTGGCCGAAGCCGGTCAGCGATCCGCACCCACCGATCATCATGGGCGGGGCAGGCGGGCCGGTCACGTTCCGTCACGTCGTCGAGTACTGCGACGGGTGGATGCCGATCCACGGCCGGCGCAACATCGTCGACAAGCTCGCCGGGTTGCGGCGCGCCGCCGACGAGGCCGGTCGCGACCTGGCCACCATCGAGCTCGGTGTGTTCGGCTGCCCGGCCGACAACGCGGTGATCGACAGCTATGCCGAGATGGGCTTCACCCGCTGCGTGATCGGTGTGCCGCCGACCGGAGAGGCCGACGCGCTGCGCACGCTCGACAACGCCGCGGACGTGGTCGCCCAGTACGCCCTCGATTGACCGTGCGCGTCCTCGGGATCGACCTCGCCTGGGGTCTCGGCCGTTCCAGCTCGCCGCCGAACGAGACGGGTGTCGTCGCCGTCGAGCCATCGGGCCGTGTCCTCGACGCCGGTTGGACGCGCGGCCTCGACGAGACGATCGACTGGATCGAGCGCTGGTCGAACGCGGCGACGATGGCGATGATCGATGCACCGCTCGTCGTGAGCAATGCCACCGGCATGCGCGAGTGCGAGCGCGAGGTCGGCCGTCGCTACGGCCGATGGAAGGTGGCGGCCAACTGCTCCAACCTGGCGATGGCTGCGCTCGCCGGCGTGCACCTCGCCGATCGCCTTGCGGCGCGCGGCTGGCGCTGTGCCGACGGTCGTCGTGGACCGCCCGGGACCGGCCGCTGGCTCTACGAGGTGTTCCCGTACATCACGCTCGTCGGCGCCGCCGAGCTCGGCTACGACCGTGAGCGCCCGATCTACAAGCGCAAGCCGCGGCATCTCGCGCCGGCGGAGTTCCGTGCCCTGCGGGCGGGGAACTGCGACGACCTCGTCGCACGGATCGACGCGCTGCGCATGGCCGATCCGCCGATCGACATCAGGTCGCACCCGGTCACGGCGGCCCTGCTGAGCGAGCCGACGCCGTTGACCGGCGCCGCCGTGAAGCACCGCGAGGACCTGATCGACGCCGTGCTGTGCGCGTGGACCGGGTTGCTGTGGCAGCGCCACGGCCTGTCCCGCTGCCAGGTGCTCGGCGAGCCGCCGGCGGTGATCCTCGCCCCCGCGCGACCCGAACAGCGCCGTCAGGCGGCGGTCTGAGCCTGCGACCAGGTCGGCGCCACGGTGTACGGCACATCCGAGTGGCGCAGCACGCGAGCGACGATCGACGGTCTGAACAGCGACGTCGGCGGGGCGAGGAGGAAGAAGGCGTCGAGCAGCGCGCCGGCAACCACCTCGTCGTTCGTCGCCGCCGTCATCACCCGGTCGAGGTAGCGGTGCTGGACGCGCGTCGCTGCGCTCGCCGTCGCGCCGGTCGTCGTCGGCAGCCGCAGATCGTCGCCGGTGGCGATCATCCAGGCGGCGTCGCCGCATCTGGCCACGCGGCGCTGCATCCGCCGTGCGAAGCCGGCGAACGTCGCCTGACGTCGCAGGTGGGTGGCGAGGTGGGCGCCGAGAACGACTGCGGTCTGGGCGGCGACGGCCATGCCCTGGCCGTAGATCGGGTTGAACGCGCACACGCCGTCGCCGACGATGACGAAGCCGTCCGGCCAGCGACGCAGGCGCTCGAAGTGGCGCCGGCGGTTGGCCGTGTTGGCGAAGGCCACCGCGGGCGTCAACGGTTCGGCGAAGCGGATGGCGTCGTGGAGGATCGGGCTGCGCAACGACCTGGCGAAGCCGACGAAACCGCCATCGTCGATCGGCGGGGCATCGCCGCCGGCTCCCTGCAGCGTGACCATCCAGCGATCACCCTCGATCGGGAACATCACACCCATCCGCGCTCCCTCGACGGGGCGGGCCTGGACGAAGATCCCTCGCCCTCCCTCATCGTCGAGGATCGCACCCGTCCCCCGGCGATACGTCCGCGAGGCGTACGCAACTCCGGCGTCGATGCGCGTCTCGGCCGGCCGCTCGTACCCGAGCTGCTCGAGCCACTCGACGGACCGGCTGCGACGGCCCGTGGCGTCGATGATGAGGTCGGCCCGCAGGACCGACCAGTCACCGTCCTGGCCGGCACGTGCGAGGCGCACGCCGCCCACACCGCGACCGTCCGCGGTGGGCACGAGCCCGCCGACCTTGATCCCGTCGAGGATCTCGACGTTGGGCGTCTCGCCAAGGCGCGTCCGCGTGTACCACTCGATGAGCTCGCGGCTGGCGCTCATCATGCGGTGCCGGTCGAACCGCGGCATCCAGCCCATCGGGTTCAGCCACGCGACGTCGCCGGGGATGTCCAGCGCAACGGCGCCGGCGGTGATCAGTCCGTCGGCGTAGGACGGGAAGAGCTGCTCGAGCGCCCGTTCCCCACCTGGCAGGAGCACGTGCAGATGGCGGGCCTGGGGAACGCCGGGCCGCTGCGCCGGACGGTCTGCGAGATGGTCGCGCTCGACGACCGTGACGTGGGCGACGTGGGGTGCCAGGGCGCGAGCGGCGGCGAGCCCGGCCATGCCGGCGCCGAGGACGATCGCGCGCGATGGCGCGTCAGTGTGACGGCGGGAATGCATGGCCGACATCGTGCGCGACACCGACTCGGCGGGCACATCGGCCGGATGTCCTATCGGGCGCTCATGTACCGAGCAGGCCGTGGCGGTGGGCGATGTCCACCGCCTCGGTCCTCGTCGAGGCGCCCAGCTTGGCGAGGATGTGCGAGACGTGCACGCGGGCCGTCTTCTCGCTGATGAACAGCTCGGCGCCGAGCTGACGGTTCGTCCGCCCGCGCCCCAGCAGCCCGAGCACCTCGAGCTCGCGCCCCGTCAGGCCGAACCGGTCCGTCGCCGGCACGTCGGGGGTGCTCACCGGTGCGCCGACGGAGATCCGGGCGCGTCGGGCGGCCGACTCGACGAGGCTGCGCCAGCAGGCCGCGCCGAGCCGATCGGCGATCGTCCACGCCTCGGTCAGGAGCGCGGCTCCCTCATCACGTTCACCGGCGGCGAGCACCGCCTCGGCATGGCGCCAGCTCGTGTGCACGAGCGGCAGCGGGAAGCCGATCTCGCGCCAGTGGCGAGATGCCGTCGCCCACGCCTCCGGACTGCTGCAGCCGGCCACACGTGATGCCTCGGCCTCCCCCGTGGCGCCGATGGCGGCGACCTCGCGCCCGCCCTCGCCCCGCTCGACGAGCGAGCGCAGGTAGGCCAGTCGCTCGGAGCCCGTCGGCGTGTCGCCGTCGGAGGCCGCGCGGAGCCCGACGAGCGTGAGCCACGCCGCCAGCTCGACGTCGGTCGTGCGCTCCAGGCCGGCATCGACGATGGCGACCGCTTCCGCTGGACGATCGCGCCACAGCGCCCGCTCGGCCAGGCCGCGGTGGAGCAGGCCGTCGACGCGACCGTCACGCAGCCCGTAGGTCAGCCCACGGACCGTCTCCAAGGCGTCGCCGGCGACGTCGAGGCGGCCGCGATCGACGTCGAGGAGCCCGCCGACGAGGAGGCGGACGATGCCGGGCAGGCCGGTCGGCTCGATGCGGGCGAGCAGGGCCTCGGCCTCGTCCCACCGGCCGAGCTCGTGGCAGTACCCGGCTGCCAACCCGTCGAGGACGCCAGCCAGGACGGGCATCGAGCGCGCCCGCGCATCGTCGGCTCCCACCTGCGCCCGCTCGACCAACTCGCCGGGACGACCGGCCGACACGAGCTCGCGCCACAGGTGGCGGTGCACGCCGACGGCGTCAGCGACATCGCCGCCCGCCTCGGCGAGATCGAGGGCGAGGGCCAGCTGCTCGAGCCCTCCGTCATGATCGCCGCGGCCGAGCAGGCAGGCGCCGAGGGTGTGGCGGGCGTGACCCTCGTCGGCCGGCGAGCGGGCGGCGACAGCAGCGGTGATCGCCCGTCCGGCGGACGCGGCTGCGGCAGCGTCACCGGCGCGGTGGAGGGCGTCGGCGTAGGCCGCCAGTACCCGGGCGCGGGCCACGGTCGGCGGGCGCACCGGCACCAGCTCGACGGCGTGCTCGTAGGCCGCCAATGCGTCGCCGACGCGTCCGGCCTGGAGCAGGCACCAGCCACGGCGCTCGTGGAGCAGCGCGGCACGGGATCGCTCGGCGCGTGGATCGACGGATGCGAGGGCGATCTCGACGAGCTCGGCGGCGCGCTCGACGTCGCCGGCCCGGCTGGCGTTGTCGGCGGCCCGGTGCAGCAGCTCATCGTGGGTGATCGGTACCTCGTCGGTGCCGAGCTCACCGAGCGCGTCGTCCCACGCGGCGAGGGCGACCTCCCAGAATCGCTGTGCCTCCGGCCGGGCGTACGCCGCCTCGGCGCGAGCGGCCGCCTCGACAGCGGCGCGCAGCGCCGGCCCGGCGCGCCCGGCGCCCGACCAGTGGTGCACGAGCGCGGCATGGCGCTCACCATCGACGAGTGCAGGACCACGCTCGATCGCCGTGGCGAAGGCGTCGTGGAGGCGCGCCCGCTCGCCGGGGAGGGCGTCGTCGGCGATGGCGCTGTGCAGCAGGGCGTGGCGGAACAGGTAGTGGTCGCCATCGACGAGGAGGATGTGACTCGAGACGGCCTCGCGCAGGGCAGCGGTCAGATCCTGCTCGGAAGTCTCCACGACGGCGGCGAGCAAGCGGTGCCCGACGCGCCGGCCACCCACCGCGGCGACCCGAAGCACGTCCTGCGTCGGGGGAGACAACCGATCGAACCGCGACAGCAGGAGCTCGTGCAAGCCGATCGACACCTGGCCGCCGCTGCTCGCCGCCGCAGCGAGCTCCTCGGCGAGCAACGGGCTGCCGTCCGAGCGCTCCAGCACGGCGCGGACCGTGTCCTCGTCGGGCCGTCCGTCGAAGATGCCCTCGAGCTGGGCGAGCAGATCCGCCGGTCCCAGCCCGTCGAGCCGGACGCGCTCGACGCGGTCGGAGCGGTCCAGCTCGGCGAGCGTCCGTCGCAACGGGTGCCCGCGCGGGAGGGCGTCGTCACTGCGGTAGGTGGCCAGCACGAGCAGGCGGGGAACGGCCGGCCCACGTGCGAGGCGCACGAGGAGGTCCTGCGTCGAACGATCCGACCAGTGCACGTCCTCGAGGACGAGCACCACCGGGCGCTCCGCGGTCAGCTGCCGGATCGCATCGAGCAGCTCGTCGGACGGAGCGCCGCCCTGCGACGACACGCTGCGGCCCAGCCGGGCGAGCACCTCGTTGATCGCCGCGTACGGGGCGCCGCCGTCGGCCAGGTCCATGCACGCTCCGACCAGCACCTCGGCGCCCGCCGTCGTCGCCCTGGCGCCGACCTCGCTCGCCAGCCGGGACTTGCCGATGCCCGCGTCGCCGCCGATCAGCACGGTGCGACAGGCGCCACCGAGCACCTCGTCGAGCGCGGCCGTCAGCGTCCCAAGCTCCGCCGTGCGACCGACGAACCACGGACACGACACCCGGCGCGGCATCGCTCGTCCTCCCAGCTGCCCCTGCCATGGACCCGCGGGTCGATGGTACCGCGAGCATCGCGCGGAACGATGGCGATTCGGGCAGCATGGAGCTGTGGCGGTTCTCCCCCACGCAGTGCGGAGGTACCTCCCGGTCCGAACCGTGTGGTCGCCGTCGTTCGACCGCTTCGTGCTGTCGCAGACCCTGGCCGGCGCGGCCGACGCGCTGGTTGCCGTGTCCCTCGCCGGCTCGCTGTTCTTCAGCCTGAGCCCGGAGGCATCGCGCCAGCAGGTCCTGCTGTACCTCGTCATCAACATGGTGCCGTTCGCCCTGCTGGCTCCGCTGGTCGGTCCGGCCGTCGACCACTTCCGCCTCGGCTACCGCTGGATCAGCGTGCTGCTCGGCGCACTTCGGGCTCTGTGCGCGCTCGCCCTCGCCTTCTCCCTGCTCGAGCTGGCGCTGTACTTCTTCGCCCTCGCCCTGCTCGTGTCCGCCAAGGCGAGCGGCGTCGTGCGCCAGGCGATCGTGCCCGCCCTCGTCGACGAGCCCGTCCCAGCTCGTCGCCGCCAACAGCAGGCTCGCCCGGCTGAACGTCGTCGCCGGCGGCGTCGGCGGGGCGGTGGGAGGTGCCGTGCTGTGGCTGACCTCGTCGCCGGCGCTGACGCTGGCGCTCGCCTGCGGCACGTTCGTCGCGTCCGCCGCGTGCATGCTCACGCTGCCGTCGATCACGCCACCGGAGGTGCGCACACCGAGCATCGAGTACGAGGAACTGCACGCCCCGACGATCGTCGCCACGGCGTGGGCGTTCACCGTCGTGCGTGCAGCCGTCGGCTTCTTCGTGTTCGGTCTGGCGTTCGCCCTGCGCCGCGAGAGCGAGCCGGCGTGGATGTACGCAGCGGCGGTCGCGGCCTATGGCGTCGGCACGTTCGCCGGCAACGCCGTCGCCCCGCTGCTGCGTCGCCGCTTCGGCGAGGACCGGCTGACGGCCGGTGCGCTCGTCGCGCTGGCGGTCGTCGTCGCCTTCGGCGCACTGGGCGCATCGCGCGCCCTCGTCGTGGTCGTGTCGCTCGTCCTCGGCGGCGTCGCCGCGGTCGCCCGACAGGGCTTCGACGCAATGGTCCAGACGCACGCTCCACTCGCCTCCAGAGGAAGGTCGTTCGCCCGCTTCGAGACTCGGTTCCAGCTCGGCTGGGTGGCCGGTGCGATCCTCGCCACGGCGATCGCCATCCCGACCCGTGTCAGCCTCGCCGTCGCCGCGCTCGCCCTCATCCCCGCCGCCGTCCTGTACGTCCGGGCGCTGCGGGAGGCCCATGATGCCCACGCCGAGGATCCGTTCGACCCGCTCGAGCTCGCCCGGCGGCGCATCGAGCACGCCGTCGAGTGGAACCGCCGCCAGCTCCATCGCCTCGCGGTCACCGAGCTCGCCGGGGTCGTCGACCTGGTCAGGACCGCCGGCGTCGAGCTCGACCCGGCGACGGTGGCCCGGCTCGACGCCCTGCGTTCGGCCGCCATGTCGACGTGGCCGCTCGACACCCGCGAGCTCGACTGGGCGATGGAACAGGCGGACGCGCTGATGGCGCGGCTCGATGTCGCCGGACCGACTCGCCGGGTCAGGCGCCCTCGCCGGGCAGCTCCGACGAGGACGTCACGGTCCACTGCGACGGACCCGAGGCGATCGTGAGGACGCGCTTGGACCAGTCCTGAGCGGTCCGGTACATCTCGATCTCGACATCCACCTCGGTCGCGTCGTCGTCGCCGGCGATCTCACCGACCACGAGCAGGACGCCGGCGTCGATCACCGGCACGTCCGGCTCGTTCTCCGCCACCGCCTCGGCCCGCTCGTCGGCGAACCGCACGACGGCGTCGTCGTCGAGGGCGCGGAGGACCTCGGCCTGCACATCGGCGGCGATGTCTTCTTCGCCGATGCCGACGACGAAGACCACCGGCAGTTCGTCGGGCTCCGGAGGTGGCGGCTGCTCGGTGAGCACCTCGCGGATCGTGGCGATGTAGACGTGGCCGTCGCGCGAGACCTCGGTGTCGTCCGAGCTGTCACAGCCAGCGCCCGCCCCGACGATCGCCACCGTGGCGACCGCCAGTCCCCACATCCTCACCGTGGCGAGGCTAGTGGGGCATGTCAGGCGGCGGCGATGAGCTTCTCGTAGTGGTCAGCGAGCGCGTAGAAGGCGTCCTTGCCGTTGCCCTGGTACGAGCTGCCGTGCATGACGGCGAGCGTGGTCGGCTCGAGGTCGCCGAGGCCGCGCAGCGTGCGGGCGGTGCTCGGCGCGAGGCACGACTGGTGGAACAGCTCCTCGGCGGCCATCGCCGGCTCGACGATGTCGTCGGTGGTGAGCGCCGGCGGGGCGCCGGTCTGGCTGAACAGGTCGCCGCAGAACAGCGTGCCGGTCGTCTCCTCGAAGAGCACCTGGGCCTCCCAACCGTGGGGCACGTGCGGCGTGGAGATCTGCCGAACGCGCTTGCCGCCGAGATCGATGACCTCGCCCTCGGCGAGCGCACGGGGCGGCCGGTCGCACAGGTCGTTGAGCGAGATGTCGCAGCCGAGGGCGCCGTGGGCGACCTGGCTGTGGGGTGCCGCGGCGAGCCACATGTTCATCGAGCCGCACTCGTCGGACTCGATGTGACCGAACGTGATCCACCGCAGCGACTCGACCGGCATGACGGTGGCCACGGCCTCGGCGACGAGCGGGAACATCCCGCGGCCGCCGGTGTGGAACAGCAGCGGCTCGTCGGCGACGACGAGGAACTGGTTGAAGGTGAAGCCCGTCGGGCCCGACCTGGGGCACGAACGTGGAGATGCGGTAGATGCCGTCGGCGATCTCGTTGACAGTTGGTTGCATTGGTTCCATGCCGCTGTGGCGTTCAACCGGCGGCGATTCCGTTCACTCAGGACTGAACGATCCAGCGCACCTCGTCGGCGTCAGCGGGCTGGTAGGCGCAGTAGAGGCCGGTGCGGACCCGCCGGTCGAGCACCGCCGCCTCCTGCGGGAGGACCTCGACGAGCTTGGCGATGGCCGACCGCAACGCCCGGGTGACGTTGAGGCGGGCGCGCTCGGCGGCCGACGCCGCCCGCCGATCGCGCCCGCCGAGGCCGAACGCCTGGGCGAGCTGGGCGACCAGGGCGTCGAGCTCGTCCTGCTTGGCCTCGGCGGTTTCCAGCAAGCCGGCCGCCAGCGCCTCCTCGGCCTCGGCCCGCAGTGTCTCGATGCGGTGGCGGTACGCCGTCCGGGCGCGCCCGTCGAGCACCTCGCCGGCGTCGCCGAGCGCGCCGGCGATCGACCGCCGCGGCGACGCCCTCGACGCGGTCGACGAGGTCGAGGACGTGGCGCTCGGCGCCGGGGTGGGCGATCAGCTCGGCGAGGTAGTGCAGGCCCTTGGTGGTCGGCAGCCGGACACGGGTGCCGGCGGACGACGCCACCCACCACTTGCCGTCCCGGGCGAACGACGGCCACGCCGAGCTCCGGTCCGGAGCATCCTCGGCGGCCGGCGCCGGCCACGTCGAGGGTCGCCAGCAGGGCGGCGGCTGCCCTGGCGTCGACCGCCGCGCCCTGCGCGTCGCCGGCCTGCTCGCGAAGCCGGCCGAGATCGCCGAGCAGCGTCGCGCGCAGCCAGGGCAGCTTGCCGGCGTCGACGCGGTCGACGGTGGCCTCCATGGCGGCGACCGCATCGTCCGAGCGCGCCGGTCGCCGCCAGGACACGGGCGCGGGCCGCGCCGGCGCGGGCGTGCAGGGCGGCGACGTCGACGCCCGCGAGGCGGGTGGTCAGCTCCGCGCAGGCCGCGGTCGCCGCGGCGAGGTCGCCGCGGCCGAGCTCGGCGTCGACGAGGACGGTGAGCAGCTCGACGGCCCGCAGGCGGTCGGTCGCCGATGACGCGCAGGCCGCGCCGGGCCGCGGCGCGGGCGAGGTCGTGGTCGCCGCGGGCGAGGTGCAGGTGGGCGGTGGGCAGCAGGGCCTGCATCGCCTGGTCCTTGCCGAGCGAGCAGCGCCTCGGCCTCGGCGAGGCGGCCCTGGCGGATGCGCAGGTCGGCGAGGGCGATGTCGGGGTGCCAGCTCGGCGCGTGCATCGCCGCCTCGAACGTCCGACCTGGCCCGGGTGAGCAGCGCCTCGGCCTCGGTCCAGCGGCCGAGCTCCATCAGCATCGTCGCCTGCACGCTGTCGCAGTGGCTCGGACAGGAACACCGGCGGTGCCCGGGGCCGACGACATCAGGCCCTGCCGGCGCAGCAGGCTGGTCCACGAGCCGGCCCGCTCGAAGTCGCCCGCGTAGTAGCACGCGGTGAAGAACGAGCACACCGACTTGGACGCCGTGTCGTTGTCGTCGGCCGGTCCGCACGCCAGGGCCATCGCCTCGTCGAGCAGGGCCATGCCCTCGGTCATGCGGCCGGCCTGCACGTGGGCCAGTCCGGCGTCGGCCAGCGCCTTGGTCTCCAGGTTGACGTCACCGAAGCGGCGCGCCCGGTCGAGCGCCAGCTCGGCGGCCGCCAGCAGCTGGTCGGGGTCGTCGACGTCGCAGCCCATCGCCGCCACCGCCACCCAGCCCTGCTCGAGGCACGGCGGCTGGTCCTCGACGAGACGCCGGGCCCGGGCGAACCACGCCCGGCCGGCGGTGAGGTTGCCCATCATGTTGGCGAGCAGTTCGCCCAGCCGGACGCACGCCATCGCCGCCCGGCACGGCTCGCCGGCGGCGGTGAAGCCGCGGATCGCGGCCGACAGGTGAGCGATCGCCGGGTCCAGCGTCGCCGCGCCCGAGCGCATCGTCGGCCAGCGCGAGCGCCTGCTCCGCTCCCTCGACGCCCGCTCCACTCGCGTCAGACTCGCGCGTCAGCCGCCTGGCACCAGCGTCGACGTCGTCGGTGGGACGGTCGTCGATGGGACGGTCGTCGGCACGGCGGCACGCAGCACGATCATCTGCTCGACCGGTGAGTACGGCCAGCCGTCGGGGAGATCCGTCGGGAGGTCGGGCAGGTCGACGACCGTCTGGCGACGCTCGTTCGGGAACATCAGCCCGAGCTGTTCGCGCGCCGCGGCCATCACGCCGTTCTCGGTGCCCAGCCCGTCGACCTCCCGTTGCAGGTCGGAGTTGACCGACTGCAGCTCGTCGAGCTGGTGCTCGAGGCGGTCGATCTCGTCGTTCTGGCCGAACCACGTGCGTACGGGCAGACCGAACAGGGCTGCACCGATCGCCGATGCCACCACGAGACCGGCGACGCCGAGGAGCACGGCAGGCTTGCGGTTCGGCGTGATGCGCTGTTCCTTGGCGACCGGACGCGTGTAGTCGCCGAGGCGCGAGCGGCCGGCGTCGGACGCGCGGCGACCCGGTGCCTTGCGGATCACCGAGGTCGTCCGGGCGTCGTTCACGGGCGACATTGTCGCAGCACGGTGGTGCGATCCACCGTCATGCTCAGCGAGCGCGGCCGGCGATCGCCTTGATGCCGCGGAACGCGGCTGCCTCGCCGAGGTCGGCCTCGAGGCGCAGCAACTGGTTGTACTTGGCGACGCGATCGCTGCGCGCCGGTGCGCCGGTCTTGATCTGGCCGCAGTTGGTGGCCACCGCCAGATCGGCGATCGTCGTGTCCTCGGTCTCCCCGCTGCGGTGGCTCATGACGGACGTGTACCCGCTGCGCGTCGCCAGGTCGACGGTCTGCAGCGTCTCGGTGAGGCTGCCGATCTGGTTGACCTTGATGAGGATCGAATTGGCGACGCCGCGCTCGATGCCCTGCTCGAGGCGCCGGGCGTTGGTGACGAAGAGGTCATCGCCGACGAGCTGCACTCGCGAGCCGATCTCCTCGGTGAGCGACTGCCAGCCGTCCCAGTCGTCCTCGGCCATGCCGTCCTCGATGGACACGATCGGGTAGCTGTCGACGATGCGGGTCCAGTACTCGACGAGGTCGTCGGCACTGAGCACCTTGCCCTCGCCGGTGAGGTGGTAGCTGCCGTCGCGGTACAGCTCGCTGACCGCCGGGTCCATGGCGATGACGATCTCGTCGCCGGGCACGAAGCCGGCGGCGTCGATGGCCTCGACGAGCAGGCGGATGGCGTCCTCGTTCGACGGCAGGTCGGGCGCGAAGCCACCCTCGTCGCCGACCGCCGTCGACAGGCCACGGTCGTGGAGCACGGACTTCAGGACGTGGTACGTCTCGACGCCCCAGCGCAGCGCTTCGGAGAAGCTCGGCGCGCCGACGGGCATGATCATGAACTCCTGGAAGTCGATGGAGTTGTCGGCGTGCACGCCACCGTTGAGCACGTTCATCATCGGCACCGGCAGCACGTGGGCGTTGGGCCCGCCGACGTAGCGGTACAGCGGGACCTCCAGCTCGTCGGCCGCGGCCTTGGCGACGGCGAGGCTGGTGCCGAGGATGGCATTGGCGCCGAGCCGGGCCTTGTTGTCGGTGCCGTCGAGCTCGATCAGGGCGGTGTCGATCGTGCGCTGGGACAGGGCGTCGAGACCGCGGATCTCCTGGGCGATCTCCCCGTTGACGTTGGCGACGGCGGTGGCGACGGACTTGCCGCCAAAGCGATCGCCGCCGTCGCGCAGCTCGACGGCCTCGTGCTCGCCGGTCGACGCGCCGCTCGGCACGGCCGCCCGTCCCGTCGCCCCGCTGGCGAGCACGACGTCGACCTCGACGGTCGGGTTGCCCCGCGAATCGAGGATCTCCCGTCCCTGCACGTGCACGATCTCACTCACGGATCGGCCACCGTAGTGGTCCCATCCGAGTGTTCGACGGCCGTCCGAGTGCCTGAGGTGCGGACGGGGAACGCTCAACACTCCGATGGACTATGGGGCGAGATCGCCCAGGAACAGCTCGGCGGTCGGTGAGCCGAGCTCGAGGTGCTCGTCGGGAGCCGGTTCGAGGACGTCGGGGATGTAGCTCTCCAGCGCTTCTTCGAGGCTGACGTCCCTGTCGAGGCGCTCGGACTCGAACCAGCGGTGCTCGAGCAACTGGTGGAAGATCTCCGCCGCCTGCAGCTTGCCGATCAGCGACGTCGGGATCGACCCGATGATCGGCTCGAAGCGCTGGTCGAACCAGCGCACGGCGACGACGTTCTCCGGCGGCGCCGTCCCCGTGCGCGCCTGCAGCTCGGCGCCGAACTGGTGGATGTCGCTGAGCAGGCGGCGGGCCTGGTTCTCGCCGGTCCACAGCCCCGTCAAGGCGAACAAGCGGTCCTGGTGGTAGCCGCTCTCGACCACGCGCGGCACGATGCGCATGCGCTGGCCGGCCTCGTCGGCGAACACCTCGACCTCGCCCACGTCGAAGCCGAGGTCGTGCAGCCGGCGCAGCCGTTCCTCGACCCGCCACATCTCCGACACGGCGATCTCGTCGACGCCGGTCAGCTCGTCCCACAGGCTGCGGTAGCGCGCTTCGAGGTTGTTGGCGATCTCCCAGGGGTCGATGTGGTCGACCAGGCGGCCGCCCATCTGCAGGTCGAGCAACCCGCCCGCCACGTTCTCCGTGGCGATGTCCAGGTCCATCTGCCGCTGGCCGTCGCTCAGCCGTTCGTACCGCTCGCTCGTCTCGACATCGATGATGTACGCCTGCAGGGCGCCGGCGTCACGGCGGAACAGGGCGTTGGAGAGCGAGCAGTCGCCCCAGAAGAACCCGGCGAGGTGCAGCCGGACGAGCAGGCCGACGAGCGAGTCGAGCAGCCGGTCACCGAGATAGGGGATGGTCAGCCCGCGCCCGGAGAGCAGCGTCCTGTACGGCAGCGAGTAGTCGAGGTGACGGGTGATGAGCAGGCCGTCGCGCCCACCTGAGCGCTCCGTGACGACACCGGCCACGATGACCGTGGGCAAGCGATCCTCGACGAGTCCGCGCAGGAGGCGGTACTCGCGCTCGGCGAGGTGGTCGGGCAGCTCCTTGACGACGTACGACGTGCGGTGGCCGTCGTCGCCGAGCTCGACGAGGCGCACGACGTGGCGGTGCAGTCCGAGCACGCCGTGCATGTGCGGCAGATCCCAGTCGTCGAGGTCGATGGCGAACGGCAACGTCCCGAGCTGCGGATGGTCGGAGGGATCGGCGAACTGCAGCCGCACAGCTCATCCACCTCCCGCTTTGACCTCGTCCCACAGCGCGTCGAGGGATGCGAGGTCGGCGGCGCGCAGGTCGACGCCGCGCTCGGTGGCGAGCGACTCGACCGCCTCGAAGCGGCGGCGGAACTTGCCGGCCGCCGCGCGCACGGCGACCTCGGCGTCGACGTGAGCATGGCGGGCGACGTTGACGGCGGCGATGACGACGTCACCGAGCTCGTCGGCGACACGCTCGGCGTCACCCGCGGTGATCGCCTCGCGCAACTCGCCGAGCTCCTCGTCGACCTTGGCGAGCGGTCCCTCGACGTCGGGCCAGTCGAAGCCGAGCTTGGCGGCCTTGCCCATCAGCTGCTGGGCGTAGGCGAGGGCGGGCAGCGACCGCGCCACGCCGTCGAAGACCGACGTGCGCCCCTTCTCGTCGCGCTTGATGTCCTCCCAGTTGGCGACGACCGTCCCGGCATCGTGCGCCTCGACGTCACCGAACACATGGGGGTGACGGCGGACCAGCTTGTCGTGGATCCCCGCGGTGACGTCGGCGATGGTGAAACGGCCCTGCTGCTCGGCGACGGTGGCGTGGAACTCGATCTGGTACAGCAGGTCGCCGAGCTCCTCGATCAGCGCCTCGTCGGTCGTCGCGTCGTCGGCGATCGAGCGCCTCCAGCGCGTCGACCAGCTCGAACGTCTCCTCGACGAGGTACGGCACGAGCGATGCGTGCGTCTGCTGGCGATCCCACGGGCACCGCTCGCGCAGCGTGCGGGTGAGCTCGTGGAAGCGCACGTACCCCGCCCCCACAGGGGCGCCGAGCGCCGGCACGTACACGGAGGTGAGGTGATCCGGCTCGACCGCACGGTCGAGCTCGCTCCAGGTCGTCTCCGTGATCCGCTCACTCGTCGTACCGAGCGCCTGCAGGATCACCACCGGCTCGTCACCACGCGCCTCCTCGGCGGCGAGCTTGACGTCCGACAGCACCCACGCCGCGTGGGCGTGGGCGATCAGCAGCGGGCCGGTGGCGCCCGCCGCCGCCGTGGCGAACTCGAGGCCGTCGACCAGACGCACGCCGGCCTCGATCGGATCGATGCGGAGGCGGGCCCACACGAGGTCGAGGAACGACATCGCCGGCAGCACCTCGCAGCGCACCCGTTCGTCGTCGAGCAGCATGCGCACCGATCGTTCGAGCACGAGTGGCGAGCCGGGGACCGCGTAGAGCACATCACCGTGTTCGATGGCGGCGTCCACGACGGCTTCGACGATCGCCGTGTACACGTCGTCGAAGCGATCGGCGGAGTCGTACAGCGAGTCGAACGTCGTTGCATCAGGAACGAGATCGGCACTCGGGTGGCGGGAGGTGCGCAGCAGGCGATGAGGGGTGCGCTCGATGGCCTGCAGCGTCTCGACGGTCACGTGCTCGTGCCCGCCAGGGCCGAGCCCGACGATCCTGACGTTCACAACACGTTCACAGCGCGATGACGGTGCCCGACGCGCCATCCCATCGGCCGTAGCGCGGGTCGACGGTGACGTCGGCCGACGCCAGGAAGCCGGCGAACATCAGCTCGCCGGCCTGCTCGTCGTAGAGGGCGGTCAGCGAGTCGGCGATCTCCTCGAACGGCAGGGCCTCGACGACGTGCCACCCGAGCTGCGTCTCCACGGGCCCGACCGGCTGGCCGGGCGTCGAGGTGGCGGCGGCAGCGGCGAACTCAGGGGAGATGCCCTGGCTCACCGCGCTGGTGGTGAGGCATCCGCTCTCGCCGCCGTCCAGCGTCCCGCCGCTGGTGGCCGCGCTCGGATCGATCGACCGCTCGACGGCGATCGCCTCGATGTCACCGCCCTCGCCGATCTCGGCGAGGACATCGTTCGCCTCGGCCTCCGTGGCCACGACGACCTGGCGCGCGCAGACGACCCCGAGCTGCTCCGGCGACGTCGTGTACAGCCGCTCGAGCTCGGCAGCGTCGGGCGCGTCGATCCTGGCGAGCGCCGACGTGCTCGCCTCGGAGTCGACGAAGAGCGCCGCCAGCTCGTCGGACAGGTCGAACAGCGGGTCGTCCTCACCGACCTGCTCGCGCACCGCTTGGCGGTCCTCGTCCGTGATCGCCTCGCCGGAGCGGTCGAGGAACTCGCCGGCGGCGACGTCGCGGATCATCAGGCCGAGCACCGCCCGCCCCGGTCCAGCCTCCACCGTGCCCGTGGTGGTGTCCTCCTCGATCCCGAACACGTCCGGGTTGGCGACGACCTCTTGGAGGGTCGACTCGAAGTCGTCGATGGTCACTCCGCTGCCCTCGACGGTCGCCGCGTCGGCGTTGCGCTCGACCGAGCTACACCCGGACGCGGCGAGCGCGACGAGCACACCGAGGACGGCAACGGGGCGCATCACGCCGACGCTACCGGCTCGTCCACGACCGGCGGGATGAGCTCGCGGAGGAAGCCGACGAGGAACTCGGCCGGCTCGTGTCGCCGTGGGATGGGCACGACGAGCTGCCGCGCGTCCTCCTTCCACTTGGCCTCGCGGGACAGACGTCGCAGGCGCGTCGACTGGCTCAGCTTCAGGTCGAGCGGCCCGAGCCGTGCCTGTTCCGCGGCGATCGTGACGTCGGTCAGCCCGAGCCGGTGGCACTCGGCGCGCAGGAAGCCGACGGTCAGCAGCGCCTCGGCGGGCGCCGGCAGCGGGCCGTAGCGGTCCTCCCACTCGGTGCGGATGTCGTCGACCTCCGACGGCGTCGTGACGGCGGCGAGTCGCCGGTACGCCTCCAGGCGCAGCTCCTCCTTGGTCACGTAGTCGCTCGGCAGGTAGGCATCGGTCGGGACGTCGAGCTTGATCTCCGCCGGTGGCCGGATCGGCTCGCCCTTCATCTCGGCGACCGCCTCGGTGACCATCTGGCAGTAGAGGTCGTAGCCGACAGCGGCGATGTGGCCGGACTGCGCCTCGCCCAGCAGGTTGCCGGCGCCACGGATCTCGAGGTCGCGCATGGCGATCTTGAACCCGCTGCCGAGCTCGGTGGCCTCGCCGATCGTGCGCAGCCGCTCGTAGGCCTCCTCGGTGAGCACGACCTCGGTCGGATGGAACAGGTAGGCGTACGCCCGCTGCCCACTGCGTCCGACCCGGCCGCGCAGCTGGTGCAGCTGGCCGAGCCCGAGCAGGTCGGACCGCTCGACGACGAGCGTGTTCACCGTCGGCATGTCGATGCCGGACTCGATGATCGTCGTGCACACCAGCACGTCGAACTGGCCGTCCCAGAAGTCGACGACGACCTGCTCCAGCGTGCCCTCGTCCATCTGCCCGTGGGCGACGGCGATGCGTGCCTCGGGCACCAGCTCGCGCAGGCGTGCCGCGACGTGCTCGATCGAGCGCACGCGGTTGTGCACCCAGAACACCTGGCCCTCGCGCAGCAGCTCGCGGCGGATCGCCTCGACGGCGACGCGCTCGTCGTAGCCACCGACGTACGTCAGGATCGGCTGGCGGTCGGCCGGCGGCGTCTGCAGCAGTGAGAGGTCGCGGATGCCGACCAGGCTCATCTCCAGCGTGCGCGGGATCGGCGTCGCCGTCAGCGTCAGCACGTCGACGTTCGTCTTCAGCTGCTTCATCGCCTCCTTGTGCTGCACACCGAAGCGCTGCTCCTCGTCGACGACGAGCAGTCCGAGGTCCTTGAACTTCACGCCCTCACCGAGCAGCCGGTGGGTGCCGATGACGCAGTCGACGTCGCCGCGCTCGAGGCCCTGGACGACGTCGCGGGCCTGCGCCGGGGTGAGGAAGCGGCTGAGCGTCTCGACGCGGATCGGGTAGCCGGCGAAGCGGTCGGCGAACGTGTTGCCGTGCTGGCTGACGAGCAGCGTCGTCGGCGCCAGCACGGCGACCTGCTTGCCGTCCTGGATCGCCTTGAAGGCGGCGCGGATGGCGATCTCGGTCTTGCCGAAGCCGACGTCGCCGCAGAGCAGGCGGTCCATCGGGTAGGGCCGCTCCATGTCCGCCTTGACGTCGACGATCGCCACCCGCTGGTCGGGCGTCTCGACGAACGGGAAGGCGTCCTCCATCTCGTGCTGCCACGGCGTGTCCTGGCCGAACGCGTAGCCCTGGGCGTTGACCCGCTGTCTGGTACAGCACGACCAGCTCCTGGGCGATCTCGCGCACGGCGGAGCGGACGCGCGACTTGGCCTTGGCGAAGTCGCTGCCACCGAGGCGATGCAACGTCGGCGACTCGCCGCCGACGTACTGGCGCAGCACGTCGATCTGGTCCGACGGCACGTAGAGCCGGTCGTCGCCCTTGTAGGCGACGAGCAGGTAGTCGCGCTCGACGCCCCCGATGCTGCGCTTGACCATGCCCTCGTAGCGGCCGACACCGTGCTGGACGTGGACGACGTAGTTGCCGGGCTTGAGGTCCTCGAAGAACCCGGCGCCCTCGCGCCGTCGTGGCCGCGGGCGTCGGTGGGCGCGGCGACGGCCGGTGAGATCGCTCTCGGCGACGATCGCCAGCCGGGCGGCCGGCAGGGTGACGCCCTGGTGCAGCGGGGCGGTGACGACATGACCGCCCGCTCGCGTGAGGTCGCCGCTGTCGCCGCGGTGGACCGGCAGGTCGAGGCCGTGGTCGCGGAGCAGCGCGGCCATCCGGTCCGCGGAGCCCTCGCCGTCCGCGGCGACGACGACGCGGTAGCCCTGGGCGAGCAGTTGCGTGAGCCGGGCGACGAGCCCGGAGCCGTCGCCGACGACCGGGCCCCAGCCCGACGCCTGCACGACCGGCGTGTCCGGCGACTCGGGCGCCGAATCGATCGTCCACGGGGCATCTCGCCCACTCAGGATGCGATCGGGTTCGGCGTGCAGCCGGGGGAACGGCTTGTCCGGGTCGCGCTCCCACGTGGATGCGAGCGCCTTGGCGAGGTCGTCCTCCTCGGCGAGCAGGTCGATGGCCCGGTCGCGCATCCGCCGTGGCTCGACGAGGACGACCTTGGCGGTGTCGGGCACCACGTCGGTGAGCAGCTCGTCGGTGTCGACGAGCCACGGCAGCCAGCTCTCCATGCCGTCGAACAGGGCGCCCTCGGCCAGCCGCTCCCACTGCTCGCGGCCCCACGGCTCGGCGCCGACGAGCTTGGACGCCCTGGCCCGGACGTCGTCGGTCGGCATCAGCTCGCGGGCAGGGAAGATCAGCGCTTCGGCGAGGTCGTCGATCGAGCGTTGGTCGTTGACGCCGAAATGGGTCAGACGGTCGACCTCGTCGCCCCACAGGTCGATGCGCACCGGGTGATCGCCGGTGGACGGGAAGACGTCGATGATCGCTCCCCGCCGGGCGAACTCGCCGCGGTGCTCGACGAGCTCCTCGCGGCGATAGCCGAACTCGGCCAGACGGTGGACCAGCTCGTCGGCGTCGACGACGGCACCGTGGCGCACGGCGATCGGCTCGGTCGACGTGGCGCCGGGGCCGAGCCGCTGCAGCAGGCCGCGCACGCCGGTGACGATCACCGCCGGGCAGCGCTGCGGGTCGCCCAGCCGCCACAGCAGCTCGAGGCGCCGGCCCATCGTCTCGACCGAGGGGCTGACCCGCTCGAACGGCAGCGTCTCCCACGCCGGGAACACGGCGACCTGCCCGGCCGGGAGGAACTGGGCGAGGTCGTCGCCGAGCTGGGCGGCCATCGTGCCCGTCGGGCAGGCGACGACGAGCGGCCGGCGGTGCGACAGCGAGGCGAGGGCGGCGATGGCGATCGGGCGGGCGACCTCGACGACGGCGAGGCGCGCCGCCGGCTCCCCGAGGGCGCGCGTCAGCCCCGGCTCGTCGCGCAGCAGCGGGGGGAGATCAGCCAGTCGCACGGGCGGTTCAGGGTATCGACGGTGCGTCAGGTGGCGCTTGGCCGCCGCCCGCTTGCGGCGCTTGCCCTCGTGCATGGCGGCGACCCGCGCGACGGGGATCTCGTGGCCCTCGGCGATGAGGTCGGCGGGGACGCGCTGGGGCGCGGGCATGCGCTCGGCCCACGGATCGCCGGCCTGCAGAAGGTCGGGCGCCGTGTGGATCGTGAAGTCGCCGGGCCGGACGTCGTCGAGCTGGTCCCAGTCCACGGGGAAGGACACGGGCACGCCAGGGCGGGCGCGCGGGCTGTAGGCGGCGACGACCGTCGCCCCGCCGGTGCGCGTGGCGTCGACGAACACCTTGCCGCCGCGGTCGGCCTTGATGAACGCCGTCGTGGCGATCGCCGGGTCGAGCTGCTCGGCGCGGCGGGCGATCGCTCGCGTCGCCGCCGCGGCATCCTCCATCTCGAGGCGTCGCTCGATCGGCACGAACACGTGGACGCCCTTGGCGCCGCTCGTCTTGACGGCGCCGGCGAGGCCGACGTCGGCGAGCGCCTGGCGCACGAGGTGGGCGGCGCGCACGGCGGCGGCGAAGCCGTCGCCCTCGGGCGGGTCGAGGTCGAGCACGAGGTGGGTCGCTCGATCGAGCCGGTCGGCGAGCGCCAGCGTCGGGTGGTACTCGACGGCCCGCTGGTTGGCGAACCACAGCAGCGTGCGCCGGTCGTTGCAGAGCGCATAGGTGACGGTGCGCTTGGATGCCTCGGCCCACAGCGGCAGCGTCTCCACCCACTCCGGCGTGTACGACGGGAGGTTCTTCTGCATGAACGGTGCCTGACCACGCGTCACGCGGATCACCGACAGCGGCCGGTCGCGCAGCGCGGGGAGGATCCGCTCGTGGACAGCGTCGAGGTAGTCGACGAGCTCGCCCTTGGTGGCGCCGGCGCCATCGAAGAGCGGCTGGTCGAGGTTGGTCAGCTCGACGCCATCACGCTCGATCCTGGCACGTTCGGCCACCGCGGCAGCCTAAGGCGCACTCTGTGTCGGCTGGGGATCGCTGAGCGTTCCTCAGCGTCGTCAGAACGAATCGACGATCTAGCGCAGGCCGAGTTTGCGCGAGCAGGCGGGCCAGGCGCCCCAGCCGGCGTCGTCCTGCAGGCGCTCGGCGACGGCGATCTGCTGCTCACGCGTGGCCTGGTGGGCGTAGGTGGCGAAGTCGGTGCCGCCATACGCCCGCCAGGTGTCGGGATGGAACTGCAACCCGCCGTCGTAGTGGCTGTCGAGGCTCCACCGGCCGCCCGACTCGCACTGGGCGAGGCGGTCCCAGACGGGGTCGATCTGGGAGGCCGCGGCCTGCTGCGCCGCCTGCCATGTCCGCAGCTCCTGCGGGGTGCAGGCGGCGGCGACGGGGAGGATGGCGAGCGAGGCGGCAGCCACGATCGTGCGGCGTCGGCGGGACATGGGGCGGGCACCGTAACGGAACTGTCATCAAACGACAACCCGGGCGACATGTGGAACGCGGTGGCGTGGGGCGTGGAGATGGTGTCGAGATCGCCTGGGATCTCGGTCGGCGAGGTCAGCCGGCGGCTGTCAGCATCAGCTCGAAGGGGTGCAGCTCGGCCGTGAACAGGCCGCCGGCGACACCTGGCTCGGCGGCGACGAGCTCGGCGGCCGCACCCTCGTCGGGAGCGCTGACGACGATGACGGCGAACGTGTCCCCCTCGCCCACGGTGCGACCGGCCAGCGCCACCCGCCCGGCGGCGTGCAACTCCGTCGTGTACGCCCAGTGGGCGGCCGCCAGCGCAGCCTCCTCCGCGGTCGGCCCGGTCTGCAGGATGTCGGGCCGTGTGGGACGCAGCAGGTAGCACCACCAGTGCGTCTCATCACTCGCGTTCATGGAGACCCCTTTCGGTACGGTTGTCCGGTGACGACGAACGGTAGGCGCATCGTCTCGTTGCTGCCGTCGGCGACGGAGATCCTCTTCCAGCTCGGTCTCGGCGACCAGGTGGTCGGGGTCACGTTCGAGTGCGACTTCCCGGACGAGGCGCGCAACAAGCGCATCGTGTCGACGTCGGCGCTCCCGGAAGGGCTGACGCCGGCCGAGATCGATGTCGTCGTCAAGCAGCGCATGGCGGCGGGCGAGGACCTCTACCACCTCGATCGCGGCGCGTTCGCCGACATCGATCCGACCCTCGTCGTCACGCAGGACCTCTGTGCGGTGTGCGCCGTGGACGTGACCGAGGTCGACGATGCCATCGCCTGGCTCGGCTGCTCGGCCGAGGTGCTGACCCTCGACCCGGGGACGCTCGACGAGGTGATCGACTCCGTGCTCACGGTCGGCGTGGCGACCGGCACGTCGCCACGCGCGGAGGAGATCGTGGCATCCTGCCGGCGCCGCTTGGCGGCCGTCGCCGCCGCAGTCGATGGCGCGCGCCGGCCACAGACGCTGGTGCTCGAGTGGACGGAGCCGGCGTTCACGGCCGGGCACTGGGTCCCTGACATGGTGGTGGCAGCCGGCGGCGATGCCGTGCTCGGACGGCCAGGCGCCAAGTCGGTCGGCGTCGACTGGTCGGAGGTGACCTCGTGCGGCGCCGAGGTGGTGATCGTCTCGCCCTGCGGCTACCGCCTCGACGGCGCGGCGACCCTGGCCGCAGAGGTGGTCGCCGCCGGCGTGCTCCCCCCTGATGCCGAGGTGTGGGCGGTCGATGCCGATGCCTTCGTCGTGCGCCCCGGCCCGCGCGTGGTCGAGGGCGTGGAGACGTTCGCCGCCATCCTCCACCCCGACCGCTGCGGCCCACCCGCGGCGGCAGCAGCCCGCCGCATCAGCTGACCGATTTCCCGGCCAATCAGCCGGAGGGCCAGGTTGGGTGGCGGCGGGCCGGGTGGAGGGCGAGGAGACGGCGGGCGCGGGCGAGGTCGACCTGTCGCGCCGGCTCGAGCGGCTGGCACGCCGGGCACCAGGTCGACACCCGCCGCCACGGGCTGTCGGCATCGGAGCAGCCCTCGAGCGTCGTGGCGCAGATCGGGCACGGACGGCCACGCCGGCGGTAGATCCAGTGCTCGTCGGTGTGCAGCCGCCGGCCGGTCGTGTTCTGCGGTCCACGCTCGGCGTTGGCGCGGATCACCGCCGTCCCCAGACCGAGCAGCCCATCCAAGCCACCGATCGAACCGACCGGCTGGAACGGCGACACGCCGACCACGAACGGCAGCTCGACGGCGTAGAGGTTGCCGAAGCCGGCGACGTTGCGCTGGTCGAGCAGGGCGCCGGCGAGCGGTTCGTCGGGACCTGCGGCCAGACGCTCCAGCACCTCGTCGAGGTCGGGCAGCTCCGGGCCGCAGAGGTCGGGGCCGAGGTGGCCGACGACGCGCTCCTCGTCCGCCGTGGCGACGACGCCGAGGACCGGCACGTCGACGCCGGTCAGCCGGCCGTCCTCCATCCACAGCTCGATCCGCCGCCGCCACGCCGGCTCGGACGCCGCCGGTCCCACCGTGAACGAGCCGTCCATGCGCAGGTGGGCGAACAGCGTGCGGGCGTCGTCGAAGCGCAACAGCAGGTGCTTGCCGCGGGCGTCGGCCTGGCGCAGCACGGCGCCGGCGAAGTCGACGCCGACCAGCCGCGGATCACGTGTCACGCAGCGCTGGCAACGCTGGCCGGCGAAGCGGCGGTCGATCCGCTGCGCCAGCCGGCGGATGGTGTCACCCTCCGGCATCCCGGACGTTGTACCTCCGCATGGCCGCATCCACGCTGTCGGCGACGATCAGCTCGACGGCGTCGGCAGCCTCCTGCACGGCGACGTCGAACAGCTCGCGCTGCTTCCCCGGCAGTCGCGACAGGACGTGATCGGCGCCGCGCTCCTTGCCGCCCGGCGGCTTGCCGACACCGATGCGCACGCGCAGGAAGTCCTGCGTCCCGAGGTGCTGGGTGACGCTGCGCAACCCGTTGTGCCCGGCGAGCCCGCCACCGGCCTTCACCCGCACGATGGTCGGCGGCAGGTCGAGCTCGTCGTGGACGATGACGATGCGTTCGGCGTCCTCGATCCCGTAGCGGCGGGCGAGCGCCCGCACGGCCTGGCCGGACTCGTTGACGTACGTCAGCGGGAAGGCGAGCACGGCTCGCTCGTCGTCGATGCGGCTCTCGGCGACGAGGGCGTTGTCACGCCCCGAGCGCATCGTGTCGCCACGACGCCGGGCGAGCTCCTCGACGACCTCCTGGCCGACGTTGTGGCGCGTCCTGGCGTAGTCCTTGCCCGGGTTCCCCAGCCCGACGATCAGCCAGTCGAACGGGGTCCGGCGGCGGATCACTCGGCGGCGGCGTCGCCTTCGGCGGCGGCGGCGCCCTCGGCGGCACCACCCTCGGCCGGCGCCTCGCCCTCGCTGGCTGCCTCCTGCTCCTCGGCGGTCTCGGCATCGGCGGCCTCGATCTCGGCGACCTCGGCACGCATGGTCAGCACGGTGACGACGGGGCTGTCGGGGTCACCCGTGGCCGTGACGCCCGGCGGCATCGGGATGTCGGAGAGGCGGATGACGGTGTCCATCTGCATGTTCGACACGTCGACGACGAACTCGTCGGGGATCGTGCGCGGCGTCGTGGTGACCTCGATCGAGTCGACCGACGGGTCGACGAGGCCGCCCTCCTGGGCGACGGCGGTGGCCTCGCCCTCCAGGCGCAGCGGCACGGAGACGGTGATCTCCTCGTCGAGGTTGACCTGCAGGAAGTCGATGTGGGTCACCGTGCGGCGGACCGGGTGGCGCTGCAGGTCCTTGACGATGGCCGGGTACACCGTGCCGTCGACCGTGAGGTCGAGCACGGTGTTGAGGCCGGCGGCGCCGGACAGGGCGACGCGCAGATCGCGACGACCGACGGCGACGGCGACGGGCGTCATGCCATGGCCGTAGAGCACGCCGGGGATCGAGTCGGCGGCGCGCATGCGGCGGGAAGCCGCACTGCCGGTGGGCCGTCCGGTATCAGCGACGAGCACGGTGGAAGCCATAGCGGTCGAAAAGCGTACCGGCCAGTCGAGTGTTTGCTGCCAGTCGAGTACGTGCTGCTGGCCTGCCCGGCACCACGCACTCGGGTGGCCGCAAGTACTCGGCTGGATCAGGCCAGATTCTCGCCGTCGAAGATCTCGCTGACGGAGGTGTCGTCGAAGACGGCGGAGAGGGCTTCGGCGATGAGCGGGGCGATCGACAGCACCTCGATCATCGGCAGCTGCTTCTCCGGCGGGAGTGGCAGCGTGTTGGTCAGCACGACGCGCTGGATCGGGCTGTTCTTCAGGCGGTCGATCGCCGGCCCCGACAGCACGCCGTGGGTCGCCATCGCCCACACCTCCGTCGCCCCACGGGAGTACAGCAGCTCGGCCGCCGAGGTGATCGTGCCGGCGGTGTCGATCATGTCGTCGGTGAGCACGCACAGGCGACCGCTGACCTCGCCGATGACCTCGGTGGCCTCGGCGACGTTGGCCGTGCCCTTGGGTCGCCGCTTGTAGCAGAACGCCAGGTCGGCACCGCAGTCGCCGAGGTGCTGGGCCATCCGCTCGGCGACCTTGATCCGCCCGGCGTCCGGGGACACGATCACCGGCGCGGTGACGTGCTCGCGCAGATACGCCTCGAGCACCGGGATCGCCGTCAGGTGGTCGACCGGGCCGTCGAAGAACCCCTGGATCTGCCCGGCGTGGAGGTCGATGGAGATCATCCGCTTGGCGCCGGCGGCCTTGAACATGTCCGCCACCAGGCGCGCCGTGATCGGCTCGCGCCCGTCTGCCTTGCGGTCCTGGCGGGCGTACCCGTAGAACGGGCAGACCGCCGTGATCCGCTTCGCCGACGCCCGGTAGGCGGCGTCGCACATGATCAGCTGCTCCATGATCGAGTCGTTCACGGAGCGCCCGTCGGTGCCGTAGTGGCTCTGCAGGATGAACACGTCGTTGCCGCGCACGCTCTCGGCGAACTTCGTCTTCACCTCGCCGTTGGAGAACTGGACGATGTTGGGGTGGCCGAGCTCGATCCCGAGGTGCTCGGCGACATCGTCGGCCAGCTCGGGATGGGTCCGCCCGGAGTACAGCGCCAGCTTCTTGGTGGTGACCTTCTCCATCTGGCGTCTCCTGGGGTGCTCAGTCGCTGGGTGCAGTGTAGAACGCGCCGGTCACCGTGCCCTTGGCGACGTGCGAGCCGGCTGGCAGGTGGGCGTAGGGGCCGACCTTGGCCCGGTCGGCGATCTCCGCATCGATGCCGACGGTGTGCTGGACGCGGCAGTCGCGGCCGACGATGCAGTCGTCGAGGCGGGTGTCCGGCCCGATCTCGCTGCCGTCGCCGATGACGGTGTTGCCCTCGAGGATCGTGCCCGGGTACAGCGTCACGTCGCGGCCGAGGCGGACGGTGACGTCGACGAACGTCTGGCGCGGGTCGAGCATCGTCACGCCGTTGAGCAGCCAGCGCCGGTTGGTGCGCGAGCGCAGCTCACGCTCGGCGAGCGCCAGCTGCCAGCGGTCGTTGACCCCCTGGGTCTCCTCGGCCGGCGCCTGCACACGCCCGACCCGGTGTCCCATCCCGCCGAGCACGCCGACGACAGTCGGTGAGGTAGTACTCGCCCTGGGCGTTGTCAGGCGACAGGTGGCGCAACGCCGGACCGAGCAGGTCGCGGCGGAAGGCGTAGATGCTCGTGCACACCTCCTTGATGCCCAGCTCCTCGCGGCTGGCGTCGCGCTGCTCGACGATCCGCAGCACGCGGCCGTCGGCCGCCTCGATCACCCTGCCGTAGCCGGTCGGGTCGTCCATCACACTGGTCAGCAGCGTCGCCGCGCTTCCTGTGGCGACGTGCGTGGCGACGAGGTGCTCCACCGTCTCGGGCTGCAGCAGCGGCGTGTCGCCCGGGAGGACCACCACGGTCGACTCGTCATCGAGATCGTCGCCGGGGAACACCGTCACGCCGCGCGCGGCGGCATCGCCGGTGCCACGTTGCGTGGCCTGCTCGACGAACACCACGTTGGCCCACGCCGGGGCCAGCTCGTGGACCTTCTTGGTGACCTGCTCGGCACCGTGACCGACGACGAGGGCCGTGCGGTCGGGACGCACGCGCTCGAGTGAGTGGATGACGTGGAGCACCATCGCGCGGCCGCAGATGAGGTGCAGTGGCTTGGGCCTGGCGGAGCGCATCCGGGTGCCTTCTCCGGCGGCGAGGACGATTGCGCTGACGGTCACGCGACTTCACCGATGCGAGCGAGCGGCGCCAGCGAGCGATCGCGGCCTGCGTGGCCGGGGACGCAATGAGGTCAGTGTCCATAGCTCCGGGGGGAGGACTCGAACCCCCATACTCTGAACCAAAATCAGATGTCCTACCGTTGAACGACCCCGGACTGGTCGCTGCGGCTCACCGTATCGCGCGGGTCCCGCGATCGGCCGGTAGCCTTCGCCGCTCGTATGGGTTCTCTGATCAAGAAGCGGCGCAAGCGGATGCGCAAGAAGAAGCACAAGAAGATGCTTCGCCGCACCCGCCACCAGCGCCGCAAGTAGTTCCATTCACGTCGCCGGCACCGTCCTGGCGACCACCACGTCAGCGCCCTCGCTCCGCAAGGATGCGAGGGCGTCGTCGCGTTCGCCGGGCACGAACCACGTCGCCCCGCTGCCGGCGAGCACGGGGGCGACGCCCGCGAGCGCCTCGATGCGGTCGCGCCAGCGGGCGAGCTCGGGTGCGACGACGAGTGCCGCCGGCTCGAGGTCGTTGGGGCCGGGTGCGGTCGGGCCACCGAGCTCGTCCCACGCCCGGTAGACGGCGGGCGTGCTGACGTGGACGGGCGGCACGACGAGCGTGACGGTGAGCGGTTCGAAGGCGAGCGGGTTGCACGACCTCGCCGATGCCCCGCACACCCG
>CAWGJK010000026.1:0-37523 GCA_963822875.1 uncultured Acidimicrobiia bacterium | reverse complement strand
AGCCCTGTCCACATCCCCGGCCCTCGCTGGAGTTCGTAGCCGAGGACCTCGCCGGCGCCGAGGATCACGCGCACCACCATGAGCACGGTCGCCAGCCCGGTCGCGCCGAGCAGCACGATCGACCACGGCGCCCTTCCTGACCGCACCAGCCCGCTCGCCAGGAGGAAGGCGACGATGCCGGCTGCCACGGTCAGCGCCCAGGCGACGCCACCGGTCGCCGGGTAGTCGAAGGCGTTGTTGAGGCCGCCGCTCCCGCGTTCGGTGTCGACCGTCGCCCAGTCCAGCAGCTGTGCGACGACGAGCATCACCGCGCCGCCACCGACGAGCAGCCAGTCACCCGCCCGGAACCTGCTGATGTCCATGAGTCGTCAGGGCAGCGGCGGCAAGGGCGGATGCTGGTACAGCGAGCGTTCATCGACAGATGTCTCGTCGGCGAGCTCGTCACCGAGGACGGTCGCTCTCGCGGTAGGTCAGAATGCAGCCAGCGAGCACGAGCAGCGCGGCGGCGACAGCGAGGTACAGGCCGAGACCTCGCGAGCCTCCGCCGTACCGGTCGGAGAAGAACCGGTAGCCGACCAGGGCGGTGCCGATGACGGCACCGCCCAGCAGCAACAGCGGGTGCGAGAGCACCGCCGGCAATCGCAGCGACTCGGTCTGCGTGATGATCGTCACGAGGGCGATGGCGACGAAGATCACGTACGGCACGACGCCGTTGACGGGATAGTCGAAGGCGTTGTCGTCGCGCAGCCTGGCGCCGAACCGAGTACGACCACCAGGGCAGCAGGCCGGCGATGAAGAACAGGACGCCACCGATCGCCTTGAGCCAATCGTCAATGCCGAAGCGCCTCGACTCGAGGTCGTCGTCATCCATCCCGTCTCCTGTCGTGTCGGGCCGCCGAGCCGAAAGCTACAACCGATCAGGTGGGTTGAGCCGGAATTGCCCGGCCGACCATGTCGTTCGTTACCCTCCGCGGCCGTGCCCACGGCGCTTGCTCTCCGTCTACGACAAGACGGGGATCGTCGACCTCGGTCGGGGGCTCCACGAGCTCGGCTGGCGGCTGGTGTCGAGCGGCGGAACGGCACGAGCACTCGCCGACGCCGGTCTGCCCGTCACCGACGTCGCCGAGCTGACCGGCTTGCCGGCGATCCTCGGCCACCGGGTCGTCACGCTGCACCCGAACGTGCACGGCGGCATCCTCGCCGACCTCGACGACCCCGAGCACCGGCGCGACACTCGAGGCGCACGGCATCGAGCCGATCTCCCTCGTCGTCGTCAACCTCTACCCGTTCGCCGACGACCCGGGCGTCGAGCTGATCGACATCGGCGGTCCGGCGATGGTGCGGGCGGCGGCGAAGAACCACGCCCACGTCGGCGTCGTCGTCGACCCGGCCGAGTACGAGCCGGTGCTCGACGAACTCCGTACCGAGCGGACGGCTCTCAGCTGCGCACGCGCGCTCGACTCGCCCGCCAGGCGTTCGCCCGCACATCGGCGTACGACGCCGAGATCGTCGCCTGGCTCGACGGGACGTCGTCCGCCGGTGACGCCGAGCTGCCCGACACGCTGACGCTGCGGCTCGACCGCGTCCAGGACCTGCGCTACGGCGAGAACCCGCACCAAGTCGCTGCCCGCTACCGCGAGCAGGGCCGCACTGGGTGGTGGGACTCGGCGCAGCAGCACGGCGGCAAGGCGCTGAGCTACCTCAACCTGTACGACGCCGAGGCGGCGTGGCGGCTCGTGCACCGCTTCGCCGAGCCGGCGTGCGTGATCGTCAAGCACGCCAACCCGTGCGGGGTCGCCGTGGCCGGCGACATCACCACGGCGTACGAGCGGGCCCACGCCTGTGACCCCGTCAGCGCCTTCGGCGGCATCGTGGCCGTGAACCGGCCGCTTCCCCAGTCGGCGGCGGCCGCCCTGGCACCGGTGTTCACCGAGGTCGTCGTGGCGCCGGGCTACGAGGACGAGGCGCTCGACACGTTGGTCGCCAAGGCGAACCTACGTCTCCTCACGGCGGCCGCTCCCGGTACGCCCGACGCTCGACGTGCGGCCGATCGACGGTGGCCTGCTCGTGCAGACGCCAGATCCCGTGGCGATCGATCGCGACGCCTGGTGGGTCGTGACGTCCAAGCGAACCGACGCCTGCCCAATGGGACGATCTGCAGTTCGCCTGGACGGTGTGCGCAGCCGTCAGCTCGAACGCCATCGTCTTCGCCCGTGATCGGCAGGCGTTCGGCATCGGCGCCGGTCAGCAGAACCGCCTCGACTCGGCGCGGATCGCCGCCGACCGGGCCGGCGAGCGAGCCGTCGACGGAGTGTGCGCCAGCGACGCCTTCTTCCCGTTCCGCGACGGCATCGACGCCGTCGCCGCAGCCGGCATCACCGCCGTGATCCAGCCCGGCGGCAGCGTCCGCGACGCCGAGGTCATCGCCGCCGCCGACGAGCACGGCATCGCCATGGTGTTCACCGGCGAACGCCATTTCCGTCATTGACCCGGTCCCGATGACCACTCTGATCGAGATGCCCACGGGTACCCTCGGGGGCGTATGACCAGGGTGGCCGAGCTCCTCGCCGCAGGCAGGACGTACTCGTTCGAGTTCTTCCCGCCGAAGACCGACGCCGCCCAGCTCTCGCTCGGTCGCACGATCGCCGAGCTCGAACCGCTGGCGCCGAGCTTCGTGTCGGTCACCTATGGCGCCGGCGGGAGCACGCGCGAACGCACCCGCGAGGTCGTCAAGTGGGTCGCCAAGGAGACGGCGATCACGTCGATGGCCCATCTCACGTGCCAGAGCCACCGGCGGGGCGACATCACCGCGATCCTCGAGGACTACCGCTCCGCCGGCATCGAGAACATCCTCGCCCTCGGCGGCGACCCGCCGGTCGACGGTGCCGACGCGACACCGAGCGACTACCGGTACGCGTGCGATCTGCTCGACGACATCGACGCGTCGGTGTTCAGCGTCGGCGTCGCCGCCCACCCCGAGATCCACCCGCGATCCACCGACCGCGAGTCCGACCGCCACCAGCTCGCCGCCAAGTTGCGCCGCGCCGACTTCGCCATCACGCAGTTCTTCTTCGAGGCGGCGCACTACTTCCGGCTGGTCGACGAGCTGGCCGCGCTCGGCGTCGACAAGCCGGTCATCCCCGGCATCATGCCGATCACCAACGTCGGCCCGGTACGCCGAATGGCCGAGATGAACGGCACGGCGATCCCAGGGTGGCTCGACGACCGCCTCGACGGCGTCGACGACCCGACCGAGGTGCGCCGCATCGGCGTCGACGTCGCCACCGCGCTGTGCGCCGAGCTGCTCGCCGCCGGCGTGCCGGGGCTGCACTTCTACACGCTCAACCGCAGCACGGCCAGCCGCGAGATCTACGCCAACCTCGGCCTCCCTGCGCCACCGGCGTGACGGGCTAGGCGCGGTGGTCGAGTCGGCCACCCGGCCGCTCGAATGGAGCCCCCGCGCACGGCCGTCAGCCGCGTGCCGTATCTGCCTGGTTTGGATGGGATGCGGGCGTTGGCGGTGGTGGCGGTGATGGTGTATCACGCCAACCCGGCGTGGTTGCCGGGCGGGTTCTTGGGTGTCGAGGTGTTCTTCGTGATCAGTGGCTACTTGATCACGATGTTGTTGATCGGTGAGCACGAGCGCAGCCGGCACGGTGAGCTCTGGGCCGGTTCTACCTGCGTCGGGCGCGGCGGTTGTTGCCGGCGTTGTTCGCCTTGTTGGTGGGGGTGACGGTGTACACGGCGGTGTTCCGTCGTGATGCGTTGGGGTTGTTGCGTGGCGATGTGTTGGCGGCGTTGGGGTACGTGTCGAACTGGTATCAGATCTGGGTCGGGCAGGGGTACACGGCGGCTGGTGATTTTGCGCCGTTGCGGCATTTGTGGAGCTTGGCGGTGGAGGAGCAGTTCTATCTGTTGTGGCCGTTGGTGATGATCGGGTTGATCCGGTTGGGTCGGCGCCGGTTGCCGTCGATGAGTGTGTGGCTGGTCGCCGCCGCCATCGCCATCACCGCCGTCACCGCGTTGCTGTTCTACGGCGGTCCGATCGAGAGCTGCGAGGCGACACCCGCTGCCTACTGGGAGGTCGGTGGGCGGTGCATCTCGAAGATGGACTTCTTGTACCTGTCGACGCCGACCCGGCTGACCGGGCTGCTGCTCGGCTCCGCCTTCGCCATGGTGTGGCGCCCCGTCGCCATCGCCCGCAGCCCGCTGCGCGACAAGGGCCGGCTGCTGGACGTCGGCGGCGCTGGTCGGGTTGGTCGGGTTGGGGGCGTTGTGCTGGTGGTTGCACATCGTCACGGCGGACGGAGCCGACCCGTGGCTGTTCAAGGGTGGCTTCCTGGTCACCGACCTGGCGACGTTGCTGGTGATCGCCGCGGTGACCCATCGCCGATCGCTGGCCGGTCCGCTGCTGGGCAGCTCCGTGCTGCTGTGGATCGGCATCCGTTCGTACGGGCTGTACCTGTACCACTGGCCGATCTACCAGGCGATGCGCGGAGGTGTCGGGGCGGCCGCTGTCGGTCGCCGAGTTCGTCGCCGCGCTGGCGATCACGGCGGTCGTCACGGAGATGTCCTTCCGGATCATCGAGACACCGATCCGGCGCGGCACGTTCGGTCGCTGGTGGCGGCGGCTGCAGGCGGCGCGCGATCCGGCGCCGCGGCGCGTCATCGCCGGCGTCGGCGCCTGCCTCGTGGCGGTGTCGGTGTTCGCCGCGACGTCGCTGGCGACGGCCGAGCTGAAGCCGAACGAGATCGCCCAGTCGCTCGAGGAGGCCGTCCGAGGCCAACACGGCGATCGAGGAGCTCCTCGATCCCGAGGCGCCACCGACACGGTCGACACGATCGAGCCGTCGGACTCGTCGTCGCCAGGCGTGGTGGTCACCACGACGCTCGCCACCGGGCATGACGGTGCCGAGCACGGTGCCGACGTCATCGACGTCGACGACCACCACGACGACGCTCCCGCCGGGGCCGCCGCCACCGCTGGCGCTCGGCGACTCGGTCATGCTCGGTGCCGCCGACGAGCTCGCCGAGCAGGGGATCGTCGTCAGCGCCGAGGTCAGCCGGCAGATGAAGTCGATGGTCCCGGTCGTCCAGCAGCTGCGCGACGAGGGACGGCTCGGCGACGACGTCATCGTCCACCTCGGCACGAACGGCGACCTCAGCGACGACACGTCAGCCAGTTCTTCGGCGCCCTCACCGGCGTGCGCGCAGGTGCTCGTGCTGACGGTCCTGGCGCCGGGCAAGAGCTGGATCGCTCCGAACAACGAGAAGCTGGTCGGCCCTGCCGGCGCAGTTCCCGAACGTCAAGGTCCTCTACTGGGACGGCCTCGCCGCCGAGTGCCCGGGCGCCTGCTTCTACAGCGACGGCATCCACCTCACCCAGGCCGGCCAGGACTACTACACCCAACTGATCATGAGCCAGTTGACGTCGTAGCCCCATCCGAGTGTTCGACGCCATCGGAGTGCTGGGCGTGCGCCGTCCGGCGACGTGACACTCGGATGGATCCTACTCTCCGGGCCATGACATCAACGTCTCCCGTCAGAGTCGCCGTCACCGGGGCCGCCGGCCAGATCGGCTACAGCCTGCTGTTCCGCATCGCCTCCGGGTCGATGCTCGGGCCGGACACGCCGGTCGTCGCTGCAGCTGCTCGAGATCACCCCGGCGCTCGGCGCGCTGGAGGGCGTGCGCATGGAGCTCGACGACTGCGCCTTCCCGCTCGCTGGCCGGCGTCGTGTGCACCGACGATGCCGACACCGCCTTCGGTGACGTCGACGTCGCCCTGCTCGTCGGGGCGATGCCGCGCAAGCAGGGCATGGAGCGCTCCGATCTGCTGTCGGCCAACGGCGGCATCTTCAAGCCGCAGGGCGAGGCGCTGTCGCGCAGCGCGTCCCGCGACGTCAAGGTGCTCGTCGTCGGCAACCCGGCGAACACCAACGCCCTGATCGCCCAGTCCAACGCCGCCGACCTCGATCCCGGCCGGTTCACGGCGATGACCCGCCTCGACCACAACCGGGCGATCAGCCAGCTCGCCGCCAAGGTCGGCGCGCCGGTCACCGACGTCCGGCGGATGACGATCTGGGGCAACCACTCGACCACGCAGTACCCCGACCTGTTCCACGCCGAGGTCGCCGGGCGCAACGCCTACGAGGCCGTCGGCGACCACGAGTGGGTCGACGGCACGTTCATCCCGACGGTCGCCAAGCGCGGCGCGGCGATCATCGAGGCTCGTGGCGCGTCGTCGGCGGCGTCGGCCGCGAACGCCGCTGTCGACCACATCCGGTCGTGGGTGCAGGGCACGCCCGACGGCGACTGGGTGTCGATGGGCATCCCCAGCGACGGCAGCTACGGCGTGCCGGAGGGGATCATCTCCAGCTTCCCGGTGACCTGCTCGGGCGGCGACTACACGATCGTCGAGGGTCTCGACATCGACGACTACAGCCGCTCGAAGATCGACGCCTCCGCCGCCGAGCTCGTCGAGGAGCGCGACGCCGTCAAGGACCTCGACTCTCGATCTGACGTCGAGTCGAGCGGTCGGGCCTGGTCCGAGCTGTTCGAGGAGGAGGGTGCCGGCGACGTCCATGAAGTCGTGCTCGGTGACGATGCCGACGAGCTGACCGTCGACGACGACGGGTAGCGCGCCGATGCCGAACGAGCGCATCAGCTCGAGCGCGCGCAGCGGGGCCAGATCGGGTCCGACGCTGACCGGGTCGCGCTTCATGATGTCGCCGACCGTCATCTCGGCGAGGTCTCCCTCCTGGCCGCTGACGAGCAGGCGCAGGATCCGCCGGTACGACACGATCCCGACGAGGCGGTGCTCCGTGTCCTCGACGAGGCACCTGGCGGATGCGGTGCCAGTCCATCAGGTTGGCGGCCAGCTCGACCGGGTCCTCCTCGGCCACCGTGACCAGGTCGGTGGTCATCAGCTGCTCGACGGACACGAAGTTGTGCCGCCACTCGCCGCCCTCGTCGAGCGCAGCCGGCGTCCACTCGGCGACGGGCGCTCCGACACGCTGGACGGGCGACCATCGCCGCGGTCAGCGTGTTCAGCCGCTGCCCGGACGTGCCCTGGTTGCGCATCCCGTTCAGCGAGCTGATCAGCCACCGTGAGCCGGTGTAGCCCGACCGCACCCGCCGCTCGATCACGTCGAGGTAGCGCGTCCGGTCGTCGTCGGCCACGCCGGCCGCGTCGAGGCCCTCGGCGGCCAGCGGCAGCAGCACGTCGAGGAGCCAGCGCGCTGGCCGTGTAGTCGGCCCCGTCCAGCCACGTCAGCTGGGCGCCGAGGCCCTGCCTGGCCGCCGAGACGAAGTTCGCCCGCACGGTCTCGAACGGCAGCATCCGGTTGACCTCTGGGTGGCGTGACGCCGATGGCGCGCATCAGCCCGATCCACAGCGCGGCGTTGGCGACCTCGTCGATCACCGTCGGCCCGGACGGCAGCACCCGGTTCTCGATGCGCAGGTGGGGCACCCCATCGGTGATGCCGTAGCAGCCCCGGTTCCAGCGCCACACCGTGCCGGTGTGCAGGCGCAGTGCCTGCAGGGTCGGCGTGCGTCCCTCGGCCATCTCGGCGAACGGGTCGATGTGGTCGTCGGGCGCGAGCACCGGCCGGAACCGGGTGATGTCCTCGCGGTACAGCTCGGTGATCGACGAGGTCGACCCAGTCGTGCCCGAACGTCACGCGCGACGACCGGTCACGAATGTGGTGGCCGGGTCGCCGCGTGTCGACCGCCTGCTCGAACAGGGCGATCCGCGTCTCCGCCCACAGCCGCTTGCCGAACAGCATCGGCGAGTTCACCGCCCACGCCAGCACCGGGACCGGCGAGCAGCTGGGCGACGTTGTACAGGTTGACGAACTCGTCGGGGGTGACCTGCAGGTGCACCTGGAAGCTGGCGTTGCACGCCTCGGCCATCACCGAGTCCTGGCGCACGCGCAGCTCGTCGGTGCCCTTGATGTGCAACTCGTAGGCCTCGCCGCGCAGGTTCATCAGGGCGTTGTTGAGCGCCAGGTACCTCGGGTTCTGCACCATGTTGGCGAGCGACAGGTCGCCCTTGCGGATCGTCGGCAGGATCCCGGCGAGCACGATGTTCAACCCGGCCGCGCCGGCGACGGCCCGGGCGACTCGTCAGCAGCTCGTCGAGCTGGGTCTCCATGCGGCGCAAGCAGTCGCCCTCCAACACCTGCGGGTCGAGGTTGAGCTCGAGGTTGAAGGCGCCGACCTCGGTCGTGAAGTGGCCGTCGGCGATGCCGGCGAGCACGGACGAGGGCGTTCGGCGCCGGCTGCCACGAGCCGTCGACGATGAACATCTCCTGCTCGGCACCGATGCGCATGACGTCGGTCTCGAACACCTCGTCGGCGAGCATGCGGTCGAGCGCCTGGAGGTCACGCAGCATCCAGCGGATCGCCGTCTGGCGGTCGGTCGTCCCGGTTGCAGTTTGTGTGCCCATTCTTGCTATGGCTCGCTTCGCTCGCCTGCCGGGCTCGCCGCCGACCCTTCGGATCGGCGCCCGCCAAAGCTCGAGTTGGTGGTTCGCGTTCCCATCGTCATGCGAGATCCTCCAAGTATCCCGGGCAGCATCGCCCGCCACAGCGGCCAGTCGTGCTCCCAGTCCGGCCCCCACGAGTCGACCCGGTTGGGGATCGCCCGCGAGCCGAGCACCTTGGCGACGATCCAGCTCTCCCCGATGTCCTCGTTGGCGCCCTCGCCGCTGGCCAGCACGACGAACCGCTGGCGCAGTCGCTCGAGGTCCTCGTCCTCCATCGCCGGCACGACGTGCAGCGGTGACGACTCGTAGAAGTCCTCGGTGACCGGGCCGGGGAAGAAGCGGCGCAGGTCGAACGTGCCGCTCATGCAGATCGCCGACTTGAACACGTCGGGGAAGAAGCACACGCACGCCAGGGCGTTGAAGGCGCCGATCGACGAACCGGCGGCGACGAGCTCGATGTCGTCGGACTGGCAGTCGGTGCGGATCGCCGGCACGACCTCGTGGCGGATGAACTCGAAGAACTGTCGCTGGATCCACGCCTGGTGGGCGGCGTCGCCCTCGCCGGCGAGGATGACCCTGCCGTTGACGCTGTCGACGGAGTACAGCTTGACCCGTCCGGCCTCGATCAGCCCGCGGCACGCGTCGACGAGCAGGAAGCGCTCGATCTCCTCGCCGTCACCGCCGGCCGTCGGGAACACCAGCACCGGAGTGCCGAACGTTCCCCACCGCACGACCGTGACGTCGCGCTCGACCCGTGGCGAGTACCAGCTGGTGGTGGTCTTCGACATCGTCGGTCAGCCTCGCGCCTCGGCCCGCCAGCGTTGGATGCGCTCCCAGAACAGGTCCGTGAAGATGGCGATCTCGTGCTCGGGGAAGAGCGTGGCGACCTTCCGGCGCACGGCGTCGTAGGCGATGTCGGTGGCGAAGAAGTCGTGCACGACGTCGTCGAGGTGGGCGAGGTGGGTGGCGCAGAACGACTCGAACTCGTCGGTCTGGAAGCGCTCGTGGGCGATGGCGGCATAGGCGGCGAGCTTCTCCTCGTACGGTGCCTCGCTGTCGGCGATCTCGAAGTACGGCGTCCAGTCGAGCCTGATCCGCATCGGCCGCTTCGTGGCGGCGCAGAAGATCGACCAGCGCAGGTTGGCCGCCACGAGCCACGGGAAGTGGTAGTGCAGCGATGTCACCTGTGAGTCGGGGCAGGCGTTGGCGAAGTCGATCGGCCGCCACGTGTCGTCCTGGCGCAGCGCCTCGCACGAGTTGAACTCCCACCCGAAGAACGAGTTGATCGTCAAGCGTGGTGTCGACGATCGTCTGCCGTTGGTCGTCTGGGACGTTGCCGTCGTCCATCGTGTAGCGGTCGTGGAGCGGTGCAGACGGGTCGTAGCGGACGAGCCGCGTCTGCGGGCCGAAGCCGATGCACCGGACGAACAGGTCGTGCGGCTCGACGGCTCGTTGCAGGTGCAACAGGTAGGTCCCGCTCTGGTCGTACGCGCGGTGCAGCGCCTCACCGTCGTCGACGCGGCTGACGCCGGCCCAGCCGCCACCGTCGAACGGCTTGGCGAAGAGCGGGTAGCCGACCGCTCGGCCCACCTCGTCGAGGTCGAACAGGCGGGCGTAGCGGGCGAGCGTGATCGCCAGGTCGGGCTTGAACTCGTAGTCCTTCGGCGGCACGATCCACGTGTCGGGGATCGGCATGCCGAGGCGCATCATGGCGCAGTACGACGTGTGCTTCTCCATCGACTGGATCGCCCACGGGTTGTTGAACACGTAGAGGCCGTTCATCAGCACGGCCTTCTTGATCCACTCCCTGCTCGTCGTGTACCAGTGCGTCAGGCGGTCGACGACGAGGTCGTAGTGCGCCGGCTGGCGCAGGTCGAACGGCTCGATCGTGACGCGGTCGACCTCGAAGCGAACGGTGTCGCCGTCGATCGGCAACGCCAGGTCGAGGCGGCTGAGGATCTCCTCGTAGCAGATCGGCCAGCACAGGTCGGCGCCGAGGGACAGCCCGATGCGACGAGTGACGTCGGCCACGTGCAGAACCTAGTGGTTCACCGGAAAGAGCCAGGGAAGACCCAACCCGATGTTGTCCCGCCAGCAGGCCCAGTTGTGGCCGCCGAGGGACTCCACGAAGTCGACGTCCATGCCGGTCTCGGCCAGGACGGGGACGAGGGCGCGGTTCTCGCAGATCAGCGACTCGAAGGCGCCGCAGCTGACGAAGACGCGTTCGGACACCGCCTCCGGGCGGGCGAGGAACCCGGCGACGAATCGCTTGACCGGATTCCACAGTGGCTCGGGCCGCGGTCGGCAGCCGACGCCGGCCCCGGCGAACGACCCCGACTGCAGCAGCAGCCGGCCGAAGTGGCCAGGTGTGGCGGCCGCCGCGGCGAGGGAGGCGACGGCACCGAAGCTGGCGCCGACGAGGCAACGTGCCCACGGCTCACCGACGGCACCGAAGTCGGCCTCGACACGCGGCACCAGCTCGTCGGTCAGGTAGGCCGCGTGGCGTGGGTCGTCGGCGTACTCGACGAGACGCTCGCCGGGCTGGACGAACGCCGCCACGACCGGCGGCATCACGCCGCCGTGGACGAGGTTGTCGAGCACCGTGCCGGCGACGGCGTAGCGCAGGTAGTCACCGCCGTCGTGGACGACGATCAGCGGGGCCGGGTCGTCGATGCCGGCCGAGCGGTAGACGGTCACATTGGTGTCCCTGGCGTACTGGGCGCTCCAGACCGTGATGTCGGTGAACGTGCCCGCCGGGACGTCGTCGGCGTGCTGCGCCCACAGCGGCTTGACGTAACCCCATGACTCGCACACCGAGTTGACACCGAACGGGTGCGAGGCGACGTGGGGGTTCAGCGGATCGTCGATGAAGTGGTTGCCGAAGCTGTCGACGACATCGAGCTTGTACTCGAGGCGGGTGCCGTCGGGGACGGCGAGCGCGAGCACCCACCACTCGCTCTCGCCGAGCTGCTCGAACGACAGGTCCTCCGGCAGTCCGACGCCGAAGTGGACGAGGTGCACCGAGATCACCGGCCCGCGGTAGGCGAACGTGCACACGCCGGACTCGACGATGGGGAACGGCTCGCCGGCGGCCGCCCGCGCCTCGAGCGCGTCAGCGGTCCACGTCGGCTCGACCCGCCCGATCACGGGCAGCGCCACCGTCATGCGGCCCCGAGAACTTCGTCATCGATTTCAGGGGTCAACAATGGCCGGGAATCCTCCAGAGAAGTTCCGTCTCCGCCAGCACCCGACCTCCTCGGAAGAAATGCGGCCATCCGTGACCGGAGCGGGCGGACGCCCGCTCCCCCGGGGGCTGCGCCCCCGGGATCCCCGCGTGTCGTCGCCGCCTCCGGCGGCGGCCGAAGATCTTTGGGGGCACACGGGGGCAGAGCCCCCGGGTGGCGCTTGAGAAGTTTCAACTGGCGTGGACCTTGACGGTGCGGCCGACGTCGTCGAGCATCTCCCGGAGGACGTCGTAGTCGGGGTGGCGGAGGCGGATCCAGGCGTTGGCCATGTACCCGGCCTCGACGCCCTGCGTCGCTGTCCCCGCGGGTGGCAGGTGGGCGTCGATGAGCCACTCGCCATGGCGGGCCTGGATCTCGTCGACGCCGTCGTAGTGGGTGATCGACCCGTCCTGGTCCGGGCGCAGGGCGACGATGCCGGCGGAGAAGCGGCGCGACGGCGCCCGCGACACGCGGCCGTGGACGACCGCCATCGCCCACTCCCCGTAGATGTCGATGTCGTTGCCGGCGGCGTAGAGGTCCCAGCAGCGCACGCCCGGCGGCCGGCAGCCGATCTCGCTGAAGTACAGACCCTTCGGCCCGGCGAACCACTCCATGTGCGTCGCCGACGTCTCGATGCCGAGGGCGCGGATGACCTCCCGACCCATCTCCCGCACCTCGTCGTAGCCGCGCTCGCTGTCGATGCGGTTGGTGGTGATGAACTGCGGCGAGATCCAGCGCGTCCGCATCGCCTCCAGCACGTTCGGGTAGTAGTGCGTGGCGAAGTCCATCGCCACCTCGCCGTCGATGGTGATGGTGTCGTAGAAGCCCTCGTGGCCCTCGACGAACTCCTCGACTGCGAGCTCGGTCCCCTGGTCGACACCGCTGCGGGCGATCGCCGCGTCGAGCTCGTCCGGCCCGTTCACCCGCTCGGCGCCCGACGCGCCGGCGGCGGCCGCCGGCTTGAGCACGAGCGGGAACCCGGTCGCCGCGGCGAACTCGCGGACGTCGTTGCCGGAGTGCGCACCGGTCGACGCGGCGCAGCGGATGCCGGCGTTGCGGAGCACCTCCTTCATCGCCGGCTTGTCGCGGCAGAGGAACGTCGTCTGCACCGACGTGCCGGGGATGCCGCACGCCTCGCGCACGTGCGCCGCCGTCAGCACGTGGGCCTCGATCGACGCCTCCAGGCGCTCGATGTGGACGTGCTGCTGCAGGCCGCGCACGACCTCGAGCAGACTTCCGTCGTCGACCACCGACGGCACCTGCTCGTAGTGGCTGAGCCAGCCGGCGACATCGCCGTCGAGCCAGTCCTTCGGGCGCTCGCCGATCCCGATGACCGTCGCTCCGACGTCGTGCAGGGCACGCACGAACTGCTTCTGGTTGTCCGGGAAGCTGGGCTCGAGGAAGACGACGTGCATGCGGAGGCGGATGCTACGCGCGCGAGCGACGAGGCCCCGTAGGAGCGAGCAGTCGTCTCGTCGTGGGCTACCGTCCGGCGACGATGACGAACGTCGTGTTCGTTGCGCCGTACGCGCTGGAGGCGACGGCCCGCTTCGTCGACGCGGTCGCCCACGTGCCGGATGCCCAGGTCGGCTTGATCAGCAGCGATCCGCTGGAGGCGTTCCCGGCCTCCGTGCGCCTGGCCACGGCCGGGCACTGGCGCATCGACGACTGCCTCGACGCCGACCGGCTCACCGAGGCCGTGACGACGATGGGCAGCCACCTCGGATCGGTCGACCGTCTCGTCGCCATCCTGGAGAACCTCCAGGTCCCGCTGGCCCAGGTGCGCGAGCGCATCGGCATCCCCGGCATGACGTCCGACGTCGCCGACCGGTTCCGCGACAAGGCGCGCATGAAGGCGGCGTTCGAGGCAGCCGGTGTCCCATGTGCAAGCAGCGGGCGGGTCGCCTCGCCCGACGATGCCAACCGCTTCGCCGACCGGGTCGGCTTCCCGTTCGTCGCCAAGCCGCTGGCCGGCGCCGGCGCGCGCAACACGTTCCGCATCGACGACGACGCGCAGCTCGCCGCGTGGCTCGCCGACGCCCCGCCGCGGCCCGACGAGCCGATGCTCCTCGAGGAGTTCGTCCGCGGCGACGAGCACTCCTTCGACAGCGTCGTCATCGACGGACGGCTCGTCTGGCACTCGATCAGTCGCTACGTTCCGAGTCCGCTCGACGTGCTGGCGCACCCGTGGATCCAGTGGTGCGTCATGCTGCCGCGCGACATCGACGGCCCCGAGTACGCCGACATCGTCGGCCTCGGTCACCACGCCGTGACCGCCCTCGGGCTGCAGACGGGGCTGTCGCACATGGAGTGGTTCCGCCGCGCCGACGGCTCGCTCGCCGTGTCCGAGGTCGGCGCCCGCCCGCCCGGCGCGCAGTTCATGTCGCTGATGTCCTACGCCCACGACGTCGACATGTACGCGGCGTGGGCCGGACTCGTCGTCGACGAACGCTTCGACCCACCGCGAGCGCCGCTTCGCCGTCGGCGCCGCGTACCTCAGGGCGCAGGGGCCCGGTCGCTCGATCATCGCCGCCCACGGACTCGACCGCGTCAGCGACGCGACGCAAGCGGCGGTCGTCGACGTGCACCTGCCCGGGCTCGGCGACCGGCCGTCGGGGACGTACGAGGGCGACGGCTACGTCATCGTCCGCGATCCCGACACGGCCGTCGTGGAGCGGGCGCTCGGTGAGCTGATCTCGACGATCCGTCTGGAGTGTGGATGATGTCCGCCGGACCCGTCGCATCCTGCGAGCGAGTGAGCGCCAGCGAGCGAGCGGCGAGCAACGGCCTGCGTGGCCGGGGAACGCAGTAATGGACGTGCTGTTCCTCGGCCCTGGCTACCCCGGTGAGATGCCGCTCTTCACGCGGGGCCTCGCCGATGTCGGTGCGCGCGTGATCGGGGTCGGCGACCAGCACGTCGACGCGCTGCCGCCCGTCGCCCGCCGCGCGCTCGCCGACTACATCCAGATCTCCTCGTGGGCCGACGAGGACGGAGCCATGGCCACGGTGCTCGACCGCCTCCGCGGGCGCAACGTCGACCTCGTCGAGACGCTCTGGGAGCCGACGGTGCTGCTCGCCGCCCGGCTGCGCGAGGCGATCGGCGTGCCTGGCATGAGCGTCGCCCAGACGCTGCCGTTCCGCGACAAGGGACGGATGAAGGACGTGCTCGACGCTGCCGGCATCCGCATCCCTCGCGCCGAGCGGTCGACCACTGCCGACGGGTGCCGGCAGGCGGCCGAACGCATCGGCTACCCGCTGATCGTCAAGCCGATCTCCGGCGCCGGGTCGCTCGACACGTACCGCGTCGAGCACGCGGGCGAGCTGGAGGATGCGCTCATCCGCCTGCTGCACGTCGACGAGGTCAGCGTCGAGGAGTTCATCGACGGTGAGGAGTTCACGTACGACACCGTCTGCGCGGCGGGCGAGATCGCCTTCTACAACATCGCCGAGTACCGCCCGCGGCCGCTCGTCGGCAAGCAGGTCGAATGGATCAGCCAGCAGGTGATCGCCCATCGCGATCCCGACCACCCGCACCTCGCCGGTGGACGAGAGATGGGCGAGGCGGTGATCGCGGCGATGGACTTCACCAGCGGGTTCACGCACATGGAGTG
This sequence comes from uncultured Acidimicrobiia bacterium, assembly GCA_963822875.1. Classification (GTDB taxonomy): domain Bacteria; phylum Actinomycetota; class Acidimicrobiia; order Acidimicrobiales; family Ilumatobacteraceae; genus JALZMG01. The sequence goes on along the minus strand of CAWGJK010000026.1, from coordinate 22,200 downwards.
GTACCGCACGGCGGCGGGAGAGGTGGTGTTCGGCGAGATCGGCGCCCGTGCGCCCGGCGCCCGGCTGACCGACCTGATGAACTTCAGCTGCGACATCGACCTGTTCACCGGTTGGGCCGAGGCGGTCTGCCACGGCCGCTTCAGCCAGCCGGTCGAGCGGCGCTACAACGCGGCGATGGTGATCAAGCGGGCCCAGGGCCAGGGCCGGATCACCCACGTCGAGGGGCTCGGCCACCTGATGGCGACGATGGGCGAGCACATCGTCAACGTCGACCTCGTCGAGGTCGGTCAGCCCCGCCGCGACTGGCGCCAGACCGTGCTGTCCGACGGCATCGTCGTCGTCCGCCACCCCGACCTGGCGACGACCTACGAGCTCGCCGACCGCATCGGCACCGAGCTACATCTCTATGCCGGGTAGCTCCCTGTCGCCACGCGGCAGGCGACGCGCATCATGTCGTCGACGCCACGTCGCAGCTCGTCGTCGCTGATCCGCTCGCGCTCGTCCTCGGTCGCCCCGAGGATGTCGCTGACGGTCATCATCGCCAGCGCCTCGATGCCGTGCACGGCGGCGATCGTGTACAGCATCCCCGCCTCCATCTCGATGCCGAGATGACCGAGCCGAGCCCAGCGCGGGACGTTCGACTCGTCGGGGTCGTAGAACACGCTGCTCGTGACGATCGGGCCGACGTGCACGGTCGTTCCGGCCTCACGGCCCAGCCGCACGGCCGCCTCGACCAGCGCGTACGACGCCGCCGGCGCCCAGCCGTCCATGTCGGCGTAGCGCAGCGGCGCGGTGTCCTCGCACGACGCCGACAGCCCGATCACGGTGTCGGCGAGCGACACCTTCCCGGCGAAGCCGCCGCACGTGCCGACGCGGATCAGCCGCGTCGCCCCGAGCATCACCAGCTCCTCGAAGACGATGCCGGACGACGGGCAACCCATGCCGGTCGACTGCACGCTGATCGGCGTGCCCTCGAACGTGCCCGTGAAGCCGAGCATCCCGCGCTCCTCGTTGACCAGGCGGGCGCCGGGGTCGAAGAACGTCTCGGCGATGTACTTCGCTCGACGCGGGTCGCCAGGACAGAGGACGCAGGACGCGTAGTCGCCCTCGTCGGCGCGCAGGTGGATCGGCACTACTTCAAGAACTTGCTCGTGGTGTTGTCGGCGAGGATCTTGCCGCCGGTCTGGCACGTCGGGCAGTAGTTGACCGTGTAGCCGGAGTACTCGACGGCGCGGATGGTGTCGCCGCACACGGGGCAGGGTTCGCCGGCGCGGTGGTGCACACGGCCGGGCCGGTCCTTCGACGAGCTCATGTCGTCACGCGTGCGCTCGTACTCGAGTCCCTCGGCGACGGCGTCGCGGATGGCGGTGACGACGGTCGTCGCCCCGTCGAGGCCGAGCTTGCCGGTCATCGCGAACGGCGACAGCCGGGCGCGGTGGCACACCTCGTTGGCCAGGCGCCGGCCGAGCCCGGCGATCGAGCGCTGGTCGCGCAGGAAGCCGTGCAGGCGCACCGATCGCTCGGCGAAGCGGGCGGCCAGCTCGTCGGGCTCGATGCGGTCGGCCTCCGGGCCGAGCTGGTCGAGCGGTGGCGACGTCAGCTCGTCGCCGGCGGGCACGCACCAGACGCCGGCCTTGCGCTCGGTGCCCTGCTCGGTGAGCAGCAGCGCCGGGCCGCTGTCGTCGAACACGAACCGGGCCTGGCCGCCTCGCGGCTTGGCCGACTGCTTGGCGTCCTCGGAGAGGCGCCCACCCTGCATCAGGTGGACGACGAACGTCAGCGGCTCGAAGCGGATGAGCAGGTACTTGCCGCGGCGGCCGACGTCGAGCAGGGGGAGTCCCTTGGCCTCGTCCGGGGCCGGTGTCACGGTCTTCAGCGCGGTGAACGTCAGCGGCACGAACCGGGCGAGCCGGCGGCCGGCGTGCCCGGCGGTCAGCCGTTCGGCGTGCGCCTGGACCTCGGGCAGCTCGGGCACTCAGCGGTACTCCGTGCGCGTCGCGGACGTCGGCGAACACGGCGTCGAGGGCGCCGAACACCGGTTGCGCCTCGATCAGCCGCTGCTGGTCGCCGAACAAGCGGATGTGGCCGTTGACGAACGCCTCCTGGGCGTTGAGGTCGCCGGTGGCGACGGCGACGGCCGTGTCCCACGACTGCTCCATGCGCACGTGCTCGGGCTCGGCCGCGCCGGCGCCGAAGCGGGCGCTGCCGTCGACGACCTGGAGGTGGTACACGACGTCGCCCTCCGGTCCGTCGGACACGACCTGGGTGACGCCGATCTCGTGCTGGCCGGCGAGGCGGCCGATCTCCTCGTCGCCGGCGACGACGCGCGACAGCTCGTCGATCCACGCCAGGCTCAGGTAGCGAACGTGCTCACTCATGGCCGCCCGTAGTCTGCCGGATCGTGACCGACGACCTCCCCCACGGGGATGCCGCGGTCGAGGAGTGGGTGTTCGCCTGCTGGACGCCGGACGCCGCCGTCGGCGTGCTCACCGGGTACCGGCTGCACCGCACGGGTGCGCCGGCGTGGTACTGGTCGGCGGTCGTGCGCCGCGGCGAGCCGTTGCTGCACGTCACCGAGTGGGACGTGCCGGCGCGCAGCGACCCGCTGCTCGTCAAGGCGCACGCGCTGTGGGCCGAGCACGTCTGCGTCGTGCCGATGGAGCAGTGGACGGTCTCCAACGAGACGTATGCGGCAGCGCTCGACGATCCGGACGACGCGCTCGGTCGCGCCTACGGCCAGCCGACGCCGGTCGCCGTCGATCTGGAGTGGTACGCCACGGCGGCGCCGCAGTCGATGGCGGACGGGTTCGCCCAGGACGGCGTCGTCCACGGCGTGGTCGAGCTCGCCGGCGGCCCGCTCCACCTGACCGAGGTCCCGGCTCGGCGCTGGCGCCGGTGGGGCGACTCGCTGGGTCCGCTCGCGCTGGACGACGCCTACGCCCACACGGGCTTGCGCGCGCCGTTCGTGTTCCCCGGCGGCGAGGTCGTCGACTGGGTGCTCACCCCGGACGGCTGGCGGTCACGGGTCCCTGCCGCCTGTCGCGGTGAACATGGTGCAATGGATCGGATGCCGTACGAGCGCGACATCCTCGACGAGATGGCCGACGCCCGCCGTCGCCCGGTCTACGCCGAGGTCGACGTCGCCGTCGGGATGGTCGTGGAGGACCGGGCGAGCGGGTTCTGCGGTGACGTCGTGCGGTGGAGCACCGAGGCGGTGACGCTGCGCGACCGGGCGCAGTACCAGCGCCACTTCGCCTGGAAGCCGGGTGGCTTCCTGCTCGACGGCCGGCCGGTGACGCTGCGCCGGCCGGCGGTCGCGCCGTCGAGCGCGCCGGCGCTGACCGCGTCCGGATCGGTCGCCGCGGCACCCGACCGGCGTCGGTCGCTGCCGCCAGCCGGATCTGGGTCGAGGGTCGCCACGACGCCGAGCTGGTCGAGCACGTCTGGGGCGACGACCTGCGCGAGCTCGCCGTCGTCGTCGAGCCGATGCACGGCATCGACGACCTGGTCGCCGCCGTCGCCGGGTTCGCGCCGAGCCCGGCTCGTCGCCTCGGCGTGCTCGTCGATCACCTCGTGCCGGGATCCAAGGAGTCCCGCCTCGCCGCCGCGGTCGACCATCCGCACGTGCTCGTCACCGGCCACCCGTTCGTCGACGTGTGGGCCGGCGTGCAGCCGAGGGTGCTCGGCCTCGACCAGTGGCCCGACGTGCCGCGTGGCGTGCCGTGGAAGGACGGGGTGTGCGCCGCCCTCGGCACCGACCCGGCCACGTTCTGGCCGCGCCTGCGCAACCGCGTGCGCACCTACGCCGACCTCCGCCCCGAGCTCGTCGGCGCCGTCGAGCGCCTCATCGACTTCGTCGCCCCACCCTGAGCCCACGGGTTCTCTGTCGAGTTCTTCGCGCTCAGCGGGCACAACTGTCGTTTAGAACCGCTGGGAGCTGGAATTTCGGGGACTGGCTCGGTTCGGGGGTTAGCGTTCGTGGCATGGCGCAAACGGTCAGCCGGGGGCCGGTCACCGGCACGGCGGCGCGGGCGGCGAAGAAGCGCAAGCCGTTCCTCCTCGACCTGTACTCGACCGCCGTCGGCAAGAAGTACGTCATGGCGATCACCGGGCTGATCGGCATCGGCTTCGTGCTCGTGCACATGATCGGCAACCTCAAGATGTACCTCGGCGTCGTCGACGGCGAGTACGACATCGACGTCTACGGCGAGTTCCTCCGCGAGCTCCTCGTGCCGCTGCTCCCGCGGACGTACGCCCTGTGGATCCTGCGCCTCGTGCTGATCGGCGCGCTGATCCTCCACCTCCACGCCGCCTACACGCTGACGATCATCAACCGCCGCGCCCGCCCGGTGGGCTACCAGTCCAAGCGCGACTACGTCGCCGCCGACTTCGCCGCCCGCACGATGCGCTGGACCGGGATCATCGTGCTGCTGTTCCTCTTCTTCCACCTCGCCGACCTGACGTGGGGCTGGTTCAACCCCGACTTCGTGCGCGGCGAGGTGTACCGCAACGTCGACGCCAGCCTGTCGCGCATCCCCGTGGCGATCCTCTACATCGTCGCCAACATCGCCCTCGGCATCCACCTCTTCCACGGCACGTGGAGCCTGTTCCAGTCGATGGGGTGGAACAACCCTCGCTTCAACTCGTGGCGCCGCGGCCTCGCCACCGCCATCGCCACGATCATCACCGTCGGCAACGTGTCCTTCCCGATCGCCGTGCAAGCCGGCATCATCCAGATCTGAGGTGGCGATGACAGTCACGCTCGACGACAAGGTCCCCGCCGGCCCGCTGGCCGACAAGTGGGACACGTTCATCGCCGACTCCAAGCTGGTCAACCCGAACAACAAGCGCAAGTTCAAGATCATCGTCGTCGGCACCGGCCTCGCCGGCGCCTCGGCCGCGGCGACGCTCGCCGAGCTCGGCTACCAGGTCCACGCCTTCACGTTCCACGACTCGCCGCGCCGGGCCCACTCGATCGCCGCCCAGGGCGGCATCAACGCGTCGAAGAACTACCGCGGCGACGGCGACAGCGTCCACCGCCTCTTCTACGACACGATCAAGGGCGGCGACTTCCGGTCCCGGGAGGGCAACGTCTACCGCCTCGCCCAGGTGTCCGGGAACATCATCGACCAGTGCGTCGCCCAGGGCGTGCCGTTCGCCCGCGAGTACGGCGGCCTGCTCGACAACCGCAGCTTCGGCGGCGCCCAGGTCAGCCGCACGTTCTACGTCGGCGGGCAGACCGGCCAGCAACTGCTGCTCGGCGCCTACCAGCAGATGGCCCGCCAGGTCGGCCTCGGCAACGTCACGCTGTGGAACCGCATGGAGCTCGTCGACATCGTCGTCGTCGACGGCCGCTGCGCCGGCATCGTCTGCCGCGACCTGCTCACCGGCGAGTTCAGCTCGCACAACGGCCACGCCGTCGTCCTCGCCACCGGCGGCTACGGCAACGCCTTCTTCCTGTCGACGAACGCGATGGCGTGCAACGTGACGGCGGCATGGCGGGCCCACCGCAAGGGGGCGCTGTTCGCCAACCCGTGCTACACGCAGATCCACCCGACGTGCATCCCGCAGTCCGACGAGTTCCAGTCCAAGCTGACGCTGATGTCGGAGTCGCTGCGCAACGACGGCCGGGTCTGGGTGCCCAAGCAGGCCGACGACACGCGCCCGGCGGACCAGATCCCCGAGGACGAGCGCGACTACTACCTCGAGCGGCTGTACCCGAGCTTCGGCAACCTCGCCCCGCGCGACATCTCCTCGCGGGCGGCCAAGCGCGCCGTCGACTCCGGCCGCGGCGTCGGGCCGAAGCAGAACGGCGTGTACCTCGACTTCGCCGACGCCATCGGCCGCCTCGGCGCCAACGTCGTCCGCGAGCGCTACGGGAACCTCTTCGAGATGTACGAGCGGATCACCGGCGAGGACCCCTACACGGTCCCGATGCGCATCTACCCGGCGTCGCACTACACGATGGGCGGGCTCTGGGTCGACTACGAGCTGATGACGACGATCCCCGGCCTGTACTGCGCCGGCGAGGCCAACTTCTCCGACCACGGCGCCAACCGTCTCGGTGCATCGGCGCTCATGCAGGGCCTCGCCGACGGCTACTTCGTGCTGCCCTACACGCTCGGCAACTACCTCGCGCCGATGCTCAACAAGCCGATCCCCGGCACCGACCACGCCGAGTTCGCCGCCGCCGAGTCCGCCGCCAGGGACCGCTTCGACGGCTACCTGTCCCTCGGCGGCACCCGCTCGCCCGACCACTTCCACCGCGAGCTGGGCAAGATCATCTGGGACTACTGCGGCATGGACCGCAACGCCACCGGCCTGGAGAAGGCGCTCTCGGAGATCCCCGCCCTGTACGAGGAGTTCCAGGCCGACCTGCGTGTCACCGGCGACGGCGAGAGCGTCAACCAGACGCTGGAGAAGGCCGGCCGCGTCGACGACTTCTTCCAGCTCGGCATGCTGATGTGCCGCGACGCGCTCGAGCGGCGGGAGAGCTGCGGCGGGCACTTCCGCTCGGAGTACCAGACCGAGGAGGGCGAGGCGCTCCGCGACGACGACAACTTCGCCCACGTCGCGGCGTGGGAGTGGACCGGTGACCCGATGCAGTCGATCCGCCACCAGGAGGACCTCACCTACGAGACAGTCCACTTCCAGACGAGGAGTTACAAATGATGCGTTCCCCGGCCACGCAGGCCGTTGGTGGCCAGCTCCGTCGAGGGCGCCTCAACGGCCTGCATCGGAGACATGCCATGACCGCGTCCGGCGCAACCTGACGATCAAGGTCTGGCGCCAGGCCGGGCCCGACGCCGACGGCCGCTTCGAGACGCACCACGTCGACGAGGTCAGCGAGGAGGCGTCGTTCCTCGAGCTGCTCGACGTGCTCAACGAGCGGCTGATCGCCGAGGGCAAGGAAGCCATCGTCTTCGACCACGACTGCCGCGAGGGCATCTGCGGCACGTGCTCGCTGATGATCAACGGCCAGGCCCACGGGCCGCAGCGGGGCACGGCGACGTGCCAGCTGCACATGCGCATCTTCGACGACGGCGCCGAGATCGTCGTCGAGCCGTGGCGCGCCAGGGCCTTCCCGATCATCAAGGACCTGATGACCGACCGTGGCGCGTTCGATCGCATCGTCGAGGCCGGCGGGTTCATCAGCGCGGCGACCGGTGGGGCGCCCGACGCCAACCTCATCCCGATCCCCAAGACGGTGGCCGACGCCGCCGAGGCCGCCGCCCTGTGCATCGGCTGCGGGGCGTGCGTGGCGGCGTGCCCGAACGGCGCCGCCCAGCTGTTCACGGCGGCCAAGATCGCCCACCTCAACCTGCTGCCGCAGGGCCAGCCCGAGCGCTTCGCCCGCACCGAGGCGATGGTCGAGACGATGGAGGAGCACTTCGGCTCGTGCACCAACTACGGCGAGTGCGAGGCGGCGTGCCCGAAGTCGATCTCCCTCGACGTCATCGCCTTGATGAACGCCGACTACCGCTCCGCCAAGTTCAAGAACCGCCGCAAGCTCGTCGCGCACCTGAGCGCCGTCACGCGCACGACGATGCGCGCGCCCGCCCGGCGCGTCGCGGTGACCTCGCCGTCGTCGGCGTCGCGACCGGTGAGGGCGACGCCGAGCAGCAGCTCGCCGGGACGGTCGGGCACGGTCAGCTCGAGCCGGCCGACGAGGACGCACGAGTCGGCCTCGACGTCGCCGCGGAACGCCCAGTCCCGACGGCCGCCGCGCCACGTGCACGTCACGGAGACGGTGGCGTCGACGACGGCGACGCGCAGGTCGTTGACGACGTGCACGTCGAGGCCGACCTCCTGGCCGGGGGAGAGGACCGCCGGGCAGCGGGTCGGTGATCACGACGATCGGCCGGCAGGCGTCGACGACGGTCTGCCACGCCAGCTTCGGCACCCGCTCGTGGTCGAGCACGGACGCCGAGATCATCGGCGCCGGGTCGGCGAGCCAGGAGAAGCTGAAGCCGCCCGTCGGGCGGTACTTCAGCCGGCGCAGCGTCTCGATGTGGTGGCGCAGCACGATCGCCTGGTTGCGCTGCGTGGCCGTCCGCCACGAGCCGAACGTCGGGTGATCGGTCGGCGGCACCCGCGCCGACATCACCTCGACCTCGAGGCCGTGGTGCTCGCGCAGCGCCTCCCAGTCGAGCTGCGGCCACGCCGCCACGTCGACGAACGACTCGGCGGAGTCGGGCACGGACTGGGCGCCGAACTCGCTGACGAAGCGGACGAACCGAGGGACGACGCGGGCCACGTCCGTCAGCTCGCCGATCTCGCCGCGGTGCCAGCCGAGCCACATGTGCGTGTCCGTGCCGTCGAGCATCGGCAGGTGCGGGATGACCCCGCCGTGGGCGACGGTCGGGCGGGTCGGGTCGGCCTGCTCGAACGCCCGCTTGACCCACCGGTCGAGCACGGTCTTGTTCCACGTCGGCAGCTGCTGGCTGACGAACCGGCGCAGCCGGCGGCCGCGGCTGTCGGCCTCGACCTGCGGGGCGTCGGCGATCGGCTCGTCGTGGGCGCACCACTGGACGATCGAGGGGTGGTGGCCGAGCGCGTTGACCGCCTCGCGGGCCTGGCGCACGGCCTCGCGGCGGATCTGCCGCGCGTAGCCCCACTGCAGCGGGAAGTCCTGCAGCAACAGCACGCCGAGCTCGTCGGCCGCCCGGTACAGCTCGTGGTCGGCGATGTGCGCCTGCACGCGCAGCGCGTCGAGGCCGGCCTCGACGGCGAGCTCGACGTCGCGGCGGACGTCGGCGGGCGACGCGTCGGCCAGCCCCGGTCGGGTCGGCAGGATGTTGGCGGACTTGAGGAACAGGCGCTCGCCGTTGATCGAGCACACCCAGTTGTTCCACGCCACCTCGCGCAGCCCGGTGCGTCGGGAGCGACGGTCGCTGACCTCGCCGGCGACGAGCAGCTCGACGTCGATGTCGGTGAGCGGCTGGTCGCCGAGCGCGCGGGGCCACCACAGGCGCGGCCGGTCGATGTCGAGCGACCACTCGATCTCGTTCGTCCCGGCAGCGAGCGGGTGCTCCGTCTCGCCGACGACGCCGCCGTCGGCCGTCGTGCGCACGCTCACGAGCTGGGCGACGTCGCTCTCGAGGCGGGCGTACAGGCGGAGGTGCGCCCGTGTCTCGTCGGCGTCGCGGCACAGCACGCGCAGCCGGTCGAGCTTCACCGGCCCGGTGTCGTAGACGAGCACCGGTCGCCACAGACCGCCCGGGTTCCAGCGCCGGTCGACGGCCTCGGAGTGCTGGAACAGGCCGGTGATGTTGCGCCGTCCGCGCGTGCCGCGCTCCGGGTTGCACGTCACCTCGACGGCGAGCACGTGGTCGTCGCCGAGGCGCGACAGCGCCGTCACGTCGAAGCTGTGGGGGAAGAAGTAGCCCTCGGGATCGCCGAGGTAGGCCCCGTCGAGCCACACGTCCGCCTGGTAGAAGACGCCGTCGAGCGTGATCCACCGGCGCATCCCCGGCGCCGGCGGCGGGAGCTCGAAGCGGCGCCGGTAGAGGATCGGCCCGTCGCTGTCGGCGAGCTCGGGGTGCGACCGCCAGTGCCCGGGCACCGTGACCGTCGGCCCAGTCGTCGTCGTCGACGTCGAGGCCGATCCCGTCGCGACGGAGGTCGTCATCGGCCGCCCTCGCCCGCCACGCTCCCGACAGATCCACGGCGGCGCAGGCTAGCCAGGGTCGCCGATGTCCGATCGCGATGTCCGGACGGCCCCGAGGTCTACCCTCGCGACTGGTGGTGTGGCGATGAGCGACGTGGAGCCGACGATCAATGGCGTCGGTGGCGAGGGCTTCGCCGTCGACGGCACCGACTCGTTCGCCATCGAGCCGACGGCGCTCGCCGACGAGCCAGGAGGCGCCGCCCCGCGCCGGCCGCCGCGGCCTCTACCTGACCCTGGCCACGGCCTGGTGCTGGTGCTGATCGTGGTCATCGCCGGCAGCGCGGGCGATGACGGCGAGTCGAGCCTTCGTGGCGAGGCGGCCGCATCGTCGACGACGACGACGTCCACGGTGGCTGCGGAGCGCGATCGGCGATCGACCGCCGCCGAGAGCGGGATCAGCGGCGACGACCAGCGCTCGTCGAGCCGCCTCGGGGTTCGACGCCGAGGACATGTTCACCTCGGAGTACGACGGGCTCATCGTCGCCGAGGTCCCGTACGACGACGAGTTCGGGGACATCGAGGACTTCGACGACTTCGAGGACTACGACTTCGAGGACTTCGACGACTTCGACGACGACGACTTCTCATCGAGTGGCGGCGGCCGGTACCTGCCCCGGCGGGTGCCCTACGTGCCGTCGACGCGGCGGCCGACGATCACGGTCCCGCCGTGGTACCGCGGCACGACCACGACGACCGAGGCGCCGAGCCACGACCGAGGACACGACGACCAGCTCGACGACCACGACGACGGTGCCTGACACCGCGCCGCCCGCCGCCCCCGTGATCAACGGAGTCGTCGGCATCACCAACGATCCGACGCCACGAGTTCGCCGGCAGCGGCGAGGACGGCTCCACGGTGACGGTGTCCGAGGGCGCGTCCGCGCTCTGCACGGCTGCCGTGGCCGGCGGAGCGTGGTCGTGCGATTCCGCTCAGCGCTCGCCGACGGGATGCATTCGATCGTCGCGGCGGCGGTCGACGCGGCCGGCAACCGTTCGACAGGGCCGACCGTGAGCTTCACGATCGACACCCGAGGCACCGGTCGCGCCGGTGATCACGTCGCCGGCTGATCGCAGCGGCACGCCTGACCCGACGCCGACGTTCATCGGCACGGGCGAGGACGGCTCGACGGTCACGGTGTCCGAGGGCACCATCGGCGCTCTGCACGGCGACCGTCGCGGTGGGCGTGTGGTCGTGCACGCCGACGACGCTGGCCGCAGGCGCGCACACACTCGACCCCGACGGCAGTGGACACGGCCGGGAACTCCACCGCGGGCGCGCCCGTGCAGGTGACCGTCGACTCGACGTCTCCCGTGATCACGACGCCGGCGGACGGCAGCGGTACCCCCGACACGACGCCGACGATCACCGGCACCAGCGCGGCGGCCGACGGATCGACGGTCACGGTGTCGGTGGCCGGCACCGCGCGGTGCACAGCGATCGTGTCCCAGGGCGCGTGGTCGTGCGACTCGACCGTGCTCGCGGTGGGCACGCACGTCCTCACGACGGCGGCCGGCACGGTTCCGGGCACGTCGATCAGGCTCACGATCGACGACGCCGCTCCGGTCGTGACCGAGCCGGCGAACGGCAGCACCGTCGCCGCCTCCACCGTCAGGTTCGCCGGCACGGGTCGAACGGTGACACCGTGACGGTGACCGAGGGCCTGGCGACGATCTGCTCCGATGTCGTGGAGGGCGGAGCGTGGACGTGCACGTCGGGGACGCTCGTCGACGGGCCACACACGTTCGCGACGAGCGCGCGCAACGCGGCCGGCACCTCGACGCCGGGTGCGTCGGTGACGGTCACGATCGACGCACCGTAGGTTCGGGCGCTGACCGGGCAGGGCCCGTGGCGGAGCGGTAGGTTCGGGCCATGGCAGCACGCGCCGCAACGATCGGTCAGCTCCGGGAGGCCGGCTGGCGGTCGCGCCCGGTCAAGGAGGAGGTCCGGGCCAACGCCGTCGCCCGCATCGCCGCCGGCGAGCCGCTGTTCGACGGCATCCTCGGCTACGAGCAGACCGTCCTCCCGCAGCTGGAGAACGCCCTGCTGGCCGGCCACGACGTCATCTTCCTGGGCGAGCGGGGACAGGCGAAGACGCGCATCATCCGCTCGCTCACCGGCCTGCTCGACGAGTGGATGCCGATCGTCGCCGGCAGCGAGATCAACGACGACCCGTACGCCCCGGTGTCCCGCCACGCCCGTGACCTCGTCGCCGAGCACGGCGAGGACACGCCGATCACGTGGGTGCACCGGGACGCCCGCTTCGGCGAGAAGCTGGCGACGCCGGACACGTCGATCGCCGACCTGATCGGCGAGGTCGACCCGATCAAGGTCGCCGAGGGTCGCTACCTGTCCGACGAGCTGACGCTGCACTACGGCCTCGTCCCGCGCACCAACCGCGGCATCTTCGCCATCAACGAGCTGCCCGACCTCGCCGAGCGCATCCAGGTCGGTCTGCTCAACGTGCTCGAGGAGCGCGACATCCAGGTGCGCGGCTACAAGATCCGCCTGCCCCTCGACGTGCTGCTGCGTGGCGTCGGCGAACCCCGAGGACTACACCAACCGCGGCCGCATCATCACGCCGCTGAAGGACCGCTTCGGCAGCCAGATCCGCACCCACTACCCGCTCGACGTGGCCACCGAGATGGACATCGTGCGCCAGGAGGCCCGGCCGAGCGCGGTCGACGGGCGTCGACGTGCGCGTGCCCGACTACCTCGCCGAGGTGATCAGCACGATCAGCCAGCTGGCCAGGGCGAGCACGCACGTCAACCAGCGCAGCGGGGTCAGCGTGCGGCTGTCGGTCACCAACCACGAGATCGTCGGCGCCAACGCCCTGCGCCGCGGGCTGCGCTCCGGCGAGCGGGTCGTCGTGCCGCGCATCGACGACCTCGAGGCGCTCGCCGCCAGCTCCGGCGGCAAGATCGAGATCGAGTCGCTCGACGAGGGCCGCGAGGGGGCGATCTTCGACAACCTCGTCAAGGGCGCCGTGCTGACCGTGTTCAAGGCGCGCGTCGCTCCCGAGCAGACGCGCGACGTGATCGCCGCCTTCGAGGAGGGCGCCATCGCCCACACCGGCGAGGACGTGCCGTCGAGCGATCTCGCCGCGCTCGTCGAGACCGTCCCGGCGCTGCGCAAGCCGGTCGCCGCGCTCACCGGCGGCGACGAGTCACCGGCCGCCGTGGCCGCCGCGGCGGCGTTCGTGCTCGAGGGCCTGCACCTGTCGAAGCGCCTGAACAAGGACACGTCGGGCACCCGGGCCACCTACCGCAGCCGCACGCTGACGCGAGTCCGGCAAGGTGCCAGGTGGGCGAGCGATCGCCGCGCAGCGGCGGCGGCGAGCTCGGGAGGCGGGGCGAAGGCCCCGCCCTAGACGAACGGGGAGCGGGTCCAGAGCTCGCCGGTGTCGTTGTGGTCGGGCGGCTTGGGGACGCCGTTCAGCTCGAACACCTCGATCGGGCCGGGGAAGCCGGCCAGCTCGACCGAGCCGTGGGGCGTGGCGACGACGCCCTCGGGCAGCCGCTCGAGGCCCATCGTCGGGATCAGCACCTCGTAGCGGCCCGGCGATGTCGCACAGCCGGGCGGCCATGTTGACGGCCGAGCCGATGTAGTCGTCGCCCTCGAACAGCAGGGCGTAGCCCGTCGCCAGGCCGGCGCGCAGCGTCAGCGGGGCGCACACCTCGGCGGCCCGGTCCTCGAGGTCGAGCGTGAAGGCGATGGCGTCGGACTGGTCGACGGCGACGACCATGCAGCCGTCGCCGAGCCACTTGGCGATGCGCACGCCGCGTTCGGAGGCGACCTCGCGGGTGATCGTCCGGAACGCGCTGAGCAGCCGCCCGGCGGCGTCGTCGCCGAACGCGGCCGTGTAGTTCGTGAACCCGGAGAGGTCCAAGAAGACGAACGTACGTGGCACCCGCATGCGTCCAGGATACGGCGTCCGCGGAGCTTGTGCACGCATTCACATGATCACACGCGGTACGGTTGTCACATGCCGGCCCGGTTCACCTACTCGCGGTGGGACGGCACGCAGCAGGGGTTCGAGCTCGACGGCGACGCCCTGCTCGAGGAGCTGACCGACGAGCTGCTCTACCACGGCGACGTCAACGCCGCGCTGCGGCGGATGATGCACCAGGGCCTCCGCGACCGCAACGGCGAGCGCCTGCAGGGCGTGCGCGAGCTGCTCGAGCGGCTGCGCCGGGAGCGTCAGGAGCGCCTCGACCGCTTCGACCTCGGCGGCGTCTACGACGAGATCGCCCGCGAGCTCGACGACATCGTCGACGAGGAGCGCCACGCCATCGACAACGCCGTGCGCGAGGCCGAGGCGCACGCCCGGCGCACCGGCGACGAGCGGCGGGCGGAGACCGCCAGGGAGTCGGCGATGGACCGGTCGATGCAGCTCGACTTCCTCCCCGACGACCTCGCCGGCAAGGTCCGCGAGCTCGAGCAGTACGACTTCGAGTCGCAGGAGGCGGCGCGGCGCTTCGAGGAGCTGCTCGACCGGCTCCGCGAGCAGCTCGCCAGCCAGCTCTTCGAGCAGATGAGCGGGGCGATGCAGCAGATGACGCCCGAGGACCTGGCCCGCATGAAGGACATGATGGCCGCCCTCAACCAGATGCTCGAGCGCCGCGAGCGGGGCGAGGATCCTCGGTTCGAGGAGTTCATGGAGCAGTTCGGGGACTTCTTCCCGGAGAACCCGCAGACGCTCGACGAGCTGCTCGAGCAGCTCGCCAGGCGGATGGCGGCGATGCAGGCGATGCTCAACTCGATGACGCCCGAGCAGCGGGCGCAGCTGCAGGAGCTCTCCGACCAGCTGCTCGGCGACATGGACCTGCGCTGGCAGATGGACCAGCTGAGCGGCCACCTCCGCCAGCTGTTCCCGCAGCAGGGCTGGGGCCAGTCCTACGACTTCCAGGGCCAGGACCCGCTCGGGATGGGCCAGGCGATGCAGACGATGCAGGAGCTCGGCGACCTCGACCAGCTCGAGCACCTGCTGCGCAACGCCTCCAACCCCGGCGCGCTGGCCGAGGCGGACATGGACCGCGTCCGCGACCTGCTCGGCGACGACGCCGCCCGGTCGCTCGAGCGGCTGGCCGAGCTGACCCGCCTGCTGACCGAGGCCGGCCTGATCGAGCAGCGCGAGGGTCGCCTCGAGCTGACGCCGCGAGGGCTGCGGGCGATCGGGTCGAACGCCCTGCGCGAGCTGTTCTCCAAGCTGACCAAGGAGCAGATCGGCCAGCACCAGGTGCACCGCCTCGGCCACGGTCACGAGCGGACGTACGACACCAAGCCCTACGAGTACGGCGATCCGTTCCAGCTCGACCTGCAGCGCACGATCCGCAACGCCCTCGGCCGTCGTGGCCGCGGCGTCGTCGGCACGCCGGTCGAGCTGGCAGCCCGACGACTTCGAGATCGAGCGCACCGAGCACCTGACGCGATCGAGCACGGTGCTGATGCTCGACCTGTCGCTGTCGATGCCGATGCGCGACAACTTCCTGCCGGCCAAGAAGGTCGCCATGGCGCTGCACTCGCTGATCTCGACGCAGTTCCCGCGCGACTACCTCGGTCTCGTCGGCTTCAGCGAGACGGCGCGGATCCTCACCGCCGAGCAGCTGCCCGAGGTCAGCTGGGACTTCGTGTACGGCACCAACATGCAGCACGGGTTCACGCTCGCCCGTCAGCTGCTGGCCCGGCAGTCGGGCACCAAGCAGATCATCATGATCACCGACGGTGAGCCGACGGCCCACGTCACGCCGAGCGGCGACGTGTTCTTCAACTACCCGCCGGTCACCGAGACGGTCGAGGCGACGCTGCGCGAGGTGCTGCGCTGCACGCGTGAGGGCATCCGCATCAACACGTTCATGCTCGACGCCACGAGCTACCTCACGGCGTTCGTCGAGCGGCTGACCGAGATCAACCGCGGCAGGGCGTTCTTCACCACGCCCGAGACGCTCGGCGACTACGTGCTCGTCGACTTCATCGAGCACAAGCGCTCGCAAGCGCGCAGCCGCCGCTCCGCGCGAGCTGACCGAGCCGTCGCGCTCCGCGTGTCAGCCCAGGTTGTCGATTCGCGCGATCCGCCCTTGCGCGAACGTGATGTGGTATGCGACAATCACACCGATGTAATTACGACGCTGTCCTCTGTTCGCAACCGGGGGCACGGGACCACACGGCAGGGGGTCCTCCACCATGTACGACTCGTTCGAATCGACGTCCGACCCGGGCGATCACGGCTGGCAGGACGAAGCCAACTGCCTCGGCGTCGATCCCGACCTCTTCTTCCCCGAGCGGGGCGCCTCGACGCGCGAGGCGAAGGAGGTGTGCCGGGGGTGCGTCGTCCGCGAGGAGTGCCTCGAGTTCGCCCTGCAGAACGGCGAGAAGTTCGGCATCTGGGGTGGCCTCTCCGAACGTGAGCGCCGCCGCATCCGCCGCCAGCGGGCGCAGGCCGCCCGCAGCATCCTCGGCGCCTGACCCCTATCAAGTCCAGAGGCGCGCGGCGATCTCGGCCCACAGGGCGCGGAAGGCGCTCGGCGCCGCGGCTCGTCGGGGCGCCGATCCCGAGCGGCGCCCGCTCGACGCCCATCCGCTCGACCGCGGCCGTGCTCGGGATCTGCGTGGTGAGCAGCTGCGGCCACGACGGCGGCCAGCTCGGCGGCGACGTCGCGGTGGATCCGTCGCCGGCGGTCGATCATCGAGATGAACGGCAGCAGCATCGGCGCATCGTCGACCGAGCCGAGGAACGTGCTCAGCTGGTCGAGCGTGCGTCGCGACAGCGTCGAGGGGATCGTCGGCACGAGCAGCGCGTCGGCGGCGCCGAACACGCCCTCGCTGGTCAGCGTGATCCCCGGCGGGCAGTCGAGCAGGGCGACGTCGTAGCTCGCGGCCAGCGGATCGAGCAGCTCCTCGAGCCGGCCGGGATCGGCGTGGTCGAGGTGCAGGTCGAGGTGGCGCAGCGAGAAGTCGGCGGGCAGCACGTCCATCCCGGCGATGTCGCTGGCCCGGACGTGGTCGCCGAGCTCGGTGCGGCCGGCCACCAGCTTGCGCGCCCCGCCCTTGATCGACGGCTTGACGCGGACGAAGAACGTCGCCGCGCCCTGCGGGTCGAGGTCCCAGAGCAGCACCCGGGCGCCCGGATCGGGCGCGCCTCGTAGGCGAGGTTGACCGCCGCCGTCGTCTTGCCCACGCCGCCCTTGATGCTGTACGTGGCGAGGACCTTCACCGACCGTGCCCCGTCGAGCATCGCTCGCATCGCCCGGCGGGTCGGCTTGCTGTCGAACTCGGCGAAGCGGTCGGCGAACTCCTCACGCGCGTCGCTGCGCCGGCGCTCGAGCTGCTCGACGAGCTGGCCGACGGCGACGAGCGTCTCGCGCCGGCGTCGTCGCCGGCAGCTCGCCGGCCATCGTCCGCAGCATGTCGGCGTGGACCTCGGCGTCCTGGTGCTCGCCGAGGTTGTCCTGCAGCGCCTTCAGCCGCTTGACGAACGCCTTGCGCTCGGTCGTCGGCAGCAGGCTGCCGAAGCACTCGAGCAGGTAGCGCAGCCGCTTGGCGTCCTTGCGCACCTCGTGGACGTCCTCGGCCGGCGTGTCGGGCGTGATCGCCCGGCCGTGGTCGATCAGGCGCTGCTCGGCCTTCTCGATGCGCCGCACGACGACGTCGAGCGAGCCGTCGCTCGCCGTGCGGTCCCGGCGTGCCGGCGCCCGAGGCCAGCCACGTCCGCCACCGGTCGAGCAGGTCGACGACGCGTGCCGACACGAGGTCGGCGGAGAGCTGGCGGTGGGCGTCGGCACGATCGCTCGTCGAGCTGGGCGCGCACGGGCGCCAGGGCCTCGGCGCCGCGTTGTCCGGCAGCGCCGCCGACGTAGCCGTCCCACTCCTCGGCGAGCACGTCGAGGTCGCGTGGCGGGCCGGTGAGGTCGCCGAGGTGCTTGAGGTCGGGATGGCTCCACGCCAGGACGTCGGCGGGCAGCACCCGCTTGCCGTGGCGCAGCACGGAGCGGCTGCGCCGCACGGCGACACGCAGGTCGTGCAGGAACTCCGGGTCGATGTCGTCGATCGTGCCCGGCAGGTTGGCGTCGACGGCCGCGAGGAGGTTGGCGAGCACGCGGCGGAAGCCCTCGAGCGCCGGCAGGTCGGGATCGAGCGGGACCGTCGGCTCGTCGTGATGGCCGCGTCGGGTCGACGCCGGCGGCGCGCAGCACGAGGGCGATCGCGTCGTCGTCGTCGGCGAGCAGGCGACCCGTCGCGGCGATCAGCTCGGCGGTCCGGGTTGCCTGCTTCTCGTAGCCCGTCAGCTCGTCGACCTCGACGAGCCATCCGTCGACGCTGCCGCGATCGGTGCTGACGTGCTCGTGGACGTCCGGACGCTGGCGACCACCTTGCCGTCGGCGTTGCGCAGACGGCCGACGGCGGACGAGCGCCGAGACGGTGACGAGCGGCAGCAGGGCGCGCACCTCGACGATGTCGGCGAGCCGGCTGCGCAGCGGTCCGGGCGGGAGGTCGGCGGCGAACCGTGGCGACCTGCGCCGAGGTCGAGGCGGGCCGGCACGGTGCCGGCACCGCCGAGCACGAGCTGTGACCGTCGTGATGCGCCAGGCGCAGACCGGCGGCGTGCAGGCGGCCGTCGAACGTGTCGAGCACGGTCGCGATGACCGCGACGCGGCTGGGTCGACGCTCGAACCCGCCGTCGCCGAGGGCGGCGACGAGCCCGGCGGACTCCGCCTGCGCGCCCCAACCTGCCCTGACGGTGCCCATGGAGTCCGCACGGCTAGCGACGCGTGACCCATACTGGAGCGGTGGGAGTCGAGATCGAGCGCAAGTTCCTCGTCGAGCGAGCCGCCGACGGCGGACGTGCTCGGGCCCGGGCGTCCCACTGCGCCAGGGCTACCTCGCCGGCGAGGGCGACGTCGAGGTGCGCGTGCGCATCGCCCCGACGAGGCGTGGATCACCGTCAAGGCCGGTGGCGGTGTGGCCAGGACGGAGGTCCAGGTCCCCATCGACCTCGCCGAGGCGGAGGAGCTGTGGCCGCACGTCGACGGTCGGCGGTCTGGAGAAGGTCCGCCACCGTGTCGACGTGTCGAGGGTGGCGTCGCCGAGGTCGACCGCTACGACGGCGAGTCTGGCCGGGCTGTGGACCGTCGAGGTGGAGTTCGACTCCGAGCAGGCAGCGAGCGACTTCCGGCCGCCGGCCTGGTTCGGCGCCGAGGTCACCGACGTCGACGGCTGGAGCAACGCCGCCCTGGCCCGCCGCGGCCGGCCGGACCCGAACTCTGAGCAGATGCTGCGGCAGCCTGCAGCCTGCCGCTCAGGTTGCGGAGGGGTAGGATTCGCGTCATGCCTTCCGGCGCCGAGTGGTTCATCGTCCTGGCCGTCGTCCTCGTCATCTTCGGTGGTTCGCAGCTGCCCAAGCTGGCCAAGAACCTCGGCAAGGCGCAGAAGGAGTTCAAGGACGGGCTCGCCGAGGGCCAGGAAGCTGACGACGCCGAGCCGCGGCCAAGGCTGTCGATCCGGCGACCCAGCGCACCGAGGCTCCTCGACGCCGACTGACGCCGCGCACTCGAGGCGCCGAGCGCCGAGAGTGTCAGTCGGTCGACACGGTCACGCGGCGGCGCTTGAGGATCCGCCGGCGCTCGCGCTCGCTGCAGCCGCCCCACACGCCGTGGTCGATGCGGTGCTCGAGGGCGTACTCCAGGCACTCGGTGGTGACCGGGCAGCCCGACGCAGATCGCCCTCGCCTTGTCGACGCCGACGCCGTCGCTCGGGAAGAACGTGGCCGGCGGGTACAGGCGGCAGTTGCCCCGTGCCATCCACGCCGTCGATGGTGTCGTCGTGCCGTGGACCGTCTGCTCGAAGTTCATCGCTGCTCGTTGTTCACCCTGCTGATGCGCTGGTCGATCGTTCGTCGGCCGGAGCGAATTGGATGGTGCCTCCCACCAAGAGAGACGTCCGCTACGTGCCAACGGTTCCCGTCGGAGGTAAGACCTGGTCAAGATCCGACATGTCGTCACGGAACTGTAACATCACCGGCAGCGCCGGGACGCGGTCGGGGGTAGCCTGCCGGCCGTGAGTGACATCGCCCTCGACCAGCCCCCGCGTGCCCACGCCCGCATCGTCTACCTCGGGCCGGTGTCGCCGCACTGGGAGGTCTACGGCGACTGGGGCGACCGCACCGTGCTCGACGAGTTCCGTGCCCGCGTGCTCGCCCGCCTCGTCCTCCTGCCTCGCGACGACCCGCAGTTCCGCCGCAACCGCGAGCGCATCGTCCGCGACGCCGAGCGCGAGCTGATCTCCCTCGAGTGGGACCTCGGCCGTCCCGACGACGAGTAGCCGGCGTCGCGCTGCTGCCCGCGCGGCGACGTCGTAGCCGTGAGAACATGGTGGTCGGTGGACGACCGGTTCGTCAACCGTGAGCTGAGCTGGCTCGACTTCAACGATCGGGTGCTGCAGCTCGCCCGTGAGCCGGGGATCCCGCTGCTCGAGCGGGGCAAGTTCTGCGCCATCACGACGACCAACCTCGACGAGTTCTTCCAGGTGCGCGTCGCCGCGCTCAAGGACCAGGTCGCCGCCGGCATGTCCGAGCCCACGCCGGACGGTCGCACGGCCGCCCACCAGCTCGTCCGAGATCGCCGTACCGTGCCCACGAGCTCGTCGCCCGCCAGGCGCAGGTCTACCTCGACGAGCTCGTCCCGGCGCTCGGCGAGGCGGGCGTCGCCATCGTCGGCTGGGACGACCTCGACACGACCGACCGCAAGCGGATGACCGAGCTCTACGAGCAACGCATCTTCCCGGTGCTCACGCCGCTCGCCGTCGATCCCAGCCACCCGTTCCCGTACATCTCCAACCTCGCCCTGAGCATCGCCGCGATGGTCGCCGACCCGGATCCGGAGAGCGACGACCGCCGGTTCGCCCGGGTCAAGGTGCCGTCCGTGTTCCCCCGGCTGGTCGAGGTCGACGAATCGCGGTTCATCCCCGTCGAGGACGTGATCGCTCGCCCACCTGCAGACGCTGTTCGCCGGGATGGTGATCGAGGAGGCGGCGACGTTCCGGGTCACCCGCAACGCCGACCTCACGCTCGAGGACGAGGAGGCCGAGGACCTGCTCGAGGCGTTGGAGATGGAGCTGCGCCGGCGCCGCTTCAACAAGGCCGTGCGACTCGAGGTCTCCGAGGCGATGAGCGACGAGATGCTCGACCTCCTCGTGTCCGAGCTCGAGCTGACCGCGGCCGACGTCTACCGCTGCCGGGCGCCGATCGACCTCGGCTGCCTGTGGCAGCTGCACGGCGTCGACCGGCCGGACCTCAAGGACCGGGCGTGGCCGCCGGTCACGGCGGGGCGCATCGCCACTCGCCGAGGAGCTCGACCGTCCGCTGGTGTCGGTGATGCGCGACCGGGCGATCTTCGTCCACCACCCCTACGAGAGCTTCTCCAGCAGCACCGAGGCGTTCATCGAGCAGGCCGCCGACGACCCGCGGGTGCAGAGCATCAAGATGACGCTGTACCGGGCCGGCGGCGACAGCCCGATCATCCGCAGCCTGATGCGCGCCGCCGAGCGCGGCGTGCAGGTCGCCGTGCTCGTCGAGCTGAAGGCCCGCTTCGACGAGGCGACGAACGTCAACTGGGCCAAGCCGCTCGAGCACGCCGGCGTCCACGTCGTCTACGGGATGGTCGGGCTGAAGACGCACTCCAAGTGCGTGCTCGTCGTGCGCGACGACGGCGATCAGCTGCGCCGCTACTGCCACATCGGCACGGGCAACTACAACACCAAGACCGCACGGCTGTACGAGGACCTCGGCATCCTGACGTGCGACCCCGACGTCGGTGCCGACGCCGCCAAGCTGTTCAACCACCTCACCGGCTACAGCAAGAACGAGCAGTACCAGACGCTGCTCGTCGCGCCGCGCGACCTGCGCCCGAAGCTGCTCGAGCTGATCGAGCAGGAGACGAGGTTCGGCGCCGACGGGCACATCTCGCTGAAGGCCAACTCGATCACCGACACCGCGATGATCGAGGCGCTCTACCGGGCGAGTCAGGCCGGCGTCCGCGTCGAGATGGTCGTCCGCGGCATCTCGCTGCCTCCGCGCCGGCGTCGACGGGCCTGTCCGAGACGCGTCAGCGTGCGCAGCGTCCTCGGCCGCTACCTCGAGCACAGCCGCATCTACCGCTTCGCCCACGGCGACGTCGACGACCAGCCGCTCTACCTCATCGGCTCGGCCGACCTGATGCCGCGCAACCTCGACCGCCGCGTCGAGGTGCTCGTGCCGATCGAGCACCCCAAGCACCGCGAGTGGCTCGACCAGGTCTTCGAGTTCCTGCTCGCCGACGACATCGTGCGCTGGGAGCTGCGCCCGGACGACACGTGGGAGCGCTGCGGTCCGGCCGACGCCTTCGAGCCCCACGCCCAGGAGCGCCTCTACCGCTGGGTCGTCGAGCGCCAGGCGCGCCCCGGAGCTGAGCCGCTCCTTCACGGCTGGTTGCCGGTCCGTTCACCGTCCGTTCACCTGGTCTGGGTCTCGCCGCAACCTGCCCTTCCTACTGTGCGCG
>CAWGJK010000025.1:0-13159 GCA_963822875.1 uncultured Acidimicrobiia bacterium | reverse complement strand
ACCGTGTCCACCGAGGACTGCGTCGATCCCGATCCGACCGAGCCGATCGAGGGCACGGTGTCGATCGCCGCGGCGATGCCGCTCTCCGGCGGTCCTGCGGCCGCCGCGTTCGCTCCGGTCGCGGCCGGGTTCCAGGCGTACATCGACTACGCCAACGAGAACGAGCTGGTGCCCGGGTACACGCTCGAGCTGTCCATCGCCGACGACCAGTACGACCCTGCCTTGACGCCAGGCGCTGTCAACAGCGCACTCGACGCAGGAGCGCATCTGTTCAGCGGCATCATCGGCTCACCCAACAACGAGGCGGTGCGTGACACGCTCAACGAGGAGTGCGTCCCGCAGCTCGAAGCGTTGACCGGGTCACCCGTGTGGGGCGAGGCCGAGGAGTATCCGTGGACCACCGGAGCCCTGCTGCCGTACACCGTCGAGTCGGCGATGTACATCGAGGACATCGTGAGGGAGTTCCCGGATGGCGCGACGGTTGGCCTGTTCTACGTCAACAACGACTTCGGTCAGGTGTACCGAGAGACGTTCGAGGAGCTCGCCGCTGAGAACAACATCGAGATCGTCGCCTCCGAGACGATCGAAGCGCCAGAGAGCGCGCCGCCAACGGCACAGGTCGCCAGCATCGCCGGCAGCGCTCCTGATGTGATCATGGCCATTCCGCTCGGCGCCCAGTGCGCCACGTTCTCCAGCGAGCTGACCAACGCCAAGGCTGCCAACAGCGGTTGGGATCCACGTACGTACATCACCAACACGTGCGCCAGCCCGCTGATCCTCGGCATCGCCGGCGCTGCCGCCAACGGTTTGATCACCTCCTCCAACCAGGGCCTGAAGGACATCGGCAACGCCGAGATCGCTCAGGCCGATCCGGAGATCGTCACCTACATCGACTACATGACGGGCCGGGGCGAGGCCGACACGATCCCGACGAGTGCCGCCGGGTGGACGACAGGTGAGGTGACCGTGGCCATCCTCGCCCAGGCCGCCGAGTCGCCGGACGGCTTGACCCGCGCGTCGATCATCGAGGCCGCTCGCAACTTCGAGCACACGCCGTCGATGGGACGCGACGGCATCACGTACAAGATGAGCGGCGTCGAGGACGCCTTCCTCGTCGAGTCGACGCAGATCGTCCAGTACGACGCGGAAGCGAAGATCTTCAACGACGTCGGTGAGCTGATCACCAACTTCGAATCGAGCTGAGTCGACTGGCTGCGAACGCCGCACGCGAGCGCCCGGCCCGTCCGCGGGCCGGGCGGCTCAGTAGCGTCGGCTCGATGGACGAGCCTCGACCCCGCGGCCGGCCGCGCGACCAGGACTCCGCGGAGACCCGGTCGCGCATCCTGCGCACGGCGATGCAGATGTTCGCCCGCGACGGCTACGAGGCGACCACCAACCGGGCGATCGCCCGCTCCAGCGGGCTGACCAGCGCGGCGATCTACCACTACTTCTCGTCCAAGGCCGAGCTCTACGCGGCGGTGTACGAAGAGGTCTTCGACCGCGTCTACACCGAGTTCGAGAAGGCCATCGTCGGCCAGCCGACGTTGGTCGCCCAGTACGCCGCCGTGCTCGACGCGACGGCGCGGATGAACCGCGAGGACCCGACGGTGCCGGCGTTCGTCACCGGTGTCGCCGGCGACGTCCAGCGTCACCCCGAGCTGACCCAGCTGCTGCGCCCGCTGCAGCGGCGCACCACGATCTTCTTCCGCCGGCTCGTCGCCGCCGCCGCCGAGCGTGGTGAGCTGGCGCCCGACGTCGACGTGCGCGCCGTCGAGGACCTGCTCAACGCCGTCGTGATCGGCCTGGCCAGGCTGTCGGCGCTCACGGGCGACGCTCGCCGCCACGCCGCCGCCGTCGACGCCCTGCAGCGCCTGTTCGCCGGCACCCTCCTGCGCCGCTGAGCTACCCCGGCGCGGTGGTCGTCGTCGACGTGGTCGTCGTGGTCGTGGTCGTGGCACCCGACGCGACGAGCGTCGGTTGCTGCGACCGTCAGCGTGCGCTCGGCGTCGATCGACACGGGGAACGAGTACGTCTGACCGTCGGCGCCCACGGCGGTGCACGTGTAGGTGGTGCCGACGTCGGTCGACGCCGGCTCGTCGCAGTTCGGCCTCGGTGAACGGGATCCCGGCGACCTGCGGGTTGTCCTCGGCCAGCTTGCCCTCGATGTACTTCTCCGCCTCGTCGGCGAAGTCGCCGGGGCCGGCATTGCCGCCGCAGGCGCCGACCATGATGGCCGTCGCGGCGATCGTGGCGAGCGGGCGGGCACGCATCGGGCGGAGGCTAACTGCCGGCCGTCGGGCTGAGGCGGTGCTCGTCGACGCGGTCGGGGCGCCGTCGACATCTGGTCGACGGCCACGGCGACCAGCGCCGCCCAGACCAGGGCGAAGCCGACGAGGCGGTCGAGCGGCAGCGGTTCGTCGTAGACGAGCCAGCCGAGCAGGAAGTTGATCGTCGGCACGAGGTACTGCAGCGCGCCGAGCAGGGTGAACGGCACGCGGCGGGCGGCGACGGCGAAGAGCAGGAGGGGCACGGCGGTGACGACGCCCGTGAGCAGGACGAGCACCCAGTCGCCGCCGGTCGCGGTCGACGGGATGCTGTCGCTGGCGCCGGCCATCGCCAGCACGAGCACGCCGGCGGGGATGGTGAGCAGGAACGTCTCGCCGGCGAGGCTCTCGACGGGGGACAGCGGGACCTGGCGCTTGAGCAGTCCGTACGTGCTCCAGGTGGAGGCGAGGACGAGGGCGACGACGGGTGGCCGGCCGTAGGAGACGGTGAGCACGACGACGGCGAGCGCGGCGAGGCCGATCGCCAGCTTCTGCAGCCGGGACGCGTGCTCGTGGAGGACCGTGACGCCGAGGATCATCGTGCCGAGCGGGGCCATGAAGTAGCCGAGGGCGGTCTCGATGATGCGGTCGTTGGTCACCGCCCACACGTACGCCGTCCAGTTCGCCGTCAGCAGCACGGCGGCGACCGCCAGCCGGGTGACAGTGCGCCGGTTGCGCATCGCGGCCAGCAGCACCGGCCAGCGCCGGCGCACCGTGATGACGGCGGCGAGGACGACCGTGGCGCACAGGATCCGCCAGCCGATCAGCTCGAACGGGTCGAAGTCGGCGAGCTGCTTCCAGTAGATCGTGAGGAAGCCCCAGAGGACGTAGGCGGCGATCGCCGCCGCGCACGCCCTTGGAGACCTCGGCATCCACGACCGACGACGCTACGGGGAGCAGCTGGCGGTCGTACCATCTGGTGCATGGATCCCCGCGAGCAGTGGCGTCAGGCGTACGAGGCATCGAAGTTGCGTGAGGCGCCGTTCACGACGATGTCGGGCATCCCGGTGGAGCCGGTCTACGGCCCCGACGACGGCGAGTTCCCGGGCGTGTACCCGTACACGCGGGGCCCGTACGCCTCGATGTACCGCTCGAAGCTGTGGACGATGCGCATGTTCGCCGGCTTCGGCACGGCCGAGGACACCAACTGGCGGTTCAAGGAGATCCTCAAGGCGGGTGGCGACGGGCTGTCGACGGCGTTCGACATGCCGACGCTGCTGGGGATCGACTCCGACGACCCGATGGCGCTCGGCGAGGTCGGCCGCTGTGGCGTGGCGATCGACTCGCTGGCCGACATGGAGGACCTCTACGCCGGCATCGATCTCGGGATCGACGACGACGTCGATGACGATCAACTCGCCGGCGGCGGTGCTGCTGGCGATGTTCGTCGCCCAGGCCGAGAAGGCGGGCGTCTCGCGGGCGCAGCTGGGCGGGACGCTGCAGAACGACATCTTGAAGGAGTACCAGGCGCAGAAGGAGTTCGTCTTCCCGCCGCGGCCGTCGATGCGGCTGGTGCGCGACACGATCACGTTCACGGCGCAGGAGATGCCGCGGTGGCACTCGGTGTCGATCTCCGGCTACCACATCCGCGAGGCCGGCTCGACGGCGGCCGAGGAGCTGGCGTTCACGCTGGCCAACGGCTTCGCCTACGTCGAGCTGGCGCTGTCGGCGGGGTTGCCGGTCGACGCGTTCGCCCCGCGGCTGTCGTTCTTCTTCAACGCCCACATCGACTTCTTCGAGGAGATCGCCAAGTACCGGGCGGCGCGGCGGATCTGGGCGCGCTGGCTGCGTGATCGGTACGGCGCCGAGTCGGAGCGGTCGATGCAGCTGCGCTTCCACACCCAGACGGCCGGCGTGTCGTTGACGGCGCAGCAGCCGGAGGTGAACATCGTGCGCACGGCGATCGAGGCGCTCGCCGGCGTGCTCGGCGGGACGCAGTCGCTGCACACCAACTCGATGGACGAGGCGATGGCGCTGCCGACGGAGAAGGCGGCGCGCATCGCCCTGCGCACGCAGCAGGTGATCGCCCACGAGACGAACGTGGCCAACGTCGCCGACCCGCTGGGCGGCTCGTGGTTCGTCGAGTCGCTCGACCGACGAGATGGAGCGGCGGGCGGAGGAGCTGTTCGCCCACCTCGACGACATCGGCGGCGGCTCGATGCTGGAGGGGTGCATCCGGGGGATCGAGGACAACTGGTTCCAGGGGCGCATCGCCGACTCGGCGTACGAGTTGGAGCGGGCGTTCAACGACGGCCGGCGGCCGATCGTCGGGGTGAGCGGGTTCACCGAGGGCAACGACGACGAGCCGATCGACATCCTGCAGATCACCAACGAGGACGAGGCGCGGCAGCGCAAGCGCCTCGACCGCGTGCGTCACGAGCGCGACTCGGCCGCCGTCGAGACGGCGCTGGCCGACGCTGCGCACCGCCGCCGCCGACCCCGAGCGCAACCTGATGCCCGTGCTCATCGACGCCGTCAACCAGTACGCCACCCTCGGCGAGGTCATGCACGCCCTCGGCGACGTCTTCGGCCACCACACCGAAGTCCCCACCATCTGACCCTCGTCCCATCCGAGTGTTCGACGCCGTCCGAGTGCTCGGTGGTCGGCGTCCGGTCATGAGGCACTCGGATGGCGGCGGCGACGGACGTGGTAGGCGGCGACGAGCTCGTCGGTGATGCGGTCGACGTCGGCCATGTCGACCTCGGTGACCGTCTCGATCTGCCACCCGACCATGTGCATCTCCGTTCGTCGGCGGGCGTCGTTGCCGAAGCCGTCGACGGTGCGGTGCTCGGGATGGATGTCCAGCTCGACGCCCCACCTGACGTCGGGCACGGCGAGGTCGAGCGCATCGTTCGCCCGTTGGATGGCCGGATCACCTTCGTCTGGTGCTCGATCGGGACGCCTCGGCGCCGCGGAGCGCCTCCGCGAGCACGACCTCGGGATGCGACTCGTTGGGCGCCGACCCGCCGAGCGATGGCGAGCGTGCGACGGAACACGCCTGACCCTGGACGGGCCGGGTGCCCGAGGCGACGATCGATCGGCAGCGAGATCGTCGCGTGGTCACTCGCTCGCTCGTGGAGGAGTTGCTGCACGACCGACACGTGATCGAGCTGGCGGAGGTCGGCGGCGAGGTCGAACGCCAGCCGCGGCCACGAGGCGACGACGATCCCGTCGTCGCGCACCCGGCGATCGATCGCCCAGATGACCGTGGTCTGGCGGAAGCGCACGCCCGGGTCGTCGGGCAGGTGGACGCCGTGGAGCACGGAGTAGTGCAGCGCCGCGCGAGCGTGGCATGCGGCGCAGCCCGGCGAGGTGGCCGGCGGTCGGCCCGGTGACGAATCCGCCACGGATGCGCGGCCGACAGCACGGCGCAGCGCTGCTCGAGCGTGCGCGGTGTGGTCGTCGAGACGAAGCACGCCGAGGCCGACGCGTTGGAGCACGCCGCGCTCGACGAGCCGTGCGGGTCGCCGTCGCGCCGACGCCGTGCTCGCGGAGCACCTGGCGTGGTGATGACGCCGTGGTGATCGGCGAGCCAGCGAACGGACTGGGCAGGGAGCGTGACGGGCATCGTGCCCTCCTTCGGGACGGAAGCGGGGAGGGGGATGTCGGTGTCAGCCACGCTACGCCGGGGGTGCGCGCCCATCCGAGTGCTGGGTGCGCGGCAGCCGCGCACCAGCACTCGGACGGCGCCGAACACTCGGATCGGGGTCAGGTGGGGCGGCGGTAGCGGGATTCGGCGAGGCAGAAGATGCCGTAGAGGAAGAGGCCGATCGCGGTGCCCCACAGGAGCACGCGGCCCCAGTCCTTCTCGGCCAGCTCCTGCAGCGACCCGGACAGGCCCTTGCTCTGGGCCGGGTCGTACTGCACGGCGGTGACGACGAAGAAGATGCCGGAGATGAACAGCACGAGCGCCTTGGCGGCGTAGCCGACGCGCCCGAACAGCTCCAGTCCCTTGGACACCTCGCGCCCGGGCGGGGCGATGCGCTCCATGAACGTGGCCTCGATCACCTGGTGCCACGCCTCGTAGATGGCGATACCGATCATCACGACACCGAGCAGACCGACGAGCCAGCGACCGGCCGGCCACTCGAACAGCGTCGACGACACCTGCTGCGTCTGCTCGTCGCCGCCCCCGGTCTGCGTCTCGCCGCCACCGTTCCAGTTGTCGATCGTGATCTTCGCCGACGTCACGACGAGCGCCCCGTAGAGCACCGCCTTGACGGCGTACTCGACGCGGTGCTTGGCGTCGTCGCCCTCGACCGGATCACCGACGAACGCCTGGATGGCTCGCCACACGCACATGGCCGCCAAGCCGAGGGTCAGCAGCACGAGCAGGAACTTGCCGAACGGCTGATCGGCGAGCGTGGCGATCGCCCCCTCCTGGCTGACCTGGTCGCTCGACGTGTCGCCGCGGGCGAACTGGATCGCCAGGATGCCCAGGATCAGGTAGAGGACGCCCTTGGCGAGCGAGCCCGGCCCGCCCGAGTGGATCGCGCCAGGCCCGCGCCACCTGCTGGGGGGTCGAAGACAGATCCGCCGTGGTCATGGCCGCCGATGTACCCACGACGGGGCGCAGCGAACCATCATGGCCGGATGCCTGGCCGCACCATCCGCATCGACGACGACGCCCCCGGTCGCGCCGCCCGCTCCATCGCGCGGCGGCTCGCCAGCGCGCTACGCGCCCGAGGGAGGGCGACGCTCGCCGTGTCGGGCGGCTCGACCGCCCCGCCGATGCTCGCCGCCCTCGCCACGGCCGACCTGGCGTGGGACCGCATCGGCCTCTGGCAGGTCGACGAGCGAGTCGCCCCTGACGGTCATCCCGATCGCAACGCCACGCAGCTGACCGACACCCCTGGTCGCCACCACCTGATGCCCGTCACCGCCGCCGACCTCGGCCGTGCGTGCAGCCGCTACGCCGCCGGTCTGCCGGAGCGCTTCGACGTCGTCCACCTCGGGATGGGCCCCGACGGGCACGCCGCGTCGTGGCCGCCGGGTGACCCGGTGATCGACAGCGAGCGGCCGGTCGACCTCTCCGGTGTGTTCAACGGACGCGTGCGCATGACGCTCACTCCCGCCGTCGTGAACGCCGCCATCGGTCGGGTGGTGCTGATCACCGGCGCCGACAAGACGCCAGCGGTGGCCGCCTGGCTCGACGGTGACAAGGACCTGCCGATCGCCCGTGTCCGCCGACCAACACGGTCGTCGTGCTCGATCCGCCGGCCGCCGGCTCGCTGCAGGCATAACGTCGCCTGATGGACGCCACCCCCGACATCACGGCGACGCCACAGTGGGCGGCACTCCTCGCCACGCCGCCGCCACCGCACCTCGCCGAGCTGTTCGCCTCCGATCCGGCTCGCGCCGAGCGCTACCTGCTCGAGGTCGGGGACCTGCGCATCGACTACGCCAAGCAGCGCGTCGACGACACCGTGATGGCCGCCCTGCTCGACGTCGCCGCGGCCGCCGGCGTCACCGACCGCCGTGACGCGATGTTCGCCGGTGAGCCGATCAACGTCACCGAACGCCGTCCCGTCCTGCACGTCGCCCTGCGCGCACCACGCGACGCAACGATCGAACTCGACGGCCACGACGTCGTCGCCGACGTCCACGACGTGCTCGACCGCGCCGGCGCCTTCGCCGAACAGGTCCGCGACGGCACGTGGACGGGCGCGACCGGCACGCGCATCCGCACCGTCGTCAACATCGGCATCGGCGGCTCCGACCTCGGTCCGGCGATGGCCTACCGGGCCCTCGACGCCTACCGCCACCCGGACCTGAC
This sequence comes from uncultured Acidimicrobiia bacterium, assembly GCA_963822875.1. GTDB lineage: Bacteria > Actinomycetota > Acidimicrobiia > Acidimicrobiales > Ilumatobacteraceae > JALZMG01. The sequence goes on along the minus strand of CAWGJK010000025.1, from coordinate 5,058 downwards.
GGCGCGCTTCGTCTCCAACGTCGACGGCGCCGACATCGCCGGCGCGCTCGACGGTCTCGATCCCGCCGAGACGCTGTTCGTCGTCTCGTCCAAGACGTTCACGACGATCGAGACACTGACCAACGCCCGCACCGCACGCGGCGTGGCTCACCGCCCAACTCGGCGACGACGCCGTCGCCCGCCACTTCGTCGCCGTCAGCACGAACGCCGAGGAGGTCGCCGCGTTCGGCATCGACACCGCCAACATGTTCGGGTTCTGGGAGTGGGTCGGCGGGCGCTACTCCGTGGACTCGGCGATCGGTCTGTCGCTGATGATCGCCATCGGGCGCGAACACTTCGCCGAGTTCCTCGCCGGCTTCCACACCGTCGACGAGCACTTCCGCAGCGCCCCGCCCGAGCGCAACGCACCCATCGTGCTCGGCATGATCGGCGTGTGGAACATCGACGTGCTCGGCCTGCCGACCAAGGCGGTGCTGCCCTACGCCGAGGAGCTCGGGCGCTTCCCCGCCTACCTGCAGCAGCTGGACATGGAGTCCAACGGCAAGTCGGTGCGCCTCGACGGGTCGCCGGTCACCGCCGGCACCGGGCCGATCGTGTGGGGTGAGCCGGGGACCAACGGCCAGCACGCCTTCTACCAGCTGCTGCACCAGGGGACGAGGATCGTGCCCGCCGACTTCATCGGCTTCGCCAACCCGCACCACCCGCACCGCGACCACCACGACCTGCTCGTCGCCAACCTCATCGCCCAGACCGAAGCACTGGCGTTCGGACGCTCGCGACCCGACGAGCCGTGGCGGTCGTTCGAGGGCAACCGCCCGACGACGTCGATCGTCGCCGACCAGCTGACCCCGTCCGTGCTCGGCCAGCTGGTCGCCCTCTACGAGCACATCGTGCTCGTCCAGGGCGTCGTGTGGGGCATCGACAGCTTCGACCAGTGGGGCGTCGAGCTGGGCAAGGAGCTGGCCAACCAGATCACTCCGGAGCTGTCGGGAGAGCGCTCGAGCGAATCGCACGACGCGTCCACCAGCGCGTTGATCGAGTGGTACCGGGCAACCCGGCGTTAGCTGGGGTTGCATCCCCGAGTGTTTGCGGCGCCCCTCTTCGGAGGGCTCCAAACACTCGGATGCGGCATCCGAGTGTTTGAGCACCTTCGGGGCGCCTCAAACACTCGGGGGGATTGGGTCGGCCGCGTCAACCGACTCGCTCGCCGCGCAACACCACCACAGCGAGCGGGGGCAGGGTCAGCGGCAGCGAGTGGTCGAAGCCGTGCCACGCCTTGTCTTCGGCCTCGACGCTGCCGAGGTTGCCCTTGCCGCTGCCGCCGTAGATCTCGGCGTCGGAGTTGAGCAGCTCCTCCCACGTGCCGCCCTCGGGCACCCCGAGCCGGTAGCCGTGGTGGACGGCGGGCGTGGCGTTGACCACGGCCATCACCGGTGCTGCCTCGCCGGTCGGGTCCAGGCGCAGCCAGGCGAAGATGCTGTGGGTGTCGTCATCACCCATGATCCACTGGAACCCCGCCGGATCGGTGTCGCCGCGCCACAGCGCCGGCTCCGTGCAGTACACGTCGTTGAGCGCGGCGAGCCACAACCGGACGCCGGCGTGCCGCGGCGCGTCGTGGAGGCTCCAGTCGAGGTTGGCGTCGTGGTTCCACTCGCGGTACGACGCCAGCTCACCGCCCATGAACAGCAGCTTCTTCCCCGGCTGCATCCACATGATCCCGTAGAGCAGCCGCAGGTTGGCGAAGCGCTGCCACTCGTCGCCTGGCATCTTGCCGATCATCGAGCCCTTGCCGTGGACGACCTCGTCGTGCGACAGCGGCAGCACGTAGCGCTCGGTGAAGGCGTACACGCTGCGGAACGTGATCTCGTCGTGATGGAAGCGGCGGTGCACCGGCTCGCGCCGCACGTACTGCAACGTGTCGTGCATCCACCCCATGTCCCACTTGAACGTGAAGCCGAGCCCGCCGTGATCGGTGGTGCCGGTGACCATCGGCCACGCCGTCGACTCCTCGGCGACGGTGATGGCGTCGGGCACCTCCTCGGCGACGGCGTCGTTGAGCTGCTTCAGGAACTCGATCGCCTCCAGGTTCTCGCGTCCGCCGAGGCGGTTGGGGATCCACTCGCCCTCCTTGCGCGAGTAGTCGAGGTAGAGCATCGAGGCGACGGCGTCGACGCGCAGCCCGTCGGCGTGGTAGCGGTCGAGCCAGCACAGCGCGCTGGAGATGAGGAACGAGCGCACCTCGCGCCGCCCGTAGTTGAAGATCGCCGACGTCCAGTCCGGGTGGTAGCCCTGCCGTGGGTCGGCGTGCTCGTAGAGGTGCGTCCCGTCGAAGCGGGCCAGGCCATGGGCGTCCGTCGGGAAGTGCGACGGCACCCAGTCGACGATCACGCCGACGCCGCGCTGGTGCAGCCGGTCGACCATCTCCATGAGGTCCTCGGGCCGGCCGTAGCGGGCGGTCGGCGCGAAGTACCCCGTCGTCTGGTAGCCCCACGAACCGTAGAAGGGGTGCTCCGTCACCGGCAGCAGCTCGACGTGGGTGAAGCCGTGCGCCAGTACGTGATCGGCCAGCGGATCGGCGAGCTGGGCATAGGTGGGGAAGCGGGTCCCCGGTATGGCGACCCGGCCGAACGACCCGAGGTGCACCTCGTAGATCGACATCGGGCCGCCGGCCTGGTCGGAGCGCTCGGCCATCCACGCCGCGTCTCCCCACGTGTGGTCGAGCGCGCTGATCACCGATGTCGTCGACGGGGGTTCGTTCGTCGCCGCGCCGACGGGATCGGACTTCTCCATGCGCTCGCCGTGATAGCTGGTGACGGCATAGCGGTAGGAGTGGCCGACGAGTGCCCCGGCGACGTGGAGCGACCAGATGCCCGAGCGCCCGATCAGCTCCATCTGCTGACCGGACCAGTCGTCGAAGTCGCCGAGGACGTCGACCGACCTTGCGTTCGGCGCCCACACGGCGAACCACGTGCCGGTGGCGTCGGGATGGGCACCGAGGCAGTTGTGCAGGTGTCGGTGGGTGCCCTCGTTGAACAGGAACAGGTCCATCTCGCCGACTGGGTTCGAACTCATGGCGAGCCACTGTCGACGATGCGAGCGAGCGAGCGCCAGCGAGTGAGCGGCCAGCAACGGCCTGCGTGGCCGGGGAACGCATTCATGTCCTCACCTTGCGGTCGCCGAGGATCGCCAAGCGCCGGCGGACGTCGGGGTCGGCGAGGATCTCCGACGTCGGCCGGCGCAGCCGTCGGCGCCATGTCGACGGGAGGATCTTGCCCGGCACGTTGTGCGGGGCAGTCTCGCCGACGAGGTCGTCGAGGTCGGCGACGACGAGGTAGGCGTCGCTGTGGGCGAGGCGCTCGAGGGCGGCGTCGAGCACCGCCGCCGCGCCGTCGCCGACGGGATGGTCGACGGCGTCCGCCACCAGCCGCCGGTAGTCGTACACGCCGCCCGTGGCGTCGCCGTTGAAGGCGGCGGCGAACGCCGGCATGTCGTGGGTGCGGATGCCGGCGACGGAGTCGGCGGGCACCGGCGGGAGGGCGCTGCGGTGGTACAGGTTGAACTGCTCCTCGAACATTCCGATGACGTCCCAGCGCTCGAGCGCCTCGGTGACCTCGGCGGGGACCGTGCCGAGGTTCTCGCCGATGATCGTCGTCGACGTGCGATCGGCCTCGGCGGCGATCACGGCCAGCAGTTCCTCCCTGGGATAGCGGACGTAGACGCCGTCGGTCGCACTGCACCCCTCAGGGATCCACCACAGCCGCTGCACGCCCATGACGTGGTCGATGCGCAACACGGAGGCGTGCTCGCCCGCGCGGGCGACGAGGTCGCGCCACAAGGCGTGGCCGCTGCGCCGGCCGGCTCCCGGCAGCTGCGGCGGGAAGCCCCAGTTCTGACCTTCGGAGAAGAACTCGTCAGGTGGGGCGCCGACGTCCATCCCCGCGGCGAACAGCGAGCCGTAGGCCCACGTCTCGTACCCGTCGGGATGGCTCCCGATCGGCAGGTCGAGGGCGAGTGTGGCGCGGCCCTGACCCTCGATGGCGGCGAGCTGGCGATCGGCGAGATACTGGGCGAGCACGTGGCTGCGCTCGACGAGCGCCCGCGGGCGACCGTCGTCGGCCGGATCGCTCGTGCCGGCGCGCCAGCGGGCGAAGTCGGCGACGTCGGGACGGCCGGCGACGAAGCGGTCCATGCCGGTCTGGATGTACGGATCGAGGTCGGCCACCGCGTCGAGCAGTTGCCGGCGGCGACGCGCAGCCAGCTCGGGCCAGTCGATGAGCGTGTCGAACGTCGGCATGGCGGCGGCAGGCAGCGAGGCGTCGTCGAGGTAGACCTCGTTCCAGTGCAGCCGGCTCGCCGGCGCGTACGGGCTCGGGTCGAACGGCTCGTCGATCACCGCCGCGTAGACCGGCAGCGTCGACACGACGGCGAGCCCGATGCGGTTCGCCGCGGCCGCCAGCGCGGCGAGATGGGCGAAGGACGGGAGCGGAGCGGCTTGCTCCCAGAGCGCGTAGGTCGGGACGAACAACCCGGCCCCGCCGTGCAGCTCGGCCGCGCGCGGCATCACCGGCGGGGCGACGACGAGCGTCGAGGTCTCGCCGTCGTCGAGCACGACGTCATGGCAGCCGACAGGCAGCCTCGCCGAGGCATCGACTGCCGTGCCGTCGGCGAGCACGATCTGGGCGCCATCGGGCAGCTCCGTGCCGCTCGACCGGCCCACGATGACCGGCGGCAGGCGTCGCGCCGTGCCCGGCTCGGCGTCGGCTTCGAGCACCTCGACGACGGCGCGCAGGGTGTGCTCGGCGGTGTCGTGGTAGCCGCCGGCGACGTCCCAGTAGTAGGGCTCGACGCCGAGCTCGACGGCTCGCTGCCGCAATGCGGCGAGATCCTTCACTGCTGGACCATGTCACATGTGCGAGCGAGCGAGCGCCAGAGAGCGAGCGGCCAGCAACGGCCTGCGTGGCCGGGGAACGCTGTCATTGGTCGACTGGCGCCGGCGAGCGCAGGATGATCATCGAGCGGGCCACGAGGGCGAGGATGGATCCGGCCGTGACCGCAGCG
>CAWGJK010000024.1:0-35486 GCA_963822875.1 uncultured Acidimicrobiia bacterium | reverse complement strand
GAGCGGCGTCGACGACAAGGCGAGGCCGGTGACGCGTAGAACGGCGATGGCGAGCGGGCCGGCGCTCGTGCACAGGTCAGGTCCGAGGCGCTTGCGGAGGCGCCGCAAACGCCGGTCACTGAAGGCGCCGATGCACACTCGGTCGAGCACCTTCGACGTGGCGAGTTCGTCGGCCAGCGCCTCGACGGCGTGATCGGTCTTGCAGTCGATGTTGATGCGTGCGTCGGGCCACGTGGTGAACAGGTCGGCGAGCCGGGGGATCGGCGCCTCGCCCATTGACACGGGCCGTGGCGACCTCGTGCCACGGCAGCTCGGAGATGCGACCAGGACGATCGCACGTCCGGCTGAGGTCGTCGTCGTGGAAGGCGACGACGACACCGTCGCTGGTCACCTGGATGTCCGTCTCGAGGTAGCGGTATCCCAGCTCCACGGCGCGCTGGAAGGCGAGCAGTGTGTTCTCCGGGGCCTCGCTGGCGCCGCCACGGTGGGCGAGGGCGATCGGCGCCGGCCAGTCGAGGAACGGGTGGAAGGACCGCAGGGCGCGATTCACGACCGGCAGTATGGTCGGGCCATGGCCGTGACGTGCCCTCCCGCTCGCCGGCGAGCGGTTCAAGGGGTCGGAGTCGGCAGCCGTCACGTCGCCCTACGACGGCGAGGAGATCGGTCGGGTCCCCGTGTGCGGTCCCGACGATGTCGATCGCGCCGTGCGCGCCGCCAAGGGTGCGCTGGCGGGCGGACCGCTGCCGCGGTGGAAGCGGGCGGAGGTGCTCGACACCGCGGCCCGGCTGCTCGCCGAGCGCCGCGACGAGTTCGCCGAGATCATCGCCAGGGAGGCGGCCAAGCCGATCAAGACAGCCAGGGTCGAGGCCGAGCGGGCGGTCGGCACGTTCCAGTTCGCCGCCGCCGAGGCGCGCACGCTGGCGGGCGACGTCGTCGCCCTCGACGCCATCGCGTCCGGCGTCGGCAAGGTCGGCTTCACGATGCGTGTGCCGATCGGCGTCATCGGGGCGATCAGCCCGTTCAACTTCCCGCTCAACCTCGTCGCCCACAAGCTGGCACCGGCGATCGCCGCAGGGTGCCCGGTGGTGCTCAAGCCGGCCAGCCAGACGCCGTTCAGCGGCATCGCCCTGGCCGAGCTGCTGATCGACGAGTGCGGCCTGCCCGACGAGTGGCTGCACGTCGTCACGGGTGGCGGGTCGACCGTCGGCAACGCCCTCGTCGACCACGACGACGTCGCCCTGATCACGTTCACCGGGTCACCCGATGTCGGGTGGGGGATCAGGGCGCGGGCGCCGCGCAAGAAGGTCGGCCTCGAGCTGGGCAACAACGCCCCGGTGATCATCGAGGCGGACAGCGACTGGGCGTCGGCGGCGGCGAAGATCAAGGTCGCCGGGTTCTCCCACGCCGGGCAGAGCTGCATCTCGACGCAGCGCATCTACGTCCACGACGACATCGCCGACGCCTTCGTCGAGACGCTCGTCAAGGAGGTGTCCTCGCTCGTCGTCGGCGACCCGATGGACGAGCAGACGGACGTGTCGGCGCTGATCTCCGAGGGTGAGCGCGACCGGGTGGCGTCGTGGGTGGAGGAGGCGGTGGCGGAGGGTGCAACGGTCGCTCACGGCGGCGAGGTCGACGACAACGGCGTGTTGCTGCCGACCGTGCTGACCGGCGCCACTCCCGCGATGAAGGTGTGCTCGCAGGAGGTGTTCGGGCCGGTCGTTGCAGTTGCAACGTACGATGATCTCGACGACGCACTGCGCATGGCCAACGACACACGGTACGGGTTGCAGGCGGCGATCTTCACCAACCACGTCGGCGACGCCATGCGCGCGTTCCAGGCGCTCGACTTCGGCGGCGTCCTCGTCAACGAGGTGCCGACGTGGCGCGCCGACCAGCAGCCCTACGGCGGCGTCCGCGACAGCGGCAACACCCGCGAGGGCCCGGCCTACTCCGTCCGCGAGATGACCGACCTGCGCATGATCATCCTGTCGCCCTGACAACTCGGTTCTAAACGTATTTGTGCCCGCTGAGCGGGAACAACTCGACAGAGAACTTGGAATGGCGGGACCTACGGTCGGGCGATGGACTGGTGGCGCGACCCGCTCGGTGCGCTGGTGGGTGGCCGGAAGGTGATCCTCGCCGGCGGACCGGCCGCGGTGTGGACGCCGATCGTCGGCACACTGCGTGACCTCGGGGCCGCCGAAGTGCTCGTCGTGGGCACGGACGGGCTCGGGGCCGGTCCGCAGCCGGATGCCCAGATCGTCGCCGTGGAGATCCCCGACGACGTCGGCCCGATGGAACGTCTGCGCACGGCGATCGCTCGGGTCGCCGACCCACCGCCGACCATCGTCGAGGCCGTCGAGGCGTTCGACCCGCAGCGCGACGCGGTCGTGTTCGGGACGTTCCTCACCGAATCGCCCACGCTGGTCGGCCGCCCGCTCGTCGCCCATCGCCGTCCGGAGTGGGTGGCCCTCGAGGACAAGACGACGGTCGACGCCCTCCTCGACCGGGCCGGCGTCGCCCGGGCGCCGTCGACCACCGTCGACATCGCCGAGGCGGCAGCGACCTGGCGACGGTTCGATCGCGGGTCGGGCAGCGTGTGGGCGGTCGACGCCCGTGACGGCTTCCACGGCGGTGGTGCCGGCACTCGTTGGGTGACCAGTGACGACACTGCGGCCGCCGTGACTGCCGAGCTCGGGGCCATTGGCGACCGCGTGCGGATCATGCCGTTCCTCGACGGCATCGCCACGTCGATCCACGGCATCGTGCTGCCCGACGGCGTCGTCGCCCTGCGTCCCGTCGAGATGGTGACGCTGCGGCGCGGTCACGAGCTGCGCTACTCCGGCTGCGCCACGTTCTGGGATCCACCCGACGCCATCCGCGACGAGATGCGCGAGGCCGCACGGCGCGTCGGCAATGTGCTGCGCGACGAGGTCGCCTACCGCGGCGCCTTCACGCTCGACGGCGTCGCCACGGTCGACGGATTCCGGCCGACCGAGCTCAACCCGCGCTTCGGTGCCGGGCTCGGCGTGATCACGCGCGGACTGGGTGACACCCCACTCCACCTCGTGCTCGACCTCGTCGTCGCCGGCATCGAGCTGGCCATCTCCGCCAGCGATCTCGAGCGACAGATCCTCACCGACGCCGATGCCGGCCGGAGTGGTGGCACCTGGCAGCTGCACGTCGACACACCGATCGAGGTCGTCGGCCGCGATGTCACCTACGACGACGGCGAGTGGCGCTGGACCGGCGACGGCGACCCGGTCGACGCCAACGTCGTCGCCAGCGGCGGCTTCATCCGCGCCACGTTCACCGGCGACCGCACGCCCGTCGGGCCGAGTGTGGGCCAGCGCAGCGTCGACTTCTGGCGCTTCGCCGACGTCGACCTGGGCACCGGCATCGGCCCGCTCACCGCCCCGATCGACGTCACCGACCATTCCTTGTCGGCTGGGGATCACTGAGTGATCCCCAGCATCGTCAGAATCGCTAGATCGTGCGGCCGGCGGCGGTCCAGTACTCCTCTTTGAGGTGGCGCTTGTACAGCTTGCCGGTGGGGTGACGGGGGAGATCGGCGCGGAAGTCGACGGAGCGTGGGCACTTGACGTCGGCGAGGTGCTCGCGGCAGTAGGCGACCAGTTCCTTCGACAGCGCGTCGGCCTCCTCGGCGTCTGCGGGCATCTCGACGGGCTGGACGACCGCCTTGACCTCCTCGCCGAACTCGTCGTGGGGCACGCCGAACACGGCGACGTCGACGACCTTGGGGTGCGTGACGAGGACGTTCTCCGCCTCCTGCGGGTAGATGTTGACCCCGCCGGAGATGATCATGTACGCCTTGCGGTCGGTCAGGTAGAGGAAGCCGTCGCTGTCGAGGTACCCGACATCGCCCAGCGTGCTCCACCCGAGCGGGTGCCGCGAGCTCTTCGTCTTCTCGGCGTCGTTGTGGTACTCGAACTCGGCGCCGCCCTCGAAGTAGATCGTGCCGCTCTCGCCCGGTGGCATCTCCTCGTCGTCGTCGGCGCCGACGATGTGCAGCGTGCAGCCGATCGGCGCGCCGACCGTGCCGGGGTGGTCCAGCCACTGCTCGCTGTTGCAGTAGACGAACCCGTTGCCCTCGGTACCGGCGTAGTACTCGTGGATGACTGGGCCGAACCACTCGATCATCTGCTGCTTCACCGGCACCGGGCACGGCGCGGCCGCGTGGATGACGCAGCGCAGCGACGAGACGTCGTACGAGCTGCGCACCTCGGCGGGCAACTTGAGCAGCCGAACGAACATCGTCGGCACGACCTGGGTGTGGGTCGCGGCGTGCGTCTCGACGTTCGCCAGGAACTGCTCGGCGTCGAAGTGCTCCATCACGATGACGGTGCCGCCGATCTGGTGCACGCTCATGCAGAAGCGCAGTGGGGCGGCGTGGTACAGCGGCGCCGGCGAGAGGTACACCGTGGTGTCGTCGGCGCTGAACAGCAGCTGGAGCAGGGCGAGCACGCTGTTCGGCGTCGCCTCCAGCGGCTCGGGCTGGAACGTCCTCGTGACACCCTTGGGCAGCCCCGTCGTGCCCGAGGAGTAGAGCATGTCCATGCCGGCGACGCGGTCGGTCAGCGGCTCGGCGGTCTGCGCATCGGCCGCCGCCTCGTACGACTCGTAGCCATCGATGGTGCCGTCGAGCATCAGCCGCAGCGTCACGTCAGGGGTGGCGGCGACGATCTCGGCGGCCTGGTCGGCCTTGGCCCTGGACGTGATGAACACCTTGGCTTCGCAGTCGCGCACGATGTACGACAGCTCGCCGCTGGTGAGGCGTGACGATGCGGCGGTGTAGACCGCTCCGGCGTAGTGGCAGCCCCACGCCAGCTCGAGGTAGCGCGGGTGGTTCTCCAGGCAGAAGGCGACGTGGTCGCCCGGCTGGACGCCGGCGGCGCGCAGCAGCCGGCTCAGCCGGTTGGCGGCGTCGTCGAGCTGGCGGTACGTCGTGACGGCACCGGTCGACGCCATCACGTAGGCGGGTTTGTCGGGTTGGCTGTCGACGAAGGCACCGGGATACATGATCTGGAACGTACTCCCGGTACCTTCTTGGCATGACGATGACGTCCACCATGGCGGCCTCCGCCACCACCGACGAGCAGCAGGTCGTCCGACCTGATCGACCAGCTGCTCGAGTCGTTCCCCCCGAAGTCCACCGACCCGATCACATTCCTCGGCGAGCAGTTCGACCGTGGTCTGGCATGGGTCCACTTCCCGGTGGGTCACGGCGGCCTCGGCGTCAACCCGAAGCTGCAGAAGACGGTCAACGAGCGCCTGTCCGCCGCCGGAGCGCCGAACTCGGCGTACCGCAACCCGATCGGCTACGGCATGTGCGGGCCGACCGTCGTCGTGTGGGGGAGCGAGGAGCAGAAGCAGCGCTACCTCCGCCCGCTGTTCACGGGTGAGGAGATCTGGTGCCAGCTGTTCTCCGAGCCCGGTTCCGGCTCCGACTTCGCCGGGCTGTCGTCGCGCGGTGTGAAGGATGGCGACGAGTGGATCGTCAACGGGCAGAAGGTCTGGACGACGCTCGCCCATCTCTCGAAGTGGGGTCTGCTGGTCGTGCGCACCGCCCCCGAGGCCGTCAAGCACGCCGGGCTCACCGCGTTCGTCGTCGACATGCAGGCGCCGACCGTCGAAGTGCGCCCGCTGCGCCAGATCACCGGTGAGGCCGAGTTCAACGAGGTGTACTTCACCGACACGCGCATCCCCGACGGCGAGCGCCTCGGCGAGCCGGGCGACGGCTGGCGCGTCTCGCTGACGACGTTGATGAACGAGCGGGTGTCGATCGGTGGCACCATCCCGACCAAGGGCTCCGGTCCCGTGTCGGCCCTGGTCAAGGCGTGGAAGGATCTGCCCGAGGATCGTCGCGACGCCGCCACGCGCGACGAGGTGATGCAGTTGTGGATCCGCGCCGAGGTGCTCCGACTCACCAACATCCGCGCCAACCAGATGCGCAAGATGGGTGATCCCGGGCCGGAGGGCTCGATCGGCAAGATGGCCTCGGCGGACCTGAACAAGGACGTGTGGGCCAAGGTCGTCGACCTGATGGGCGCCGAGGGCATGCTCTACGGCAGCTACGAGATGGTCCGCCCGGAGACGGCGATGGGCTTCGAGACGGTGCAGAAGGCGTTCCTGCGCAGCCGGGCGAACTCGATCGAGGGCGGCACCACCGAGGTGATGAAGAACATCCTCGGCGAGCGCGTGCTCGGCCTGCCCGGCGATGTCCGTGTCGACCGCGACGTGCCGTGGAGCGAAGTCCCGCGCAACTGACGTGACCGTCGACTTCGTCCGCACGCCCGACGAGCGCTTCGCCGACCTGCCGGACTGGCCGTACGAACCGCGGTACGTCGACGTCGACGGCCTGCGCATGGCCTACGTCGACGAGGGGCCGCGCGACGCACGCACGATCCTGCTTCGTCCACGGCGAGCCGACGTGGGGCTACCTGTACCGCCGGATGCTGCCGACGCTCCTCGACGCCGGCTACCGCACCGTCGTTCCTGACCTCATCGGGTTCGGCCGTTCGGACAAGCCGACCGAGCGGGCCGCCTACACCTACGCCGGTCACGTCGCCTGGCTGTACTCGTTCGTCGAGCAGCTCGACCTCCGGGACATCGTGCTGTTCGGCCAGGACTGGGGTGGCCTGATCGGGCTGCGCGTCGCCGCCGAGCACCCTGATCGGTTCGACCGCCTCGTGCTCGCCAACACGTTCCTGCCCGACGGCGCGCCGGCGGGGGAGGGCTTTCTGCAGTGGCAGCAGGCGAGCCAGGCGATGCCGTTCCTCGACGCCGGCACGCTGTTGCAGCGGGCGACGCTCGCTCGTCAGCTCAGCGATGCCGAGGTCGAGGCGTATCGGGCGCCGTTCCCCGACGAGGTGCACATGGCCGGGGCGCGTCAGTTCCCGCTGCTGGTGCCGACCGGGCCTGACGACCCCGCCGTGCCCGCCAACCGGGCGGCTTGGGAGGTGCTCGAGCGGTGGGAGCGCCCGGTGCTCGCGCTGTGGGCGCCCGACGACATCGTCCTCGGCAGAGCGCAGGACTCGCTGGTGCGACGCATCCCCGGTGCTGCCGGCCAGCCGCACCAGACCTTCTCGCCGGCCGGCCACTTCATCCAGGACGATGTCGGCGAGCAGCTCGCCGCGGCGATGGTCGCGTGGCTGAAGGCCTAGGAGCCGGCGAGCGCGGACAGCACGTCGCTGGCGCCCAGCCCCCTGTCGTCCATGCGGGGGCGACCGCCCATCGATCCGCCGAGCATCACCGTCGCCGCCGACTCGATGGCCACTTGCAGCTCGCGCAGCTTGCGCGGTGGCGGGAAGTACTCGTCCTCGTCGGTCACCGTGACGACCTCCACGCCCTCGGCCGGTGCGAGGTGCTCGACGACCTGCACGACCAGCTCGTCGGGCGCCGAGGCACCGGCGGTCACGCCGACGATGCGAGCCCCGAGGATCTCATCGGGGATCTCGGCGGCGTCGTTGACGCGGGCGACGAGCTGGCACCCGGCCTCGCCGGCGAGCTTCTCCAACGCACGGGTGTTGGATGAGTTCGCCGAGCCGATGACGACGATGGCGTCGCACCGCTCGGCGAGCGCCATCAGCGCGGCCTGACGGTTGGTCGTTGCGAAGCACAGGTCGCTGCGCCCCGGCGACCACACGTCGGGGAAGCGCTCGCGCACGGCGACGGCGACACCCTCCCAGTCGCGGTGGCTGAGCGTGGTCTGGGCGAGCAGGGCGACCGGCTCGTCGAACTGCGGCAGCGCGGCGACGTCGGTGACGCGCTCGACCCGGCTGATCGAGCTCGGCGCGACGGCCATGGTGCCGACCGCCTCCTCGTGGCCCTCGTGGCCGACGTAGACGATGCGGTAGCCCTTGCCGGCGCGGGTGCGCACCTCGTGGTGCACCTTGGTGACGAGCGGGCAGACGGAGTCGACGACGTAGCTGCCCCGAGCCTGGGCCGCGGCGACGACCTCGGGCGCCGAGCCGTGGGCCGAGAGCATGATCGGCGAGCCGGGTGGGACGTCGGCGATGTCGTCGACGAACACGACCCCTTGGGCCTCGAAGCGGTCGACGATGACCCGGTTGTGGACGATCTCGTGGTAGCAGTACACCGGCGGCGGGAAGCTGCGGACCATCCAGGCGAGCGCCTTGATGGCCATCTCCACGCCGGCGCAGAAGCCTCGTGGCTCGGCCAGGAGGACGCGTTCGACTGCCATCGTGCGTCCAAGGCTACCGAGCAACGCTCAGCGGTAGCCTTGACCAGCATGTCCGCGCCTCTCGTCGTCTCTGTCGCGCCCGGATCGCCGGCCGACGAGGCCGGACTGCGGGCGGGCGACACCATCGCCCTGGTCAACGGGCGGGTGCCGCGTGACGTCATCGAGTGGCGCCTGTGGACCGACGAGCCGGCCGTCGAGCTGGACGTGTCGCGCAGCGGCCTCGAGCTGCAGCTCGACGTGCACAAGCCGGCTGGCCAGCCGCTCGGCGCCGAGGTGTCCAGCGCCGTGTTCGACCGTGTCCGCACGTGCGACAACCACTGCGAGTTCTGCTTCATCTACCAGCTGCCCAAGGGCCTGCGCCGCAGCCTGTACCTGAAGGACGACGACTACCGGCTGAGCTTCCTCTACGGGAACTTCACGACGCTGACGCGCTTCACCGAGGCCGACCTCGAACGGGTCATCACCGAGCGGCTGTCGCCCCTGCACGTGAGCATCCACTCGACCGACCCCGAGTTGCGGGCGCGCATGCTGCGCAACCCTCGCGGGGCCACCAGCCTGCGCTGGTTGCGTGCCTTGCTCGACCACGGCATCGAGGTGCGCGGACAGCTCGTGGTGTGCCCCGGCGTCAACGACGGCCGTGCCCTCGACGACACGTTCGCCGGCATCCTCGATCGCTACCCGGAGCTGTCGTCGGTCGCCGTCGTGCCACTCGGCGTCTCCAGGTTCAATCCGGAGGCTGGGATGCGCGCCCACACCACGGCGGAGGCCGTGGCGGTCGTCGACGCGGTGGAGGACTGGCAGGGAGTGTTCCGCTCGGCGCTCGGCCGGCGGATGGTCCACGCCGCCGACGAGTACTACCTGATGGCCGGCCGGCCGTTCCCGCATGCCGAGTCCTACGAGGGCTTCACGATGCACGAGGACGGCATCGGCATGGCCCGCACCTTCGAGCTCGAGTTCGCCGGGGCGGCGGCTGAGCCGACGGGCACGAGAAGGGGCTTCTTCGCCGCTGTCGACGGCTCCGCCGGCTGCCTGCCGCCGAACCCTGCCGCCTACACCGGCCTGCGGGCGGGCCATGCGACGTCGACGGTCGTGCTCCGGCCCCGGCGCGCGGCGCCGGTCGGCGTCCTCTCGGGCGAGCTCGGCGCGCGGGTCGTGAGTCCGCTGATCGACGCGCTCGATCGACCTGACGTCCGCGTCATCCCTGTCACCAACGAGTTCTTCGGCGGCAACACCGGCGTGACTGGGCTGATGACCGGCGCTGACCTCACGCGAGTGCTGGCCGCAGAACCGGAGGGCCACCGCTACCTCCTGCCCGATGTCTGCCTGTCCGACGACGGCCGCTTCCTCGACGGTGGCACCGTCGGCGACCTGCCTCGCCCGGTCGAGGTCGTGGCGACCGACGGTCACGCCCTCCGTGAGGCACTGGCGTGAACGGCGAGCTGCCCGTCGTCGCCGTCGTCGGCCGGCCCAACGTCGGCAAGAGCACGCTGTTCAACCGCATCGTCGGCGAGCAGGCGGCGATCGTCGAGGACCGCCCGGGGATCACCCGCGACCGCAAGGAGCTGGAGGCCGAGTGGCTCGGCGTGCCCTTCCGCATCATCGACACCGGTGGGTGGTCACCAGGTGGCAGCGACCTCGAGGTCAAGGTCAGCCGGCAGGTCGAGGCGGCGGTGCGCAGCTGCGACGTCGTGTTGTTCGTCGTCGATGGCTCGGTCGGCGTGACGGACGAGGACGAGGCGATCGCCGACTGGTTGCGCCGCGGTCACCACGATGTGGTCGTCGTCGCCAACAAGGCCGACAACGACCGGCGTGAGGACGAGCGGTGGGAGTTCCTGGCGCTCGGGCTCGGCGAGCCGTACCCGATCAGCGCGCTGCACGGCCGGCGGGCGGGCGATCTGCTCGACGTCGTCGTCGAGCGGCTCCCCGACGGCCACGACGAGGAGCCGGACGAGGGCGTCGTCGGCGATGGCGACGAGCCATGGACACCCGACGAGCCGCGCCCGCCGCGCGTGGCGATCGTCGGGCGGCCCAACGTCGGCAAGAGCACGCTGTTCAACCGGCTGGTGGGGGAGGACCGTTCGGTCGTCCACGACCTCGCCGGAACCACGCGGGACGCGATCGACACGCTGGTCGAAACGGAGGACGGGCCGATCGTGTTCGTCGACACCGCGGGGATGCGCCGGCGGTCGCGCATCGACGACTCCGCCGAGTACTACTCGCTGGTGCGGGCGCTGCGGGCGATCGACGACGCCGACATCGCCCTCCTGGTGATCGACGCCACCGAAGGCGTCACCGGCCAGGACCAGCGGCTGGCGGAGCGCATCGACGCCGCCGGCTGCCCGATCGTCATCCTGCTCAACAAGTGGGAGCTGATCGCTGACCCCGACGATCGCCAGATCGTGCTCGCCGAGCTGGCCAGGCGGCTGGCGTTCATCGGCGAGGCGCCGGTGCTGCGCATCTCGGCGCTCAGCGGCAAGGGCGTGCACCGCTTGCGGCCGGTGCTGCAGGAGGCGATCACCCAGTACCACCGCCGCGTGCCCACGCGTGACGTCAACCGCGTGCTCGTCGAGGCCCAGCAGCGCCAGCCCGCCGGCGGTGGCGCCAAGGTGCTGTACGCCGTGCAGGGCGCCAGCGACCCGCCGACGTTCACGCTGTTCGCCAACCGCGAGCTCCCCCAGACGTACGTGCGCTACCTCGAACGGTCGATCCGCGAGGCGTTCGGGTTCGGCTCGACGCCGCTGAAGCTGCGGGTGCGCCGGCGCACCGGATGACGCCATGCCCTGGTGCGAGGACTGCCAGAAGTACTGGGCGCCGTCGGCGATGACACCGGAGGGGGAGTGCCCGACATGCGGTCGCGACCTCGAGGCACCTGCGCCGACTGCTGGCGCCGAGGGCGAGGAGAAGGCACCGTGGCACTTCAAGCTCCTCGTCGTCGCCCTCGTCGTCTACCTCGGCTGGCGCTTCTTCGAGATGTTCTTCGCCTGACGCTCGCGCAGTCGAGTACGTGCTGCCGGCCGAGTGCGTGCTGACTGCCAGCCCCTCATCACGTACTCGACTGGATAACCTGCCCGATGACAGAGACGGGCTGTAGCGCAGCTTGGTTAGCGCACTTGTCTGGGGGACAAGGGGTCGGGAGTTCAAATCTCCCCAGCCCGACGGATGTGCGGTCGCTTCGTGTCGTCGAGCACGCCCGAGCGCATCGCCGAGTACTTCGGCGCGGCGTTCGAGGGCGAGACGCTGGGTGAGAACTACAACGTCGCCCCGACGAACGACATCTACGCCGTCGTCGCCGGCCCCGACGGCACGCCGCGGCTGGAGATCTTCCACTGGGGCCTGATCCCGGTGTGGGCGAAGGAACGCAAGGTCGGGGCGAAGATGATCAACGCCCGCGCCGAGACGCTGGCGACCAAGCCGGCGTACAAGGGCGTGTTCAAGAAGACCCGCTGCCTGATCCCGATGGACGGCTTCTACGAGTGGCAGGCAGGAGAGCCCGGCGGCCCGTTGACCAAGGCAGGCAAGCCGGCGAAGCAGCCGATGTTCATCTCCCGGCTCGACGGCGAGCCACTCGCGGTCGCCGGCCTGTGGTCGGCTTGGCGGGACAAGGAGGAGGGTGCCGGCGCCGATTGGCTGCACAGCGCCACCGTGATCACGACGTCGGCCAACGGCACGATGTCGCCGATCCACGACCGCATGCCGGTGATCCTCCCGCAGTCGGCGTGGGCGACGTGGCTGGACCCGGAGAACAACGACATCGAGACGTTGTCGGGCCTGCTGATCCCGGCGCCCGACACGCTGCTCGACGTCACGCGCGTCGGCACCGACGTCAACAACGTGCGCAACAAGGGACCGGAGCTGATCGAGCCGGTCGACTGACATCCGAGTGTCCGGCGTGCGGACGCCGGTCGTCACACACTCGGATGGCGTCAAACACTCGGATGGCCCAGGGCTTGGAGCTCGGCGCGGATGGCGGCGGCGGCGGCGTCGAGGTCGGCTTGGTCGACCGATGCCGCGGCGTTGGCGAAGGACAGCTGCGACATCGAGTTCGTCGGGATCACGTGCACGTGCATGTGTGGCACCTCGTAGCCGGCGACGATCAGGCCGACCCGTTCGCAGCGGAACGCCCGCTCTTGGGCGACGCCGATGATGCGGGCGACGTCGAAGACGTGGGCGACGAGTGAGGGGTCGACGTCGACCCAGTGGTCGACCTCCTCGATCGGCACGACGAGGGCATGGCCGTGGGCCAGCGGGTTGATCGACAGGAACGCCACGCAGCGCTCGTCGCGCCACACGAACGTGCCGGGGATCTCGCCGTCGATGATGCGGGTGAAGATCGTGGGCACCGGCGAAGCCTCTCACGAGTGCGAGCGACCGAGCGCCAGCGAGGGAGCGGTCGCCGCCGGCCTGCGTGGCCGGGG
This sequence comes from uncultured Acidimicrobiia bacterium, assembly GCA_963822875.1. Classification (GTDB taxonomy): domain Bacteria; phylum Actinomycetota; class Acidimicrobiia; order Acidimicrobiales; family Ilumatobacteraceae; genus JALZMG01. Next base: position 22,847 of record CAWGJK010000024.1, on the reverse strand, counting down.
AACGCAGTCACCGTACGATCTCGGTGTGGCGGATGACGCGCGCGTAGTCGACACGCTGTGGACCGTCCCCAACCTGTTCACCCTGATCCGGCTGCTCTGCCTGCCGGTGTTCCTGTGGCTGCTGTTCGTCCGCGACGACCGAGCCAACGCCGCCTGGCTGCTCGGCGGCCTCAGCGCCACCGACTGGGTCGACGGCTACCTCGCTCGGCGGCTCGGTCAGGTGAGCGAGTTCGGCAAGAAGTTCGACCCGACCGTCGACCGGCTGGTCTTCATCGTCGCCCTCGTCGCCATCATCATCGACGGCGCCGGGCCACTGTGGTTCTGCGTCGCCGTGCTCGTCCGCGAGCTGCTCGTCGGCGGCACCATCGCCGTCGCCACGATCGTCTTCGGCATGGAACGCTTCGACGTCAACTGGTGGGGCAAGTTGGCCACGGCGCTGCTGATGTTCGCCATCCCCGGCTTCATGCTCGGCGCGAGTGACATCGCCGGCAACGAGTTCTTCCAGGTCGCCTCGTGGATCCTCGGCATCCCGGGGCTGATCCTGTCGTGGATCACCGCCGTCGCCTACGTGCCGAAGATCCGCGCCGGCATCGCCGCCGGGCGGGCCAACCGGGCGATTTCCGTCATGCCGTGACGGCGGAGCCGCACCGCCGACTTCGATACGGTTGCCCCCCATGAACGTCCCCGAGCAACTGCGGTACTCGAGTGACCACGAATGGGTCAGCCGCGACGGGGACATCGTGCGGATCGGGATCACCGACTACGCCCAGGACGCCCTCGGCGACGTCGTGTTCGTGCAGGTCCCCACCGTCGGTGCCGAGGTCAGCGCCGGCGACTCGTTCGGCGAGATCGAGAGCACGAAGTCCGTCTCCGACGTGTACGCGCCGGTGTCGGGCATCGTCATCGAGGTCAACGAGGCGCTCGCCGACGGACCGCAGTCGGTCAACGAGGATCCCTACGGCGACGGCTGGATCTGCACGATGCGCATGAGTGACCCGGCGCAGCTCGACGGCTTGCTCGACTCTGCTGCCTACCAGGCGCTCGTCGAGGGCTGACGATGGCCTACGTGTTCTGCAACCACTGCGGCCATCGGAACCCACCCGACAGCAGCTTCTGCTCGAGCTGCGGCTCACCGCTCGATGTCAGCGGGGACCGCACGGTCACGCTCACCGCCGTCGACCCGCTGCAGGACGCCCCGGGGCCGGACGACGATGTCGTGGTGAACATGGGCGACTTACCCACCGACAAGGCGGTGCTGATCGTCCGCTCGGGCACGCAGGCCGGCGACCGCTTCGCCCTCGAGGCCGACATCACGCGCCTGGGCCGGCATCCCGACAGCGAGATCATGCTCGACGACATCACCGTCTCCCGTCGCCATGCCTCGATCGAGCGCACCGAGGAGGGGTACGTCGTCACCGACGCCGGATCGTTGAACGGCACGTACGTCAACCAGGAGCGCATCGAGCGAGCCGTCCTGCACCACGGCGACGAGCTGCAGGTCGGCAAGTTCCGTCTCGTGCTGTTCGAGCGTGCGGATGCCTGAAGCAGGACCTGCCCACCTGTCGATCGGCGAGGTGCTCGGGCTGCTGCTCGAGGAGTTCCCCGACGTCACGATCTCCAAGATCCGCTTCCTCGAGAGCCAGGGACTGATCGAGCCGGAGCGGACGCCGTCGGGCTACCGCAAGTTCTTCGACGAGGATGTCGAGCTGCTGCGGGTGATCCTCCGCGAGCAGCGCGAGAAGTTCTTGCCGTTGCGGGTGATCAAGGACCGCATCGTGTCGGGGGAGATCGAGACGGGCGATGCCACACCGCCGCGCGGCGCCGCGCCGGACGAGCAACCCACCCGGGCGCAGGTGGCCAAGCACCCGGCCGCGGCGGCCGCACCGCGTCAGCCGGCCGCGCCGCCTCCCGCCGAGCGCGAGACGCAGGTGACCGCAGCGAGGCTGCTGCCCGGCGTGCTCGTCAATCGCGACGAGCTCTGCGCGATGGCGTCGGTGACCCCGGCCCAGCTCGCCGAGCTGGAGGACTACGGCGTGGTCAACCGGCGCGGCGGGGCCGGAGAGCTGTACGGCGAGGACGCCGTCGAGATCGCCGCCGCCGCCGGCGGATTCCTGCGTGCTGGTGTCGACGCTCGTCACCTGCGGGCGTGGCGGACGTCGGTCGAGCGGGAAGCGGGCCTCTACGAGCAACTCATCCTGCCGGTGCTGCGCCAGCGCAACCCGCAGGCGAGGTCCCACGCCGCGTCCCAGCTCGTCGAACTCGACGGCCTCGGCGCGCGGCTGCGCTCGGCGATGATGCGGGCGTCGCTCCGCCAATACCTCGACTGACGCCAGCACCCGGACCTCGCAGCGGGTTACCATCGAGCCGTGGTCCCGTTGGAGCTGGTCGGGGTCCGGGTCGAAGTGCCCGCCAACACGCCGATGGTCCTCTTGCGCGAGCAGACCGGACGGCACCGGCTGCTGCCGATCTACATCGGCACCGCCGAGGCGACGTCGATCCACTACGCCCTGGAAGGGGTGACCCCGCCGCGGCCGCTCACCCACGACCTGTTCGTCCAGACGCTCGCCGAGCTGGGCGTCGCCCTCGAGCAGATCGTCGTCACGGAGATGCGTGATCACACCTACTTCGCCGAGCTGCACCTGCGGCGCGCCGAGGGCAGCCTCAGCGTGCTGTCGAGCCGGCCGTCCGACGCCATCGCCCTCGCCGTGCGCGTGTCGGCACCGATCTTCGCCGCCGAGGAGCTGCTCGACGAGGTCGGCCAGGAGCCGGCACCTGAGCCCGAGGAAGAGGCCGAGGAGATCATCGATGAGTTCCGCGACTTCATCGAGCACGTCAACCCCGATGATTTCGCATAGTCGGTGAACGCCTCCTCTTGACGCGCGGGACGGCAGCGTCGTAGCGTCGGCTGCTCACATCGGCGTAACTACGTCGGTGTCGCATGTGGAAGGGGTTGGGGCCGTGAGCGAAGCTGTGGTCGACGTCGAGGTGCCTGGGTCGGAGGTCGGCTACAGCGGGACGCAGTCGGCGAAGATCGTCGGCATCACCTACCGCCAGCTGGACTACTGGGCACGCACCGACCTGATACGTCCGTCGCTGGCCGAAGCGACCGGCAGCGGTAGCCGGCGGCGCTACTCGTACCGCGACCTGCTCGAGCTGCGCGTGATCAAGACGCTGCTCGACGCCGGCATCCGCCTGGAGTCGGTGCGCGAGGTGTTCACGTACCTGCGCAAGCACGTGACGACCGACATCGCCTCGGCGCACATCGTCATCAGCGGCACGCAGGTCGTGCTGTGCGACGGCGACGAGCTCGTCGACGTGCTGCGCAAGGGCCAGGGTGTGCTCAACGTCCTGCCGCTCGCCGGTGTCAAGGACGACATCGACACCCAGCTGCTTCCGCTCGGCCGCACGCCTGCCGACGACGCCGCCCCGCGCCGGGCGATATGACGCTCGAGCACTCCGCGCTCGCCGACGCCCATCGAGAGCTCGGGGCACGAATGGTGCCGTTCGGCGGATGGGAGATGCCCCTCGAGTACCCGGAGGGCACCATCGCCGAGCACCTGGCCTGCCGCGAGGACGCCGTCGTGTTCGACGTCTCCCACCTCGGCTCGGTACGCGTCGCGGGTGATGGTGCGTTCGACACGCTGCAACGAACGCTCACCAACGACCTCGGGAAGATCGCGCCCGGCCGTGCCCAGTACACCCATCTCCTCGACGACGCCGACGCATCCGTGCTCGACGACATCATCGTGTGGTGGCACGCCGACGACACCTTCGACGTCATGCCCAACGCGTCGAACACTGACCGGGTGCGCGCCGCCGTCGGCGGGGACGAGACGACCCACGACCGTGCCGTCCTCGCCGTGCAAGGGCCGCAGGCCCTCGAGCGCCTCGGCGGCGTGTTCCCCGAGGCCGCCGATGTCGGCCGCTTCCGCGTCGCCGCTGCCGACTGGAACGGCACGCCGTGCGCCGTTGCCGGCACCGGCTACACGGGGGAGCGGGGCGTCGAGATCGCCGTGCCGGCGGACGCCGCCGGCGACCTGTGGCAGGCGATCCTCGCCGCGGGCGTCCGCCCTGCCGGACTCGGTGCTCGCGACACGTTGCGCTTGGAGGCCGGCCTGCCGCTGCACGGCAACGAGCTGGGGGAGGGCATCACCTCGATGCAGGCCGGGCTCGGATGGGTCGTGGCGTGGGACAAGCCCGAGTTCGCCGGCCGCGCGGCGGCGATCGCCGAGCGCGACGCTGGCGTGTCACGAACACTGGTCGGCATCGCCACCGAAGGTCGACGACCGCCTCGCGCCGGCTGTGCCGTGCTGGTCGCCGAGGAGAAGATCGGCGTCGTGACGAGCGGCAACTTCTCGCCCGTGCTCGGTCACGGCATCGCCCTCGCATTCGTGCCGCCGAACGTCACCGAAGGCACCGCGGTGATCGTCGACGTCCGTGGCAGCAACCTGCCCGGCACCGTCGTGGCGACCCCGTTCGTGCGGCGGTGACCGTCAGCGCGAGCTGGCGGCGGCCTTCTTCTTCGTGACGGACGCCTTGCGCTTGGCCGGCGCCTTCTTCGCTGCCCGCTTCCTGGCCGGTGCCCTCTTCGCCACCGGCGCCGGCTCAGGTGGGGGAGCGGGCCGTGGCGGGGGAGTGGACGGCGACCGGCTGGGCAGGCCGGGGATGCGCAGGCCACCGAACAGACCGGTCGCCTGGTCGGCGAACTGCGACAGTGGCGACAGCCGGCGCGACAGCTCGTTGATCACGTCGAGGAACTGACCGAGGTCGGTCGGCAGGGCACGGAACACGGGCGAGTTCGAGCGTGTTGGCGAGACGCGTGAGGCCAGGAGTGACTTCGTCGATCGGCACCGACAGCCGCTTGGACATCTCGTCGGCCAGCTTCACGGTGCGCGTGAGCTGCGGGATCATCGCCCGCACGGGTTCCTCGAAGTCGTTGAGCAGACGGTTGATCCGCTCGGCCGTCTCGTTGAGGTTCTCCATCGTCGTGTTGAAGTTCTCGAATCCGCGGCGCATCTCGTCCGCGCCCTTGCGCAGCTGGTCGAACGAGCGGATGACCGCGGCGATCGGACCGGCGACGAGCGAGATGACGTCGGTGAACGGATCGGTCCGTGCAGGCTCAACCATGTCGGGTCACGCTAGCGAACTGGCGTATGCCTCCAGTGGCTCACAGGAGCACACGAGCTGGCGGTCGCCGCCGGCGGCGTCGATGCGCGACACCGGTGGGAAGTACTTGCCCACCCGGAGCGAGCGCATCGGGTAGGCGGCGAGCTCGCGGTCGTACGGTCGGTCCCACTCGCCGAGCAGGTCCTCGGCCGTGTGCGGGGCGAGTCGCAGCGGGCTCGACTCGAGCGGCCACTCACCGTCGGCGACGCGGCCGATCTCGCCGCGGATGGCGCCCATGGCGTCGCAGAAGCGGTCGAGCTCGGCGAGCGTCTCGCTCTCCGTCGGCTCGATCATCAGCGTGCCGGCGACGGGGAAGCTCATCGTCGGGGCATGGAACCCGTAGTCCATCAGTCGCTTGGCGACGTCGTCGACGGTGACGCCGGTCGCCTTGGTGATCTGCCGCAGGTCGACGATGCACTCGTGGCCGACGCGGTTGCGGGCCCCCGTGTAGAGGATCGGGAAGTGCTCGTGGAGCCGGGTGGCCACGTAGTTGGCCGAGCAGATCGCCACGGCTGTCGCCCGTGTCAACCCGGCAGGGCCCATCAGGGCGATGTAGGCCCAGGGGATCGGCAGGATCCCGGCCGATCCGAACGGCGCCGCCGCCACGGGTCCGACCGGCTGGTCGTCGCCGCCGAGCGGGTGTCCGGGCAGGAACGGGGCGAGGTGACCGCGCACGGCGATCGGGCCGACGCCGGGGCCGCCACCGCCGTGGGGGATGCAGAACGTCTTGTGCAGGTTGAGGTGGCTGACGTCGGCGCCGAAGCGACCCGGGCGGGCGACGCCGACGAGGGCGTTGAGGTTGGCGCCGTCGACGTACACCTGGCCGCCGGCGGCGTGCACGGCCTCGCAGATCGAACCGATCGACTCCTCGAACACGCCGTGGGTCGACGGATAGGTCAGCATGATCGCCGCCAGGCGGTCGCCGACCTGCTCGAGCTTGGCGCCGAGGTCGTCGACGTCGACGTTGCCGCGGGCATCGGTGGCCACGACGACCACCTGCAGGCCGGCCATCACCGCGCTCGCCGCGTTGGTGCCGTGGGCGCTCGACGGGATGAGGCACACACTTCGCTGGTCCTCGCCGTTGGCGCGGTGGTAGGCACGGATGGCGAGGAGGCCGGCGAACTCGCCCTGGCTGCCGGCGTTGGGTTGCACGCTGACGGCGTCGTAGCCGGTGATGTCGGCCAGCCACGCCTCCAACTCGGTGATCAGCGCGCGCAACCCGACCGAGGTGTCGTCAGGGGCGAACGGATGCAGCTCGGCGAACTCCGGCCAGGTGATCGGCATCATCTCGGCCGTCGCGTTGAGCTTCATCGTGCACGACCCCAGCGGGATCATGGTCCGGTCCAGTGCCAGGTCGTGGTCGCCGAGCCGGCGGAGGTAGCGGAGCATCTCGTGCTCGGTGTGGTAGCGGTTGAACACCGACTGCGTGAGCAGCTCGCCCTCGCGCCACGCGCCGGCGGGGAGCCCGTCGGCACACGTGTCGACCGTCTCGTGATCGAGTGCGGCACCGAGCGCCGGCAGCAGCCGGTCGAGCAGGTCGAGCGTCGAGGTCTCGTCGAACGTCAGGCCGACGGCACCGTCATCGACGCGCCGCAGGTCGACGTCCGCCGCACGGGCGGCAGCAAGCAGCGCATCGGCGTCGATGCCGTCGACCGTGATCGTGTCGAACCACGTGTCGTGGCGCAGCTGCATGCCGGCCGCTCGCAGGGCGTCGGCGGCGATCGAGGTGATTCGGTGGACGCGTTCGGCGATGCGCCGCAGCCCGTGCGGGCCGTGCCAGGCGGCGTAGAAGCCGGCGACGTTGGCGAGCAGCGCCTGTGCCGTGCAGATGTTCGAGGTGGCCTTCTCCCGGCGGATGTGCTGCTCGCGCGTCTGCAGCGCCATGCGCAGCGCCGGGCGCCCGGCCGTGTCCGTGCTGACGCCGATGATCCGGCCCGGCAGCGCCCGGGCCGCGCCCTCCTGCACGGCGATGAACGCGGCGTGCGGACCGCCGAAGCCCATCGGCACGCCGAAGCGCTGCGCCGAACCGATGGCGATGTCGGCACCGAGCGCGCCGGGTGGCGTCGTCAGCACGCACGCGAGGAGGTCGGTGGCCACGATGGCGATCCCGCCCGCTGCGTGCACATCGTCGATCGCCGCCCGCCAGTCGACGACCGCCCCCGTGGAGGTCGGCAGGCTGAACAGCGCCCCGAAGCAGCCGTCCTCGACCTCGCCGACGTCGCCAACGACGAGCTCGATGCCAACGGGCTCGGCTCTCGTGGCCAGCACGGCGATCGTCTGGGGGTGGGTGTCGTGGTGCACGACGAAGCGGTTCGAGTCGACCTTCGCCAGCCGCTTCGCCATCGCCATCGCCTCGGCGGCCGCCGTCGCCTCGTCGAGCAGGGAGGCGTTGGCGACGGGCAGCCCGGTCAGCTCGCTGACCATCGTCTGGAAGTTGAGCAGGGCCTCCAGGCGGCCCTGGCTGATCTCGGCCTGGTACGGGGTGTACGCCGTGTACCACGACGGGTCCTCGAGCACGTTGCGCTGGATGACCGGCGGAGTGAACGTGCCGGTGTAGCCCATCCCGATCAGGCTCGTCCGCCTGAGGTTGCGCGCTGCCAGCCGCCGCATGGCGTCGAGCACCTCGGCCTCGGTGCGCGCCGCCGGGAGCTCGAGGACGTGGTCGCTGCGGATCGATGCCGGCACGGTCTGGTCGAGGAGGTCCTCGAGGTCCTTGGCGTCGATGACGTCGAGCATGCGCTCGATCTCCGCCTCGGTCGGGCCGATGTGCCGCTCGACGAAGCTGTCGGCGAGGTGGGCGAGTGCTGTTGGCATGCTGGCTCCGGAGACGTGCAGGTGCTCGGTCCCCGCGCTGTCATCGGTACCTGAGAGTTTCACCCGGCGCCGTTGCCGGGCTTTCACCGTCGGTGAGCCCGGCCCTGTGGCCGGACTGCTTTCCAGCGTCGCCTCACCCGCCCGGTCCGGACGCCTGAGAGTTTCCGGGGTGTACTTGCTCCTTCGGCGCCGGCCCGCCACCACGGCGGCCCGGCTCTCCCGGACGGGTTCAACAGCACCTCCAGGGTACCGCATGCTCGGGTTCGGCTCGCCGAGCGAGCCTCACCCGAGGATGGAGGGACCCGCCGCGGCGGGCGGTCCGCGGCGGGTCACCTCCGTGCTAGCAAGCCCCGATGGTCTTGACGATGGGGTAGGGGTTGACCGCGGCGCCACCGAGCGGGTGCACCTCGAGGTGCAGGTGAGGGCCGGCGGCGTTGCCTGTGTGCCCGACGTAGCCGATGACCTGGCCCGCCGACACGGGCGCCCCGAGGGTCATCTCCGGCGCCAGTGCCGAGAGGTGGCCGTAGAAGACATACGTGCCGTCGGGGCGAGCGATCTTGAGTCCGTTGCCCGACAGCGAGCCTGGCTGGTCGGTGTAGATCTGGATCACCTTGCCCGTGATCGCAGCGTAGAGGGCATTGCCCTCCGCCGCCAGGATGTCGACACCGAGGTGGACGCGGCCGGTGCCACGGGACGCGTTCCAGCTGTCGCCGTAGTAGCACGGGCCCTGCACCGGCTTGGCCTCGAGCTGGACTGCCGGGGCCGCCGCGGCAGCGGGAGCGGCCATGGCGGCGAGGCCGAGCGCGGCGGCGGTCGCGTCGTCGACCTTGCCGGATGCCGTCAGGCCCTTGGCCCGCTGGAACGCCATCACCGCACCGGCAGTCCTCGACCCGAAGATGCCGTCGGCGCCGCCAGGCACGGGGATGCCGGCGTTGATCAGCGCCTGTTGCAGCGCCACGACCCGTGCGCCACGTTCGTCGTAGGCGGTGAAGCCCGCTGCCGTGGCAGCAGTTGCGGCGGGCGCAGCAGGGGCGGCCGGCGCGGCAGGGCGGCCGGCGTGGCGGCAGGTGCAGCGGCGGTGACGCCGAGCACGCGCATCGTCGCCGGATACGTGCGGCCGCTGACGCCGAGCCCGCTGGCCCGCTGGAATGCCATCAGGGCGCGTTCGGTGGTGGCGCCGAAGACGCCGTCGGCCGCAACGGGGAAGCCGAGCTTGGTCAGTGCCTGTTGGACCTGGACCACCACTGGACCGGTCGAGTCACGGCCGAGCAGCTCGCTCGCCGGCGCTGCAGGCGCGGCGGCCGGCGCGGTCGCGGCGGCCACTGCGACGACGCCGAGGGCGCGCATCGTCGACGGGAAGGTGCGGCCGCTGACGCCGAGCCCGTTGGCGTTCTGGAACGCCTTGAGCGCACGCTCCGTGCTGGCGCCGAACACGCCGTCGGCACCGCTGGGGATCGGGAAGCCGGAGTTGATCAGTGCCTGCTGCACCTGGACGACGACTGGTCCGGTCGACCCACCACCGAGGAGATCGGTCGCCGGTGTGGCCGGGGCGCTGGACGGGGCGGCCGCCGCGGCGAGGCCGAGCGCCGAGGCGGTGGCGGCATCGACGACGCCGGTGACGGAGAGGCCCTTGGTGCGCTGGAACGCCTTGAGCGATGCCTGCGTCGCCGAGCCGAAGTAGCCGTCGACGCCGTACTTGACACCGATGCCCACGCGCACCAGTGCCTCCTGCAACGCCTTGACGGCGTCGCCGCGCGCTCCCTTGCGCAGTCCGACGACGTTCGTTGCGGCTGGTGCCGAGGCTGCCGCCGACACGCTCGGGACGACCGTCGCCGCGCTCAGACCGAGCGTGGCGACGACGAGCACGGCACCGGCGATGCGGCGAGCGCGTGTGAGCGACGGGTTGGTCATCGGGTAGGCCCTCCTTGATCGGACGCAAGGACTTCGGCCTCCACCGCCCCGCCGGCCAACCGACCTCAGGCGCGGACGTCCGGATCGCCCCAGGTCAGCGCCCTCGCCGCCCCTCCATCACCGGCCCGGCTGATCTCCCCTCAACCTGACATAACGATGATTATGGGCGTTGCCCATCCGAGTGTTCGGCGCCGTCGGAGTGAGACGATGTGCGGACGCCAGCGCCGATCCTCACTCGCGTGCACCGCGAACACTCGGATGGTCAGGGCGTGAGTTCGCGGTTGCGCAGTGGACGGGCGGCGTCCAGGAGCCAGTCGAGTGCTCGGCGGACGTCGGCGGGCTTCGGCGAGTCGGCGAGATCGCGCTCGACGTCGTCGACGGCGCACGCCAGCACGTACAGGTCGTCGTGCAGCTCGTCGAGTGCCGCCCTGGTGATCACCAGCTCGCCTTCACTCAGCTCGAGCTCGCTCGCCCGTTGGCGGGCCACCCAGTCCCACTGACGGCATCGCGCCGAGCAGAACTCGCGCGGCCGGCCGCGACCACCGCGTTCGGGCAGCACTCGCCGGCACCATCGACACCGGCGTATTTCCGTCATGACGAAATACTGCCACGGACCACGTGTCAGCAACATGGTCAAGGATCGGTGAGCGAGCTCGCTTCGGCCCAGGCGCTCTCGACTCGCTGCAAGCGGTCCGCCGCCGACTCCTTCAGCCGCTCAGCGGTCGTGGCGACGAGCAGGTCGCAGAGGGCGAGCGTGCCCACATGGCTGTCGAACGGGGACACCGACCCGGCCGAGATCGTGAAGGAGTGGTGGGCGCCCATCGCCAGCGGCGAGAGCAGACCGTCGGTGAGGGCGACGATCGTGTGCCCGGCGCCCTTGCCCTGGGCGAAGGCGTCGAGCAGCCAGCGTTCGTAGCGCCGCAGGTCGATCACGAGGAGCGTGGCGCCCGCCTCGGTGGTGGCGAGCTGCCGACGCACGGTGACATCGCTGCCGCTGATCGTCACCACGCCAGGGCGCAGCGCGGCGAGGTCGGTGGCGAACTGCAGGGCCACGCCGCGCTCGGCCTCACCGGCGAGCACGAGCACCTCGTGGCGGGTGTCGGCGAGGAGGTCGACGACGGCCTCGAGCGTCGCCGGGTCGACGGCGTCGAGGGTGCCCTGGACGTTGGAGAGCTCGGCCGAGCGGTGACGCGAGATCGGCTGGTCGCCGGCGAGCTCGCGGATGCGCTCGGCGGCCGGACGCAGCTCGTGCGACAGGTCACGCTGGATCGACGCCTGCAGGGCGCTGAACCCCTCGAAGCCCAGCTTGGCCGCCAGGCGGACGACCGTGGCCGCGCCGGCGCTCGCCGCCTCGGCGAGGTCGGCGACGGTGCCGAAGCCGACGAGCTGCGGGCGCTCCAGCACGACGGCAGCGACACGTCGCTCGGCGGCCGTGAGCTGCGGGCCGGCGTCGCGGACCCGCGCTTGCACCTCCAGCTCCCTCATCGCGCCAGACAGTAGTGATACTGAGCCGGTGGAGCTGCCGCCGCCCCCCGGCCGATCGTTCGCCAGCGACAACGCCGCCGGCGCCCACCCTGCGGTGCTCGAGGCCGTCGCCCGGGCGAACGAGGGCCACGCCCTCGCCTACGGCGAGGACCGCTGGACGCGTGAGTGCGAGGGCGCGTTCAACGAGCTGTTCGGCGACGTCACCACGCTGTTGACGTTCAACGGGACCGGCGCCAACGTGCTCGCCCTCGCCTGCCTCCTCGGCCCGGCCGAAGCGGTCGTCTGCACCGACTGGGCGCACGTCGCCACGGACGAGACCGGCGCCCCCGAGCGCATTCTCGGGGCCAAGCTGATCGACCTCCCGTCGGTCGACGGAAAGTTGCGACCCGAGCAGGTCAGCGGGCTCGCCCACCTGCTCGGTGTCCCCCACCACGCCCAGCCCGGCGTCGTCTCGATCACCCAGAGCACCGAGCTGGGCACGGTGTACTCCCCCGACGAGGTCGCCGCGATCTGCGATGCCGCCCATCGCCTCGGCATGACCGTCCACATCGACGGGGCGCGGATCGCCAACGCCACGGCCGCCCTCGGCGGCGACGTCGCTGCGCTGCGGTCGTTCACCGTCGACGCCGGCGTCGACGTGGTCACGTTCGGAGGGACGAAGAACGGCCTCCTCGGCGGTGAGGCGGTGGTGTTCCTCCGCCCCGAGCTCGCCCGCCGCGCCCGGTACGTTCGCAAGCAGGTGACCCAGCTGCCATCCAAGATGCGCTTCGTCGCCGCCCAGTTCCTCGCCCTGCTGGCCGAGGACCGCTGGCTGCAGCTGGCGGCTCATTCCAACGCCATGGCCGCTCGCCTGCACGCGGCGACCGCCGGCCTCCCTGGCGTCGAGGTCGCTGCACCGCAGGTCAACAGCCTGTTCCCCACACTTCCCGTCGAGATCATCGAACCCCTGCGCGAGTGGTGCTTCTTCTGGGACTGGGACAACGCCCGCCACCAGGTGCGCTGGATGACCGCGTGGGACACCACTGCGGACGACGTCGATACCTTCGCCGAGGGCGTGACGTGCGTCACTGAGGCAGTTGCCTCACGGAATTGACCGCTCGGTTATTTGTCTTTACCATGGCCATCGTCACGCCCGATCCAGTCCTAGGGGGGTTCCTGGATGGCCACAGCCGAGTACGCCGATGTCGAGCCCGTCGAGTGGATGGAAACGGCGGCGTGCAAAGGGCTGACCCATCTGTTCTTCCCCTCGTCCGCGGAGCGGCCCCAGGCACGTGAACGCCGTGAGGCGACGGCGCGTCTGGTCTGCGCCACCTGCACCGTGCTCCACGAGTGTCGCGACTTCGCCCGCGCCAACCACGAGTACGGCTTCTGGGGCGGTGAGAGCGAGGACGAGCGCCACGCCGCGGGCTTCCGCCTGATCGCCCCCATCGGGGTGCGCGCTCGCGCCGTGTGATCGGCGGACGGTGTTCGACGTCTGCGTCGTCGGCAGCGCCAACCTCGACGTCGTCGCCGCCACGGCACGTCTTCCGGAACCCGGTGAGACGCTCCTCGGCCGCGCCTACGCGGAGCATCCCGGTGGCAAGGGGCTGAACCAAGCCGTCGCCGCTGCTCGTGCCGGCGCGTCCGTGGCGTTCGTCGGCGCTGTGGGCAACGACGGCGCCGGCCGCCTTCTCCTCGACGTGCTCGACGTCGAAGGCATCGATCGCTCCGGCGTCGTCGTGAGTGCCACCCGTCCGACCGGGCGTGCCGTGATCGTCGTCGACGACGGCGGGGAGAACACCATCGTCGTCGTGGCGGGCGCCAACGAGGAGGCGGTCGCGGTCGATCTCCCGGATGCCCGTGTCCTGCTTGCCCAGCTGGAGATCCCGCTGACGACCGTCGCTGCTGCGCTGCGACGAGGCCGCGACATGGGAGCCGTCACCATCCTCAACCCGGCACCTGCGAGGGCGGGCGTCGATGACCTCGTCGACCTCGTCGACGTGCTCGTACCCAACGAGCACGAGGCAGCGACGCTCGTCAGTCGGGCGAGGGCGATGGTCACGACGTTGGGGTCCGCCGGCGCGGAGATCACCACGCCTGGCGGCCGCACGCGTGTGCCGGCGTTCGATGTGCCGTCGGTCGATGCGACCGGTGCCGGCGACGCCTTCTGCGGTGTGCTCGCCGCTCGCCTGGCCGCCGGCGACGAGCTCGAGGCTGCCGTCCATGTCGCGTCCGCTGCCGGGGCACTTGCCACGACGAGCGCCGGCGCAATGCCCTCGATGCCGACGATGGCGGCGATCGAGCGCCTCCTCAGTGCCGCACGAGGAGCGCCGCCCATCCCTCCCGGGTGATCGTGTCGACGACGTGCATCGGGGCGAGCGCCTCGATGACGTGGTCGTGGTTCCGCTCCAGCACGCCGCTGACGACGAGCGCTCCGGACGGTGCGACGACGCGCTGGAGGTCGTTGGCGAGGTCGACGACGACAGGCGCCAGCAGGTTGGCGACGACGACGTCGAACGGCTCGTCGATCGAGGCGAGCGTCCGCGTGCTGGCTGAGACGACATCGGCGACCGCGTTGCGCTCGGCGTTGGCGTTGGTCGCCTCGACCGCGGCGATGGAGATGTCCAGCGCCTCGACGTAGGGCGCGCCGAGTCGAGCCGCCACGACCGACAGCACACCGCTCCCGCACCCGACGTCGAGCACGGTCGCACCGGGCCACAGCACCTGCTTGAGCAGACGCAGGCTGAGGACGGTCGTGGCATGGTCTCCGAGGCCGAACGCCGCGCCTGGATCGATGTCGACACGCACCACGTCGTCGCCGGCGTCGATCTCCTTCCACGCCGGCACGATCACGAGCTCCGTGTCGATCCATGACGGCACGGCGTGGGCGCGCCACTCGTCGACGACCGCCGGGTCGACCTCCACGCTGCGCCATCGCCAGCGTGCGGGGAACGCCTCAGCGGCCGTGGTGACGGCGGCGAGGTCGGTGCCAAGTGACGTCCACAGCTCGACGAAGTGATCCTCCGTGCCTGCCGCATCATCGGGAGCGGTGCGCTCCTCGATCGCCGCCACGCCGAGTGCCCAGAGCGCATCACTGGCGAGCTCGGCCTCGCCGGCCGGCACCGTGACCACCAACGCCAGCATCAGTCGAGCCGCTTCAGGTCGCGCCGGAAGCGCTCCGCCCGCTCGACGTAGGTGTTCACACCGCGGAGGATGTCCTCGAGGCGGGCGCGGTCGGGCTTGATGGTCGCCGGGGCGCCGACGGCGAGTGCCCCCGGCGGCACGGCGACGTCGTTGAGGACGACGGAGTTGGCGGCGACGACGGCACCCGTGCCGACGACGACCCGGTGCAGCACGATCGCGCCGTTGGCGACCATGGCCCGGTCCTCCACGATGCAACCCTCGAGGTGGACGAGGTGGCCGATCACGCACTCGTCGCCGACGACGGTCGGGTCCTCCCGGGTCGTGTGCAGCACGCTGCAGTCCTGGATGCTCGTGCGCGCGCCGATGTGGATCTCGCCGTCGTCGCCGCGCAGGACGGCGTTGGGCCACACCGAGCTCTGCGGGCCGATGCTGACGGAGCCGATGACGACGGCGTCAGGATGGATGTACGCCGTCGGGTCGATGTCCGGCACCTGATCGCCGAGCGCGTAGATGGGCACGGCCGCGACCGTACCGGCACGTTGGAGCCGTCGCGGAGCGAGCCTGTACGGTGACGGGCCATGTCCATCCGCATCGAGATCGAGCTGACCAGCTCGTCCCCCGATGGTTCGTGGACGTGGCGCGCCGCCGGGGCGCGGGAGCCGCGCGGGGTGCTCGACGGGTCGATCCTGCCGGGGGGTGCCGCTGTCGGTGACCAGTTCCGAGTGGAGACCGAGCAGAGCGTCGACGGCATCCAGGTGCTCGCGGTGGTTCCGCCGAAGGACAAGGCGTCGCGGTCGGGCATGCTCGAGCTGCTGCCGACCGAGGAGGCCTTCGAGCCGGTGATCCAGCAGCGCGCGCCGGGGCGACGAGACGACGGTGACCGCCGTCCGCGACGAGATCGCCCGCCCGACGGCCGCGGGGATCGGCGGCGTGAACGCGCTGATCGCAGTACGCGCGATCGGCAGGATGCACCGGGTGAGAAGCGGGGCGAGCAGCGACGTGGTGAGCGGTCAGGAGAGCGGCGCGGCGAGCAGAGTGAGCGCCGGCACCGGCCGCACTTCACGCCACCGCCCGAGCTGCCCCAGCGCCCGAAGCCGAAGCGGTTGCGTCCGGGTCGCCAGCACGTCAGCGATCTCCTGGCCTCCTTGCCGGACGAGCAGCGGCCGGTCGCCGAGCTCGCCCATCAGGGCATCGGTGCGGTGCGCCAGCGGCTCCGCGAGGAGAACGCTCGGCTGGCTGCCGATGGCAAGCCGACGATGCCGGAGGCGGCGGTGCTGAAGATGGCCGAGGAGCTGATCCCGCGGCTGCGGGTGGCCGACTGGCTCGACCGCGCCGAAGCGGCGCAGCGGCAGCTCGCCCATCTCGATCTGCGCGACCTGCGCAGCGTGGTGGCTGCGTCCGACGACTCGGTCGTGGCGCGCGACGAGTCGACGCGTGAGCTGGCGACGACGCTGAAGGCGGCGCTGGTGACCAAGCAGGACGAGGAGCTGTCGCTGTGGCTCACCGACGTCGAGGCGGCACTGGACGTCGGTCGAGTCGTGCGCGCCCTGCGGCTCTCGTCCGTACCACCCAAGGCCGGCGTGCCGTTTCCCGGTGCACTGGCCAGCCGTCTGGCGGAGGCGGCAACGACCTCGCTGCAACCTGGTGATGGGCCCGACCGGTGGGCCGCTGTGCTCGAAGCGGCGGCGTTCTCGCCCGTACGCGCGCAGGTGACGCCTGCCGCGCCGCCCGAGCAGCGCAGCGACGAGCTCGTCGCCACGGTGCGCCGGCTGGGCCCGCTGCTCCCACAGGTCGCCGCCCTCTTCGAGATCGAGGTGCCTGCCGGCGCCACCGTCCCTCGGCCGCTGCGTCCGGCGCCTCGTCGTCCCGAGCCGAAGAAGCAGGCCGCCAAGCCCGCGCGCCAACCGAGGACACGCCCGGCGAAGCCGTCCTCCGAGGGCTCCCCGACGCCACCGCCGACTGATGGCGAGCAGGAGGACACGCCGCCGCCCGAGACCGTGCCGGCGGCGCAGCTGGCGGCGGACGAGCCGCCCGAGACGGTGCCTCCGGAGCAGCTGGCGGCCGACGAGCCGCCCGAGACCGTGCCGGCGGAGCCGCAGCCGGCGGACGACCTGTCGGCCGACGATCCGGTCGAGACCGCGTCCGCGGAGCAGCTGGCGGTCGCCGAGCCTGGCGACACTGCGCCCGCCGAGCCGCTGCCAGCAGAGGGAGAGCTGTGAGCGAGGTCGTCACCTACACCGCCGACGGTCGCGTCGGGATCATCACGCTGGACCGGCCGGAGGCGCGCAACGCGGTCAACGGCGACGTCGCCGCCGGGCTGGAAGCGGCGGTCGATCGGCTGGAGGCCGATGAGGACGTCTGGGTCGGCATCCTCACCGCCAACACCGCCGGCCAGGAACGGCCGGTGTTCAGCGCCGGGGCCGACCTCAAGGCGGTCAACTCGGGCGAGGGCGGCGCGCTCGGCACCGCCCGTGGCGGCTTCGCCGGGTTCGTCTACCGCGAGCGGCGCAAGCCGATCATCGCCGCGGTCGACGGTCTGGCCACGGCCGGCGGGTGCGAGATCGTCCTCGCCGCCGACCTCGTCGTCGCCACCACCCGCTCGGCGTTCGGCCAGGCCGAGGCCAAGCGCAACCTGGTCGCCGGCGCCGGCGGCCTGTTCCGCCTCCCCCGGGCCGTCGGCCAGGCGGCGGCAATGGAGGCGATCCTCACCGGTGAGCCGATCCCTGCCGAGCGGGCCTACGCGCTGGGACTGGTGTCCCGGCTCGTCGAGCCCGGTGAGGCACTCGCCGAAGCCCGGCGCCTCGCCGACCAGATCTGCCAGTGCGCCCCGCTCGCCGTCTGGGAGAGCCGGGCGGTCGTGCGCGCCGCCGCCTACGAGGACGACGAGACGCTGAAGGCGATGACCGACGCGGCGATGACCGCAGTGATGGGTTCCGAGGACCTGCGTGAGGGTCTCACGGCGTTCATCGAGAAGCGTCCGCCGGTGTGGAAGGGTCGCTGAGCGGGCGCGACACCGTGATCAAGCGGGCCGTGATGCCCGCCCGTTCGTAGAGGTTCTTGGTCTCACGGTCGCCGGGCAGGGCGTGGCCTTCGAGGTAGGCGGCGCCGGACTGGCGCGCCGCCTCCTTCGCCAGTTCGAGCAGGGCGTCACCGAACCCGAGCTGACGGGCCTCCGGCGTGACGTACACCTGGTCGACGTGGGCGATGCGCCCGTCGACGTCGAGCACGAGGTAGCCGACGACGAGCTCGACGCCCGGCACGGCGTCGGTGAGCACGGCCACGAGCACCGTGCGGGCGGTCACCGCGTCGGGCCACCCCTCCCCCACCTCGGGATGCTCGTCCAGCCAGCGGACGCCGCCACGCGTCGTTGCCACGGCCTCGCGGGCCTCGCGCTCCAGCGCCCCGACCGGGCCGGCGTCGGCGCGGGTGGCCGGCCGCACGACCGGGTCGATCACGACGACACGAGCAGCTGGTCGATCCGCCCGAGGACGGTGCGCCGGCCGCGGTGGGCGGCCTCGAAGCGACGGACCGCAGCGAGCTCGACGGCGGTCAACGCCGGCAACCGGGCGACCACCTGGCTGGCGGCGAGACTCTGGTACTCCTCGATCGGCAGCGTCTCGGACGTCTGCCGAGGCGCTGGACGAGGATGCTGGGGGGCGACGGCGGGCATCGGCGCCGCAGGTTGGCCGGCGGTGACCACGCCAGGTCTCGGCGTGGCGACGATGTCGAACAGCGATCGCACGAAGGACGCCGGCTCGGTCAACCGCCGGCGCAGTTGGACGACTCGACGCCCGACGCACCGCTGCACGCCGTTGACCGCGGCGAGCGGCAGCGCGATCGCCGTCCCGACGACGTTGTGGAGGACGCGCTCGACCTCGTCACGGATCGGATCTTCGGATGCCGGCATGGTGGATCAGCGGAAGATCGGGCAGTTGTCGTCGCCGACCGGACACATCGGCGCGGTTGCCCGCACGAGCAGGAAGCAGTTCGGGCACAGCTGTTCGTCGGCGCGCTTGGGTTGCAGCCGATCGGCGGTGTCACCGCGCTCGTCGGGTTCCTCGTCCTCGTCCTCGTCCTCGTCCTCGGCGGTGACCAGGCGATCCTTCAGGATGCGGTCGAGGTCGGCCTCGACGTCGTCGGGCGACAACAGCTCCTCGTCGTCGTCCTCCTCTTCGTCGGTGCGCCGCTTGGTGCGGGTGGCGGGGGTCTCGTCGGACTCCTCGTCCTCGTCCTCCTCGGTGTCGTCGGCAACGACCACATCGTCGTCGTCGTCATCCTCGTCGGCGACGACGAAACCCTCCTCGTCGTCGAGCTCCTCCGCATCGGGCTCGACCTCGAGGTCGGCGTCCTCCTCGTCGAGCTCCTCGTCGGGCTCGTCGACCATCGGTTTCTCGTCGTCAGCAGCCATTTCGCGCTCTCTCGCCCACTTCGTGGTGGCACCACCTCGGCGACACGCGGGCGGAGCATACGCGCCGGTGCCCTCCGGGCTGCTCACCGGTTTTCGTGACAGCCGTCACACACCCGGCGAGCGTCGCACCGCTGCCCGGCGCTCGGCCTCGAGGCGTTCGAGCTCGGGCGCCTCCGTGGTCAGGTGGGTCATCGCCTCGGCGACGGCGCGGTGGCCGGCCTGCTCGGCGATCAGGCGGTGCATCTCGAGAGCGATGCGTCGGTACGCCGGGTGGCCCTGGGGGCTGGAGCGCAGCTCGATCATGTGGATCGCCTCGCGGGCGTTGAACTGCATCACGTAGCGCAGCCGGTAGGCCATCGCCACGGCGTACGACGCCTGCTCCGGGAACTCGCCGTGGAGGGCGTCGTACAGTTTCGCGGAGCGCCCCATCGCCTCGTCGAAGACCGCTGCCTGGCCGGCGTCGTCGACCAGCTCCGGCCGCACGTAGCCGTGGCGCGGCGTCAGCGCCTGCCACTCGATCGTCAGGAGGCGGTGGCGCTGCAGGTCGCGGAAGGCGCCGTAGTCGGAGAGCACGTCGAAGCGGTAGTCGACCCGCTCGAACGCTCTGCCGGGCTTGTGCCGGCGGTTCTCCCGTTCGCCGACGTACGCCCGCACGAGCGCCAGCCGTTCGGCCGCACCGAGGCGGGCGACACGGTCGAGGAGCTGGTGCTCGGGCAGGTGGCTGTGCGGGTAGCAGATGGCCGCCAGCAGCTTGTCCTCGGCGTCGGGGTCGAAGTCGACGAGTGTCACGGACTCGGCGGGCGCCGCCGTGTCCGTGCCGACGAGCGACTCGACGAGCTCGGCGGTGCGCTGGCGGGTGGTCGCCAGGTAGTTGCTCCACCGCACGCCGCGCTCGGCGACGTCGACACGGCGCAGGAAGCTGGGGATGACCTTGCGCAGCTCGTGCAGCATCAGCTCCCCGTAGTCGCGTGCCTCGGGCAGCGGGTGGGCGCGTAGGCGCAGGAGCAGCGCCTCGAACGCCTGGCCGCTGCCGTAGACGCCGACGTTGGACAGCGACGCCGCGGGCAGCATGCCGCGCACGGCGTCGAGGGCCTTGGCTCGGGTCGCCTGACGGAACACGAAGTCGCTGTCGTCGGGATGACGCTCGACCGTCGCCCGCACGTGATCGGTGACGGCACCGAGCACGTGGCTGTAGGCGTCGAACAGGCGGTCCATGTCGCCGACGTACCGCGTGCCGAGGCGGCTGACGAGCACGGCGGGGTCGCGGTGAAAGCGGTAGCGACCGCCGAGGCGGGCGTCGTAGGCGATGTACCTCGTGCTCTGCTCGAGGTAGCTCATGAGGCGGCCCCACTCGAGGATCTTGGTGAGCACGTTGGATGCCTGCTCGCAGGCGAGGTGGACGCCGCCGAGCTGGGCCACCGAGTCGTCGCCGTACTCGACGAACACCTTCTCGTAGAGGTCTTCGGCGCGCCGCACGCCGACGGTGGCGTCGACGGTGTGGTCACCGGAGATGTCGAGGTCGCCGAGGAACTCGTCGAGGAACAGCCGGCGCAGGCTCTTTGGGCTGCGGCTGTAACGTGCGAACAGCGCCCCCTTGACGACCTCGGGCAGGTTGACGAGGGCGAACACCGGCCCGTCGAGGTTGGTGAAGTAGCGCCGGAGCACGTCGGCCTCCGCGGAGTCGAACTCCTCCGGCACGTACGCACTCACGGCGGCGCATCCTACGGACCCCGGCTCCCCCGCCAGAGGGATCCCCACCGACCAGGTTCTCAAGCGTTTTCAGGGGCCACGGATGGCCGGGAATCCTCCGAAGAAGCGCGGCGGTTCGCCTGCCCACGTTCTTCGGAACAAACCCGGCCACGTATGGCCGCTGAAAACGCTTGAGAAGTGTCAGTGCGACAAGACGATCTTGCCGAGTTGGTCGCCGGCTTCGAGGCGGGTGAGGGCGGCTTGGTAGTCGGGGAGCGGGAAGACCTGGTCGATCTGGACGTCGAGGCCGTGGTCCATCAGCGCGGTCAGCTCGGCGAACTCCTGGTAGCTGCCCATCGAGGAGCCGATGATCTCATGCTGCTTGAAGAACAGCCGGGGCAGGTTGATCTCCACCGTCGCCCCCGACGTCCCGCCGCAGACGACGAGCCGGCCGCCGGCCTTGAGGGCGCGCAGCGAGCGGTCCCACGTCGCCGCGCCCACGCTCTCGACGACGACGTCGGCCTGCACCGGCCAGCGCGCATCCGACGAGTCGTAGGCCGCGGACGCCCCCATCTCCAGCGCCTCGGCCCGCTTGGCTTCGCTGCGGCTGGTGGCAGCGACCTCGGCGCCGAGGTGGCGGGCGATCGCCAGGGCGGCGCACGAGACGCCCGAGCCGATGCCGACGACGAGCACCGTCTGGCCGGCCTGCAGCCGCGCCCGCCGCAGCATCCGGTAGGCCGTCAGCGACGCCAGCGGATACGCCGCGCACTCCTCCCACGACCGGCTTGCCGGACGGCGCACGACGTTGCGCGCCGGCGCCGTCGCCAGCGCGCAGTGACCGCCCCACGTGTGCTCGCCGTAGATGGCGAAGCCCGACCCCATCGGGCTGTCGTTGCCCAGGGCGACGATGTCGGCGACGGGCGACACGCCGGGGTTGACGACGACCTCGTCGCCGACCGCCACCGTGTCCACGGCCGAGCCGACCTCCTCGACGACACCCGCGACATCGCACCCGGGCACGTGCGGCAGCGGCGGCTTGGGCAGACCTCGAGTCACCCACAGGTCCATGTGGTTGAGCGCGCTGGCCACGACGCGAATGCGCACCTCGTCGGCGGCGAGCGGCGGCGGGTCGATGTCGCCCCACCGGTACGACCCCGGCGACTCGTCCAGGATCCAAGCGTCCAACAGGATCTCCTCAGGTGTAGACCACGGCAGCGTCGGGTTCGACGGCCACGGCGAGCGATCGTACGGTGCCTTGCTTGACGCCATCGACCCACAGGCGCAGTGGGCGCTCGAACGTCCACGTGAGCGCGGTCACGCGTCGGGTGCGGATCGCCGGGTGTGGGACGTGTGTGCCGGTCGCCAGCCGCCGGCTCGCCCGCCAGCGATCGCGAAGTCCCATCGACGTGTCGACCTCGACGACGTCTACCTGCCCGTCGTTGGGATGAGCCCGCGGGGCGACGTCCCACGCACCGATGCGATCGGCGTTGAGCACGGCAACGATCGGCCCGCGCCACCACGTCCGGCCACGGACGACGACGTGGGCAACCGCCGTGAGGCGACGCCCGTCGGCGTCGACGCTGAGGATGTCGATCGGGAAGCGGCGGGCAGACTCGCCCGCAGCACCACCGACCGTCGCCAGCAGGTCGCCGCCCGTGAGACGCGGCGCTCGGGTGTCGCCAGCGGCGACGAGGGCGGCGAGCTCGGCATCGCTCGCCGCCTCGATCACGTCGGCGGGGAGGACGACCGACTCGCCCCAGTCCTCGCCGCGCCGGATCGTCACTCGTGCACCCGCGAACCGATGCGAGTGAGCGAGCGCCAGCGAGCGAACGGCCAGGGACGGCCTGCGTGGCCGGGGAACGCCATGAGTGTCATCCGGGAACGACGCCGTCGGCGACGACGCCGCGAAAGGCGGTGTGAGCGACGTCGGCGGCCCGCCGGCGCGTGGCCTGATCCGGCGCGACCAGGGCGATCTGGCGGGCGAGGTCGATGAGCTGTTTCATCGTGCGCACGAAGTCGCCGCCGGTGACGTCCTCGTCGGCGACGACCTGCGCCAGCTCCGTGCCGGCGACCCACACGTGCGCCGCTCCGATGAATCCGGGATCCGGAGGTCGATGCTCGGCGAGGCCGGTCGAGCGCTCGTCGGCGGCGAGGTCCTCGCTGAAGGCGCTGATCCGCCGCCACCGCTGGCGCACGTCGGACGACGGGAACCACGGCGCCGGTGCCGGCTCCGGCGAGCGGTGTTCGTAGA
>CAWGJK010000023.1:0-29711 GCA_963822875.1 uncultured Acidimicrobiia bacterium | reverse complement strand
GAGCTGTCGAGGGGGAGGGGAGACCCTCCCCCTCGCCAATTCCTTGTCGTCCCAGGATCGCTGGACGATCCTCAGCGTCGTCAGAACCGTCATGATGGGTTCATGGCGCGGGATGATCGGGTGTTGCGGCCGTTCTGGTTGCACCAGGCAGCGGAGTACCTGATTGGTCTCGTGCTCGTCGCCGTCGGGCTGCAGAGCATCGAACCGCTGGTGCCGACGCTCGCCGGCGGCCTGGTGATCCTCAACGCCGCCGTCGTCGACGGGCCGCTCGGCGCCTTCCGCCTGATGTCGCGGCGCCAGCACCGCATCGCCGATCTCGTCGTCATCATCGGGATCGGCATCGCCGCGGTGCTGCCGTTCCTCGACATCGACAACGCCAGCCGCGTGATGATGGTGGTCACCGCCGTCATCCTCGGCCTCGTGTGGTGGAACTCGTCGTTCGACCGCCGCGCCGCCGGCCGTCCGGCGGGCGCGCCGGTCGATCGACCCGAGGCGATCGGACGCGGCGCCGGGCGCTTCGCCGGCAACATCGCCCGGGCCGTGCGCGACCGCACGAACCGGCCGTAAGGTGCCGCCATGGTGTTCGAGCGCCCTGCTCCCGACCTGCAGAAGCTGCTCGCCGCCTGGGAGCAGTTCGAGGCCGGCGAGGAGACACCCGGTCGTGTGCTCGCCAACCTCAAGACCGCCGGGCTGCCCGAGGTGCTGCGCCAGCTCGCCGACGAGGGATGGGCACCGAACGCGACGTGAGCGCGCGCAGGGCCGGCGGGCGCCAGCAGATCCCGCGGCCGTCTGTGTGGTCACCGGGTGAGCTGCAGCCTCCGGCGGCGCATCCCTTGCTCATCACCGTCGCCGACATCGAAGCCGCCCTCGCCGGATCACCGCCGGGCCAGCCGTTGGCGCCGGCGTTCCCCGACGCCAGGGCGTCGGCCGTGCTGGTCGCCCTCGCCGACGGCCCCGACGGCGCCAACGTGCTGCTGACCCGTCGCTCGCTGCACCTGCGCAACCACCGCGGCGAGATCAGCTTTCCTGGGGGCCGCATCGACGAGGGCGAGACACCGGCCGAGGCGGCGCTGCGCGAAGCCGAGGAAGAGGTCGCCCTCGACCCTCGGAGCGTCACCGTGTTCGCCGAGCTCGACCACCTCAACACCGTCGTCAGCCGCAGCTACATCGTGCCCATCGTCGGGCGTCTCCCCGGGATCGTGCCACTGGCGCCCGCCAGCCCGGAGGTCGAGCGGGTGCTGTGGCTGCCGCTGTCCGAGCTGGTCCGCCCGGACACCTACCGCTCGGAACGCTGGGGCACCACCCCCACCGACCGGCTGCTGCACTTCTTCGAGCTCGACGACGAGACCGTGTGGGGCGCCACCGCGCACATGCTCGTCGACCTCCTCACTGCGACCGGCCGAAACTCGTTCTGACGACGCTGAGGATCGTCCAGCGATCCTCAGACGACACAGAGCTCACGGGTGCAGCGATTGGAGGAGCCGCCACAGCGACTCGACGTGGGTCCACTCCGTCGACCGCGACCCGATGGAGATGCGCAGCACGCTGCGGCCGTCGAGCACGGTCCGGGTGAGCAACACCTGACCGGTGGCGTTGGCCCGCTCGATCAGCTCGTCGGTGACGGCGTCGCCGGCGACGGCGCGGATGCACACCAGGTTGAGCGGGTGCGGGGCGACGATCTCGAATCGGTCGTCCTTGTCGATCTCGACGCCCAGCCGCTCGGTGAGCTCGACGTGCCGGCGGATCATCTCGCGGATCGCCTCGACGCCGTGCAGGCGGATCGTCATCCACACCTTGAGGGCGCGGAAGCGCCGGCCGAGGGGAACTTGCCAGTCGCGGTAGTCGATCGCCGCGCCCGCCTCGGCGGCGGCCGAGCGCAGGTACTCGGGCAGGATGCTCAGCGCGCCGAGCAGGGACAGCCGGTCGGCGGTCCAGAACATGCTGCAGTCGACGTTGACGCCCATCCACTTGTGGGCGTTGGTGCAGTAGCTGTCGGCGAGCTCGATGCCGTCGTTGACCCAGCGCAGCTCCGGCTCCAGTGCGGCCATCCCGCTCATCGCCGCGTCGACGTGCAACCAGATCCGGGCAGCGCCACAGACCTCGGCGATGGCGGGCGTCGGGTCGAACGCCATCGACGACGTCGTGCCTCGCGTTGCGCACACGAAGAATGGAATGAGTCCGGCCGCGCGATCCTCTTCGATCATCGTTGCAAGTGCATCGGCCCGCATGGCGAACGACTCGTCGTGGGGGACGACCCGCACGCGGTCGGTGCCGATGCCGGCGACACGCAGGCCCTTCTCGACGCTGGAGTGGGACTGGGCCGTCACGTAGCCGACGAGCCTCGTCGTGTCGCCGTCGTGGTTCACCGCCCCACCGGTCGCCCGCCAGCGGGCGGCCAGGACGGCAACCAGGGTGGCGTCGCTCGCCGTCCCCTGGATCACGCCACCACCGGTCGCACTGTCGGAGCGGAATCGCTCGGGCAGGCCGAGCAGCTCCTGCATCCAGTCCATCACCAGCGTCTCCAGCTCGGTGCACGCCGGCGACGTGACCCAGCTCATGCCCTGGACGCCGAGCCCCGCCGACAGCAGCTCACCGAGGATCGACGGGTACGTCGTGTTCGACGGGAAGTAGGCGAAGAAGCCGGGGTGCTGCCAGTGCACGATCCCCGGGACGATGATCTCGTCGATGTCGGCCATCACGGCGTTCCACGGCTCAGGCTGCGTGGGCGGGTGGGCCGGCAGCCGCCGGCGAACGTCGCCCGGCTCGACGGCGGGCGCCACCGGGAGCGAGTCAAGGCCCTCGAGGTGGTCGGCGATCCAGTCGATCAGCTCGTGACCGTGCTGGCGGAACTCGTCGGGTTTCATGTGCTCCTCCGTGTGCGGCGAGCGGACCGTACGACGCGCCACGCGATGAACGACAATCCGGCGACCAGGGCGCCGAAGATCAGCCATTGTCGCCAGCCGCTGCGTCCCTCGCTGCCGCAGCCTGGTTCGGGAACAGCGCTGATGCAGTCGGACAGGTCGCGGTCGTCGGGGATGAACTCGTTGTCGACGACCGTGGAGGGCGGGCTGGTCTCACGGGCCGCGATGGCACCCGCCGGCACGAACACGGCGACGACCACGAACACGACGATCAGCCACCGCGACATCCCGCTGGTTTCTACCAGTGCTGTCTACGATCAATGGCTTGACCGTCCTCGTCGTGGACTTCGGCGCCCAGTACGCCCAGCTCATCGCCCGCCGCGTGCGCGAGCTGGCGGTGTTCTCCGAGATCGTGCCCAACCGCATCACGGCCGCTGAGGTCGCTGCCCGCCAACCCGCCGCGCTCATCCTGTCGGGTGGTCCGAAGAGCGTGCACGTCGAGGGTGCCCCGTCGCTCGACCCGGAGATCTACGACCTCGGCGTGCCGATCCTGGGCATCTGCTACGGCGCCCAGCTGGTCGCCCAGCAGCTCGGCGGCACGGTCGGCCGGGGGATGCGCGGCGAGTACGGCCGGGCGAAGTTGCGCCGCACCGCCCCGTCGACGGTGCTGCCCGACGACGCGCCTGACGTCCACGACGTGTGGATGAGCCACTTCGACGCCATCACCGAGGTCCCCGCCGGGTTCACCGCCACGGCGGCCACCGACGACGCACCCGTCGCCGTGCTCGAGTCCGACGGCCGGCGCATCTACGGCGTGCAGTTCCACCCAGAGGTCGTCCACTCGCCCTACGGCATGGGCGTCCTGCGGCGGTTCCTGCACGAGCGGGCCGGCTGCCCGGCGGACTGGACGATGTCGTCGGTGATCGACGAGCAGGTGGCGCGGATCCGCACCGAGGTCGGCGACGGGCGGGTGCTGTGCGCGCTCTCCGGTGGCGTCGACTCGTCGGTCGCCGCGGCGCTCGTGCACCGCGCCGTCGGCCACCAGCTCACGTGCATCTACGTCGACACCGGGCTGATGCGCAAGGGCGAGAGCGAGCAGGTCACCGACACGTTCCGGCGCACGATGGGGATCGAGCTGATCCACGTCGACGCCGCCGACCGCTTCCTCGACCGCCTCGCCGGCGTCGCCGATCCCGAGACGAAGCGCAAGGCCATCGGCGACGAGTTCATCCGCGTCTTCGAGGAGCACACCGGCGGCCTCGTGGAGGCCGAGTTCCTCGTCCAGGGCACGCTGTACCCGGACCTCATCGAGTCCGGCGGCGCCGACGGCACGGCGGCGGTGATCAAGAGCCATCACAACGTCGGCGGGCTGCCCGAGGACATGCGCCTCCGGCTGATCGAGCCGCTGCGCGACCTGTTCAAGGACGAGGTCCGCCGGCTCGGCCACGAGCTCGGCCTGCCCGACGAGATGGTGTGGCGGCAGCCGTTCCCCGGCCCGGGCCTGGCCGTACGGATCATCGGCGAGGTCACGCGAGAGAAGGTGGCGCTGCTGCAGGAGGCCGACGCCATCGTCCGGGCCGAGATCGCCGCCGCCGGGCTGGAGCGGGAGATCTGGCAGTCCTTCGCCGTGCTCGCCGACATCCGCTCGGTCGGCGTGATGGGCGACGAGCGCACGTACGGCCACCCGATCATCGTGCGTGCCGTGACCAGCGACGACGCCATGACCGCCGACTGGGCGCGGCTGCCCTACGACGTGCTCGAGCGACTCTCCAACCGGATCATCAACGAGGTGCCTGGCATCAACCGGGTGGTCTACGACGTCACGTCGAAGCCACCCGGCACCATCGAATGGGAGTGAGGGACACGCGTCCCGTGTGAACACTGTGTGACGGGTGTTGCAACGGGTTCGTAATGTCCGGCTACACTCGCCGCGGTCATGCCCTTCCGCCTCTCCCGGGTTGGGCGGGCCGCTGTCGCCGCCGCCGCGGTGATCGTGGTCACCGCCGCCGCCCCGACGCCTGCCGCTGCCGATCCCGTCGACGACCAGCGGGCGCGCGTCGAGCAGATCACCGACGAGCTGGAGCGGCTCGAGGAGCGTTCCGACATCCTCGCCGAGGACTACGTCACGGCGCTCGACGAGCTGAAGCAGATCGACGCCGAGGTCGCCGCTGCGGCGCAGCGCGTCAGCGAGCAGGAGGCCGCGGTCGCCGCCCTCCGTGGCGAGCTGTCCGAAGTCGCCGTGCGGGCGTACATGGGCGCCGGCACCAACGGGTTCGGGGCGATGTTCTCCGACTCCTCGGCGGTCACCGACGCCCTGGAGCGTGATCAGCTGTCGCGCGTCGCGCTGAGCGCCGGCACGGCGACGACGGACGAGCTGGACCAGGCGATCGCCGACCTGCAGGACGAGCGCGAGGCGCTCGAGAGCAAGCAGGACGAGGCGACCGCCAAGGCGGAGCAGGTCGAGGAGGCCAAGCAGGCCACCGACGAGCAGAAGGCCGAGTACCGCGAGGCGCGCGCTGAGGCCGAGGCCGAGCTGGGCCGGCGCATCGAGGAAGAAGAGGAGCGCCGCGCCCGCGAGTCGTACGAGCGGATGCAGCGCGACGCCGAGCAGGCGGTCGCCCGCCAGGCCGCGGCCAGCCAGCAGGCTCAAGCGCAGGCACAGGCGAGAACGGCCGACACCGTCGGCGGCAACAGCGGCGGCGGTGGCGGCGGCGGCGAGGTCGCTGCGGTCGCCGCGGCGCCGAGGCCTGCCCCGGCAGCACCGGCGATCCCCGCCGCGTCGTCTCGCGCGGGTACGGCGATCAACGCCGCGCTGACGCAGGTCGGCGTCGGCTACCAGTACGCCACCGCTGAGCCAGGCGTGGCGTTCGACTGCTCCGGGTTGACCTCGTGGGCGTGGGCGCAGGCAGGCGTGTCCCTGCCGCACCAATCGCGTTCGCAGCAGGACAGCGTGCCCAACGTCCCCAAGGAAGCGGCACAACCCGGCGACCTGCTGTTCTTCTACTCACCGATCAGCCACGTGAGCATCTACCTCGGTGGTGGCCAGCACGTCCACGCCCGCAACAGCGGCACCACCGTCACCGTCGCCGCCGTCAACTGGGGCAGCGTCGTCGCCGTCGGCCGCCCCGGCTGACCCTCCCTCTCCGACCATCCGAGTGTTGCGGCCCATCCGAGTGCTGGATGACCGGCGTCCGCACACCGGACACTCGGATGAACCCCGCCCGCCACTACCTTGACGCGGTGCTGCAAGGGCTCGATCTCGACGCTGTCAGCCGGTGGTTGCAGGAGCACGTCGACGGTGCCGTCGGGCCGTTCGACGCCACGCTGATCGGCGGGGGCCGTTCGAACCTGACGTTCGCCCTCACGGGTGCCGACGGCCGGTGCTTCGTCGTCCGCCGCCCGCCGCTCGGTCACGTGCTGGCGACGGCCCACGACATGTCGCGTGAGCACCGCATCATCGCCGCCCTCGGCCCGACGGCCGTGCCGGTGGCCCCGGCGTACGGCCTGTGCACCGACACCGACGTCAACGGTGCGCCGTTCTACGTGATGGGCTACATCGACGGCGTCGTCCTGGACAGCCCGGACAAGGCCGATCTGATCGGCGTGCCCGAGCGGGCCAAGGTGAGCGACGACCTGATCGACGTGCTCGCCGATCTCCATGACGTCGACGTCGACGCCGTCGGCCTCGGCGACCTCGCCAGGCGAGAGGGCTACATCGAGCGCCAGCTGAAGCGATGGACGACGCAGTGGGCGAACTCCAAGACCCGTGAGCTGCCGGCGATCGACGAGGTCGCCGAGCGCCTCGCCGCGCGCATCCCCCCGCAGCACGGCGTGACGATCGCCCACGGTGACTACCGCTTCGGCAACTGCATGGTCGATCCCGAGCACGGTCGCATCGCCGCCGTCCTCGACTGGGAGCTGTGCACGCTCGGCGACCCCCTCGCCGACGTCGGCTACCTCGGCGTGTACTGGACCGATCCAGGTGGCAGTGGTGGGCGCCACAACGACCCGTCGGGCGCCGAAGGGTTCCCGAGCTACGCCGAGCTGCTCGAGCGCTACGCCACACGCACCGGTCGTGACGTCTCCGGGATCGACTACTACGTCGCCTTCGCCTCGTGGCGCCTGGCCGTGATCGGCGAGGGCGTCTACGCCCGCTACCTGCACGGGGCGATGGGCGATCAGGACCTCGGCCCGGAGGAGTTGGAGATGTTCAAGTCCAACACCGAGCAGCTCGCCGGCGCCGCGCTGGAGGCCGTCAGCCGCCTCCGTTAGCGGTGTCGATCCACATGCCTTCGCGGCCGATGACGACGGGGATGGGCGCGTCGGCGAGGCGGCGTTCGATCGTGTCCATCTCCTCGTCGGTGCGTGCCGGCGCGTGGTGGACGAGCACGACCTTGCGGACCGAGCCGGCGAGCGCCAGCTCGATGACGTCGTCGATGACGGCGTGACCGAAGCGCTCGGCTGTCGACCGCTCGGCGGCGACGTACCCGCCGCCGTGGACCAACACGTCGATCCCCTCGACGAGCTCGCGCATCGCGGTCGATCTGATCGGCGTCGGCGATCGACGGGCAGTGGTCGGGCATGTAGGCCAGGCTGCCGCCGCCGGCGTCGAGCCGATGACCCAACGTGCGGCCGCCCTTGTGGGCGATGTCGTGCGTCAGCACGTCGACGCCTTCGATGCTCCGCCGGCCGGGCACCATCGCCTCGAACGTCCACGTCCCGCGCAACTGGTCGGGCGTGATCGGGAAGTGCGGCGGCGACATCGCCCGCGAGAGCACTTCGAGGGCGTCCTCGCCGTCCGCCTCGACGGGCACCCAGACCGCGACCTCCGCATCATCGCGGTCTGCGTTGGGCAGGAACGGCAGGCCCTGGGTGTGGTCCCAGTGGAGGTGGCTGTAGAGGATCGAGCCGTGCAGCGCCTGGCCGTCGAGCTCGACGCCGAGCCGGCGCAGGCCGGTGCCGGTGTCGAGCACGAGCCAACGCCCTCCGTCGACGGGGATGGCGACGCACGACGTGTGCCCGCCGACGCCGGCGAACGCTGCACCCGGCGCGGCGGTCGACCCGCGCACCCCACACAGCAGCGCTCTCACGGCAGGTGCTCCGGCATGGTCGGTCACGGTACAGCGGACGCGTCACGACCGACTGGCGCTTCCAGCGCCAGCCGGTCGTGATCCCGCCGCGCTCGCTCAGGCGACGGTGAACTCCTGGACCATGCCCGCCATGAAGTGCGGCGGACCGGCCTCGGGTGGCGTGCTGCTCTCCGGGCCCTCCATCTGCGCCATCACCTCGGGCGTGGCGCCCTGGGGGAGGAAGCAGGCGGCGATGTAGCGGCCGGGCGTCAGATCGGCGACGCCGTAGGACTCGGCCCCCGGAGGACCGAACGTGGCGCCGACAAACGAGGCCTTCGTCATCAGCTCTTCCTCGGGAAGCGAGAGCAGGTCGATGGCCGTGTCGGTGACGCCGTCGTTGACCTTGAGCATCAACACCTCGTGGAACTCGGTGCCCTGGTTGTCCATGGTGACGACGACCTTGCCGGCCGGCACTTCCTGGGGGATGCCCTCGAAGGAGTACTCCTTGGTCGTCACGTTGAGCTCGTTGAAGCCGCAGTTCCCCTTCACGTAGCCGACCGTCTCGGCATACGCCGTCTCGAACTCCGGTCCCTGCTCCTCGGAGCTGGCGATCAGCGTCTCCACCGTGGGCTTGATGTCGGCGGGCGCCGTGGCGATGGCTGCGTCGAACGCCGGGCCGATGATGGCCGGGTCTTCGGACATCGCCGCAGCATTGGCGGCGACGAACGCGTCGCAGAACGCTGCGGGGTCGGTCGGCGCCGTCGTGCCAGCGGCTGCCGCCGTGGTGTCCGCGGCAGGAGCTTCGGTCGCCGCGGGCGCTTCGGTGGTCGCTGCGTCGTCATCGTCGTCGTCGCCGCAGGCAGTGGCTCCGAGGAGCAGAGCTGTCGATGCCGCCGCGAGCACGACCCGTGTGGTGAGGTGTCTCGTTTTCATCCCCCACACGATCACGGTTCGGCGTGCCGGCGACCACCGCGCCAGCACGTGTGAGTGGGGGGTGGTGGCACCACCACCCGCAAGGCGGGTCAGAAGCGCCAGCGTGTGGCGCGGGTGGCGAACTCCTCCTCGCGCTCGATCACGGCGAAGGCGCGCTCGGGGACGACCTCGATCATCAGGTTCTGGCGGAGGAAGTCGGCGCTCAGCCCGGCAGCCAGCGCTTGGTACTTGGCGAGGTAGCGCTCGATCCACGTCGCGACTCGGGCGTCGTCGACGACCCGTTCCGCCCGCCCCTCGACGGACAGGCACTCGACGGTGTCGTCGACAGCGACGGCGATCTGCGGGTTGGCGGCGACGTTCCGCGCCTTGCGCGAGCGCGGACCGCACGAGAAGGCGAAGCGCTGTTCGCCGTCGTCCCACACGCCCCAGGTCGGCATGACGTGCGGCCGGCCCTCACCCGTCGCCGTCACGATCCAGTAGTTGCGACCAGCACCGAGCTTCTCCGCCGCCCACGACCACGGCAGCGCCGACCACTCGTCCGTGTCGACGCCGTAGTCCGGCATGTGCGGTCGTTCGCCGACAGGCTTTGTCGTCATTGCGTGAACCCCCAGTCGAGCAGCGCCGTGGCGGCGGCGTTGCGGGCTTCCTCGGTGGGCGCGCCGAGGACGGTGGCGATGATGCGCCGGTTGCCGCGTGTCGCCGAGGCGACGATGCACCACGCCGCGCCGGTCGTGCGACCTGTCTTGATCCCGTCGGCGCCGGGATAGCTCGTCAGCAGGTCGTTCGTGGCCGGGTAGGAGATGCCGTTGAGCACGGCGTCGGTGCGGCGGACGGTCAGCTGGAACGTGGCGTTCGTCATCAACAGCGCGGCGAGGCGGGTCATGTCGCTGGCCGTCGAGAACTGGCCCTCGGCGTCGAGGCCGGTGGCGTTCACGGCGTGGGTGTTCGTCAGACCGAGCCCTCCGGCCATCTGGTTCATCTGCTCGGCGAACTGCGCCTCGCCGCCGGCGATGTCGAGCGCCAGCAGCCTCGCCGCGTCGTTGGCGCTGACGATGAGCATCGCCCGGGTCAGCAGGTCGCGCGGCAGCTCCTGGCCCTCGGTGATGCCGATGCGCGACTCCTCCGGATCGATCAGCAGACCCGGCGGGGCGACGACGACCCTGGTCGGCTGACCCGCGACATATGCCGTCTGGGCGGCCAGCAACTTGATCAGGCTGGCGACGGGCAGCGGCGTGTCCGCCTGGTTGGAGGCGAGGAACTGACCTGAGCGCATGTCGTAGACGGCGTAGGCGGCGGCCTCGACGACCGGCACGAGCGTCGTCGTCGGCGCCACGGTGGTCGTGGCCGGCGGTGCCGCCGTGGTGGTCGTGGTCGTGGTGGTGGTGGTCGTCGTCGTCGTCGTGGTGGTCGTGGTCGTGTGTCGACGTCGTTGCCGGCGACGTCGTCGTGGGGTCGGCCGAGTCGTCTCCGCTGCACCCGGCGACCAGGGCGAGGACAACGCCACACGAGACCACCCGCCGCAGGACCATGCGGCACGACGGTACCGGCGCGGTCGCGCCGTCGATACGGTTCCTCGCCATGTCGCGGGGCACGGAGTACGACGCCGTCGTCATCGGCGCCGGCCCCAACGGCCTCGTCGCAGCGATCACGATGGCCCAGGCCGGCCGCCGAGTCGTCGTGTTCGAGGCCGCATCCGCCCCTGGTGGTGGATGCCGGACGGCCGAGCTCACCGAGCCCGGTTTCCGCCACGACGTCTGCTCGGCGATCCACCCGCTCGGCATCGGCTCGGCGGCGCTGCGTGACCTCCCGCTCGCCGAGCACGGCGTGCGCTGGCGCCACCCGACGATCCCGCTGGCCCACCCGCTCGACGGCGGCGCCGCGCTGCTGCACCGTTCGGTCGACGACACCGTGGCCGGTCTCGGCGCCGACGGTGCAGCCTGGCGCCGGCTGATGGCGCCGTTGACGGAGGGCGGGCTCCCCGTCATCGACGACCTCACGGCACCGCTGTCGTTGCCCCGCCACCCGCTGCGCCTGGCCCGGTTCGGCCTCGACGGCATGCGCCCGGCGGCGTCGCTCGGGCGGCGCCGGTTCGAGGGCGACGGCGCCGCGGCGCTGCTCGCCGGCCTGGCGGCGCACTCGATCCTGCCGCTCGACCGTCCGCTGACGACCGGCGTGGGCCTGGTGCTCGGCGCGCTCGCCCACCTCGTGGGATGGCCCTGCGCGGAGGGCGGGTCGCAGGCGATCTCCGACGCCCTCGTGGCGATCCTCCGCCAGCACGGCGGCGAGGTGGTCTGCGATCACCGTGTCGAGGATCTCGGGGAGCTGCCGACGTCGACGGTGGTGCTCGCCGACATCGTGCCGCGCCAGCTCGTCGCCATGGCCGGCGACCGCTTCCCGGCCCGGGCTCGGCGGCGCTGGCAGCGCTTCCGCCACGGGCCCGGCGTGTTCAAGCTCGACTACGCCCTGTCCGAACCGGTGCCGTGGTCCGACCCCGCCGTGGCCAATGCCGGCACCGTGCACGTCGGCGGGACGATGGCCGAGGTCGCCGCGGCCGAGGCGGCCGTGGCCAGCGGCGAGCACCCGGCGGCGCCGTTCGTGCTCGTCGCCCAGTCATCGCTGTTCGACCCCCACCGGGCGCCCGACGGGCAGCACACGCTGTGGGCGTACTGCCACGTCCCGTCCGGATCGACCGTCGACATGACGGCGCCGATCGAGGCGCAGATCGAGCGCTTCGCCCCTGGGTTCGGCGACGTCGTGATCGCCCGCCATGCGATGACGGCGATGGCGTTCGAGGCGTACAACCCGAGCTACCTCGGCGGCGACATCACCGGCGGGGTCACCGACTGGCGCCAGTTCGCCACACGCCCGGTCGCCTCGCCGCGGCCGTGGCGCACGCCGGTGCCCGGGGTGTACCTGTGCTCGGCGTCGACCCCGCCGGGCGCCGGCGTGCACGGGCTGTGCGGCCGGTCGGCCGCCCGCCTGGCCCTCCGCGACCACCCGGACTAGAGCGCAAGGGCGGCGCGGCGACCTTCGAGGATCGCCTCGTGGACGGTGCGCGGTGCCACGCAGTCGCCCGCCGCTGCGACGGCGCCGGGAATCGGCGCTGACGGGAGGCGGAACCCGCAGTCGACCAGCGCGGCGCAGGGCAGCAGCCGTTCGGCCCCCGAGTAGCGGTCGCCGACCGTGACACCCTCTGACTGGGCGCGCAACAGCAGGGCGCGCCTCTCGATGCGCACGCCGGCGCGGGCGAGGCGCACGTTGGCCGGTGCCAGGTCGCCGCTGCGGGCCAGCTCGTTGCCGGCGATGTTGTCCTGGGTGACGAGGTCGGCTCGCAGGCCGAGCTCCTCGGCGAGCGCGACACCGATCGGCCCGCCGATCGGGTCGTACACGACGACGTCGCCGCGGTCGGGCAGCGTCGCCGCGCCGCGGCGCAGGTCGGCGACGTCGATCACGACCGCCCCGTCGGCGACCTCGTACTCGCGGATCCCGGTGATCGATCCGGTGCACTGCACGACCGCCGTGCCCGGCGGCACGTCGTCGCTGCCGGTGCGCACGTCGACACCCAGGCGCTCGACCTCGCGGGCGAGCCAGTCGACGAGTGCACCGTTGGGACCGGCGACCGCAGCCATCCCGCCGAGGTCCGTCTCTCGCTCGACGAGGACGACGCGGTGGCCGCGGGTCGCCGCGACCCGTGCCGTCTCCAGGCCGGCCGGACCGCCGCCGATGATCGACACGTCGCGTGGCCGCGTTCGTCGGCGCGTACCAGTCGGGGTCCTCCGTCTCCCGTCCTGAGGTCGGCTCGCCGATGCACGTGACGAGCGGGTTGCGGGCGTCGCGCACCTGACACGTCTGGTTGCAGCGGGTGCAGGGCCGGATGCGCTCAGGTTCGCCGGCTCGCACCTTGGCGACCATGTCGGGGTCGGCGATCTGGGCGCGGGTCATCTCGACGGCGTCGCAGCGTGGCGGATCGTCGTACCCGCCGAGCGCCCACTCGGCCTGGCCGACGTCGACAACCGAGCCCTGCAGCACGACGGGCACGTCGACCTCGAGCTTGACGGCAGCGGCGAGGTCGGCGTTGAAGCCGGCCGGCTGGTGGAAGTCGGGACGGGTCTGTTCGATCGAGAAGATCGAGCCACGCGTCACGACGAGGTGGTCGACGCCGACGTCGACGAGCTCGGCGGCGAGCCCCGGTGCCATCTCGGGCGTGATGCCGGCCCACGGCGCCAGCTCGTCGCAGGACAGGCGCAGCCCGACGACGGCGTCGGGCCCGATCGCCCGGCGCACTGCCCCGATCACCGACCTGGCGAGGTGCGAGCGGTCGGCGCCCCACTCGTCGTCGCGGTGGTTGGTCAGGCCGGAGAGGAACTGGCGGATGAGGCTGTGCTGGCCGGCGTTGATCTCCACGCCGTCACAGCCGGCCGCCACGGCGCGTTGGGCCGCGGCGGCGAACCCGTCGATGACGGCGGCGATGTCCTCGGGCTCCATCCACTTGGGAACCTCGCGGGACGCGACCTCGGGGACGCGCGACGGCGCCCACAGCGGCGCCTGGCTGTAGGCGGACGAGCCCTGGCCGCCGGCATGGTCGAGCGAGGCGAGGACGAGCGCGCCGTGTGGCCGGCAGGCGGCGACGATCGCCGCCCAGCCCGGCTCGGCGCGCGCGGCCAGGGGCGCCCGCTCGTACGGCCAGTCGGACTCGTGGACGCTCGCCCCCTCGACGACGATCGTCCCGCAACCACCCCGCGCGCGCCGCTCGTAGTAGGCGACGTGGCGGGCGGTGAAGCAGCGGTCATCGTCGCCGAGGTTGGTCACGTGCGGCCCGAACATCACCCGGTTCGGCGCCGTCCTCGGCCCCAGCGCGAGCGGTTCCAGCAGCTTCATCCGAGTGTTGAAGTCCATCCGAGGGTCAGGGGACCGGCGTCCGCACGCTCGACACTCGGATGGTCCCGAACACTCGGATGGGTGTCAACGGTGGAGGAAGCGGACAGGGCGGCTGTGGTCCATGGCCGGGCGGGGGACTGCGCCGACTCCTGCGAGCAGCGCTTCGCCGTGGCCCTTGACGCACTCCGGGTCGGGGCCGTCGAGCGGCAGGCCGGTGAAGAACTTGGCCGCCATGCACCCGCCCTGGCACGCGTCGTAGCTGCCGCAGCTCGCGCACGCCCCGGCCGACGCCGGCTCGCGCAGCGACAGGAACAGCTCGCTCGACCGCCAGATCCGCGTGAACCCGCCGTCGTCGCGCACCGATCCGGCGCGGAACTCGTCGTGGATCACGAACGGGCAGGCGTAGACGTCGCCAACGGGGTCGATCAGGCAGACGACCCGGCCGGCCCCGCACATGTTCAGCCCGGGTAGCGGCTCGCCCAGCGCGTTGAGGTGGAAGAACGAGTCGCCGGTCAGCACGTCGGAGCCGTGGGCGAGCAGCCAGCGGTAGATCTGGTGCTGCTGGGCGTTCGTCGGGTGCAGCTCGTGCCACGACTCGGCGCCGCGGCCGGACGGGCGCAGTCGGGTGACCCGCAGCTGGGCGCCGTAGGAGTCGGCCAGCGCCTTGAAGGCGTCGAGCTGGTCGACGTTGTGCCGCGTGACGACGACGGAGATCTTGAACGGGCCGAAGCCGGCGCCGGCGAGGTGATCCATCGCCCGCCGGGCGGCGGCATACGACCCGACGCCGCGCACGTGGTCGTTCGTCGGCGCGTCGACGCCGTCGAGGCTGATCTGCACGTCGAGATAGTCCATCGCCGCCAGCCGCCCAGCAGCCACTGCGTCGAGATAGGTGCCGTTGGTGGAGAACTTGACGCCGATGCCGTGGTCGACGGCGTAGCCGACGAGCTCGAAGAAGTCGCGCCGGATCATCGGCTCGCCGCCGCCGATGTTGATGTAGAAGACCTGCAGCCGTTGCAGCTCGTCGAGCACGGCCTTGGCCTCGTCCGTCGACAGCTCGCGCGGGTCACGCCGCCCCGACGACGACAGGCAGTGCACGCACGCCAGGTTGCAGGCGTACGTCAGCTCCCACGTCAGGCAGATCGGGGCGTCGAGGCCGCCCTTGAGCTGCTCAACCAGCGAGCGCGGGCTCACGGAGCAATCCAGACCGAAGGAGGGATTCCAGCGCCTCGACGAACACCGGCCAGCGCGCCTCGGCGATCTCGCACGCCCGCAGCGTGTCGGCCACCGAGTCGTGGTCGGCGAGGGCCCCCACGACGCGCACCACGTCGGGGTGCTTGAGGAAGATCAGCCGCCGGTTGCCGTAGTGGTAGGCGAGCGCGCCGAACGGCTCGGGCCGCAGGGCGACCTGCGGGTCGAGCGTCAGCCGGCGGTCGAGCATCCGTCAGTACACACCACACATGCCGTCGATGGAGATCTCCTCCACGAGGAGCTCCTCGATCAGCAGCTCGTCCTCCTGAACGTCGGTCGCCTCGTCGGCGACGAGCGTCGCGGTGTCGGTTTCCATGCGCCGAGCGTATCGAAACCCACCCTGGCGCCAATCGGCCATGGCGGGATGATGGATCCGTGCCGGAAACGACCCCGTCGCGCGGGCGCGCCCTGATCGCCCTCCTGCGGCCCGACGCTCGCCGTTGGGTCGTCCTCGGCGCGCTCCTGGGCGTCAGCTCGGCGCTGATGCTGGCCGGGTCCGCTCGTCGTGCGGAAGATCGTCGACGAGGCGACCGCCGGCGCCGACACGGCGACGTTCGTCCGACTCGCCCTGGCGTTCCTCGCCATCGCCGTGACGACGCAGGTCATCGCCGTCGTCGTCATCCGCTACGCCACGATCACCGCGTGGGGCACGACGAACGAACTGCGCCTGCGCATGACCCGCCACGTGCTCGGCCTCGACCACGAGTTCCATCGCCGGCACACGCCGGGCGAGCTGATCTCCCGCGTCGACGGCGACGTCACGTCGGTGTCCGACTTCCTCGGCCAGGTGGTCCCCAAGGCGGTCGGCGGCGTCCTGCTGATCGCCGGGATGCTCGTCGTGCTCACGGTGCTCGAACCGTGGCTCGGCATCGGCCTGGCGCTCTACCTGGCGGGCTCCGTCGCCGTGCTGCTGGCCATGCGCCACCGGGCGATCAGCGAATCATCCGACGAGATGGCCGCCACCGCCCGCCTGTACGGAGGCATCGAGGAGCGTCTGACGGCCTCCGAGGACCTCCGCGCCAACGGCGCCGGCGTGCACGCCATGTGGCGCTTCGTCGAGGACAGCTCGGGTGCGCTGGAGAGCTCGGTGCGCCGCCAGCGGGCGTTCATCCGCCTGTGGTGGGCGGTGCAGGGGGCGATCACGGCAGGCTCGGTGCTCGCCCTCGTGGTCGGCACCGCACTCGTCGCCAACGGCGCGATCACGGTCGGGACGGCCTTCCTGCTGTTCCAGTACGTGCTGCTCATCGAGCGCCCGCTGGAGGAGCTCGTCCACCAGCTGGAGACCGTGCAGAAGGCCAACGGGGCGATGGTGCGCGTCATCGACCTGCTCGAGGTCCGTCCGGCCATCGTCGACGACGGCGTCGCCGTGCCGCCGGCGGGCGCGTTGGCCATCGCCTGCCGCGGCGTGTCGTTCGCCTACGCCGACGACGACGAGCAGTTGATCCTGCGCGACATCGACCTGGACATCGCCGCCGGCAGATCGGTGGGTGTCGTCGGCCGGACAGGAAGTGGCAAGACGACGTTCTCCCGCCTGCTGCTGCGCCTCGTCGAGGCGACGAGCGGCACGGTGTCGCTCGGCGGGGTGCCCGTCGCCGACATCCCATTGGCCGAGCTGCGTCGTCGTGTCGCCCTCGTGCCCCAGGAGGTCGAGCTCTTCGAGGGCACGATCCGCGAGAACGTGGCGCTGTTCGATCCGGAGCCGACCGACGTGGCCGTCGAGGAGGCGCTGCGCCGCGCCGGTCTCGGCGCGCTCGTCGACGGCGGCATCCATCGCCCACTCGGCGCGCGCGGCGCCGGCCTGTCGGCGGGCGAGTCGCAGCTGCTCGCCCTTGCCAGGGTCTGGCTGCGCGAGCCGGACCTGGTGGTGCTCGACGAGGCAACGGCGCGCATCGATCCGGTCACCGAGCAGCGCCTGGAGGCGGCAATCGGCGAGCTGCTCGCCGGGCGGACGACGATCATCATCGCCCACAAGCTGTCGACGCTGCGGATGGTCGACGAGGTCATCGTCTTCGACCGTGGCCGCGTCGTGGAGCACGACGACCGCGAGGTGCTCGCCACGCAGGGACACAGCCGCTGGCGCTACCTGCTCGACCTGGCGCTCGAACGGGAGAAGGAGCCGGTGCCATGAGCGAGGAGCTCGGCATCTGGCGCGTGGCGTGGCGAGTCAGCCAGCACGAGCCGCGCTCGTTCTGGCTCGGCTGGGGCGCGTTCGTGTTCTTCTTCGCCATGCCCGCGCTCACCGGCTACTTCCTGGCGCGCGGCTTCGAAGCGCTGTCCGACGGCGACACCACCGCCGTGTACTGGTGGGCGCTCGCCGTCGCCATCGCCGAGACGGTGCGCATGGCGTCGGTCCACTACGGCGCGGTGACGTGGACGCGCGCCTGGATCCACATGCAGACCCTGCTGCGCGCCAACCTGCTGACCGCGCAGGTGGCGAGTGGGGGACCCGAGGCCGGACAGCCGGTCGGCTCGGCGGGCGAGGCACTGACCCACTTCCGCGACGATGCCGAGGACGTCGCCCAGCTCGTCGACGGGATGGTCGACGTCACCGCAGGGCTGGTGTTCACGGTGCTCGCCGGCTTCCTGCTCGGTGCCGCCGACATGCGCGCCGCGCTCGTCCTGCTGCTGCCACTCGCCGGCGTCGTGCTGGCGACCCGTGCCCTCGACGGCAGGGTCAAGGCCTACCGTGCAGCCGACCGCGAGGCCACGGCCGCGGTCACCGGGCTGGTGGGCGACCTGATGGCGGCGGCGACGACGGTGAAGGTCAACCACGCGTCGGATGCGATGCTCGCCCGGCTCCGCGTGCTGGTCGACGAGCGCCGCCGCACGGCGGTGCGCGACCGCGTGCTCGACGAGGGGGTGTTCGCCTTCAGCCAGGGCGCCGCCGACGTCGGACTCGGGCTGGTGCTCCTCGTGAGTGCCGGGGCCCTGGCGGCCGGGACGTTCGATGTCGGAACACTGGCGCTGTTCGTCGCCTACCTCGGCTGGCTCAGCTTCCTGCCGCGGATGGTCGGGCGAGTTCTCGCCCGCAAGAAGCAGGCGACGGTCGCCGTCGAACGCATGCGTCAGCTCGTCGCCGAGCGGGCGACGGCGAACACCGTGCAGCCGCGGATGCTGCCGTTGGAGCGCCGCCAGCGTGGCGTGCGGCCGGTGACGGTCCGCCCCGAGCGGGTGCCGCTGCAGCGCCTCGAGGTGCGCAACCTGTCGGCCACCTATCCCGGCCTGATCGGCGTGCACGATGTCTCGTTCCAGCTCGACCGTGGTGAGTTCGTCGTGCTGACCGGCGCCGTCGGCTCCGGAAAGAGCACACTGCTGCGGGCGATCCTCGGCCTCTCGTGGCAGGCCGACTTCGTCGGCGAGGTGCGCTGGAACGGCGAGCTGCTGCAGGACCGTGCGGCGTTCCTGGTGCCGCCGAACGCGGCGTTCCTGCCGCAGGTCCCGCAACTGGTGTCGGACTCGGTGCGCGACAACGTCGGTCTCGGTCCGGTGCCGGCCGACGATCTGGCCAGGGCGCTGACGCTGGCGGCCGTGTACGACGACGTCGCCGCCCTGCCCGACGCCGAGGACACGCTGATCGGGCCACGTGGCCTTCGCCTGTCCGGCGGCCAGCGTCAGCGCCTGGCGACGGCGCGGGCGTTGGTCCACGGCCCCGAGCTCGTCGTGCTCGACGACCTGTCGAGCGCCGTCGACGTGGAGACCGAGCTGCAGCTCTGGGACAACCTGGCTGCAGCTGGCCTCACCGTCCTCGCCGTCTCCCACCGCGCCGTCGCCTTCGAGCGCGCCGACCTCCTCCTCCGCCTCGAGCACGGGACGCTGGTGGGCTTCTGACGATGATGGGGATCGCTGAGCGATCCGCAGACGACACAGACATGGAATCGAGTGCATTTCCCGAGCTCGCCGCAGAGCGCGACCAGTTGCGGTTCGCGCGCGCCGCGCGGAACCGGATGATCGAGCGGCTCGAGCGGGTCGACCCGCAGAGCGCGGCCGACAAGTTCACGGCCGAGTACGTCGAGGTGACGGTGGGCGAGGCGCTGGACGACCTCCACGCTCCGGGCGCGGGTGACTTCTTCGG
Organism: uncultured Acidimicrobiia bacterium; assembly: GCA_963822875.1. Taxonomy (GTDB): domain Bacteria; phylum Actinomycetota; class Acidimicrobiia; order Acidimicrobiales; family Ilumatobacteraceae; genus JALZMG01. The sequence continues at coordinate 10,650 of CAWGJK010000023.1, read as the reverse complement.
GCGCATCGACACCAGCGACGGCCCGCGGCCCGAGCAGTGGTACATCGGGCGACGGCACATCGAGGATGATCGCCACGACCCGGTGGTCGTCGACTGGCGGGCGCCGATCGCCGCGCCGTTCTACCGAGCGACCGCCGCCGACCCCCTCGGCGTCGACCTGCGCCGGCGGTTCACGCTCGACGAGGGCGAGATCACCGCGTACCTCGACGAGCACCTCGACGACCCGGATGCCGCCGATGTCGCCGGCGGCATCCCCGACCCCGTCCTCGCCGAGATCGGCGCCGAGCGCACCGGGGCGATGCGCGAGATCGTCGCCACCATCCAGGCGGAGCAGGACTTCGTCATCCGCGCCCCGATCGACCAGATCCTGGTCGTCCAGGGTGGCCCCGGCACCGGCAAGACAGCGGTGGCACTGCACCGTGCCGCCTACCTGTTGTTCGAACACCGCCGCCGCCTCGCCCGCGACGGCGTGCTCGTGATCGGCCCCAACCGCGCCTTCCTCGACTACATCGGCAACGTCCTGCCGTCGCTCGGCGAGCGCAGTGTGCGCCAGTGCACCGTCCTCGACCTCTGCGTCCCCAAGGTCGACATCACCGGCACCGACGACCCCGAGGCGGCACGGGCGAAGGGCGACGCCGGCATGCTCGCCGAGCTGGAGCTGGCGGCGATGCTGGCGGTCACGGCACCCGACGGTGACGTCGTCGTGCCGATCGGCGCCCGGCGCATCGTGTTCACTCGCGACGAGCTCGCCGAGTGGCTGGATCGGGCGGCAACCGGTGTCGTCCCGTTCAACCAGCGTCGCCTGCGGTTGCGGGCGATCGCCCAGCAGGAGGTGCGCCGGCGCACCGACCGCGACGACGCCTGGCCCGACGCCGGCCCGTTGCGCAAGGCGCTCGATGCGGCGTGGCCGACGCAGCAGCCGATCCGCCTCGTCGACCGCCTCCTCCCCGGCCCGCGTGGTCGCAGGCGGGCGTGGACCGCCGCCGATCAGCTGCTCGTCGACGAAGCCAACTGCGTGCTCAACGGGCCGCCACTCGTCTATGGCCACGTCGTCGTCGACGAGGCCCAGGACCACTCGGCCGTCGCCCTGCGTGTGATCGGCCGGCGCAGTCCCGCGGCCTCGATGACGCTCGTCGGCGACGTCGCCCAGTCGACGGCGCCTGCCGGCCAGGAGCGGTGGGTCGACGTGTTCGCGTCGCTGGCCGGCGATCCGACCGCCATCGGTGAGATCGCCGAGCTGACGATCGGCTACCGCGTTCCCGAGCCGATCCTCACCATCGCCAATCGCCTGCTGCCGCTGACCGGCGTCGACGCCAGCGCCAGCCGCAGCGTGCGCGTCGAGGGTGGCGCGCCGGCGTGGACGCACACGACGTCGAGCGAGCTCGCGGCGACCGTGGCGGCCGTCGCCGCGGCGGTCAAGCATCGCCATCGCCTCACCGGTGTGGTCGCGCCGCTCGATCACCATGGCGCGATCGCCGCGGCTCTCGACGGCGCCGGCCTGCAGGCCGTCGACCACCTCCACCAGCTGCACCACGGTGAGGTTCCGCTGTTCGGGCCGGAGCAGGTGAAGGGCCTGGAGTTCGACGGCGTGGTCGTCGTCGAGCCCGACGAGATCCTCGGCGACACGCCGCGCGGCGCCCGCCTGCTCTACGTGGCGATGACACGCGCCGTGCAGGAGCTGGCGTTCGTCACGACATCATCCACGAGGACACCCGCGATCTCCTGACGTCAGTGGCTGAGTGTGTACGGCACTGGGTCCTGGCCGCTCTGGACATACCGAGCGCTCGGCCGGATCAGCTTGCCGACGGCGGCCTGCTCGACGGCGTGCGTCGTCCAGCCGATGGTGCGGCTGACGGCGAACGTCGGGGTGAACAGGGCGCGAGGCAAGCCGGCCGATGCCATCACGACACCGGCGAAGAACTCGACGTTGCTCGGCAGCGGGCGATCCGGCTTGACGTGGCGGAGGTAGTCGAGGATGCGCCGCTCGATCTCGATGGCTTGGTCGACGAGCTCGCCGTCCTGCCGTGTGGCGATCTCCCGCAGCAACGTGGAGCGCGGATCGGGCGCGCGGTAGACGGGATGGCCGAAGCCCATGATCCGCCGCCCGGCGGCGAGCTCGTTGGCGACCCATCCTTCGGTGCGACACGGCGGCCCGATGGCGTCGAGTGCGTCGAGGGCGCGGCCGGGTGCGCCGCCATGGAGCGGGCCGGCGAGGGCGCCGAGGGCGGCGCCGACGACGTCGGCGAGGTCGGCACCCGTGGACGCCACGACGCGCGCGGTGAACGTCGAGGCGTTGAAGCCGTGGTCGATGGTGAGGATGAGGTACTGCTCGAGCGCACGCGCCGCGTCGGTGTCGGGCGTCTCGCCGGTGACAGCGCGCAGGTAGGCGGCGGCGTGGCCGAGCTCGGCGCCGCCGTCGAGCGGATCGAGGCCGAGGCTGACCCGGTGGAGGGCGGCGACGATCGTCGGCATCACCGCGGACACGCGCAGCGCCTGCGCGGCACGCTCGTCCGGCTCGATGTCGATGAGTGGCCGCAGACCCAGCTCGTCGGCGGCGATCGACAGGGCGGCGCGTACTCGCCCGAGCGTTGGCCCCGTCGCCGTCGCCAGTGGACCGAGCACGGGCACGACCGATGCGGGCAGCACCCGATGGCGGGCGACCTCGGCGCGGAACGCCGCCAGCTCGCCATCGTCGGGCAGGTGCCCGACGGCGACGAGGTGCCAGACCTCCTCGAACGAGTGGTGGCGGGCCAGGTCGGTGGCGTCGTGGCCGCGGTAGTGGAAGAAGCCCGCTTCGCCGTCGACGTCGCCGATGGAGGTGTCGGTGACGGCGACGCCGTTGAGGCCGGCGGGGACATCGATGAGGTTGCTCATGACCTCAATCGTGACTGGATGCACGCTATTCATCAATGTTGATTCAATCAATGTTGACAGATGCACTACGTTGTTGATCGTGAGCAGATACGTCCGCGCCGGCGAAGCGGCCCGGTTGCTCGGGGTGCAGAAGGCGACGCTCTACGCCTACGTCAGTCGAGGGCTCGTCTCGCGCACGGTGGCCATCGACGGGCGCACGTCGCTCTACGCCCTCGACGACATCGAGGTCCTGGCTGCACGGACGCGGCGTCAGGACTCCGAGCCGAAGCCGTCGCTCGACGTGCAGATCGTCACCGGGGTGACGACGCTCGACGAGTCCGGGCCGAGGTACCGCGGGCACGACGTCGCCGAGCTGGCGAGGACGTGCACGTACGAGCAGGTCGCCGAGCTGCTGTGGACGAGCTCACTGCCGACGAGCGTCGAGTGGCCCGCGCCCGAACCGGCCGACATTGCCCTGGCCGTCGCCGTCACGCGTGCCGTCGACGGCGGCAACGGCGTCCCGGCGATGGTCGCCACGGCGAGCGCCCTCGGCGCCCACCACCCGGCCGACGACCCGCCGGCCGCGGCGCGCCGGCTGCTCGGCGTCGTGCCGACCGTGCTCGGTGGGCCGGCTCGCGCAGGCGGTGTGGCCGCCCGCCTCGCCACGTGCTGGGGGTCGCCGGGGCCGCTGGCCGCGGCGCTCGATCGGGCGCTCGTGCTGCTCGCCGATCACGAGCTGGCGACGAGCACGCTCGCCGTGCGCATCACCGGCTCGACGTGGACCGGCCCGTACCCGGCGTTCGCCGCCGGGCTGGCGACGGTGCAGGGCGCGCTGCACGGAGGGGCGGCGCGACAAGTCCACGATCTGCTCGTCGAGTGCGAGGAGATCGGCGCCGGCGCGGCGGTCGGCCGGCGGTTGCAGGCGCGAGAGCGCCTGCCCGGTTTCGGCCACAAGATCTACCAGGGCGAGGATCCACGGCTCGCCCCCTTGCTCGAGGCCGTGGCGCTGCTGCCCGACGCGGCCGGTCGGCGTGACGTCGTCGACGATCTGCGCGCCGAGACGAGCGATCGCATCATGCGCCAGCCCAATGTCGATCTCGGCGTCGGGGCGCTGTCGTTCGTCGGTGGCCTGCCGGCGGACGTGCCCCTGTTCGCCGTCGCCCGCATCGCCGGCTTCGCCGCCCACCTCGACGAGGAACTGCAGGAGCGCCCGCTCCGCTACCGCGGCCTCGCCCGCCCGCCCCGGCCGTAGACGCTTTTCCGTTTCCGGTTCCTCGCGACACCCATGGGGGTCGAGGAGGATCCGATGACTCGGTTGGCGTACGACCCTGAACGTGTCGAGGAGTTGTGGCGTCACACCCGCCGCGCCGTCGACGACCTCGCCGAGATCCGCTGCGACGACCCCGCCGCCGTCGAGGCGATGCGCATCGTGCGCCTCGCCCAACTGCACCTGGAGACCGACTGGATGCCCGTGCTCGAGCGGATCCGCGCCAACACGGCGTTGATCGCCCCGATCGTCGCCGGGTTCAGCGACGAGGAGCGCGAGTTCTTCCAGGGGTTCGTCAACGAAGCAGCCGCCTCGGTGGCGATGGAGTTGTCGCACTATGACGCCCATCTCGACTACCAGCTCGACGTGCTGCCCGAGGAGTTGCGGACGTTGGACGACCGTCGCGAGTGGGACTGGCTGGCCCGGCTGTACCTGATCGAGCAGTACCACGAGATGATCGACACCGGCGCCGTCGAGGTGCAACGCGACGGCGAGCACTACTGGATCGACCCGGTCGAGTTGACCGACACCAACGGGGTGGTGATGGGCGAGATCATCCTCGCCGGTGTCGCCGCCGCCGGACGGTTCAGCAAAGCGACCAGCGGCGGCCTCTCCACCGCCGGCGCCAGGACGGCCAGTTCACCGATGCCGGCGTCGAGACCCGTCGTTGCGCCGACATCGATCACCGGCTACACCAAACACGGATTGGAGCGAGTCATGAACAAGGACGGAGTCGGCGTCTCGCCGGCCGCGGTTCGCGATGCCGTGCGGTACCCGACGTTGGTCGAATACCAGGCGAAGAACGACACCTACATCTACGTCGGCAGCAACGCGACGGTCGTCCTCAACCAGGCCGGTCTGCTGGTCACGGCCTACGCGACGTCACGAACGCGGTTGGCGAGGTCCGCGATGACCGATGCTCTCAGTGCGCCGCTGTTCCGAGAGGTGCTGGCTCGCGATGACCCGACGCTGCTCGAATCCATTGTCGAGTCGGGCGACCCCACGATGGCCGAGCGCGAGCGCGTCATGATGGTGCTGGCTCGCGAGTTCACCCTCAACCTGCGGCCGGACTACGAGCCCACGGAGCGGGGCAAGCAGATCGACGACCTACTGGGCAAGTTCCTGATGCAGTTCCCGATCGAGCGTTGAGCCGCGCAGGTCGAAGGCGGCGACGGCGCCGATCACGATCACGGCCGGCGACTCGACGGGCGTGGTGGCGAGGTCGTCCAGCCGGCACCGCGCCACGACCTGGTCCGACGTCGTCGCCGAGCGAACGGCAGCGACGGGTGTGGCCGGGTCGAGCCCGCCGGCGATCAGCTCGGCGGCGATCACGGCCCGCTGGGAGACGCCCATCAGCACGACGACCGTCCCGCCGACCTGGGCCAGCGCCCGCCAGTCGACGTCGGGCTCGCCGGCGCGGCGGTGACCCGTCACGACGGTGAAGGCGGCGGACACCCCACGATGCGTCACCGGCACGCCCGCTGCGGCGGGGGCGGCGACCGCCGACGTGACGCCGGGGACGACCTCGAACGGGATGCCGGCGTCGAGCAGGGCCTGCGCCTCCTCGCCGCCACGGCCGAACACGAACGGGTCACCGCCCTTCAGCCGCACGACCCGCCGGCCGGCGCGGGCGAGCTCGACGAGCAGCGTCGAGATCAGCTCCTGGGGCACAGGGCGCCCGGGGCGCTTGCCGACGTCGATCAGCTCGGCCTCCGGGGGGACGAGGCCGAGCACACCGGTGCCGACGAGGGCGTCGTGCACGACGACCTCGGCGGAAGCGAGCAGTCGGGCGGCCCGGACCGTCAACAGGTCGGGGTCGCCTGGACCGGCGCCGACGAGCCACACGCGGCTCACGACGGCGCCGTCCCGACTTCTGGGCGGGATCCTTCCCGGATTCCGGGACGATTCCCGCCCAGAGCAGAATCCCGCCCAGATCGGCGGCGGACGACGGGCTCGGGGAGCCACGTCGCCACGGTCGACGTACCGGTGGCTGCGGCCCAGTCGCCGAACGACGCGTCGCCACTGGGACGGTCGGCGTAGCGGGCGAGGACCGGGGCGAGCACGGCGGGGATCTGGTCGAGCGGCACGTCGGCGCGGATGCGCTCGGCCAGCCGATCACCGACGGCCGAACCGCCGACGTACACGTCGTACGTCGTCTTCGTTCGCCCGACGATGCCGATCTCGGCCGTGTACGGCCGGGCGCACCCGTTGGGGCAGCCGGTCATGTTCAGGCGGATCGGGGTGTCGCCGTTGCCGGTGTCGGCGAGCACCTTCTCCAGCTGCGTCACGAGGTCGGGCAGCACCCGCTCGGCCTCGCCGAGCGCCTGGCCGCACGTCGGCAACGCCGGGCAGGCGATGGCCAACCGCCGCAGCGCGCTGACGTCGCCGGCGAGCGGCACGCCGTGCGCCCGCAGCCGGTCCTCCACCTCGGTGAGGCGCCCCGGCTCGATGCCGTGCAGCAGCAGGTCCTGACGGGCGGTGACGGTGAGCTTGGTGACCAGTCCGTCGGCGACCACCGAGCGCAGCGCCGTACGCAGGTCGACACCGTCGCGGTCGGCGATCTTGCCGGACGGCACGGGCAGGCCGATCACGCCGTCACGTGTGCCGTGGTACTCCTCCGGCTGCCACGCCGGAAGCTCGGCCGGCGGGTGGATCTGCAACCCGACCCGCCGGCCAACTTCCGTCCGTATCCACTCGATCCCTCGGGACTCGACCAGATACTTCAAACGTGCGCGGTGGCGATCCTTGCGGTTGCCGAAGTCACGCTGTGTCGTCACGATCGCCTCGACGACGTCGACGACGTGCTCGGGCTCGACCCAGCCGAGCGGTTGCGCCAGCAGCGGGTACGTGTCCTCCTCGCGGGAGTGGCTCATGCCGAGCCCGCCGCCCACGTACACGTTGAACCCGGTCACCGATCCGGTCAGCCCGCCGTCGAGCGTGGGCACGATGCCGACGTCGTTGGCCAGCACGTCGACGTTGTTGTCGCCGGGCCAGGCGACGGTGATCTTGAACTTGCGCGGCAGGTACACGTCGCCGTAGATCGGCTCGGCCGACCGCTTGCGACCACGCGGCCCACGGAACGGCAGCGGCGCCGGCTGCGCCGTCACGGCCTGCTCGCCGTCGACCCACAGCTCCCAGTACGACGGTGTCTGCGGGCGGAAGCGGGCGACGAGGGAATCCACCAGCGGTCCGATGACGGCCTGGCGCTCGTCGGGCCACGGGGAGCCCATGACGTTGCGCACGACGTCGCCGCACGCCGCCAGCGTCGTCAGCAGGGCGCCGTTGATCCCGGCGACCAGCTCGCGCAGCTCACCCTTGTGCACGACGTGGAACTGCACGCCCTGGCGCGTGGTCAGGCGCATCGTGCCGTCGGCGAGGTCGGCCACACGGTCGAGCGCCAGCCACTGCTCGCCGGTCAGCGCGCCACCGGGCACCGAGGCCCTGACCATGCACGAGTAGTCGAGCGGAAGCTTCTGCGACGCCCGGGCGCGGCGGACATCACGGTCGTCCTGCTGGTAGATGCCGTGGAACTTGAGCAGCACGGTGCTGTCGTCGGCGAAGCGGTCGCCGCCGTCGACGAGGTCCTCGGCCAGCTCGCCGCGCAGGAACCCGCTGGACCGCTTGATGTCCTCGACGCTCACGCGTGCAACCCACATTCCGTCTTGCCGCTGCCCGCCCAGCGACCCGACCGCGGGTCCTCGCCCGGTGCGACCGGGCGGGTGCACGGCCAGCAGCCGATCGACGGGTAGCCGCGGTCGGCGAGTGGGTGCGCCGGGAGCAGCTCGATCGCCGCGTAGTGCTCCATGTCCTCGTCGCTCCACGCGGCGACGGGGTTGATCTTGGTCACGCCGCGCAGCAGGTCGTCGTGCACGATCGGCGTGGTGGCCCTCGTCGGGGAGTCCGCCCGGCGCACGCCGGTGACCCACGCCGTCTTGCCGGACAGCGCCCGTTCCAGCGGTTCGACCTTGCGGGCGTGGCAGCAGGCGTTGGTGTCGGTCATCCACTGGTCGGGGACCGCGCCTTGCGCCGGCTGCAGCACCCGCATGTTCAGGCCGAGGTCGCGTCGCAGGCGCTCGGCGTACCACTCGGTCTCGGCGAACAGGTACCCGGTGTCGAGGAGGACGACATCGGCGTCGGGGATCGCCCGGCTGACGAGGTGCACGAGCACGGCGTCGGCGAAGCTGGCGGTCACGACCAGACCGTCACCGAACTCCGCACCCGCCCAACGGAGCACCTCCAAGGGATGCGCATCCTCGAACACTGCCCCCAGTCAATCAAATCCCGAGTAACTTCATCAACTTTGTGAGGATTTCTCCGTGAGATCGTTCGACTACCCGGTCTGGCTGGATCTCCACGACGTGCCGGTGCTCGTCGTCGGCGCCGGGCCGGTCGCCGCCCGCAAGGTCGACGGCCTCGTAGCCGCCGGCGCCAGCGTCCGGGTCGTCGCCACGTCCGTGTCAGCAGCGCTCGACCGGTCGAGCGGTCGCCGAACTGCACGAACGGCGCTATGAGCCCGGTGACCTCGAGGGCGTGCGCCTGGTCGTCACCGCCACCGGCGACGCCGAGGTCGATGCCACGGTCGCCGCCGACGCCACGGCTGCCGGCATCTGGGTCAACGCTGCCGACCAGCCCGCCGACTGCTCGTTCATCCTCCCGGCGATCGCCCGCAACGGCCCGCTGTCGATCGCCGTCAGCACCGGTGGGGCCAGCCCGGCGCTCGCCCGCCGGCTGCGCGACCACGCCGCCGCCCTGCTCAGCGATGACGTCGTCGCCCTCGCCGGCGACCTCGCTGCCCGCCGCGCCGCCGTGCGCGCAGAGGGCGGCTCGACCGAGGACGTCGATTGGTCGGCGCTGATCGACCCGGTGCTACCGCCCTGACACCGCACGGGTACATTCGGCCTGTCCGCCGAATCGAGCAGTACCAGGGGGGTACCAACTGTGAAGACGAAGGCCGCAATCCTGTGGGAGTTGAACGCGCCGTGGAGCGTCGAGGAGATCGAGCTCGATGCTCCGAAGGGCGGGGAGGTGCTCGTCAAGATGGCGGCGTCGGGGCTGTGCCACTCCGACGAGCACCTCGTGACCGGTGACCTGCCGTTCGAGCTGCCCATGATCGGCGGCCACGAGGGCGCCGGCGTCGTCGAGCAGGTCGGCGAGTACGTCAGCTGGCTGAAGCCCGGTGACCACGTCGTGTTCGGCTTCATCCCCTCGTGCGGGCGCTGCCCGTCGTGCTCGACCGGGCACCAGAACCTGTGCGACCTCGGCGCGCTGATGGGCGTCGGCAAGCAGATCAGCGATGGCAGCTCCCGCCACCACGCCCAGGGCAAGGATCTCGGGCTGATGTGCCTGATCGGCACGTTCTCCCACCACACCGTCGTCAACGAGGCCAGCTGCATCAAGCTCGACGACGACATCCCGCTCGATCGCGCCTGCCTGCTCGGGTGCGGCGTCGTCACCGGGTGGGGATCGGCCGTCTACGCCGCCGAGGTGACGCCGGGCGACGTCGTCGCCGTCGTCGGCATCGGTGGTATCGGGGCCAACGCCATCCAGGGCGCCAAGCTCGCCGGCGCCAAGCAGATCTGGGCCATCGACCCGCTGGAGAACAAGCGGGAGAAGGCGATGGAGTTCGGCGCAACGCACACCGCGGCCTCGCTCGAGGAGGCGTTGGAGCCGATCACCGAGGCGTCGTGGGGGCGGATGGCCAACAAGACGATCATGACGATGGGCGTCGGCTCGGGTGAGCTACTGGCGAGCGCGCTGGCGATCACCGCCAAGCGCGGCCGGGTCGTCGTCACCAACATCCACCCCGCGATGGAGATGTCGGCGAACATCAGCCTGCTCGACCTGACATTGATGGAGAAGCAGGTCGTGGGCTCGTTGTTCGGTTCGGCGAACCCGCGTGCCGACATCCCCAAGCTGCTCGAGCTGTGGCGCGACGGCCAGCTCGACCTCGACGGTCTGGTCACCAAGACCTACACCCTCGACGGTGTCAACGACGGCTACGACGACATGCGCGCCGGGAACAACATCAGAGGCGTCATGGTGTATGAGTGATGGGCGCTCGGCGCTCGAGCGTCTGAGTGGACGGCTCGTCGGGCGGCGGCGCGAGCTCGAGCTCGTCCTCGCCGCCCTCGACGCCGGCCGCCACGTGCTCATCGAGGGTCCGCCAGGCACAGGAAAGTCGACGCTGCTGCGCGCCGTCGCCGACGAGCTCGGCGTCGGCTTCGAGTTCGTCGAGGGCAATGCCGAGCTGACCCCGGCACGACTCGTCGGACACTTCGACCCGGCGCGCGTGCTGGCCGAGGGCTACGACCCCGACGTGTTCGTCGACGGCCCGCTGGTCACCGCGATGCGCGAGGGAGCGCTGCTGTACGTCGAGGAGCTCAACCGGGTGCCGGAGGAGACGCTCAACGTGCTGATCACGGTGATGAGCGAGCGTGAGCTGCACGTCCCGCGACTGGGGCGCGTCCTCGCCGACCCCGGCTTCCGCCTCGTCGCGGCGATGAACCCGTTCGACGCCGTCGGTACGGCGC
>CAWGJK010000022.1:0-42729 GCA_963822875.1 uncultured Acidimicrobiia bacterium | reverse complement strand
TGTAGCCGGCGATCAGGTTGGTGACGTCGCCCACCGACATGTACCCGTCCGGGTCATCACCGTTGTGACGTTGCCCCGGCAACCGGGCGTGCCAGTTCGGCGTGAGCAACCGCAGCGATTCCCACCGCTCGGTTCGCCACGAGTTCGCCACCTCGCCGCGCTCGAGGACCACGTGGTCGATCGAGCGCTCGGCGAGGCGGTAGCTCATCGCCAGGCCGGCATGGCCGGCGCCGACGATCACGACCGGGATGAACACTTGCGTGTCAGCCGACCTCGACGACGACGTCGGTCGGGTTGGTGAGGACGTCGAAGACCGCCGAACGCTTCTGCGACTGCGCCACGACGGCCTCGATGTCCTCACGGGAGGCATCGGCGTCGATGTCGAAGCGCACCCGGATGTCGCGGTAGCCGTTGCGGACGTCGGGATCAGCGCCGAGGATGCCGAGCACGTTCATCTGTCCCTCGACGGTGGCGGTGACCTTCCTGAGTTGGATCTGGCGATTCTGTGCAACAGCCGCCACGCCGGCGGTGAGGCAGCTGGCCAGTGCCACGAGCACGTACTCGGCCGGTGTCGCGCCCTGGTCCTCCGAGGCGAAGCAAACGGGATGGTCGGCGTCGAAGCTGAACGTCGACAGGTGGGAGTGCTCCTGGCCGAGACCCGAGAAGCTCTCCACGGTCGAGCGGCTGTGGGTGCCGTTCTGCCACGAGCAGGTGGCGCGCCAGGTGAACTCGGCGGCCTCGGGGGCCGCGGTCAGCGCCTCACGGGCACCGAGGAGTGCGGCGGTGTTGACGCCGTTGTCAATCGGTGTGTCGGTCATCGTCATCGGATGTCTCCTTCATGGTGTGGGTTTGGTTGTGATGTGGAACGTGTGCGCATCAGGGCCGCCTGCCGGACGCGATGACGAACTCGCCGGGGACCCGGTAGCCGTCGCCGTGCCGATAGGGGGCGATCGAGGCGAGGTAGTCGTCGTGCGCCGAGGCCTTGGTGTCCTCGTCGAACCGCGAGTAGGCGAGGGCGACCGGTCCGCCGAGGAACGCCGCGCCGAGTGCGGCGGCCTCGTCGGCGTAGACGAGATCGACGCTCAGCCGGGTCTGCGCGACGTCGGTGAATCCGGCGCGCTCGAAGACGGCGGCGAGGCAGTCGCCGGTGCCGAGGGCGAAGAACATCGGGCAGACGTCGCTGCTGACGCGTGCGTCGACGATCGGGAACAGCTCCGCCCATCCGCAGCGCCGCCGCTCACCCCACACTGATGCGACGGCGACGCCGCCGGCGCGCAGGACGCGATGCATCTCACTCGTCGCCGCCAGCGGTGACGGCACGTACATCAGCCCGAGCGAGCACAGCGCAACGTCGAACGGCCCAGTGGTGTCGAGCTGCTCGGCGTCGCAGCGACGGGCCTCGACGTTGGCGAGGCCAGCCAGTTGCGCCCGCATCATCGTGTCGTCCACCATCTTCTGCGACAGGTCGGTCGCCAGCACGTGACCACCCGTCCCGACGGCGACCGCCGCGGGAAGCGTCACCATCCCGGTGCCGCACGCGATGTCGATCACGTGCAGACCGGGACGGAGGTCCGCCGCGCTCAGGAGGCGCTCATGCGCCGGTCGAAGCTGCTCTCGCCAGAACGTCTGGTAGTAGTTGACGGCTCGATCCCATCCGTGCCGCTGCACCCAGCGCTGGACCTTGACGTCCATGTCAGGCGACCCTCTCGCTGCGGATCGAGAGCGTGCGTCGTGCCTGATTCGCCCTCGTCAAGGTGTCGAGCACGGGGCTGAGGCGGTCGGCGAGGTCGACGATCCGCTCGACCTCACTCCGACGAGCCGGGCTCTCGATCTCGACGCGATAGCGGATCTCGGTGAACCCGGGCGGTACCGCCGCATCGCACTGCAGCATCCCGCGGACGCTCGGAGTCGGTCTCCACCGTGACCCGCACCGAGGTCAGGTCGACTCCGTGCTCCGCGGCCCGCAGCTGGTAGCACATGGCGAGGCAGGCGCCCAACGCAGCACTGACCAGCGCCGTCGGGGTGGGTGCGGAACCGTCTCCACCCAGCGCCGGCTTGAGGTCGCTCTCGATGGTCCACTCGCCGGCCTCGGTCGAGCAACGCAACCCGTCGACCAACATGGTCACCGACGAGGCGGTGTGACGGCCGAAGTCGGAGCGCCGAGCGAGTGTCCCGTTCAGTCGCTTCAGTGCCTCGGCGATCCGCTTCATGGCCGCTCACCTCCTCTCGAATTCGGTCGATCGACCGACTCACACTCTCGCGCCAGTCGAACGCCTTGTCAATCTTGATCTTTCAAAGTCATTGCGGGATACTGATCTCGGTCGGTCGACCGAGAAGGAGGCGTGATGACGGTGCCGGTGACGGAGACAGTGACGTCACAGGTCATCCTCGACGCCGCCCGCACGCGGCTCCTCAGCGACGGCTACGCCGGGCTGTCGACGCGGAAGGTCGCCCTGGAGGCCGGCGTGCCGCTGTCGCAGTTGCACTACCACTTCGGCTCCAAGGGCGGCATGGTGCTCGCCCTCCTGGAAGCCGAGAACCAGCGTCGGCTCCTCCGCCAGGCCGCGATGTACGCCGAGGACACCGCCCTCTGGCGTCGCTACGAGCAGGCCTGCGACTTCCTCGAGGACGACCTCGAGTCGGGATACGTTCGCGTCCTCCAGGAGATGATCGCCGCCGGGTGGTCCAGCCCCGAGATCGGTGCTGCCACGCGGGAGATGCTGGCTGGCTGGTACGAGTTGCTCAACGAGGTCGCCACCGAAGCAGCAGCCAAGTTCGGTGGACTGGGCCCGTTCTCACCCGCCGAAGCGGCCGCCCTCATCGTCAACGCGTTCATCGGCGCAGAGGCGCTACTGCTGCTCGGCTTCGACCGTCACCAGATGCCGATCCGCGCCGGTCTGCGACGCATCGGTGAACTGATCCGCGCTGCTGAGGAGCGCTCGGCCGTCGACGGGGACCCCGGTCGATGAGAGCGCTCGAGCCAGTGCGGGACGGCGACGTCGAGCGCGACGGTGTGCGGCTGCATTGGGAGGAGTACGGCGCCGGCGAGCCGACGATCGCCCTGCTGCCGACGTGGTCGATCGTCCACTCGCGCCACTGGAAGTTCCAGGTGCCCTACCTCGCCCGCCACTACCGGGTGATCACCTTCGACGGGCGCGGCTGTGGGCTGTCCGATCGCCCCGTCGGCGCGGCGGCCTACACCCACCTCGAGTTCGCTGCCGACACGATCGCCGTGCTCGACGCCACTCACACCGATCGCGCCGTGCTCGTCGCCTTCTCATGCGGCGTGCTGTGGGGAGTGCAGGTCGTTGCCGATCACCCCGACCGCGTCCGTGGCCTCGTGGCGATCTGCCCGGCGGTCCCGCTGACCCCGATGCACGCCGAGCGAACCGTCCATCCCTTCGACGAGCCGATCGACTCGACCGAGGGCTGGGCCAAGTACAACCGTCATCACTGGCACCACGACTACGAGGACTTCCTGACCTTCTTCGTCGACAAGTGGTTCCCCGAAGCACACTCGACCAAGGCGATCGAGGACTGCGTCGGGTGGGGGCTGGAGATCGATCCGGCGACACTCGTCGACGCCCACCACGGCCTCGACGCATGCGGCCTGGAGAGCACCCGGTCGGTGTGCGAGCGCGTGCGTCGACCGGTGCTCGTCATCCACGGCGACGAGGATGCGATCCGGCCATACGCCGCTGGGGTCGCCCTTGCTGACGTGACGGGCGGATCGCTCGTCACGGTGGCGGGTGGCGGCCACGCGCCGCACTGCCGCGACCCGGTCCTCGTCAACCGGGCACTGCGCGAGTTCATCGCCACACAGTGCGTCGATCGGAGTGCCGCGTGAGGGCGCTCGAGCCGGTGCGGGACGGGGACGTCGAGCGCGACGGTGTGCGGCTGCACTGGGAGGAGTTCGGTGCCGGCGAGCCGACGATCGCCCTGCTGCCGACGTGGTCGATCGTCCACTCGCGCCACTGGAAGTTCCAGGTGCCCTACCTCGCCCGCCACTACCGGGTGGTCACGTTCGACGGGCGCGGCTGTGGGCTGTCGGATCGTCCTACGGAGCCGTCCGCGTACAGCTACCTGGAGTACGTCGCCGACACCGTCGCCGTGCTCGACGCCACCGACACCGATCGGGCGGTGCTCGCCGGACTCTCGATGGGCGCAGTGTGGGCTCTTCAGGTCGCCGTCGATGAGCCGGCACGTGTCCCCGGGGTGGTCTGTCTCGGACCGGCCATCGCATTGGCGCCCATGCCAGCCGACCGCGTCCAGTACCCGTTCAGCGAGCGGCTGTCGTCGACGGATGGGTGGGCGAAGTACAACCGCTACTACTGGATGGAGGGCGGATACGCCGACTTCCTCGAGTTCTTCTTCAGCCGCTTCTTTCCCGAGCCGCACTCGACCAAGCAGATCGACGACTTCATCGGCTGGGGTCTGGAGATCGAGCCGGCGACCCTGGTCGCCACCGACGAAGGCTTCGTTCCGGCAGGGTGCGGGCCGTTTCGCGCCGTCTGCGAACGGGTCTCGGTGCCCGTGCTGGTCATTCACGGCGACAAGGACGAGATGTCGGTCCACGCCAATGGACAAGCGCTCGCCGAGATCACCGGGGGCCAGCTCGTGACGATCGCCGGCGGCGGGCACGGCGTGCTGGCTCGCGATCCGGTGGTCGTCAACCACGTCATCAAACGCTTCGTCGATGGGATCGAGCAATGAGAACCACGGTGTGGACACGAGGCCTCAGCAGACCCAAGCGGGTGCTCTACCTCTCCTCGCCCATCGGGCTCGGACATGCTCGACGTGACGTCGCGATCGCCAAGGAGCTCGAGCGGCTGCGCCCCGACGTGCGAGATCGACTGGCTCGCCCAACATCCCGTCACCACGGTGCTCGAGGCCGAGGGGGAGCACATCCACCCGGCCAGTCGCTGGCTCGCCAACGAGTCCGCGCACATCGCCTCGGAGTCCAGCGAGCACGACCTCCACTGCTTCCAGGCGCTGCGCAGCATGGACGAGATCATGGTCGCCAACTTCATGCTGTTCCAGGAGGTCGTCGAGGAAGGGCTGTACGACCTCGTCGTCGGCGACGAGGCATGGGACGTCGACCACTTCTGGCACGAGAACCCAGAGCTGAAACGCGGCCAGCACGTGTGGATGACCGACTTCGTCGGCTTCTTGCCGATGCCCGACGGCGGCGAGCACGAGGCCTTCCTGACCACCGACTACAACGCCGAGATGATCGAACACATCGCCCGATATCCGTGGATCCGGGATCGGGCGATCTTCGTCGGCAACCCCGACGACATCGTCGCCGACAGCTTCGGTGCCGAGCTGCCAGCGATCCGCGACTGGACCGAGCAGCACTTCTCGTTCTCCGGCTACATCACCGGGTTCACGCCACCGACGGCGGACGAGGTCCCGGCCTGGCGCGCCGAGCTCGGCTACGCGACGACGAGCTGGTGTGCGTCGTCGCCGTGGGCGGCAGCGGCGTCGGGCGAGCCCTCCTCGACAAGGTGATCGCCGCGTACCCGATCGCCAAGCGGCAACTCCCGGCGCTGCGCATGATCGCCGTGGCCGGGCCGCGCATCGACCCGGCGATGTTCCCCACCCGACCCGGTCTCGAGGTCCACGGCTACGTCGACCGCCTGTACCGGCACCTGTGCGTCTGCGACCTGGCCGTGATCCAGGGCGGCCTCACGACGACCATGGAGCTGGCCGCCGCCAAGCGGCCGTTCCTCTACTTCCCGCTCGGGCACCACTTCGAGCAGAACTTCCACGTCCGCCACCGCCTCGATCGCTACGGCGCCGGGCGCTGCATGGACTACGCCAGCACCGATCCCGATCAGTTGGCGGCTGCCATCGTCGACAGCATCGGCCAGCCGGCGACCTACCGCGACGTCGAGACGGACGGCGCCGCGCGCGCCGCCGAGCTCATCGCCGAGCTGGTCTGAACGTCGAGCTCACTCCCGCTCGATGCGGCGCACGGACGCGCCGGGCTTCCACGTCTCGACGAGCAGTCGATCGCCGGCGTCGTTCAGCTTGGTCACGACCACCTGGTCGAGGTCGGCGTGGAACAGCTGACCCGACGCCTCGCCTTCCACCTCGCCGGCCAGGACAGCTCGCCCGGCCACCTTCGCCTCGCCGCTCCAGCCCGACGGATCGTCCTCCGGCGGGTCGACCGACGGGCTGTGCAGGGCGAACCGCGGGTCACGGACCAGATCGGCACCCTTGCGTGCGTCGGGCATCGACCCGAACGTGAGCTCGCCATCGGCGAACTCGACCTCGATGCCGGAGATCCGTGGCGATCCGTCCGCGCGCAACGTGGCGATCGTCTTGTGCTTGCCCACGTCGAACAGCGCACGCACCCTCGCGGCGAAGTCCGGCTGCTCGCGCTCGAAGTCGCTCCACGTCGCCATCAGCTCGGATGATCCGGGGAGACGAAGATGCAGAAGGGGTGACCGGCCGGATCGGCGAACACGTAGAGCGGCTCGTCGGGGTCGGTGGACCGATCGAGCAGCATCCGCGCGCCGAGCGCCTCGGCGCGGTCGCGCTGCACCCCGAGCTCGTCGATGTCCGGGACCGTCGTGTCGAGGTGGAGTTGTTGGGGGACCCCCGAGTCCGGCCACGTCGACACCGGCAGCTCGCCGACGCACTGCACCGCGAGGCGCGTCTCGCCGGCCCGATCCCTGAGCACGAGCCAGTCCTCGCCCTGAGGGTCCGGCTGCCCGGCCGGCGGAGCTTCGTCACCGGGTCGGTACACGTAGCCGAGGAGCTGGCGATAGAACTCGGCAAGTGCCCGCGCCTCGGTGGCGTCGAGGACGACGGTACGGAGGGCGGGGAACGTCTCCGGCATCAGCTCTTCGCTGCCGCGAAGCCCTTGTCCAGGTCGGCGAGGATGTCGTCGATGGTCTCGATGCCGACGCTGAGGCGGATCAGGCCGGGGTGCACGTCGGACGCCAGCTGCTCCTCGGGCGTGAGCTGGCTGTGCGTCGTGCTGGCCGGATGGATGACGAGGCTGCGCACGTCGCCGATGTTGGCCACGTGGCTGTGCAGCTCGAGCGCCTCGACGAAGCGCTTGCCGGCTTCCAGGCCGCCCTCGATCTCGAACGCCAGCACCGAGCCGAAGCCCTTGCCGCCGCTCAGCTTCTTGCCCCGCTCGTGCCAGCGGTTGTCCGGCAGCCCGGCGTAGTTGATCGACAGCACCTGACCCTGGCCGACGAGGTACTCGGCGACCTTCTGGGCGTTCTCCTGGTGCCGTTCCATGCGCAGGCTGAGCGTCTCGATCCCCTGCAGGATCAAGAAGGCGTTGAACGGCGAGATCGGCGCGCCGATGTCGCGGAGCAGCTGCACCCGCGCCTTGATGGCGTAGGAGCCGGCGCCGAGCGCAGGCCAGTACGCCAGGCCGTGGTAGCTCGGGTCCGGCTCGGTGAAGCCGGGGAAGCGCCCGGACGCGCCGAAGTCGAAGTTGCCGCTGTCGGTGATCGACCCGCCGATCGAGTTGCCGTGCCCGCCGAGGAACTTGGTCAGGCTGTGCACGACGATGTCGGCACCCCACTCGATCGGGCGGATGAGGTACGGCGAGGGCACGGTGTTGTCGATCATCAGCGGCACGCCCTCGGCGTGGGCGACCTCGGCCACACCCTCGATGTCGAAGATGTCGTTCTTCGGGTTGGGGATCGTCTCGCCGAAGAAGCACTTGGTGTTGTCGCGCACGGCCGAGCGCCACTGCTCGAGGTCGTCGGGGTCGTCGATGAACGTGACCTCGATCCCCATCTTCGGCAGCGTGTAGTGGAACAGGTTGTACGTGCCCCCGTACAGCGACGACGACGACACGATGTGGTCGCCGGCGTGGGCGAGGTTGAGGATGGCCAGCGTCTCGGCGGCCTGGCCGGAGCCGAGCACGAGCGTGCCGGGCAGGCCGACGGCGGTCATCACGCCACCCTCGAGCGAGTTGATGCGCGCCTCGAGCACCCCCTGTGTCGGGTTCATGATCCGCGTGTAGACGTTGCCGATCTCCGCCAGGGCGAAGAGGTTGGCGGCGTGCGTCGTGTCGCGGAACTGGTAGCTGGTCGTCTGGTAGATCGGCACCGCCCGCGCCCCGGTCGTCGGGTCGGGTGCGGCCCCGGCATGGATCTGACGGGTCTCGAAACCCCATTGCTCGCTCATGGGTGAGCGATGGTAGCTATGCGGCGGCGTTGACGATGAGGCCGATGGCGACCGGGATGATGATCGCCGCCAGCACCAGCAGCACGATGGCGTAGATGGCGAAGTTCACCGACTGATCCTTGGGCGGGTCCCCCGCCGCGCCGATGGTGTCCCACAGCACCTTGATCGGCTGGTCGGTGCACAGCCGGATCCGCCGCCGGGCGATCGCCGCCGAGTACAACGCCACCCACGCCAGGCCGAGGAACATGGCGACGACGACAGCCGCCACCGACGCACGACCGCGGCGGCGTTCTTGAAGACAGCGGCGAGGATGCTCCGAGCAGGCCGCGACGAAGATCGACCGAGCAGATCTGGGCGGCGATCTGTCCCGGAATCCGGGACGATCCGCGCCCAGGCACGAATCGCGCCCAGATTCGCGGACGCTCGGTCAGCCTGCCGCTCGGCGCTCGGCCACCTTGGTCTTGCCGGCGTTGATCCACGGCATCATCGCCCGCAGGCGCGACCCGACGAGCTCGATGGCGTGGTCCTTGCCCTCCTGCTGGAGGCGCTTGTAGTTGGGCCGTCCGGCCTCGCTCTCGGCGATCCACTCGTCGGCGAAGCGACCGTCCTGGATCTCGTCGAGGATGCGGCGCATCTCGGCGCGCGTCTCGTCGGTGACGATCCGCGGGCCGCGGGTGAGATCGCCGAACTCGGCCGTGTCGGAGATCGAGTAGCGCATGCCGGCGATCCCCTCCTCGTACATCAGGTCGACGATCAGCTTGACCTCGTGGAGGCACTCGAAGTAGGCCATCTCCGGCGCGTAGCCGGCGGCCGTCAGCGTCTCGAAGCCGGCCTGCACGAGCGCGGTCAGCCCGCCGCAGAGCACGACCTGCTCGCCGAAGAGATCGGTCTCGGTCTCCTCCGGGAACGTCGTCTCGATGACGCCGGCGCGGGTGCCGCCGATGGCGTCGGCGTAGGCGAGGGCGAGCTGCTTGGCGTGGCCGGTGGCGTCCTGCTCGACGGCGATCAGCGTGGGCACACCGCCACCCTCGGTGTAGGTCCGGCGCACGAGGTGGCCGGGACCCTTGGGGGCGATCATGATCACGTCGACGCCCTCGGTCGCGGCGATGCGGCCGTAGCGGACGTTGAAGCCGTGGGCGAAGGCGAGGGCGTTGCCCGGCTCCAGGTTGGCGGCGATGTGCTCGTCGTAGATCGCCTTCTGCTCGGTGTCCGGGGCGAGCAGCATGACGACGTCGGCGGCCGCCGCGGCCTCGGCGATCGGCAGCACCTTGAGTCCTTGCGACTCGGCCTTCTCGATCGACGACGACCCCTCGCGCAGGCCGACGATGACGTCGATGCCGGAGTCCTTGAGGTTGAGGGCGTGGCCGTGGCCCTGCGAGCCGTAGCCGATCACGGCGACGGTCTTGTCGCGGAGCTCCGACGGGTCGGCATCGTCGGAGTAGTACACGTTGGCGGTCATGGTGGTCAGCCTGTCTTTCCCTTGATCGCGCGGAGGCGGTTGTGACGGTCGAGCTTGGGCAGGGCGATGCGCCCCGTGCGCTGGAGCTCCACGATGCCATACGACTCGAGCAGCGCCTCGAAGTCGTCGAGCTTGTCGGGGTGGCCGTCGAGGCTCATCGTCAGCGCCTCCGGGCCGACGGCGAGGATCTTGGCCTCGAAGATCGTCGCCAGCTCGACGACCTGGCCGCGGTGCTCGGGCGCCGCCCGCACCGTCGCCAGCAGCAGCTCGCGCTCGACGGACGAGCGTGGGTCGAGCTCGGAGATCTTGATCACCTCGACGAGCTTGAACAGCTGCTTGGTGATCTGCTCGAGCGGCGTCGACTCGACGTCGACCACGATCGTGATCCGGCTCATCCCCTCGTGCTCGCCGGGGCGACGGCGAGGGAGAAGATGTTGTAGCCGCGCCTGGCGAACAGGCTGGACACGCGGGCGAGCACGCCCGGCCGGTTCTGCACGAGCACGGACAGGATGTGGTGGTCGGTCACTTCAGCGAGTCCTTCCACTGCTCCTGGCTTGGCGGCAGAACCAGGGCATCGTTGCTCTGGCCGGCGGGCACCATCGGGAACACCTTCTCGCCGGAGTCGACGCGGAACTCGACGACCACGGGGCGGTCGTTGATCGAGTTGGCCTTCTCGATCGCCGGCTCGACCTCCTCGGGCGCCTCGACGCGGATGCCGACGCATCCCATCGCCTCGGCCCAGCGCACGTAGTCCGGCGTGTCGGGCGACAGGTACACCTCGCTGTAGCGCTCGTCGTAGAACATCTCCTGCCACTGCCGCACCATGCCCAGGTAGCTGTTGTTGAGCAGCCGACCTTGATCGGATGCGCTCGACCGACGCCGTCACCAGTTCCTGCGCCGTCATCTGGAAGCAGCCGTCGCCGTCGACCGCCCACACCTCCCGCCGAACGATGCGCGCCCACGACGTTGCGGCGCCCGCGTCAGCCGCCGCTGGCCTCGGCGACCTTGGTCTTGCCGGCGTTGATCCACGGCATCATCGCCCGCAGTCGCGACCCGACGAGCTCGATGGCGTGGTCCTTGCCCTCCTGCTGGAGGCGCTTGTAGTTGGGCCGTCCGGCCTCGCTCTCGGCGATCCACTCGTCGGCGAAGCGACCGTCCTGGATCTCGTCGAGGATGCGGCGCATCTCGGCGCGCGTCTCGTCGGTGACGATCCGCGGGCCGCGGGTGAGATCGCCGAACTCGGCCGTGTCGGAGATCGAGTAGCGCATGCCGGCGATCCCCTCCTCGTACATCAGGTCGACGATCAGCTTGACCTCGTGGAGGCACTCGAAGTAGGCCATCTCCGGCGCGTAGCCGGCGGCCGTCAGCGTCTCGAAGCCGGCCTGCACGAGCGCGGTCAGCCCGCCGCAGAGCACGACCTGCTCGCCGAAGAGATCGGTCTCGGTCTCCTCCGGGAACGTCGTCTCGATGACACCGGCGCGGGTGCCGCCGATGGCGTCGGCGTAGGCGAGGGCGAGCTGCTTGGCGTGGCCGGTGGCGTCCTGCTCGACGGCGATCAGCGTGGGCACACCGCCACCCTCGGTGTAGGTCCGGCGCACGAGGTGGCCGGGACCCTTGGGGGCGATCATGATCACGTCGACGCCCTCGGGCGCGGCGATGCGGCCGTAGCGGACGTTGAAGCCGTGGGCGAAGGCGAGGGCGTTGCCCGGCTCCAGGTTGGCGGCGATGTGCTCGTCGTAGATCGCCTTCTGCTCGGTGTCCGGGGCGAGCAGCATGACGACGTCGGCGGCCGCCGCGGCCTCGGCGATCGGCAGCACCTTGAGTCCTTGCGACTCGGCCTTCTCGATCGACGACGACCCCTCGCGCAGGCCGACGATGACGTCGATGCCGGAGTCCTTGAGGTTGAGGGCGTGGCCGTGGCCCTGCGAGCCGTAGCCGATCACGGCGACGGTCTTGTCGCGGAGCTCCGACGGGTCGGCATCGTCGGAGTAGTACACGTTGGCGGTCATGGTGGTCAGCCTGTCTTTCCCTTGATCGCGCGGAGGCGGTTGTGGCGGTCGAGCTTGGGCAGGGCGATGCGCCCCGTGCGCTGGAGCTCCACGATGCCATACGACTCGAGCAGCGCCTCGAAGTCGTCGAGCTTGTCGGGGTGGCCGTCGAGGCTCATCGTCAGCGCCTCCGGGCCGACGGCGAGGATCTTGGCCTCGAAGATCGTCGCCAGCTCGACGACCTGGCCGCGGTGCTCGGGCGCCGCCCGCACCGTCGCCAGCAGCAGCTCGCGCTCGACGGACGAGCGCGGGTCGAGCTCGGAGATCTTGATCACCTCGACGAGCTTGAACAGCTGCTTGGTGATCTGCTCGAGCGGCGTCGACTCGACGTCGACCACGATCGTGATCCGGCTCATCCCCTCGTGCTCGGCCGGGGCGACGGCGAGGGAGAAGATGTTGTAGCCGCGCCTGGCGAACAGGCTGGACACGCGGGCGAGCACGCCCGGCCGGTTCTGCACGAGCACGGAGAGGATGTGGTGCGTCATCACTTCAATGAGTCCTTCCACTGCTCCTGGCTTGGCGGGAGAACCAGGGCATCGTTGCTCTGGCCGGCGGGCACCATCGGGAACACCTTCTCGCCGGAGTCGACGCGGAACTCGACGACCACGGGGCGGTCGTTGATCGAGTTGGCCTTCTCGATCGCCGGCTCGACCTCCTCGGGCGCCTCGACGCGGATGCCGACGCAGCCCATCGCCTCGGCCCAGCGCACGTAGTCCGGCGTGTCGGGCGACAGGTACACCTCGCTGTAGCGCTCGTCGTAGAACATCTCCTGCCACTGCCGCACCATGCCGAGGTAGCTGTTGTTGAGCAGGCCGACCTTGATCGGGATGCGCTCGACCGACGCCGTCACCAGCTCCTGCGCCGTCATCTGGAAGCAGCCGTCGCCGTCGACCGCCCACACCGTGCGGTCCGGCCGGCCGACCTTGGCGCCGATCGCCGCCGGCACCGAGAAGCCCATCGTCCCCAGCCCACCGGAGTTGACCCACGTGTAGGGCTCGTTGAAGCGCCAGTACTGCGACGCCCACATCTGGTGCTGGCCGACGCCGGAGGCGACGATGGTGCCCTCTGGTGCGGCGTCGCGCAGCTTCTCCAGGCAGAACTGCGGCTTCAGGGCGTTGCCCGGCTCGCTCGGCTCGTACGTCAGCGGGAACTGCTCGCGCCACCCGGAGACGCGGCTCTTCCACGCACCGGTGTCGGCTTGCGTGGTCCCGCCGTCGAGCAGCTCGCGGATCGCCCGCACGATCTCCGCCGTCACGTAGCGGCAGTCACCGACGATCGGCACGTCCGGGCGGCGCACCTTGCCCTGCTCGGCGGGGTCGATGTCGACGTGGATGACCTTGGCCTCGGGGGCGAAGCTGTCGACCTTGCCGGTGATGCGGTCGTCGAAGCGGGCGCCGAGGGCGATGAGCAGGTCGCTGCGCTGCATCGCCGTCACGGCGGTGGCGTTGCCGTGCATGCCGGGCATGCCCAGCGCCAGCGGGTGGTCGTCGGGGAAGGCGCCGCGTGCCATCAGCGTGGTGACGACGTGGATGCCGGTCAGCTCGGCGAGCTCGCGCACCTCCTCGGCGGCGCGGGCCTTGAGCACGCCGCCGCCGACGTAGAGCACCGGCCGCTCGGCGGCGAGGATCATCTTCGCCGCCTCCTTGATCATCCGCGGGTGGCCCTTCGTCGTCGGCCGGTAGCCCGGCAGCGACTCCTGCACCTCGGCGTCGGTCGGCCACCACCAGTCCATCGGCAGCTGCAGCACGTCCTTGGGCACGTCGACGAGCACGGGACCGGGGCGCCCGGTCGACGCCAGGTGGAACGCCTGGCGGATCGCCAGGGGGATCTCCGCCGGGGTCATCACCAGCTCGTTGTGCTTCGTCGCCGAGCGGGTGATGCCGACGGTGTCGCACTCCTGGAAGGCGTCGCTGCCGATGGCGTGCGTGGGCACCTGGCCGGTGATGGCGACCATCGGGATGGAGTCCATGTAGGCGTCCATCAGCGGGGTCACGAGGTTGGTGGCCGCCGGGCCGGACGTCACGAGGGCGACGCCGGGACGCCCGGTGACGTGGGCGTAGCCCTCGGCCATGTGCCCGGCGCCCTGCTCGTGGCGCACGAGGATGTGGCGGATCGTCGACTCGAGCAGCGGGTCGTACGCCGGCAGGATGCAGCCACCGGGCAGGCCGAAGACGACCTCGACCGACTCCTGCTCGAGGCTCTTGATGAGCGCTTGGGCTCCGGTGAGCTGCATGGTTCCCTCCAGTGGAAACGGGGCTGAAAAAGCGATCGACCTCCCGGTTCCGGGAGGTCGAAGGCGCACGCGGCAGGTGGGGCCGGTGCGCTACAGGATGAGTACCAGCGAGTCGAAGGTGGTGTCGAGGGTTCGACGCATCGTCGAGCAGTGTGCCAGATCGCGGCGGTTCGGCACAACCCGGAACGAGGATGCCTCACGACGTGCACGGTGTCGCGTCGTCCGTCGGCGCCGGCGCGTCGGCGTGTGCCGACCGTCGCCCGCTCACCGTCGAAGCCGGCGTCGGGATCCCACTTCAAGAGCGTGTACGTGGAGAACGCCGTCGGCGGCACGCGCACGACGATGCCCGGTTCGACGCCGTTGCGGGGTTCGCCGGCGAAGCTCACGGCCTGGGTCAACCCCCAGTCGACCTGCATCGGGTCGCCACCGGCAGCCGCCATCCGCGACTCGGCGTCGGCCAGGAAGGCGCCGACCTCCTCGCAGTCCTCGGCCGTGAACCCCCAGTCGCGCTCGAACCGCTGGAGGATGGGCCGCAGTCCGTCCACCGAGTCGACGTCGACGTCGTACAGCGTGAGGTCGGCGACCGGGAGCGCAGGATCGGAGAGCTCCACGCGGGTCGGGGCAGCGGTGACCATGTCGTAGGCGCCCCGATACGTCAGCCCGGGCAGCTCGATCTCCACGTCGAGCAGTTCGCCTCGCGGCGCGCGCGCGTTGATCACCTCGTCGGAGTCCGAACCGAGCTCGCGGGTGGTCGTCGGCGTGCGCAGGTCCCAGCGCAGCTCGGTCATGTCGTCGCCTCCGGAATCGTCGTCGTCGTCGTCATCGGATGTGCACGCCGCGAGCAGGGCGGTCGCCGTCAGCGCGAGCGCGCCAAGCCGGCGGGCGGGCGTACCGGAGATCATCCGCCGGGGATCGTCCCGGTCGGCGGACCCGGCTCCGGGCTCGGTTGCGGGGCCGGGTCGACCGAAGGCGGCGGCACCGTCGTCGGCGTCGGCGTGGTGGTGGTCGTGGTGCCCGTCGGCACCTCGACCGGCGCGGCCGGGCCGGCGTCGTTGCCTCCGTTCGCCCAATCCCACAGGGCGGACGCGCCGTCGCCGATCACGCTGAACACCGAGCCGTCCGGCCTCACGTCGACGTCGACGTAGGGCTCCCAGTTCGTGGCGATGTCGTCGATCCGGTGGACGATGCGCCACTCCTCGACCCGGTCGGCGACGGGCGTGGACAGGATCTCGGCGGCCTGCTCCGGATGGTTCTCGACCAGATCGACGTACGCCGGCAGGGTGTCCTGCTCGATGAGCGCCCAACGGTCGTCGAAGTTGGCGACGTTCCCGTCGGGCAGCGGCGTGGCCGTGCCAACGGCGACCTCGGCCTCGACGGGCAGCAGCGCGTCGCGGATCGGCCCGAAGAACCCGTCGTCGGTGCCGCCGCGGACCTCGGCGTTGATCGGGAACACCTCGGAGAAGCTCTCGGCGCCGGGGATCGACGGCGCACCCACAGCGGTGAACACGTAGGTGAAGACCTCGCCGGTGACCGGCCGCGCCGACATCGCCCGGTAGTCGTCGTCGATGACGTTGCGCTGCTCGCGGAAGAGGAGGTCGCGGTTGCCCTCTGCCACCAGCTCGGTGTTCCCCGTCGCCGCGCCCTCGTCGATGCGCTGCCAGGCCGCCACGGCCTCCGCACCGCGGAAGTAGGGGTCATCGGCGTAGAGCCGCTCGATGGCGTCCATCCCGCCGTCGAGGTAGGCCTCGTGGGCGACGGCCATGTCGAGGAAGATCTCCTTCTGCATCAAGAGCAGCGTGACCTCGTAGAACTTCAACTCCTCGGCGAGCTCCTCGGCACTGAGGTCGGCGACGTCGCCGATCGAGCCGGGGATCCCCGGCAGGTGGCCGCCCGCCTCGGAGAGCCGCTCGATCACGTCGAGCATCGCCCCGGTGTCGCTGAGGTCGGCCATCCCGGCCACGAAGCTCGGCCCGATCATCGAGGCCATGCCGGCCCACCAGAACTTGTCCGGGTCCGAGAGGTACAGCGAGGCGTAATAGTCGTAGACGGCGTGCACCGTCTCCTCGTTGGCGGCGAATCCCTTCGTCGGATCCCACAGCGCCGGGTCGATGCCCGCCTTGGCCATCGCCACCGCGGTGTAGAGGGCGCGCAATCCGTCGCTGTCGAGCTCGCCCTTCCACTCCTCGACGACCTCGCCGATCACCCCGTCGATGCCGTCGAGCTGGCCGGCGACGAAGGCGATGCGCTGGTCCTCCGAGAGCGAGGCCCACCAGCCCTCGGCGATGTCCTCGTCGGCGAACAGGGCGGCGAGCTGCTCCTTGGTCAGCGTCGCCAGCCACCCCGCCATCGCCGTCGGATCGAACCACTCGAACGATCCGGGGGAAGCGGCGGCGAACTCGGTGAGCGCTGATGCTGCCGCTTGCACCCGGATCGCTGCCGTGTACCCGTCGACGATGCCGGCATACGACGAGCACGTCCGCGTCCAGTCCTGGTGCAGCTGGTCGAGCTGCCGATCGATGGACGAGATGTCGGCGCTGAGCGACTGCCGCTGGGCGGCGGCGAGGGCGTCGGCCTCGGGGCCGGTCCCGATGGAGGCCGGCGTCGTGTGGACGAGCTCGTTGACGGTGCGCGCCCGGCGCTGTTCGAGGGTGCGCGCCGAGGCGGCGAGCTCGCGGGCGGCGGCGGCCCAGCGCCGGACGACCGGCGCGGCGTCACTGATCGGACCGCCGTCGATCTGGCTGATGTAGTTCGCCGCGGCCGTGTCGACCACCGACGGCAACGGGCCGCCCCATCCCCCGGCGAGCGACGAGGCATGCTCCATCGCCTGCTGCTGGATCGCGGCGAAGCTCTCGGCCGCCGTCGCCAGCCTGCCGGCGAACCCGTCGAGCTGCGCGGCGGCCTGTTCCAGCTGCGACGGCGCGGATCACCGGGGACCGGACCCGTCGGCCGTTGCCGCGTTGGCGGCGACGTTGGCCGCGGCAGCAGCGGTGAAGCCGAGGTTGAGACCGATCGCCTCACCGAGGTCGCCGATGGTCCGGCTGAGTGTGGCGATCGACGCCGCGCCGGTCCCTCCCTGTTCGTGCAGCCCGGTCACGGGGGTCACGGCGGGCTCGGCCGACGCGTCGCGTGCGTCAGCACGCAACCGCGACAACGCCACGGACACCTGCACGTGATCGACGAAGAAAACACCCACCAGCAATGACTCCGCGCTCAGGTTACCGAGGAGGTCACACCTCGAAACCCTGGAGGCGAGCGGCCTCGAGGGTGTTCTCGAGCAGGCAGGCGATGGTCATCGGGCCGGTGCCGCCGGGCATCGGCGTCAGCCAGCCGGCGACCTCGGCCACCGGATCACGATCGACGTCGCCGACGATGCCGGTCTCGGTGCGCGACACGCCGACGTCGATCACCGTCGCACCGGGCTTGACGTGCTCGGCCGTGATCATCCGCGCCTGGCCGGCGGCGGCGACGAGGATGTCCGCCTCACGGCACACCTCGGCGAGCTCCTTGGTGCGCGAGTGGGCGAGCGTCACGGTGGCGTCCACGCCCTTGCGGGCCAGCAGCAACGTGAGCGGCAGGCCGACCAGCGTCGAGCGCCCGACGATCACCGCTCGCCGGCCGGCGGTCTCCACGCCGTAGCGCTCGAGCAGGCGGATCACGCCGAGCGGCGTGCAGCCGACGAGGCCGGGCCGGCCGCGCACGAGCCGGCCCATCGACCGCTCGGTCAACCCGTCGACGTCCTTCTCCGGCGGGATCAGCGCCAGCGCACCCTCCGGGTCGAGCCCGTCGGGCAGCGGGAGCTGGACGAGGATGCCGTGCACGTCGGGGTCGGCGGAGAGCTCGGCGACGGCCGCCTCCACCTGGCCCTGCGTCGCGTTCGGCGGCAGGTCGACGTGGCGCGAGCGGATCCCGGCCTCGGCCGCCTTCTGGTGCTTGGCGCGGACGTACCGCTGGCTCGGCGCGTCGTCACCGACGAGCATCGTCGCCAGGCACACGGGCGGCGACCCGGCGGCCTCGACGCGGTCGCGCAGGGCGGCGACGATCTCGTCGCGCAGGGCGTTGCCGTCCATCAGGATCGCGGTCACGGGCGTCGATGGTAGGGCGAGTGGTAAAGAGAGCCCGTGACCACACCTCCCTCCCCGTCCGTGCAGCCCGCCGACGGGCGCCTCGGTGTCCTCACCGTCGGCCTCGGCGCCGTCTCGTCGACGCTCATCGCGGGGGTCGAGCTGGTCAAGCGCGGGTTGGCCGAGCCGATCGGTTCGCTCGCCCTGATGGACACGATCCGCCTCGGCAAGCGCACCGACGACCGCAACCCGATGATCAAGGACTTCGCGCCGATCGCTCCGCTCGACGACATCGTGTTCGGGGCGTGGGATCCGTTCCCCGACGACGCCTACGTCGCCGCTCAGCGGGCCGGCGTGCTCGATGCCGGCAAGCACGTCGAGCAGATCTCCGACGCCCTGCGCGACGTGCGGCCGATGGCCGCGGCGTTCGACCGCACGTACGTCAAGAACATCGACGCCGGAAACACCAAGGGGTCGATCGGCAAGCGGGCGATGCTCGAGGCGATCCGCGAGGACATCAACCGCTTCCGCGACGAGAAGCAGGTCGATCGTGTCGTGATGCTCTGGGCGGCGTCGACGGAGGTGTTCATCGAGAGCGGCCCCGCGCACGCCGATCTCGACGCGTTCGAGGCAGCCATCGATGCCGACGATCCCGACGATCGCCCCGTCGATGCTGTACGCCTACGCCGCCCTGCTCGAGGGGGTGCCGTTCTGCAACGGCGCGCCGAACCTCACCGTCGACACGCCGGCGCTGCGCGACTTCGCCACCGAGCGCCGCCTGGCCATCTCCGGCAAGGACTTCAAGACCGGCCAGACGCTGATCAAGACGGTGCTGGCGCCGATGCTGCGGGCGCGCATGCTCGGCTTGTCGGGCTGGTACTCCACGAACATCCTCGGCAACCGCGACGGTGAGGTGCTCGACGACCCGGACAGCTTCAAGACCAAGGAGGAGTCCAAGCTCGGCGTGCTCGAGGACATCCTCCAGCCCGAGCGCTACCCCGAGCTGTACGGCGACATCTTCCACAAGGTGCGCATCAACTACTACCCCCCGCGCGGCGACAACAAGGAGGGGTGGGACAACATCGACATCTTCGGCTGGCTCGGCTACCCGATGCAGATCAAGGTCGACTTCCTCTGCCGCGACTCGATCCTCGCCGCCCCGCTCGCCCTCGATCTCGTGCTGTTCACCGACCTCGCCCAGCGAGCCGGCCTCGGCGGCATCCAGGAGTGGCTCAGCTTCTACTACAAGAGCCCGCAGGCGGCGCCCGGCCTGCTCGCCGAGAACGACCTGTTCGTCCAGCTGACCAAGCTGAAGAACACGCTGCGCTGGATCATGGGCGAGGACCAGATCACCCACCTCGGCCGCGAGTACTACGCCGACACGACGTGATCGACCCGCACGTCGTGGTCGTCGGTCGGAAGTGACGCGACGACCTGCTCGGCGAAGCAGGCACCGATCGTGACGCAGTCGGGGCGCAGCCGGGGAAGGAAGCGGTCGTAGTGCCCGCCGCCCTGGCCGAGCCGGCGTCCGTCGGCGGTGAAGGCGAGCCCGGGCACGACGACGACATCGAGCGTCGCAGGGTCGACGTCGCCTGGCATCACGCGCAGGTCGGGCCCGTCGACCTCCGGGGCGAACACCTCGACGTCGTGCTCGCCGGCACCAGTCGAACCACGCCTCCGTCGCCGGCTCCGTCGGCAGCCCCTCGAACAGCATCACCCGCCGCATCTGGGCGCGCACGCGTCTCGGATCCGAGACCGTGCGCGCCCAGATCGGTCAGTGAGACGATCCGCGCCCAGATGCGGGAGCTGCGGGCGAGGCGGTCGGCCGGGTCGGCGGCGATCGCGCGCGCGGACGCGCGCGCATCTCGGCGCGCAGGGCTCGCTTGGTCGTCGCGTCACGTCGGCACGCAGGCGATCGCACGCCCTCGTACGCTCGATCGTGAGTCGACGTCCGACGATCGCCGTTCGACAGTGGCCAGTTCCGCAAGGTGCTCGGTCACTTCCCCACCGGCGTCACCATCGTCACCGGGCTGGGCGGGCGACGTACCGGCGGGGTTCACGATCGGGTCGTTCACGTCGGTGTCGCTCGATCCGCCGCTCGTCGGGTTCCTGCCCCAGATCGCCAGCGACACGTGGCAGGCGATGGCGGCGGGCGGGAAGTTCTGCGTCAACGTGCTCCGCGACGACCAGGCCGAGCTGTGCTGGCGCTTCGCCAAGAGCGGCGTCGGCGACGACCGCTTCGACACCGTGTCGTGGTCCACATCGCCGACCGGCTGCCCGATCCTCGAGGGTGTCGGCGCGTGGATCGACTGCACCACCGAGCACGTCTACGAGCTCGGTGACCACTACTTCGTCGTCGGGCCGCGTCGTCGACCTCGACCACCACGCCGAACCGCACACGCCGCTCGTCTTCTACAAGGGCACGCTCGGCGGCTTCGCCGCCGCCGAGTAGATCGACGACCGACCCCGGATGGCGTGGCCGACCCCACCCGCCAGATCGTTCGTCGGGCGGGCCGCGCCGCTCGCCCTGCTCCAGCGCAGCCTCGACGAGGCCCTCACGGGCACACCACGCGCCGTCCTCGTCGAGGGCGACGCCGGCATCGGCAAGAGCCGGCTCGCCGCCGAACTGCTCGATCGAGCCCGCCGGCGCGGAGCCGTCGTGCTCGTCGGGCGGTGCAGTGAGGACCTCAACGTCCCGTACCTCGCCCTCGCCACCGCCCTCGACCCGCTCGGCGGCGAGCTCGGGGCGGCGGCACAGTTGCTCGAGCCGGCAGTCGCTGCCGGCCCGTCACTCGACCCACTCGCTGCCATCGAAGCGCGCACGGCGGAACCACTCGTGGCCGCCTGCCGCGCCACAGTCGTCGCCGCCCGCCGTCGACCGATCGTGCTCCTGCTCGAGGACCTCCACTGGGCCGACCCGCACACCGCTGAGTTGCTCGAGCAGCTCATCGCCACGTCCTTCCACGCCGGCACGCTGGCGTCGACGGCAATCCTCTTCGTCGTCACGCTGCGTCCTCCCGAGGGCCACGTCGCCCGCACCGTCGAGCGGCTGCAACGCGAGCGCGCCGTGCAGTCGGTGCGGCTCGGCGGGATGTCCGAGCTCGAGCTCAACGAGCTGATCACCTCGCTCGCCCCGGCGCGCCCGTCGCGTGGCCTGCTGTCGGAGGTCACCCAGGCGACCGCCGGCAATCCCCTCCTCGTGCGCACGATGGTCGCCCGGCAGCTCGACGTCGGCGGTCTGGTCGTGCGTGACGGCGAGCTGGTCAGCACCGTCGACGAGCTCGTCCCGGGCGGTCTCGACAGTGAGCTGCGCCGCCGGCTCGACGTCGTCGGGCGGCCGTGCCGGGCGATGTTGACGACGGCCGCCTTCCTGGGCGACGGCGCGCTCGTCGCCGACCTCGAGTCGGTCGCCCCGACCGACTTCGACGATCTCCTCGCCGAGGCGGAAGTTGCCGGTCTCCTGCGTGACGACGGCGAGCGATACACGTTCGACCACCCGCTCGTGCGTCAGCTGCTGTACCACGAACCGGGCGGGCGTCACCGCCAGCGCCTCCACCTGTCGCTCGCCGACCACCTCGAGGCGCGCTACGGCGAGGACCCTCGCCGCGCCATCGAGATCGCCGACCACCTGTGCCGCAGCGGCAGCCACGTCGATCGCAGCCGCCTCGCCGCCGCCTGTCTGCGGGCGAGCGAGCAGGCGTTCGCCGTCGCCGCGTGGGGCTCGGCGGCCCGCTACCTCGACGCCGCCCTCGACGCTGACCCTCCCACCGACACGTTGGAGCGTGCCCGCCTGGCGCTGCAGTCGGGCATCGGTCACTTCCGCGACCACGACCTCCGAGCCGTCGAGGCTCGGCTCAGCGAGGCCATCGAGGGGGCGCAGGACGGCCGGCGACATCGACATGTGGGGGGTCGCCGCACTGCTGCTCACGCGGACGCGCTTCACGATCGGGCCCGACTCGATCGGCGTGGGCACCGACACGAGACCGCTCGAGGAGCTGTTGAACACCCCCGGTGTCGACGATCGGCTGACCGCCCAGATCGTCAGCATGATGGCCGAGATCCGCTTCCATGCCTTCGACGTCGAGGGCGGGCTCACGCTGCTCGAACAAGCGCGCCAGCTCGCCGACAGCACGGGGGACGACGCGCTGGCGACCCATGTCGGGCTCGCCGCGGGGCTGCAGCACCTCGGGCGGCTCGACCTCGACGCGGCGGCCGAGGCGTTCCACGAATCGGCGTCGCACGCCCGCAAGCTGGCCGACCCG
This sequence comes from uncultured Acidimicrobiia bacterium, assembly GCA_963822875.1. Classification (GTDB taxonomy): domain Bacteria; phylum Actinomycetota; class Acidimicrobiia; order Acidimicrobiales; family Ilumatobacteraceae; genus JALZMG01. The sequence continues at coordinate 20,506 of CAWGJK010000022.1, read as the reverse complement.
TGGCAGCGCGTCTGGGGGCTGGGACGGCTCCCGCTCGTCGAGCTCGGGCGAGGCGAGCTGGCGGCGGCCGTCGAGCACGCTGCCGAGGCGGCGGCGCTGGCCACGTCGACGCACGACTGGGCCGAGCACGCCCTGGCGTCGGCCCTCACGATGCAAGTGGCGACGTGCCGCAGCGAGTTCGCCCTCGCCGAGTCGGAGGGTGAGCTCTCCCTGCAGATGTACCGGCGCAGCGACTACGCCTTCGTGCCGCCGCTCGTCTACCCCGCGCTCGCCGCGACACGAGCGGCACGCGGCGACGTGGACGGCGCCAACGCCGCCCTCGACGACTGGGCGACGCTCGGCGGGCGTGCGCTGGCCCCGTACCGCCTGCTGATCACCGCGACCACGTGGGACCGCAACGAGCTCGCCGCGTCGCGCCCGTTCCGCCCCGTCGGCGGGCGTCCGGTCGACCTGTTCACGTTGCCGATCCTCTGTGCCCAAGCGGAGGTCGGCGCGGTGCTCGGCGACGTGGCCCTGCTCGAGGATGCCTACGAACCACTCGTCATCCAGCACCGTGCGGGCCTGCGCTGGTGCGTCGGCTGGCCGCTGCTCCTGTCGCGGTTGATCGCCGCCGCCGCCCGCGGGCTCGGTCGCCTCGACGAGGCCGAGCGATGGTGCGATGTGGCGGCCGCCGAGGCGGCGAGCCAGGGTGCTGCCGGCGAGGCGGCGCGGGTCGACCTCGAACGAGCCGCCATCGCCGCGGCGTTCGGCGACGAGGCGACCGCCCACCGCTTGGCCGGCGACGCCGCCGCTGGTGTTCGACCGCCTCGGCATGCTCCCGTTGCACCAGCACGCCGTGCGTCACGCCGGTGATCGGGCCGGGCGCGAGCGCGTGCTGCGCACGGTGCTGTTCACCGATCTCGTCGACTCGACGGCGACCAACGTGCTCCGCGGCGACGAGGCGTTCGTGGAGCTGCTCGACCTGCACAACGACATCCTCCGGCGCCGCCTGCGCCAGTTCGACGGTGTGGAGATGAAGCACACCGGTGACGGGCTGAGCGCCTGGTTCACGTCAGCGACGTCAGCCTGCGAGTGCGCGCTGGCGATCCGCGACGACCTCGCCGACCACAACGCCATGCATCCGCAGCTCCCACTGCACGTCCGCTTCGGCATCGCCTCCGGCGCGCCGATCGCGCGCGAGCGCGACCTGTTCGGCGTCTCCGTCACGCTCGCCGCTCGGCTCTGCGCCCAGGCGGTCGCCGGGCAGGTGCTGGTCTCGACGGATGTCACGGCGGCCATCGCCGGCAGTCGCCTGTCCGTCCGCTCGCTCGACCCGGTGGCGCTCAAGGGGTTCCCCGATCGTGTCGCCGTGTTCGCGGTCGGGCTGCCGGCGGAATGATGCTGCACAGCTGCCCACACAGGTGATTGGATGAGCGACCAGGCCTGCGCCGCCAGCGGGCCGGGAGGGAGCACACACGATGGGTGGCATGCCGTTCCACCTCGAGAAGGGGCCGATCTTCGCCACGCTCGAGGCCAAGTACAACGGGAACAAGCAAGACCTCCACGACTTCTTGCAGGACCTGTGGGATGGCATCCCGCTTGGCTCGCATCGAGTGCTGACCTCGCCGATGCACGATGGCCCGCCGGGGGCGGTCAACGCCAAGGGCGACGATCGCAGGCAGTCGATGTTCACCAGTTGGTTCGGCGACGACGCCACGACAGGTGATCCGCAGCTGGCGTGGGGATGGCACCAGGACCTGCAGCGGTTCGTGGCCACGACCGGCTACTGGTCGCAGTACTACGGCGACGTCAGATCGATCGTGACCCAGACGCTGTTGCGCGCTGGTGAGGTGTCGCTCGGGTTCGCCCGCCCGGAGCCGGGAGAACCGCTGCCGAGGGGCACCCGCCACTGGCCGGTCGACTTCTTCTGGAAGTGCGGCCAGCCGCGGTTCGAGGGCTGGGTGACGTGGCGCAGCTTCCCGCGGTCCTCGCGGGGCCACGTGGCCGTGATCTTCGCCACGCCGGCCACGCCGGACACCGTGCTCAAGCGTCCGGGCGAGGGCGGACACACTGTCAACGACACGGACCATCTGAAGTGGCAAGGGATGTGGGTGACCACCCACGAGAACCACCGGCAGTACCGGATCGATCCGAGCCAGCCCTCGCCCATCGGCACGTGGATCGTGCCGACGACGGCGGCGATGTTCACACGCGGGCTCGGCGAGGTCGGGACATGGGTGCCCGAGTTCGGACTGGGCGGGACACCACCGGCGGACAAGACGTTCGTCCAGGGCGCGCCGTGAGGAGCATGTGATGGAGCCGACGATGCCGATCGACGACCGCTCCGAAGGCGTCTTGGCGATCATCTTCCGCGACCTCCGACCGCTGTTCGACGCCTACCCGGGTGGGATCGCCCTCGTCCCGGAGGATCTGCAGTCCCTGGTGTCGCTGCGCAACGCCGATGACAACCCGCGGGTCGTCGGGTGGGAGTACCGGTTCACTGGCGTGATCCAGCAGCGCGGTAAGCCGGTGTTCGAGCGGGAGGTCGTGGTCGCCGGCCTGACCGTCATCCACGGCGCTGCCGAAGGATCGCCGGACGAGCTCGTGCTGCGCCGCTACGTCGACTGGGCCGACGTCTGGGCGCAGCTCGGCGTGTCGGCTGGGCGGGGTGAGCTCGACGAGGACCAAGTGGTCCTCGACCCGGAGAACCTCCCACCCGCCGAGGAACCCGCCGGCGGCGAGACCACCGCCGACTGATCTCGTCCCATCCGAGTGTTTGCCGCCATCGGAGTGTCGGGTGTGCGGACGCCGCTCCCTCAACACTCCGATGGGCTCAAACACTCGGACGGTTCTGGACGTGTTGGAAGCCGAAGCGGCCCTTGACACAGAGGTTGCCGCGGGTGATGGCGTTGTCGGGCGGTGACCCGACCTTGACGATCTCGCCGTCCTGGACGTGCAGCGTCAGCGTGCAGCCGACGCCGCAGTAGGGACAGATCGTGTCGGTCTGCGTCTGGCGCTCCTCGTCCCACGTGCCGGCGGCGCGCATCTCGTGCTCGGACGTGAACATCAGCGCGCCCGTCGGGCACACCTGGATGCAGTTGCCGCAGTAGACGCACGCCGAGTCGGGCAACTCGACGTCGTACTCGGTGGAGATGTGGGCGTCGAAGCCGCGCCCGGCGACGCCGATCGCCCACGTCTGCTGCCACTGCTCGCCGCAGGCGTCGACGCACTGGTAGCAGAGGATGCACTTCGCGTAGTCGCGCACGTACAGCGGGTTGTCGACCTTGACCGGCTGATCGACCGTCTCGGCGGCTGGCCCGAAGCGCGACGGGTCGGCGCCGTACTCGGCGTTCCACCGATCGACGTTCGCCGTCAGCGACAGGTCGACCGACGACCCGAGCAGCTCCAGCACGAGTCGCCGGCTGTGGCGCGTGCGCTCGGTGTCGGTGCGCACGACCATGCCCTCCTCGACGCGCCGCGAGCACGCCGGGACGAGCACACGCGAGCCCTCGACCTCGACCATGCACACGCGACAGGCGTTCTTCGGCGTGATCGTGTCGCCGTAGCACAGGGTCGGGATCTCCATGCCCTCGCCGCGGCAGGCGTCCAGGATCGTCGCGTCGTGGTCGACCGTGACCTCGCGGTCGTCGATGGTCATCTTCATCGCAAGATGCCGAACTTCTCGATCGCCGACTGGATGGCGTTCGGTGCCGTCTGGCCCAGGCCGCAGATGCTGGCGTCGCGCATCACCTGGGCGACGTCGGCGAACACGGCGAGGTCGCCCTCGGCAGCCGTTCCCGACGCCAGGCGTGAGACGACCTCCTCCTGGCGCACCGTCCCGACGCGGCACGGCACGCACTGCCCGCACGACTCGTCACGGAAGAAGGCGGCGATCCGACGCACCTGGTCGACCATGTCCACGGTGTCGTCGAGCACGAACACCACGCCCGAGCCGAGCGTCGCGCCCCGCTCGCGCGTGCCGTCGATGGTCAGCGCCATGTCGAGGTCGTCCGGACCGACGAACGAGCCGGCTGCCCCGCCGAGCAGCACCGCCCGCAGTCGTGACCCGCGACGTACGCCGCCGGCCAGCTCGATCAGTTCCCCGAGCGTGCGGCCGAGCTCGACCTCGTACACACCCGGCCGTTCGACAGCACCGGAGAGGCAGAAGAGCTTGCGGCCGGCGCTCCTGCCGCGCAGGATCGCCAGCACGCTGGCGAGCGTCTCGACGTTGTTGACGACGGTGGGCTTGCCGAACAGACCGACCTCCGCGGGGAACGGCGGCTTGTTGCGCGGCTCGCCGCGATGGCCCTCGATGGAGTTGAAGATCGCCGTCTCCTCACCGCAGATGTAGGCGCCCGCACCGCGGACGATGGTGACGTCGAAGGCAATCCCACTGCCGAGGATGTCGGCGCCGAGGAACCCGCGCTGACGCGCCTCGCGGATCGCCGCGTCGAGCGCTCGCCACGCCCTCAGGTACTCGCCGCGCAGGTAGATCCACCCGTGGTCGCAGCCGGTGGCGTAGGCGGCGATCGTCATCGACTCGATCACGGCGAAGGGGTCGCCCTCCATCAGCACACGGTCCTTGAACGTTCCCGGCTCGGACTCGTCGGCGTTGCAGACGAGATGGTGCGGGTGCGCCGGCTGGCGGGCGACGGCGTCCCACTTGCGACCGGTCGGGAAGGCGGCGCCACCGCGACCGACGAGGCCGGCGGCCGTGACCGCTTCGATGACGGCGGCCGGGCCGATGGCGAACGCCTGCCGCAGCGCCTCGTAGCCGCCAGCCGCCCGGTAGGCGTCGAGCGTGCCGGCGGCGCCGATCCGGCCGAGCAGCTCGAGCGATCCGTCGCCCGCCGCCACCTGCGGCACCGCAGCGACGACGGACGGCTCGTCGTCATCGCTGCGCGCCGGCGCCCGTTCGCACACGCCGAGGCAGGGCGAGGCGATCGTGCCGGCGGGCAGGTTCCGCTCGGTCGGCCCGCCGGCAGCGCGGCAGACGAGGTCGACGCACACGTGGACCTGGTGCGGCGGGCGCTCGACGGTGGAGAACAGGGCGTAGAACGTGGCCACGCCGTAGATGTCGGCCGGGGCGACGTCGAGCCGCTCGGCGATGTGGTTGATCGCCCCGCGACTGATCCAGCCCACGCGATCGTTGACCGCGTGCAGCACGTCGAGCAGGCGATGGCGCTCGCCGCCGGCGCGACGGATGTGCAAGCCGACCGGATCGCGCTCGGGAGGCGCCGGTCCGAGGACCGAGGCGACGGCTGCGCGCTCGATGTCGGTAGGCGCGGCGCTGGCGATCTTCAGGTCCATGCGAGCCGGTCGACGCGCACGGCGGTGGCCTTGAACTCGGACGTGCCCGACTTCGGGTCGACGGCCTCGATCGTCAGCAGGTTGGTGTCCACCTCGTCGGGGAAGTGCATCGTCATGAACACCAGGCCGGGTCGCAGCCCGGCGTCGATGGCGGCCGGCGCCTCGACCTCACCGCGGCGCGACGACACCCTGACGACCTCGCCGGCGGCGATGCCGAGTCGGCAGGCGTCCTCGGGCGACAGGTCGATCGTCTCGCCGCGCCGGTTGGGGCTGCGGAACCCGCCGGACTGCACGCCGGTGTTGTAGGAGTCGAGGCGGCGCCCGGTCGTCAGGCGCAGCGGGAACTCCTCGTCGAGCTCGTCGACCGGTGGCTCGTCGACCACGACGCTGAACGGGGCGAGCCGGCCGCGCTCGCCGGCGTCGTCAGCCCACAGACGTCCGTGGAGGTACGTCGGCTCGAACGTGTCCTCGCTGTAGCACGGCCACTGGATGCCGCCGTGCTCGGCGAGGCGGGCGTAGCTCATCCCGGCGTGCATCGGCGACAGGCTGCGCAGCTCGTCCCACACCCGCTCGGCGCGTTCGTCGTCGTCGCCGTAGTCCCAGCAGTGGCCGAGCTCGGCGGCCAGGTCGATCAAGATGCGCACGTCGTCGCGTGCCTCACCGGGCGGGTCGAGCGCCTTGCGCACGAGCTGCACGCGCCGCTCGGAGTTGGTGACGGTGCCGTTGCTCTCGCACCACGACGCCGAGCCGGGCAGCACGACGTCGGCGAGCTGCGCCGTCTTGGTGAGGAAGATGTCCTGCACGACGAGGTGGTCGAGTCCTTCGAGCAGCTCGACGGCGTGGGCGCTCTCCGCTTCCGACTGGGCGGGGTTCTCGCCGATCACGTACAGCGCCCGCAGGTCGCCGCGGCGCATGGCCGCGAACATGTCCGTGAGGTGCCAGCCGTCGCGCGGCGGCACGGCGACGTCCCAGGCGGCGTCGAACTTGCCCCGGGCCGTGTCGTCCTCGACGTCCTGGAAGCCGGGCAGCTTGTTCGGCAGGGCGCCCATGTCGCCGCCGCCCTGGACGTTGTTCTGCCCGCGCAGCGGGTTGAGGCCCGATCCCCACCGCCCGACGTGGCCGCACAGCAGGGCCAGGTTGATGAGGGCGAGCACGTTGTCGACGGCGTTGTGGTGCTCGGTGATGCCGAGCGTCCAGCACAGCTGCGCCCGGTCGGCAGTGGCGTAGGCGTGCGCCAGCTCGCGGATCGCCTCGGCCGGGATGCCGGTGACCGCCGCGCCGCGCTCGAGCGTCCACTCCTCCACCGACGCGGCGTACTCGTCGTAGCCCGTCGTGCCGCGCTCGACGAACGTCCGGTTGACGAGTCCGGCGGCGATGATCTCGCGGGCGATGGTGTTCGACAGGGCGATGTCCGTGCCGACGTGCAGGCCGAGCCAGAGGTCGGCGAACTGGGCGGTCGACGTGCGCCGCGGGTCGACGACGTAGAGCTTGGCGCCGTTGCGAAGGCCGGCGAGCACGTGGTGGAAGAAGATCGGGTGGGCGTCACGGGCGTTGGAACCCCACATGACGATGACGTCGGTGTCCTCGATCTCCCGGTACGACGACGTACCGCCGCCGGCTCCGAACACGGTGGCCAGACCGACCACGGAGGGCGCGTGTCAAGTGCGGTTGCACGAGTCGATGTTGTTCGTCCCGATCACCGCCCTGGCGAACTTCTGGGCGATGAAGTTCATCTCGTTGGTCGACTTCGAGCAGGAGAAGAAGCCGACCGCGGTCGGTCCTGCCTCGCTCCTCGTCGTCCGGAAACCGTCGGCAACGCGGTGCAGGGCTTCGTCCCACGTCGCCGGCCGCAGCTCGCCGTGCTCGCGCACGAGCGGCCGGGTGAGGCGCTCGTACGGGGCGTAGCGGTGGGCCACGGCACGAGTGTAGGTACGTTGCGATCTCGTGGATCAGCGCCGGCAGACCGTCGCCCTCTCCATGCTCGTGGACATGGTCGCGGCCGTGCTGCTGTTCGCCGTCGCCGGCAGCCGCTCGCACGACGGCGGAGGCGTCCGCGACGTGCTGACGATCGCTGCGCCGTTCGTGGTCGGCGCCCTGCTCGGGTGGCTGGTCTCGCCGGTGGCGCGGGACGCGCCGACCTCGGTGCGCACCGGTGTCCACGTGTGGGCGGCGACGCTGGTGATCGGCGTCCTGGGACGTCGTTTCGTGTTCGTCCGCGGGACCGCGGTGGCCTTCGTCGTCGTCACGGCGGTGGTGCTGGCGGTGCTGATCATCGGCTGGCGATGGATCAGGGCGTCCGCTGTCCGCCGACGCGCGGTACGCTCGGCTCAGCCGCCATCGAGGGCGGAACGCTGAGACGGAGGAACCGCCATCAACCTGTACGTGGGCAACCTGCCCTACTCGACCACTTCCGACGACCTGGCGACGCTGTTCGCCCGCGTCGGCGCTGTTACCTCCGCCCAGGTCATCATGGACCGTGAGACGGGCCGGTCCCGTGGCTTCGGCTTCGTCGAGATGAGCGACGAGGACGGCCGCAAGGCCATCACCGAGCTCGCCGGCGCCGACATGGGTGGCCGCGGGATCACCGTCAACGAGGCCCGCCCGCGCCAGGCGCGCACCGGCGGCGGCTGGCGGTGGCGGCGGCGGCGGCAACCGCCGCTACTGACCGCCAACTCCAGCCGAGTATTTGCTGCCATCCGAGTACGTGGTGCGCGCCTGCCGCGCAGCACGTACTCGACTGACGGCTACAACGGGTTGGTGATGGCGCCGGTCTCGGCGCCCTGCACCAAGCGGGCGTACTTGCCGAGCACCCCGGTCGTGTAGTTCGGCGGGTTCGGCGACCATCCCTGCCGGCGCGCCGCCAGCTCGGCGTCGTCGACGAGAAGGTCGAGCGACGTGTTCGGCACGTCGATGCGGATGCGGTCGCCGTCGCGCACGAACGCGATCGGCCCACCGTCAGTGGCCTCCGGTGCGACGTGGCCGATGCAGAACCCCCACGTGCCCCCGGAGAAGCGGCCGTCGGTGATCAGCGCGCAGTCGGCGCCACGTCCCACGCCCTTCAGCGCGCCGGTGATCGCCAGCATCTCGCGCATCCCCGGCCCGCCCTTCGGGCCCTCGTAGCGGATCACCAGCACGGTGCCCGGCTGCACCCGGCCGGCGAGGATCTCGGCCATCGCCGCGTCCTCACCGTCGAAGACACTCGCCGTCCCCTCGAACACGAGCTGCTCGGAGGTCAGCCCGGCGACCTTGACGACCGAGCCGAGCGGGGCCAGCGAGCCGGTGAGGATGTTGATCCCGCCCTGTGGGTGGATCGGCGCGTCGACGGGGTGCACGACGACGCCGTCTGGTGCCGGCGGGTCGAGGGCGGCGAGGTTCTCGGCCATCGTCTTGCCGGTCACGGTGAGGCAGTCGCCGTCGATCAGCCCGGCATCGAGGAGGTGGCGCAGCACGACCGGCACGCCTCCGACCCGGTCGAGGTCGCTCATGTGGAACTTGCCGCCCGGCTTCATGTCGGCGATGTGCGGCACCCGCGCGGCGATGCGGTTGAAGTCGTCGAGGTGCAGCTCGACGCCGGCCTCATTGGCGATCGCCAGCAGGTGCAGCACGGCGTTCGTCGAGCCGCCGAGCGCCGATGTCAGGGCGATGGCGTTCTCGAACGCCGGCTTGGTCATGATCATGCGCGGCGTGATGCCCGCTTCGAGCATGCGCACGACGGCGGCGCCGGCGGCGCGGGCGTCGGCGTGGCGGCGCGGATCGATGGCCGGCGGCGACGCCGAGCCGGGCAGGCTCATGCCCAGCGCCTCGCCGATCGAGCTCATCGTGTTGGCGGTGAACATGCCGCCGCACGCCCCTTCGCCCGGGCAGGCGGCGCGCTCCATCTCGTCGAGCTCCTCGGGCGTGATCGCACCGGCGGCGCAGGCGCCGACGGCCTCGAAGAGCGTCGTCACGTCGATCGCCTTGCCGGCGTGCTGGCCGGGCATGATCGAGCCGTTGTAGACGAGGATGCTCGCCAGGTCGAGGCGAGCCGACGCCATCAGCATCGCCGGCATGCTCTTGTCGCAGCCGGCCATGCCGACGAAGCCGTCGAGGCGCTCGGCGAAGACGACCGTCTCCACCGAATCACAGCTCAGGTCGCGGCTGACGAGCGAGGCGCGCATGCCCTCGTGGCCCATCGAGATGGCGTCGGACACGGTGATCGTGCCGAACTCCATCGCCACCCCGCCGGATTCACGGATGCCGGTGCGGACGTGCTCGGCGAGCGTGCGCAACGTCATGTTGCACGGGGTGATCTCGTTCCACGAGTTGGCGATGCCGACCTGGGGCTTGGCCCAGTCGTCGTCGGTGAGCCCGATCGCCCGCAGCATCGCCCGCGCCGGCGCCTTCTGCATCCCGTCGGTGACGTCGCGCGAACGGGGCTTGATGTCGCTCATGCTGGCGGAGGGTACCCCCACCAGCATGAGCGGTTGACGGTCAGAAACCGATGGAGTCGTCGATGAACTCGTTGGTGACGACGTCCTCGGCGGTGAGCTCGGCGGGCGGCTCCTGGCCGAGCGCGGCGTACACCGGGCGGGCCTTCTCGATCAGCTCGTTGACCCGGTCGAGGTCGAAGTTGCCGACGGTCTCGTCGGGGCCGTTGCCGAGCAGGCCGTCGGCCTGCATCGTCTCCACCGCGTAGTCGGCGACGCCCTCGCTGTAGACCCAGCCGTTGTCGAACGCCTCGACGGCCTCGATGATCAGGGCGTTCGTCTCGGCCGGGTCGGCGATGTAGTCCACCGTCGACTGCTGGATGATCGGCACCAGCTTCTCGAAGCACGCCCGGTACGTCTCCAGGTTCTCCGGCTTGGTGGCGATCGACTCGGCGTAGTTCTCCCAGCCGGCGTCGTTGATGTAGTCGTAGGCGACGGGCTTGCCCCAGTCGGCGATCTCGTTCTCGTAGATGTACGGCTCGGCCGACCCGAAGCCCTGCTGGGCGTCGGCACCCTCGGCGGCGACGAAGTTGGCCGGCGTGCCGTCGTAGCTGCCGTCGACCTGGTCGGGCGAGAGGATCCCGGTCTGGGTGAAGAAGTCCATGTACGCGGCGCCGCCGAAGAAGCGCACGAGGATCCCCTGCTCGCCGACGTCGGCGATGTTCTCCACGTCCGGGTACGTCTCCGGGTCCCACATGATCATCTGCGGGTTCTTCTCCATCCCGGCCATGATCGCCACGGTCGGGAACTCGGCCGCGTTCTGGATGCCCTCGTCGGTGTAGACGTAGCCGAGGAGAATGTCGTCGTCGGTGTACATCTGCGACGTCACCGTCTGGAAGCCGATCGCCGGACCGCCGGAGCGGATCTGCACGTCGACGCCGGTGTCGACGCCACCCGACGCGACGAGCGGGCCGGTGACAGAGACACCGTCCTTGTCGATGGTGTAGCCGTCGCCGATCATGTTGTAGATCCAGCCGTGCTCGGCCTCGGGGTTCCAGTCGGTCTGGATGACGACGGTCTCCGGGCAGTCTGCTGACAGATCGACGTCGCCCGCCGGAGCGCTGCCCCCGGTCGTGCCGGCCGCCGTGCCGGCCGTGTCGCCGGTCGTCGTCGCCGGCGCCTCGGTGCCGGCCGCCGTCGCCGGCGCCTCGGTGCCGGCCGCCGTCGCCGCTGCCGCGGGTGGCTCGGTGGACGCGGCGTCGTCATCGTCGTCGCCGCCGCAGGCGGCGATGGCGAGGGCGCCGGCCACCGGCACGGCCAGCCAGCGGCGGGATCGTCGGTTGTGCATCAAAGGTCTCCTTGTCAGGGTTCACGCTGTGATTGGACTGCGGCCGTACGGCCGCTCTACCGAGTGGTCTCGTGCCACCGCCCGATGACGAGCCGGGAGATCCACCCGAAGAACACGAACACGAGGATGCCGAGGATCGACGACAGGATCAGCGCGCCGTACGTCTGCGGCCACAGCGTGCGCGAGCGGTACTGCTCCATGAGGATGCCGATGCCCTTGCCGCCCTTGCGGAAGAACAGCTCGCCGACGACGGCGCCGATCACCGACAGCCCGGCGGCGATGCGGAAGCCGGTGAAGATCGCCGGCAGCGCCGACGGCAGCTGCAGCTTGGTCAGGCGGACCAGACGTGATGCACGTTTCAGTGTGAACAGGTCGTGCTGGCTCGGCTCGGCGGAGAGCAGGCCGAACAGCGTGTTGGACACGATCGGGAAGATCGAGATGATCACGCAGACGAGGACGCGGGAGCCGAACCCGAAGCCGAAGATGTTGCCGATGAGCGGGGCGATGGCGAGGATCGGCACGGCCTGGGCGGCGATCAGGTACGGCCACACCGAGCGCTCCACCCAGTTCGCCTGGGCCATGATCACGGCGATCAGCATCCCGAGGACGATGGAGATGGCCAGCCCGGTCAGCGCCACGCCCGCTGTCCACCACAGCGCCTGCAACATGTCGCCGCGGACGGCCTCGTCGAGGTACGAGCGGTCGACGACCGTGGCGGGCGAGGGCAGGAGGAAGCTCGGCTTGTCGAACAGCGCCCGCATGCCCCACGCGTGCATCAGCCACCACAAGCCGACGAACAGGACGAACCCGACCAGCGGCCCGACGATGTCGATCCAGCGCAGGCCATCTTGCGGCGCGTTCGGCAAGGCGCCGGGCACCGGCGCACTGGTCGGCGCCGGCGGTCGTCGACGCGTCGGGCGGGTGTCCACAGTCATGCGTGACCCCCGCGCAGGGCGTGGCTGACCGCACCGCACAGCTCGGCAAACGCCGGCTCGAAGCGCAGGTCGGGTGAGCGCGGGTAGGCGAACGGCACGGCGAACTCGCCGATGAGGTGGCCCGGTCGCGCCGACATGACGAGCACCCGGGTGGACAGGAACACGGCTTCGGAGATCGAGTGGGTGATGAACAGGGCGCCGAACCGCTTGCGCTGGAACAGCGCCAGCAGCTCGTCGTTGAGCCGCTCGCGAGTGATCTCGTCGAGCGCACCGAACGGCTCGTCGAACAGGAACATCGCCGGCTCCATCAGCAACGAGCGGGCGAGCGAGGCGCGCATCTTCATCCCGCCGGAGAGCTGCTTGGGGTACTTGTCCTCGAACCCCTCGAGGCCGACGAGTCGGACGTTGTCGGCGACGCGGCGGGCCCGCTCGGCGCGGTCGAGGCCCTCCAGCTCGGCGAACAGCTCGACGTTGCGGCGCACCGTGCGCCACTGCAGCAGGGTCGGGTCCTGGAACACGTAGCCGAGGCTGTTCCGGTCGACCGACACCGTCCCGGTCGTCGGCGCGTCGAGACCCGAAGCGATGCGCAACAGCGTCGACTTGCCGCAGCCCGACGGCCCGACGATGGCGACGAACTCGCCCGGCGCAACGGCGAGACTGGTGCTGGCCACGGCGTGCGTGCCGTCGGCGAACGTCTTGGTGACGTCGGTGAACTCGAGGGCGGTGGCGTCGGTGCGCTCCGGCGGGAGCGTTGCGGTCAGGTCCGTCGTCACAGTCGCCTCAGTGCATGATCATGCCACCGGTGACGTTGAACGCCTGGCCGGTGCAGTAGGAGGAGTCGTCGGACGCCAGGAACAGGGCCATGCGGGCGACGTCCGCCGGTTCGGCGCAACGTCCGAGCGGTGACGTCGCGCTCCATTCGGCGACCATCTCGGGGGTGCGGGTGGCCGCGCCCATCTCGGTGAGGACGTATCCCGGGCAGATGGCGTTGACGGTGATGGCGTGCGGACCGAGCTCGACGGCGGCGGCCTGGGTGAGGGCGACGACGGCTGCCTTCGACGCGGCGTAGTGCGCCTGCCCGGCGGCCGGCTGCTTGGCGGCCATGCTGGCGATGTTGACGATGCGGCCGCCGTTGCCGGCGGCGATCATCTCCCGTGCCGACGACCTGGGTGGTGACGAGCATCGAGCGGGCGTTGACGTCGAGCACCTGGTCCCACTCCTCGACGGAGATCTCCAGCAGTGGGGTGAGGCGCAGGATGCCGGCGTCGTTGACGAGGATGTCGACGCCACCGAGGGCTCGCACGAGGCGGCCGAGGGCGTCACGCGTGGCGTCGGGATCGGCGAGGTCGGCGACCTCGGCGGCGCCGTCGAGCGTCGCGGCGACGGCCTTGACATCGGGAGCGATGTCGAGAAGGCCCAGCGTGGCGCCGTGACGGGCGAACGTGGCGGCGATCTCGGCGCCGATGCCCCTGGCCGCCCCGGTGACGATCGCACGGCGCCCGGCCAGACGCGGCGCGACCGCACCCACCTGTGCCGCCGCGCCCTCGTCCCGTTGGACCATGAGGCGGCCATCGTACGGCGCGACCCCTCCCCGTCTCACCCCGGGATCCATGAACACCGTGTTTCGCCCCGGTTCGGCTTCTCAAGCGTTTTCAGGTGCCACGGATGGCACCGAATCTTCCGAAGAAGTTGTGTGCCGGACTCTCAACGTGCTCTCACCGACGCCGGGCAGGCTCGAGTTCATGTTCGACCCGCTGCTCCCCGCCACGCCGCGAGTCGCCCATCCCCCGTACCACGCTCCCCACCAATCCCCCCCAGCGCCCGGGATCTCCTCCCAGCCCGGGTCGCTGCCGCCGGCCGGCCCATCCCACCAGGGCCGCCGGCGTCCGCACCGGTTGGCGGCGGCCGCAGGGGTGACCCTCGTGGCCGTCGCCGCCGGCGCTGGAGCGGGCTTCGTCGCCGGTCGCACGGCCAGCGACGACCCGTCGACGGTGAGCCCGACGGCCGCCGTCACCGCCGCTGACATCACCCCGTCAGGGGTCGGCTACATCGACGTCGCCGGCGTCGTCGCCGCCGTGCAGCCCTCGACGGTCTCGATCTCCACGAGCATGGAGGTGCGCCAGGGGCCGTTCACCGGCTACGCCGAGGGTGCCGGCACCGGCATCGTGCTCGACACCGACGGCCACATCCTCACCAACGCCCACGTCGTCGCCGACGCCGGCGAGGTCACCGTCACGGTCAACGGCGAGCAGCGCTCGGCGACGGTGCTCGGCGGCTCGATGGCCGACGACATCGCCGTGCTCCAGCTCGACGACCCGTCCGGCGTCACGCCCGCCACGTTCGCCACGGGCGACGTCGCCGTCGGCGACCAGGTCGTGGCCATCGGCAACGCCCTCGCCCTGGAAGGTGGCCCGACGGTGACGCAGGGCATCGTGTCGGCCCTCGACCGGTCGATCGAGACCGACCAGGGCGAGCTCGCCGGCCTGATCCAGACCGATGCGGCGATCAGCTCGGGCAACTCGGGCGGGCCGCTGGCCGACGCCGCCGGCCAGGTCGTCGGCATCAACACCGCCGTCGCCGCCAGCAGCGGCCAGCGTCAGGCCTCGAACATCGGCTTCGTCATCCCCATCGACCAGGCTCTCGACATCGCCCAACAGGCCATCGCCGACGGGTGACGGGTACCCTCCCGAGCGGAGGTGGCCCATGCACGATCTCGTCATCCGCGCCGGTCGAGTGGTCGACGGCTCGGGTTCTCCCGCCCGCACGGCCGACGTCGCCGTCGACGGCGGTGTGATCACGGAGGTCGGCGTCGTCGACCAGCGTGGCCGCCGCGAGCTCGACGCCGACGGCGCCCTCGTCACGCCCGGCTTCGTCGACATCCACACCCACTACGACGGCCAGGCGACATGGGACGTCGAGCTGGCACCGTCGAGCTGGCACGGTGTCACGACGGCCGTGATGGGCAACTGCGGCGTCGGCTTCGCGCCCGTTCGGCCCTCCGATCACCAGCGCCTCATCGAGCTGATGGAAGGCGTCGAGGACATCCCCGGCGCGGCGTTGCACGAGGGGCTGTCGTGGACGTGGCAGAGCTTCCCGGAGTACCTCGACGACCTCGAGCGACATCCACGGGACATCGACCTCGGCGCCCAGGTCCCCCACGGCGCCGTGCGCCTGCATGTGATGGGTGAGCGTGGCGCAGCGCGTGAGCCGGCGACACCCGACGACATCGCGGCGATGGCCGACCTGGCCCGCGAGGCCGTGCTCGCCGGCGCCCTCGGCTTCACCACGTCGCGCACGCTGAACCACCGCAGCAGCCGTGGTGAGCTGACCCCGACGCTCAACGCCGAGGCCGACGAGCTGGTCGGCATCGCCGAGGCGCTCGGCTCGATCGGCAAGGGCGTGCTGCAGGTCGTCAGTGACTTCATCGACCTCGACGGCGAGTTCGAGCTGATGCACGAGATGGCCGCCCGCTCCGGGCGCCCGATCTCGATCTCCGTCGCCCAGAGCCCGGTCAAGCCGGACATGTGGCGCACGTTGCTCGACCGCATGTCCGAGTCGACCGCGGCGGGTGTCACGATGCGCGGCCAGGTCGGCACCCGCGCCGTCGGGCTGCTGCTCGGCTTCGAGGCCACGTTGAACCCGTTCATGTGGGCGCCACGGTGGGCCGAGCTGGCGGCGCTGCCGATGCCCGAGCGCGTCGCCCGTCTTCGCCGGCATGACGTCCGCGACGCCCTGCTCGGCGAGCTGGCGAGCGACACGACGTCGTCGCTGATCGGCGGCCGGTTGGTCGGACGATTCGACCTGATGTTCCCGCTCGGCGACCCGCCGGACTACGAGCCCGATCCGTCGACATCCGTGGCCGCGATCGCGGCGACCCAGGGCCGCTCGCCCGGCGAGGTCGCCTACGACCTGATGCTCGCCGACGACGGCCATGGCCTGCTGTACCTGCCGGCGCTCAACTTCGCCGACGGCACGCTCGACGCCGTGCACGGCCAGCTCGCCCATCCGGCGTCCGTCGCCGGGCTGTCCGACGGTGGCGCCCACGTCGGCACGATCTGCGACGTCAGCTTCCCGACCACGCTGCTGCAGTGGTGGGGTCGCGATCGGCCACGCGACCGGCTGCCGATCGAGCTGCTCGTGCACAAGCAGACGCGAGCGACGGCGGAGACGGTCGGCCTGCTCGACCGTGGCCTGCTCGCCCCCGGTCACCGTGCAGACATCAACGTCATCGACTTCGACGGCCTCCGCCTGCGCGCCCCGGAGTTCGCCTATGACCTCCCCGCCGGCGGCAAGCGCCTGCTGCAACGGGCCGACGGTTACGAGCACACGTTCGTCGCCGGCACCGAGGTCCGCACGAGCGGCGAGTCCACGGGCGCCACGCCGGGCCGCCTGGTTCGTGGCGCTCAGTCAGCGTCCTGACCGAGAAACCGATCCAGCTCGTCGAGGAAGATCGCCCAGGCGGGTTCGTCGCGCAGGAGATGGTTGCGGCTCGGGAGCGGGACGAACTGGCAGTCGGGGATCAGGCCGGCGAGCTCTCGAGCGCCTGCGGCCGGCTGCCGCAAGTCGTCGCGGGAGTGCATGACGAGCGTGGGGCACCTCACCTTCGGCGCCAGCCCCGTGACGTCGATCCGGGCGAACGTCTCGAGGAAGCGCACGGCGTTCTCGGGTGACGTCGTGATCCGTTGGAGGTCGTTGAACTCCTCCCACTCCTCGCGTGTGCCGTCCGGCAGGAACTGCGACGTGAACACCTGACGGAACGACGGGTCGTCGCGACCCCATCCGACGCGCGCCACCTCGAGGTCGAGTGCGGCTTCGCGTCGCTGGTCATCGTCAGTGGCCCGGGCGAGCCGGCCCCGCGCGTAGGCACTCGCCAGCACGAGCCGGGTGACGCGCTCGGGGTGCTCGGCGGCGAAGGCCACGGCGACGGCGGCACCCTGAGACACGCCGAGCAGGGGGAACTGGTCGAGCCCGGCGGCGTCGACGACCGTCTCGAGGTCGTCGACCCAGTCCTCGAACCGGAAGTGCTCGACGTCCCAGTCGGACATGCCGCAGCCGCGCTCGTCGTAGCGCAGCAGCGTCCGGCCCCGCGCCAACCCCTCCAGCCAGTGTGCCCAGACCGACGTCTCGCGGTCGTGGTCGAGGTGGGTCAACCAGTTGGCCGCCTTGACCAGCACCGGCCCCGATCCGACCGTGGCGTAGGCGATGCGATGGCCGTCCGACGCCGTGCAGAACCGCACCGTCTGCTGCTGCAGGGTCTGCGAGATCGCCGTCGCCGGTGGCGCCCGGGTCCCCGGCTCGTGGTGCTCGACGACCGGGGCGACGAACTGGTAGCCGCGGCCGAACACGGTGCGGATCACGCGCTGGCCGGAGCCGTCGTCGCCGACGGCGCGGCGCGCCGACTTGAGCCGGCTGGCCAGCGCCGACTCGCTCACGAACCGGTCGCCCCACACCGTGTCCAGCAGCTCCACCTTGGTCACCACGCGATCACGGTGGCGAATCAGGTGCACGAGCACGTCGAACACTTGAGGTTCGACGTGCTCGACGACGCCGCCCCGGCGGAGCTCGAACCGGCTCGGATCAACCGTGCAGTCTTCGAACTCGTAGATCGTGCCATCGAAGGTACTGCACGCCTGCTCGGCGAGCCTGGATGGATTGGGTGTCTACGACGGTTGCAGGACCGGATCGTCCAGGGCCCGCGCCGCCAGCTCGCGGCGATTGCGCACGGCGAGCTTGCGGAAGATCGCCGTGAGGTGGGCCTCGACCGTGCGCGGGCTGATGAACAGCTTGGCGGCGAGATCCCGGTTGGATGCTCCGCCAACGACGAGCCGGGCCACCTGCAGCTCGTGCGGCGTCAGCAGCTGGTGCGAGGCGACGTCCTCGCCGACCACGCCGCCAGCCGCACGCAGCTCGGTCGTCGCCCGCTCGGCGAGCACCGTCGCTCCGATGCCGCGCAGCAGCTCGACAGCCCGTTCGAGGTGGACGCGCGCCTCACCGCGGCGCCGCGACCGGCGCAACCGCTCGCCCCACAGGATCTCCGTGCGTCCCTCACCGACGGCGTTGCCGGACAGTGCCGTCGCCGCCACGGTCGTGGCGAAGTGCTCGGCCGCGTGCTCGTCGTCGTCAGCGAGCATGCCCTTGGGCCGCCCGAGGCCGTGGACGGACCACAACTCCGCCGCCATCACGTCCTCGCACTCGGCGATGCGCTTCTCCGCGCTCGCGGCGGCGGCCCCCCCGGACGAGCGCCTCGATCCACTCCGGCTCCCAGCGCACCAGCCCCTGGCCCATCGGGGACATCGAGCGCACCTCGTCGTAGTGGACGAGGGCCTCGTCGATGCGTCCCTGGTTCAGCGCCAGGTAGGCGAGCCCGATCGGTCCGAACGCCCGCCGCTCGGGTTCGGGGACGTCGCGGAGCAGTGTCGCCGCTCGTTCGCACGTCGGCCGGTCGCCGATGGCGCCGGCGCACAGTGCCAGGACCGAGGCCGCCAGCGACGCCAGCTCCGGCGTGTCGTTGCTCTCGGCGAGGGCGATCGCCTCGGTCCCCGCCGCCATCGTCGCCGGAAACGAACGGCCGTACTGCACGACGCTGATCGCCCCGAGCACGCTGATCAGCGGGCGCACCGCGCCACGTGTGCGCAGGTCGTCCTCGAGGCCGGCGAGCAGGGAGTCGGACGCCTCGGTGCGGCGGAGGAAGCCGAGCGCCGGCGCCAGGACCTCGGCGAGGAACAGGGCATCGGCCGGTGATCGGCCGGCGCCGATCATCTCCGCCGAGCGATCGAGGAGCGGTTCGCCATCCTGGCGGCCCCTCGCCACGCGCAGCGCCCCGTCCATCAGATCGATCCGTCGCGCCCGCTCGTCGTCGACACGGTCGCGCAGGGCGACCGCCTCCTCGATGGCGCTGGTCATGTCGGCGTAGGCACCGTCGCGCATGTACGCGGCGAGGGCGTCGAGGAGCAGGTCCACGGCGACTCCGGGCTCGCTCTCCGCCAGGTCGACCGCTGCCCGGCGGAGGCTGGAGACCGGCTCGACGCTGCCGCCGCTCGACGGTGGCAACCGGCAGCGCAGCTGCTGACGGCGGATCCGTTCGATCGCATCGTCGGCAGCGCTGTGGTCGGCGACGACGGCGTCGGCGCGGTCGAGGAGCCGGCCCGCTGCTGCCGCCATGCCCGCGTCGAGGATGGCGTCGGCCGCCAGCCGCAACCGCCGGATGCGGTCGGCCGGCTCCGGCGAGAGCCGGCTGGCCAGCTCCCACGAGCGCGCCGCCGATGCCGGCGCGCCGCGCTGAGCGGTGACCGCGGCGGCGGCGTCGAGGGCGCTGGCCACGCTCTCGTCGGGGCCGACCGCCGCCCTGGCGAGGTGCCACGCCCGCGACGGCGCGTCGGGCGGCAGCGTGCCGGCGAGCGCGCGGTGGGCGGCACGGCGATCGGCGCGGGACGCGTCGTGGTAGGCGGCGGCGCGCATCAGCGGATGGCGGAACGAGAGCCGGTCGCCGTCGAGGCTGACGATGCCGGCAGCCTCGGCGGCCTCCAGCTCGGACACACCGAGGCCGCCCTCGGTGAGCGCCTTGACGATCCGTGCCAGGTCGCCATCGGGCTCGGCGGCGGCGACGAGGAGCGCCGCCCGCACGTTGGAGTCCAGCCGTTCGAGGAGGAGGTCGACGACGCGCTGACCGGTGCGGCCGATCGGCAGCGGGTCGGGCAGCTCCGCCCGACCGGCGCGCTGGTCGGCGTCGAGGAGGTTGGCGGCCTCGACGAGGACGAGGGGCAGCCCGCCGGCGGCGGCGACGAGCTCGCGGCGGACCGCCGCGCTGCCGACCCCGGCGTCGCGCAGGATCTGGTCGGCGACCTCGTCGGACACGGCGTCGACGCGCAGCGTCGGGCCGGTGTCGGTGTGGGCGTCGGCCCCGAACCGTCGGGCGGACACGATCGCAAGGCGTTCGAACTGCAGCCGGCGGGCGATGTACGACAAGGTGCGCCTGGTGGGCAGGTCGACCCATGGCAGGTCGTCGACGATGATGACGAGCGGGGCGCCCTCGGCGGCGTCGACGAGCAGGTCACGGGTGGCGAGGGCGATGGCGAACGGTTCGACGGGCTGGTCCGTCGGTTCGATCGCCAGGGCGCCGAGGATCGCCGCCCGCCGTGCCGGGGCGAGGCGCTGGACCCGGTCCAGAGTGCCGTCGAGGATCCAGGCCAGCCCGGACCAGGCCAGCTCGACCTCGGCCTCCACACCGTTGAGACGCAGGACGCGGCACTCGGGCCTGTCGGTGGCGATCAACGCCGAGGCTTCGTCCAGCACCGCCGTCTTGCCGATCCCGGACTCACCGATGATCGTCAGCGCCCCCCCTTCACCCACCGAGGCCCGCGCGGCGAGGGCGACGATCGCGTCGACCATGTCCTGGCGGCCTCGCAACGGCGCCGGACGGTCGTGTGAGGAGACCTGTTGTAGGGGCATGGGCGGCATGCGGACACGTGCACGGGGTCTCCCCGATGCGGGTCGCGCCCTTGGGGCCGCAGACTACCGATCTATGGCCG
>CAWGJK010000021.1:0-66050 GCA_963822875.1 uncultured Acidimicrobiia bacterium | reverse complement strand
TCGACACAGGCGTCGACCAGGGCAGCGACGAAGCGGTCCGGTGCCGTCGTGCAGGCGCTGTGGCCGCCGTCGATGGCTCGCACGCTGGCGCCGGGGATCGCCCCGGCGAGGGCAAGCTGGCGCTGGTGGGGGACGACGTCGTCGTCGTGGGTGGCGATGACTGCGGTCGGGACGGACGTATCGAGAACCCATGGCCGCGAGTCGAACCGGCAGATCGCCCGCCCTGCTTCGACGATCTGGGCCCAGTCGTGGCCCGAGATCTCGTCGAGCCCCCACCATGATGACGGTCGCATTCGCCCCCAACCGCGGATCGCGGTTCTCACGGCGAGGGCGATCGGCGGGGCGCGGAGCGTGTCGGCGACGATGCTGCCACCGGTTGCCATGGTGGCGAGCAGGAGCTCCCGTGGTGTGCCCTTGAAGCTCGCCGCGGTCGCGCACAGCACCATCCCGTCGACCAATTGCGGATGGCGCTGCCACAAGAGCTGAGCAACCGGTCCACCCATCGAGTAGCCGACCGCAATGCATCGCTCGACACCCACCGCCCCGAGAAGGGCGGCGATGTCGTCGGCACAGTCCTCCAGCCGGAACGGAGCACGGCTGCGCAGGCCGCGCCCGTGACCGCGTTGGTCCAGTGCGAGAACCTGAAAACGGTTGGCGAGCGGCGCGAAGCTGGGAGACCAGTTGAGGGCGGCAGTCGCCGTCCATCCGTGCAGCAGCACGACCACGGGCGCTCCGTCCGGCCCGGTCTGCTCACGGACGAAGGTGCGGCCCCGGCCCTCCAGCTCGATGTACCGACCAGCCGGCAGTGTCGGCCGCTGCCCGTCCCCGTTGCTCCCGCTCACCCCGCCCCGCCCCTCGTTGTCTGCCTCGTGAGACGCGCACCTCGACGCCAGCCGTCACCCGCACGCCGATCGAACCCGCTGGTACGAGATCGCACCGCGACCTGGTCGACGATCGAACCTGAGTTGCCCGCTCTTCCTCGATCCCCGTGGCGCCGCCCATCGCCGCCCGCCGGGACCACTTGCCCATGCCATGTAAACACCCGCGTATACATCGGTCAATGACGAAACACGCGACGATCGGTCAGCGCAGGTTCTTCGGAAGATCCGGTGCCACCGATGGCCGCCCTTCTTCCGAAGAACGCGTGCGCCCGCCACCGCCGAGCTAGCGCGGCGTGCGGTCGATGTCGGCGAGCGGGAGCTGGGCGGCGCGGAGTCGCTTCGCCAGGCCCACGACGAGCTTGCGAGCCAGTGAAGGTGAGTCGAACAGGAGCACCGAGAACTCGCGTTGCTCGATGACGTGCGCGACGACCTCGGTCGTCGCCAAGACGGTCGCAGTGCGCAGACCGCCATCGAGCAGCGCCACCTCCCCGAAGAAATCGTTCGGCCCGAGTTGGCTGACGACGACGCCATTCACCGTGACGTCGGCTGTGCCCTCGACGATCACCATGAACTCGCGCCCGACCTCGCGCTCGCGGGCCAGCATGCTGCCGGCCGGGAACGAGATCGTGCTGGCGGCCGCAGCGACCTGAGCAAGCTCGTCGCTCGAGCACGTCGAGAAGAGCGGCATGCGCTTGAGCCGAGCGACGAGCTCCCGGTCTGTCGTCACGTCAATCTCCCTCGACCCGGACCCGGCGCACAGAATAGGCGTCGTCTCGGTCAGCGGAGGCGTTCGTGTGTCAGCGGCCGCTGGTGACGAGGTCGCTGATGTCGCGCACGGTGGGACGGCGCGGCTTCGGCGTGCTGTGGTCGTCGTGTGCCGGGAGTTGGTCTGGTGGCACGTACCACGGGTTGTCGACGACGCGGTCGCCGACGAGAACGATGCGGTGGGTCATCACGGCGTTGATCACTGCATCGGGCGAGAATCGACTGAGGTCGTAGAGGCACAGCACCGCCATGTCGTCGCCGATGTCGCGGTCGAGCTCGGCCTCGTAGCGGGCGATCTCGGCCGGGGATGCGACCGGCGTCCACCAACTCACCTCGCCCCCGATCCGCAAGAACCGCGAACTCGACGATGCGTCGGTCTCGCTGGCTGCGGCCTGCTGCCAGATCTCGAGCATCTCGTGATGGCAGAGGTCGGTCGGGGTGTGCTCGGACTGTTCGTTGGAGGTCCGCAACTGCAGTTGCCCCGATGCCAGCCACTGGGCGGTGTCGGCGTCGGGGCCGAGCTGACGCAGGAGCGGCGCGGGATCGGTGCGATCAGTGACGACCACGCATCGGTCGCCGGCGCGCAACCCGGTTCGGAAGAACGGCACCAACAACTTGTCACGGTCGAGCCACCCGTAGAACAAGCCGCAGATGTGGTCACCTGGTTGCAGGGCGACGCCGTCGATGCCAAAGCCGGTGCTACAAGCCATGCCGCTCCTCGCTCGTTCGCCCGACCAGTCGTCCGATGCCGCCGACCCGTCGCCGCGTCGGTCTCGAGAACGTAGAGGGTTTGACGCTCAACGCTCAAACCGGCGTCGCTCCGGCCGCGCCGGCATCCGCCGGCTGCTCCGTTTCGCCTCGTAGGCTCGGGGTGATCTGGTTGTGGGGGTGGGCGTGGCTTCGGCCCGTCGCCCCGCACGTCAGGCGCTCCGGGCCGGCATGCGGCGGATGAGATTTCGAGTGGATTCGATGATCGGTTCACCAGACCTTGAGGACGCGATCTGGTCGATCGCGGATGGCCGTGGTTCGGCCGAGGATCTGGCGCGCCTGCACGCCGACGAGCGTTCGTCGCGCGTGATGCTCGACCGGTTGATCGTCGACGTGGAGGGCGACCTCGCCTCTGCGCGTTCGCTGGCGGGTGACGAGCGGGACCGGGTCGTCGCGGATCTTGCCGAGACGGTGGACAGCCTCCGTCGGGCCCTCGCCCGCTTGCGTCCGGTCACAGTCGCGACGCCGGAGACGAAGCGGGCGGCCTCGGTGCCGCATGACATGGTCGTGCCGGGCGAGGTGGAGCTTCAGGCCTCGTGGGTGCCTGGCCGGGTGGTGGTGTGGGCGTCAGGTCGTGGGGCGACGCCGGAGTCACACGACGAGGTGTCGACACGGCTGGAGGCGATCGGTGGCCCGCCAGTGGGATGGGAGTTGCATCCGACGGTCGAGCTCCCCGGTGGTGTGCGCGCTGACGCGCTCGCGATCCCCGTCAGGGACGCGCTGGGATGGCTCGTCGCGGTGGGCAGCGGCCATGGCCGGGCCGGCGTCGGCGCCGGGGTGGTCTGGCTCGCCCATGTGGCGCTGGAGGGAGTTCGACTCGCGGCGTGCGGGTCGATCGTGCCAGCGCTGCGTGTCCCCCAACGCCCTCCGAGCCGCATGGTGACTGCCGAGCTGCGGTGGCGTCCGGCGCTCGTGGACAGTCCGGTGATCGCCGCGCTCGCCGCGGCGATGCCGGCGACGGTGGCGGCGGTCGACGGCGGCACTGGCCCGGCGATCACGTCTGCCGTGATCAGCGCGGTGGTCGAGGCCATCGCCCTCGAGAGCGTCGAGCGCATGGAGCTTCCGGCCCCGCCGCCGACGGTGACCTCGCCCAGGGACATGAGCGACGCATTGATCGCCCGAATGGACGGCTCATCGTTTCGAGCCCCCGCCGCACTCGCGAGCGATGTGTCGAGACGCCTCGAGGACTGGACGCGCACCGTCACGTCTCCGTCGCGTCCGAGACTGGTCGTGCAGCTCGACGAGCCCGGCCCCGGCGGGGTGTGGTTGCTGTCGGTCACCGCACCGTCGGGCAAACGCCAAACGGTCCCCATCGATGCAGCGCTCCGCGCCAACGGGAGCCGGCCGGTGTCGGCCGAGTGGGCGCGACTCGGACGGCTCTACTCCCCGCTCCACCGATCGGGCGCACAGCGTCGCGGGCAGGTCGCGCTGGGCCAGGACGAGGCCTGGGAGTTCATGACCGTCTCGGGTCCTGCGCTCGCCGCTGTCGGGTTCGATGTGCGGGTACCACGGCTGTCGCGACGTCGAGCGACGCCGTCGCTGCGCCTGTTCGCCGAGCCACGAGCTGGGTCGGTGGTCGGAGCTCACCAGCTCAGCAACGTCGCGTGGTCGGTGCTCTTCGACGACGTCGAGCTCACCGCGGCCGACGTGGCGCGCCTCGCTCGTCAAGCCCGCCCGCTGGTGCAATCCGGCCGCGGCTGGGTCGCGATCGACAAGGCCGATCTGGAGCAGGCCGCCGCTGCGCTCGCCGAGCGGGAACACGTCAGCCAGCTCACCGGCGCGGAGATCCTGCGCCTCGGCATCGGCCTCGACGGACCAGGGCTGCACGGCGGCGTCGAGGTGCACGGCCACAGTTGGGCCAGCGACCTCGTCCGCCGGGCCGGCGCCGCGCCGACAACGCTCGTGAGCCGGCCGGAGGGGTTTGCCGGTGAGCTGCGCACCTACCAGGCCGAGGCGCTGGCGTGGATCGGGTTCCTCGACGCCGCCGAGCTCGGGGGGTGCCTGGCCCTCGACATGGGCCTCGGCAAGACACCGACGGTGCTCGCCCACCTCGCCCGCACGACGGCATCCGGCACCGCGCTCGTCGTCGCGCCGGCAGCTGTCGTCGGCAACTGGGCCGCCGAAGCGTCCCGCTTCGTACCCGCCCTGCGCGTCGTCGTCCACCATGGTGCCTCGCGGTCGGCCGCAGCTCAGCTCGACGCGGAGATCGCGGACGCGGACGTCGTGATCACCACGTACGCGACGGCGGTGCGCGACGTCGACGCGCTTGCCGGTGTCCGTTGGGGAACCGTCGTGCTCGACGAGGCACAGGCGATCAAGAACCCGGCAAGCGACACCGCCCAGCAGCTCCGACGGATTCCCGCTGGGACCCGCCTCGCGCTCACCGGCACACCGATCGAGAACGGGCTCGGCGACCTGTGGGCCATCTTGGACTTCACCAATCCGGGCCTCGTCGGCTCCCGGTCGGCCTTCATCACCCAGCTGTCAGGCGACGGCGAGAGCGCGCTGCGCGCGTTGAACGGGCTGCTGCTCTTCCGACGCACCAAGAGCGAGCCCGAGGTCGCGGCCGAGCTCCCCGACAAGATCGACGAGCTCGACCACTGCACGATGACCGCCGAGCAGATCGGCCTGTACCAAGCCGTGCTCGACGAGCTCGTCACGACCGTCGGCAGTCAGGCCACCGTTCGTGAGCAGAAGAAGGGAGCGATCCTCGCCGCGATCACCGCGCTGAAGCAGATCTGCAACCATCCGGCCGCCTATCGCGACGACGGCGAACCACTCGAGGGCCGTTCGGGCAAGCTCGCCCGTCTCGAGGAGATCGTCGAGTCGGTCTTCAGCGCCGACGAGCGGATCCTCGTGTTCACCCACTTCGCCGCCTGGGGGCGGCGGCTCGCGGAGCACCTCAGCGATGTCACCAACACCCCGATCGCGTGCTACGACGGCAGCCTCCCGCGGCGCACCCGCGATCGTCTCGTCACCGAGTTCCAGCAACTCCGCGGTCCCGGCGCACTCGTGCTGTCGTTGAAGGCAGGGGGGACCGGCCTCAACCTGACGGCCGCCAACCACGTCGTGCTCTACGACCGCTGGTGGAACCCCGCCGTCGAGGACCAGGCCCGCGACCGAGCCTGGCGCATCGGGCAGGATCGAACGGTCATCTCGCACCGGCTCGTGTGTCCAGGGACGATCGACGAACGCGTCGAGGAGATCGTCGCCGGCAAGCGTCACATCGCCCAGGTCGTCCTTCCCCGCTCCAGCTCGATCGCCGATCTCAACACGGATCAACTGCGCCTCGCCCTCGGGCTACGACCCGACGAACTGCTCACGGACGACGACCGATGAACCAGCCCCGACGCAAGCATCCCCAGCAGCGCCGAAGACCAGAGCGCAAACGTTCCGTCTCCGATGTCGACATCTGGCGAACCCCGCAGCCGTTGCCCGACGTCGAACCGATCACCATCCCCGACGAGGTCGGCGCGCTGCTGCGATCACTCGGCGACCCACCCCTCATCGGTGGCAGTGTCACCGCAAGCCACTACTTCACCGCGGTCCTCGAGCGCGCAGCGGCCGTCGCCGCCGCACTCGCCTACAGCGTCGACCTCCTCGTCGAACCCACCGACCGTTCAGACCCGGCAGACTCGTGACCGATCCGAACCTTCACATGTCGCGCGCACCGTCGCCGGCTTCTTCGGCGATGCCGTCGGGAGTGGTGACATTCCTGTTCACAGACATCGAGGGCTCGACCCAGCGATGGGAGTCGGACCCACGAGCGATGCGCGAGGCGCTCACCGAACACGACGCGGTGCTGCGGGCGTCGATCGCCGCCCACGATGGGTTGCTGTTCAAGCACACGGGAGACGGGATCTGCGCGGCGTTCGCGTCGGCGTCGGACGCCGTGCGTGCAGCGATCACAGCGCAACGCCGACTCACATTGCCAGTTCGCATGGGTCTGGCGACCGGCGACGTCGAGGCGGATGGTTCCGACTACTTCGATCCGACCTTGAATCGAACGGCGCGAGTGATGTCGGCTGGCCACGGCGGCCAGATCCTCGTGGCCGCCTCGACGGCCGACCACCTCGAGGGGATCGAACTGATCGATCTGGGGCGACGCCAGCTTCGTGATCTCTCGGAGGCGCTGCAGATCTTCCAGGTGCGTGCGCCCGGGCTGCGCACGGACTTCCCACCGCTGAAGACGATCGACACCGTTCCGGGAAACCTTCCCGCCCAGGCAACCAGCTTCATCGGCCGTGACGCCGAGGTCAAAGAACTGACCAACTTGATGCACACCCACCGGTTGGTGACGTTGACCGGGCGTTGGTGGCGTCGGCAAGACGCGGCTGGCGCTCCAGGTCGCTGCGGACCTGACGCCACAGTTCGCCGACGGCGTGTGGCTCGTGGAGCTCGCCCCGGTCGGAGATCCGGCTGCCGTGCCCGCTGCTGTCGCCACCGCCCTCGGGGTCACCCCGCAAGCGGGGTTGACGGTCAGCGAGAGCTTGGCGATCGCCTTGGCCGGTCGACGCCTGCTGATCGTGATGGACAACTGCGAGCACGTGCTCGATGCCGCAGCGGCGATGGTCGAGACGATCCTCGGTCGCGCCGCGACGGTGAGCGTGATGGCGACCTCGCGAGAGGCGCTCAGCATTCGAGCGGAGAGCGCGTGGCCGGTGCCGACGCTCGACGTGCACGCGGGAGCGGCATCATCGGCAGTGGCGCTCTTCGTCGAACGTGCCCGAGCGGTGCGCCCCGACTTCACGCTCGACGGAACCGATGAGACCGACGCCGTCACGGAGATCTGCCAGCGGCTCGACGGCATCGCACTGGCCATCGAGTTGGCAGCTGCCCGGATGCTGTCGATGACCCCGCGTGAGGTTGCCGAGCGCTTGGACGATCGCTTCCGGCTGTTGGCGGCGAGCCGGCGGGGATCGGACCGTCACCAGACCCTGCGCCAGACGGTGCAGTGGTCGTTCGACCTCTTGAGTGACGACGAACGTCGCGTCCTCGGATGCTGTTCGGTGTTCGCCGACGGCTTCGAACTGGGCGCCGCGTCTGCCGTCTGTGAGTGCGCCGACGAGTACGTCATGCTGGACCTCGTCGACTCACTCGTCCGCAAGTCGTTGCTCACGGCGGAGCGGACGAACGGGCAGACCCGCTACGGCATGCTGGAGACCATCCGTCAGTTCGCCGAGGACCAGTTCTCGGCGACGACCACGATCGCTGAGCCCCGTGATCGTCACGCGCGCTACTACTCGCGCTCGACCGCCGAGCATTGGGAGATCTGGGATGGCCCGCGGCAGCGGGAGTCGCTCGATTGGGTTGCGGCCGAGTTCGCCAACCTGCGTGCGTCGTATCGCTGGGCGGCAGATCACGGGGAGCTGACCCTCGCGACGACGATCGCGGCTCACGCGGCAATCATGAGCTGGCCGCTGCAGCGCTTCGAACCGGTGGCCTGGGCCGAAGAGATCCTCCCGGTGGTCGTCGAAGCCGACCTGGCCCAACTTCCCCGCCTGTACGTCGCCGCCAGCCTGTGTCTGTACGACGGGCGGCCCGATGTCGGCGTGGCCTACGCCGAAGCGGCTGAACGTCTGGAGTCCGATCCGCGCTACGACCCGTTCATCGATGGTTGGAGCGGTGTCCTCCAAGCGCTCGCCCACCTGTTCGGCGGACGGATCGGTCGCCGGGTCGAGATCTGCTCCGAGTTGGCGACACGCCAGGGCTTCGCGCGGGTGGTCGGCCTCTGTGGCCTGACCTGGGCGTTGCCTGCCGTCGGACGTTCCGACGAGGCGATGGCCATCGCCGACGAAACGGTCGCTGCCGCTCGCCAGTACGGCAGCCCGTTCTGGATCGGGTGGGCACTGGGGGGGTACGGCCGGGCGTTCGCCGAGACGGAACCGCTGCGCGCGTTGCACGCGCTGCGCGAGGGCCTCGACTACGCCGATACCCACCGCCTCGGGTTCTGGCAAGCGAACCTGGCGCAGGACGCGGCACGACTCGAGGCAATCCATGGCGAGCTCGACGACGCCTTGGCGTTGTTCTCCGCCGGCATCAATTCCTTCCACCGTGCCGGCAACGTCGTGTTCCTGGCGGCGACGTTCGCATCGCTGGCCGTGTTCTTCGATCGTTTCGAGCATCCCGAGGTGGCGGCCACGATCTACGGAGCGAGCACCCGCCAGCCGAGCATCGGTCTCGTGCCCCGCCTGTCCGATGTCGTCGAACACCTCCGATCCGTGCTCGGTGACACCACCTTCGAGACATGCGTGCAGACCGGTCTCTCGATGGACACCGCCGAGTCCGTTCACTACGCGCAGGAACAGATCCGCCTCGCGGCGCTCAGCCCTCCCGATTCAGGGGCAGCACGGCGACGTTGAGCCAGCGGTCACCGGTCGCTCTGCGCATGACGAACGTCGTGGCAAACGGAGCGGATGTCCGTTCCTGGAGCTGCCCGCCGGCGTCGTAGGTCTCCTCGGTCACGGTGCCGCTGGACTCGAGGCCGAGGCTGAGGCCGTCCTGGCGGCCGAACGGGACGAGCAGGGTGACGTCGACGTCGTCGATCTGGTACCGCTCGACGACCGTCGCGCCGGTGGCCTCGGCCTCGTCGAGGCGCGCCTGCATCTCGTCCAGCCGGTCGCCGTGGTCGACCGCTTCGAGGATCGTTGCATCTGCACGTAGGAGCGCCTGGGCCTCCAGCTCGAGGTTCTCGGCGAGCGTGAGGACGAGCTCTTGCGCACCGGGTCCGGCGATCTCGTGGTTCCAGTCGGAGACGTCCTGCTCGACGGAGATCGTCGGGAACGTCGCCGGGTCGACCTCGTGGGGCACGCGGCCGAGGATGTCGGCCGCCTCGGGCACCACGACGCCGCGGGCGGGGGCGCCGGCGGCGACGATGCCGGCGCCGAGCACGACGACCGTGGCGCCGATCAGCCCGGCGCGGACAGCTCCACTGGAGATGGTGATGGGGCCGGGAGCGAAGCGGGCGACCAGGGGGCGAGCGGCACACATGACGACGAGGCCGGCCAGCAGCGCCACCTTGGTCCCGAACTCGTTCGTCTGTGGGGCCATGAGCAGGGTGCTGGCGACGGCGACGAGCACGCCGAACAGGACGCGATGGAACCGCCCGGCCGGCACGGTCCTGGGGTCCGTGATCATGAAGAACAGGAAGATCAACACCTCGGGGGAGGTGACGATCACGCGCCAGAAGTCGAACCCACACACCGGGGCGAACGCCCAGCGCGCCGTGATGCAGTGCCCGGACGCGGCGAGCACGCCGACACCGGCGGCGAGGGTGACCCAGAAGCTGGCCGCCATGGCGAGCAGCCGCAGGCGTGCGGTGACGAGCAACCCGCCTCCGAGTATCACGATGTAGGCGGCGATCAGCCAGCCGTCCAGTGGCCCCCACCAGAAGTCGAGCGGCTCGGCGCGCGTGCTGCCGAGCACGACGAACGCCACGACGAGTCCGATGTTCGACGGGTTGAACACGTGCGCGCCGCGGGAGCGGATGACGTACTTCGTCAGCAGCGACAGCGCGGCGACGCCGGCGAACAGGTACCACGCGTGAAAGCTCCACGGCTCGTCGGCCCGTGTGCCGGGCGAGCGCAGGATGAGGGCGACACCGCTGCCGGTCAGCATGGCGCTGGCCGGCCACACGAACGACCGCTTCGAGCGGAACGTGATCGCCACCTCGAGCACGGCGCACGTCAGGATCGCGGCGAGGATCTGCGGCACGCTCACCTGGAAGCCGAGACCGAGCTGACCCAGGACGTGGATGGTGATGACGACGGCGGCGACGTGCAGGCGCGGGTCGCGGACGTTGGGCAGGATCACCGGGTAGCTGGTCCCGCCGAGCGTCAGGGTCCGGCTGCTCACGTCGTTCATGGCCTCCACGGGGTGGCGCCGGTCGCCCCCCGCTCGATCGTCGCGAACTGTCCGGCCTCGACTGTCATCCACGGGCCGGTCTCGCCGTCGGGCCACGTGACGCGTACCTCGACCTCGTCGGCGTCGCCCAGCCCGAGGTGGATCCAACCGAGCTGGCCACTGGCATGGCCGCCGCCGACGGTCACCTCGTGGACGGCCGAACGATCGCCGGCACGCGTCTCGACCCACGCGCCGATGGCCTCGACGTTCGGCGCCGGCTGGCGCAAGCGGACGGCGGCCCACGAGCCGCCGCTGCCCGTGTTGCGCCACACGGCGACCGGCTCGAGGCGGTTGACGACGACGATGTCGAGCAGCCCGTCGAGGTTGAGGTCCACGACGGCCGCGCCGCGTGCCCGCTCGTAGCTGACGATCCCGGCCTCGTCGGCCGCCTCCTCGAACGTGCCGTCGGCCCGGCCGAGCAACAGGTTGCTGGGATCGCGCGTGGCGTACTCGGGTTGCGCCTCGACGTTGCCCTTGGTCACGAACAGGTCGAGCACGCCGTCGTTGTTGATGTCTGCGAACTCGGGATGCCAGGCGGTCGACGGGAGCACGTCGCCGCCGGCGAACGGTCGGTGGGCGGTGACGTCCCGTTCGAGGGCGATGTCCTCGTACGCCGGCGTGGCTGGTCCATCGGCCAGCGTCTGCAGCTTGTTGTCGCCCTGACTGGTGAGGAAGACCTCCGGAAGGCCATCGCCGGTGAGATCCGAACTGGCGATGCCCATCCCCCAGATGCGCAGCGGGCGCCAGCCGTCGGCCTCGGTGTACGGGCGGGGTGCCGCCTCGGGGTCGACGCGCCACAGCTGATCCGTGCCCTCGCGGTAGTAGTGCCGGTCGTTGGTCATGCGCAGGTCGCGCCGGCCCGAACGGCTCCAGTCGCTGAACAGGATCGACAACGTGCAGTACCCCGGCGCGAGTGCGACGGGCGGGGCGTAGCGATCGCCGGAGGCATCGGGCCGCAGCAAGCGGCTGTCGGCACACGACTCACGGTCCGCCGTCAGGTAGTCGCCGAAGGCCAATGTCGGCAGCGCGTTGTCGCCCTCCCACGTGGCGCTGAAGGCGACCGTCCACGAGTCGCCGCCGTCGAGCCCGAATGACTCGTTGGCTCGCTCGAACGCGCAGTCACCCAGCCCGCGGAGGATCACGTCCTCGCCGACGCGCAGCACGGCGAGATCGGTGAGGCCGTCGCTGTCGATGTCCAGCGGATAGGCGCCGGTGACCGCGGTGAGATCGGTGATCGCCGACGCCACGGGCTCGAACCGCAGCGCCCCGCCCGCGGCGCTGAGGTTGCGGTACAACGCAGCCGGCGCGCTGCCGCCGGCGAGGTACAGCTCGCTGCGACCGTCGTCGTCGCAGTCGAACGCGGCGACGCCGCCGCCGACGAAGTACTGGAAGTCGCCCTCGTAGCGGTGGTCGATGCCGCCGGTCTCGGCGACGAAGTGGGGCGCGTCCGCAGCTTCACCCCCGTCTCCGCACGCCGACGTCGTCAGCATCAGCAGGGCCCCGATCAGGACAGGCCCCGCCGCGCGCATGACGGGATTCAACCAGCCATCGGACAGGACAACTATGCTCGCCGACCGAACGCGGACCACCCGAGGTCCGCACGAACCGGGGGAGGAATCTCACATGCTTGCTCGTCGATCTGCTGCGCTCGTCATGAGCGCTGCACTGGTGTTGGCCGCGTGTGGCGACGACGATGACGACGACGATGCCGCGACGCACCGACGCCGGGCGGGTCGGCACCAGCCGCGACGGGCGGCAGCGCACCCGGCTGGTGGCGGTGACTGCACCGTCGGCGTGTCGTGGAACAACTACCAGGAAGAGCGCTGGGCGAAGTGGGACGAGCCGGCGCTGAAGGCGGCGATCGAGGCGGGCGGCGGCACGTACATCTCCAATGACGCCAAGTCGTCGGCCGAGACGCAGGCGAGCAACGTCGAGAACCTCATCTCCCAGGGCGCCAACGTGCTCATCGATCCTCGCCCAGGACGGCACAGCGATCAAGCCGTCGGTCGCCAGCGCGACTCCAAGGGAGTCCCGGTCATCGCCTACGACCGCCTGATCGAGGACCCGCAAGTCGCTGTACATCACGTTCGACAACGTCAGGGTCGGCGAGCTGCAGGCCGAGGCCGTGCTTCGGCGTCGTGTCCGAGGGCAACTTCGTGATCATCAAGGGCAACTCCGCCGACGCCAACGCCGACTTCCTCCGCAGGGCTGGTCAACGCCGGCATCCCGTGAGGTCGGGCCAGACAGCGACACGATCACGATCGTCGGCGAGTCGTACACCGACAACTGGGATCCGGCGCTCGCCCAGACCCAGATGGAGCAGTTCCTCACGGCGAACAACAACGAGGTCGACGCCGTGCTCTCGGAGAACGACGGCATGGCCGGCGGTGTCGTCGCCGCCCTCGAGGCCCAGGGACTCGCCGGCCAGATCCCGGTCTCCGGTCAGGACGGCGACCTGGCCGCGCTCAACCGGGTCGCCCTCGGGACGCAGACGGTGAGCGTCTGGAAGGACGCCCGCCTGCTCGGCACGGCTGCCGGTGAGGCAGCCGTCGCAGCTCTGCGCCAACCCGGACATCACCGCAGTCGCCGGCGACGGCGCCGTTCACCTCGCCCGAGGGCAACGAGCTGACGTCGATCCTGCTCGAGCCGATCCCGATCACCCAGGAGAACCTCGACGTCGTCGTCGACGCCGGCTGGATCGACCAGGAGACGCTCTGCCAGGGCGTGGAAGCCGGGTCCGTCGCCGCCTGCGGCTGACAGGCAGTCGAACGGTGTCTACGGGCGCGCCTCACTCGTCACGGCGGGTGAGGCGCGCCCGCTGTCGCGCGCCGAGGGCGTGATGCATGACTGAGCTTCAATCGCCGGGCCAGCGGCGACCATCGGGACTCCGAGCCCGCCGGCCGCGACGCCACCGTCCGCGGGTGGCGCGCGACGTGGCGACGCGAGCTCGACACCCGGCTGTTCGGCATGGTCATCGCGCTGGCGGTCATCTGGATCGCCTTCAACATCCGGTCGGGTGGCGACTTCCTGACCGCCCGCAACCTCTGGAACCTCTCGGTCCAGAGCACCTCGATCGCCATCATGGCGACGGGCATGGTGCTCATCATCGTGTCGCGCAACATCGACCTCTCCGTGGGCTCGCTGCTCGGCTTCCTCGGCTACACGATGGCGCTCGTCCAGACCGACGGGATGATCCCCTTCTTCGGACTCGACTTACGATCCTCGGTATGCGGGGCACTCGTACATCGTGGATCGTCGCCCTCGCCGTCGGCGTCGTCCTGGGCGCGGTCATCGGCGGCATCACCGGGTTCATCGTCGCCTACATCGGCGTCCCTCGTTCATCGTCACGCTCGGCGGCTTCCTCGTCTGGCGCGGCCTGATCTTCCGCAGCTACAAGCAGGGCCAGACGCTCGCCCCGCTGAACAGCACGTTCCAGCTCCTCGGCGGCGGACCGAAGGGAGCGCTCGGCGAGTGGCGCAGCTGGCTGCTCGGCGGGCTGGCTGCGCCGCCATCGCCTACAGCATCTACTTCGCCCGCCAGCGCCGGCGTCGCTACGACTTCACCGTTCGTCCGCTCGGGGTCGACATCGGGCTCGGGCGTGATCGGTGGTCTGGCTGTGCTCGCCGCCGTCCTGGTCGCCAACAGCTACCCGTGGCCGGAGCAGCTCGCCCGCGCCCACGCCGAGGAGAACGGGATCGCCTGGCCCGACGGTGGCCTGAAGATCCCGACGGGCGTCGCCTACCCGGTCGTCATCATGATCGTCGTCACCGTCCTCATGACGTACCTCGCCCGACGGCGTCGCTTCGGCCGCTACGTGTACGCCATCGGCGGCAACCCTGAGGCCGCCGAGCTGAGCGGGATCAACATGCGCCGCACGATCATGCTCACGTTCGTCCTGATGGGCGTCCTGTGTCGCCGTCAGCGCGGCCATCCAGACGGCGAGGCTCAACTCCTCGGTCACCAACCTCGGTGTGCAGAACGAGCTGGACGTCATCTCCGCGGCCGTCATCGGCGGCACGTCGTTCTCCGGTGGCATCGGCACGATCCCCGGCGCCGTGCTCGGCGCGGTCGTCATGCAGTCGCTGCGGTCGGGGATGGTGCTGCTCGAACTACGACTCCCCGACGCAGGACATCGTCGTCGGCATCGTGCTCGTCGCCGCCGTCGGCCTCGACTCGCCGCGCTGCGCCGGACGGGCGGGCGCCATGACCGTCAGCCGAGCCGGCTCGGTCAGCGAGCGGCGCCGTCCCGTTCGTCGAGATGCGCAACATCCGCGTGCTCTTCGGTGGCGTCCACGCCGTCGACGACGTCAGCATCGACCTCTACGCCGGGCGAGGTCGTCGCCCTCGTCGGTGGCAACGGCGCCGGCAAGTCGACGCTGATCCGCACGCTGTCGGGCGCCCACCCGGCGGACTCCGGCCAGATCCTCATCAACGGCGAGCCTCACGCAATCCACAACCCCCGTGACGCGCGGGCGTGCGGGATCGAGGCGATCTACCAGAAGCTCGCGCTGGCCGACAACATCGACGCCACCGGCAACGTCTTCCTCGGCCGGGAGATGCACACCCGCAGCGGCGCGCTCGACGACTCGGCCATGGCGTCGGCGACCCGCGAGGTGATGCGCCGGCTCAACCCGAGGTTCACGAACCTGAAGACGCCGGTCGGAGTCGCTGTCGGGTGGCCAGCGCCAGGCTGTGGCGATCGCCCGGGCGATCCACTTCAACGCCCGCATCCTGATCATGGACGAGCCGACGGCCGCCCTCGGGCCTGCCGAGACCGGCCAGGTCCGAGACCTCGTCGCCCAGCTGAAGTCGGAGGGCATCGGCATCTTCCTCATCAGCCACGACATCCACGACGTCTTCGACCTCTCCGACCGGATCAGCGTGATGATGACGGGCAAGCTCGTCGGCACCGTGAACAAGAACGACGTCACCAAGGACGAGGTGCTGGCGATGATCATCATGGGCAAGCGGCCCGACGAGGTGTCCGAGGGCGAGCTGGCCGAGTTGCACGGCGGGTCGTGAGCTAGGCGCCGTGGGCGTCGCCGTAGGATCCGGCGATGGCGTCGACCGGGCCAGGGGAGCTGCGAGGCACCGGCTCGGCGCTCCCGCAACGCATCCGTGAGCACAACCTCACGCTGGTCGCCGCCGGCGTGGCGTTCTACGCCTTCTTGGCCTTCATCCCTGCGTTGATCGCCTTCGTCTCGATCTACGGCCTCGTCGCCGATGCCGACGACGTGGCCAAACAGGTCGAGGACGTGGCGTCGGCGCTGCCGCAAGAGGTTCGCGACTTCCTGGTGTTCCAGCTCACCTCGATCGTCGAGGCGAACACGTGCCGGCGTCTCGATCACCCTGCTGATCTCCATCGTGCTGGCCCTGTGGAGCGCGTCGGGAGGCATGGCCGCTCTGATCACCGGCATCCACGTCGCCCACGAGCGCGAGGAGCCGAAGAGCTTCGTGGCCAAGCGCGGCAAGGCGCTGCTGCTGACGTTCTGCGCCATGGTGTTCCTCGGCGTGGTCATCTTCATCATCGCCGCCGTTCCACCACTGCTGTCCGACGCCGGGATGGGCACGGCGGGCCGCGTCGTGTTCGGCATCGTGCGTTGGCCGTTGCTGGCCGCCGTGATGATCGCCGGGATCGGGCTGCTCTACCGGTTCGCGCTGAAGGACGGCCCGCGCGGATGGCTCGGAGTTGTCACTCCGGGCGCGGTCGTGGCGATGGTCGGCTGGCTGATCGTCTCCGCGCTGTTCGCCGTGTACACGGCGAACTTCTCCAGCTACAGCAAGACCTACGGCGCGCTGGCGTCGATCATCGTGCTGCTGCTCTGGCTGTGGTTGAGCTCGCTGCTCGTGCTGATCGGCGCCGAGGTCGACGGGGCGAGGCGCGAGACGAGCGACACGAGTTCGTGAGCGCCCTCAGGGAGACGTTCCGTGACTCATGAGGCGAAGTCGGGCTGGTTGCCCCGGACCGATGAGCTGCGGCCCTTCGGCTCCTCCCAGTCCTCCTGCCTCCCGAGGACGGTGAGGTCGAGGAAGTAGTACGAGCCGCCCGTCGACTCGAGGCCGCGGGCGTACTGCGAATAGGTGTGGAACACGCGCCCGTCCACGAGGAGGAAGCAGCTCTGCCCGGGCATCTCGAACGGCTGGTCGGACGCGAAGAAGTCCGACCCCATCGCCTCGAACTCGGCCTTGGTGCGGTAGTTGTACTCACCCGGCCGGGCCGACTCGTCGATCGTCACGCCGAAGTCGTGGTTGAAGTCGGTGCCGTACGAGGAGTACCACGGCACGTCCCAGCCCTTCTTCGCCTTCCACCGCTCGAGCTTGGCCAGGGGCGCCCGGGAGACCATGGCGTAGGTGGTGTCGCGGGTGTGCAGGTGGTCCAGGAAGCCGGGCGACAGCTCGTCGGTCCCTGCGCTGCAGCTCGGGCAACCCTCCTCCCAGTCCGGGTCGAACATGAAGTGGTAGATGATCAACTGGGCGCGGCCGTCGAAGAGATCGACGAGGTGCGCCGATCCGTTCGGCCCGTCGAACACGTAGTCCTTCTCGATCTCGACCATCGGCAGGTTGCGACGCTCGGCGTTGAGGGCATCGCGCTGCTTGGTCAGCTCCTTCTCCTTGGTGAGCAGCTCCTTGCGGGCAGCGAGCCACTCGTCACGAGTGGCGATCGGCGGCAGGCTCATCACGATCTCCTGTGCGTTGGGCGGCGTTCAGAGGTCCGACCCTGCCACGCCCCGGAACTCATCGCCGCGTGAAGATCGCATGAGCCCCCCACCCACGCCCGGCGCAAGCCGTCCTCACGTCGGCGCGTGGATGCTGCCGGCGTCAACGACGACAACCCCAGGAGGACGGACGTGTACTTCAGCCCCAAGACCCGCTTCGAGCCGACCGAGATCGCTCCCGACACCTTCGTGATCCACGATCACCACGGCGAAGGCCAGGCGCCCGTGTCGGTGGCTCTGAACACGATGGTCATCCGCGGCGCCGAGCCCGTCGTCGTCGACACCGGGGTAGCGGACAACCGCGAGCAGTACCTCGCCGACGTGTTCAGCCTCGTCGAGCCCGATGACATCCGCTGGGTCTTCATCAGCCACGACGACATCGACCACACCGGCAACCTCAACGCCCTGATGGAGCTGGCGCCGAACGCCACGCTCGTCGTCAACTGGTTCATGGCCGAGCGCATGGGCGGCGCGCTGGAGGTCCCGCCGACCCGCCAGCGCTGGGTCGGCGACGGCGAGCGCATCGACGTCGGTGACCGCACGCTGCTGGCGGTCCGCCCGCCGATCTTCGACTCGCCGACGACCCGCGGCCTGTTCGACCCGACCACGGGCGTCTACTGGTCGTCCGACAGCTTCGCCACGCCGATGCTGCAGCCGGTGACGAACGTCGCCGAGCTCGACGAGGCGTTCTGGACCGAGGGGATCAACACGTTCGATCGCTACGTCAGCCCGTGGCTGACGCTCGTCGACGACGCCCGCTTCCAGGCGACCGTCGATCGCGTCGCCGCGCTCGCTCCGTCGGTGATGGTCGGCTGCCACACGCCGGCGATCAGCGGGCGGGCCAAGGTCGCCGCGGCCATCGAGGCGACGCGCCGCTCGCCGTCCGCGACCGTCGCACCGGAGCCGGACCAGGCCGTGCTCGACGAGATCCAGCAGGCGCTCCTCGTGGCTGCCTGACCCGCCTACGATCCGGCGGTGCACGTACGACGAGTGGTCACCGGACACGACGCCAACGGCAAGGCGGTCGTCGCCAGCGACACCGAGGTGGACGGCCTGCGCCCGGCGCTGACGCCGGGCTCCGAGTTCCATCGGTTGTGGGGCGGCGACGCCGCCCCGTCGTTCCCCGATGAGGGCAGCGAACCCGAGCAGCCGACGTACTTCCCGCCCGTCGGCGGGTTCCGCTTCGGGCTGTTCAGCGTGCCGCCCGCGTCATCTCGTGGCGAGCCGCCGGCGGACCTCGCAGCAGCGTTCGCCGAGTTCGAGGCGGCCCTGCCGGGGCTCGCCGGGCACATGGAGCCCGACGCCCCCGGCATGCACACGACCTCGACGATCGACTTCGAGGTCGTGCTCGACGGCGAGGTGTGGCTGGAGCTCGACGACGGCGTCGAGGTCCACCTGCGCGCTGGCGACACGGTGGTGCAGAACGGGACGCGTCACGCGTGGCGCAACCACGGCGACACCACCGCCCGCCTCGCCGTGTTCATCGTCGGCGCCAACCACGCCCGCGACAACGCCGCCGGCTGACTCACTCCTCGGCGGGAAGTCCGGCCTGCTCGTCGCGCGCCGCCCAGTCGAGCAGCTCGTCGATGACGAAGACCGCCTGGTCGATGCCGGCGTGGAGGTCGCCGAGATCGGCGAAGCGCCGGGGGACGGTCGCCATGGTGCAGTCACCCGGCTCGACGGCGTCGACCTCGTCCCACGTGATCGGCGTCGAGACGGTGGCGTCGGGCACGCCGCGCACGGAGTACGCCGCAGCGATCGTGTGGTCGCGGGCGTTCTGGTTGTAGTCGACGAAGACCGCCGCCGGGTCGCGGTCCTTGCGCCACCATGTCGTCGTCACCATGCCGTTGGCGCGGCGCTCGACCTCGCGGGCGAAGGCCAGCGCGGCGCGGCGCACGTCGCCGAACCCGTGCGACGGCTCGATGCGCACGTAGACGTGCAGGCCTCTGCCCGCCGGAGGTCTTCGGCCAGCCGACGGCGCCGAGCTCGTCGAGGACCTCGCGGGCGATGCCGGCGACCCGCCGGACGGTGTCGAGCGTGCACTCGGGCATCGGGTCGAGGTCGATGCGCCACTCGTCGGGCTTCTCTGTGTCGGCACGTCGGGAGTTCCACGGGTGGAACTCGACGGTCGACATCTGCACCGCCCAGATCACCTCGGCGAGGTCGGTGACGCACAGCTCGTCGGCGTGCAGGCCGTAGCGCGGGAAGTGCACTCGCACGGTCTGCAGCCACGGCGGTGCGCCGGCCGGCACGCGCTTCTGGTGCACCTTCTCGCCGCTGACGCCGGTGGGGAAGCGGTGCAGCATGCACGGTCGCTCCCGGAGGGCGTTGACGATGCCGGGACCGACGGCGAGGTAGTAGTCGACGAGGTCGAGCTTCGTCGCTCCCGTGGCCGGGAAGTACACCCGGTCGGGGTTGGTGATGCGGACGGTGCGTCCGCCGACGTCGATCTCAGTCGCCGGAGCCTTCGCCACTGGCCGGTAACGATGCCATGAACCGGACGACGATGTCGGTGACCATCGGCGGGTCGGTCCTGTGGGCGAAGTGCCCGTGCCCGTCGAGCACGAGGACCTCAGCCTGGGGGATCGCCGCTGCAGCCAGCGTCGTCGCCTCGGCGACGACCGGAACGCTGTCGGATCCGGCCAGCATCAGCGTCGGTGCGGTGACGGCGTCGAACTGGCCGGGCCGGTACACCCAGTCCTCCTCGGCGTGGCACTCCCTCGCCACGGTCGGTGCGGCGGCGAGGCGGACCGGCCACAGCGGGCTGGCCCGGAAGGCGTCCATCTCCTCGTCGGTCACCTCGAGGATGTCGACCAGCACGATGGTGATCGCTGCGTCGTGGTCGCCGCGAGCGAGTGCGTCTTCGACTCGGGCGATGGAGCCGGGCGGGTACGGCATTCCGAAGCTGGGCTCGTAGAGCACGAGACGGCTGACGTTGTCGCTGAGCGCGGCACCGCCCATCGCGCAGTTGGCCCCGTACGAGTGCCCCCACAGGGCGACCGGTCCGCCGGTGCGCGCGGCGACGGCGTCGACCACGGCGGCGACGTCCTCGAAGTCGCGCTCGATCGCGTACGGGGCGGTGTCGCCGCTGGCCCCGAAGCCGCGACGGTCCATCGAGTACGTCGTCACCGAGTCGCGGAGCACGGCCACGAAGGGCTCGAACGTGGTGTGGTCGGCGATCGAGCCATGGACCATCACCAGCGCCGGCCCGTCGCCGTCGACCCAGACGGCGAGCGAGGTCCCGTCGGCAGAGCGGACGTCGAAGCGCTCCTCGTTCACGCTCCCATGGTGTGCCGGCTCGGTGCGCTCGGGCAATCGGGCGTTCGCCCCATTCCGTGTCGCCTCAGGATCGCTGAGCGATCCTGAGCGTCGTCAGAACCCCATCGCGTCAGGCGGCGGGCAGCTCGAAGGCCACCCGCCCGCCCGGCGGCTGCTCGATCCAGATGCGGCCACCGTGCGCTTCGACCAGCCCCCTGGCGATGGCCAGGCCGAGCCCGGCGCCGCCCGTCGTGCGCGTCCGGCTCGGGTCGGCGCGAGCGAAGCTGTCGAAGGCGTGCTCGGAGAACTCCGGTGGGAACCCGGGTCCCTCGTCGATGACCCGGACCGTCGGCGTCGGCCCGGCGACGACGATCTCGACGGTCGATCCCTCGGGAGCGTGGCGGATGGCGTTGTCGACGAGGTTGCGGATCACCCGGCTGATGGCCGTCGGGTTGCCGTTGACCGTGAGCCCTCCGGGCGAGTGCAGGTGCAACGTGACCCTGCGGGCGGTGGCGGCCGGGTTGAGCGCCTCGACCGCCTCGTCCGCCAGCTCGGACACGTCGACGGTCTCGGCGCTGAGCACGAGCCGCCCCGACTCGATGCTGGCGAGCAGGAACAGGTCGTCGACGAGGGAGCTCAGCGCCTCGACGTCGCGGGTCATCGCCCGCAGGTACCGCTGCGGGTCGGGGGCGACGCCGTCGGCGAGCGCCTCGATCGCCGCGCGCAGCGCGCTGAGCGGGGTGCGCAGGTCGTGGCCGACGCTGGTCAGCATGGCGCGGCGCTCCTGCTCGAACGTCGTCCGCTCGCGCTCGAGGGCGTCGAGGCGCTCGGTCAGCTCGTCGAGCGCCTGAGCCACCTGGCCGAGCTCGTCGGCGCGGTGCACGCCGGTGCGAACGGTGCGGTCGCCGGCCTTGAGCTGGCTGACGGTCGACTCGAGCCGGCGAGTGTCGCGCCCGAGTGGCGCCGAGGCGACCAACGCCAGCACGGTGGCGAACACGGCGGTGGTGGCGAGCACCCCGACGCTCGTGCGTACCTG
Source organism: uncultured Acidimicrobiia bacterium (assembly GCA_963822875.1). Lineage (GTDB taxonomy): Bacteria > Actinomycetota > Acidimicrobiia > Acidimicrobiales > Ilumatobacteraceae > JALZMG01. Next base: position 44,724 of record CAWGJK010000021.1, on the reverse strand, counting down.
GCCGGCATCGAGCACCATCAGGCGGGCGAGCAGCACGGCGGCGACGGCGCCGATCGCCAGTGAGGCGATGGTGATGGCGAGGACGAGGTGGCGCAACGACCGGGTCCGGCGCGTGACCGCACGCAGCACGAGACCGGCGCCGACGGCCGCGGCGGTCAGGGCGACGACTGCCGCGATCGTCTGCACCGGCTTGTCGCTGACGACGTCGGGCAGTGTCACTGGCACGCCCCGATGCGAGCGAGCGAGCGCCAGCGAGCGAGCGGCCAGCAACGGCCTGCGTGGCCGGGGAACGCAATCACGGCTCGAACCGGTAGCCGACGCCCCAGCCGTCAGGATCCAGCGCGGGTGCTCGGGGTCGATCTCCAGCTTCTGGCGCAGCCGGCCGATGTGCACGGTCACCGTGGCCGGGTCCTGGAACTCCGGGGCCGAGTCCCACACCTGGGCGAGCAGCTGGCGACGGGAGAACACCTGGCGCGGTGAGCGCGCCATGAAGTGGAGCAGATCGAACTCCTTCGGCGTCAAGGCGACCGGGCGATCGTCGACGACGACCTCACGAGGGCCGGGATCGATGCGCAGCGCGCCGAACTCCAGCCTTCCGTCGGTCGGCGCGACCGTGGTCGCCCGACGCAGCATGTTGCGGACGCGGACAGCGAGCTCGCGGGGAGAGAACGGCTTGACGACGTAGTCGTCGGCACCGAGCTCGAGGCCGAGCACCCGATCGAGCTCGTCGGTGCGCGCGGTCAGCATGATGACGGGGACGGTGCTCGTGGCGCGCAACCGCCGCAGCACGCCGAGCCCATCCGTGCCCGGGAGCATCACGTCGAGCACGACGAGATCGGGGCGGTGGGAGTCGAGCCAGTGGATCGCCTCGTCGCCGTCGCCCAGCTCGTGCACGTCGAGGCCGTCCCGCCGGAGGTACCGCGAGACGACCTCGCGCACCATCGGCTCGTCGTCGACCACGAGTACTTCGAGCGGACGCCCATCCGCGGACACCGAGCGCAGCGTACGACCGGACGGTGGTGGCGTCGGGAGTGGCGCCCGCGGTTTCGCGATTGTTGAGATCCTCGTGCGGGAACCGTCACATCGGGCGGGCAGCGTCGAGGCGTGCAGACGCGCCGCGCCGCCATCGCCGGGGTCTGCGGCGCCGCCATCGCCCTCGCCACCGGCGAGCTGGTGGCAGCAGTGCTCAGTGGTGCTGGGCCGACGCCGGTGACGGCGGTGGGCACGGAGTTCATCGACCGCTTCGCCGCGTCGCTCAAGGAGCTCGCCGTCGCCGTGTTCGGCACGAACGACAAGACGGCGCTCATCGTCGGCATCGTCGTGACGTCACTCGTGCTCGGCGCCGCGCTCGGTGTCGCCGCTCGCCGCTGGTGGCCGATCGCCCCGATCGGCTTCGTCGCCTTCGGCTGCCTGGGCGGGTGGGCCCTCGCCAGCGATCCGCTGGGGTCGCCGTCGACGGCGGTCGTCAGCGCCGTGCTCGCCGTCCTCGCCGGAATCGCCGCGTTCTCGGTGCTGTGGCACGTGGCTTCAGCCGCGCCCGCAACGTCCGAGTCCGAACCGTCGAGGCGCCAGTTCCTGCTCGGCGTCGGTGGCGTGGTCGTCGTCGCCGCGACCTCCGGTGCGGTGACGCGACGCCTGCGTGATCCCGGCTCGATCGAGTCGGCGCGTCGCGGCACGAGCGTTGCCCCGGCCGATCAGCTCGACGCTGCCCCCGGCCACGCAACCGTTCACGGTCAACGGCCTCAGCCCGTTCATCACGCCGAACGACGACTTCTTCCGCATCGACACGTCGCTGACGACGCCGCGGATCGATGCCGGCAGCTGGCACCTCCGCGTGGACGGTCTCGTCGAGCGACCGTTCGAGCTCAGCTACGACGAACTGCTCGGCCTCGACAGCGTCGAGGAGACGATCACCCTGCAATGCGTCTCCAACGAGGTGGGCGGTTCGCTGGTGGGCAACGCCGTGTGGCAGGGCGTGCCGCTGGCGGCGCTGCTCGAACGAGCGGGCGTCCACACCGGCGCCACCCAGATCGTCGGGCGCTCGGTCGACGGATGGACGGCCGGGTTCCCGACCGAGCTGGCGACCGACGGCCGCGCCGCCATGGTCGCCTACGCCATGAACGGCGAACCGCTCCCCGTTGAGCACGGCTACCCGGCACGGCTCGTCGTTCCCGGCCTCTACGGCTACGTGTCGGCGACGAAGTGGCTCGACCGCATCGAGCTGACGACCTGGGAGGACGTCGACGGGTACTGGGTGCCGCGCGGGTGGGCCAAGGAAGGGCCGATCAAGACGGCGTCGCGGATCGACGTGCCGCGCGCTTCGACGGCGCTGGCACCGGGTCCCCAGGTGATCGCCGGCGTGGCGTGGGCCCCCGGCCGGGGGATCGAGCGCGTCGAGGCGCAGATCGACGACGGGCCGTGGCAGGAGTGCCAGCTCGGCGATGTCACAAGCGACAACACGTGGGTCCAGTGGCGCGTGGTGTGGGAGGCGACAGCGGGCGAGCACGTCGTGCGCGTCCGCGCGACCGACGGCGACGGCGTCACCCAGACCGACGACGTCGCCCCGCCCGCACCCGACGGCGCCACCGGCTGGCCGAGCCGGCGCGTGCGCGTCCGCTGATCGACAACAGGAGGAGAAGCCATGAACCGCATCCGACAGGCCACCGCTGCCGCCCTCGTGCTCACCGCGCTGGCGGCGTGCGGCGACGACGATGACGACGACACGCCCGCCCCGGCAGCCACGACGATGACGTCGGAGTCGATGATGACCCGGAGACGACCGGGGGCTGAGCGCCGTCAGCGCCGCCCGGGTACCGGGACGTCTTCGATCCGTGTCGGCCTCAGTCGCCGGAGCCCGATCATCGCGTCCGGTGGAAGTGGTTCGCCAGCACGTGGTTGACCACCCGCCTGCCGATGGCGATGCCGTCGTCGACGGCCGTGCGGTAGTGGATGCCACCCCAGATGCGGGCGTTGCCGACCTCGTCCTGGAGGTCCTGGACCGTGGCGAACGTACGGTCGCCGAGCCCGGTCAGGCTGGGGACGGTGAAGTCGATGAAGTGCGTCCGCAGGAACCTGGAGACGACACGCCCGCCGGCGGGAGTGATGCACGAGTGAGCGCTCGGGTACTCCGGGTGGTTCGGGGTGCCGGGGAGGAGCGGTGACCATGTCGGATCACCGATCGTCCGCTCGTTGCCGTCGGTGTCGCCGGCGCGGATCGCCGTCACCGGCCGCCAGAAGGTGTAGTGGTACTTGGCGTCGAAGCAGGCGATCAGCGCGTCGGCGTACGTCACCGAGATCATCGCCATGAACCGCGCGGCCTCCACGATGTCGAGCTCGTGGTCGCGGACGAACTTGCGGAACGACCCGCGTGCCTGCTGGACCGGAGCTTCGCCCCAGAACCGCGCCGCCAGCGTCTGCTCGGCGGTCCGCGTCGTGCTCGTGCGGCTGCCGATCTCCTTGACCTCGTTGTAGTCCCGCGCCCATCTCCTGCTGCGCAGGTCGGGGGGACCGGCCGGCCGGAACTGGTCGGCGGAGTGCAGGCTGAACGGCTCCATCAGGCCGAGGTACGGCCCGATCGGCACCGGCCCGGTGGGGATCCACACGCCGGGGATCGGCGGGTCGGGTGCGCGTGTAGGTGACGTCGGTCGCGGAAGCGGTCTCCGGCGCGCAGGGCGATGAGCTGGGCCGCCACCTCCTCGCCCGTCGCCACGCCGTCGTCCTCGGCCTGGCCGTCGTCGATGGTCAGCAGCGATGCCGTGTACGCCGCGCTCGACGATCCCGGCCTGCGCCGGGAGGTAGTGCACCAGGATGGCGCGGGCGGCGGCGGCGACGGCCGCCTCGGCCGATGCGCCCTCCGGTGCGTCGAGGTCCACGGCGAAGGGCTCGTACCCGCCCTCGATCGCCATCACCGAGTCGTACACGGCGATCGCCACGTAGGCGAAGATCGTGTGCCCCTCGGCCGGCGTCAGCGCGGCGGCGCTGAATGCCGTCGTGCCGACTGCGTCCCAGTCGGCGACGTAGGTGTCGGGCGGCAGATCACCACCATCCCGTGCCACTGTCGCCCGCAGCCGGTTCGGCGAGGCCGACCACCGACGCGATCAGCAATGCCGACCCGACCAGACCTGCCCGCTTCGTACGTGTTCCCATGCGTGCATGCGTGCGCCCTGCCCACCCGTCTGACTAGTGCTCGAACTGGACTGTCAGCGTCGATGCGGCGTGCTCATCACCGGTGTGACGGCAGCGGGTAGTCGACGGTCGCTGCTCGCGAGGCCGGTGAGATGAGCAGCAGCCTCGGCTGGTCAGGACTCGAGGTCGCGGACGCGTCGGGCGAGGGCGGCGAGGAGCTTCTGGGCCAGCGCCGGGACCTCGTTGAGGACGGCGGCGAAGCTCGCCTCGTTGAGCACGTACAGGCGGCAGTCGCTCACCGCCCGCACGGTCGCCGATCGCGGGCCACGATCGAGCAGGGCGAGCTCACCGAAGTGGTCACCCGTGCCGAGCTTGGCGGCGACCTCGTCGCCGTGTTCGACGGCAGCCTCGCCGGCGGCGATGACGTAGAACTCGTGGCCGGGCTCGCCCTCCGTGCAGATGACCTCGCCGGCGGCGACCTGCACGGGGTTCATCACCATCGTGATGCGGTCGACCTCCGACGGCAGCAGGCCGGCGAACAGCGGCACCGCCCGGACGAACTCCTGCAGCTCGGACCTCGGCGCCACGGGCCGAAGCTACTCCGGCGTCCGGGCAATACTCGGCGGATGACCCACCTCCAACGGCTCGAGGACGACGGCTTCGTCGTGCTCGAGCGTGCCGTCGGCGACGACGTGCTGGCGCAGGTGCGCGCCGAGCTCGCTCCGTATCTCGGCGAGTCGGCGCTGCACGGGCGCAACGACTTCGAGGGCTACTCGACGAACCGGGTCTACGCCCTCCTGGCGAAGGCGCCGAGCATCGCCCGGCTGGTCGAGCACGACGACGTCGTCGCCCTCCTCGACGAGCTGCTGCTGCCCAACTACCTGCTGTCGGCGAACCTGGCGATCAACCTGCTGCCCGGTGAGACGGCGCAGTCACTGCACTCCGACGACGGCTTCTACCGCCTGCCGCGGCCTCGCCCGGCGATCAGCGTCAGCACCATCTGGGCGATCGACGACTTCACGATCGAGAACGGAGCGACGCAGGTCATCCCCGGCAGCCACCGGTGGGGGAGCGAGGTGCCCGCCGAGGACGACCCCGCATCGTCGACGTGGTGATGCCCGCCGGCTCGGTCGTCGTCTTCCTCGGCACGCTCTGGCACCGTGGCGGCGCCAACCGCAGCCAGGGCAGCCGTCTGGCGATCAGCCCGCAGTACTGCGAACCGTGGGCCCGCCAGCAGGAGCAGATGGTCCTGTCGGTCGGCGCCGCCGCCGTGCAGTACTCCGACCGCGTCCGCACCATGCTCGGCTACGGCATCCATCCGCCGTTCATGGGCCACGTCAACGGCATGCACCCGCTGCGCGTGCTCGACCCCGACTACGACCCGTCGTCGACGAACGCCGAGCGGACTGCCGCTGCCATCCTCGAACGCCAGGGCGGCCCGTTCGTCTGACCGTCACGCGGAGTGATCGGGGTGATCCTCCTCGTCCGCTTCGGCGTCGGCCTTGGTGTGGTGGACCGTGCCGTCCGGGTGATCCGGCGGACCGTAGATGGAGTACAGCTTGAGCTCGCCGTCGCCCTCGTTGACGACGTCGTGCCACGTGCCCGCCGGGATGATCATCGCCCAGTCGTCGCACACGGCGTGCTTCTCGGCGACGTCGTCCGCCGACCGGCCCAGCTTCAGCGTGCCGGTGCCGCGCTCGATGCGCAGGAACTGGTCGAGGTGATCGTGCATCTCCCAGCCGATGCTCTCGCCGGCGGCCAGTGACATCACCGTGAGCTGGATGTGCCCGCCCGTGAACAGCACGCGGCGGAAGTCGTCGTTGCCGATGGTCATCGCCTCGATGTCGGCGACCCAGCCGATGTCGCTGGTGGAGGGAGTGGCGTCGCTCATGTGCCCGTTCTACCCCGCTGTCCTTGTGACCTGCATCACGGATGGCCGGTGTCGGACGCCACTGCCGGGGGCGGCCGCGATCGTGACGATGACCCCATGCCCGGTGTCGTTGGTTCGTACTCCCCACCCGCTCCCCGGCGGGACGTCATCCGCCAGCTCGTTCGTGCAGACGCGCGTAGCGCGCCTGGTGCGTCGTGCGCATCTCGGCCTCGGTGAGCGTGCCGTCGTCGTAGGCCGGCGAGATCACCGCGCTCGCCTGCTGGACCTCGATGATCACGACGGAGCTCATGCGGTGGAGCAGCTTGGAGCCAGCGGCCCGCCGCCGCTCCACGCCTTCGGCGAAGACGTCGCTCCCCGGGTCGTGGACGACGGCCGGTCCCTTGAAGCGGTAGCCCTTGCGGACGAACGGATCGACCACGTTGACCTCGACCAGCGACCCGCGGCGGATGTTCTCGATGGTCTGGGGTGAGCAGATGTCGGCGAACCAGAGATGGCCGTCGTCCCACACGCCGGTGGTCCCCTTCGGCGACAGGTTCGGCGAGCCGTCGGCGCAGACCGTGGCGACGAATCCGAGCTGCTGCTCGTCGACGACGCGCTGCATGTCCTCGGTGAGGATGCCCATCACCGGCGAACGGTAAGACCGGCCGTCGGGTCGGTCCAGCGGATTGGGCGGGCCGACCTAGTGTCCGCGCTCGTGGCAGCGCGTCGGTCGTTCTGGGCATGGGGGCTGGAATCGGAGGAGCCGTCCGACGCCGATCGGGCGAGCCGCGCCGAGCACCTGTCGAAGCGGTTCGGGGTCTCGATCAAACCGGGCCCGGTGCCGAACTTGGCGGACGCCGAGCTGCGCCCGCCGCGCGTGACGGTGCCCGATGTCCTCGCCGACGTCTGCACGACCGAGACGTGGGAGCGCGCGTTCCACTCCCACGGCGCCCACCTCACCGATCGCACCGACGCCTTCAACCTGCGCTTCCAGAACCCGACCGATGCCGTCGCCCACCCGCGCACAGAGGCCGAGCTCGAGGCCGTGCTCGACTGGTCCTCGTCAGCGGACGCCAAGGTCGTGCCGTTCGGCGCCGGCTCGTCGGTCGTGTGGGGCGTCAACCCGCCGGACGCCGATGCCGTCGTCACCGTCGCCATGGACCGCTTCGACCGCGTGCTCGACGTCGACGCGACGTCGCGCGCGGCACGCATCCAGGCCGGCATCTATGGACCGGCGCTGGAGGACCAGTTGCGGCCGCACGGATACACGCTGCGTCACTTCCCCCAGAGCTTCCGCTTCTCGACGCTCGGCGGCTGGATCGCCACGCGCTCGGGCGGCCACTACGCGACGAACCACACCCACATCGACGACTTCGTCGAGTCGGTGCGCATGCTCACGCCGCAGGGCTGGTGGGAGAGCCGGCGTCTCCCAGGCTCGGGTGCCGGGCCCAGCCCCGATCGCATGGTGATCGGCAGCGAGGGGATCCTCGGTGTGATCACCGAGGCGTGGATGCGCGTCCAGCAGCGGCCGACGTTCCGCGCCACGGCCGGCATCGTGTTCCCGACGTGGGAGGCGGGCACCGATGCGGTGCGCCAGATCGTCCAGGCCAAGCTGTGGCCGGCGAACTGCCGGATCCTCGACCCGGTGGAGGCCGAGCGGGCGGCCGGCCTCGACGGCACGGCGTCGCTCGTCATCGTCAGCTTCGAGTCCGCCGAGCACTCGCAGCGTCACGCCATCGGCATCGCCGTCGACATCGCTCGCGGCGCTGGTGGCGTCATCGCCGACGACGACGTCAAGGTCGACGATGGTCGAGGCGAGCCGACCGGCCGCGGAGGCAGCGTCGGCGCGTGGCGCGACGCCTTCATCGGTGTCGACCCGGGCGTCGACACCAGCCTCGGTCTCGTCGCCGACACGTTCGAGACGGCGATCACGTGGGACCAGTGGCCCGCCTTCGACGCCGCGGTGCGTGAGCGTGTGTCGAGCGCGCTCGCGCGAGGTCTTCGGCACGACCGCCGAGCTGTCCTGCCGCTTCACCCACGTCTACCCGGACGGTCCGGCGCCGTACTACACGTGGTTCGGCATGGGTCAGCAGGGCTCGGAGACCGTCCAGTGGGCCGAGGTCAAGGCGGCGGCGAGCGAGGCGGTGCTCGACGCCGGCGGCACGATCACCCACCACCACGCCGTCGGCCGCATGCACCGCCCGCAGTACGACCGCCAGCGACCCGATCTCTTCGCCGACGCGCTGCGGGCCGCCAAGCACGCCGTCGACCCCGCCGGGATGATGAACCCCGGCGTCCTCCTCGACCCTGCCTGAGCCCCATCCCGTCGAGTACGTCCGGCCGGCCGAGTACGTGGTGCCGGCCAGGCCGGCACCACGTACTCCGGAAGCAGCACGTACTCGACGGGAGGGGGTCAGGTCGGTGCTGCGTGACGCTGACGAAATCGGCTCGCCCGCACTGACTCCAGCGAGCAGGCTCCGGCGATGGACGCCGAACTGCTCCGCACCGCCGCGACGATGGCCGTCGACTACGCCGCGTCGGTCGACGACCGGGCCGTCGTGCCGGCGGCCGCGGCGTTGGAGTCGCTCGCTGCGTTCGACGAGCCGCTGCCCGAGCACGGCATCGCCGCGATGGACACCTTGCGCCTCCTCGACGCCACCGGGAGTCCGGCGACCGTGGCGTCGACCGGTGCCCGCTACTTCGGCTTCGTGACGGGCGCGACCTACCCGGTCGCCCTGGCCAGCTCGTGGCTGCTCAGCGCCTGGGACCAGAACGCCGCGCTGCCGGTGATGTCCCCGGTGGTCGCCAGGGTCCACGACGTCGTGGCGCGGTGGCTCGTCGACTTGCTCCAGCTCCCCGATGACACCGGCGTCGCCTTCGTCACCGGAGCGACGGTCGCCAACGCAGCCGGGCTCGCCGCCGGGCGCGACGCCGTGCTCGCCCAGCTCGGCTGGGACGCCCAGGCGGACGGCCTCTTCGGCGCGCCGGCGTTCGACGTGGTCGTCGGCGCGCGGGCGCACTCGACGCTGTCGAAGTCGCTCGGACTGGTCGGGCTGGGCCGCCAGCGTGTCGTCGTCGTCCCGGCGGACGAGCAGGGCCGGCTGCGCGCCGATCAGCTCCCCGATCTCGCCGGGCCGGTGCTCGTGTGCGCCCAGGCGGGGGAGGTGAACACGGGCGCCTTCGACCCGTTCGACGCGATCGCCGACTGGCTCGCCGAGCGGTCGGGCTGGCTGCACGTCGACGCCGCCTTCGGCCTGTGGGCGCGCGCCGACCCGGCGCGAGCGCACCTCGTCGCCGGGCTCGACCGTGCCGACTCGTGGGCGACCGACGGGCACAAGTGGCTCAACGTCACCTACGACTGCGGCATCGCCTTCGTCCGCCGGCGCGACGACCTGCGCCGCACGTTCACCGCGGCGGCCGGGTACCTGCCGCCCGACGACCGCTTCGAGGCGATGCACCACACGCCGCAGTCGTCCCAGCGGGCTCGCGCCGTCGAGGTGTGGGCCGTGCTGCGCACGCTCGGCCGCGAAGGCGTCGCCGAGCTCGTCGGCCGGACGTGCGAGGCGGCGGTGACGATCGCCGAGCGCCTCCGTGCCGGCGGCCTGAAGATCCTCAACGACGTCGTGCTGAACCAGGTGCTGGTGCGCATGGTCGACGGGCCGACGACTGAGGCCCTGATCGCCGAGATCCAATCCGACGGACGCATCTGGTGCGGTCCGACGGTGTGGGATGGGGCGACGGCGATGCGGATCAGCGTGTCGTCGTGGAAGACCGGTCCCGACGATGCCGCGTTCGCCGCAGGTGTGATCCTGGAGTGCGCCGGTCGCGTCAGTCGCTCGTCGCCCGGCGGATGACGTCCCTGACGTCGTCGTCGGGGATCGTCGTCGTCGAGGCGGAACTGGATGCTCGCCTTGTTCGTCTTGAACGCCGGGTGCCGGCGCTTGAAGGCGGCGATGTGCTCGGGCGAGGTCGTGGTCAGCGTGACGCCGCCGGCGCGGCCGGCGTTGAGGCCGACGCGGCGCCGCCCGACCTTGTACATCGGGATCTGGTAGGCGATCACCATCTCGGCGTCGGGGAGCTCGTCGAGGATCAACTCGTGGAGGTGGTCGAAGAGGCGGCGGTGCGGCGCGTCGAGGGCGTCGACGTATTCCTGCACCTCGTCGGGCAGTGCCGTCACTGCCGGGCGTCGTCGGACGTCGGCTCGGTCCCTGCGATCTCCGACGGTTCGTCCTGCTTGGGTCGCTTGAACAGGTCGCCGACCTCCTTGCCGATCATGTCGACGGTCGCCGACAGGGCGTCGTTGAGCGCGTCGGCAGCCCGCTTCGCCTGTTCCTTGACGTCGTCGTCGCGGGCCACGTCCGTCGCTCGGTCACCGAACTCGCGCCCGGCCGCGACGAGCTTGTCGATGGCGTCACGCAGCGCGCCGCTGGCGCTCGATGCGCCGGCGGACTCGTCCGCCGGCGCGCCCTGGTAGCGGTCCTTGATCAGCCGGCCGAGGACGCTGAACCCGTCACCGACATCAGTCCACGCTTGCTTCATCGGGTCGCTCATGCCGTCCATCATGTCTCGTGAGCACGAACACCGGCACCTCCCGGCGGGTGATGCGGCGGCGGTACTTGGCGAAGCCGACGTAGCAGCGCCCCCGCTTGCAGACACCCTGACGATCCAGTGGAGATACATCCGAGTGTTGGCGTCGATCGGAGTGCTGGACGGGCGGACGCCGGTCATCCAGCACTCGGATGGTCCCGAACACTCGGATGGAAGGTCAGGGTGACGCGGGTGCCGCCGAGGGGGGAGTCGGTGATGTGCAGGGTGCCGGCGTGGGCGTTGACGACGTCGGCGGCCACGGCGAGGCCGAGGCCGGCGCCGCCGCCGTCGCGGGCGCGGCCCTCGTCGAGGCGGACGAACCGGCGCACCACGGCGTCACGGCGTCCGGCGGGGATGCCAGGGCCGTCGTCGTCGACGTCGATCGCCACCAGCCCGTCGTCGCCCCGCAGGGTGACGCGAGCCGTCGACGCGGCGTGGCGGGCGGCGTTGGCGACGACGTGGTCGACGGCCCGGCGGACCGCTTGCTCGTCACCGACCACCTCGGTCACCTCGCCGGCCACCTCGACCTCGACGGGCACCGGCCACGAGCGCGCGGCCACGTCACGGGCGACGTCGACCATCGAGAACGGTGTGCATTCGAAGCCGCGCTCGTCGCCGCGGGCCAGCAGCAGCAGGTCGTCGATGAGACCCTGCAAGCGGTCCAGCTCGCCCAGCAGCACGGCCGACGTGTCGTCCCAGTCGTTGGCCGCGGCGCGGCGGGCCACCTCCAGTTCGGTGCGCATCACGGCGACCGGTGTGCGTAGCTCATGGGATGCGTCCGACACCAGCCGCCGGCTCGACGTCGATGCCGTCTCCAACCGTCCGAGCATCTCGTTCATCGTCGTCGCCAGCTCGGCGATCTCGTCGCCGGAGCCGGGCACCGGCACGCGCTCGTGCAGCGACTGCGACCCGATCGAGGCGACCCGCGACGTCACGGCGTGCACGGGACGCAGCGCACGGCCGGCGAGCAGCCACGCCAGCCCCGCCACGAGGGCGACGAGCGCCGGCCCGATCAACCACAGCAATCGTCGCGTCGTGTCGATCGCGTCGGCGACGTTGTCCAGCGACGTGGCGGTGGCGAGGACGACACCACCCACGCGCAGGGAAGCGACGGCGAAGTTGTCCGGACTCCCGGCGATGCCGAGCGCCTGGGCGCCGGCCGGCGGCAGGGCACGCTCGAACATGACGTCCACCGGCAGGCTCGAGGTGGTCGCCCCGTCGGCGGGCAGCGGCAGCGCCGAGAACGTCTGCTCGTCGGGGGCGAAGGCGATGACCGAGCGCGTGCCGGCCGCCGGCAGCTCGTAGGCCGCCCCCGCTGGCGTCAGCACCATGTCGGCGCCGTCGGGCACGCCGCCGGCGATCAGGCGCATGGCCTGCACCTCCAGCGCCTGCTTGTTGGCACTGCGCACATCGTCGACGAGGGCGTTCTCCAGCACGCGCAGGAGGGTGAACGCGGCGACGGCGAGGACGATGGCGAAGGCGCCGGCGGCGAGCACGGTCACCCGCACTCGCACGGACCCGCGCGCTCGGCGCAGCCATCCGTGGGTCATGGCGTCGCTTCCGCCGCGACGCGGTCGTCGACGAGGCGATAGCCGATGGTGCGGACCGTCTGGATGCTGTTGCGGGCGAACGGCCGGTCGAGCTTCGTGCGCAGGTACCGCACGTACACCTCGACGATGTTGTCGTCGCCGTCGAAGTCGAAGCCCCACACCTCGGCCAGCAGCTCGGCCTTGGTCGCCGCGCCGCCTTCGCGCCGCGCCAGCGCCACGAGCAGGTCGAGCTCCCGGGCCGTGAGCGCCACCTCGCTCGGCCCGCGCCAGCACCGCCGCTTCTGCGGGTCGACGCGCAGATCGCCAACGGCGAGCACACCGTCGGGAGCGTTGGTGGCGCGGCGGATCAGCGCCCGCAGGCGCGCGACGAGCACGACGAAGCTGAACGGCTTGCGCAGGAAGTCGTCGGCGCCGAGCTCCAGGCCCTCGGCCTCGTCGTGCTCGCCCTGCTTGGCCGTCAGCATGAGGATCGGCGTGCGGTTGCCCTCGGCGCGCACCTGCCGGCAGACGGCGTAGCCGTTGAGCCCGGGCAGCAGGATGTCGAGGACGATCGCCGAGTAGACGCCTTCCAGTGCCCGCCACAGGCCGTCGGGTCCGGTGTGCGCCACGTCCACCTCGAACCCCTCGGCGCGCAGGCCGCGGGCGATCGCCTCGGCCAGCCGCGGCTCGTCCTCGACGACCAGCACGCGCATGACCGGCAGTCTGACCGCGTGGGGCGACGAATGGAACGCGCTCTCAGCGGACGCTCAGCCGCGCTCATCGGGCTCTCAACCGACGCTCGCCACGGTGACCGGCATGATCACACGCCAACGCCTCGCGCTCGCCAGCAGCGCGCTGTGCACGCTCACCCTGCTCGCCGCGTGCAGCGGCGACAACCCGGACACCGCGAGTGCCGATGTCGCCAGCCTGGACGAGGGCAGCACCCCGACCACCACCGACACAGGTGACGGCGACGGCGACGCCGCGTCACCGGAGGACCGCGAGGAGGCGATGCTCGACTTCGCCGAGTGCATGCGCGACCACGGCGTCGACATGGCCGACCCGCAGTTCGGCGGCGACGGCGAGGGCGGGATGATCGTCCTCGAGGAGAACTCCGCCGACCGCGGCGAGGTGGAGGAAGCGCAAGCGGCGTGCGAGCCGATCCTCGAGGACGCCATGGGCGAACTACAGCTCGATCCCGAGCAGGAGGCGGAGATGCGCGAGGAGCTGCTCGAGTTCACCGAGTGCATGCGCGACCACGGCATCGACATGCCCGACCCGGTGTTCGGCGACGACGGGCGGGTCACGATGGAGGCGACACCGGGTGAACGGGTCGGGCCCGGCGCCGAGGACGAGGCGTTCCGGGCGGCCAGCGAAGCCTGCGGACGCGAGGGGCCGGCGCCGGTGCTCGGCGGCGGTGGTGGTGATGAGAGCGAGGACGAGTGAAGGGCTGGCTCGTGCTCACCGGGGCGGTGGTCGCCGTCGCCGGCGCCGGTGCCGCCGCCGTTGCCCTGATCGACGGCGACGGCGGGTCGGGATCCGGTGCCGAGGCGGCGGGCGCGACGGAGCCGGTCACGCTCGTCGAGGTCGTGCGTCGCGACCTGGCTCGCGCGGAGGAGCTCGAAGGGACCGTCGGCTACGGGACCGTCACCCCTCTCGTCCTCGTCGCCGAGGGGACGCTCACCGGACTCCCCGAGGTCGGCGACGTGATCGAGCCCGGCGACGTCGTCGCCGAGGTCGACGGCCGGCCGATCATCGCCCTCAACGGGACGACGCCGCTGTGGCGCCCGCTCGGCGCCGGTGTCGACGACGGTGAGGACGTGCTGCACGTCGAGTACGTGCTGACGGCGATGGGCTACGCCGAGGAGCACGACCTCACTGTCGACGAGGAATGGACGTCCGCGACCACCGAGGCCGTCGAGGACTTCCAGGCCGACCACGGCCAGGACGACGATGGGCGCATCGACCTCGGTGAGGTCATGTTCATCGACGGCCCGGTCCGCGTCGCCGCCGTCGCCGGCGTCGCCGGACAGCGGGCGAGCGAGGCGGGCATCGAGGTGACCTCGCCGGAGCGCGCCGTCCACGTCGACCTCGCCGTCGAGGACGCCGAGCTGCTCGCCGTCGGTGACACGGCGGATGTCGAGCTGGCGAGCGGCGAGGTGCTGGCGGCAACCGTGGCGACCATCGGCACCGCCGAGATCGACGCCGCCGATGGCGCGGCCACGCTCCCGGTGACGCTCACGGTCACCGGTGGCGACGCGCTCGCCGAGGGATCACCCGTCGACGTGATCGTCGAGATCGAGGCGGCCGAGGACGTGCTGGCGGTCCCGGTCGAGGCACTGCTCGCGCTCGCCGAGGGCGGCTACGCCGTCGAGCGCGCCGCCGGTGCCGGAGCCACTGAGCTCGTCGCCGTCGAGCTCGGTGTGTTCGCCGACGGCATGGTCGAGGTGGTCGGCGACCTGGCGCCCGGCGATCAGGTCGTCGTCCCGTGACGGCCGTGCTCGGCGGCGGAGCCGCGTGTTGGAGATGGACGGCGTCGTCAAGCGCTACCCCGGCCAGCCGCCGGTCGAGGCCCTCGCCGGGATCGACCTCACGGTCCGCGCCGGCGAGTTCGTCGTGATCGTCGGGCCGTCGGGGTCGGGGAAGTCGACGCTGATCAACGTCGTCGGGGCGCTGCAGCGGCCGACGGAGGGGACGGTGCGCATCGACGGGCACGACATCGGCCGGCTCGGCGACGGGCGCCTCGCCGCGTTGCGCGGGCGACGCATCGGCTTCGTCTTCCAGCAGTTCCACCTCGTCGAGAGCCTCACCGCGCTGGACAACGTCGCCGGTGGCCTGCTCTACGCCGGCGTGCCGCGCCGTCAACGGGTGGCCCGGGCGCTGGACGCGCTGGCTGCCGTCGGGCTCGCCGAGCGCGCCGCCCATCGTCCTGGCGCCCTCTCCGGCGGCGAGCGTCAGCGCGTCGCCATCGCCAGGGCGCTGCTCGGCGACCCTGCGATCGTCCTCGCCGACGAGCCAACCGGCAACCTCGACAGCCGCACCGGCGAGGCCATCGTCGATCTCCTCGCCGACCTGCACGCCATGGGTCGCACGATCGTGCTGATCACCCACGACCGCGAGATCGCCGCCCGCGCCCCCCGCCGGGTGACGCTCCGCGACGGCCGTGTGGTCGACGATCTGGGCGGGATCCGTCCCGGAATCCGGGACGAATCCCGCCCAGAGACGAATCCCGCCCAGATGGGGGAGGGGACGTGAGTGCCGGGGTCGCTGCCAGTCGGTTGCGGATCGTCGATCTGGTGCGTACGGCGACGGTCGGGTTGCGGGCGCGGCGGCTGCGCACGACGTTGACAGCGCTGGGCATCGCCATCGGCATCGCCGCGATGGTCGCCGTCGTCGGGATCTCGGCGTCGAGCCGGGCGAACCTGCTCGCCGAGCTCGACGAGCTGGGCACCGACCTGCTGCGCGTGGCACCCGGTCAGACACCGTTCGGCGAGTCCGTCACGCTCCCCGAGTCCGCCCGCGCGACGGCCGAGCGGATCGCCCCGGTCACCGAGGCCGCGGGGATCACCGGCGTGTCGACGACCGTCCGGCGCACCGACCTCGTCGACGAGGACGTGACCGGCGGGATCCGTGTGGTCGCCGCCGACCAGGAGGTGCTGGCGGCGGTCAGCGGCGAGCTCGCCGACGGTCGCTTCCTCGACGACGCCTCGGAGACCCTGCCGACCGTCGTGCTCGGCGCCGACGCGGCGCGGCGTCTCGGCGTGACCGATGCCGACGCCGGCATCCGCGTGTGGCTCGGCGGTGAGTGGTTCGCCGTCATCGGCATCCTCCAGCCGGCACCGCTCGCCCCCGACCTCGACTCGGCGGCGATCATCGGCTACCCCGTCGCCGCTGAGCTCTTCGGCACGACCAGGTCGCCCTCGACGCTGTACGTGCGCACCGTCCCCGAGCAGGTCGAGGCGGTGCGGGCCGTGCTCGCCCGCTCGGTCGACCCGGAGACGCCGAACGAGGTCGACGTCTCCCGGCCGTCCGACGCCCTCGAGGCGCGGGCCGCCACCGACGAGGCGCTGCGCAACCTGCTGCTCGGCCTCGGCGCCGTCGCCCTCGTCGTCGGCGGTGTCGGCATCACCAACGTGATGGTCATCTCCGTGCTCGAACGACGCGGCGAGATCGGGGTGCGCCGGGCACTCGGCGCTCGCCGCGTGCACATCGCCAGCCAGTTCCTCACCGAGGCGGCGGTCCTCGCCTGCATCGGTGGGATCGCCGGCGTCGCCATCGGCTCGGCCGTCACCGCGCTGTACGCGCGAAGCCAGGGCTGGCTCGTCGACGTGCCGGCCTCCGCCCTCGGCGCCGGGGCGGCGACGGCCCTCGCGGTGGGCGTGCTCGCAGGGGCATCGCCGGCGATCAGAGCCGCTCGCCTCGACCCGGCCGAGGCGCTACGCCCCGCGTGAGCCGGGACCATCCCACAAGCGACGCAGGTCCCCTGACTAGCTTCGAGCACGACCTCGAGCCCTCGAGGTCCAGTTGACGACCTTGGATGGAGGGGACATGTCAACACCCGAGTCGTATCGCTCCCGCACCGATCCCGTCACCGGCTGGGTCGGATGGGTCGTCTTCGCCGCCGTCTTCATCGTGATGATCGGCACGCTGACGGCGATCCAGGGACTGTCGGCGATCTTCCGCGACGAGGCCTTCTGGGTCACCCACGGCGGTGAGGTCCTCATGTTCGACATCACCTCGTGGGGTTGGATCCACCTCATCCTCGGGCTGGCGATGGTCGGCGTCGGCATCCTCTTGATGCGCGGCTCGACGTTCGCCCGGGTCATCGCCATCGCACTCGTCGCCCTCAACCTCGTCACCCAGTTCACCTGGACGACGGTGTACCCGTTCTGGGCGATGATCATGATCGCCATCGACATCCTGGTCATCTACGCCCTCGTGGTCCACGGAGGCGAGCTGCGCGACTAGCTCGTCGCCGGCGTGACCATCTGGTACGCCGTGCTCTGGGGCGGCCTGTCGTCGGCCGCCCTGTTCCTCGGTCAGGCCATCGCCGGACCGCTGACCGGACGCAACAAGGCAACCGGCCTGCTCATGGGCTTCGGCGCCGGCACCCTGCTGAGCGCGGTCGCCTACGAGCTGGTGCCAGAGACCAGCTTCGGGAGCGGGAGCGGTCTCGTCGTGTGGTTCCTGCTCGGTGCGGTCGTCTACTACATCGGCGACCGCATCGTCGATCGCTCGGGCGGTGACGACCGCACCGACATCGACGGGGCCGCGCCGGACAGCTCGGGGACGGCCATGTTCCTCGGTGCCCTGCTCGACGGGCTTCCCGAGGCGTTCATCCTCGGCATCGGCATCGCCGCCGGTGACGGCGTCAGCGTGGCGTTCGTCGCCGCCGTGTTCGTGTCCAACATCCCCCAGGGCGCCGCCGGCACGATCAGCATGCTCCAGGCGGGGATGTCACAACGAACGATCACGTGGATGTGGGGTGCGCTCACCGCCGCCAGCGCGCTCGTCGCCGCGGCCGGGTTCGCCCTCGCCGACAACGTTCCCAATGAGGGGCTCTACGCCCAGGGGTTCGCCGGGGGAGCGTTGCTCGTCATGCTCGCCGACTCGATGATGCCGGAGGCCTTCGAGCACGGTGGCAAGACGGTCGGCTTGCTCACCGTGCTCGGCTACCTCGCCGCCGCGGCGCTGACGGCCGTCGGCTGATCAGCGGCCGCCGCGCTTGGCGGTCGACTTCTTGGCGGTTGACTTCTTCGCCGCCGACCGCCGACGAGGCGCGGCCTGCGCTGCCAGCTCGTCGAGGTCGAGTGGCGTGGGCGCGCCGGACGTCGACGCGTCGACGGCGCCGAAGGCAACGGCATCTGACGGCATCGGCGCACCGGCGAAGCCCGAGGCGCCGCCCGCCGCCGCGGGCAGCTGCTCGAGTGGCATGGGCGTCGGACCGGACTCGGCCGCGCCGTGCTGGCCGCCGGTCATGATCGTGATGGCGACCTCGGGGTGTGATGACATCGCTGGTCCTCCGATCAGATCATGTAGGCGGTGGTGATCAGGCCGGCGTCGTCGATGTCCACGTGGACCGAGCGCCCGTTGGCGTGGGCGCTGTTGATGAGCACGGTGAGGTTGGTCACCCCGTCAGGGTGGCCCTCCTTGATCCGCTTCCACCCGGTGCCGCCGTCGAGGTTGGCCCACGACCACTGGGCGCCGTGCCAGAGGAACGTCGACAAGACCTTCTTGTTGTACTGCCAAGCCATCGATGTCTCCTTTCAGACCACGTACATCGTGTAGATCAGCTGGCCGTCGACCTCGGCGTTGATCGGCCGCCCGTTGGCGAGGGCGTCGCACAGGCCGATGAACATGTTGGTCACGCCGTCGGGCGAACCGCCCTGCACCCGCCGCCACCCGAGCCCTTCGATGTTCGCCCACGCCCACTGTGCCCCGTACCAGGTGTACGTCGAGAGGACCTTCTTGTTGTAGACCCAGGTGCGGGCGGCGACGCCGCCGACGTTGATGTCGGCGGTGATGTTGTCGCCGGAGCGGGCGATGTTGGTGATCGCGATGTTCGACGCCGCCCCGCTGTAGCCGTTGCTGTTCGGCGTGCTCGAGCCGGTGAAGGCCGTGTTCGTCGCCGTCGGGAACGGGTCGGTGGCGTCTCCGCGGTTGGCGTTGAGGTTGAGGTCGCGCTTGCCGTCGGCCTGCTCGATGTCGACGAGGTAGTGGTTCTCGTCGGTGTTGTTGTTCTTGGCGTCGTCGACGTGCTCGATGATCAGACCCTCGCCGGGCAGGTTGGTGTCGAACAGGGTCTGCTGTCGATTGCTGACGAGGAAGTACTCGCTGCTGGCCTGCGATCCGACCGGCAGCTTGTAGGCGACCGCGTTGTTCTCGTATGGCGGGATCGTCACGCTCTGGGCGTTGTTCCACAGCACGGTCGGGTTGATCCAGCCGACGCGTGTCTTGCACCACGCCGTCGGGTGGGCGGGCCGGTTGCCGCCCGAGTTCCAGCTGCCGCCCGCCATCAGGTCCCAGCCGCCGGTGCCGGCGGAGGAGTAGTCGGTGTCGTAGAGGTCGGGCCAGCCGAGCAGCAGGTGCCCGAGCTCGTGGGCCATGACGCCGACCCGACCGTCCTCGGGCGCCATGAAGTAGGTGGAGATCGTCTTGCCGTCACGCGTCTGGGGGGTGATGCCCCACTTGTGCGACCAGAGGTGGTTGACGTTGCCGGACTGCTCGGCACCCGTGCCGGCGCAGATCAGCACGAGCGCTTCGATGCTGCCGTTGCCGTCGTTGTCGAACGGAGCGAAGTTCACGTGCGGGTCGGCGAGGGCGAGGATGTCCTCGACGAGGCGTTGGGCGTTCTGCGGATACGTCCCGAAGCCGTAGTCGCCGTTCGTGTAGTACGACTTCGGCTGCGGTGCCCGGTACCACCCGGCGGTCGGCCCGCCGGTGCCGCTGACCTCGCCGACGACGTCGAGCTGGCCGTACGACGCCTCGCGGTAGAAGTCGCGCATGCTCCCGGTCGGGAACGTCCCCGTGGAGAACAGCAGGTCGTTGTAGTGCGCCTGCGTCCGCGTCGCCGGAGCGTCGGAGAAGTCGACGAGCAGCACGATCGCCCGCCTCGTGCCGGTGACCGGGGCGACCTCCGGCTTGGCGTCGACGAACGTGTTCGGCCGTGTGCGCGCCGGCCTGCTGATGATCGCCAGGAACTCCTGGGCGCTGAGGCCGGTGTCGCCGAACTGGCTGAGGTCCTGGCCGGCGGCCAGCATCTCCTTGGCGGCGATGATCTTCTGCTCCAGCTCCGGGGCCGGCGGCATGACGCAGTGAACGTCGCCGGTGTGGATGTGGGCCACGCGAACTCCCTCCCGTGTCGAAATCAACGTGGCCCCATGATGAGCACGCACCGTCACACGCGCGTCACGCCCCGCGCGAGGATGACGGTGGGCATGATGGCTGCACCGAACCGGAGCCGGATCACGGCGCGTGTCGAGGGGCCGACCGAGCCCGTCGCCGGTGCGCCGAAGTGGTACCTCAACGTCAACGTCGTCGAGGCGGTGTCGATCGAGGGCGGCCTGTTCGTGCACCCGGGGGACTCGGCGCGCGTGTTCGTGGTCGGCGACGAACCCGACCTTCGGCCCGACGACGTGTTCACCGCCGAGGTCGAGTACCTCGGTGGCCCCGGCGGTGGCGAGTTGCAGTTGCTGCGACTGGAGGACCGCACGACACCGGACGTGTGAGCCCGATTTCCCTTGCGCCTCGGCGATCTGCGTACTTCGATGACGCCTCTCAGGGAGGTGTCGATGAGGGAAGACACGCGCCGCTTGGAGCTGCTGGGGCACTTCCGGCTGATCCACGGCGGCCGTCCGGTGCGGGTGCCGGCTGGCGGGCAGCGGCTGCTGGCGTTCCTCGCCGTCGCCGCCGGACCGCAGCGGCGCGAGCACGTGGCCTGGACGCTCTGGTCGGACCACAGCGACGCTCGCGCCCTCGCCAGCCTGCGCACCGCGCTCTGGCGTCTGCCGCGACCGGGCGGCCGGCCGCTGTTCACCGACACCGACAACGACCTCGAGCTGGCTCCCGATGTCGACGTCGACTGGTGGCGGCGTGCCCGTGAGGCACGCGAGGTCGCCGGCGGCAAGCGCCGGGCGAGCGCCGACCTCGTCGATGCGTTGCGCGCGGACCTGCTGCCGAGTTGGTACGAGGAGTGGCTCGGTCCGGAACAGGAGCGCTACCGGCAGTTGCGATTGCACGCGCTGGAGGCGTCGTCGGACCGTCTGCTGGCGCGCGGGCTGGCGTTCGACGCGCTGTGCGGTGGCCTCGCCGCCGTCGCCTGCGAGCCGCTCCGGGAGAGTGCCCACCGCTGCGTCATCGCCGCCCACCTCGCCGCCGGCAACACCGCCGAAGCCGACGCGCCAGTGCGACAGCTACCTCCAGCTGCTCACCGCCGCTGGCCTGCGCCCGCGGGCGTCGGACGCTCTTTGGGGTCTCTTCAGTGAGCCACTCGCTCGATCGGCCTGACGCCTGACCCGCGCCGGTTGGCGAGGTAGGCGACGACGAGCAGGACGCCGGCGGCGACGGCGGCCATCTCGGCGAGGGCGTGGTAGCCGACGGCACGCCGGACGAACCCCGACGAGAACCCGGCGAGCGCGCCGCACAGGCTCATCAGCAGATCGGCCGCTCCCTGCACGCCGACGCGATCGTTCGCCGGCACGGACTCCGACAGCAGCGCCGAGCCGCCGATCAGCCCGAAGTTCCATCCCAGCCCGAGCCCCCAGAGGGACGGGAAGAGCAGCCACTCCGCGGCGCCGGCGACCGACGCCAGCAACGTCGAGCCGAGGAGGATCGTCGCGCCGGTGAAGACGGCGGGGATGCGCCCGCGGCGGTCGGCGAAACGGCCCACGAGCGGGCTGAAGGCGAACATCCCGCCGATGTGCACGGAGATGACGTACGGGCTCAGTGTCTCGTGGCCGTGCAGCTTCATGTGCACCGGTGTCATCGTCATCACCGCGACCATCGCCCCCTGTGAGACGGCCATCGACGCCAGGGCGAGGCGGGCCAGCGGAACGCTGCGGATCACGCCGAGGGAGTGACGCATCGGCGGCGCCGCCGTGCCGGCCGTGATCGAGAGCCCGCCGGCGGCGACGAGCGGGTCCGGCCGGAGGCGCAGCCAGGTGTTGACCATCGCCAGCGCGAAGCACAACGCCCCGAGCAGCCAGGGACCGGTGTAGCGATCGAGCCCGAACCACACCTCGCCGGCCCGCTGCGCCGGAGCGATCAGCAGCGGTCCGAAGACGGCGCCGAACGTCGAGGCGAACACGACCCGGCTCATCGCCCGGCTGCGATGCTCGGGATCGGCGAGGTCGGTTGCGGCGTAGCGAGCCAAGAGGTTCGACGCCTGCCCGCTGCCGAACAGGAACAGCCCGGCGAGGAACACGGCAAGCACACCGCGTTCGGCGCCGATCGCCGCGGTCACCCCGCCGACGGTGGCGAGGCCGTAGCCGAGCTGCAGACCGGGTCGCCGGCCGCGCCGCCACATCAGCCGTGACAGGGCCTGGGCCATGCACGCCGTCCCCGTCGTGAACGTCGCCGTGGCGATGCCGCCGAACGGCGTCTCGTCACCGAGGATGTCCTGGACGACGAACGCGCCGACGGTCACGGCAGCACCGAGCGCCGCGGCGCCGACGATCTGCCCACCCGTCAGCACGCGCAGCACCCGCCGCTGGAGTGCTGCTCGCTCGGTGTCCGTGAGACCGGCGACCGTGGCGGTCACGGGTTGCGCCCGAGGAGGCCGAGCAGACGGTCCTGCAGGGGAGCGTCGGCGGGCACGGGGACCTCCGGGCCGAACACGACGATGCCTGGTCCGAAGAAGTCGGGGGTGCGCATGTCCTCGCCGATGGCCTGGGCCTCGGGCCACATCCGGGCGACCTCGTCGGGGTCGATGGTGTCGTCCTGCCCGGTTGCCTTGGCGAGGTCCCAGCCGTGGACGACGAGGTCGGCGCTGGCCACCCCGTCCACGTGCTGCTCGACGGACATCCGACCCATGGGCGTGTCGCACTCACGCATCGCCGTGGCTGGATCGTCGAGCAGCGCCTCGACGTCGGCGCGGGCCGCTCGGAAGGCGGCGAGCGGGTCGTCGGCGACCGACGGTGCCGGGCTGAGCTGGCGATCGAGCGGCCGGAACATGACGGCGTGCATGTCGAGGATGTGGCCGACGACGTCGCGAGCCGTCCAGCCGGCGCACGGCGAAGGCGCTTCCCAGCGGTCGGGCGAGGTGCCGGCGACGAGCCGCTCGAAGCGGTCCGCCCGGCGGCGGTAGCGGTCGGCGATCTCACCCATCAGCCCAGCTCCATCCCTACCGGCACGGTAGTGCCGGTACGCTGCCGCGGGTGTCGGAGCTGTTCGTCGACGCGCCGGCGGCGGCGGCCGCGGCGGATGTGGTGCGCGCCGCGGGGTCGAACGGGGCACCCGCGTTGTCCGCCGTCGACGCCGGGAGCCCATCGGCGACCGACGCGCTGGCCGCGCTCGCTGCGGCGGTCACTGCGTTCCACGAGTCGTTCGTCCTGCAGACCCAGGTCGTCGCCACGGCAGTGTCGCTGGGCGTGCGCGACGTCCTGGTGGCAGACGGTTCTCCGCAGCTGTGACCGTCACGGCTGCCACCCTGCGCGGCGTCGAGGCCGAGCTGTCGGCGTTGAGCCGCTCGCTCGGTGACCACGAACGCACCGTCGCCGCAGCGCTGCGCGCGGCCCTCGGAGGCGTCGACTCGGCGGCGTCGTCCTGGGGCGGACCGCGCGCGACCGACGTGTTGGGGGCCGGCCGGGCGTACTTCGACGAGGTCGCCGAAGTCCCCGCCGCCATCGCCTCGGCGCGCGGTTCGGTCGAGCGCCTGGCCGTCGCCGCGCGAGCTGCCGCCGCGGCGCTCGCCGTTCAAGAGGCGAACCTGCGCCGGGCCAGCGACGTCAGTTCCGCCGACCCGTTGGCGCTCGTCGACGCCGCCCTCGACCGGGTGCGCGCCCACGTGCAGATCGCCACGCTGGCGGCGCAGTGGGAGCGCACGGCCGCGTCGATGGCCGGGGAGTTGAGCGCCGCTGTCGGGGTGATCCGCCGCTCGGCCAACGCCGGTGCCGGCCGGCCGTCCGGCTGGCGCAGCAGTGGACCGCCGACCGCCGGCGGTCCCGAGGCCGTCGCCGCGTGGTGGGCGTCGTTGTCCTGGATGGAGAAGGCGCTGCAGATGATCACCGCGCCGGGTCTCGGCAACATGGACGGCATCCCCGCGTGGGTGCGCGACCTCGCCAACCGGGCGCAGATGGAGGCCGACATCGCCCGGTTGATGCTCGAGGAGCACCGCGGGACGCTGACCGCCGAGGAGGCGCAGGTCCTCGACAACGCCAGGGCGGCGAAGGCGATGCTCGACTCCCACGAGGCGTTCATCGACCCGTTGACGCTCGAGCCGGTGACCGCCCAGCTGTACATCTACGATCCGGACGCGTTCGGCGGTGACGGACGCATCGCCGTGGCGATCGGCGACCTCGACACCGCCGCGCACATCGCCGTGACCGTGCCCGGGTTGCTCTCCGACGCCGGCGGCCTCGATCCGGACAAGTCCGAGAACATCTACTTCGAGGCCCGTCACGCCTCGGGCGAGAGCGTGGCCGTGCTCGACTGGATGGGCTACGACGCCCCCAGCAACAGCACGTCTGACGGCGGCGCCGTCGACCAGATCACCGAGGCGCTCGACATCGCCGGCGTGGTCAACATGTCGGCGGCCACCGACGGTGCCGAGCAACTCGCCAGCGACGTGGCCGGGATCAACGCCATGCGCGGCAGCAACGACCCGCACCTGACCGTCGTCGGCAACTCCTACGGCAGCACCACGGCGGCCATCGCCGCCGACGAGTTCGGCCTCGAGGCTGACGACCTCGTGCTGTCGGGGAGCCCCGGTGCCGGGCACGCCGACGATGCCGGCGACCTGACCACCGGCCACGACCACACATGGGTGGCCACCGCGAGCAACGACTTCGTCAGCTACCTCGGCGAGACCGGCGGGTATGACCCCGCGGACTGGATGGCCGACCAGATCCCGGGCGTCGAGCAGATGGGCAACGACCCGTCGGAGGATGCCTTCGGCGCCAACCGCATGCAGGCCGAGTACCCGGAGCGGACGACGGACGGCCCGCTCAACTTCCCAGGGACCATCGACGGCCACTCGCACTACTACGACGCGGGCAGCGAGTCGCTGTACAACGTGGCATCCGTCGTCGCCGGGGAGTACGACCTCGTCGAACCCGCCGACCCTCGCCACAAGAGCCCGTTCGTCGAGACGCACAACCCGGTCGAGGACGTCGACATCGGGTGGCACTGGCCCCCGATCGACATCGACTGGCAAATGCCGGCCGAGGTCAACCAGTTCCCGGTCGATCCAGAGGCGCACCGGGTACCGAGCGACGACGCGTGGACGCACGCGTGAAGCGGGCGCTGCTCGCCTGCCTCCTGCTCGCCGCCTGCACCGATGACGGTGATGCCTCGTCGACGACCACCGCGGCCGAGGTGGACGAGCGCGGGCTGGCACCGGACATGGCCGACGCCGCCGACGAGACCGAAGCGGTGTTCCTCACCGCCTTCGACACGGTCAGCGGCGCGGGAACGACGCCGCAGGGTGCGGTCCTCGATCTCGCCGGGTGCGAGGACCGCGGTCGCGAGAAGGTGCCCCACGCCTATGGCCGGCTCGACCTGGTGGATGCCAGCGGTTCGACGAGCGACGATGCGGAGGCCGCCCGCGACCTGCTCGTCGACGAGGGCTTCACGCCCGCCGAGTCGAGCCGGTACTCCGACGGCATCGATGCGGCAGACGACCGGTGGACCGTGGCCGTCAGCGACGGTGACGTGGACGTGCGCGTGCTGATGTACCAGGACCGTCCGTATGTCATCGTCGACGCCGTCGGCCGGTGCCTGCCGGTGACCGAGGAGGAGCGTGTCCGCTACAACGGGCTCGGCCCGTGGGACCTGGATGTCACGTCGTGACTGATGCCTTCCTCGACGAGGTCGCCCGCCTTCTGCCCGATGTCGACGTGGTGCGCCTGCGCCAGCCCGACCCGACGATCGAGCCGGTGCCCGAGGAGGTCGCCCGGGAGCGCTGGCGTGACGAGGTGCGGCGGGTCGCGGCGGCGCTGGTGACCGGCTGGCCCGCGTGGTTCCCCTCGATCCCACCTCCGGAGCAGGTCACGGTCAGGTGGTCGATCGGCGACCGCGCCGACGAGGCGGCCGTCGAGGTCGCCGGTCGGGTCCCCGGCGACCACGACGTCGATGTCGAGGCGCTCCGGTGCGGCGCTGGAAGCGGCCGGGTGGGCGGTCACCGTGCAGGAGCAGGGCGGGAGCAACGTGCGCCTGATCGGCCGGCGCGGCGGTGATCGCGTCGAGCTCATCGTGCGACCGAGCGAGCAGGTCGTGCTCGCCCGTGTCGTCGGTGCTCCGAGCCGCCTCGGTGCCTTCGCTGAGCCGCTCGTGGCGGCGGGCCGGCGCGACCTGCCGTGGCCGGGCCTAGCCTGACGGGCGAGTCACCGTGATCGCCGCCCTGACATCCCATCTCCTCGCCGCCGAGAGCGAGTCCGCCGAGAACTTCGTCAGCTTCGACACCCCGCTGTGGGTGTGGGCTGCGCTGATCGCCGCGATCGTCGCCATGCTGGTCTTCGACCTGCTGCTCGTGCACCGCACGGCGCACGTGATCAGCATCAAGGAAGCGGCCATCGAGTCGGCCGTCTGGATCTCCATCGGCCTGGCGTTCGGGTTGATCATCATCGCCTGGCAGGGTGGCCAGGCCGGCGGCGAGTACTACGCCGGCTTCCTGATCGAAAAGAGCCTCTCGGTCGACAACGTCTTCGTCTGGGCGGTGATCTTCTCCTTCTTCGCCGTCCCGCGCAAGTACCAGTTCCGCGTCCTGTTCTGGGGCATCTTCGGCGCCCTCGTCCTGCGCGCCATCTTCATCTTCGCCGGGATCGAGCCTGATCAACCGCTTCGACTGGATCCTCTACTTCTTCGGCCTCTTCCTGCTGTACACGGCGTGGAAGATCGCCCGTCACGACGAGAACCACGTCGTCGACTACAACCAGAACCTGGCGATGCGCATGGTCCGCCGGCTCGTGCCGACGACCGACCACTTCGACGGCCAGAAGCTGTTCACGATCGAGAACGCCAAGCGCGTGGCGACGCCGCTGTTCGCCGTGCTCGTGCTCATCGAGGTGACCGACGTCGTGTTCGCCGTCGACTCCGTGCCGGCGATCCTCGCCGTCAGCCGCGAGGAGTTCATCGTCTTCTCCTCCAACGCCTTCGCCATCCTCGGCCTGCGCTCGCTGTACTTCCTGCTCGGCGGGATGCAGGGCAAGTTCCGCTACCTCAACATCGGCCTCGGCGTCATCCTCGCCTTCGTCGGCGTGAAGATGCTGCTGATCGGCGAACCGTTCGAGGTGCACATGCCGACGTACGTGTCGCTCTCGGCGATCGCCGTCGTGCTGGCGGTGGCCATCGGTGCGTCGCTGTGGGCCGACAAGCGCGACCACGACCGCGGCCTCGTCCCCGCCGACGACGCCGAAGACGCCTCCGTCGACGACTGACGCACCGACGTAGGTTCTGACGACGATGAGGATCGTTCAGCGATCCTCAGCCGACAAGGAATTGACGATCTCAGACGTCGACAACGAGCTCGCGGACGCGGGCGAGGAGGACGTCGAGCGCTGGGCGATTGAGCCCACCTTGGGGGACGATCACGTCGGCGAACCGCTTGCTCGGCTCGATGAACTGCTCGTGCGCCGGGCGGACGGTCGCCAGGTACTGCTCGATGACACTCTCGGCGGTGCGGCCGCGCTCGGCGACGTCGCGCCGCAGCCGGCGGATCAGCCGGACGTCTGCGTCGGTGTCGACGAAGACCTTGAGGTCGAACCGATCGCGCAGCGTCGGCTCCCAGAGCACGAGGATGCCTTCGATGACGACGATCTGCGCCGGCCGCACGATGCGCACGTCGCCGCTGCGGGTGTACTCGACGTAGTCGTACACCGGCACCGGCACGGGCGCGCCGGCCACGAGCGCGGCGATGTGGTCGTTGAGCAGCGACCAATCGAAGGCATCCGGGTGGTCGTAGTCGAACGCCTCGCGCGCGTCGCGCGGGAGGTCGTCGAGCGGGACGTAGTAGGAGTCGAGCTTGAGCAGTGCGAGATGCTCCTCGCCGGCCAGCTGCGCCAGGCGTTCGGCGACCGTGGTCTTGCCGGACGACGATCCGCCGGCGACGCCGATGAGGAAAGGTCGCGCCGGCAGGTCCTGCACCGGCGGTGGACGTTACAGCGGGGCGCGCATCGGCGAGCGGTCGCCGACTACGATGCCGACCTCGAGGGCCGATCGACTGGCGTCGAACACAGGCAGGGAGGGGCACACGAATGACCGACGTACCTGAGGGGCCCGCGGGCGTCGAACCGGAGCGTGGGTCGCGACGGACCCAGCGCGTCGGCGACTCCGGCTCCCCGGTCGGTTCGACGCTGAGCATCGTGCTCGCCGTCGTTGCCGTGATCGCCGGCTTCCTGATCCTCCGTGCGATCACCGACGACGACGACGGCGGCTCCACCGACGTCGTCACGCCGGCCACCGAGGCGCCCGGTGCGGGCGACGGCACCACGCCGGCGACGCTGGAGCCGGGCGTCACCGCGACCACAGCCGTGCCGGCGACGACGCTGCCGCTGCGCACGACGACAGGTGCGACGGTGGTGGTCGCCAACGCCAGCGGCATCGGCGGATCCGCCGGAGCGATGACGACGGTCCTCCAAGGCGCCGGCTACACGATGGGGACCGCCGGCAACTCGACCGCCGAGCAGCTGGCGACGTCGGTCGTCTACTACGTCGCCGGCGATGCCGCGGCCCAAGCGGTGGCCACGTCGGTCGCCGCCGACCTGGGCGGGGTGCAGATCGCCGAGATGCCGACGCCTCCTCCGATCGATGCCGGGCTGGGCACGTCCACCGTGCTCGTGATGGTCGGCACGGACACGGCCAACAAGACGCTCGCCGACCTCAACCCGTCCGCCGTCGCACCGCCTGCCGTCGTCGGCGAGACCACCACGACCGCCGCCGGCTGATCACATCCGAGTGTTGCGGGCCATCGGAGTGTCCGACGTGCGGACGCCGGTCTCTCAACACTCCGATGGCTCAGAACACTCGGATGGACTCGGCGGCGGCGTGTTCGATGCACCAGCGGGGTTCGGTGAGGGCGCGGTGCTCGCCGAAGTGATCGATCAGTGAGACGACGGTGACGTCCGCGCCGGCGCCCAGCTCGGCGGCAGCATCGCCGTCGGACGAGCCGACGATCACGATCACCGGCCGGCCGGCCGAGCGGGCGAGCTCGCACACGCCGCCGACGACCTTGCCGTCGAGGCTCTGGGCGTCGAGGTGACCCTCGCCGGTGACGATCACGTCGGCGGCGCGCACGCGGTCATCCAGGTCGACGTGCTCGGCGACGAGCTCGAAGCCGCTCACCAGCCGGCCACCGAGCGCGGCGAGCCCGCCGGCGAGGCCGCCAGCGGCGCCGGCGCAGTCGAGCTCGACTCACGTCGACGCCGAACTGGTCGCGGTAGCGCACGGCGAGCTGCTCGAGCCGGGCCCGCAGCAGCTCGACCTGCGCCGGGCTGGCGCCCTTCTGCGGGGCGAACACGGCCGCCGCGTCGACGAACCGGGTGCGCACGTCGCACGCCACCTCCAACTCGACCGTGCGCAGCCGCGCCGGGCTGGGAAGCGCCTCGACCGCGCCGAGCCCGCCGTCCGTCGTCGCCGACCCGCCGAGGCCGACGATGACCCGGCGGGCGCCCTGGTCGACCGCCCTGGCGATCAGCTCGCCGGTGCCGGCGGTCGTGGCGGCGAGCGGATCGTTGCCGTCCGCCCCGCCGGCGAGGGCGAGCCCGCTCGCCCTGGCCATCTCGATCACGGCCGTGCGGCGATCCAGGCGCCACGCCGCCTCGACCGGACGGCCGAGCGGCCCGGTGACGATCGTCGACCGGTTGGCGCCGCCGAGCACGTCGAGCAGGCCCTCGCCCCCGTCGGACAACGGCACCTCGTCGACGTCGAGGCCGAGCTCCCAGCAGGCGTGGCCCACCGCTGCGCACGCCTCGGCTGCCGTCGCCGTGCCGCGGAACTTGTCCAGCGCGGCGACCACTCGCATCGGGGCTCACGGTAATCCTGATCGCGCCGGTAGGGTTTCGCCCATGGCCGTGACCGTGCGCATCCCGACCACCCTGCGACCGCTCTCCGGCGGGGCGTCGACCGTCGAGGTCGCCGCCGGCTCACTGCTCGACGTGCTCGGCGCGCTCGACGCCGCCCACCCAGGGTTCCACGATCGCCTGCTCGACGATGAGGGCAACCTGCGTCGCTTCGTCAACGTGTTCGTCGACGACGACGACGTGCGCTACCTCGATGGCCTGAAGACCGACGTCCCCGACGGTCAGACGGTTTCGATCATTCCTGCTGTCGCCGGCGGTTGATGCGGTGGCACTCGACGGCGTAGAGTGCTAGCACTCACCCCGCCCGAGTGCTAACGAACGTCCAACGGAGGACAACCCATGGCAAAGATGATCGCCTTCGACTCGGAGGCCCGCCGCGGCCTCGAGGCCGGCATGAACAAGCTCGCCGATGCCGTACGCGTCACGCTCGGCCCGAAGGGCCGCAACGTCGTGCTGGAGAAGAAGTGGGGCGCCCCCACCATCACCAACGACGGCGTGTCCATCGCCAAGGAGATCGAGCTCGAGGACCCGTACGAGAAGATCGGCGCCGAGCTCGTCAAGGAAGTCGCCAAGAAGACCGACGACGTCGCCGGTGACGGCACCACCACGGCCACCGTGCTGGCGTGGGCGATGGTCCGCGAGGGCCTGCGCAACGTCGCCGCCGGGGCCAACCCGATGAGCCTCAAGCGAGGCATCGAGACCGCCGTCGACGCTGCCGTCGAGGCCATCAAGGAGCTCGCCAAGGACGTCGACGACAAGGCCCAGATCGCCCAGGTGGCGAGCATCTCGGCTGCCGACGACGAGATCGGGGCGATGATCTCCGAGGCCATCGACAAGGTCGGCAAGGACGGCGTCATCACCGTCGAGGAGAGCCAGACGTTCGGCATGGAGATGGACCTCGTCGAGGGCATGCGCTTCGACAAGGGCTACATCTCGCCGTACTTCGTGACCGACCCCGAGCGCATGGAGGCCAGCCTCGACGACGCCTACGTGCTGCTCGTCAGCTCGAAGATCTCCTCGGTCCGTGACCTCGTCCCCGTGCTGGAGAAGGTCATGCAGGGCGGTCGCCCGCTGGTGATCATCGCCGAGGACGTCGAGGGCGAGGCCCTGGCCACGCTCGTCGTCAACAAGATCCGCGGCACGTTCAAGTCCGTCGCTGTCAAGGCGCCCGGCTTCGGCGAGCGGCGCAAGGCGATGCTCCAGGACATGGCCATCCTCACCGGCGGCCAGGTCATCTCCGAGGAGGTCGGCCTGAAGCTGGAGAACGTCACGCTCGACCTGCTCGGCTCGGCCAAGCGGGTCATCGTCACCAAGGACGAGACGACCGTCGTCGAGGGTGCCGGCACCGAAGAGGACATCAAGGGCCGGATCAACCAGATCAAGGCGGAGATCGACAACACCGACTCCGACTACGACCGGGAGAAGCTGCAGGAGCGCCTCGCCAAGCTGTCGGGCGGCGTTGCCGTGCTCAAGGTCGGCGCCGCCACCGAGGTGGAGCTGAAGGAGAAGAAGCACCGCATCGAGGACGCCGTGTCGACGACCAAGGCAGCCATCGAGGAAGGTGTCGTCCCCGGTGGCGGCGTGTCGTTGCTGCGGGCCCAGGCTGCGGTGGCCAAGGCCGCTGACGGCCTGCAGGCCGACGAGGCCACCGGCGCCCGCATCGTCGGCAAGGCCCTGGAGGCTCCGCTCAAGCAGATCGCCGAGAACGCCGGCCTCGAGGGCGGCGTCGTCGTCCAGCGTGTCCGCGACCTCAGCGGCGCCGAGGGCCTCAACGCGGCCACCGGCGAGTACGAGGACCTCGTCAAGCAGGGCATCATCGACGCCGCCAAGGTCACCCGCTCGGCGCTGCAGAACGCCGCGTCGATCGCCGCCCTGTTCCTCACCACCGAGGCGGTCATCGCCGACAAGCCGGAGAAGGAAGCCCCCGCCATGCCCGGCGGCGGCGACATGGACTTCTGACGACGCGTCCAGGATCGCTCAGCGATCCTCGGCCGACAAGCGAACTCGGACGCGAGCCCGGCCGCACCGGCCGGGCTCCGGCGTGGTGGGTCGCGATCAGTCGATCACATCATCGAGGGCGTCGCGGGTGTCGCGGAGGACCTCCGTGTCGAACAGCGTCGACTCGAGCGTCGCCTCGTCGACGAGCAGCCAGATGAACACGCCGATGACCGATCCGATCAACGGGAACACGATGAACGCCCACAGCTGGCCGAGGGCGCTGGGGTCGGTGTCGGCGAAGATGGCCGTGGCGATGCTGCGTGCAGGGTTGACGCTCGTGTTGTCGACGGGGATCGTCACCAGGTGGATCAAGGCCAGCGTGATCCCCGCCACCAGCCCGCCGAAGCCGGGGGCGAAGCGGCGGCCCGTGGTCGTCAGCACGACGAACACGAGGAGCGCGGTGAAGACGATCTCCACGACGATCATCGCTCCCATGCCGCTGAACCCGTCGCGGTCCCAGCCGTTCGATGCGAAGGTGCCCCGTTCCCATCCGTCGCGGCCGGAGGCGATGCCGTAGATGACGATCGCCCCGAAGATCCCGCCGAGCACCTGGGCCCCCCACGCGAAGGCGGCGTGGTGCAGGGTGATCTTCTTCGCCAGCAGCATGCCCAGCGTCACCGCCGGGTTGATGTGGCAGCCGCTGACCGGCCCGATCACGTACGCCATGATCAGCAGGGCGAACCCGAACGCCAGCGACACGCCGAGGATGCCGATGACGTCGGCGGCGAGGATCGCGGCGCCCGGGCCGCACAGCACGAGCACGGCCGTGCCGACGAACTCGGCGGCGACGATCGGTGCGTAGCTGACGACGGGCCCGGTGTCGGCGATGCCGCCACCGACCGTCGGGTCGCCCGCCGCTGGTTCCTCGACCACGATCAGCGTCTCCTCGACGACGGTCGCTTCGGACGTCGGCGGCTCCGGTGGTGGCATCGAAGGCGGGTCCATGGCGCGGACTGTACTGCGGGCCTCCGATCCGCCCGTGGAACTCCCGGTTAGCGTCCCGGGTGTGGCGCGCACGCGGACCGAGCGGATGATCATCACGCGCGTGACGTCGGAGGGCGCAGCGCGTCGGCCCGACGAGTTGATCGTCGAGGAGCCGATGACGATCCAGCTCGACGGCACGGTCGTCTCCACCACGATGCGCACGCCCGGCCACGACTTCGAGCTGGCCGCCGGGTTCTGCTTCACCGAGGGGCTCCTCGCTGGTGCCCCGGTGACCGGCGTGCGCTACTGCGCCAACGGTCCGGCTTCGGCGAGTGAGTT
Source organism: uncultured Acidimicrobiia bacterium (assembly GCA_963822875.1). Lineage (GTDB taxonomy): Bacteria > Actinomycetota > Acidimicrobiia > Acidimicrobiales > Ilumatobacteraceae > JALZMG01. The sequence goes on along the minus strand of CAWGJK010000021.1, from coordinate 11,620 downwards.
CAACGACGTGACGGTGGAGACCGGTGGGCGCGCACCAGCGCCGACCCCGCGCCTCGGCACGACGTCGTCGAGCTGCGGCTGGTGCGGGAGCGACCAGATCGACGCGCTGATCGAGCGGCTCGCTCCGCTGCCGCAGCACGACCCGATCGCGCACGAGGTGCTGGCGTCGGTGCCCCTGCGCGTGCTGGGCGGTCAGGGCCTGTTCAACACGACGGGTGCGGTGCACGCGGCGGCCGCGTTCGACGGGCGCGGCGACGTGCTGCTGACCCGTGAGGACGTCGGCCGCCACAACGCCGTCGACAAGGTCGTCGGGGCGTTGCTGCTCGAGGGGCGAGTGCCCGCCACCGGCTGTGGGTTGTTCGTCAGTGGCCGCGCCTCCGTGGAGATGGTGCAGAAGGCGTGGGCCGCCGGGTTCGGCGCCCTCGTCGCCGTCAGCGCGCCCACCGCGCTCGCCGTCCACGCCGCTCGTCGCGCCGGGCTCACGCTCCTCGGCTTCGTGCGCGAAGAGGGCTTCAACGTGTACTCGTCGTAACCTCGACCCATGCGCACGGAGACCGGGCTCGGCGTCCTGCACCTGTTCTGCAAGCTGTCGACCGCCCTCGAACGCGAGGCCGTCGTCGCTGCGCTGAAGGCGGTCGGAGCAGCCGACGGCCAAGTGGTCACCGCCGCCATGCTCGGCCACAAGTGCGATGTCGCGGTCATGGCGCTGCACCCGGATTGGAGCGTGTTGCGGTCGTTGCAGCGCGGCGTGCAGGAGGCCGGCCTCGACATCGTCGACAGCTACGTCAGCATCACCGAGGTCAGCGAGTACGCCAAGGGCATGCCGGAGGAGATGCTGCGGGAGCGGCTCTACCCGTCGCTGCCGCCCGCCGGCAAGCCGGTGTTCTGCTTCTACCCGATGACCAAGCGACGTGAGGCGCATGCCAACTGGTACGCCACGCCCTACGAGCAGCGCGACGCGATGATGCGCGAGCACGGCCGCAGCGGGCGGACGTTCGCCGGCAAGGTCGTGCAGCTGATCACCGGGTCGACCGGCCTCGACGACTTCGAGTGGGGCGTGACGCTGTTCGCCGTCACACCGGAAGTGGTCAAGGATGTCGTCTACACGATGCGCTTCGACAAGGGATCGGCGCTGTACGGCGAGTTCGGCCGCTTCTACGTCGGCTACGTCGCCACCCCCGACGAGATCTTGAAGTAACGAGCGAAACTGGAGGCGAGAGATGGCCACGGCACTGATGGTGTGGATCGACCAGGACCTGTGCACGGGCGACGGCATCTGCGAGGAGATCTGCGGCGACGTGTTCACTGCCCGCGACGACGGGTTGTGGGTGGTCAAGGAGGAGGCCAAGCACTTCGGGTCGGCGGTGCTGTTCGACGGCAAGGAAGGCGACGGTCACGGGCCCGACGGCGGTCGTGGCGTGGCGCGCATCCCTGACTCACTCATCGACTCCGCCGTCGAGGCGGCGGAGGAGTGCCCCGGCGAGTGCATCATGATCGAGCCCTACGACCAGGGCGCCGTCGACGCGCGCGGGGTGTAGTCCGTTCCTACGGCGCGGCCGCCTCGGCGACCGCGACCAGCGAGGCAAGGTCACGGCCGGCGAGGGCTCGCACGATGGTGAGATCGACCGCCGGGCGGTAGGGCGCCAAGCCAGCGGTCACGTCACGGCGATCCGCGGCGGCGACGCCGACGGTGCCGAGCGGGACGTCCATCGCCTCGAAGTGGGCCGCGGTCAACGTCCGGTAGCGACCCTCCTCGGCCTCCAGCCGCTGCGTCGCACCAGGGCCAACGGCGACGCGGACGTACAACGCCGTCGTCGGCGAGGTCCGCCCCTCGGCTCCCTCCTGGACCCAGCCGCGTGCTCGTTCGGCGTGGGCCGGCAACATCCAATTGAGCAGCACACCGTCGGCGAGCGCGCCACCGAGGCGGCAGAGCGCCGGACGCATCGCTCCGACGACGAGCCGTGCGTCCGGCAGCCGGGCGCGGAGCTCGGCCACCGCCGCACGCACAGGGTCCAGCGCCGGGCGCAGGCGCCCCGACCCGATGCCGAGCCAGAGCCTCGCCGGGTCGAGGCCGAGCCGCTCGACGTCGGCGACGATCCGCTCGGGCGGATGACGATCGAGGGGCAGCACGCCCACGCCCAGATCGAGCTGCGGTGCGCCGGCGGCGAACTGGGCAAGCATCTCGAGACCGGGTGCATCCGGTTCGTCGTTCGACCACAGCGACGAGTAGCCGAGATCGGCACATCGAGCGGCGAGCTCCCGTGCCGTGGGCTCGTCGAGCCCGGCCGTGACACCCAGAGCGAGTGCGCCGCCCGTCATCCCACCATCTTGGCGCTCGTGGATCTGGGCGCGATCCGTATCTGGGCGCGATCCGTGTCGAAATCCGACACAGATCGCCGCCCAGTTCTGCGAACTGGGCGACGGCTCGATCGCTACTGCATGACGACGGCGGCTCGCTCCTCTGCCGGTGGGTCGCGGTACTCGAGGCCGTCGGGTTCGATGACCACGCGTCGCAGCACGCTGTCGGGGACGGCGAACGGCGGCTCGTAGGTCGGCGACACCGCCGTGCCGCGCTGGTAGCCGACGGTGAAACCGACGATGCCGTAGGTGATGGGCGTCGTCGGCGACACGTGGCCCTTGCCGATCGGCACGTCCTCGCAGAGCAGCGTGACGTCGCCCTGGAAGCGGCCGGTCGGGCTGAACGTCACGCCCACCGTGCAACGGCCGACCGGCAGCGCGCTCTCGCTGCTGACCGTGGTCACCTGGGCGCCGAGCCAGTTGTACGTCCAGTGCAGGCCGCCGTCCTGCAGGTACAGGGCGTAGCCGCCGGCCGCGCCGCCATGTGTCACGAGGACCCCCTCGGCGCCGTCAGCGGGGAGGTCGAGCTCGGCGGTGATGCGGAAACCGCGGTTGCGCAGGTTGGGCGCCACCGCAGTGGGGAGCACGCCGATGCCGGCGTGGTACTCGTATCGGCTGCGCCGGTATCGGCGGTCGCCGTGGCGCCCGGGCTGGTTGTTCAGCGGGAGGGCCTGATTGCGCTCGGCCTCCGACCACCACAGCTCGACGAGCTGACGCAGCCGGTCCGGCTCCTCGGCCGCCAGATCGGTCGTCTCGGAGAAGTCCTCGGCGACGTGGTACAGCTCCCACGCGTCGTCGTCGAACGGCAGCGCCGGGTCGCTGCCCTCGTAGGCGAACCCGAACATCGGGTGGAACGTCACGGCCTTCCACCCGTCGTGGTAGATCGCCCGGCAGCCGAGCATCTCGTAGTACTGCGTCGACCGCGGGTTCGGCGCACCCGCATCGTCGAGCGTGCTCCGGAACGTGGCACCGTCGAGCGGTCGCTGGGCGACGCCGGCGATCTCCGCCGGCGGCTCGACTCCGATGATGTCGAGCAGCGTGGGCATCACGTCGATGGCGTGGACGAACTGGTGGCGCACCTCACCGCCGGCGGCGATGCCGGCCGGCCACGACACGATCAGCGGGTCGGTGACCCCACCCTGGTGGGTCTCCCGTTTCCACCGCTTGAGCGGCGTGTTGCCGGCCCACGCCCAACCCCACGGATAGTGGTTGTGGGCGTCGGGCCCACCGAGGTCGTCGATGCGCCGCAGGTTCTCCTCGAGGCTCTCGGGCACCATGTTGAAGAAGTAGTTCTCGTTGAACGATCCCCTCGGCCCACCCTCGGCGCTGGCGCCGTTGTCGCTCATCACCAGCACGACGGTGTTGTCCAGCTCGCCGAGCGAGTCGATGAAGTCGACGACCCGGCCGACCTGGGCATCGGTGTGTTCGAGGAACCCGGCGAAGACCTCCATCATCCGCGCGTACAACCGTCGCTCGTCGTCGCCGAGCGACTCCCAAGGCGCTACCCACTCCGGCCGCTCGCTGAGGCGCGTGCCGTCGGGGAGCAGGCCGGACGTCTGCTGGCGGGCGAACACCTCCTCGCGCCACTGGTCCCAGCCCCGGTCGAAGCGACCGCGATAGCGGTCCCGATACGGACTGGGCACCTGGTGCGGTGCATGGCACGCACCCGGCGGCGAAGTACAGGAAGAAGGGTCGCTCGGCGGACATCGCGCGGACGTCCTTGATGTAGCCGATCGCGCGGTCGGCGAGGTCCTCCGTGAGGTGGTAGCCCTCCTCCGGCGTGCGGGGCGGATCGACCTGGTGGTTGTCGTGCACGAGGTCCGGGTGGTACTGGTCGGTCTCGCCGGCCAGGAACCCATAGAAGCGGTCGAAGCCGCGGCCGAGGGGCCAGCGCTCCCTGGACGCCCCCATCGCCATCTCCGGCGCCGGTGCCAGGTGCCACTTGCCGACGGCGAACGTGGCGTAGCCGTTGCGGCCGAGGACCTCGGACAGGAACCCGTTGGACTTGGGCATCGTGGCGTCGTAGCCGGGGAACCCGGAGGCGAACTCGACGATCCGCGCCATCCCGCTGGCGTGGTGGTTGCGACCGGTCAGCAGGCAGGCGCGCGTCGGCGAGCACAGCGCGGTCGTGTGGAAGTTGCTGTAGCGCAGCCCGCTCGCGGCGAGGCGGTCGAACGTCGGCGTGGCGATGTCCGAGCCGATAGCAGCCGAACTGGGCGTACCCGACGTCGTCGAGCAGCACCATCACCACGTTCGGCGCGCCGGCCGGCGCCGACGGCAACGGCGGCCACCACGGCGTCGAGTCGTCCAGCGTGCGCCCGACGACGCCCTCGAACTGCTCCGGCTCCATCCCGACCCCCTCGTCTCGACGGCCATCGAACTGTATGACCGCATCCGAGTGCCGGACGACCGGCGTCCGCCCTCTCAACACTCCGATGGCCTCGAACACTCGGATGGAGTTGAATGGGCGACCGTGCGCGCCCTGCAACTGACGGACTGGCACCACGATCCCGAGCTCCGAGACGTCGACGAACCCGATCCCCAGCCGGGTGAGGTCGTCGTGCGGATCGGTGGCGCCGGTGTGTGCCACTCCGACCTCCACCTCCTCTACGAGTTCGACGCCGGTCTCCTGCCGATCGAGCCACCGTTCACGCTCGGGCACGAGAACGCCGGATGGGTCGAGGCGCTCGGCGCCGGTGTCACCGGGTTCGAGGTCGGTGAGCCGGTCGCCGTCTACGGCGCGTGGGGATGCGGACGATGCCCGCGCTGCCGTGCGGGCGTCGAGAACTACTGCGACAACCCGACCGAGGCCGGGGCTGCGGGCGGGCTGGGTCGCAACGGTGGCATGGCCCCGCTGATGCTCGTGCCGTCCGCCCGCCTGCTCGTCCCACTGGGCGATCTGGATCCGGCTGCCGCCGCGCCGCTGACCGACGCCGGGTTGACCCCGTACCACGCCATCCGCCGGTCGCTGCACAAGCTGCTCCCCGGTTCGAGCGCCGTGGTCATCGGCGTCGGCGGGCTCGGGCACATGGCCGTCCAGCTGCTGTCGGCGCTGACGGCGACACAGGTCATCGCCGTCGATCAGCGACCGGGCGCGCTCGAGCTGGCCGCGTCGAGCGGAGCCGACGTCACCGTCACGGCCGGCGACGACGCCGCCGCCGAGATCCGCGACGCCACTGGCGGGCTCGGTGCCGATGTCGTGCTCGACATCGTCGGGAGCGAGGCGACGATGCAGCTCGCCGCCGCGGTCTCTCGCCCGCTCGGCGACGTCACGATCGTCGGCATCGCAGGAGGCACCCTTGCCTTCGGCTTCTTCTCCGTCCCCTACGAGGTGTCGCTGCAGACGACCTACTGGGGCAGCAGCGTCGAGCTCGTCGAGGTCCTCGAGCTCGCTCGTCGAAAGGTCGTTCGGGCCGAGGTCACGACGTTCTCGCTCGACGACGCCACCGACGCCTACGCCGCGCTGCACTCCGGATCGGTGCACGGTCGTGCCGTCGTGGTCCCCTGACACCGACCTGACGATCGACCGGCGTGCGCCTGTTCGCCGGCTGGACCTCGACGGTGGCTCGTGGGTCGACGTCGTCGACGGCTTCGTGACCGATGCCGGCGAGCAGTTCCGCCACCTGCGCGACGACACGCCGTGGCAGCAGACCGAGGTCCTGCGCTACGAGCGCTACGTCCCCGAGAAGCGGCTGTCCGCAGGTTTGCGCGACGACGCCGACCCGCTGCTGCGACAGACCACCTTGCACCTCGAGGCGCGGTACCGCGTCGGCTGGACCGGCGTCGCCGCACTGCTGTACCGCGACGGTGAGGACTTCCAGGGCTTCCACAGCGACCGCGAGCTGCGCTGGCTCGACGACACGCTGATCGCCATCGTCGTGCTCGGCGTGCGGCGGCCGTTCGCGTTCCGCCGGCGTGGGCCGACAGCCCAGGTCGTCGACCGCACACCCGCCGGTGGTCTCCCCGACGACATCGTGCTCACCCCGGGCGCCGGCGACCTGCTCGTGATGGGTGGAGCGTGCCAGCGCGACTGGCTGCACACCGTGCCGCGCGCCGAGACCACCGACGCTCGGATCTCGCTGACGTGGCGGTGGACGAGCCGGCGCGGCAGACCCGACACCAACCCGACCTACTACGAGGGCCGCCAGTTCAGCGACCGGCCGCGCCGGCCGGGCTCGCGCATCACTCGCTGAGCGGGTTCGCTTCGGCCCACGCCATGTAGGCCTCCTCGGCGACGGGAAGGGTCGGGAACAGCATGTCTGCGCCGATCAACTCGGTCAGCCCGGCTCGTTCCAGCGGCAGCAGCAGATCCTGCTTGACCCGGGCCAGTGCGAGGCGAACGCCACGCGCGGTGAGGTCACGGTGGAGGCCCCGGAGCCCGTCGGCGGCGGTGATGTCGACCTCGACGTTGGCCTCGACGTTGAGGATGAACCACCGCACGGGTTCGTGCGGGAAGGCGGCGTTCTCCTGGTCGACGGCGAGCAGTGCCCGCCGGCACATGTCGCCGACGTTGGCGAAGAACAGCGGGGCGTCGTAGCGGTAGACGACGAGGCCGGGCAGCGTCTCGGCATCGGGATAGTCGTCGACGTCGTGCATCCCTGCCAGCCCCGGCACGCGCCCGAGCACACCCTCGTGGGGTCGAGCCAGCCGGTAGAGGATCTCGACCAGGCTGAGGCTGATGGCCACGCCCACTCCGATCAGGACCCCGAACAGGACGGTGCCCAAGGCGGCGGTGACCGCCAGCAACAGCTCGGTGGTGCGGAAGCGGGCGAGTCGCTCGATCTCCTGCCACGACACCAATTTGCTGGCCGCGTAGAACACCACTGCGGCGAGCGCCGACTGCGGCAGGTTCTCGATCAACGGACCGGCCACGAAGAGCACGAGGACCACGAACGCCGCGGCCACGAGCGAGTACAGCTGGGTGCGCGCGCCGGCGGCGATGGCCAGGGCGGTGCGCGAGCCGGACGACGACACCGGGAATCCACTCATCAGGCCGGTGGCGACCTGCACCCCGCTGAGGGCGAGCAGCTCCTGCTGCGGATCGACGCCCTCGCCGGTGGTTTCGTCATCGTCGTCGGCCGGCGCCGGGAAGCCGCGGGCGATCAGCATGTTGTCGCTGAAGCCGATCACGGCGATCCCCAGCCCGGCGAGGACCAACGAACGGAACTGGTCCCACGTCACGTCAGGGATGCCCGGCGTCGGCAGCCCGGTCGGCACCGGGCCGACGATGGCGACGCCATGCTCCTCCATGTCGGCGAGCACGCAGACGACGGTGGCCGTGGCGACGGCGATCAGGGTCGCCGGCCAGCGCGGGCGCACGAAGTGGACCGCCAGCAGCAGCCCGAGCGTGCCCATGCCGACGGCGAGCGTCGTCAGGTGGGTGTCGTCGACCACCTCGAGGAACGAGCGCACCTGGGCGACGATGTTCTCGCCGTCGACGTTCGTGCCGGTCATCCTGCCCAGCTGCCCGACGATCATCAGCACGGCGGCGCCGGCGAGGTAGCCGACGAGCAGCGGTTGCGACAGCAGGTCGGAGATCACGCCGAGGCGAGCCAGCCGGCCGACCACGCACCAGCCACCGACGATCAGGCTGAGCGCGGCGCCAAGCGCCACCGCCTGCTCGGGGTCACCTCCGGCCAGCGGGGCGATCGCCGTGCCGGCCATCAGGGCGATCGTCGACTCCGGTCCCACCGAGAGCACCCGTGACGAGCCGATCGCGGCGTACACGACCAGCGCGGCCAAGGCGGTCCACAGCCCGGCGACGGGCGGCACCCCGACGAGCGCCGTGTAGGCCATCACCTGTGGCACGAGGTAGGCGACGACGGAGATCCCGGCGAAGACGTCGGCTCGCAGCCAGCTCGACCGATAGTTCCGGAGTACGCCGACCCCTGGCGCCGACGCGACGATCGTCTGTAGCGCCGTGCGATCGGGCGACGTCGACAGCTCGTAGCGCGTCGCCCGGCGGCGAGAGATCACCGCCGCACGCTAGACACCTGAGCGGGGGCGTCAGACGAGCGACTCGGCCGGCAGCGGCGCGTAGTGGTCGTCGTAGTGCTGGCCGCTCAGTCGACGGATCTCCGCCATCAACTGATCGGTGATCGCGCGACGCGCTCGGTTCGTGCTCCGGGTGTACCCGCACGCGGCCGGGTCGATGGGCGGACCGATGCGCAGCGTCGCCCTGCGGAACGGGCGCACGATCGCCGCGCCCGTCGGCAGGATCTGGTCGGTGCCGATGATGCCCACCGGGATCAGCGGGGCACCTGTCTCCAAGGCGAGGTGGGCGGCGCCTGAGTGGCCGCGGTGGAGTTGGCCGTCGCGTGTGCGTGTGCCCTCGGGGAAGATGGCCAGCACCTCACCGGCGTCGAGGACCTCGCGAGCCTGCTCGAAGGCGCCGGCCAGGTCGCCCGGCTGCTCACGGCGCACCGGGATCATCCCCGCGCCGCAGAACAGCCAACGGGTGATCCGCCGTCGGCATACTCGGCCTTGCCGAGTGCGAAGACCCGGCGCGGCAGGTCGAACAGCAGCAGCACCGAGTCGAAGAACGACAGGTGGTTGGCGGCGATGATGGCCGGGCCGTCTGCCGGCAGGTGCTCGGCACCCTCGATGCGCAGGCGCACCAGCCCGCGACGAGCCGGCGCCGACAGCACCTTGGCGACCACTCGAGCGAGCATCACCTCACGATCGTCCCAGGACGGTTGGCTGTCCAGTGCCAACCGTCCCGACGTCGGTCGCGCGCGACTCAGCGATCGCGTCAAGATGTCCGACCATGAGCACGCATCGGGCGACCGGTTTCGACATCGCCGAGGTCGATCGACTGCTGACCACCACCAAGCAGGTGCGCAAGCGCCTCGATCTCTCGCGGCCGGTCCCGATCGACCAACTCCTCGAGATCATCGAGATCGCCGATCACGCGCCGATGGGCGGCAACCTCGAGCGCAACCGATGGTTGATCGTCACCGACGCCGAGCTCAAGGCGCGCATCGCCGAGCGCTTCGCCGACGTCGGCCGGCCGTACCTCGCGGCCAACGCCGCGCTGCGCAGCGACGACCGCAGCCAGAAGGTGATCGATTCCGCCGAGTTCCTCGTCGAGCACCTCGCCGAGGTGCCGGCGCTGGTCATCGCCATGCGCCTCGACCGGCCTCCGCTCGACCCGGCCACGCAAGGCGATGCGGCGGCGTACTACGGCTCGGTCCTGCCGGGCGTGTGGAGCTTCCAACTCGCTGCACGGGCGCGGGGTATCGGCTCGGCATGGACGACGTTCCACCTCGGGCACGAAGCGGAGATCGCCGAGCTGCTCGGCATCCCTCCGACCGTCACCCAGGTCAGCCTGCTCGCCGTCGGCTACTACACCGGCGAGACGTTCACACCGGCACCTCGACGGCCGGCACGGGAGGTCACGTTCCTGAACGGCTGGAAGCAGCCCGCCGACTGAGCGTCAGGGCGTGACGACGACCTTGCCGACGGCCTCGCGGTCGATGAGGAGGCGCAGCGCCTCGCCGGCTCGTTCCAGCGGGTACCGACCCGACACGTGCGGCCGGAGCTCACCGCTGGCCACGAGGTCGATCAACTCCTCACTGATCGACGTCGCCAGGGCGGGATCGCGCATCGTCATCGCCCCGTAGAACACGCCGACGATCTGGCAGCTCTTGAGCAGCGTCAGGTTCAGCGGGATCGCCGGGATCCCGGCGGCGAACCCGATGACGAGGAAGCGGCCTTCCCAAGCGATCGCCCGCAGCGCCTGCTCGGCCCGTTCACCACCGACGCAGTCGTACACGATGTCGACGCCTTGTCCGCCGGTGAGCTCCTTCGCCCGGACCTTCAGGTCCTCGGTCGAGTAGTCGATCGTCTCGTCGGCGCCCCGCTGACGGCAGAGCTCGAGCTTCTCGGCGCTCGACGCGGCCGCGATCACCGTGAGCCCGAGCAGCCGGCCCAGCTCGACCGCCGCCATCCCGACGGCCCCGCCCGCGCCAAGGACCAACATCGTCTCCCCGGCCCGCACCTCACCGCGGTGCTTCAAGCCGTACAAGCCGGTGCCGTAGGCGTAGTTGAGACCGGCGACGACGTCCAGGTCGACCGCATCGGGAACCCGGCGCGCACCCCTCGCCGGCACCGCCGCCAGCTCGGCGAAGCCGCCGATCGTCCCGAGGCCGCCGACCACCCGATCGCCGACGGTCCATCCGTCGACGCCGTCGCCAACCTCCGTCACGACGCCGGCGACCTCTCCACCAGGGATGTACGGCGGCACCGCCTTGAACTGGTACTTGTCCTCGAGCATCAGCGTGTCGGGGAACGTCACTGCCGAGGCGGCGACCCTGACGAGCAGCTCACCAGCCGCTGGACGAGGATCCTCGACCTCCTCGACGACGAGTTGTTCCGGTGGCCCGAACTGATGACACATCACGGCTCTCATTGGGAAGGACCGTACGCGCCGGCGCGTGCCCTGTCATTGAGGCGTCTCACCGAAGGCGGCGTCGGTGATGGCGGCGAGTGTGTCGCCGTAGGGCGGGAAGAAGACGTCGTTGAGGTCGCCTTCGCCGCGCACGACGATGCCGCGTGGGTTGGAGAACTCGCGGAAGCCTTCGATGCCGTGGTGGCGACCCATGCCGCTGTTGCCGGATCCGCCGAAGCCGAGGGATGGCAGGGCGCCCTGCATGGCGCAGGTGTTGACGCAGGCACCCCCGGATGTGATCGAGTCGAGCACGCGACCTGTCTCGGTCTCGTCGTCGCCGAAGACGTAGAGCCCGAGGGGCCGCTCGCCGGCGTTGACGAACGCGATCGCCTCGTCGAGGGTGTCGTAGGGCTTGACGGGAAGCAGCGGCCCGAAGATCTCCTCGCGCATGACGTCGAGCTCCGTGCCGGGGTCGACGATGAGCGAGAGGGGCATCTGGCGGGTGTCGCGGTTGACGGTGGCGCCGTCTTCCAGGTCGACCACTTCGTAGCCGGCGTCGACGGCTTGCTGGCGGAGCTCGAGCAGCCGGTCGAGGTGGCGTTCGGTGATGATGCCCGTGCACGACTCGCTCTGCGAGTAGCCCGGCGTGTGCTCCTGCACGTAGCGGCGGGCCAGGTCGACGAACTCGCCGAGCCGGTCGCGTGGCGCGAGGACGTAGTCGACGGAGATGCACATCTGGCCGTTCTTGATCATCTTGGTGCCCAGGATGTTGCCGACCGCCTTGAGGTCGAGGCCTCCCTCGGTGACGATGGCCGGGCACTTGCCGCCGAGCTCCAGCGTGACCGGGGTGAGGTTCTCCGCCGCCGCCTTCAT
>CAWGJK010000020.1:0-123918 GCA_963822875.1 uncultured Acidimicrobiia bacterium | reverse complement strand
TGGTCTGCTGCTGCGCCAGGTCGGCGAGGATCGACGGGTCGGCGCAGGCCCGGGCGAAGGCGTCGAGGCGGTTGCGGATGTCGCGGCCGAGCAGCCAGCTGCCGATCCGGTGGGCGACCGGACGGATCCAGCGCGGCCGGCAGCTGAACGTGTAGCGCCACGTGGCTCGGCAGCGCCGGTCGTCGATCGCGGCTGAACGACCAACCGCCGGACATCTGCTCGAAGAACCACGGTCCCGACACCATCTTCATGCCGACCTGCGTGGGCGGGCGGTAGCGACACGTACTCCGACACCATCTTCAGGCGGTGGCGCGACGTCGTCGACGTCCGCACTCCGCTGAGCCGGCGCCGTCGCGCCGTCGAGCAGGTGCTGCTCGCGCACGAACGGGTCCCACCGGTAGCGCAGCGCACCGTAGGTCTGCGACAGGGCGAAGGCGACGTCGACGGGCACGTCGACCTCGACGGTCGACTCGACACGGGGCACGAGGAGGGAGCGTACGATCGCCACATGGATGTCCTCTACACGGCCACCGCCCACGCCACGGGCGACGGCCGCAACGGTCACGCCCAGTCCGACGACGGGATCCTCGACTTCGACCTGCGCATCCCCAAGGAGATGGGCGGCCCTGGCGGGGCGACGAACCCCGAGCAGCTGTTCGCCGCCGGCTACGCCGCCTGCTTCCACTCGGCGCTCAAGGTCGTCGCCGGCCGCGACAAGCTCGACGTCACCGGCACCGAGGTGTCGGCGTCGGTCGGCATCGGCCCGAACGACGCCGGTGGCTTCGGCCTGACCGTCCAGCTCGACGTGCACGCTCCCGGCGCTCGATCGCGAGACCGCCGAGGCGCTCGTCGCCAAGGCCCACGAGGTGTGCCCGTACTCGAACGCCACTCGGGGCAACATCGACGTCACCCTGAGCGTCGTGTAGCGCATGAACCGTCGCCGGAGCAAGACCGCTGCCATCTTCGACCTCGATCGCACGCTGATCGGCGGTCCGTCGGGTCCGGTGTTCTCGTCGCACCTCGGCGCCGCCGGCATCCGGCAGCGCAACCTGCCGGGCGCCGACCTGGTGGCGCTCTCCTACCGACTGCTCGGTGAGACGGCGATCACCGCGCCGACCGCCCAGCTCGCCGCCAGGGCCACGGCCGGCTGGCCGGTCGACGCCGTGCGTGCCGCCGCCGAGGCCGCCGCCGACGAGCTCGAGGGGCTGCGTCCAGCCCTACGCCCCCGGCGTCATCGCCGAGCACCGTGAGGCGGGCCGCGTGCTCGTGATGGCGACGACCAGCCCGGAGCCGCTCGTCGCCCCGTTCGCCGAGCGGCTCGGCTTCGACGCCGTCGTCGCCACCAAGTGGACCGCCGAGGACGGCGCCTACACCGGGCGCATCGACGGTTCCGTGGTGTGGGGCAGGGGCAAGCTGGAGGCGGTGCGGGCGTGGGCCGAGGAGGCCGGCGTCGACCTCGCCGGGTCGTGGGCCTACAGCGACAGCTACTACGACGCCCCGCTGCTCGACGCCGTCGCCCACCCGACGGCCGTCAACGCCGACGTCCGCCTCGTCGCCCTGGCCCGCCTGCGCGGCTGGCCGCTGCGCCACTTCGACCTGCCCGACGGCGTGCTCAAGATCGCCGGCCGCGAGCTGCAGGCGTGGACGCGCCCGTTCGCCGGCGCCGAGCTCCCGCTGCCGAACGTCCGCCTCGACGTCGCCGGGCTGGAGAACATCCCCGCCACCGGGCCGGTCATCGCCGTGTTCAACCACCGCAGCTACCTCGACGGACCGATCATCTCGACGGTGCTCGGCCCGACCGGCCGCTCGTTCCGCTTCCTCGGCAAGAAGGAGGTCTTCGACGTTCCGCGTCGTCGGAGGTCTGATGAAGTTGGCCGGTGGCATCCGTGTCAACCGGGCGTCGGGCTCGAACGAGCCGCTCGAGCACGCCATCCGCGTGCTCGAGGCCGGCGAGGCCGTGGCGCTGGCGCCGGAGGGCACGATCCCGCGGGGCCCGGCGTTCTTCGACCCGGTGCTGAAGGGCCGCTGGGGCGCCGCCCGCTTGGCCCAGGCCACCCATGCCCCGGTCATCCCCTGCGGGCTGTGGGGCACCGAGAAGGTCTGGCCACGCAACCAGCGCCTGCCGCGGCTCGACCTCCGCGACCCGGCGCCGATCCGCGTCCGCATCGGCGAGCCGGTCGAGCTGAAGCACCGCAGCCTCGACGCCGACACCAAGCGGATCATGGCGGCGCTCGTCGACCAGCTGCCCGACGAGGCACGCGTCCAGCGCACGCCGACCGAGGAGGAGCTGCGCGCCACGTTCCCGCCCGGCTACAAGGGCGACCCGACGCGTCGAGTCGCACGCGCCGTCCCGGCACCGACACCTGAGGAGGCGCGATGGCCGACGAGCGAGCGCCACGCGAGCAGCGCTTCGAGCGGCGGATGTCCGACGCCGAGGCGTTGATGTGGAACGTCGAGAAGGACCCGTGGCTGAACCCGAGCGGCGGCACGGTCTCCGTGCTCGACCGTCCGCTCGACGTCGACCACTTCCGCGGCCAGATCGCCGCCGCCGTCGCCGCCGTCCCGCGCCTGCGCGAGCGGGTGACGGCGGGTCTCGGTCGCTTCAGCCCGCCGGTGTGGGCCGCCGACCCCGAGTTCGACCTCGACTACCACATCCGCCGCGTCGCCCTGCCGGCACCGGGCACCGAGCGCCAGCTGCTCGACCTCGTCGCGGCGATCTACCAGGACCCCTACGACCGGACGCGGCCGCTGTGGATGTTCCACGTCATCGAGGGGCTGGAAGGCGGCCGATCGGCACTGATGTGGAAGATCCACCACTCCGTCGCCGACGGCACCGGCGCCGGCCGCCTCGCCGAGTCCTACCTCCAGCCGACGCGCAAGGCGCCCGCCCCGCCGCCGGTCGACCTCGACGCCATCCTCGCCGCCTCGGCGGCCGAGAGCGGCGGCACGTCGCTCCCGTCGGCGGCGCGTGACACGGTCACCCACACGGCCCGCCGGCAGGCCGGGATCGCCCGGCGGCTGTTCGGCGAGGTGGCGATGTGGGGCGCCGACCCGCAACGCATCACCGATGCCGCCTCCGGCATCGCCCGCACCGTCGGCCAGGTCCGCGACCAGCTCAGCGGTGGCGACGAAACGGACGAGGGCGGCGGCTCGCCGCTGTGGAAGGAGCGCTCACGGCACCGCCACCTCGAGGTCATGTCGTTCCCGCTCGCCGACGCCCTGGCCGCGGCAAGGGGTCTCGGCGGCTCGCTCAACGACTGGTTCGTCACCGGCGTGGTCAACGGCTGCATCGCCTACCACGACGAGCGTGGCGTCCCGCTCACGTCGCTGCGCACCAGCTTCGTCGTCAGCACGCGCACCGACCGGGCGATCGGCGGCAACGCCTTCACCCCGTCGCGCCTCTCCGTGCCGGCGGGACCGATGGATCCCAAGGAGCGCTTCGCCGAGATCAGCGCCCGGATGCAGGCCAAGCGGGCCGGCGTCAAGGGCCAGGGGATGCTGTCGGGCTTGGCCGGCGTCGCCAACCTGCTGCCGACCTCGCTGGTCACCGGCATCGCCCGGTCGCAGGCGAAGGGTCAGGACTTCGCCACCTCCAACCTGCGCGGCGCCAAGGTGGAGCTGTACATCTCCGGCGCCCGCGTCGACGCCAGCTACCCGTTCGGACCGCTCGCCGGGACGGCGTTCAACCTGACCACGATGTCCTACAACGGCAGCCTCGACATGGGCCTGTTCGTCGATCCGGTCGCCGTCGAGGACCCGACCAACCTGCGCGACCACGTGGAGGCCGCCTACGTCGAGCTCACCGAGCTCGGTCGTTAGTGGGGTTCGCCAGCGACACCGCCGTCGAAGCCATCGGCGGCGGGCGCTACAAGACGCAGATCTGCGACGGGTGGGACATCGGCGGCAAGGCCAACGGTGGCTACCTGCTGAGCATCGCCGCGCGAGCGATGCGCGACGCCAGCGGGCGGCCGGACCCGGTGACCGTCACCGCCCACTACCTCGCGCCGGGCTCGCCGGGGACCGCCGAGATCACGACGGAGGTGGTCAAGCGGGGCCGCACGTTCACCACGGTCACCGGCGCGCTCGATGCCGGTGACCGGCGGTTGCTGCAGGTCCTCGGCACGTTCGGCGACCTGTCGTCGCCCGCCGGTCCCGAGCGCGTCGACGCCGCCCCGCCGGAGCTCCCGCCACCGGACGAGTGCATCTTCGTCGAGCCGACGGACACC
Source organism: uncultured Acidimicrobiia bacterium (assembly GCA_963822875.1). Lineage (GTDB taxonomy): Bacteria > Actinomycetota > Acidimicrobiia > Acidimicrobiales > Ilumatobacteraceae > JALZMG01. The sequence continues at coordinate 119,692 of CAWGJK010000020.1, read as the reverse complement.
TTCCCGCCGCCGTTCATGGGACGCGTCGAGCTGCGCCTGCATCCCGACGACGCCGGCTTCTCGTCGGGCGCCCCGAGCGGTGACCCACGTGTGCGCGGCTGGTTCCGGCTGCGCGACGGCGAGCCGATCGAGACATTGGGGTTGATCCTCGCCACCGACGCCTTCCCACCGACAGCGTTCAACGCTCGCCTGCCGGTGGCGTGGACGCCCACCGTCGAGCTGACGGCGCACGTGCGGGCGCGACCGGCACCGGGCTGGCTGCGCTGCACGTTCGCGACGCGCTTCGTGACCGGTGGGTTCCTCGAGGAGGACGGTGAGATCTGGGACGGCACCGACCGTCTCGTCGCCCAGAGCCGTCAGCTGGCGCTGGTGCCGAGGGCGACCAGCGACTCGTAGATCTCGAGGGTGCGGCGGGCGGCGACGTCCCAGCCGAAGTGGTCGATGGCCCGCTGACGCCCGGCTGCCCCCGTCGCTGCCGCTCGATCGGGATCGCCGACGAGCTCGTTCACCGCCGATGCGAGACCGGCCTCGAACGCTTCGGGGTCGCCGGCGTCGTAGTGCACGAGCAGCCCGGTGACGCCGTCGTCGACGACCTCCGGGATGCCGCCGACGTCGCTGGCGACGACGGCGGTCCCCGAGGCCATCGCTTCGAGGTTGACGATCCCCAGCGGCTCGTAGACCGATGGGCAGACGAACACGGTGGCGTGGGCGAGCGCTTGGCGGACCTCCTCGCGCGGCAGCATCTCCGAGACGAGGAACACGGCGTCACGACGGGCGCGCAGCTCGGCGACGGCGGCGTCGGTCTCGGCGGCGAGCTCCGGCGTGTCGGCGGCGCCGGCGATGAGCACGATCTGGGCGCGGGGGTCGAAGTCGAGGCCGGCGCGCAGGAGGTGCGGCACGCCCTTCTGGCGGGTGATGCGACCGACGAACACGACCATCGGGCGGGACGCATCGACACCGAGGCGGTCGAGCACGTCGGTCTCCTCGACCGGTCGGAAGAAGTCGGCATCGATCCCGTTGTGCACGACGTGGACCAGCTCGGGGTCGAGCTGCGGGTAGCTGGCCAGCACGTCCACCCGCGATGCCGCGCTGACGGCGATGATCGCATCGGCCGCCTCGTACGCCGTGCGCTCGGCCCACGACGAGAGCGCGTAGCCGCCGCCGAGCTGCTCGGCCTTCCACGGTCGTTGCGGTTCCAGCGAGTGCGACGTGACGACGTGGGGCACGCCGTGGAGCAGCTTGGCGAGGTGCCCGGCGAGGTTGGTGTACCAGGTGTGCGAGTGCACGAGCGTGCAGGCGCCGACCGCCGCGGTCATCTCCAGGTCGGCGGCGAAGATGCGCAGCGCCGGGTTGGCACCGGTGAGCCGCGGATCCTCCTCGGAGTGCGCCGTCGCCCCTGGCCGCGGCTCGCCGAGGCAGTGCACATCGACGTCGACGAGCTTGGCCAGCTCACGCGTCAGCAGCTCGACGTGGACCCCGGCGCCGCCGTACACGTCGGGCGGGTACTCCCGCGTGAGCATCCCGACGCGCACCGCCGGGCGGTCGACTGCGGCTCACTTCAGCGGCCGAGCGCTCGCCGGTGGCGAGCGCTGGCAGGAGCGTGCCCAGGAGGCGCAGCGCGGCGCGGTCGGGAGCCGGGCGGCGGCGGCGGCGGCTGGCGGCGGCCGCGGCGATCCGCTCGCGGATACCCGGACGGGCGGCGATCTCCGACCCCCGAGCGAGCAGCCCGACGACCTCCATCATCGCCCGCAACAGCTCCGGGTCGGAACGGGCCGCACCGGCCAGCGACTGGGCGAACCACCACGCCGGATCCTCCGGCTCGTAGCGCCGGCCGGCGATCTGCGCCTCGATCTGCGCCAGCCGGTGGGCCGACGTGCGCATGGTGTCGTCGACGAGCGGGTTGACGTCACGCGCCGTCCGTTCGTCGAAGCGATGCACCAACTCCAGCGGCTGGTCAGCGGCGCACCTCGCGCAGCACGTCGCGAAGGCAGCAGACGTGGAGCAGGCCGATCGACGCGCCGCGGCCGAGGGAGGGATCCGTGCAGGCGACGGCGTCGGCGACACCGACCACGCCCGTGGCGACCGGATGCCCGTCCACGACGAGCCGGCGGCGCCGATCCTCGATCTTGGCGATCACGTCGATGTCACTGGTCGGCTCGGCGTCACACCAGTGGGCGGACAAGGGGTAGCTGCGCACGATGCGCTCCCAGACGTCGACGTCTCGAGCCCGGCGCATCACCGCATCCTTGGCACTGGCGAAGACGACGATCGACCACGTGCCCGCCTCGGCCGCGAGCGTGGCCACCGAGATCGAGTCGTAGTGGATGATCGGCGGCGCCGAGCAGCGGCGGCAACGATCCGTCGGCGCTGCGATAGTCGCGGCTGAAGTAGACGTACCCGCTCTCGGCACGCCACTCATCGGGACGGCGTACCCCTGCGGCCTCGAGCAGGTCGGGCAGGGCCGACCGGCGCCCTCCGGCGTCGACGACGAGGTCGGCGTCGATGCGCTCTCCCGTGTCGGTCACCACGCCCGCGACGTGCGGAACGTCGCCGCCGTGCTCGACCACGAGGCCACGCACGGCGATGCCTCGACGGACCTCCACGCCGGGCTCGGCGTCGGCGGCACTGGCGAACGTGGCCTCGACGAACGGGCGGCGGCCGCCCACCGAGTCGAAGCGCTCGTCGCCGGGCCGGAATCCGCCCGTCACCGCCTCCGGCAGCGCCAGCAGCCGGTTGAGGCGCAGGCCGCCTCCGTCGATCAGGGCCTCGTGGATGTCGGGCAGCTCCGCTTCGAGCAGCCGCGAGAACCGTGGCAGGAAGCCGTGCGGGAGGCGGAACTGGTTGACACCGCGCCGCTCCCAGTCGCCCCACGCCTCGGCCGGCGACGGTGGAGGTGGCGCAGGGTCACGCTCGAGCACCGTCACCCGGTGCCCGTCCCTGGCGAGGAGGAGGGCGCCGGACAGCCCGGCCAGCGCTCCTCCGATGATGACGATGTCGGACAATCTCGAACCCTCCTGCGACGTGCCATCCCGACTGAACACGACCGCGCGCCGCCAGGTCATGGAGATCCGATGAGGGTGTGCTGGAGATCGTCCCGGTTGCGCCTCGGCGGCCCGTCGGTGGTACGCCTGTCGGCGTGCCTGCATCAACCGATCTCACCGGCCGTGTCGCCCTCGTGACCGGGGCCAGCTCCGGGCTGGGACACCGCTTCGCCGTCACGCTGGCCGGCGCTGGCGCTGCCGTGGTCGCCACTGCCCGCCGCACCGACCGCCTCGAGGAGCTGGCTGCGCAGATCAGGGGTGCCGGTGGCGTCTGCGAGCCGATGGCCCTCGACGTCACCGACGCCGAGCAGATCGCCGATGTCGTCGCTCGAGCCAGCGACGCCGTGGGCACCGTCGACATCCTCGTCAACAACGCCGGCATCCCCGACGCCCAGCGCGCCCACAAGATGCCGCTCGAGCTGGTCGACGCCGTGCTCGACACCAACGTGCGCGGACCGTGGTTGCTGTCGACCGAGGTCGCCAAACGGCTGATCGCCGCCGAGGCGCCCGGGCGGATCGTCAACATCGCCTCGATGGCGGCGTTCTCCTACAACGGCATGGCCGCCGCGCTGTACGCGGTGTCCAAGACGGCGATCCACCGGATGACCGAGGTGCTGGCCGTCGAGTGGGCCAGGTTCCACATCAACGTCAACGGCATCGCCCCCGGCGCGTTCGCCTCGGAGATGATGGACGGCATGCTCTCGCGGATGGGCGACTTCACCGGGCAGTTCCCGCGCAAGCGACTGGGCCAGCCCGAGCAGCTCGACTCCACGCTGCTCTACCTCGTGTCACCCGACTCCGAGGTGGTCACCGGCACGACGATCAAGGTCGACGACGGCCAGGGCTCGCGCTGACGGTTGTCCCGACGATTCGCGGGGTACGCCCGTCCCGCTCGAGCAGGAGGAACCACATGAGCAAGGCCACCGATGGCGTCGAGGTCGCCGTGATCGCCCACGCCGACAAGCTGGCGGGGCGTGACCGCAAGCGACTGAAGCAGGCGCTGGGCGACGCCGGCATCGACGCGCCGTGGTTCGCCGTCAGCAAGGCCAAGCAGGCCGGCGCGGCGGCGCGCAAGGCGATCAAGGCCGGCGCCACCACGATCATCGTGTGCGGCGGCGACGGCACGGTCCGCAGCGCGTCCGAGGCGCTCGTCGGCACCGATGCGGCGCTCGCCGTGCTGCCTGCCGGCACCGCCAACCTGTTCGCCACCGGCTACTCGCTGCCGTCCGATCCGGCCGAGATCGTCGAGCTGATCGTCACCGGCCGGCGGCGCAAGATCGACAGCGCCTGCTGCAACGAGCAGACGTTCAACGTGATGGCCGGCACCGGGTTCGATGCGGCGATGATCGACGGCGCCGACGCCCACAAGGATCGCCTCGGGATGCTCGCCTACGTGCGTGAGGGCGTGCGCCATGCCCGCGCCCGGGACACGTTCGAGGCGCAGGTCGCCGTCGACGGCACGACGATCTTCGAGGGCCCGGCGAGCTGCGTGCTCGTCGGCAACATCGGGACGCTGAAGGGCGGCGTGGAAGCCCTGCCCGACGCCTCGCCGACCGACGGCCTGCTCGACGTGGCGGTGGTCACTGCGGCAGGGTTGAAGGAGTGGGCCAGCGTGCTGGTCAGCGCCGTGCGCCAGCGGCAGTCGATGTCCGGTCACGCTCACCTCGCCCAGGGCGGTGAGATCTCGGTGCGCCTCGATGCCAAGCGGATGTACGAGCTCGACGGCGGCGCCAAGGGCAAGGCCGACGCGCTCGACTTCAGCGTGCGGCCGCTGTCGCTGACGCTCTGCGCCGGCCCGGGCTGATCACGCCGTCACGCCGCCTGCGACACGCCCTCGGGCTCCGCAGTCGCCGGATCGCCGAGGCGCTGGGCGCGGCCACCGAAGACGATCGCCACGAGCAGGAACCAGCCCCACCCGAGCGCCAGGCCACCGATCACGTCGGTGAGCCAGTGCACGCCGAGGAGTGCCCGGCTCGTCGCCACGGCGACGGCGATGACGACCGCACCGGCCGCCAGCCAGGCTTGCGTGACCCGGCCGCGATCCCGGCCGAGCACGAGGGCGACGGCGGACCAGGCAGCAGCGGCGGCAGTGGAGTGGCCCGACGGGAACGACGACCCTGATGTCTCGACGAGCTGCATGACGTCGGGGCGATCCCGATCGATCAGCAGCTTGAGCAGGTTGTTGATGATCAGTTGGCCGATGCCGACGGCGGCGACGAAGGCGAAGACCTCGGCGTTGCGTCGTTGCAGGTAGTCGACGACGGCTGCCGCCGCCAGCGCGGCGATGATCACCGGGGTGCCGCCGAGGTGGGTGATCACCTCGAGGACGTCGACCGCGGTCGAGGTGGCGTGCTCGGCGCCCCACTCGGCGACGCTGTCGTCGAGCTCGGCGAGCCCCGATCCGGCGTCGATCATGTCCAGCAGCAGTCCGAGCACGACGGACACGGCGAGCACGATCAGGAAGCCGGCCGTGAGCATGAACCCGCCGCGGGTCCGCCGGTCGAAGCGCTGACGCAGGAAGCGGTCGACTCGCGGGTGCCGGGCGAGCGAGCGGACGACCGCCTCCTCCTCCGGTGCCGGGTCGATCGGGTCGAGCTTCTTCGTCGCCGAGCCGGCAAAGGCGGTGGCCCCGGCCAGGGCGGCCAGGAGCAGGACGACGAGCGTGAGGCTCACGTCGTGGCTGGCGCCTGGCGGTGGCGCAGCACCAGCCACACGACGAACACGCTGGCCAGGCCGAGCAGCACGCCGGCGACGACGTCGGTGAGGTAGTGCATGCCGGCGTAGACGCGCGCCCAGCCGACGATGACGGGGATCGCCACGACCAGCACGACGACGGCCGTGCGCGCCCAGACGTTCCGGAAGCGCCAGAACACGACGACGGCGATGGCGCTGTAGGCGGCGGCTGCTGCGGTGTGCCCGGAGGGGAAGCTGCTGTCGACCGGCGACTCCTCGAGCCTCGGCACATCCGGTCGTGGCCGGCCGACGATCCAGGTGACGGTGATGAACACGGATGCTTCGAGGATCAGCGGGATGGCGACCATCAACGGCTCGCGCCAGCTGCGCCACACGGCGAGCATGATCCCGGCGATGAGGGCGGTGACGATGATCTTGACGAACGTGTCGGCGAGCATCGCTCCCGCCGTCGCCCAGTCGTCGAGCTGCGGGGTGCGGCCGTCGGCGAACCACTGCGACACGTCCTCGTCGGCGTGCACGAGCGCCGAGTCCTCGAGGGGACCGGTGAGCAACCAGCCCACCCCCGACCAGATGGCGGTCAGGCCGGCGAACATGAGGAGGAAGAGGAGCGCGTCGCTGCGCTGCAGCGGCCATGTCTCGCGTAGCGATGGACGACTCGTCGCCGCCGGGGTCGCAGCCCCCTGAATCGTGCTGGCCATCTGGCGCACCTCCTCGGGGAGGCGGGGTACCCCGATGCCGGTGTCGCAAACTCGCTGCTACCCTGTGGCTCCCACGCGGACGTGGCTCAGCTGGTAGAGCATCACCTTGCCAAGGTGAGGGTCGCGGGTTCGAATCCCGTCGTCCGCTCCACAGGCCCGTAGACACCCAGGAAGTCCGGACCTGGGCTTTCACGTTGTCGGATTCGACCTGCGGCGTCCAGATCGCGGGCGCGACTGTCGGCGCCCAGATGTGCTGGCAGGACCGCGTGCCCAGCCGCTGTCGGCGGGGTCACCGCCGCTGTCGACGGGGGCGCTGGGCACGGTTCCCGACGTGGACGCTGCTCTGGCCGCTGTTCTGCGGGAAGGGACCGGAGACGCGCCGTCGGGCTTCCCCGGACTGGTGCCGCCTGGGCGGTGTCGAGGTCGGGTCAGATGCCGTGTTGGGCGGTGATGCGGCCGTTCTTTTCGGCTTGAACGAGGGCGTCGTAGTCCCGTTCGTTCTGGTCGGCGTAGGCCTCGGCGAACTCGACGAGGGCCCGGTCGAAGGCGTTCACCGGAGCCGAGGTAGGAGGCGATCGCGATGCGGTCACCAGAGCGGGCGTGGGCCCGGACCAGCGCGCTGGCACAGAGGCGGGCGTAGATGGCCATGGTGGCGGGGTTCATGGCCTCGACGAGCGCGGCGCCCTTCCAGTCCCGGAGTTGACGGACGTAGAAGTCGCGCTCGACGCCGTCGACGCCCTGGCCGTGGTCCCAGCCCAGGAAGATGTCGCTGCTGGCCTGCATCAGGTGCTGGCCGTGCACCACCCGTTCGCCATGGGATCGGCGGTCGCTGCGCCCGACGAACTCCTCGAGCACCGAGGCGTTGGCCTCCTTGGCTTGCAGGAACAGCGGGTCGGTGTCGTCACGGCCGAGCATCAGCACGATCCACGCCCGAGTCCCGACACTGCCGACTCCGACAACCTTGCGGGCCATGTCGCCCAGGCGGAAGTCCTCGAGCAGGTGGCGGCGGTCGCTCTGCAACGTCAGGCGGTAGCTGCGGATGACCGCCCGCACGAAGTCGTGGATCTGGTCTCGCTCCATCCCTTCGTACAGCTCGTCGATCGGCTGGACGAGAGGCGGGTCGCTGATGATGCGCCGCTGCCCGTCGACGACGCGGGTCAGCTTGTCGAAGGCGTGCAGGTTGTCGCGGGTGCGCGCCTTGGTCACGTTGGCTCTCGGCCCGCTTCCGCGCCGCTGCGCCGACACCGGTCTGCAGCTCTTTGATGGACGCCCTCGACGTCGATGTGGGCGTACCACACGTGCAGGTTGGTCAGGGCGGCGAACCGGTGCATGCCCGTCCGGTACTCGCCGAGCAGGGCGAGCAGCACCCTGGTGCGTTCCTTGGTCGAGAAGCCCCTGTCGCGTCCGGCGATGGCGAAACTGGCCGCGAGCCGCTTGACGTCCCACTCCCACGGGCCCGGGTAGGTCTCGTCGAAGTCGTTGATGCCGAACTCCAGCCGCCGTTCCGGTGAGGCGAACATGCCGAAGTTCATCAGGTGGGCGTCACCACAGACCTGCGTGGTGATCCCCGAGCGCGGTGTGCCGGCCAGGTCGGCGGCCATGATCAGGGCCGCGCCCCGGTAGAAGGTGAACGGCGACACCAGCATCCGGCCGTAGCGGATCGGCACCAGCTCCGGCACCCGGGTCGCGGCCTGCTGTTCCAGCAGCGCCACCGGGTCGAGCCGGTGCCCGCCCGGGGTGAACCCGGCATGGCTCGACCGGGGCACCTCGCGTCGTGCCGCCTTGCCCCGCGCCACCCGCTCCTCCACCGTCAGGTGCGGGACCACCTTGCCGTGCAAGTATCGCATGCCCGACGGAATCGGCTGGGACTCGTCCGAGTCATCGGTCATCGTCACAGGTCTCATGACGACCTCCTCCTCATCATGCGCCAAGTCTCGTGGGTCAACTGCCGAACCGCCCAGCCAGTCCAGTCGTTCTCGTCCGCAGGACGCGCAGCTCCCCGACCTGCTGCCGACGGTGTTCGCTAGGGGCGGTCGCGACGACGGCGCAGGGCACGCGCTCCAAGGGCGGTCGCCTCGCCGATCGTCGCGCCGATGACTGACCCGACGATGACGTCGCCCGGGTAGTGCACGCCCGTGTGCACGCGCGAGTAGGCGACCGCCGCAGCCAGACCGCGCAACGGTGCGCCGAGAACCGGAATCGATCCTCCTACCGCGCCCGCGAACGCGAACGCCGACGCTGAGTGGCCCGACGGGAACGACGTGGAGGTCGGCATCGGTACGTGGCGCTCATCCGGGACGCCGGCCGCCTCGCGGTCAGGACGCTCCCGTCTGCTCGCCAGCTTCATCGGCAGGTTCACCACGACCGAGTTGATGCCCACCGCGACGAGCCCTGTCAGCGCTGTTCCTCGCCCTCTGCGTCCCCCGAACGCGAACAGTCCCACCGCGGCGCCGACCCACAGCTTCGAGTGGTTCGCCAGCCCGGAGAGGCGTCGAAGCGGGTCGTCGAGCGTGGGCGTCGGTGTGCCGGCGATTGCTCGATAGACCGCAAGATCGACCCGGGCGACTTCGTACAGTGCCTGAGCGGCGACCGATCTCCGCGGCGTCGGGTGGGCCTCGATCACCTCTGCGAGCCGCCCCGCCGGCGAGACCCGTGAGCTGTGGTCGGGCGCGTCGGTCACGTGGGGATCGTACCGATCGCCGTCGCCCACAACCGGCGCAGGGACTTCCGCCAACCGAGCGAGCGGGCGGCCGGCGAGTAGCCGATGGCATGCTTCGGGAGTCGCACCCTGACCGGTGACGGGCGGATCGAGAAACGCAGCGGCGAGTCCATGACCCTGGTCTCGCCATCGAGCCCCATCTCGATCGCGGCATCGCACGTGACCTCGAACGTCGGTGTCGCCCACGACGAGAGCCCACCGAAGCGCTCCGGATGGCCGGATGCGAGGGCGGCCAGGAACGCTGCGGCGTCGCCCCGCTTGGCCAGCACCAACGCCACGACACCGAGCTGATGGGTGTCCATCCGAGGCCGGCTCCCCCGGCCACCGAATGTCGTGCCGTAGGGGTTGTTGGAGATCTGGATGATGTGGGCGCCTCGTTGCTCCAGGCCGTCGGCGCCCGTGTACCGCAGGTCGAACGGTTCGCTGTCCGGACCCAACACCTGAGGCAGGGTGGCGAGAGTCGTGTCCACCTTGGCGTCGCGGTAGGCCGCGGAGCGCACGATGGCGGCGTACAGGCCGAGCGAGACGTTGTTCACGAACACGTGGCCGTTGACGTCAGCCAGATCCATCGTCCGCTCGACGGCCTCCCCGTAACCGTCGAGCGCGCCGACGACGTCGTCACGGTCGAGTCCGAGGTCGAGGGCGAGATGATTCCTCGTGCCGGCCGGTACCACGACCATGGGCAACCCCACTTCGACCGCCACTGTGCCGACCATCGCCTGGGAACCGTCGCCGCCGGCCATGCCGAGGACGTCGACGCCGCTGGCGGCCACGTCCCGCACCACCTGAAGCCAGTCCTGGCCCGGCTCCAGCACCACCGGGCTGGATGCCGCGCCTCGTGCACTCGTCCACGAGATGGAACCGCTCCGCCTTGCCACCCCCGGACTTGAGGTTGATGAACAGGACGCCTCGGGTGGCGGCCGGCACCGGCGTGCCCTCGGTCTCGCTCTGCTTGAGCGCGCCGACCGTGGTGCCCAGTGCGTACTTCGCAAGGGCGATGGCGACAACGAGCACAACGATGCGTACGATGACCGACGTGATGCGGTAGCCCTCGGCGTTGATCACGCTGACGATCAAGGCGACGACTGCGACCAGCGTCACGATCACGGCGGTCCCGCGACGCGTCTTCGTCGTGGTGAGCGCCACCCAGGCGCCACCGACCGCCACTACGACGAGGACGAGTTCGCCCGCGACGCGCAGCGGCTCGTTGATGACCCGGCCGACCGTGGCTACGCCCACGCCGACCACCAACAGGACGGCGACGATCGCCGCCAGCCGCTTTCCTCCGGCGGCCCTGACAGGGGTGCTCGTCACGGCGCGCACGCTACGACGTCGAGAAAGGCGACAACGGACGGCTGGTGTGTCGACCCGATGGTGCGCGTGTCGCGGCTATGGCGCGGGGTCCTGTTTGCCGACGGCGTGGGCGATGTCGGTGAGGGCAGTCGTCGATGGAGGGGTAGAAGTGTTCGCGGTCGAGGGTGTGCAGGAGGCCATAGTCGTGGACGAGGTCGTGGAGGCGGGTACGCAGCTCGACGAAGGCGAGGTGGACGCCTTTGGTGTTGAGCTCACTGTCGAGGCGTTCGAGCATCCCAGCGGCGGTGACGTCGATGTCGGTGATGGCTTCGCATTGCAGCACCACCCACGCCGGGCGACGCTCCTGCACCAGTTGGCGCACCTGATCGGCGAAGATGCCCGAGTTGGCGAAGAACAGCGGCGCCTCCCAACGGAACACCACCACCCCGGGACGCTCCTGGAGTCTCTCACCGGCTTGGTCGCTGTGCCAGCCCTCGCGGCCAGGCACCCGTCCGAGCACTTCGCCGTGCGGCCACCACTTGCGATGGAAGAACAACAGGATCGACAACACCACGGCGACGACGATGCCTTCGAGCACCCCGAGGAAGATGACCCCGAGAGCCGCTGGTCGTGATTCTGGGGGCGCATGGTCTCGGATCTGAGAATCAGCGAGCCCAGATCGCCCGACATCAGACACGCTGGCGATACGAACCGACCACGCCCGCCAGGTCGGCCGGCGCGACGCCGTGGAGGATCACGCCGTCGGCGCCGAGGTCGAACTGGCTCCTCACGACGCCGACGCACTGCTCGGGCGTGCCGGTGGCGAGCGGGGTCAGCCAGCTCTCGGGCAGCAGCGTGGCGACGTGCTCGAGCTGCTCGGTGCTGGCTGACGCGTCGAGCGCGCCACGGAATCCGGCGACCAGCGGGTCGGCGCGGAACCGTGCCAGCACGGCCGGATCCCAGCCGTTGGTGGTGACCATCAAGTCGCCGTACGCCTGGAGGTAGGTGCCCAGGCGACCCACCGTCTTGTTCAAGCGCACCGGTTCCGGCAGGTGGTCGGGGACCGTGGCCAGGCAGGACCACACCTTGACCGTTGCCGGATCACGGCCGGCCCGTTCGGCGGCGTCCTTCACCGTGGTCACACAGCGGCTCAGCGTCTCGTCGGAGAAGAACGTGTGCAGCACGACATGGTCGAAGACCCGGCCGCCGAGGTCGAGCGATCGCGGTCCGAACGCCGTCAGCGCAAGCGGGATGTCGAGGTCGAAGTCGGGATCGAGGCGCAGGAACGGGTAGCGGCCGGCCGGACCGTCGTGGCCGATCACCGTCTCGCCTCGCCACAGCCGCCGCAGCAGGCCGGCGATGTCCTCGAGCTGCGCCGTCGTGATCGGGGCCAGACCGAACGCCCGCATCAGTGGGTCGATGCCCCGACCGAGGCCGAGCGTGAAGCGCCCGCCGGTCAACGAGTGCATCGTCGAGGCGTACGAGGCGGTGACGATGGGGTGCCGCGTCGTGTGGTTCGTCGCCGCCGTGGCGATCTGCAGGTGCGTCGACACGGCGCCGGCCGCGCCGCACAGCGTCGCCGCCTCCTTGATGTTGAAGCGCTCGGAGATGAAGCACCAACCGAGGCCGAGCCGTTCGCCGTCGGCGACCTCGGCGAGGAGGTCGCGTGCCGATGCCGGGGCGCCGGCGAGCGTGTAGAAGCCGAGCTCGTCGAGCGTCGTCGCCACGGTCAGGCGGGTGGCCGCAAGTCGATGCGGAGCACGAGCACGCCGTCCTCGATGGCGCCCTCGGCGTCGCCGACGATCGAGAAGTCCTGGAAGTCGACGTTCGCCTGGGCGATGAACTGCTGGCGCTCCTCCCCCGCAACCGGAGGCAGCGGCCTGTGCTTGACCGCCGCGGCACGGTCGCGGAACCGGGCCAACATCTGGTCGACATCGAGCGTGGCCATGGTGGCGACAGTACCGCTAGCCGTCCTGCGCGGCAGGCTCCTCGGGCGCCGGCTCGTCAGGCGCGGCTCATCAGGTACCGGCTCGACAGCCGGCTCATCAGGCACCGGCTCGACAGCCGGCTCGTCAGGCACCGGCTCACGACCAGCCGGCTCATCAACCACCGGCTCGACAGCCGATTCATCAGGCACCGGCTCGACAGCGGCGCTGTCCGGCTCGCCCTCATCGTCGTCGACGGGGATCATCGGCGCCGGCGGAAGCGCTCCCTCCGGACGCACCGCCGTCAGCTTGGCGCTGCGGTCGTCGCCGTCCGCCTTCGACCAGCTGCGGTCCCCCATGACCTCGAGCGGGGCGAGCGCCGGCGCGTCGGTGCGTGTCGAGCGCACCAGCCACACGGCCGTCAGCAGCATCGCCGCGCCGAGGGCGAGCAGGAGCACGACGAGCACGAGCGTGGTGGACCCCGTCGAGCCGGCGAGCCCGGCGACTGGTGAGGTTCCGGCGACGGCCACAGCGCCGCCGATCATCGCAGGTTCACGACCGGTGGCACACTTCGATCACCATGTCCGACCTGCTCTGGATGCTCGGCGCCGTCGGCGTGTGCGCCGGGCTCCTCTACCTCGCGTACCGCATCGAGCCGCACTGGCTCGCCAAGGACGGCCGGCGCTTCTTGACGACGGCAGAGCACATCGATCGCCTCGGCAACGTCGTCGGTCGCCGGCGCGAGGTGCGCGGCGCGTTCCTGCAAGATGGCGCACTCCTGCTGTCGCGGCGCAGCCTCTTTCGCACGACGAAGGGCGTCTGGCGCATCCGGGCCAAGTCACCTCGGCCACCACGCGGCAAGGAGGTGTACGTCCTGTCCGCCGTGCCTCCCGACCCCGACGGCGACATGCTCGCCCTGCGCGTGCCGTCCGCCAGCCGCCTGGTCGTCATGCTCGATGCGTTGACGCCGGCCGTCGATCCCAACGACCCTCGTGCCGTCAGCGTTCCGACACCCGATCCACGAAGTCGGCGATGGGCTCGCCGATCTGATCCAGGTTGATGAGGAAGGCGTCGTGGCCGTGCGGCGAGTCGATCTCGACGTACCGGCTGGACAAGCCCTCGGAGCGCAGCATCTCGTCGATCTGGCGCTGCTGGTAGTTCGGGTACAGCAGGTCCGAGGAGATCCCGATCGCCAGGCTCGCCGCGCGGACGCGGCCCATCGCCGCAGCCAGGTTGGCGCGCCCGCGGGCGACGTCGTGGAGGTCCATCGCCTTGCCGATGACCAGGTAGCTGTTGGCGTCGAAGCGGTGGAACAGCTTGGTTCCGTGGTGCTCGAGGTACCGCTCGACCTCGAACTGCTGCCAGAGCCCGAAGGAGTCGGTGGTGCGGTCCGTGAGGTCGCGCCCGAAGCGGTCGGTGAACACGTTGTCGCTGCGGAACGTGACCTGGGCGACCATGCGGGCGATCGCCAGACCGTCCTCCGGCCCGTCGCCGGCGGCCGCGTCGTAGTAGTCGCCGCCGCGCCACCTCGGGTCGAGGGCGATCGCTCGCCGGCCGATCGCTCCCCACGCGATCTGTTGGGCGGTGGCCTGCATGCACGTGGCGATCGGGATGATCGAGCGCACCCGGGGTGGGTACATGATCGCCCACTCGAGCACCTGCATCCCGCCCATCGAGCCGCCGACGACGGCGTGCCAGCAGTCCACGCCGAGGTGGTCGGCGAGCCTGGCCTGGGCGCGCACCATGTCGCGGATGGTGAGCACCGGGAAGCGCGAGGCGTAGGGACGGCCGTCGACGGGATGCGGTGACGCCGGGCCGGTCGATCCCTGGCAGCCGCCGAGGACGTTGGCGCACACGACGAACCACCGATCGGTGTCGATCGCCCGTCCCGGCCCGACCATCCCTTCCCACCAACCCGGCGTCGGGTGCCCCCGCCCGGCCGGGCCGGTGACGTGGCTGTCCCCCGTCCAGGCGTGGCACAGGAGGATGGCGTTGGCCGCCTGCTCGTCGAGCGTGCCCCACGTCTCGTAGGCGACCGTCACGTCGGACAGGGCCGTGCCACTCTCGGTGGCGAAGCGCCGGTCGAGCGTCAGGAACTGCCGGTGGCCCGGCGGGTCGCCAGGCAGCCAGGCCCCGGTCGCGCGCAGCGGCGGACGCTCACGGGCGGGCTCGGTCATCGGCGGCAGGCTCCCATCTCGTCTCGGGCATCGCGAGCGGCGAGGAACGCTTCGTTGCCGGCGGGGCCGGCCACATCCCGCCCGTCGCCGGGCGGCAGAGGCACCTTGGGGCGTTCACCCAGGTTGCCGGGCCCGGTCGTCCAGGCCGCTCGAAATGCTGCCAACGAGCGTAGCAGCGCGCCCCAGCCCGCCGAAGATCGACTTCTCAAGCGTTTTCAGGGGTCATGGATGGCGCCGAATCTTCCGAAGAACTCGTCAGAGCGCGCCGATGACCGGTTGGGCGAGGCGCATGCGCTGGTCGAAGCCGGACTCGTACGGCAGGAAGCCGTTGCGGTCGGGATAGATCAGCTGGACCATCTCGAACGGCTCTCCGCGGTACCACGACTGCGCGGTCGTGAACAGCGGGCCCCACTCGATCATCTCGACGTGGGCGAAGCGGCAGCGCAGCTCGTTGTCGAGGAGGCCGACGAGCTCGGCATCGAGCGGGATCTCGGTCCCACCGCGTCGAAGATCGGCGACCATCCCGAGCAGCCCGCGCGCGGCCACCGGCGTCAGCCCGAACACGACGACGTCGGGGAAGCCGGCGTGGGTGGGGAACCCGATCGTGTACGTGTACCCGGCCCGCGGCGGATCGCTCGTGGCATCCGGCGGCACCGGCTCGACGGCGAAGCCGTCGGTCTCGATCATCCACTCGATCTTCTCGGCGTGGGGGATGTGGAAGTCCGGGAGCTCCACCAGGTCGACCGTACCGGAGGCCCCCGCCGGTACCGTCACCGCCGCGATGTACCGGTTCCTGCTGACGCCGCGCTGGCTCGCCTTCCACCTGCTGGTCATCGTCACCATCGTCGTCATGGTCAACCTCGGCTTCTGGCAGCTGCGCCGGCTCGACGAGCGGCAGGCGTTCAACGACGAGGTGCGCGCCGCCATCGAGATGCCGCCCGAGCCGATCGGCGACCTGGTGACCTTGTCGCGGATGAGCACCGGGATCGAGTGGCGGTCGATCGAGGTCACCGGCACGTACCAGCCGGACGTGCAGTTCGTCGTCGTCAACCGCTCGCAGGGCGGCGTCGCCGGCGACCTCGTGGTCACCCCGATGCTCCTCGAAGATGGCCGCACGCTGCTCGTGCAGCGCGGCTTCGTCCCCCTCGGCCAGACCGCCGCACCGGCACCGGCGGGCGAGGTCGAGATCGTCGGCCGCCTGCGCGAGATGGAGCAGCGCCGCCGCGGCCAGCTCACCGACGAGCTGTCCGACGAGCTGACCGAGGTGCAACGCATCGACGCTCGCGTCGAGCCGTACGTCGCGCCCGGCGACCGCGGGATCGTGCCGATGTGGGTCGAGCTGATGTCATCGGACCCCGCCGAGACCGGCCCGTTCCCCCAGCCCGTCACCCTGCCCGAGCTCACCGACGGCCCGCACCTGTCCTACGCCGTGCAGTGGTTCATCTTCGCCGCTGCCGTCGGCGTCGGCTGGGTGCTCGCCGTGCGCAAGTCGATCAACGACCGCCGAACGGGTTCGCCACCAGCCGGCGACGCATCGCCCACGGAAGCCGTCGCACCACAGCCGACATCGTCCTGAGCACCGCCGCCGGCGGGCTGTCGACGCGCAGGTACGGCGCCCACACGTCGACGGGCAGGTCGAAGAAGGCGTCGAAGAACGACGCCAGCTCGGCCGGGCCCAGCCCGAGCAACACCTCCAGGCCGTAGTCGTGCAGGCGGCGGGTGCGGCGCAGCGACAGCGGCCACACCGCGTCCCAGATGCGGCGGGCATCTCCACCGTCGGCGATTGCCGCGGCGACACGCGAGGCGGCCCGCAGCGACGAGGCGACGGAGAAGCCGGTCGCCGGGTGGGTCAGCTTCGCCGCCGCGCCGAACGCCACGACCGGTTGGCTGCGATCCGGCAACCGACCGCCCATGGGGATGGTCACGACCTCCTCGCCGACCGCCGTCGCCAACACCTCATCACCGACGCGGGCGCCGAGCACGCCGCGGAGCAGCTCGAGCTCGACCGCCGGACGCGCCGCCAGCGCCGTCTCCTCGACGAGCCATCCCCCGGCGACCGGAACGACGTAGCAGAACGTCGGACGTTCGCCACCGCCCGCCGGGCGGAGGTCCATCAGCACGACGTCGTCGCCGGCGTACATCGACGGCCGCTCGCCAACGACGACGCCGTAGGCCGTCTGGTTGGCTGCCGGTGGCGGCGACCGTCCGAGCATCGGGGGGAACCCGGCCGCCTCGACCACGATGCGGGCGTCGACGTCGCCCGCATCGGTCACGACGCGGCTGCCCCACTCGGCCTGGCGGACGGCCGTGGCGTACGTCCGGCGAACGTCGAGACCGTCCTCGAGGTGAGCCCGCAGCGCGGCGTTGTCGAGGACGCCGTACGGCCGCTCGATCACGTGGCGGCGGTGGCCGTGGACGACGACGTTCGGGGCGACGTGGGCGAAGCAGGCATCCGGCAGATCGGCGACGTCGTCGCGCCACGTCGCGTACGTCGCCCGCCACGGCGAGCCGGGCCCGATGACGACGGTCGCCAACCCTGCCCGGCGGCAGGCCGTGCCGAGCGCCAGTCCCGCCGGACCGTCGCCGACGATGGCGACGTCGAGGTCCGGACCCGCCATTCAGGCGCGCTCGAGCGCGGCCATCCGGCGGAACTGCTCGACGATGTCGGGGCTGGTGTGGGCTGGGTCGATCGAGCGGTACACCGTCTCCACGTTGACGGCGATGCGGCCGGCTTCGCCCCACGAACCGAAGTCGTCGCCGGCGTCGACGAGGCGGGCGATCTCCCGTGCGGCGTCGAAGGCATCGACCCCCGCGTCATGACGGGCCGTCGCCTCCCGCTCGACGAAGCTGAGGTAGTCACGCACGGCGGTGACACCAGCGGCGTCGGTGAGCGGCCCGTGGCCAGGCACGACCGTCTCCACGTCCAACGCCAGCAGCAGGTCGCAGGCGGCGATCCAGTTGCGCAGCGGCCCGGCCCACACGATGGGTGTGCCGCCGATGAACAGGATGTCGCCCGTGTACACCGTGCGCGCGTCGGGCACGTGGACGATCACGTCGCCCCTGGTGTGGGCCGGACCGACCTCGATCAGCTCGACGCTGCGTCCGTCGACGTCGACGGTCAGCCGCCCGTCGAACGTGCGCGTCGGCAGGGTCAGCTCGATGCCGTCGAAGTGGAACTCACCGAAGAAGCTGCGGAACAGGTCGCCGACGTCGCCGGGCGCGGCGTTGAGCCCGGCGAGCAACGCGGGTGGGACCTCGGCCATCTCCTCGGCGGCTGCCGACGAGGCGATGATCTCGGCGCCGGCGACGAGCTGGTTGCCGTAGCAGTGGTCGCCGTTGGCATGGGTGTTGACGACGACGTCGATCGGCGCGCCCGCGGTGTGTGCGGCGAGCGCCTCGAGCATCTCGGCGGTGAGGCGCAGGTCGAACAACGTGTCGACGAGCAGCGATCGACCGTCGCCGACCACCAACCCGGCGTTGCTCCACCCCCACGAGCCGTCGCCCTGGATGTAGGCCAGGCAGCCGTCGCCCGCCTCGTGGACCGTCCCGTGTGCGCCCTGTGCCGCAGGCATGTGGGCATGGATACCACCTCGGCGACGGGGCCTACGATCGCGAAATGAAGCAACTCTCAGGGGTGGATGTCAGCTTCCTCAACATGGAGACCAACTCGGTCTTCGGCCACGTCGGGTCGGTGAACATCTTCGACCCAGGCGACTCACCGGGAGGCGCAGGTGTCGAGGCGACCAAGCAGGTCATCCTCGAGCGCATCGACCAGCTGGTGCCGTACCGTCGCCGGCTCGTCGAGGTGCCCTTCGGCCTCGACCTGCCGTACTGGATCGAGGACCCCGACTTCGACATCGACTTCCACGTCCGCCACCATGCCGTCCCCGCACCGGGCACGCCGCAACAGCTGGCCGAGGTCATCTGCCGGATCCACGCCCGCCCACTCGACCGGTCGCGGCCGCTGTGGGAGCTGTACGTGATCGAGGGCGTCGACGGTGGCACGCGCATCTGCCAGCTGACCAAGGTGCACCACGCCACGATCGACGGGGCATCGGGGGCGAAGATGCTCTCCGCCAGCCTCGACACCGAGCCCAACACCGTGCACACCGGCGAGCCGGCGGCGTGGACACCCGACCGGGTGCCGACCGATCAGCAGCTGCTCCAGCGGACGCTCGTGCAGTACATGCGCCGGCCGGAGAAGATGATCCGCCTGTCCGTGCGCACGCTCCGTGAGCTCAGCACGGCGACGGGCAGCACTGGGATCCGCGCCATGGCCGACCTCGTCGCCCAGCCGCTGCCAGGTCCGCTCGGCGACCTGGTGCGCCACCGGCTGCGCGGCAGCAACAACGAGGTCGACGACCCGCCTGCACTGCCGCCGACCGCCGCGCCGCGCACACCGTGGAACGCGTCGATCACGCCGCATCGCCGGTTCTCGTACACGACCATCCCACTGGAGGACGCCAAGAAGATCCGCCGAGCAGCTGGTTGCACATTCAACGACGTGGTGATGGCGCTGTGCTCGTCCACGCTGCGTCAGTACCTCATCGAGCACGCCTGCCTGCCCGAGGAGAGCCTGATCGCAGCCGTGCCGGTCAGTGTGCGCACGGGCGACGAGGAGGACATGTTCCAGAACCGGGTGTCGATGCTCCTCGCCGATCTGGCCACCAACGAGCCGGACCCTGCCGACCGGCTGCACCGCGTGCAGCAGAGCATGACCAAGGCCAAGACGCAGTTCGCCGCCATCCCCGCCAACACGCTGATGGACTTCACCCAGTTCGCCCCGCCGGCGATCGCTGCCCGGGCGATGCGGATGTACAGCCGCCTGCACGTCGCCGACCGCACGGCACCACCGTTCAACCTGATCATCTCCAACGTGCCCGGGCCGGCGATGCCGCTGTATTCAGCGGGCGCCCGCCTGGAGCACTTCTATCCGATCTCGGCGCTGGCCGACGGGCAGGGCCTGAACATGACGGTGCAGAGCTACAACGGCAACCTCGACTTCGGCTTCGTCGCCGACCGCCAGCTCGTCCCCGACGTCTGGCGCCTCACCGAACTGATGCACGAGTCGATGGACGAGCTGCTCGCCGCCGTGTGAGGCCACATCTGGGCGGGATCCTCGCCAGCGCCCCTGCTGGGCGGGTATCTCGCCGGCATGCGGCGAAGATCCCGCCCAGGTCGGTGGGGTGCGCTCAGAGGTCGACGAGGCGAGCGGCGAGGCGTTCGGCGAGCATCAGCGTCGGGAGGTAGGTGTTCGTCGTCGGGAGGTCCGGGAACACCGACGCGTCGACGACGTGGATGTTGTCGGCGCCGACGACGAGACCGTCCTCGTCGACGACGTCGCCCATCGGGCACGTCGACGTGGCGTGGTAGATGCCTGCCGGTCCGTCGCCGACCGTGACGTCGTCGACGAGCTCGGCGAACGCGCGGTGGGCGAGCAGCTCGCGGGCGAGCGCCCGTCCGGCGTCGAGGTGGCCGGGCACCATCGCCGCGACGAGCAGCATGCCGTGGCCGGGCGCCGCCGGTCCGAGGTGGTTGAGCGGCTGGATCTGCACGTGACCACGGCGGAGCAAGCACGACGTCACGAGCGAGTGTGGGTCGACATCGACGCGCAGCCGGAGCGTGATCGCCACACCCTCGTGGTTGCGCGGTGGTCGATCGACACCGGGGAGCAGCGCTGGGGAACCGAGGGCGCCGGCGGCAAGCGCGATCCGCTCCGCCTCGACGACCCGACCGTCCGCGAGCACGACACCGGTCGCCTGCAGCCGCACCACCGTGGCGTCTGCGACGACCTCGACGGGCGCACCCGTGAGGTACGCGTCAGCCGCGGTGACGCGACGACCGGCGTGGCGCGTCAGCGTGACGACCTCGGCGTCGGGGGCTGCGGCGAGCAGCGCTCGGTCGACAGGACCGAGCTCCTCGTCGTCAGGTCGCTCCAGCGGGACGCGCACGCGGGCGAACGCCTCCTCGGCGTCGTGCCAACCCCAGCGGGCGTACTGCGCCGGATCTCCTGCCGTGGCGATCATCCCGTTGACGGCGCTCGAGCCGCCGATCCCGCGGCCGCGAGCGAACGAGCCGGGGAACAGCCGCCCCGGCTCGGCCATGGCGTCGAAGAAGCTCGCCGCCCGCACCGCGCGGCCGGGACTGGCGGAACCAGCTTCGATCAACGTGACGTCGTGGCCGGCCTCGGCCAGTCGCCCGGCGACGACGCAGCCGGCCGCACCCGCCCCGACGACCACCCACGCGGTCACTCGCGAGCGGTGGCGAGCGGCAGGCCGGCGAGGTGCGAGGCGTCGTTGTACCGCAGCAGTCGCCAGCGGCCGGGGCGCACGAGGACCAACTCGGTCAGCGAGGCATTCGTCGTGAACAGCTCGAAGTCGCCGACCGCCGGCGCCCGCAGGGCCATCCGCAGGATGGCGTTGACGACGCCTCCGTGGCAGCACACGACGATCGTCCCGCCCTGGTGCCGGGCGACGACGTTGCGCACGGCGACGCCGACGCGGTGGTGCAACTCGGCGATCGTCTCGCCGCCGGGGAACGTCACGGCGTGCGGATCGGCTTCCCAGTCCGGCATCCCGTGGCGCTCGATGAACTCGTCGAACGTCAGCCCGTCGCAGTCCGGTCCGGGGTCGTGCTCGCCAAAGCCATCCTCCACCTGGACCTCGACCCCGCCGAGCGTGGGCGCCAGCAACTCGGCCGTCTCTCTCGCTCGGGCGTAGGCGCTGGCGTAGAGCACGGCACCAGCCAATTCACCCGTCTCGGCCACCCGGGCCGCCAGCCGCTCGCACTGCCGCCGGCCCAGCTCGGACAGGCCGCTGCACGACCTCGGTCCGCCGATCGACCTCGCCACGCTGGTCTGCGACTCGCCGTGGCGCACGAGCACGAGTCGGGTGTGTGCGGCGTCCTCCACGCACGACACGGTACGTGGCCATCCGCCGTCGCGGTCGAACAGGAGACCCAACTGTTTGCAGTGCGTCTCCCAATACGCGAAGTTAGGGGACCTTTACATCCGGGGTGCTGACGATGGTCTTGCTCGACGACGATCGCACTGCTGCCGAGGGTGCCGCGATCCCCGCGACACCTCCGCCCCAGCCTCGTCGCCGGCGTGTGCGCGCCGTCTTCATGCGCCCGCGCCGGCTCGTCGTCAAGGTCCACCGCTGGACCTCGATCGCCCTGTTCGCCTGGGTCGTCATCGTCTCGCTGACCGGTGCATGGCTCGTCTTCCACAACGTCTTCGAGGGTTGGCTCAACCCTGACCGCTTCGACACCACCGAGGGCGACGTCGGTCCGCAGGCGGCTGTCGACGCGGCCGTCGAGGAGGCCGGTGGCGACGGCGACCTGTCCTTCCTGACGATGCCGCGCAACGGGCGCGGGGTGTACCAGGTCTTCCTCGAGGTACCGGTCGAAGGCGCGCCCGCGCCGGCCGAGGGCGAGGAGCCGCTGCACGAGCACGTCGCGTTCTTCGTCGATCCCGGCTCGGGCACGGTGAACGACCGCGCCGTCGACACCGAAGGGGCGTCGTGGTGGCTGTACCGCGGTCACATGTACCTGTGGCAGGACTGGGGCCCGTTCGGGGCGTTCGACCCGGAGAGCGGCTGGTGCCGCGCCGACGCCGACGGCATCGAGCCCGGCGGCATCAAGGGTGTCGCCTGCGACGTGCTCCCCGACGGCATGGACATGGTCGGCTGGCTGGGCGTGCTGTTCATCGTCGTGCTGCTGACCGGCTTCTACGTCTGGTACTGGCCGGGCGTGCGGCGCTGGGCGACGGCGCTGGCCATCAAGCGCGGCCGCGGGGCGTTCGCCTTCAACATGTCGCTGCACAAGGTCATCGGCTTCGTCGTGTGGGTGCCACTGCTCGTGGTCGCCTTCACCGGCATCGCCTTCGCCTTCCCCAACCTCAACTCGTGGTACGAGAACGCCACGCCGGCGCAGCGTGACTTCTACCTGTGGACGCAGCCCGAGGACGCTGTCTCCGGCGAAGCCGACGGCCGTGACCGCATCGACCTCGACGCCGCGCTGGCGGCCATCGAGGAGCGCTATCCCGACCGCGCCGTGCAGTCGCTGATGCCGCCGTTCGACGAGACCTCGACCTACTCGGCATGGGTCACCCGTGGGTTCGACCCGTGGACGCGAGAGGCCGGCGCCGGCAACACGTACGTCGCCCTCGACCAGTACACCGGCGACGTCGTCTATGACGGCACGCCCGAAGAGGGCAACGTCTTCGATCAGTTGTGGGACGACTGGTACTTCCCGCTGCACACCGGCGACTTCGGCGGCACGATCACGCGGGTCCTGTGGACCGCCCTGGCCCTCACCCCGGTCGCCCTCGGGGTCACCGGGATCACGATGTACCTCATCCGGCGACGCAAGCGGGCGCGACGGCGGCCGTCGCCGGCACGGGCGTAGAGACTTTTCGTTCAGAGACCCGACCCGGTGACGCGCGCGCCGTAGGGTCGAGCCAGTGACGTCCGGGCGTCGACCACTCCGTCGCTTCACGGTGCGGTCCCGCGACGACGACCCCCGGGCAGCGGCCATCACCGCCGGCGCCGGCGCGCTCGGGCTGTCCGTGCACGGCGACGTGCGCGTCGCCGACCTCGTGTTCGTGGAAGGCGAATTCGACGACGACGACCTCGACCGCCTCGGCGGGTTCCTCGCCGACCCATTGCTGCAGACCGGGTCGTGGGATCCGCCCGCGGCAGGAGACGGGCCGCACGCCGAGATCACCCTGCACCCCGGCGTGACCGACGGCGCCGCCGAGGCCGTGGTCCGTGCCGCCGCCCAGCTCGGCGTGTCCGTGGACGCCGCCGCCACGGGACGGCGCATCGAGCTGCCACCGGGCACGTCGCTCCCTGATGCCGACGTGCTCCTGCGTCGCTTGATTGCCAACCCGATCATCGAGCACTGGACGGACGCCCTCGCCGATCCCGACCTCCACCCCGGCGACGACACCGCCGGCGGCGTGCAGACGATCGCCGTGCGCGGCCTCGATGCCGGCGGCCTCGCCCGGCTCGGCGACGAGCGCGCCCTGGCCCTCGATCCGGCCGAGCTGGTCGCCGTCCGCGACCACTTCGAGGCGCTCGGACGCGACCCGACCGACGTCGAGCTGGAGACCATCGCCCAGACGTGGAGCGAGCACTGCGCGCACAAGACGTTCCGCGCGGCGTTGCGCACGGATGGGATCGAGCTCCCGTCGCTGCTCGATCAGCTGCGCGCCGCCACCGAGGCCGTCGACGCGCCGTTCGTGCGATCGGCGTTCGTCGGCAACGCCGGCATCGTGTCGTTTGTCGAGGGCACGACGATCGCCCTCAAGGCGGAGACGCACAACCATCCCTCCGCCGTCGAGCCGTTCGGCGGCGCCAACACCGGTGTGGGCGGTGTGATCCGCGACGTGCTCGGCGCCGCCCATCGCCCGGTCGCCGTCACCGACGTGCTGTGCTTCGGACCGCCCGACCTGCCCGTCGATCGAGCTCCCCGACGGCGCGCTGCACCCGCGGCGCATCCGCGACGGCGTGGTCGACGGCGTCGCCGACTACGGCAACAAGATCGGCCTGCCGACGATCGCCGGAGCCGTGCTCTACGACGCCGGCTTCACGACGAACCCGCTGGTCTTCTGCGGGTGCATCGGCGTCGCCGCCGAGCGGCCGTTGCCCGACGGGCCGTTCCCGGGTGACCGCGTCGTCGTGCTCGGTGGGCGCACGGGGCGCGACGGCATCCGCGGGGCGACGTTCTCCAGCACCACGATGGATGCCTCGACCGGCGAGGTGGCGGGGGCCAGCGTGCAGATCGGCGACCCCGTCACCGAGAAGCTGCTCATCGATGTCCTGTCCGGATCCGACGACATGTGGACGGCGATCACCGACTGCGGCGCCGGCGGGCTGTCGTCGGCGGTCGGCGAGATGGCCGACGGCGTCGGTGCCGACGTCGAGCTGACGGCCGTGCCGCTCAAGTACCCCGGGCTGGCGCCGTGGGAGGTGTGGTTGTCGGAGGCTCAGGAGCGGATGGTCGTCGCCGTGCCACCCGATCGGCTGGGCGCGCTGCGCGCCCGCTGCGACCGTCATGGCGTCGAGCTGGCCGACCTCGGCGCGTTCACCGGCGACGGCCGCCTCGTCGTGCGCCACGGCGGCGATGTGGTGCTCGACCTCGACACGTCGCTTCCTGCACGACGATCGCCCGCAGCGACAGATGACCGCCGAGCTGCCGGTCCCGTCACGGCACCCTGCCGGCCGCACCGTCGCCGACCCAGCCGCCACGCTGCTCGCCCTGCTCGCTCACCGCAACATCGCCTCCAAGGCGGCGACGATCCACCGCTACGACCACGAGATCGGCGGCGGGACCGCCGTGCGCCCGCTCGTCGGCGTCGAGGGAGACGGGCCGGGCGACGGCGTCGTGCTCGCCGACCCGCGTGACACCCACGGCATCGCCGTCGGCATCGGCGTCAACCCGTGGTACGGGCTGCACGACCCCGAGGCGATGGCCCACGCCGTCGTCGACGAGGCGATCCGCAACGTCGTCGCCGTCGGCGCCGACCCCGACCGCGTCGCCCTGCTCGACAACTTCTCGTGGGGCGACCCGCGCCGAGAGAGCACGCTCGGTGAGCTGGTGGCGGCCGTTCGCGGGTGCCACGACGCCGCGATCGCCCACGGCGCACCGTTCGTGTCTGGCAAGGACTCGCTGAACAACGAGTACGTCGGCGCCGACGGCCGGCGTCACGCCGTACCACCGACGCTCGTGATCACGGCAGTCGCCCATGTGCCCGACGTCGGGCGCACCGTGACCGCCGAGCTCACCGCGCCGGGCAACGTGCTCGTGCTGCTCGGGCGGACCTCGCCCGAGTTCGCCGGCAGCCACCTCGACCTCGTGCTCGGCGCGCCCGCCGAACCCGGCGCCGTGCCGCAACCCGACCCCGACGCGCCGGCGCGGTATCGCCGGCTGCACGCGGCGATCCGTGCCGGCCTCGTCCAGTCGTGCCACGACGTCGAGCGAGGGTGGGCTCGCCGTTGCCCTTGCCGAGCTGTGCATCGCCGGCCGCCTCGGGGCCACGATCGACCACCTCCCCCACGACGACCTGGCGACGGCGCTGTTCGCCGAGTCGTCCGGCCGCCACGTCGTCGAGGTCCGACCCGACGACATCGCCGATCTGGAGGCCGCCGTCGGGCCGGTGGTCCGCCTCGGCGTGGTCGCCGCCAGCACCCGTGCTCGCCATCACCGGTGTGGCGCCGATCCCCGTCGATCGGCTCGTGGCGGCGTTCACGGGAGGCGCAGCGTGAGCCGTCCGGCCGCCGTCGTCGTCGCCGGACCGGGCACCAACCGCGACACCGACGCCGTGCTCGCCCTCGACCTCGCCGGCGCCGAGCCGAGCGTCGTGCTGGTCGGCGAGCTGGTCGCCGACCCCGACGTGCTCGACGAGGCCCGCATCGTCGTCGTCGCCGGCGGGTTCAGCTACGGCGACGCGCTCGGCGCCGGGCGCATGCTCGGGCTCGACCTGACCGGCGCCGCCGGCGGGCGCCTCGGCGAGCGCCTCCGATCGTTCGTGGCGAGCGGCCGACCAGTCATCGGCATCTGCAACGGGTTCCAGGTGCTGACCCGCGCCGGCCTCCTGCCCGGCGCCCTCGGCCACAACGAGCACGGCCGCTTCGACTGCCGCTGGGTCGAGCTCACCCCCGAGCCGGAGAGCCGGTGCATCTGGACCGCCGCGCTCGACGACCCCGTCCACTGCCCCATCGCCCACGGCGAGGGTCGCTACGTCCATCCCGACCCCGACGGCCTCGCCGCCGCCGGGCAGGTCGCCCTGCGTTATGCAGGGGACAACCCGAACGGGTCCATCGCCGGCATCGCCGGCGTGTGCGACCCGTCCGGCGTCGTCCTCGGCCTGATG
Organism: uncultured Acidimicrobiia bacterium; assembly: GCA_963822875.1. Taxonomy (GTDB): domain Bacteria; phylum Actinomycetota; class Acidimicrobiia; order Acidimicrobiales; family Ilumatobacteraceae; genus JALZMG01. The sequence goes on along the minus strand of CAWGJK010000020.1, from coordinate 93,270 downwards.
CCCCACCCGGAGAACCACGTGATCCCTCGACAACACCCACGGCACCGCCACGATCCGACGACGACGCGCACGTTGGGGCTGCGCCTGTTCGAAGCGGCGGTGCGCCATGTCAAGTAGCACGATGATCGCGTTCACCGACATCGACCTGCCGCTGCCGGACCGGCGCGAGGGCAAGGTGCGCATCTCCTATGCCTTGGACGGTGGACGCCGGCTGTTCGTGACGACCGACCGGCTGTCGGCGTTCGATCGCGTCGTCGCCGGCGTCCCGTGCAAGGGGCAGGTGCTCAACCAACTCGCCGCGTGGTGGTTCGAGCGCACCGCCGACGTCGTCGCCAACCACGTCATCGACGTGCCCGACCCGAACCTGCTCGTCGCCCGCTCGGCCACGACGATGCCCGTCGAGGTCGTCGTGCGCGGCTACATCACGGGGGTCACGTCGACGTCGCTGTGGCGGCCCTACGCTGCGGGCGCGCGCACGATCTACGGCTACCACTTCCCCGACGGGCTGGCGAAGAACACGGCCCTGCCGGAGCCGCTGGTGACGCCGACGACGAAGCCGGCGCACGGTTCGACCGTGCACGACGAGCCGCTGACGTGGGCGGAGGTCGTCGAGCGCGGCCTCGTCGAGCGGCACCGCTGGGAGCATGTGACGTCGATCGCCCTCGAGCTGTTCCGGCGTGGCCAGGAGGTCGCCGCATCGGCCGGACTGCTCCTCGCCGACACGAAGTACGAGTTCGGGCTCACCGCCGACGACGAGCTGCTGCTGATCGACGAGGTGCACACGCCGGACTCGTCACGGTTCTGGGTCGCCGACTCCTACGAGGAGCGGCTCGCCGCCGGTGAGGAGCCGGAGAGTCTGGACAAGGAGGTCGTCCGGCGGGCGCTCGCCGACGCCGGGTTCACCGGTGACGGCGACCCACCCGACCTGCCCGAGGATGTCTGGACGGCGACGTCGGCGCGCTACATCGACGCCTACGAGCGGCTGACGGGTCTGGCGTTCGAGCCCGGCGCGGCGCCGATCGAGGAACGCATCACTCGTTGTGTGGAGGGCCTGCGATGACGATCCGTGAAGAGTGCGGTGTCCTCGGCATCTCCACGCCGCACGGCGAGGGGGTCGCCCAGCTGACGTTCTTCGGGCTGTACGCGTTGCAGCACCGCGGCCAGGAGGCCGCCGGCATCGCCGTCAGCGACGGCCACCGCGCGCGAGTGCACAAGCAGCCGGGCCTGGTCTCGCACGTGTTCACCAACGACACGCTGAAGCCGCTCGCCGGGTACCACTCGATCGGTCACACGCGCTATTCGACGACGGGCTCGTCGAACGAGAAGAACATCCAGCCGTTCCTCGTCGAGACGATGCACGGCCCGCTGGCGCTGGCGCACAACGGCAACATCGTCAACACGCCGGCGCTGCGCGACGAGCTGCTGTCGCGCGGGCTTCGGCCTGACCGCCACGAGCGACTCCGAGGTGATGACGCTGATGCTCGCCGCCGCCGGCGGGCGCAACTGGGAGGAGCGCGTCGAGCGCACGCTGCCGGCGTGGAAGGGCGCCTTCTCGCTCGTCCTGCTGGCCGCCGACTGCGTGGTCGCCGTGCGCGACCCGTGGGGGTTCCGGCCACTGTCGGTCGGGCGCCTGCCCCACGGTGGGCACGCCGTCGCCAGCGAGACGTGCGCCCTGTCGACGCTCGGCTGCGTCGACATCAGCGAGGTCCAGCCGGGTGAGATCGTCACCCTGCGCGGCGCCGAGCTGCACCGTCGCCAGGCGCTCGCTGCGGCGCCGCGCCAGGCCCGTTGCACGTTCGAGTTCGTCTACTTCTCCCGGCCCGACTCGGTCTGGAACGGGCGCAACGTCCACCTCGCCAGGGAGAAGCTCGGGGCCGAGCTCGCCGGCGAGTCGCCGGTCGAGGCCGACGTGGTCATCCCCGTGCCCGACTCGTCCATCCCCGCGGCGATCGGGTACGCCCGGGCGAGCGGCGTGCCGTACAACGACGGGCTGATCAAGAACCGCTACATCGGACGGACGTTCATCGAGCCGACGCAGGAGATCCGCGACCGCGGTGTGGCGCTGAAGTTCAACGCCCTCACCGAGAACCTGGCCGGCAGGCGCGTCGTGATGATCGACGACTCGCTCGTGCGGGGCACGACGGCCGGGCCGCTGGTCAAGCTGATCCGCGACGCCGGCGCCACCGAGGTCCACGTGCGGATCACCTGCCCGCCGATCGTGCACCCCTGCCACTTCGGCGTCGACATGGGCCACGACGGTGACCTGATGGCGGCGCGGCTGACGCTCGACGAGATCCGTGAACGGGTCGACGCCGACACCCTCGAGTTCCTCTCGCTGGAGGGGATGATGCGCGCGGTCGGCAACGACGACGGCGCCGAGACCGGCTACTGCAACGCCTGCTTCACCGGGCGCTACCCGCTGGAGGTCGACGAGGCACCCGTCAAGCTGAGCTTCGAAGGGGTGCTTGCTTGAGAGTCGGTGTCGTCGGTGGCGGCGGGCGCGAGCAGGCGATCGCCTGGGCGTGCCGCCGGCACGGTCACGAGGTCACGCTGGCCGGCGACGTCGACTCGCTCGACCTGACCGCGCTCGACCTCGTGATCCCCGGTCCCGAGGCGGCGCTGGTCGCGGGTGCCGCCGACCGTTGCGCCTCGGCCGGGGTGCCGTGCTTCGGCCCGACTGCCGCTCTGGCGCGCCTGGAGTCGTCGAAGGGGTACGCCCGGCAACTGGCGACCCGCCTCGGCATCCCCGGTCCGGCGTTCGCCCGCTTCGGGGCCGGCGACGTCGACTCGGCGACGGCGTGGTGGCGGGCGCTGGGCCGGCCCGTCGTCGTCAAGCTCGACGGCCTCGCCGCCGGCAAGGGCGTCACCGTCCCGGACGGCGACGCTGCCACCATCGTGGCCATCCGTGCCGCCGATGGCCCGTTCGTCCTGGAGGAGCGGATGAGCGGCCCGGAGTGCTCGCTGCTGGCCCTGTGCGACGGCCGCGTGGCGCTGGCGCTGCCGCTGGCCCAGGACCACAAGCGCATCGGCGAGGGCGACACCGGCCCGAACACCGGGGGCATGGGCGCCTACGCCCCGGCGCCGGTGCCCTACGCCGCCGACGATCTCGTCGCCACGTTCGTCCAGCCCGTGCTCGACCACTTCGCCGCGGCCGGCACGCCGTACGTCGGCGCCCTCTTCGCCGGGCTGATGCTCACCGCCGACGGCCCGTGCCTCGTCGAGTACAACGTCCGCCTCGGTGACCCCGAAGCCCAGGCGGTGCTGCCGCTCCTCGAGTCCGACCTCGCCGAGGTGGCCCTCGCCGCCACCCGCGGCGCCCTGGCCGGCATGACTCTGTCCATCCGCCCCGGCGCCGCCTGCACCGTCGTCGCCGCCGCCCCCGGCTACCCCGCCGCCCCGACCCTCGGCGGCGAGGTTCTAAACGGATTTGTTCCCGCTCAGCGGGAAGAAGTCCGTTTAGAACCGGGTGCGCTGCTGTTTCCGGCGGGGATGGCGGACGGGAAGGTGACCGGCGGGCGGGTGCTCGCGGTCACCGGGGTCGGTGCGGATCTGGCCGAAGCGAGGTCGGTGGCGTACGAGGCGATGGCGGGGGTGCAATTCGAGGGGATGCAGGTGCGGCGGGACATCGGCTGGCGGGCGCTTGGTGCGTCGCTGCGCTCGTACGCCGACGCTGGCGTCGACATCGACGAGGGTGCCCGTGCCGTCAGCGAGATGAAGGCTGCCGTCGAGCGCACCCACGGCGCCGAGGTCGTCCGTGGCGTGGGCAGCTTCGGTGGGGTGTTCTCGGCCAAGGCGATCGCGGCGATGGACGACCCCGTGCTCGTCGCCTCGACCGATGGCGTCGGCACCAAGGTCGAGCTGGCCGCCCGCCTCGGACGAGTGCGCGGCGTCGGCGCCGACATCGTCAACCACTGCATCGACGACGTGCTCGTGCAGGGCGCCCGGCCGCTGTTCTTCCTCGACTACGTCGCCTCGAGCCGGATCGACGCCGACCTGGTCGCCGAGATCGTCACCGGCATGGCCGAGGCCTGCGAGGCGGCCGGCTGCGCGCTCCTCGGCGGGGAGACCGCCGAGATGCCCGGTGTCTACGCGCCGGGCGCGTTCGACATCGCCGGCACGCTCGTGGGCGTCGCCGAGCGGGCGGCACTGCTCCCCCGCGCCGACGTGCGTCCCGGCGACGTGCTGATCGGCGTGGCGTCGAGCGGCCCGCACACCAACGGCTACTCGCTGTTGCGCCGCCTCTTCGAGTGGATCCCGATGGACGTCGTGCCCGACGGCATGGACCGCCCGCTCGGTGATGCCCTGCTCGAACCGCACCGCAGCTACCTCGACGTGCTCGCTGCCGGCCCTGGCGACGGGGCGGGTCAAGGCACTTGCTCACATCACCGGCGGTGGCCTGCCGGAGAACGTGCCGCGCGTGCTCCCGCCGGGCGTCGACGCCGTGGTCGAGCTGGGGTCGTGGCCCGTGCCACCGCTGTTCCGGCTCGTCCGCGAGCTGGCGACGGGGCTCGACGATCGCGAGCTGCACCGCACGCTGAACATGGGCATCGGTATGGTCGTCGTCTGCAGCGCGCCGGATACCGACACGGTGCGCACGGCGATCCCGGAGGACAGTTGGGTGATCGGACGTCTCGTCAGCGGCGGTGCAACCGCATCAGCGTGCGTGCTCACATCCTGATCCGCGTCGTCACGGTCGGCGCGCTCGTCGCCGGGCTCGTGGCGTGCAGCGGCGATGACGACGACGCCGCACCCGGCACGTCGGCGGCTGAGGCGACCACGACGCCGGCCACACCGCCGCCGACGACCGAGCCGCCGCCCACCACCGAGGAGTCGACGACGAGCACGACGGCGGCGACGACGACCACCACGACCGTGCCGCCGCCAACGGCCGTTCGAACGGTCGTCGAGCCGGCCACCGATGCCGAACCGTCGGCGTCGGCGGGCGAGCTGCTCGCCCCGGCGAACGGGCGCGGCTACCTGCTGATCGGCACCGCCCAGGCACGGCCCGGCGAGCGGTCCACCGTCGCCATGTGGGACTCGGCCGAGGGGGAGAACTGGACGGCAGTGCCGGAGCAGCCCACGTTCGATGCCGGCACCTCGTCGTCGGCGAACGATGGCGTCTGGCACGGGACGGAACTGGCGGTCGCCGGATCCATCGAGGACGAGGTCGGCGCGCAGCGACCGGCGGTGTGGAGCGCCGTCGACGGTGTCACGTTCGGGGACCCGGTCGACCCGTTCGGCCGGCGCGGAACCGTCAATGCACTTGCAACATCAGCGGGCGGACTGCTGGCCGCCGGCTACATCCGCGACGAGTCCGGGTCGCGGCAGCCGATCGTGGCGATCCGCGCCACCGACTCGTGGCAACGCACGCAACTGCCGATCGGCGAGTCGACGTTTGGCGGCGCCTCTGGTGTCGCCGCCGCCGGCCCGACGATCGTCGTGACCGGTTGGATCGACGCCGGCGACGTGATGCAGGCCGCGGCGTGGGTGTCGACCGACGGCGGTGTCACGTTCGCCCCCGCCGACACCGCGGCGCTCCAGGCCGGGCTCGGCTCCAGCATTGGAACGGTCGTCGTCGCACCGAGCGGCTTCGTCGCCCTCGCGTGCACCGCCAACGGCTCGACGCCGACGACGGCGCTGGCCACCAGCGTGGACGGACTGGTGTGGCAACGGGTGGACATCGCCGCCGTCCAACCCAACGGACAGCCCTATCCGAACGTCGTCGCCGACTGCACCAGCATCCTGGTCTCCGGCGAGCGCCTGCTCGTCGGCAGCCGCGACCTCGGTCGCGCCCATGTCCTCGACCTCGGGCTCGACGGCATCGGGACGGGCCAGTGGGCGCCGCGTGGACCAGGAACCATCCCCGAGTCCAGCCCGCTCATCGCCCCGCGACCGGACGGCACGATCGCCGCGGTCAGCCGGGAGTCACGCGGTTTCAGCTCCGGCCGCGTCGAGGGCGAGCTCGAGCAACCCACCGGGAGTGGGCTGCCGCCCGGTCACCCGGCAACCACGTCCTTCGTGGTCAACACGCTGGGCGGCGGCTTCGTCGCCCGAGCGTTGCGCTACCCGATCGTCACCGAACGGGTCGGCTCGTTCTCATGGGCGACAGCGGCGCAGTGGGCCGCCTCCCCCGACGGCGTGTCCTGGACACCGGCCGGCCCGGAGGTCGTCCCGGCCACTGCCGGCTTCGTCCGCAGTGGCAACGGGACCGACATCGCCTTCGGGCCGGTCGCTGACCCCACCGACGACCCAGCGACGGGGGGCCCGACGGGCGGCTTCGGGCTGTGGGTGCGCAGCGCGGGTGGCGCGTGGGAGGACCTCGGCCTGCTGGCGTTCGGGCCGGGTGGCGAGACCATCGACGACGCCGTCGCCGTTCCCGCCGGCTTCGTGGCCGTCGGCACGGCGCAGGTCCGCCGTGCCGACGGCGACCACGACGTCGTCACCGCTCGCCCTCGCCAGTGCCGACGGTCGCACGTGGGCAGCCGAGGTGGTTCCGGCGCCGAGCGAGCAGACGTCGCTGCCCGAGGTCTGTGCACTGCCAGACGGCGGGGCGCTCGCCGCCGGCATCGCCGTCATCGACGGTGTGCGGCGGCTCTTCCTCGCACGGCGCGACGTCGCTGGGGTGTGGACCGCCGTCGATACGGCGTCGATCCCGACCGACGTCATCGAGTTCAGCGACTGCGCGCTGCTCGGCGACCGGACGGTGCTGACGGCGAACCGCAACGGACTCCCCCAGTCCTTCACGACCACCGACGGGCTGACGTTCGAGTCCGTGACCGTCGACGTGCCCGACGTCATCGAGGCATCGATCAATGCGCTGGTCGTCGACGGGACTCGCCTGTTCGGTGCCGGTGGCGTCGCCGGCGAGGCGGGCAACGTCGACGTCGCCCTGTGGGTCACGTCCGACGGGCAGACGTGGGAGCGGATCACTGTCACCGGATTCGAGGACCCGGACAGCCAGACCGGGACCGAGGCGACCATCGCCAATGGCGTGCTCGTGGTGTCCGGGTTCGATCGGGGCGCACCCGTGACGTGGACGCTGCCCGTGCCGGCGTGACGCTCAGTCCAGCACGAAGCGGATGCGCCGGTTGCGCTTGCCCTTGCTCTCGACCTTGGTGATGCGGAACGGGCGCGACTGGCCGGTGTTCGACAGGTGCGTGCCGCCGCAGGCCTGGCGGTCGACGCCGTCGATGTCGATGATCCGCAGCTGACCGTCAGGTGTCGGCGGCGGTGCGACGGACAGGCTGCGCACGAGCCCGGTGACCGTGCCGGCGTCGCTGGCGTCGACGTAGATGCTGCGCACGTCGAGGCCGCTGCGGATCACGTCGTTGACGCCGGCATCGAGGCCGCGCAGCACATCGTTGTCGACCTCGCTGAGATCGAAGTCCATCCGCCCGGTGCCGTCGGCGTTGATCTGCGCGCCCGTGACGAGCGTGCCGGGAAAGCGGTCGAAGACGAGGGCGTTGAGGATGTGTGAGTCGGTGTGCAACTGGGCGACGTTCGAGCGGTGGTCGGCGTCGATGCGCACGACGACGTCACCGCTCGGCGTGACGGCGTCGGCGAGCAGGAGCCACACGCGGTCGTCCACGGTCTCCACGCCGACGATCGCCACGGTGCCGCCGGCGTGGTCGAGCCAGCCGACGTCGCTGACCTGGCCGCCGCCGCCGGGATGCAGCGCCGACCGGTCGAGCACGACCCGACCCGGCTCGGCGTCGACCACCGACGCCTCGTGCTCGTACAACTCCGGCTGCTCGTGACAGAGGTACACGGCCATGCCGACGAACCTACCGACGTTCCACCATCTGGGCGGGATTCGTTCCTGGGCGGGAATCGTGTCGGATTCCGGGAAGCATCCCGCCCAGAACAGGATCCCGCCCAGATACGGGGGCGACGGTGAGCTTTTCGTCAAGCGTCCGCCGGGTGGCGGGGAGGGGCGTCTAGCGTCGAACCATGCAGGACCCGAACACGCGCACCGCCCGCCTGGCCGTGCTGGCGTCGGGGAACGGGTCGAACCTGCAGGCGATCATCGATGCCACCCGCGACGGGCGGCTTGCGGCCGATGTCGTCGCCGTCGTCTCCGACCGCCACGGCGCCCATGCGCTCGCACGCGCGGCGTCTGCCGGTGTCCCTGCCGTGCACGTCGCACCGCACAGCGGCGAGGCGCGACCCGACTACGACGCCCGCCTCGCCGACGTCGTCGCCGGTTTCGGGCCCGACTTCGTCGTCCTCGCCGGTTGGATGCGCCTGCTCACGATGAGCTTCCTCGGCTGGTTCCCCAACCGCGTCGTCAACCTGCACCCGGCGCTGCCCGGCGAGCTGCCCGGCACGGGGGCGATCGAGCGGGCCTGGCACGAGATGCTCGCCGGCGAGCGCACAGTGACCGGCGTGACCATCCACCTCGTGCCCGACGAAGGTGTCGACGACGGCCCCGTCCTCGCCTCCCGCGCCGTGCCGATCCGCCCCGACGACACGCTCGACACGCTGACCGCCCGCATCCACGTTGCCGAGCACGAGCTGCTCGTGGACACCCTCCGCACCCTCTGCCGACAGGAGGTATCGCAATGACCCCGAACGACGAGCTCTTCGACCGCTTCGAGGCGCTGACGTTCGACGATGTCGTCATCGTGCCTGGCTACTCCGAGACGCTCCCCGACACCGTCGACACGGCGGCCACGTTCGCCGCCGGCATCACCCTCGCCATCCCCGTCGTCTCGGCGGCGATGGACAAGGTCACCGAGTCGCGGATGGCCATCGCCATGGCCCGCCTGGGTGGCATCGGCGTGATCCACCGCAACCTCACGGTCGAGCAGCAGGCCGCCGAGGTGCAGAAGGTCAAGCGCAGCCAGAGCGGGATGATCACCGACCCGGTGACGTTGCCGCCGACCGCCGCCCTGCACGAGGCCGAGGCGCTGATGCACCGCTTCAAGTTCTCCGGTGTGCCGATCACGGATCCGGACGGACGGCTCGTCGGCATCCTCACCAACCGCGACATCCGTTTCTGCGACGGCGCCGACTTCGAGCGTCCGGTCAGCGAGTTCATGACGTCCGATGAGCTGCGCACGGCGTCGGTCGGCACGACGCTCGACGAGGCCAAGGCGATCCTCCAGCGCTACCGCATCGAGAAGCTGCCGCTCGTCGACGACGAGGGCCGCCTCGCCGGGCTGATCACGGTCAAGGACATCCAGAAGCGCCAGGAGTTCCCCAACGCGTCACGTGACGATGCCGGTCGCTTGCGCTGCGCCGCGGCCGTCGGCGTCGGCGACGACGTCGAGGAGCGCGTCGACGCGCTCGTGGCGATGGGTGTCGACGCCGTCGCCATCGACACCGCCCACGGCCACTCGGCGGGCGTGATCAAGACGATCGAGCGGATCAAGGGCGGCTGGCCGTCGCTGCCCGTCCTCGCCGGCAACGTCGTCACGGAGGAAGGCGTCGACGCGCTCGCCACCGCAGGCGCCGATGCGGTCAAGGTCGGCGTCGGAGCCGGGTCGATCTGCACGACCAGGGTGATCAGCGGTGCCGGGATGCCGCAGCTCTCGGCGATCTGGCAGACGACCCGCCGAGCGCGCCGGCTCGGCGTGCCGGTGATCGCCGACGGCGGCATCACCTACTCGGGCGACATCGTCAAGGCGATCGCCGCCGGTGCCGAGAGCGTGATGCTGGGATCGCTGCTCGCCGGCACCGAGGAGAGCCCCGGCGAGATGGAGCTGTTCGAGGGTCGCCGCTACAAGGCCTACCGGGGCATGGGCTCGATGGGGGCGATGCAGGGGCTCGGTGCCGATCGCTACGCCAGCAGCCAGCGCACCGACGGGTCGAGTGCGGTCGGAGCGGCGACGCGCAAGCTGGTGCCGGAGGGCATCGAGGGCCGCGTCGCCTACGCCGGACCGCTGAACGACGTCATCTACCAGCTCGTCGGTGGCCTGCGCAGCGGGATGGGCTACGCCGGCGCGGCGACGCTGGAGTCGCTGCGCACCGGCGCTCGGTTCATGCGTGTCACCACCGCGGGTCGCGAGGAGAGCCACCCGCACGACGTCACGATCACCAACGAGGCTCCCAACTACCAGCGCAGCTGACCGTCGAGTACGTCGTGCGGGCTACGCCAGCAGCACGCACTCGGCCAGCAGCACGTACTCGACATGGATCAGCGCGGTCGGACTTCGTAGCTGCAGGAGTGGGCGCCGGCCATCATGTGCGTGACCCGCTCGATCGTCGCCTCGGGGAAGGCGGCCCGCAGGAACTCGATCTCCGTCGAGCACGCCTGGGGGTGCTCGCGGGCGACGGCGAAGATGGCGCAGTTGCGCTCGGCGATGCGGTAGCCGCCGTCGCCGAGCGGCTCGGCGGAGGCCAGGTAGCCGTCCTCGTCGAGGATCTTGGCCAGCTCGACGACCTTCGCCGGGAACTCGCCCGCCGCCGCCATCCGCGCCCGGGCCGCCTCGATGCGGTCGTCACGCCGGTGCTCGAACGCCGCCGTCACCGCGCCGGCCGGTACGTACCCGAGCAGCTGGTTGGTCAGCTCGCCGTACGCCCGCGGGAACAGCGGTTCCGCCGCCGGGGCGATGCAGTAGACCCGCTCGCTGCGACCCTGCTGGCCCGGCTGGCGAGCCGCCTCGCCGGCCTCGAGCAAGCCGGCGTCGGCGAGCCCGGTGAGGTGCTGGCGGGCGCCGCTCACCGTGATGTCGAGCATCTCGGCGACGTCCGCCACGGTCGCTTGGCCACGGCGGCGAACGGCATAGAGCACGCTGCGCTGGGCCGCTGACACCGGCGGCGGCACACTCACACCCGGACGGGTATCGGTCATCGCCGCTCTTTCAGAATGAGGTGGACGTCGCCGAACTCGTGCCAACGGTAGCGACCGTCGAGCGCCGCCCCGTAGGCCAGCTCGAGGGCGCGGCGGCCGGCGATCGCCTCGAGCATCCGCAGGTGGCTGGCGGCCGGCTCGTGCCATCCGGTGAGCAGGCCATCGACGACACGCACCCCGCGCTCCGGCGAGATGACGAGCTCGGTCCACCCCGATCCGGGATGCACGGTCCCGTCGTCGGCGGCGACCGTCTCCAACGCCCGCACCACCGTCGTGCCAACGGCCACCACGCGCCCGCCGGCGGCATGCGTCGCGTTGACCAGCCGGGCCGTCGCCGGCGGCACCCGGTAGCGCTCGGGGTACGGCGTCTCGTGGGCCTCCAGCGAGGCCACGCCGGTGTGCAGCACGATCGGGGCGACGACGATGCCGTGGGCGACGAGATCGGTGACGACCTCTGCCGTCACGACGCGCCCGGCCGACGGCATCTCCGCCGAACCCGGCTCGACGGCGAAGGCGTTGGTGTAGGCGTGCAGCGGCCACGAGTCGGGCACGTACCGGTACCGGATCGGGCGCCCGAAGCGGTGGAGGTGCTCGAGCAGCGACGTCGGCAGCGCCAGCGTGGCGACCCACAGGCGGACGGATCGCGGCATGCGTCCGAGGATCCGCACGCTCCCGCCGCCGGCCAGGGCGAGCGTCTCGCCGGCATGGTCGCCGCCGTCCGGCGACGTCGAGCCGTCGACCTCCGAGCGGCGGATCTCGACGAGGTGGAGGTCGGTCGGCAGCTCGGTCGACAGGTGCACGACGACGGCGCGACCGTCAGCGGTCGTGGCGTCGATGGCGGCGGGGATCGTGGCTGATGTGTTGAGCACGACGAGATCGCCTTCGTCGAGCCAGCGGGCGAGGTCGCGGGCGACGCTCGGCCGAGGTGTCTGCTCGCCGATGGAGACGAGCATGCGCACGGCATCACGCCGGCCGAGCGTGATCTCCGGCGGCTCGGTGGCCTCGAGCTCGTGCGGGAGGACGAACTGGTCGAGCGTGATCACGGAACCACCTCCGACGCCCGGTAGCGGCCGCTCGGCGCGCTGCCCTCGATCAGCGTCAGGATCGCCGGCACGCTCGCCTCCGGTAGCGGGCGGTCGGAGATGTCCTCGCCGGGGAATGCGTCCTGGTGCATCTGCGTGCGCATGTCGCCCGGGTCGATCGTGAGCACGCGGATGTCGGGCCGCTCGACGGCGAGCACCCGGCCGAGGTGGTCGAGCGCCGCCTTGGTGGCGCCGTACCCGCCCCACCCCTCGTACGCCTCGATCGACGCGTCCGAGGTGATGTCGACGATGACGGCGTCATTCGCCAGCCTCGGTGCCACGGTCTGGATCAGCCCCAGCGGGGCCACGACGTTGACCTCGAACAGGTCGGCGAGGTCGTCGAGGGGGTAGTCGAGCAGGCCCGGTAGCGGTGACGGGCCGAGCCCTCCGGCGTTGTTGACGACCAGGTCGATCGAGTCGCCGGCTGCGGCGACGAGCTGGTCGCGGTGTGCCGCGTCGGTGACGTCGCCCGGCACGGCGACGACGCCGACCCCGGCGACCGCCGCCTCCAGCCCGGCAGCGTCGCGGCCGTCGGTGACGACGTGCCAACCGCGCCCGGCGAGCGCTCGGACGAGGGCGAGACCGAGGCCCCGTGATCCTCCAGTGACGATGGCAGTGCGGTGATCTCCCACAGCGGCTCCTCTCGGTTGATTGCGAGTGTAGCCACTTGAAACAGTGATTCGCTGTGTTTATGTTCCGTCCGCTCAACTCCACGTCACACGCTGGTGGCCACGCCAGCGAGCGAGCATGTCGTCCGGGCCGGTGATCTCGTCGCCCCGGTTCCACAGTCCGAGGTAGAGCTGCACGACGGCGCCACTGATCGTGAGGTCGCTGTGGCCCGCGTTGCGCTCGGTCGTCATCGACTCGGTGCCGACGTGGAGCGTCCACGACGCGTCGGCGTCGTGCGCGAACACAGCGAGCACGTATGGCTCGTCGGCGACGATCTTCGGCCGGCCGCGTGGCATGAATCCGCACAGCAACTCGTCGATGCCGTCGACCGCCAGCTCGACATCGATCGCCAGCGCGGCGACACTCTCATCGGCCGTCGGCACCCGGCCGAGCGACGCGCCGAGCGCGTCGACGGCATGGATCGTCGTCTCGTGCGCTTGGCGGCGGGCCCAGAACCGGAGTGGTGGTGGGGCGTCCTCGAGGAACACCATCGCCTTCACGTCGTCGGGCACCGTGCGCAGCGTGTCGAGCAGGTGGAGCACACCGGCACGGAAATACGCCCCGAGCTCCGCCTCCTCGGCGTGGATCTCCGTCTGGGTGCGCGTGAAGCTCTCGCCGGTCAGGTTGCCCGCCGCCCAGCGGTGGACCATCGACTGGTGAGCCACGAGTTTGCCCGCCGACCACGCTGGCGCCGTCGGCACCCGTGCGTCGAAACCGGCGGCCTCGGCCCGCTCCAAGAGCACGCCGGCCGATGACTCGATGACCTCCAGGTGTCGTTCGATCGTCAGTGACGTCGGCACGGTCGCAATTCTGGGCGCGGATCGTGTCGAAATCCGCAACAGATCGCGCCCAGATGGGCCGGTGGCACGATTCGCGCCCAGATGCGGGAGGGCTACGCCAGCTTCTCGACGAAGGCTTCGAGCTGGCGGAGGTTGCGGCACTCGTAGACGCCGTCGGCGTGGGTGGCGTACTCGCCGACGATCGAGTCGCCGGTGTTCCAGTACGACCGCGGCTCGGGGTTGAGCCAGTACACGTGGCGGGCCTTGTGGCGCATCTCCTTGACCACCCACGACTGGCTGGCGTGGTAGTTGTTCCGCGCGTCGCCGAGCAGCAGCACGGTCGTCTTCGGGCCGACGTCCTTGCCCCACCGCTCCCAGAACACCTCGAAGGCGTGGCCGTAGTCGGAGTGCCCGTCGACCCACACGACGTCGGCCTCGGTGTTCACCCGGTGGATCGCCTCCTGGATGTCCTCGGTCGCCTTGAAGTAGTCGGTGACCTCGTCGATGCCGTCGATGAACACGAACGAGCGGACCTTGGAGAACTGGTTCTGGATGGCGTACACGAGCATCAGCGTGAACCGGGCGAACGCGGCCACCGAGCCGGAGATGTCGGCCACGACCATCAGCTCGGGCTTGGCCGGCCGCGGGTACTTGAACTTCGGCTCGGCGGGCACGCCGCCGTAGGACAGCGAGTGGCGAACGGTGCTGCGGAAGTCGAGCGGGCCCTTGCGCCCGTGCCGCCGCTTGCGCGCGAGGCGGGCGGCGAGCTTGCGCGTCAGCGGGTACAGCGCCTTGCGCAGTGACTGCATCTCCTCCCGCGAGGCGTGCATGAACTCGACGTCCTCGGGCAGCGGCTTGCGCAACGTCTTGGCCATCGCCTCGGCACCCCGATCGGCCACCAGGCGGCGGCGGATCTCCGCCTCGATCTCGCTCTTGAACGACTCGATGCGGTGCTCGTACTCCTCCTTCTCGAGACGCTCCTCGAGCGACGTCAGCTCACCGCCGACCTGCTCACGGGTGGCGTCCATCAGCTTGTCGAGCATGCCCTCGAGGTCGAGGTTGCGCAGCGTGCGATAGAGGTAGTACGTGCCGCCCACCGGCCGGCCGGGCTCCATCCCGGCGAAGCGCTGCACCGCCTGACGGGCGAGCGCCCGCATCATCGCCTGATCGCCGTTGAGCAGCGCCTGCATCAGCAGGTGGGCGATCTCCTCCGGCGTGAGCGCGTCCATGCTCCCGCCGGCCGCGCCACGTCCCTCGCCCTGCTGGTCCTGCATCTGGCGGAACAGCTCGTCGAGCTCGTCGGGGTCGCCCTCGCCGATGCGGTACTCCGGCCCGCGCAGGCTGAAGTACACCTCGAACACCGTCTCGAACGCCCGCCAGTGGGAGTTGTTCTTGATCAGCGTGGCGCCGAGGGCGTACTTGAACGCCTCGCGGTCGTCGATCGGGATGTGCTGCACCGCCTCCATGGCGTCGAGGTTCTCGGTGAGGCTGACCGGCAGCCCGGCGTTGCGCAGCTCGACGACGAAGCCGTTGAGCAAACCCAACATCGACGAGCGCGGGGCGACGTCGGTCATCCCGACTCCTGTTGCAGCGTGGCATCCATGACGAGGTACGGGCCCGCCGCCGCATCCGCTGTGGCGTGCTCCTCCGGGATCACGTTGGACATCGTCAGGGTGAGCTGGTCACCCGTGCCGACGGCGATCTGCCATCCCCACCCTCCGCCGTACTCCGCCGCCAGCTCGACACGGCCGCCCGACGAGGTGCCCTCGAACTGCATCAACCCCGGATGCTGGTGCCAGCTGTCGCCAAACGCCGCGCTGACCGCCGTCTCGCCGTCTGGCGGGGAACCCACGAGCAGGACACCGTCCTGCGGGCCGTCGTCGGGGTGTTCCCACGTGTACGTCAGCAACAGCGACTGGCCGCCGGCGCCCGATGTCAGTTCCGCCGTGCACGGCCGCTCGTCGAAGTCGTCGCCCGGCATCATGCGGAACCGGCTGCGGCCTCGCCAGGAGCTCACTTGTCCTCGACGGTCAGTTCCTTCGCCGCCTTGGCGATGTCGGTCTGGTACTTCAGCAGGATGTGCAGCGTCTCCTTGGCCGTCTTCTCGTCGATCGAGTCGAGGTTGAGGAGCAGCAACGTCCGCGCCCAGTCGAGCGTCTCGGACACACTCGGCGCCTTCTTCAGGTCGAGCTGGCGGATCGAGCGCACGACGCGAGCGATCTGGTCGGCCAGGTTGGCGCTCACCTCGGGCACCTTGGCGAGCACGATCTCCTTCTCCCGCTCCAGCGTCGGGTAGTCGACGTGGAGGTAGAGGCAGCGCCGCTTCAACGCCTCGGACAGCTCGCGGGTGTTGTTCGACGTGAGGAACACGAGCGGGATCTGGTTGGCCTCGATCGTTCCCAGCTCGGGGATCGACACCTGGTAGTCGGAGAGGATCTCCAAGCAGCAACGCCTCGGTCTCCACCTCGACGCGGTCGACCTCGTCGATCAGCAGCACGACCGGCTCGGGGGCGCGGATCGCCTCCAGCAGCGGGCGGGTGAGCAGGAACTCCTCGGAGAAGATGTCGTCGTGGACGGCGCTCCACGAGTCGGAGTGACGGTCGGCCTGGATGCGCAGCAGCTGCTTCTTGTAGTTCCACTCGTACAGCGCCTTGGACTCGTCGAGACCCTCGTAGCACTGCAGGCGGATCAGCCGGGCGCCGGTCATCTCGGCGACCGACTTGGCGAGCTGCGTCTTGCCGGTGCCGGCGGGTCCCTCGACGAGCACGGGCTTGCCGAGGCGGTCGGCCAGGAACACGACGCCGGCGATGCCCTCGTCGGCGAGGTAGGCGACGTCCCGCAGGCCGTCGCGCACGGACGACACGCTGTCGAATCGCTCCTTCATCTGTCGAACGCTACTGGCGCGGGTCGAGCGGCGACGGATCGGTACGCTCCGGCCCCGTGGCCGGGGCGATCGCCGAGTACGTCGACGCGTTCGTCGATGGGGTGAGTGCAGAGCTGGGCGAGCTCGCCGGGACCGACCACCACACGCGCGACGTCGTCGTCGAGGCGAGCGACCTCGTCGCCGCCGTGATCGACAGCGACGAGCGCCGCTCGACCGCCGAGCTGGAGGCGTGGCTCGACGACATCGGGCCGCGACTCTCGCCGCCGGTGCTGGTCTCGTCGGAGCGGTTGCGCGACAGCGACACGTTGAACGGCAAGCGGGGGTGGCTGGACCGACCGAGCACGCTGTTCGACCTGCTCCTGCGCGCCGACGCCCGCGACGCCACGGCGCGCGCGACGCGCTACTACGAACTGGGGATCCGCCTGGCCCACGCCGCCGCGTCGGTCGACCTCGTCCCCTCCCCCGCCGAGATCGCCGCCATCGACAAGTGGCGCCTCGTGCTGCTCGGCGCGTTCGACGCCCAAGGCGTGGGCCGACCAGGCCGCCCGGCCACAGCCGGGGGTAAACGGGTATCGCCTGCGACGCCGGCCGCGGCGGAGCCAGAGCTGCCACCGCAGCGACCGCTCGAGGAGCTGCTCGCCGAGCTCGACGCGCTCGTCGGGCTGCAGCAGGTGAAGGCCGACGTGCGCCGGCTGACCAGCCTGCTGCGCATCCAACGCCTCCGCGCCGAGCGGGGCATGCCGACGCTCGAGACCAGCCACCACGTCGTGTTCACCGGCAATCCCGGCACCGGCAAGACGACGGTCGCCCGGCTGCTCAGCCAGATCCTGCGCACGCTCGGCATCGTGTCCAAGGGACACCTCGTGGAGACGGATCGCAGCCACCTCGTCGCCGGCTACGTGGGCCAGACCGCCGAACGAACCAGGAAGGTGCTCGAATCGGCGCTCGGCGGCACGCTGCTCATCGACGAGGCCTACGCCCTCGCCCGCGGCAGCGAGCAGGACTTCGGGCGGGAGGCGATCGACACGCTCGTCAAGTTCATGGAGGATCACCGTGACGATCTCGCCGTCATCGCCGCCGGGTACCCGGAGGAGATGGCCCAGCTGATCGACACCAATCCCGGCCTGTCGAGCCGCTTCGCCCGCACCATCCACTTCCCCGACTACACGACCGAGGAGCTGCTGGCGATCTTCGAGTCGATGGGTGAGGCCAACCGCTACCAGCTCGACGAAGCGGGTGCGCTGCGGCTGGCCGAGCTGATCGACAAGGAGCCGCGGACGCGCGGCTTCGGCAACGCCCGCTTCGTGCGCAACGTCTTCGAGGCGGCGATCTCCCGTCAGGCCGAGCGGCTGGCGACCGTCGAGCAGCCGACCGACGAGCAGCTGACCACGCTCAGCGCCGCCGACGTCGCCGCTCCTCCACCATCGCCGCCGTCTCCGCCGACAGTGGCGTGACGAGGATCGACGTGACGAGGTCGAGGAGGTGGCTGGTGAACAGGGCGCCGGTGCGGTGGCCCGACTCGTTCGCCCGCCGGCCGAGCTCGATGTGGGCGAAGCGCATCGCCACGTAGCGGCGGTGCAGCGGCGGCCCGGCGACGAGCGGCGGCAGCATCGGCGCGACCAGCCGCCCCCACCTGGTGATGCTGTCGCGAGGGTCCCGGCCTGCCGGATCGGCGAGGATCGACGGCTCGCCGGGTTCGATCTCACGGTTGTCGCGGTTGACCAGCTCGGCGGCGATGCGGAGGTAGTTGCGTCCGCACGGATCGTCCAACTTGGCGACGAGCGGCAGCACGAACGCCGACACCAGCCGCCGGATGTCGGGGATGCCGGCGGCCTGGTAGTCGTCGAGGAGCTCGTGGCGCCTGGCGTCGATCTGTCGCCCGTGCTTGACCATGATCGCCCGCAGCAGGCCCTGCCGGTCGCCGAAGTGGTACTGCAGCGACGTCGTGTTGCGCTGGCCGGCCTCCCGGTTGATCTCGCGCAACGACACGCCGTCGATCCCGCGGCTGGCGAAGAGCTGCTCGGCCGCGGTGATCAGCGACGTCGTGGCGTCCGGCGTGGTGGACGTGGCCGCCTTCGGCATGGCGGCGACCATAACGAGCGACCTGCACCGCGCTCCGACCGAACGGCTGGTTAGCCTTCGCCACGATGGCGTTCCGCGACCGGTTCTGGACGCCGACGACGGCCAAGGCGGTGCTCTCGTGGCGGATCGTGCTCGGCGTCGTGGCCGGTGTCGTCGCCGGCGTCGTGGGAGTGCCGATCCTCGGCGCCGCCGCCATCGGCGTCGTCATCTACGCCGGCGCTGTCCTGCTGGCGATGCCGAGG
Source organism: uncultured Acidimicrobiia bacterium (assembly GCA_963822875.1). Lineage (GTDB taxonomy): Bacteria > Actinomycetota > Acidimicrobiia > Acidimicrobiales > Ilumatobacteraceae > JALZMG01. Next base: position 74,737 of record CAWGJK010000020.1, on the reverse strand, counting down.
ACGTCGAGGCCGGCCGTCGACCCGTTCTCTGTCAGCGAGCCGTGGCGGCAGTTCGTGCAGTCCGGCCGGCGTTCGGCGAGGCGGCTGACCGAGACGGTGCGGGCGACACCGCCGGGCCCGCTGCGCGACCGGTTGCAGGACATCGCCGACCGCCTCCAGGAAGGGTTGCGCGACGGCTGGGAGGTCGCCAAGCGCGGCGACCACATCGACGCCACCGTGCGCCAGCTCGACCCGACCCGCCTGCGATCGCGCCTGGACACGCTGCGCCAGCAGGCGGCGAGCGCCTCCACCGACAACCTCACCGCGGCGATCGCCTCGACCGAGAACCAGCTGGCGAGCGCCGACCGGCTGAAGCAGCAGTCCGCCGACACGGCCGACCACCTGCGGCTGGTGCAGTCGCGTCTCGACGAGCTCGTCGCTCGGGCGGCCGAGGTGAGCGTCGGTGCGGGCGACACCAATCGCTTCGCCCGCGACGTCGACGACCTCGTGCTCGAGCTCGAAGGTCTCCACCAGGCCGTCCTCGAGCTGCCGGGCTGACGGGTGGCCGTACGACGAATCGGGGCGGTGGTGCTCGCCGTGGCGCTCGTCGCCGGGGCACTGCTGCTGCGACGCAACGTCATCGAGGGCAGTGACGACGACGACGACAACCCCACGTCGACGTCGGCGTCGCCGGCGGCGGCCGTCGAGATCGTGTGCGCCACCGAGCTGCGCGTGGCGTGCGACGCCATCGCCGCAGACGGCGACATCGGCGTCGTCGTCGAGCCGGCAGGCGTCACGCTCGACCGCCTCGCCGCGCTGCCCGACGAGGCCGAGTCCCCTGTGTGGCTGACGCTGCAGCCGTTCCCCGCCATGCTCGACGACCTGCTCTCGACGTCGGGATCTGCGCCGCGCGGCGGCACGACCGATGTGCTCGCCGCATCGCAGCTGAGCGTGGCGACGCCCGCTGGAGGACGATCGGACGTGCTGACGTCGGCCTGTGCCGGCGTGCCGCTGTGGCGCTGCCTCGGCGAGCACGCCGGGGATCCGTGGACCGAGCTCGGCGGCGAGGCGTCGTGGAACACCGTGCGCCCATCGCTCGGCGCGGTGACCCGCGAGGGTGTCGCCCTGGCGTCGTTCGCCGACGCCGTCGCCGGGTACTTCGGCAGCGCCCAGGTCTCCAGCGCGACGTTCAGCGACCCCGCCTTCATCGCCTGGCTGCGCCGCCTCGCCGGCGCCGTCGACGAGTCACAGCTGTCGGCAGGGACACCGCTCGGCACGATGGCGGTGCGGCCCTCGCTGGACGTGGCGGCGACCACCGAAGCCGAGCGGAGCACCTTCAGTGGGGATCGATTCGACGTCAACTACCCTGACCCGACCATGTGGGTCGAGGCGGTGCTCGCAGTTCCCGACGGCACATCCGTCCCCGACGCCGTCGCCACGATCGCCGCCGATGCGCTCTCGGCGGCAGCGTGGGGCGACCCGTCGACGGCCGCCCAACCGGTTCCCTCCGCCTCGACGATGCTCGCCTTGCGAGCGTTGTGGGGTGAGGCCACATGAGGAGGGCGATCGCCGGCGCGCTCGCCCTCGTCGTGCTCGCCGTGGCCTGCACGGGCGACGACGACGACGATGCCGGTGGTGACGACGACACGGAGACGAGCGATCTCAGTGACGCCGACGCCGGCGACTGCGTCGTCGTCGACATGGCCGTCAGCAGCGAGAAGATCGCCCTCCTGACCGAGCTCGCCGAGGAGTTCAACGGCTCCGACGGCGCCCAGGTCAACGAGCGCTGCGTCTTCGTACGTCCGCGCAGCGTGGCGTCGGGCCTGGCGGCGACGCTGATCCCGGAGGGCTGGCCGAACCCCGAGGCCAACGGTGAGCCACCGGTGATCTGGTCGCCGGCGGCGTCGGCATGGGCCGGCATCGTCAACGACCGCGCCGGCGCCGAGTTGGCGCCAGCGGGGACGCCGTTCATGCTCACGCCGCTGGTCATCGCCATGCCCCAACCGATGGCCGAGGCGCTCGGCTGGCCGAACGAGCCGATCGGGTTCGCCGATCTCGCCCCGCTCGCCAACGACCCTGCCGGATGGGGCGCCGTCGGGCACCCGGAGTGGGGCCCGTTCCGCCTCGGCAAGACGAACCCCAACTTCTCCACCAGCGGGCTCAACTTCACGATCGCCGAGTACTACGCCGCGACCGGCAAGACCTCCGGGCTGACTGTCGAGGACCTCGCCCGCCCGGCCGCTGTCGACTTCGCCACGCAGATCGAGTCGGCTGTCGTGCACTACGGCGACATCACGATGACGTTCCTCAACAACTGGTTCGCCGCCGACGCTCGGGGCACGGCGCTCACCTACACCAGCGCCGTCGCCGTCGAGGAGAAGAGTGTCATCGACTACAACCGGGGCAACCCCGACGGTGTGCTGCAGCCAGGCGAGGAGCCGCGCATCCCACGCGATCCGCTGGTGGCGATCTATCCGGAGGAAGGGACGCTGTACTCGGACAACCCCTTCATCGTCCTCGACACCGAGTGGGTCGATGCCGACGAGAAGGCGGCGGCGGCGTTGTTCGAGGAGTTCGTGCAGCTGCCCGCGAACCAGCAGAAGGTGATGGAGTTCGGGTTCCGGCCGAACAACCCGTCGGTCGCCCTGGCCGACCCGATCGTCGCCGAGAACGGCGTCGATCCGAACCAGCCGACGGCCGAGCTGCAGGTGCCGTCACCCGAGGTCCTCATCGGGATCCTCGATTCGTGGGCCGAGCTGCGCAAGGAGGCGCGCGTCCTCCTCGTGCTGGACATCTCCGGGTCGATGGGCGAGCCCGCCGACGACCAGGGCCGGACCCGGCTCGACCTGGCCAAGGAAGCAGCGATCAGCGCCCTCGATGAGTTCAAGCCGACCGACGACGTCGGGCTGTGGGTGTTCAGCACCGAGCTCGGTGAGCCCGATCCGAACGTGCGCGAGCTGGTGCCGATCGGCCCGATCGGCGAGCAGCAGGCCCAGCTCGCCGAGCAGATCGAGGTGCAGTTCCCCACCAACGGGACGCCGCTCTACGACGTGACCGAGCAGGCGTACACGGAGATGCTCGAGACGTACGATCCCGAGCGGATCAACGCCGTCGTGCTGCTCACCGACGGCGAGAACGACGACGGCTCGCCCGCCGACGACGACCAGCAGTTCGCCGACCTGATCGAGACCCTGCAGGCCGGCAGCGAGGGATCGAGCTCACAGCCCGTGCGCGTGTTCACCATCTCCTACGGCGAGACCGCCGACGTGATCACGCTGCGGGCGATCTCCCAGGCGACCAGCGCGGCGACCTACAACGCCAGCAACCCGGCGACCATCAACCAGGTCTTCACCGCAGTGATCTCGAACTTCTAGGGCGTCGTGGCCTCGTTCCGCGATCGCTTCTTCACCCCGAAGGTGGCGAAGGCGATCATGTCGCCACTCGGGATCGTGCTCGCCGGCGCCGGCGCCGCTGTGGGAATCGTCGCCGGACTTCCCATCGCCGCGGCTGCCGGGGTCGGCGTGCTGGCGTGGGGCGCTCGTGTGCTCGCCTCGGTGCCGGGAGGCCCGCCGACGTCGAAGGTCGACCCGTCGAGGCTGAGCGAGCCGTGGCGCACGTACGCCTTGCAGGCAGAGGAGGCCAAGAAGCGCTTCGACCGCGTGGTCGCCACGGTGCCGGGCGGGCCACTCCACGAGCGGCTGCAGCAGCTGTCCGGCCGGCTCGCCGAGGGGATCGACGAGTCGTGGCGCATCGCCCGCCGTGGCCACGAGCTGCAGGGTGCGATCGGCACCATCGACACGACCTCGGCCCAGCACGAGCTGGCCCAGCTGCGGGTCTGGATCGGCGACCGTCAAGCGACGCCGTCCGAGGCGGAGACGATCGAGGCGCTGGAGGCGCAGCTGGCGTCGGTGGGGCGGCTCGTCGCCCTGTCCGACCGCAGCCGCGACCGGCTGCGGTTGCTCGACGCCCGCTTCGACGAGCTCGTCGCCCGCACGGTCGAGGTCAGTGTCGGGTCCGGCGACACGGACGTGCTCGGCAACGACGTCGATGGCCTCGTCAGCGAGCTGGAGAGCCTGCGCATCGCCATGGAGGAGACGACGCGCCTGGGGCCGGCGACAGAGCTCCTTTGACGTGAGCCTGCTGCGCTCGAACCTCGTCGTGGCGGCGGGGACCGCGCTGTCACGGATCACCGGCTTGGCACGCGTCGTCGTGTTCGGGTACGTCATCGGCCAGACGGCGCTGGCCGACGCCTACACGATCGGCAACGAGACCCCGAACATCGTCTATGAGCTGATCATCGGCGGCGTGCTGTCCGCCACGCTCGTGCCGCTGTTCACCTCGTTCCTCGAGCGTGACGACGACGAGTCGTTGAACGTCGTCGTCACCATCGCCCTCGTCGTCCTCGCTGCCGTCACCGCGGTCGCCGTCATCGCCGCGCCGTTGATCTTCGGTCTGTACACGCTCGACCCGGCGGCCAGCGTCGACGCCGACGAGCTGCGCCAGGTCGGCACGCTGCTCACGCGCGTGTTCCTGCTGCAGATCTTCTTCTACGGGGCGACGGCGCTGGCGAACGCCATCCTCAACTCGCGGCGCCGGTTCTTCGCCGCGGCGTGGAGCCCGATCCTGGCCAACGTGATCATCATCGTCACGCTGCTCTCGCTTCCCGCTGCCGGCGAGCGGACGTGGTTGCTCGGCGACGTGCTCACCGACGACCGGCTGCGCTGGACGCTCGCCCTCGGCACGACGGCGGGCATCGCCGCGATGGCCGTCGTGCTCGTGCCCGCCGTGTACCGCGCCGGGTATCGCTTCCGGCCCGACCTGCGGTTCAAGCACCCGGCGGTCCGGCGACTCCTCGTGCTGTCCGGCTGGACGCTCGGCTACGTCCTCGCCAACCAGGTGACGATCGCCGTCGTCCGCAACCTCGCCGATCCCGGTTCGGGGAACGCCCGCGCCTACTTCGAGGCGTTCACGTTCTTCGTCCTCCCCCACGGCCTCCTCGCCGTGTCCATCGCCACCACGTTCGTGCCCGAGATGGCGCGGTCGGTGTCCCACGGCGATCGCCAGGCGTTCTGCGACCAGGCGTCGCTCGGCGTGCGCTTGATCGGCCTGCTGACGGTGCCCGCCGGCGTGCTGCTGTTCGTGCTGCGCCGGGCGATCGTCGGCGCTCTGCTGCAGCACGGCGAGTACACCGCGGCGAACGCCGACAACGCGGCGCGGGCGCTCGGCGGCTTCGCCCTCGGCCTGGTGGGCTTCTCCCTGTACCTGTTCGTGCTCCGCGGCTTCTACGCCCACCAGGACACGCGCACGCCGTTCGTCATCAACGTCGTGCAGAACGTGCTGAACATCGTCCTCGCCGTGGTCCTCGTCGGCCGCTACGACGTGGGCGGCCTCGGCGCGGCGCTGGCGATCTCCTACGTCGTGTGCGCGGCGTGGGCGCTGCAGGTGCTGACGTACAAGGTGCCCGGGTTCCCGCTGGGCGAGGTGTTCGCCAGCCTCTGGCGGATGGCGCTCGCCGGCGTCATCGCCGCCGAGGTGACGTGGCTCGTCGCCCGACAGGTGGGCGGCGAGGCAGGAATGGACGCGCTGATCCGCGTGGTCGTCGGCGCCGTCGTCGGGCTTGCCGTCTACGCCGGCGTGCTGGCCGCGCTGCGGGCGCCCGAACTGTCGACGGCCGTGACCCGGCTCAATCGGCGAGGAGCCGCTCCCGCCACGCCAGCGTCGCCGGCACCCGATTGAACGTGTACGAGTGCAGGCCGCGGACGCCGAGCCGTCGTGCGTCGGCGGCGAGGCGCACGACGAGGTCGGTCGGGTCGTAGCCACCGGGCGCGAACATCGACGTCACCACGGCCCGGTTCTTGCGCAGGAACCGCAGCGACGTGCCGACGCCGAGTCGGACACCCATCGCCAGCAGCTTGGCCCGGTCGACGACCCCCGCCACGCCGATGTCGACCGCCACATCCAGGCCGCGGGCGCGTTCGTCGCTGAGCCAGCGGATGACGTGCCGGGCATCGAGGCACATCTGCGTGGTGACAGACCCGGCGAGGCCGGCGTCGGCGACGACGGCGAGCTTGGCGCGCAGCACGTCGTGCAGCTCGCCGTGACCGATGAACGGGTGGTCGTCCGGGTAGCCAGGCAGGCCGACCGCGGCGAGACCGGGCGAGGCGTCGAGGAGGTCGCGCAGGAACGTCAGCGCGTCGTCGTACGGCCCGCGCGCTCGCGCGCCGTCGCCGGCGATGACGAACACCTCGCGCACTCCGTGCTCGCGGAGCCATGCGGCGATACGTGCGACGTGGTCCCTGTCTTCGACCGTTCGTGCGGAGAGGTGCGGCACGGTGTCGTGCCCGAGGTCGTGCAGCCGGCCGGCGAGATCCAACGTCGCCGGGATCCCCTTGACGGGCGAGCACGTCACCGACACCGCCGACCCTGCGGGGAGAGCCGCCACCGCTTCGTCCACGCCCTTCATCGGCACCAGCTCGAACCGCGTGCGGGTGAGGAGGTCACGTAGGGCGTCGGTCACCAGCCCATGGTGGCCGTACAATGCCGCCGATGTTCAAACTCGCCAAGAAGTGGTGGAAGTACCTCACCGCCAAGCTGACCGGCACGTTCAACGAGCGGGCCGACCCCAAGGTGCAGCTCGAGCAGGCGATCACCGAGGCGCAGTCGCAGCACCGCCGCCTGCGTGAGCAGGCTGCCAACGTCATCGCCAACCAGAAGCAGGGCGAGCTGCGGCTGAACCAGAAGATGGGTGAGCTGGAGAAGCTCAACGCCAACGCCCGCCAGGCGCTGATCATGGCGGCGGATGCCCAGAAGGCGGGCGACACCGGCAAGTCGCATCAGTACACGTCGGCGGCCGAGACCATCGCCAACCAGCTGATCCAGGTCGAGAAGGACGTCGAGAGCCTGAAGTCGATGGTCTTCGAGTCCGCCCAGGCGTCGGACCAGGCGAAGGCGGCCGTGCAGCAGAACAGCCGGCTGCTGCAGGAGAAGATCTCCGAGAAGTCCAAGCTGCTGTCGCAGCTCGACCAGGCGAAGATGCAGGAGGAGATGAACTCGGCGATGGCCCAGCTCAACGAGAGCGTGGGCGCCGACGTGCCATCACTCGCCGAGGTGCAGGAGAAGATCCAGGCCCGCTACGCCAAGGCCAAGGCGACCGCCGAGCTCACCGAGGCGTCCGTCGAGTCACGTGTCCTGGAGGTCGAGCAGGCCACCGCCAACATCGAGGCCCAGGGCCGCCTCAGCGAACTGCGCGCCGAGCTCGGCCTCGACACCGGCGCCCCCGCCGTCGAACAAGCCGCCGCCGGCGAACAACCCCAGCCCTAGATCCATCCGAGTGTTGGACGCCGTCCGAGTGTCCGATGGTCGGACGCCGGCGCTCCAGCACTCCGATCAGCCTGGCAGCAGGACGAGGTCGTCGCGGTGGATGACCTCGTGAACCATGCCCGCCGGGAGCTCCCTCGTGTGGCGGCCGGCGACGCGGCGCAGCTGCGCCGCCTCGACGAACACCATCCCGCGGGCGAACGCCACACCGTCGGTCCCTGACACATCGACGGTGTCGCCCTCGCCGAAGCGACCGGCGACGTCGACGACACCGGCCGGCAGCAGGCTCGTCTGGCGCTCGACGAGCGCCCGCCGTGCGCCGTCGTCGACGGTCACCGTGCCGGCGACCCGTGAGGCGAAGGCGATCCACAGCTTGCGCGCCGACAGCTTGCGCCGGTGGGCCTCGAAGCTGGTGCCGACCGCATCATCGGCGATGGCCCCGGCCAGCACGCCGGACCGCGCGCTGTTGGCGATCACCGTCCGCACCCCCGACCACGAGGCGATGCGCGCCGCCTCCAGCTTGCTGGCCATCCCGCCGCTCCCCCGCCCACTGCCACCGCGCCCTGCCCTGATGGCGAGCAGCGGGTCGTCGGCCGTCACGCGGCCGACGAGCTCGGCGTCGTCGTGCGCGCGAGGGTCGGCCGTGTACAACCCGTCGAGGTCGGTGAGCAGCACGAGCACCGCGGCGCCGATGTTGTGCGAGACGAGGGCGGCGATGCGATCGTTGTCGCCGTAGCGCGTCTCGTCGCTGGCGATGGCGTCGTTCTCGTTGAGGATGGGCACCGCCCCGAGTGCGAGCAGCCGGGTCAGCGTGCGCCGGGCGTGCAGGTACTGGCGGCGGTCGACGAAGTCGTGGGGCACCAGTAGCGCCTGTGCCGGCACCAGGCCGTGCACGCCGAGGGCGGCGTCCCAGCTGCGCATCAGCCGTGGCTGACCCGCCGCGGCGAGGGCGTGCAGCGTGGCGACATCGGTCGGCCGGGCGTCGAGCCCCAGCGCGGCGACGCCGGCGGCGACGGCACCGGACGACACGACGACGACCTCGTGACCATCGGCGCGCACCGCCGCGATCTCGCCGGCCAGCTTGCCGATGGCGCCGTCGTCGATCGCTCCGCTGTTGTCCGTCACCGACGACGTGCCGACCTTGACGACCGCCCGCATCGCTCGCTCAAGAGTCCCGGTACTCGAAGCTGAACTCGCCGATCCACACCACGTCACCGTCGGCGGCGCCGGCGCGCGCCAGCAGCTTGTTGACGCCGAGTCGCTCGAGGCGGTGCCCGATGTACGCCGCGGCGTCCGGCGACGTCACGTCGTTCAGCGCCACGACCCGTTCGACATCGCGCCCACGCACGCGGAACTCGCCGTCGCCCTCGCGCTCGACGACTGCGCCGGTGGGCTCCGGACGCAGCAGCACGATGCCCTCGTGCACGGGCACGGCACCGCGCGCCTCGTGGACGAGCCGGGCCATCGCCCCGATGAGCGCGCCGACGCCGTCACCCGTGACCGCAGAGATCACGAACCGCGTCTCAGCGTCGCGGACGAAGCCGAGCTCGCCAGCATCTGTCGTCGAGGTGATGTCCGCCTTCGTCGCCGCGACGAGCCGCGGCCGGTCGAGCAGGTCGGGCCGGTAGTCGGCCAGCTCGGCCAGCAGGATGCGCTCCTGCTCGGCGGGTGTCGTGCCGTCGAGGGCGGCGAGGTCGACGAGCAGGCACAGCACGCGGGCACGCTCGACGTGACGCAGGAAGCGGTGACCGAGTCCCTTGCCCTCGCTGGCGCCCTCGATGAGCCCGGGGATGTCGGCGACGACGAACTCGGTCGAGTCGTCGACGCGCACGACGCCGAGGTTGGGCTCGAGGGTGGTGAACGGATAGTCGGCGATCTTCGGTTTGGCCGCCGAGATGACGCTGATCAGCGTGCTCTTGCCGACGTTGGGGAAGCCAACCAGGGCGACGTCGGCCATCAGTTGCAGCTCGAGGCGCACCCAACGCTCCTCGCCGTGCTCGCCCTGCTCGGCGAAGCTCGGCGCCCGCCGGCGGTTGCTCAGGAACTTGGCGTTGCCGCGTCCGCCCCGCCCACCGGCCGCCGCCAGCCAACGGTCGCCGTGGTGCAGCAGCTCGGCCAGCACCTCCCCGCTGTAGAGGTCCTTGACGACGGTGCCCTCGGGGACGGCGATCTCGAGGTCCTCGCCGCGCCGCCCGTGGAGATCCTTGCCCTTGCCGTGCACACCGCTGCCGGCCCGCCGGTGCGGGTGGTCGCGGAACGCCAGCAGCGAGGCGACGTTGTGGTCGGCGACCATCCACACATCACCGCCCTTTCCGCCATCGCCGCCGTTGGGCCCACCGAAGGCGACGGGACCCTCCCGCCGGAACGCCACGCAGCCCGCGCCACCATCGCCGCCGCGCACGTTGAGCTGGCACTCGTCGACGAACTGGGACATCGTGTCCACGCTACCGGTCGCCTCGAACGGGGTCGGGGGACGGTTCGTCCGCCGCCCTGACACCCCTTCCGTATCCTCGCCATCATGAGTGAGATCGATGCCTCGATGCAGGAGCGGGCCGACCGCTGGGCGTCGACGATGTCCGGGGCGCCAGGGGGTGACGTCTGCCTCGCCCATGCCGATTCACACGCCACCGCCTCGGCCGCGCGGCGACGCACCGATCGCCAGGACGTCGAGGCCGAGCTGCTGTGTCACGGCGCCACACACGCCGTCGGCGCCGGCCGCCGGGCACGCCCGGAGGAGCCCGACGAGTGGCGCACGTGCTTCGAGCGCGACCGCGACCGCATCCTCCACGCGCCGGCGTTCCGCCGGCTGGCAGGCAAGACGCAGGTGTTCGTGTTCCCCGACGACCACCAGCGCACTCGCCTCACGCACGCCCTCGAGGTCGCCCAGGTCGCCACGTCGGTCGCCCGCACGCTCGGCCTGAATGTCGCCCTCACCGAGGCGATCGCCCTCGGCCACGACTGCGGCCACGGCCCGGGTGGCCACGCCAGCGAGGACGCCCTGTCGCCGTACGTGCCCGGCGGCTACGACCACGCCGTCTGGGGCGCCGACGTGACGCTGACCCCGCTGAACCTGTGCGTGGAGACGCTCGACGGCATCCGCAACCACTCGTGGAGCCGCCCGGCACCAGCCACGCCGGAGGGCGAGGTCGTGTCGTGGGCCGACCGCATCGCCTACGTGTGCCACGACTTCGAGGACGCCGTGGCGGCGGGCATCGTCGGCGCCGACATGCTGCCGGCGATCGTCGCCGAGCGTTGCGGGCCGTCCCGTTCACAGCAGTTGGGCACGTTCATCCGGGCGATGGTCGACGCCACCGCGCAGACCGGGCGGATCGGGATGACCGCTCCGGTCGCCGAGGCGCTGGCCGAGTTCCGCCGCTTCAACTACGAGGAGGTGTACCTGCGTCCGGCCAGCCGCGCTCAGGCCGAAGCGGTCGTCGCCCTGCTGCGCGCGCTCGTCGAGCACTACGCCGATCGGCCCCAGTTGCTGCCCGATCCCCCGCGCGCGGCGGGTGGATCCGACGCCGCGGTCGCCGCTGCCGTGTCCTACGTCGCCGGCATGACCGATCGCTTCGCCTGCCGCCAGGCCGTTTCACTGCTCGGTTGGGACCCGGCGAAGCTGCCCGCCGGCGTCACCTGACCCGGAACCCGACAAGACCCTCGGGAGGTTCCTCGACGACGTCGACTCGAGTCACCTCCGCACGCGGCGGGCCGATGCGACACCAGGCGACGAGCTCGGCGACCGCAGCCTCCGCGCCCTCGAAGACGGCCTCCACCGTTTCGTCGAATCGGTTGGCGACCCATCCGGCGACGTCGCGCTCGAGCGCCTCGCGCCGGCACGAGTCACGGAACCACACCCCCTGCACGCGGCCGTGCACGACGACGCGGGCGCGGATGATGTCAGCCGGCGACGACGTCGACGACCTTGCGTCCCTTGCGCTCGCCGAACTTGACGGAGCCGTCGACGAGCGAGAACAGCGTGTCGTCGCCGCCGATGCCGACGTTCTTGCCGGGGTGCACCTTGGTGCCGCGCTGGCGGATGATGATCGTGCCGGCGTTGATGCGGGTGCCGTCGAACACCTTCACGCCCAGGCGCTGGGCGTTGGAGTCACGGCCGTTGCGGGTGGAGCCGCCACCCTTCGTCTTGGACATGGCACTCCCCTACTTCGTGGCGATCTTGGTGATCTCGACGACGGTGTAGCGCTGGCGGTGGCCGAAGCGGCGGCGCTGGTTGGTGCGCCGCTTGTAGGTGAACCCGTTGATCTTCGGGCCCTTGGCCTCACCGACGACCTTGCCGGTCACCGTGACGCCGTCGAGCTGGTCGGGCGTGGCCAGGACGGTGTCGCCGTCGACGACCATCTTGGCGGTCAGCGTGACCTCGTCACCCTCGGCGGCGTCGAGCAGGTCGACGTGCACCGTCTCGCCCTCGGCCACCTTCTGCTGGCCGGCACCGGCCCCGATCACTGCGTACATAGCGATCGTCAATCGTAGCTGGGGAGGCGGCTCGTCCCACTCGCGGTGGGTCACCGGCTACCGTTGTCGCCGCGGGAGACCGCGGCGGACAAAGGAGGCGGACATGCGGGGAACGACGATCTGCGCGATCGGCGTGGCTGCGGCCATGTTGGTCAGCGCGTGCGGCGATGACGATGACGATGACGGCGACGACGCCGCCACGGCGACCGAGGCGCCGGCAGCACCGGCGGTCGAGACGACGGCGGCCGACCGAGTGCCACCGAGACCACCGGTGCCACCGACGGAACGGCCACCGAGGGGACGGGCGGCACGTTGCCCGTTCCGGACGAGATCTGTGCCCTCGCCGAGCAGATCTTCGAACAGGAGGACTTCCCCAGCGCGGCCCAGCTGGAGAAGTACAAGGAGCTGGCGCCCGAGGAGATCGCTGACAGCGTGAACCTGGCCGCCGATCAGCTGCTCACCGCCCTCGACGATCCCGTCGCTCTGTTCAACGCGTTCGGAGCCGACGACGTCGAGGCGGCGATCGAGGACATCGACGCGTGGGAAGAGGAGAACTGCGGCATCCCGCATTCGGAGTTCAGCGCCCTGCCCGAGGGTGCCTCGCGGGAGATCGAGGACGGGGCGACCCGCGTCGACGTCACGGCGACGGAGTTCGCTTTCGACATCGGACCCGTCGAGGCCGGACGGACGTCGTTCGTCCTGGCCAACGAGGGTGCAGAGGCGCACTTCCTGCTCCTCGTCAAGCTGGCCGAGGGTGTGACGCTCGAGGATGCCCTCGCCGGGGAGTTCGCCGAGGGGATGACCGAAGGAGAGTGGGAGACGAACATCGCCTCCGCCGGCGAGGACGAGGCCATCACGTTCGACGTGGAGCCGGGCACCTACGGCCTGCTGTGCTTCCTGCCGACCGCCGACGGGACGCCGCACGCCATGCTGGGCATGCAGCGCGAGATCACCGTCGCCTGATCCTCAGTCCAACAGGGCGTGGTCGATGACGACGCCGCGGCCTTCGCAGTTGGGGCAGATCTCGGAGAACTCGGTGAGCAGGCCCTCGCCGATGCGCTTGCGGGTCATCTCGACGAGGCCGAGGTCGGAGATGTCGAAGACCTGCGAGCGCGTCTTGTCCCGCGACAGCGCGCTGCGGAAGCGCTCGACCACCTTGGCCCGGTTGTCGCGGGTCTCCATGTCGATGAAGTCGATGACGATGATGCCCCCGATGTCGCGCAGGCGGAGCTGCTTGGCGATCTCCTCGGCGGCCTCCATGTTGTTGTGGAACACCGTCTCCTCGAGGCTCGACGTGCCCACGTTCTTGCCGGTGTTGACGTCGATCACCGTCAGCGCCTCGGTGTGCTCGATGATCAGCGAGCCACCCGACGGCAGCCACACCTTGCGATCGAGCGCCTTGTGCACCTGCTCGTGGACGTGGAACTGCTCGAACAACGGCAGCCCCTCGTCCTCGGCGTCGTAGTACTCGACGCGGTCGGCGAGCTCGGGGTTGAACGCACCGATGTACGTCTTCAGTTCCTCGTACAGCCGGCGGTCGTCGATGACCACGCTGCGGTAGTCGGCGTTGAACTCCTCGCGGATCACGCGCACGGCCAGCTCCGGCTCGCGATAGAGCAGCGACGGCTGCTTCACCGCCTTGGCCTTGGCCTCGATCTCGGTCCACTGGTCGAGCAGCAGCGTCATGTCGGCGCGCAGCTCCTCCTCGGTCGCATGCTCGGCGGCGGTGCGAACGATCAGGCCGTGCTGGGCCGGCTTGACCCGGTCGAGGATGGCCCGCAGGCGCTTGCGGACGTCGTCGGGGAGGCGCTTGGAGATCCCGTACGTCTTGGAGTTGGGGATCAGCACGACGAACCGGCCGGGCAGCGACACCTCCTGGGTCAAGCGGGCGCCCTTGGCGCCGATCGGGTTCTTCGTCACCTGACAGACGATGAGCTGGCGCGCCCGCAGGATGTCCTCGATGCGGGCGCCGTCGCCGCGCTCCTCGATGTCCTCGGCGTCGTACTGCACGTCGCCGCGGTAGAGCACGGCGTTCTTCGGTGTGGCGATGTCGACGAACGCCGCTTCCATGCCGGGCAGCACGTTCTGCACCCGCCCGACGTAGATGTTGCCGTGGATCTGGCTGACGTCGTCGGCCGGGCGGCTGACGTAGTGCTCGATCAGGTTGCGCCCCTCGAGCACGGCGACCTGGGCCATGTCCGCCCGCACCTGGACGCACATGAGGTAACGCCCGACCGGGCGACCGTTGCGCTCTCGCCCGCGGCGCTGCTCGACGAAGTCGGTCTCCGCAGGCGCACGCCCGCGCGGGCCGCGCGCTGCCCGCTTGCGCTTGCCCTCGGCGGGCTCGGCGGCGCGAGCGGACGAGCGCCCGCCACGACCGCGCTTGGCGGGAGGCGGGGCGGCAGCCGCCGATGGCGGCGCCGGACGGGTGTCACCGATCTGTGGCTTGCGCACGAGCGACCGCTCGGCGGCCTCGGCCGACACCCGACCCTCGCGCATCGGTTCGGGCAGCTCGGGCACGTCGGCATCGGTGGCCGGCGCGTCCTCGGGCTTGCGGCGGCGCTGGCCACCGCGCGTGCCGCGCCGCCGCTTACGGGCGGCGGCCTCGCCGGCAGCTCCCTCGGCCGCGGGGATCTCCATCGGGGTGTCCGACCCCGCTTCGGTCTCGTCCATGTCGTTCCTCTCTCATGCGCCCACCGTGGGCGCCGGCACGGCGTCCGGCAGCGCCAACACCTCGCGCCGGTCTTCGTCGTGCTCGATCCATTGATGTGTCCGTGTCGCTCGGATGGCGTGAAGTGTCGCCGGGCCGATCCCGGGAAACGCCACCGCGGCGAGCTCGGCGGGTCGCAGGCCACGCCCGACGGTTGCCAGTTCGGCGACCATCGTGGTGCCGTCGGCGGCGACCGCCAACGACACGATCTGCGGGCGGACGTCGTCGACGCGACGTTCGCCCTTGCGCTCTCGCTCGAGCGGCAACTCGTCCGCGCCGAGCACACGCTCGACGGCGGCTGCCGTGTCGAGACCGTCGGGAACCGTCAGCTCCCACGTCACCGAGGTCACGATCTCCTGCAGCGATCCCGGCGCCGTCACCTCGCCGGCCATGAGCGCAGTGAACCCGACGGGGAGCACCTCGGTCAGCTCCCCAACCAGTTGGCCGAAATCCCGAAAACGGCCACTGGCGCGATCGTCGGTGAGCTCGACGTCGAGGTACTCGGCGAGGGACTCGGCGCCCGTGGGCAGGGCCAGGCCGAAGCTCAGCCGTGGCCGCGGCGTGAACCCGCCGCTCGTCGCCACCGGCATGCCGAGCCGGCGCAGCGCCCGCTCCCAGATGCGCGCCGTGTCCCGGTGGCTGGTGAAGCGCACCTTGCCCAGCTTGGCGTAGCGCATCCGCAGCCTCATCGGCCACCTCGGATCAGCACGGGCACCTCGCCACCACGGGCCAGATCCTGACCGGTTCCCTGGCTGCCACCGGCCGGTGCGACGGGCGAGGCCACCACGTGCTCGATCCCATACCCGGTGCACACCCCGCAGTCGTAGCACGGCGTCCACCGGCAATCCTCGATCCCGCTGCCGGCGAGGGCGGCCCGCCAGTCGTCCCAGAGGAAGTCCTTGTGCAGACCGGCGGTCAGGTGGTCCCACGGCAGCACCTCGCCCTCGGGCGGTGGCGGTGCACGTACCAGTCGAGCGACAGCCCCTCGGCAGCCAGGGCGTCGGTCCAGCGGCGCAGATCGAAGCACTCGCCCCACTCCTGGAACGTCCCGCCATCGCGCCACACCCGCTCGATCACCCGACCGATGCGTCGATCACCCCGGCTGGCGATCCCCTCGGCCACGGTCGCCTCCGGGTCGTGCCACTTGAGGCGCACGTTGGCGTCCTTGTGCGTCGCCGTGCGCAGCAGCCCGATCTTGCGCCGGAACTCGTCGAGCGTGTTCTGGCCGAACCACTGGAACGGAGTGTGCGGCTTGGGCACGAACCCGCCGACGCTCGCCGTCACCGACGCCCGCCGGTCGCGACGGCGCCCGATGGCCACGCAGTTGCGCGCCAGCTCGGCGATCCCCACCGTGTCCTCATCGGTCTCGGTCGGCAGGCCGGTGAGGAAGTACAGCTTGATCCGCGTCCACCCCTCGGCATAGGCGGCGTCGACGGCGCCGTACAGGTCGTCCTCGGTGATCAGCTTGTTGATGACGGTGCGCAGCCGCCACGTCCCGGCCTCCGGGGCGAACGTCAACCCGCTGCGCCGTCCACCGGCGACCTGCCCGGCGAGCGCGACGGTGAACGCGTCGACGCGCAGCGATGGCAGGTTCACCGTCGTCGGGCATCCTGGGGCCGACACGGCGCGATCGCCGAGGATGCCGGCGACGACGTCGTCGATGGCGCTGAAGTCGGCGGTCGACAGCGACGTCAGGCTGACCTCGTCATATCCGGTCCGTCGCAGCCCCTCGGCGACCATCGTGCGGACCTGCTCGGCCGGGCGCTCGCGTACCGGACGGGTGATCATGCCCGCCTGACAGAACCGGCACCCCCGTGTGCAGCCGCGAAAGACCTCGACGTTGAGGCGGTCGTGAACGACCTCGGTCAGCGGCACGAGCTGGTGCTTGGGGTACGGCCACTGACCGAGATCGGCGACCGTCCGCTTGTCGACCGTTGCCGGCACGTCGGCGTACCGTGGCGTGACGGCGACGATGGATGGGCCGTCGTACTCGACGTCGTACATCGAGGGCACGTACACGCCCGGGATCTGGGACAGCTCGTGCAGCACCGCCTCACGGTTGGCTCGCCCGCCGCGCGACCATGCTCCGACGACCTCGGTGATCTCGCCGACGACCTCCTCGCCGTCGCCGAGCACGACGGCGTCGACGAAGTCGGCGAGCGGCTCCGGGTTGAACGCGGCATGGCCGCCGATGACGACGAGTGGGTGCTCCGGGCGACGGTCGGCGGCGCGCACCGGCACGCCGGCCAGGTCGACCATGTCGAGCAGGTTGGTGAACACCAGCTCCGACGACAGGTTGAACGCCAGCAGGTCGAACTCGCCCGCCGGGCGGTGGGTGTCGACGGAGAACAGCGGGACGCCCGCCTGTCGCAGCAATTGCGACAGGTCGCGCCACGGTGCGTACGTGCGCTCGGCGACGGCGTCGTCGCGCTCGTTGAGGATCTCGTAGAGGATCTGCAGGCCCTGGTTGGGCAGGCCGACCTCGTACGTGTCGGGATAGGCGAGCAGCCAGGACACCTTCCCCGGTGCGTGCCGCGGGACGACCGCGCCGTCCTCGCAGCCGATGTACCGCGCCGGCTTCTGCACCTGGCCGAGGAGCGGTTCGAGCCGCGTCCAGAGCTCGCTCATCGTTCGCTCGCTCCCGCATCCGCCGCATGTGCACGCTCTGCACGAGACCGAGCAGGGCGAACCAGGTGATCACGCCCGAGCCGCCGTAGGAGATGAACGGCATCGGCAGCCCGGTGACCGGCATGATCTTGACGGTCATGCCGATGTTCTGGAACACCTGCCAGAGCAGCATCGTGAACACGCCGGCACAGAGGTAGGTGCCGAACAGGTCACGCGACAGGTGGGCGATGCGCCAGATGCGCATCAGAACGACGGCGAACAGCAGCAGCAACACCGCGCAGCCGACGAGGCCGAACTGCTCACCGACCGCGGCGAACGGGAAGTCGGCCCAGATGACCGGGATGTCCCGGCCGTTGGTCAGCGGCCCTTGCAGCCACCCCTTCCCGAACAGGCCACCGGTGCCGACCGCGTGGACGGCGTTGTTGACCTGGTACACCTGATCCTGCAGTTCGGGGTTGTTCTCGTCGAAGAACACACGCACCCGCTCGAGCTGGTACGGATTGACGAGCCGGGCGACGAACGCCGCGCCCAAGGTGAGCAGCGAGAGCAGGCTGATGGCGGCGATGTAGCGGGCCTTGGCTCCGGCGACGAGGAGGACGCCCATGGCCATGGCGATGAGCACCGAGGCCGTGCCGAGATCGGGCTGGATGATGATGAGGATCGCCGGCAGCCCGACGATCATCAGGCCGCCGAGGAACCGCGGGTAGCTGACCTCGTCGCCGCGCTCATCGCTGAGGTAGGCACACAGGGCGAGGAGCACGGTGAACTTGGCGAACTCCGCCGGCTGGATCTGGATCGGGCCGATGTCGACGGCCAGCACGGTCCCCGGCACGGCGATTCCGTAGACCGCCAGCCCGAACAGCGCAGCCGTGGTGAGGAGGTACAGCGTCCGGGCGCGCTCCTTGAGCCACTGGTAGTCGATGGCCATCACGACCACCATCACCACGGCGGCGACGATGGCGAAGATCACCTGGCGGGTGACGTACGTGTAGGGATCGGCGGTGCGCGTGCGCGTCGCCGAGAACACGACGAAGCAGCCGGCGATCGTCAACGCTGCCTGGGCCGTCATCAGCACCCAGTCGATGTTGCGGCTCGGATCGGCCGGGCTGGAGCGGATGTTGCCGAGCCCGGAGTCCGGCTTGCGCTGCAGCATGGACAATGCCACGGGTTAGTCCCCGCCTGAGGGTCGCACCGGGTCGTTGTTGGTGCTCTGCATGCACGCCGGATCGACGTTCGGCAGCGACTCCGCCGGCTCGTCGCTGGCGAGGTCCAGCGGCTCGGAGATGGCGACCGGGTCGAGTGGCGTCACGCCGGACAGGGCGAGATACATGCACTTGACGACCGGCGCCGCGCCAGTCGAGCCGAATCCGGCCTTCTCGAGGTACGAGACCACCGTGTACGGCCGTGCCGGATCGAGGCTGAAGGCGGCGAACGTCGACGAGTCGTTCCACGGGTAGCTCCTGAACCCCTGCGCCGTCCCGGTCTTGCCGCCGATCGGGATCGCCTGCGGCTCGGGATAGCCGATGTCGAACAGCTCCTCGGCGGTCGTCGAGCGACCGTTGACGCCGGGACCGGTGACGTTCTGGCGGACGCCCTCGATGATCGGCTTGGCCAGCTCCTCGCCCATCGGGATCTGCCGTGCCTGGGGCACCGTCTCGGAGATCACCTCGGCCTGGGCCAGGTCGACGAAACCGGGTTCGCCGTCCGGCGTCTCCGGCGCCAGCACGGCGCGCACGACATGGGGGGTGAGCACGTTGCCGCCGTTGACGATGGCGGCGTACCCGACGGCGAGCTGCATCGGGCTGGCCGCCATCAGGCCCTGCCCGATGGCCATCTGCAGGAGGTCACCCGGCTGCAGGTTCGCTGTCTCCTGCGGGTCGAGCACCCCGTCCTCGACGAGTTGCGCCTTGAGCTCGTTCGTCGGCACCCGTCCGTCGAAGGCGAAGGGCAGGTCGACGCCCGGATCGGTACCGAAGCCGAACTGGCGAACGTGGTCCTGCAGCTGCGTGCCCGGCGTGATGTAGAAGTCCTCGCCGAGCTTGTAGTAGAAGGCGTCGCTCGACACCGCGAGTGACGTCCTCACGTTCACCGTCCCGTAGACACACGGGCCGTTCAGGTGGGGGCAGAACGAGTTGCGGAACTCGCAGCGCACGCCCCTGGCGCACACGTCGTCCTCGATCGACTGCAGCTTGTACACGCCCCGGTCGTTGTAGGTCGTGGTCGGGCTCATCCGCCCGGTCGCCAGCGCGGCGTAGGCGACGAACGGCTTGAACGCCGACCCGACGTTGTACTGCCCCTGGATCGCCCGGTTCGTCAGCA
The DNA here is from genome assembly GCA_963822875.1 of uncultured Acidimicrobiia bacterium. Lineage (GTDB taxonomy): Bacteria > Actinomycetota > Acidimicrobiia > Acidimicrobiales > Ilumatobacteraceae > JALZMG01. The sequence goes on along the minus strand of CAWGJK010000020.1, from coordinate 55,314 downwards.
CGGCGTCGTCGGGGTCGATGTCGTCGATCGGGAACAGGTCGTTGAACTTCTCGCCGTCGACGTCGGCCTCGAACCAGCGGTTGTCGAACGTCGGGTAGCTGGCCATGGCGATGATCTGCCCGGTTTGCTGGTCCATGACCGTCACCGAACCGGCCGGCGCCTTGTAGGCGACCTGGGTGCCCACGGCGAGGCTCGGGTCCATCGGCTCGAGGCGGACCGTGCCGTCCTGCTGGAAGCGCTCGACCTCCGGGTTGGCGACGGTGAACTGGCGCCGCAGGCGCAGCTGGGTCTGCAGCAGGCGCTCGGCGTATTGCTGGTAGTCGAGGTCGATGGACAGCTTGCACGTCCATCCCGTTGACCGGTGCCTCGTAGCTGATCTCGCGGACGATGCGGTTGTTGGCGTCGACCTCGTAGACCACCTCACCCCACTTGCCGTGGAGCACGTCCTCCATCCCCAGCTCGACGCCGCTGCGCCCGACGCGCTCGCCGCCGACGGACGTGTCGTAGCCGATTTCGTCGTAGTGAGCTTGGTCCTCGGCGGTGATCGCGCCCATGTAGCCCAGGACGTGGGCGCCGAGCGGCGCGTACGGGTACACCCGCCGCCAGTCCTCGACGATCGACACGCCCGGGAAGTCCTCGATGCGCTCGTTGATGGCGATGGCCACGGATTCCTTGACGTTCTCCTTGACCGGCATCGGCTTGTACCGGCTGTAGCGCTCGGAGTCGTAGCGCTCCTCCATCTCGTCGAGGGGCATCTCCAACCAGCCGGACAGGCGGGTGAACAGCTCCGCCCTGTCGGTGTCCTGTTGCAGGACGTCCCAGTCGATGCTGACCGTGAGCACGCGCTCGTTGTCGGCGAGGATGCGCCCGTCGATGTCGACGATGCGGCCGCGCTCGGGCAGCAGGCGCACGGTCTTGGTCTTGCTGGCGTCGACCGTCTGCTGCAGCGACTCGGCCTGCACTGTCTGCAGGAACCACAGGCGGGCCCCGATGGCGCCGAGCAGCAGCGTGGCGACGAGGGCGAGGATGCCCAGGCGCGCGGCGCGCCTATCCGCGAGCATCGCCATCACTGCGTTCCCCGGCCACACCACCTGCAGCCTGCGCAGTTGCTGGACGCTTCCTCGCTGGCGCTCGGTCGCTCGCAGCGCGGCACGCGGTCCTCTTCACAATCGCGATCATGCTTCCTTCGGAGCTTTCCACTCCGGGCGCCTGATGCGCATGCACCATCGCCCCACGGGGACAAGCAGCGGGCTGAGCACCATGGCGCCCACTGCGACAACCCCGACGACGATACCGAGGCGCGGCTCGAAGACCTGCTCTTCGCCCACGAACGTGCGGATGACAGGGACCATCGCCTCGCCCACGGCGGCGCCGAGCCCGGTGAACAGTGCTGCCAGCCACCAGCTCCGCTCGATGGTGATCGACTGCACGTACCCGGCGACGAAGCCGCCGACGCCCATGGCCAGCGACGACGAGCCGAGCGGCGTGCCGACGGACAGGTCGTACATCAGACCGAGCACGAAGCCGGCGAGGGCGCCCTTCTGCGGGCCACCAGCGGCGCCGGCCGCGGCGGCGAGGGCGAGCATGACCTGGAGCGACACGCCGGCGGGACGCAGGTCGGCGAACAGCGTGCGCTGAAAGGCGAGCACGACGAGGCCGACGGAGAACAGGCGCAGCAACGGTCCCTGCACGATCGACGCCAGCATCGGTCAGCCGTCAGCCTGGGTGTCGATCGGTGGCGTGACCTCGGACTCCGGCTTGTACAGCACGATGGTCACGAAGTGCAGGCGGTCGAGGTCGGCGAGCGTCTCGATCTCCAGCAGCGGCCCTTCGGCTGACGACCGATTGACGACGTTGCGCACGAAGCCGACGGGGATGTCCGGCGGCGCCAGGCTCTCCGTGCCGCCGGCGGTGAGCACGATGTCGCCCTCGACGATGCGTCCGAACACCGGGCTGTCGTCGAGCAGGTCGACCTGAGGCAGCTGGTTCGGGCCGCGGCCGCGGAGCTGGCCGGTGTCGCGGTTGTTCGTCGGGTCGATGGTCGTCGTGGTCGTGCTCGATGTCGTCGTGGACTCGGCGGGAGGCGGCGACGACGGCGGTGCCTCGGGCGGTGGTGCCGCCGGGGTCGTCGACGACGTCGGTGCGGCCGTCGTGGTCGTCGTCTCCGGCGGGGCGCCGGGCACGATCTTCACCGACGTGGCGTAGCGGGTGTCGCGGATCAACATGACGTTGGCCCGGTTGGGCAACACCGGTGCCGTCACCTTGCCGACGAGACCGCCGTCGACCACGACCGCCATGCCGACGTCGATGTTGTCGTTGGAGCCCTTGTTGATCTCGATGACCTGGTCGAGGTTGCTCGGGCTGACGCCGACGACCGTCGCCACGACACGCGGGTAGTCCCCGAGGAACGGGATGTTGTTGTGCCGGAGCAGCTCCTGGTAGTCCTGGATCGCCGCCTGGGCGGCCACCTGGTCGCCGCGCTGGGCGTCGATCTGGTCACGCAGCTGCTCGTTCTCCTCGAGCACGTCCTCGTAGTCGGTGATGCCGCGCCACGCGTTGCGCACCGGCCTCGTGACGACGTCGGCGGCAGCCTCGAACGGCTCGACGATCGTCGTGAACCCGGAGCGGGCGGCGTCGAACACGGCGTTGCCGCGCAGGTCGAGCGTCAGCAGCAGGGCCGACGTGAGCAGCAGCAGGATGATCGCCCGGCGACGTCCCGGCGTGTACAGCGGCATCGGAGCGTCAGGTCAGATCAATCATCCCCACCGAGTGACATCAGACCCCGCATGGCGTCGATGTTCTCCAGCGCGCGGCCCGAGCCGATGACGACGCTGTACAGCGGTTCGTCGGCGACCCGGATCGGCATGCCGGTCTCGTGGGCGAGGCGCTCGTCGATGCCGCCGAGCAGCGCACCACCACCGGTGAGCGTGATGCCGTCCTCCATGATGTCGGCGGCGAGCTCGGGCGGCGTCTTGTCGAGCGTGGTCTTGACGGCGTCGACGATGGCGGCGACCGGTTCGGCGAGCGCCTCGCGGACGTGCTCGGTGGTCACCTGGATCGTGCGCGGCAGGCCGCTGATGAGGTCGCGGCCGCGGATGTCGGCGGTCAGCTCCTCCTCCATCGGCCAGGCCGAGCCCATCTGGATCTTGATCTCCTCGGCCGTGCGGTCACCGATGGCGAGGGAGAACTCCTTCTTGACGTACTGCATCACGGCGTCGTCGAGCTCGTCGCCGGCGACGCGTACCGACTGCGCCGTGACGATGCCGCCGAGGGAGATGACGGCGACCTCGGTGGTGCCGCCGCCGATGTCGACGATCATGTTGCCCGACGGCTCGTGGACGGGCAGGTTGGCGCCGATCGCCGCGGCCATCGGCTCCTCGATGATGTGCACCGGCTTGCGGGCGCCGGCGTACTCGGCGGCGTCCTGCACGGCTCGCTGCTCGACGCCGGTGATGCCCGACGGCACGCAGATGACCATGCGCGGCTTGTTCCACTTGCTGGCGTGCACCCGCTGGATGAAGTAGCGGAGCATCTTCTCGCAGACCTCGAAGTCGGCGATGACGCCGTCCTTCAGCGGGCGGATCGCCTTGATGTGGTTCGGCGTGCGGCCCATCATCCGCTTGGCCTCGAGGCCGACGGCGACGGGCCGGCCGTCGTTGACGTTGATCGCCACGACCGACGGCTCGTCGAGGACGATGCCCTGGCCGCGGACGTAGATCAGCGTGTTGGCGGTGCCGAGGTCGATGGCGAGGTCACGACCGAGGCTCAGCGGGTTGTTGCGAGCCATCCGTCGAAGGTTACAGAGCGGGGAAGAAGATGCTGACCTCGCGCTCGGCCGAGGCGGCCGAGTCGCTGCCGTGCACCAGGTTCTCGGTGAACAGGATGCCGAGGTCGCCGCGGATCGTGCCGGGGGCGGCCTGGCGGGGGTTGGTGGCGCCCATCATCGTGCGCACGACCTCCCACGTGTCCTCCGGGCCCTTCGAGGACGAGGGCGACGACGGGGCCACGGCTCATGAACGTGACGAGGTCGTCGTAGAAGCCCTTGCCGACGTGCTCCTCGTAGTGCCGGGCGAGGGTCTCGTTGTCCAGCGTGCGCTGGTCGAGGGCGACGATGCGCAGGCCCTTGGCCTCGAACCGCCCGAGGATGGTCCCGACCAGCCCGCGCTCGACGGCGTCGGGCTTCAACAGGACGAGCGTGCGATCAGACATGGCCAACCACCCTACCGCCGGGTAACCACCGTCCATCTGGGCGCGATCCTCGCCACACCGGCTTCTGGGCGGCGATCCTCGCCGAGCGTCGGCGAGATCGCCGCCCAGATGCGGAGGGCGTTCCGCTTTCCGATCGTGGCGACACCCAGGACGGGCATGGACCTCAGGCCTCTCGACCAGTTCGCCCGCGAGCACCACGGCCTCGTCACCCGCCGAGCGTTCGCGCTCGCCGGGATCCCCGACCGCTCGTGGTACCGAGCGATCGAGCTCGGACTGCATCGAGCCCGTCCATCCAGGCGTCGCCCGGATGATCGGCAGCGGAGCGACCCGTCGCCCAGGCGCATCTGCGCCGCCGTGATGGCGGCCGGCCGCGACGCGATGGCGTCGCACCGCTCGGCGGCGCTCCTCTGGGGCATCCCGCGGCCGGACGACGACCCCGTCGACGTGCTCGCTCCCCCGCCGCGCTCGCGAGGCGAGGGTCGCCGGCGCCGACGTGCACCGGCCGCGTGACCTCAAGGACCTCACGCCGGTGCTGCGCGACCAACATCAGGACCACCAACATCCTGCGCACGCTGTGCGACCTGGGTGCGCTGGATGCGGCGGCCGTGCCGGCGCGCCGTTGGGCACGTCGTCACGACCGGGCTGGCGTCGCCGGCCGCCCTGCGCAAGGCCGTCGACCGACACGCGCGGCGCGGCCGACCGGGCGTGCCGGCGCTCCGCGACGCGCTCGACGACTGGGTGCTCGACGGCAAGCCGGTCGACAGCCTGCTCGAGCCGGCGATGCGGCGCTGCTGCAGCGGCACGGGCTCCCGCCTGCCGAGTTCCACCCGATCATCGCCGGGTACGAGGTCGACTTCCGGATCATCGACAGCCCGATCATCCTGGAGTGCGACGGCTGGTCGACGCACGGACTCGACCGCGCGCAGTTCGAGAAGGACCGCACGAGGGACGCCGAGCTCACGGCGCTCGGGCTACGTGGTGCTGCGCTTCACGTACCGAGCGATCATCCGCCGCCCAGCAAGGAGGCGGAGCGGATCCGCCGGAACGTCAGTCGCTGGGCACCGCACCTTCTGGGCGGCGATCCTCGCCGGCATGCTGACGAGATCCGCGCCCAGAAGCGGGTTGGCGAGATTCCCGCCCAGATGTCAGGGGGTGAGGGAGCGGAGGGCGGGGCGGGCGGCGCCGGCGACGTAGATCGAGCCGGTGGCGAGGATGGCGTCGTCGCCGTCGGCGTTGCGCATCGCCAGGGCGCAGGCGCCGGCGACGGTGTCGGCGGCGAGCACCTCGTCGCAGCCGAGGGCGACGGCCGCCTTGGCGACCTCCTGAACCGGGGCGGCGCGCGGCGACGGCGCGGTGCAGGCGACGACGACGTCGAACTCGTCGGCGCGCAGCGCCTCGAGCATCGCCGTCGGTTCGCGCAGCGTGCCGACGACGAGGATCCGCCGGCCCTCCGGCTGGAAGTCGTCGAAGAACACCTGGGCGCACGTGTCGGCGCCCGTCGGGTTGTGCGCGCCGTCGACGATCGACCAGCGGCTGGTGTCCGAGCACCTCGAAGCGCCCGGGCACGCTGACCGCCCCGAACGCCTCGGTCACGACGTCCGGCGCCAGCGGCGCGGCGAAGAACGCCTCCGTCGCGGTCAGGGCGATCGAGGCGTTGTCGCCCTGGTGGGCGCCGTGCAGCGGCACGAACACCTCCGGGTAGATCGTCGTCGGCGTGCGGATGTCGACCAGCCGCCCGCCGACGCCGAGCTGGTTGCCGGCGGTCTCGAAGTCGACGCCGCGCAGCAGCCGGGACGCCGCCGGCGGCTCGCTGAGCACGGCGACGATCGCCGGCTCGGTCTCGCCGATCACCACCGCCGACGACGGCTCGACGATCCCCGCCTTCTCCCGGGCGATGTCGTCGAGCGTCGGCCCGGCGAACTCGGTGTGGTCCATGCCGATGTTGGTGATCACGGCGACCTGGGCGGAGACGACGTTGGTGGCGTCCCAGCGCCCGAGCAGACCGACCTCGACGACGGCGACGTCGACGGCGATGTCGGCGAACCAGCGGAACGCCGCCGCCGTGCACGCCTCGAAGTACGACGGGCGGACGCCGGTCAGCCCTTCGAGATCGGCGACGGCGGCGATCTGCTCGGCGAGCTCGTCGTCGCCGATCGGCTCGGCGTTGCTGGCGAGGCGCTCGTTGACCCGCTCGAGGTGTGGGCTGGTGTACGTGCCGACGCTCAGGCCCTGGGCCATCAACAGGCGCGTCACCATCTGCGCCGTCGACCCCTTGCCGTTCGTCCCGGTGATGTGGATGACGGGGTAGGCGTGCTGCGGATCGCCCATCGCCGTCACCAGCCGCGTGATCGGCTCCAGCGTGGGTGACGTGATCCGCCCGGTCTTCTCGTACGACGCGTGCTCGTCGAGGTACGCCAGCGCGTCGGCGTAGTCCACCGCGTGGTCAGCTGGCGGCGCGGCGTGGCCGGGAGCGGCCCGACTCCCGCGGCACGAGCGTCGGGTTCACCTTCTCCAGGACCGTCTCGGTGTCGATGAGCACCTTGCCGACGTCGGTGCGCCCGGGCAGGTCGTACATCGTGTTCAGCAGCACCTCTTCGAGGATCGCCCGCAGGCCGCGGGCGCCGGTGCCGCGCAGCAGCGCCTGGTCGGCGATCGCCTCCAGGCCGTCGGCGCTGAACTCCAGCTCGACGTCCTCGAACTCGAACACCTTCTGGTACTGCCGAACGAGCGCGTTCTTCGGCTCGGTGAGGATGCGCACCAGCGCCTCCTGGTCGAGCGAGCGCACCGCCCCCATCGTCGGCAGCCGGCCGATGAACTCGGGGATCATCCCGTACTTGACGAGGTCCTCGGGCAGCACCTGGGCGAACAGCTCGCCCGGATCGCGCTCGGACTTCGACTTCACCGTGCCGTGGAAGCCGACGCCCTTGTGGCCGATGCGGCTCTCGATGATCTGCTCCAGCCCGGAGAACGCGCCACCGAGGATGAACAGCACGTTCGTCGTGTCGATCTGGATGAACTCCTGGTGCGGGTGCTTGCGCCCGCCCTGCGGGGGCACCGACGCCTGCGTGCCCTCGAGGATCTTCAGCAGCGCCTGCTGCACACCCTCGCCGGAGACGTCACGGGTGATCGACGGGTTCTCGCTCTTGCGGGCGATCTTGTCGATCTCGTCGATGTAGATGATCCCCGTCTCGGCCCGCTTGACGTCGAAGTCGGCGGCCTGGATCAGCTTGAGCAGGATGTTCTCGACGTCCTCGCCGACGTAGCCGGCCTCGGTCAGCGCCGTGGCGTCGGCGACGGCGAAGGGCACGTTGAGCAGCCGGGCCAGCGTCTGGGCCAGGTGCGTCTTGCCGCAGCCCGTGGGGCCGAGCAGGAGGATGTTCGACTTCGCCAGCTCGACCTCGTCGCGCCGGCCGACGCCCATCGACTGCTGGTACTGGATGCGCCGGTAGTGGTTGTAGACGGCGACGGAGAGGATCTTCTTGGCGCTCTCCTGGCCGACGACGTAGTCGTCGAGGAACGAGCGGATCTCACGCGGGTTGGGCAGGTGGTCGAAGCTCAGCTCGGCCGTCTCGGTGAGCTCCTCCTCGATGATCTCGTTGCACAGGTCGATGCACTCGTCGCAGATGTACACGCCTGGGCCGGCGATCAGCTTGCGGACCTGCTTCTGCGACTTGCCACAGAACGAGCACTTGAGCAGTTCGCCGGTGTCACCGAATTTGGCCACGCTCGTCGTCCCCCTGCCGGTTGTCCGTCGTCTCGACCGTCAGCGGATCGCGCCCGAGCGGTCGGACATCTCTCGGGACTCGATCACACTGTCGATGATGCCATACGCGAGAGCCTCGTCCGCTTCCATCACGAAGTCGCGGTCCGTGTCGTTGTGGACCCGCTCGAGCGGCTGGCCGGTGTGCTTGGCCAGCAGCTCCTCCAGGAGGTCACGCATGCGCAGGATCTCCCTGGCGGCGATCTCCAGGTCGGTGACCTGGCCGTAGCCGACGGCGCCGTGCGGCTGGTGCAGCAGGATCCGCGAGTGCGGCAGCGCCAGGCGCTTGCCCTTGGTGCCGGCGGCGAGCAGCACGGCCGCCGCCGACGCCGCCTGGCCGAGGCAGATCGTGGCGATGTCGTTGCGGATGAACTGCATCGTGTCGTAGATGGCGAACAGCGAGGTGATGTCCCCACCTGGGCTGTTGATGTAGATGTTGATGTCCTTGTCGGGGTTCTCCGACTCGAGGTGGATCAACTGGGCGCAGATGAGGCTGGCGATCTGGTCGTCGATCGGCGTCTGCAAGAAGATGATGTTCTCCTTCAGCAGCCGGCTGTACAGGTCGTACGCACGCTCGCCGCGGCTGGTCTGCTCGACGACGTTGGGGACGAGGTAGTTGGAGAAGTTCACGGCACGAGCTCCTGGAGGGTGTCGGCGGTCTCGACGTCGTCCGCGGACTCGTCGTCGTGGGTGTGACCGAGGATGAGGTCGCGGTCGAGGGTGTGGCCGTCGGGATCGACGAGATCGACGTGGTGCAGCAGCCAGTCGAGGGCCTTGGACTTGCGGATCTGGGCGACGAGCTCGGGGACGAGGTCGTTGCGTTCGTACGCCTTGCGCACCTGGTTCGGCTTCTGCTTGGCCATCACAGCCATCCGCTCGTACTCGGCGGCGAGGTCACCTTCGTCGGCCTCGATGGCCTCGGCGGCGGCGACCGCACGCAGCGCCAGGTCGGCCTTGACGGCCTGCGCCGACGCGCCGCGCAGGCTCTCGACGAACGAGTTGGCGTCCTGGCCGGTGACCGAGAACCACTGCTCCATGCTGATGCCCTGTGACTGCAGCTGGCGGACCGTGCCTTCGACGCGCCGCTGCAGGTCGCTCTGCACGAGCGGCTCGGGCGGCTCGACGTCGGTGAGCGCGGTCAGTGCCTCGGTCACCCGGCCGACCAGCTCCTGGCGGGTCTGGTTGAGCTTGGAGGCGGTGATGCGCTCGCTGACGGTCGCCCGCCATGCCGCGACGCTCTCCTCGCCGAGGTTCTCCTCGACCCACTCGTCGGTCGCCTCGGGGACGACGAGCTGCTGGACCTTGCTGACCTTGACCACGAAGTCTGCCTCCGTGTCGGTGCCCTTCGGCGTCGTCGTGAACGTCAGCTCGTCGCCGGCGGATGCACCGCCGAGTCGGTCGTCGAAGTCGTCGGCCACCCAGCCCTGGCCGACCTCGTAGGACCAGTCCTCGGTGTTCAGCCCGGCGACCTCCTCGCCGTCGCGGGTCGCTTCGAGGTCGAGCGTCACGAAGTCGCCCCGGGTTGCCGGACGGCCGGCATCGACGAGCTCGCCGTGGCGACGCAGCTGGGACTGCAGCGCCTCGTCGACCTCGGCGTCGGTGGCGACCGGGGCGGGCAGCTCGACGCGCAGCTCGTCGTAGCCGGGAACGGTGACCTCCGGGCGCACCTCGCAGGTGGCGTCGAAGCCGACCGGACCCTCCTCCTCACCGCTCGTGATGTTCACCTCCGGCGAGGCGATCAGGTCGACGTCGTGCTCGCGGACGGCCTTGGCGAGGTACTGCGGGATCGAGTCGCGCAACGCCTGCTCGCGGGCCGGGGCGATGCCGATGCGCGCCTCGAGCACCCGCCGCGGTGCCTTGCCGGCCCGGAAACCCGGCAGCCGGACCTCACGGGCGATCTTCTTGAAGGCGGCGTCGATGTCCTTGTCGAACTCGGCCTCGTCGACGTCGACCGACAACTTGACCTTGTTCCCTTCGAGGGCCTCGAGCGTGCTCTTCACAGGTGATCGAGGGTATCGGGAGCGGCCACTCGGGCGCGCCGCGTTCCGCGGCTCAGCCGCACCAGTAGCGTGGTCCCGTGGCTCGCATGTCGCTGCGCCAGCGCCTCGGCGCATCGGTCGACCAGCTCGACCGCACCCGCCTCCAGGACCGCTGCCGCGGGCTCGACGTCACCCCCCTCGACCAGCTCCGCCATCGCGTACCGATCCGCGTCGGCGGCGAGGTCAAGCGCGTCGTCGTCACCCCGCGCAACGGCGTGCCCAACCTGGAGGTGATCATCACGGACGGCAGCGGCACGGTCACCGCAGTGTTCGCCGGACGCCGGCGGATCCCCGGCATCGAGCACGGCCGGGCGATGGTCCTCGAGGGCGTCGCCGTCGACCGCGGCAACCGCTCGCTGATCTACAACCCGGCCTACACCCTCGTTCCGTAGTCCCTGGTTCAGTGGGGGGCCACGAGCAGGGCGCGCACGTCGGGCTCGGACTCGTCGGTCACGAGCACGACGACCTCGTCGCCCACGCGCAGCACGGTGTCGCCGCGCGGCACGATCAGGGTCTCGTCGCGCAGCACGGCGACGACCGTGGCGTCGCGTGGCACGCCGAGGTCGACGATCTCCTTGCCGTCGGCCGGTGAGCCCTCGGCGAGGCGCACCTCGGCCAGGCGCGCCTTGCCGCCCTCGAAGGAGAGCAGGCGGACGAACGTGCCGACGCTCACCGCCTCCTCCACCAGCGCGGTGATGAGGTGGGGCGTCGACACCGAGACGTCGACGCCCCAGAGGTCGTTGAACATCCACTCGTTCTTCGGGTTGTTCACCCGGGCGACGACACGGGGCACACCGAACTCCTGCTTGGCGAGCAGGGAGATGACGAGGTTGTCCTCGTCGTCGCCGGTGACCGCGGCCACGACCTCCGCCGTGTCGACGTTCGCCGCGCTGAGCGTGGACAGCTCGCAGGCGTCGCCCTCGTACCACGTGACGCCAGCGGGTTCGCCGGAGCGCCGTGCCTGGCCGACGATGCGCGGGTCGTTGTCGATGATGGTCACGTCGTGATCGGCACCGTGCAGCTGCTCGGCGATGAAGCGGCCCACGCTGCCGCCTCCGGCGATGACCACCGCATCGTCAGTGCCCCTTCCCCGGTGGCGCGTGCAGGGCGGCGTCGACCTCGTCCTGCCGGGCGACCTCGACGGCGACGTACACGACGTCGCCGGCCTGGGCGACGGTGCGCGCCGTGGGGATCGTCGCCGCGCCCATGCGGTTGATCGCCACGACCCGCGCGCCGATCGCCTCCTCGACCTCGGGGATCGGATGGCCGGCCCAGCCGTCGTGCGAGCGTGCGGTCGATCAGGCACACCTTCGCCGTCGGGTCGGTCCACTCGGCCGGCGTCGCCTCGGGGATGAGCCGGCGCAGGACCTGGTCGCTCGTCCACGCGACGGTGGCGACGGTCATGATCCCGAGACGCTGGTAGATGACGGCGCGCCGCGGGTCGTAGATGCGGGCGACGACGTGCTCGATGCCGAAGTTCTCGCGGGCGACGCGAGCGACGAGAATGTTGGAGTTGTCTCCGCTCGTCACGGCGGCGACGGCGCCGGCCTGGTCGATGCCCGCCTCGACGAGCCGGTCGCGGTCGAAGCCGATTCCCTGCACGGTGGTACCAGCGAAGTCCGCCCCGAGTCGGGAGAACGCCTCGGCGCGCCGATCGATGATCGCCACCGAGTGGCCATCGCCGGTCAACTGGCGACCGAGCGAGGAGCCCACCCGACCGCAGCCGACGATGACGACGTGCACGGAGCCGCAGTGTAGGAGCGGCAACACGTACGGTGTCAGGCGAGATGGTGTCGTTGGCGAAACGGATCTTGATCGGCCGTCCGATCGCCACGGCCGATGAAGGCCACCAGCGCCTTCACAAGCGCGTCGCGCTGCCGATCTTCGCCTCCGACGCCATCTCCTCGACGGCGTACGCCACCGACGAGATCGTGCTCGTGCTCGTCGCCCAAGCGGGGATCGGCCTCGCCGCGTTCACCAAGCTCGTGCCGCTGGCGATCGTCGTGTGCGTGCTCCTCGTGATCGTCGTGCTGTCCTACCGCCAGACGATCCACGCCTACCCGTCGGGTGGGGGCGCCTACGTCGTCGCTCGGCGCAACCTCGGCGAGATGCCGTCGCTCGTCGCCGGCGCGTCATTGCTCACCGACTACATCCTCACCGTCGCCGTCTCCGTGGCCGGTGGTGTGCTGGCGATCCAGTCGGCATTCGGGTTCGACAGCCAGTGGCGAGTGCCGCTGGGTCTGGGCCTGATCGTTGTGATGACCGTCGCCAACCTGCGCGGTCTGAAGGAGTCCGGCTCGCTCTTCGCCCCTCCGACGTACGTCTACATCGCCATGCTCATGTTGTTGATCGGCGTGGGGCTGTACCGGGTCTTCTACCGCGACCTCGGCCCGATCCCGCTGGACACCCTGTCCGAGGAGGCTCAAGAGCTCGCCGAGGGCACGGCGACACTGACCACCCTGATGCTGCTGCGCGCGTTCTCGTCGGGCGCCGTCGCGTTGTCCGGTGTCGAGGCCGTGTCCAACGGCGTCCCGGCGTTCCGCAAGCCCGAGGCGCGCAACGCCTCGACGACCCTGGCCCTGATGGCCGGGATCCTCGGGGTGTGCTTCCTCGGCATCTCCGTGCTGGCCGCGCACCTCGAACCGATCCGAGGACATGAGGATCCGACCGGCATCGCCCTGATGGCCGAGCACGTGTACGGCGGCAAGAACGTCCTGTTCTGGGTCACCCAGCTGGCCACGTTCGCCATCCTCGTCCTGGCCGCCAACACGGCCTACCAAGGGTTCCCCGGGCTGTCGTCGATCATCGCCCGCGATGGGTACCTGCCCCGGCAGCTCGCCAATCGCGGGGACAAGTTGGTGTTCTCCAACGGCATCCTGTTCCTCGCCGTGACGGCCGGGGTGCTGATCGCCGTGTTCCGGGGGAACATCTCCGCCCTCATCCCGCTGTACGCCTTCGGGGTGTTCACGGGGTTCACGCTCAGCCAGGCCGGCATGGTCAGACATCACCTCCGCGAGCGCGAACCGCGGTGGAAGCCGTCACTCGTGATCAACGCGATCGGCGCGGTCGCGACGGGCACCGTGGCCCTCGTGGTGGTGGTGTCCAAGTTCACCGAGGGAGCGTGGATCCCCGCGGTGATCATCCCGGCGCTCGTGATCGCCTTCCGTGCCGTGCAGCGCCACTACGCCAAGGTGCGCACCGCCGTCACGGTCGACCCCGGCTACAAGGTGCCGCGACGGACGCACCTCGTCGTCGTCCTCGTCGGGTCGGTGCATCTCGGCGTGCTCGAGGCGGTGCAGTACGCCCGCTCGCTGGCGCCCGAGCGCCTGCTCGCCGTGTCCGTCGTGACCGACCACGAAGCGCAGGACGAGCTGATGGACGCGTGGGCGGAGTACGGCATCCCGATCCCCCTGCACACGATCTCCTCGCCGTACCGCGAGTTGACCCAACCGGTGCTGGAGTACCTCGACGAGCTCGACGCCGAGAGCCCCGATGATGTGATCACGGTCATCATCCCCGAGTTCGTGACGCAGTGGAAGACGCAGTGGTTGCACAACCAGTCGGCGCTCGCTCTCAAGGCCCGGCTGCTGTACCGGCCGAACACCGTCGTCACGTCCGTGCCCGTGCTCATCGACGCCTCCGAGTAAGAATGGCGGGGATGCAGTTCTGGAAGCCGCACGCGCTGGCGAATCCGCACGAGGGCCAGCTCGACCTGCGCATGGGCGACCGCGTGCGCACGACGGTCGACCTGCACGGCGTGCCGGCCGGCACGGAGGGCAAGGTGATCCTCGCCAACGGCTTCAACTGGCAGCGCTACCGCATCCTGTTCACCGACGGCACCGAGCTCGGCGACCTCGACCACCGCAACCTCGAGCCGCTCGGTCGCGCCGCCCGTCGCCTCGCCAAAGCCGCCTCCCGCGCCAACTGACACTTCTCAAGCGCTTTCAGGCGTCACGGATGGCGCCGTTTCTTCCGAAGAACCTGGCCGACCCGGGCCATAGACTCTGACGATCCGACCGGGGAGTAGCGCAGCCTGGTAGCGCTCCTGCTTTGGGAGCAGGAGGTCGCGGGTTCGAATCCCGCCTCCCCGACCCGATCTAGCTGGTGTGATAAGCTGATGGAGCGCCAGCCGAACCCGCATGTATCAGCGATGTATCAGGAGTCAGCGGCTTCGGGTACGCCGGAGGTGATACATGGGGTGGAAGGCAGCCGGACAGCCGACGGTCCGCAAGCAACGTGACAAGTGGGTCGTACGGGTCGACGGGATCGACACTGCGACGGGCAAGCATCGGCCGCGGCAGCTCGGCACATACGCGTCGCAGCGCGCCGCCCTCGCGGCCGCCCGGTCCGGGCAGGCAGACCGCCGCAGCACCGAGCGCGGGACGGTCAGCTGGCTCGTGCGCCGCTACATCGCCGGGCGGACCGACATCACGTTGAAGTCGCGGGAGAGCTACGAGTGGGCGATCCCTCACATCGAGGCGGGCCTGGGTGCGATCCCGGTGGCCCGGCTGGATCGTGAGGACGTCGCCGAGTGGATCGGCGGGTTGGCGTCGGCCGGTGAGCTCTCGCGGCGGAGTGTGCAGATCTGTCGCACGGTTCTGCGTGCCGCGCTGGCCGAGGCGGTCGACGAGGGGATCATCCCGCGCAGCCCGGCCGCTCGGGTCGCGCTCCCCCGCACCGTCGCCAAGCCGGCGAAGGTCAAAGAGATCGAGGCGTGGGAGGCCGCGGAGGTGAGTCGCTTCTTGGAGGCGACACGCGAGCACCGATGGGCCGTCGGCTTCCGGCTTGGGGTGTTGTACGGACTGCGCCGAAGCGAACTGCTCGCACTCCACTGGGACGACCTCGACCTCGACGCCAAGACATTGCGGATCGACCAGAGCGTGGTCGCCGTCAGCGCGGGCGCCGCATGGAGCGACGCCAAGAACGTGCGGTCACGGCGGCGGATCCCCCTCGACGACGAGACGCTGCACACCTTGAAGTTGCGCAGGTCCGAGCAAGCCACCGAGCGACTGCTCGCCGGTCGCGCCTGGGAAGACAACGATCTGATCATCGCCAACCGCCAGGGCGGGCTCGTGCTGCCGAGGTCGTACGACCGTGCGTTGGCGCTGGCGGTCGACAAGGCGGGCGTTCCCCGGCTCACGTCCCATGGCCTCCGCCACACCGCCGCGACGCACATGGTCGCCGGCGCAACCGACATCGGCCAGCTCCGAGCGATCGCTGACATCCTGGGTCACAGCCCGGACATGCTGATGAAGACGTACGCGCACGCAATGCCGACGAGCACTTCCGCGGTGGTACACGGCATTGCCGAGCGCTTACGCTGACGCGACGCTGCGCCCGCACTGCGCGGGATTTGGAGTGAGAGTCGAGCCGTCGCATGGTGTCGATCAGTGCCATCTAGCAGGTCTTTCACTCTCGCGGCGTCCGGCTGATGTCATCTCGAGTCACGCGATTCCGGCCGATTTCTGGGATGAAATCGTGGATGAGGTCGGGGGCCGCGCCGAGCGGCTGAAGTTGGAGCGCTCGTGCCCCCTGGCCGCGGGTCCGTGCGAGGTCGACGTCGAGTCTGAGTTCCCTGGCCGCGCCGGTCGTTCGAGCCTGAAGTCCTCAGTCGCCACGGACGGAGTGCTCGCGATCGCGACCACGACTTGCCGGACACACGGCACATTGAGGAGCGGTCGGTAGTCCGCAGCCGCATTACTCCCGCGCCTTCGCGCGATGTCGCCCTGCGATGCGCCGGAACTGCTCGGTCGAGCTCGGTCGCAGGGCTGGGATTATCGGCGAGTGCGCGAGCGCCATCTCACTGGCGTTGGAGGACGCGGCCGAGGGGCATAGTCCCCGCGAAAGGGCTATCCGCTTCGCTATAGCACCCACAGCATCTGTGCTCGCGGGGGACGCGAACCCGCCTCCCAGGCACTACCCGTTGTGGTCACTGTTAGGAAGCGGATAGCCCTCCGGACGCGTCACTCCGAGTGGTCCGCGGAGCATTCGGTGCCCGTCGGGCGGCCGGTGCCGGCGGCGACGCGTGGCCTCGGTCCGTAGGAGTCGGTCGATGGTCCGCCCACGGACAGCTCGTTCGTCGTCGGACCGCCTTCCGGGGACAACTCGAACGACCGACGTGGGGCACGCCTGTCTACGGCTCGATCGATGAGGGCTCGGTCGCTGGGCGGTTCCGCCGGCCGACGCCGAGCCGCTGTAGTCGACCAGCGGACCGGGGTAGGTGCGCGACGCCTGACCCCCCAGTCGCGGGGGATGTGACCGGTGGCTGCCATGGAACCGCGGCTGCGACTGGCGTACGGTCTCCCAACAAGGCGCTGTGGTGTTGAGATCGGCTGGAGGACCTATGGGTGATCGAGACCTCGAGATCGATGGGCTTATCGACGAGCACCGTGAACTCATGAGCATCATGGCGTCCCTGCGGCACGCGGCGGACCAACCCCACTCTGAGGTCGACGCGCTGTTGGGCGAGCTAACAACAACGCTCGCCCGCCACACCGAGCGGGAAGAGGCGGGGCTGTTCCACACCCTTCGCGAAGTCGAGATTCCCCCGGAGTACTTGGGCTTGTTCGAGCACGATCACGGACACCTCGTCCACCTCATCGAGTCCGCCAAGCGTGACCGGCACGGTGTGGACGACCTCCTCAAGAATCTCGAGGCGCACATGGCTCGAGAGGAGACCGATATGTTCCCGGCCGCCGAGCAACTGCTCGGCCCAGCTGATTGGGACGCCGTTGATGCCGCTGTGGTGCACCTACGGTAGGTTGCGCACTCGCGCAAAGTCGCCGAATCCCACGGCGGATCACCGAGTAGTCCGGCACGTCTACGCGGCGAGCGCCGGTCAAGGTGCGGCCGAAGGCGCGGCCCACCGCGATGTGGCGTCGGACTTCGACTCCGCGCGTTCGTCGTCAGGGACGCAACAAGGCGACAGATCCACGACGCCCGATTGCTGAAGGTTGTCGACGGCGAGGCCGTTATCGATGGTGATCCGGCTAGTCCGGACTACGTGGCGCTGGCGAGACTTGTCGCCGGACGGCCCGGTATCACCGGCGTTCGCCAGCATCTCGCCGGGGATCATGCGGAGCCGGTCGAGGTCCGATCGGACTGGCCGCACCGTGATGGTGACGACAACGCACAGCCTCGGTGAAGAGCGTCCGACGGGCCGCTCTCGTTGATGGCGACAGCGTTCGCCTCGGGTCCGTGCAAGTGGGGCGCGCGACGCGAGTCGACGTCCGTTGACGACGTCATGGTGGAGACTTCGAAAGGATCGCCGATGGTGGTCGCGCCGCTGCACCCTTGGGGTCAGCCGGAATGGTCGACGTAGGCGTGCAACCTTCCGTTGGGGGCGACCGCGGTGTGGAGTCCTTCGTTGCGTGCGGTGCGGACCGAGTCCGAGACGGTCAACACGACGCCGCTACAGGTGATGACCCACGCCGAGACGGTCGCTGTGCCGACGAACACGGCTACCGGCACCGTCAACAGCAACGTCAAGCTCACGGCGGCAGCCAGGGCGTTGACGGCCGCCCACAGGTAGGTGAGCCGGCGGAACAACTGCACCACCGCTGGGCGGATCTGGACGTCAGGGCTGAGGGGACAGAAGTCGGCGGCGAAGCGGGTGATCAGCGGGCGGCCGACGAGCACTGACAGGGCGAAGAAGGTTGCGGTGGCGACGGTGCGCATGATCGGCTGGAAGAAGTACACGAAGTGGTTCTCGTTGAACAGGAAGACGACGGTGCGCACGGAGATCCCCAACGTGGCGAGCACGAGCAGGCCGGGGATCGGACGACCGGTGAGGATCCGCCGCCCTACCGCGGCGTAGGTCCAGCCCAGGGCCGCGATGATCGCCCACTTGAGGTCGACGACGACGAAGAACGCGTAGAACAACGCGGTCGGGATGAGCGTCGCCTCGATGAGGTACGGCACCATCCGCCGACCGACGGCCTTGACGACCGACAGTTTGGAGGGATGCATCCTCCACGCCACGTCGGGCGGTTCAAACATTGAGATCGTGGTCGCTGCCATGAAGGCTCCTGCCGTCGAGAACGATCGCGGCCCGGTCGGCGTGTTGCCGACCGGGCTCTGCGACGCCGCCTGGTGCGGTCTGGTTGTCAGCTGGTGGTGAGCTTGCGGCGGTGGATGATCCCGAGGCCGACGAGGACGATCATCGCCGCGGCGGCGACGAAGGCGACGAGGGCGCCGATGCCGGCGATCTGGCCGATCGTCGACCAGGCGAAGGTGGACAGCAACAGTCCACGCAGCGTCTCACCCTTGAACAGGCTGTTGCGCTGTCCGGCGACGGCGTCGGCGTCGGCTTGGAGGTCGCTGACGGTGGCTTCGTCGACTCCGGAGGCTTCGGCTTCTTCGACCGCGGCGTTGGCGGCCCGCTCGACGGCTCCGAGGTCGGCGTAGGTGGCGCCGTCGGCGATCCCGGCGAGGTGGCCATCGATAAAGCTGGCGTAGGCCTCGGCTTCGCTGCCGGTGGTGACCTGCTCGCCGGCGTACTGCACCAGGTCGGCGCGGCCGTCTTCTTCGAGGGCGGCTTGGTCGGGGAAGAAGATGTTCTGGGCGGCCAGTTCGTCGCCGACGTAGTCGTCAGCGAAGTTGCTGCCCCACGTCAACAACCCGCCGGCGGCAACGAGGACGAGGGCGACGACGGCGCCGGCGGCGACGAGCACGGAATCGATGGTGCGACGACGGATCGGTCCGATCACGGCCCGATCGCGAGGCACCGGCCTCGACGTCGGCGTTGACGTCGAGGTGGCGTCCACGTCATGTTCGTCGACGGCGCCGACGTCATTGGGGGGTGCAAGCAGAGTGGGCGGTGGCATCAAATGATCCCTTCGTTGGGTGCTCGTACGGGTGTTCGAGCTCCCTGTTCACCCTAGAGAGGTCGCCGGCACGGCGTCAGGGCCGAAGGTCCCGATCAGGCCCCCAACACACCCATCACCACCTCGACGGTCAGCCTCCTCGATCCCTGCCATGGACACGACATCATCACTCTCGCCGAGCGCGGACGCGACGTTGACGCGGTTGTGCGGAACACGACGGCTCCGCCGCCAGCGGTGTAGTTGACCGGAATGACCTCAGGGTCGTCACCGCGATGATGAGACGTCGGGCGTGCTGCACGCGAGCACTGCCGGGCGTGTGGACTTGTCCAGTTTGAACAGGTCGGCCGGACAGCCCGTGTCGGTCAACCGCCGCTCATTCCTCGGCGGCCCGAGGCTCGCTTGGGCGGTCGCCTGTCCACGCCTCGGAGCCGACGACGCGGAATTGGCGTCCGCTGATCTCGACCGGTTCGATCCGCACGAACCGGTGCTTCGGAGCGGCGTGCCAGGGGAACAACGGGAGCTCGAGCGCATCGAAGTACTGGTGCATCTGTTCGATCTCGACGGCATAGCCCTTGATCACCACACTCCACGCCTCGCCGGCCCCGGCGTCGTAGCCGTCGACCTCGAACGCCACGCCACGACCCAACAGGGCGCCGGCGAGCTTGGTGCCTTCCGCCGAGCGGAACACGACGGTGCCGTGATCGACGACGTAGTTGATGGGGAAGATGTCGGGGTGATCGGTGATCGACACGGCGAGGCGGCCGACCTCGCCGCTTCGCACCAGCTCGAGACACGTGTGGGTGTCGAGCGTCGTGATCCCGTCGGCATCTGTCATCATGAGTTCATCTTGAGCGGCCGGCGTCCGCGCGGCCAGAGTCGAAGGTCCGACATTGGGGGACGGCGTCGAGGGTGTGTGCGGTCGGCTGGTCGATCACGACCGCGGGCACGGGGCACCGTGCGGTACTTGGTGTCCGACAGCAATATGACGGCGCGTTCGCCCCCGGCGCGGCGGTGTTCGCAGCCTCACGGTCGACGTGCTGCGGTACAGCTCGCGCATGCTCGCTCGGTCCGCCACGACTGTTTGACGGTCGCCGAGCGCGGCGACGGGGTGTGGTCACGCTTCAATGACGTTGGCCGAGAGCCGATGACGGGTGTGGTGGAACGGTACGGCGGTGTCGGCGGCGAGCCGGCCTGACAGTTGATCGGTCGTGATCGTCACGAACCGGGCCGGCGACTTGAGTGACCATGACGGCAACGCCAGTGCCGCCAGGCGGTCGAGCTCGATGGGGTCGGTGACGTGACGGGCGATGCCGGTGCTCTGCACGCTCCATCCGACCGTCGAGTTGCTGGAGGGCCCCTCGGCTTCGAAGGCGACCACGGTGTCCCGAGTCGAGGCGTCGAGGGTGGTGCCGTGCTGGGTGGAGATCACGATCTGGTCGTCGTCCATGGCGAAGCAGACCGGAAAGATGCGCGGCAACGCCCGCGTCGAAACGCCGATGCGGCCGACCTCAGCAGTGGCCAACAAGGCCAGGCACTCCTCGCGGGTGAGCACCCTCAACCCGGCACCGTCGATCCGCATGAGTCCATCTTCGAACACGGCGGGCTGGTCGTGACAGGGCCGAAGGTCCTGCCGGGCACGGCTCAGTCGGTCGAGTCGGGCCGCAGGTGCCGGGCGGCGTAGACGGCGGCCTCGGTTCGTCGAGCCATCCCGAGCTTCGACAGTACCGACGTCACGTAGTTCTTGATCGTCTTCTCGGCCAAGTACAGGCGCTCGGCGATCTGCCGGTTGGTCAGTCCTTCGGCGAGCAACTCGAGGACCTGACGTTCCTGTGGGCTGAGCCGGGCGATCCGTTCGTCCTGGCGCGGCCCGCTGCGGATTCGTTCGAGGACCCGGGCGGTGACGGCCGGGTCGAGCAGGCTCTCCCCGGCGGCGACGCGCCGGACCGCGTTGACCAGATCCGATGATCGGATCTGTTTGAGGACGTAGCCGGCGGCGCCGGCCATGATGGCCAGCAACAGCGCCTCGTCATCGGCGAACGCGGTCAGGATGAGACACGCCGTGCGGGGGTGCAGCGATCGGATCTCCCGGCACGCCTCGATGCCGTTGCCGTGCTCGAGGCGCACATCCAACACGGCGACGTCGGGATCGAGGGCGTGCACGCGGCCAACGGCCTCCTGCTGGGTGGCGGCTTGGCCGATCACGCGGATGTCGTCTTCGGCGTCGAGCAGGTCGGCCACGCCGCGTCGGACGATCTCGTGGTCGTCGAGCAGGAACACGGTGATGTGGTCGCGCACCGGACACATTGTCTCAGTCGCGCCAGACGGGCGCGGTCATGAGGAGGGGATGCCGGCGACCCAGCCCGCCACGGAGCCGGGGTCGGCGACCCAGAGCTGGAGTCACGTCACCAGCGGTGAGTGGCGCACGGCCCATCCGGTCACAGATGGCCGACGGCGACCGCCTCGGCACGGAGGCGGTCGCGATGAGCCGGATGGGCGATGGCGATCAGCGCCTCGGCGCGTTGACGTAACGAGCGGCCGCGTAGCTCGGCGACGCCCCATTCGGTCACCACCTTGTCGACGGTGTTTTTCAGTGTCGTGACGACATCGCCGGGGGCGAGCTGGGCAACGATCTTGGAGATGGTGTCCTGGTTGGTGGTGGAGTGGAGCACGACGAAACCTTGGCCTGCTTTGGAGTACATCGCGCCGCGGGCGAAGTCCGCTTGGCCGCCGCTCGAGGAGTAGTAGGTGCCAGCGACCGTTTCGCTGGCGCACTGACCGAGCAGGTCGACGGCGATCGTCGAGTTGATCGATACGAACCCGTCCTCTTGGGCGATGACGCGAGGGTCGTTGATGTAGCGGACTGGTAGCAGTTCGAACGCCGCGTTGGCGTCGAGGAAGTCGTAGAGGCGGCGGGTGCCGAGCGCGAAGGTGCCGACGGCTTTGGTGCGGTTGAGTTGCTTCGCCACGCCGTTGGCGACGCCGGCATCGACGAGATCGATCAGCCCGTCGGAGAGCAGTTCGGTGTGCACGCCCAGGTCTCGATGATCCGATAGGGCGGCGAGGATGGCGTTGGGGATCGATCCGATCCCGGTTTGGATCGTCGCCCCGTTCGGGATGCGTTCGACGACGAACGCGGCGATGCGATCGTCGATGGTGGTGCGAGATGGTGGAGGGACCTCGACCAGGGGCCGGTCGACCTCGACCCAACCGAGGACCTGGGAGACGTGGATCTGGTTCCGTCCGAACGTGCGCGGCATCTGCACGTTGGCCTCGAGGAAGAAGCGGGCCCGGCCGATGAACGACGAGACGTAGTCGGCGTTGAGGCCGAGACTGAAGTAGCCGTGCCGGTCAGGCGGCGACGCCGCGGCGATGACGAGCGGGTCGGAGGTGCGTTCGGCGAGGATCGCCCGCATCTCACTGAAGTTGTTCGGTACCAGGTCGATCGTGCCATCACGGAAGCATGGGCGGGTTACGTGCGACAGGAAGTAGGAGATGTGACGGAGCCGGTCACCAAAGGCGCCGTGCAGGTAGCGACGGTCGTGGAGGGCGTGCATCTGGTGCACCCGCACGCCCTCCAGCTCGTCGCCGTGGGACTCGATGGCATCCAACAGGGCGACCGGTTCGCCGTTGGCCAACGGGACGATCAGATCGGCGCCCGGCCCGATGTGCGCCAGCACGGCGTCAGGGTCTGACGCGACCGGCATGTCCGCACCATAGACAGCGGCGCCTGGCCGGCTGTGACGGCCGGAAAGTAGGCCGGAAAGGTCGACTCGAGCCGAGCGGCGTCGCGTGGAGCACGTCGCCGACGGCCGAGTTACGCGTCGAGGAACGGGTTGTCGTAGCCGACCCTGGTGCGGCCTGCTCGGTGCCGGCTCGAACACACCGGTTGCTTGCATCATCCCCATCCGGCTGATGGGTATTCGTCCGGTGACCGTTAATTTCCCCGCCAAAGCGCGTCGCCCAGCGAGGGGAAGGGACCTCGGTCACCCACATCTGCGACGTGGTCCCACGACTCGGGCTTGCGATCCGTGTCGATGATGGGGTGAGCAGGCAGTCGGACAGGAGGGGACGTGTTCAATTCGGTGGTCATCGCCACCGACATCGACACCGGCTCGGACCGCGCCATCCCGGTCGGTACCGCATTGGCCCGCCGGGGACAACTACCCGTCGAGGTGTTGACTGTTCTCTCGGAGCCGAGCGCCCCGGTCGACGATTCGCGCCGACGCGACGTGCGGACCGACGGTGTCGGTGATGCCTTGCGTGTCGTCGTTGGCGACGACATCGCGGCGGCGATCATTGACCAGGTACGCGATCGTGACGGTGTGCTGCTGGTGATGTCGACGAGCGCCAATGGTCTCGTCTCACAGCGGCGCGGAAGTGTGAGTGCCCATGTGCTCAGCGAAGCGCGTCAGCCGGTGTTGCTCATCGGCCCGGCCGTACCCGATCCGGTGCCTCTGTCGTCGACCACGCTGGTTGCTTGCATCGACCGTTCCCAAGACAGTGGGGCTGCGCTGCGGGTGATCGAGTCGTGGCAGCGTGCCTTCGGCGGCGGGCGACCGTGGGTGGTCGAGGTGATCGCGACGTCGGCCTGGCCCGCCGGCACGATCGACGAGGCTGTCGAGCGTGAGCAGGTCGACGCTGTTGCCGCCGTGCTCGGCGACCACGGCATCGACGCCGCGACGAGCGTGCTCCACGGAGGCGACCCGGTGCAGACGCTGCTCGAGTTCGCCGAGGAGGTCGATGGTGCGATCTTCGTGACGACGAGCGTCCGATGGGCGGGCGGGCGCTCTCATTGGTACTCGACGACGCGCCGGCTGGTGCAGCGGTCACCGCGACCGGTGCTCGTCGTCCCCGCCGACCTTCCGGGCTAGTGAAATGGCGCAGTCGCCTGCGTCGGCGCCCGCCACGTGAGAATGGTGCCGCCGGCCCGGCCGGCGTCGAGCTGCAGTGTGCCGCCGTGACGCTCGGCACGAACGGCCATGTTGGCCAACCCCTGACCTCCGGGCGTGCCCGGGGCCGGTGGGCCGACGCCGTCGTCGGCCACCGTCAACACGACCTCGTCGTCGACGGTGAGCGACACGTCGACCCGGGTGGCGCCGGCGTGGCGGGCGACGTTCGTCAACGCCTCCCCGATCGTTGCCAGCAGATCCGCGGCGATCGCTTCGGGCACCATCGTGTCGACGGGACCGTCGAAGACGACCCGTGGTTCGTAGCCCAGCACCGTGGCCGTTTCCTGCACGAGCGATCGCACCCGGTCGCGAACGCCGTCACCGCTGTCGGCGGTCGTCGACAGCCCGAAGATGGCCGAGCGGATGTGCTTGATCGTGACGTCGAGATCGTCAACGGCCTGTTCGATCCGTTCCATCGCTTCGGCGTCGCGAACCAGCCGGACCGTGCCTTGGAGCGACAGCCCGGTCGCGAACAGCCGTTGGATGACCGTGTCATGGAGATCCCGGGCGATGCGCTCACGGTCGTGGACCAACGCGAGGGACTGCACTGTCGTGTGCAGCCGGGCGTTGTCGATGGCCACGGCCGCTGCGCTGGCCATCCCGACGGCGAGTTCTTCGTCGAGCTCACTGAACTCGGCGGCGGCGATCTTGTCGGTCAGGTACAGGTTGCCGAACACCTGGTCGCGGATCTTGATCGGGACACCGAGGAAGGAACGCATCGGCGGATGGTGGGGCGGGAACCCGTAGCTGTCAGGGTGGCCGCGCAGGTCGGGGAGTCGCAGCGGTCGGGGGTCCGCGATCAGCACCCCCAAGATGCCGTGACCTTCCGGGAGATGCCCGATGGCGTGATGGGTGTCATCATCGACGCCGACGGTGAGGAACTGGGAGAGGCCGATGCCGGCCTCGTCGAGGACGCCGAGGGCGCCGTAGCGGGCGCCGACCAGCTCGACTGCTGACTCGACGATGCGGTACAGCATCGCTTCGAGATCGAGATCTGAGCCGATCGCCAGCACCGCATGCAACAAGCCACGGAGGGCCGGCACTGTCGCCCGATCCTCCATGGGGTGGAGCGTAACCAGGGTGCCGACGACGACGCGAGACAACCCGCCACCGACAGCGCATCGACTCGTCTCACCCTTGAGCGGGCAGGACGAGACGTTTGGCTCGACCCGAGAGGGCCCAGCGGGCGGGATGATGCAAGGAGTCGACTCGCACGGGGGGCACGATGATGCTCACCGTCATCGGTGCCGGAGCTTGGGGGACCACCCTCGCCGCGCTCGCCAGTGAGCATCTCCCAACCACGCCACGCTGCGGGCCGCGAACCCGCCGTCGTCAACACCATCCACGACCGCCGCGAGAACACCCAGTTCCTGCCAGGGTTTGCCCTGCCAGCCACGACAACGGCGGCGGCGACCCGACGCCTGTCGGTCGAGTCCGAGTGGGTTGTCGAGCCAGGTTCTCGCCGAGCCGGCGAGCACGTTGACGACGGCGTGCGGACATCACGTCGGATAGTGACCTTTGCCTCTATCTGGTCGCTGTCGTCCAGATCATTGTCGATGTGACGACGACCTGGAGGTCTGCCATGAAAGCGCTCGTGTTCCACGGACCCGGTCAGAAGGCTTGGGAGGACGCGCCCAAGCCGACCATCGTGTGCGACACCGACGCGATCGTCCGCGTCGACGCCGTCACGATCTGCGGCACGGATCTGCACATCCTCAAGGGTGACGTTCCGACGGTGACCGATGGACGGATCCTCGGTCACGAGGCGGTCGGGACGGTCGAGGAGGTGGGCGCCGGGCTCAACATGGTGAAGGTCGGCGACCGGGTGCTGGTCTCGTGCATCACTTCGTGCGGTGTCTGCCGCTTCTGCCGGGAGCGTCGCTACGGCCAATGCCTCGGCGGTGGCGGGTGGATCCTCGGCCACACGATCGACGGCACCCAAGCCGAGTACGTGCGTGTCCCGTTCGCCGACACGTCCACCTATCAGGTACCGGCCGGCGTGGCCGACGAGCAGATCCTGATGCTGGCTGACATCCTGCCGACCGGCTACGAGGTGGGCGTCCTCAACGGCACCGTGCAGCCGGGCGATGTCGTGGCGGTGGTCGGCGCCGGTCCGATTGGGCTTGCCGCGATCATGGGTGCTCGATTGTTCAGCCCGAGCCACATCGTGGCGATCGATCTGGCCGACAGCCGGTTGGAGGCTGCCAAGCAGTTCGGGGCCGACGTCATCGTGAACAACTCGCGAGAGGACGCCGCTGCGATCATCGCCGAGTTGACGGGCGGCTTGGGGGCCGACGTGTCGATCGAGGCCGTCGGCGTGCCGGCGACCTTCGAGCAGGCCGTCCGGCTGGCCCGGCCCGGCGGTCACATCGCCAACATCGGCGTTCACGGCGAGCCGGTCACGTTGCACCTCGAAGAGCTCTGGATCCGCGACGTCACCATCACGACCGGGCTGGTCGACACGTACACGACCCCCACCCTGCTCCGTCTGCTGATCAACAAGCAGCTCGACGCCGGCCGGTTCGTCACCCACCACTTCACGCTCGACCAGTTCGAGGAGGCGTACGACGTCTTCGCCCGTGCCGGCGAGACCGGCGCGTTGAAGGTCGTCCTGTCCCGGTCCTGAGCTGCCGCACGACAGTCACATCCCCGACTCGCTTCCCGTCGAGGACTCCACCTCGCAGCGGATGATCGCTCGCCGAAGTGACGTCAGCCCACGTGCCCGCTCGGCGGCCGGTCGGGTGTCGAGATCAGCCCATGGGCGCCGCCCGTGTGCGATTGGGGCTAACAGTCTGTCTCTGACAAGGACCACGACGAGCAGGAACGGCAGCCATCGCACCCTCAACGAGGCCGACGCTGGTGGACCCCGACAGGTGGTCCCATCACTGGCGCTCAGGTGGTCCCATGCCACTGGCGCTCACGACACTCAAGTGGTCCCATGAAGCTGGCGGGCGACAACCCGCCACCGCCACGAGTCGACCGCCCACCAACAACGACGGCGCCCACTCATCGATCAGATCGGTGGATCGAGGCCTAGGCGTTGGCCGGCAACGCTCGGATCTCGTAGCTCGGGTCGAGGTACTTGACTTCCGGTCGGCCTGAGCGCTAGCCCGGCGATGAGGCGATCCCGCAGCCACGTGCCGATGTCGGCGAGGTGTGCGTTGCCGATGCGTCGTTGCCGTCAGCCGGAGGGAGCAGTTGTTGGCCGGCGCCTTCGGCGACGACGATGACAGCGTGCCGGCGTCGAGTGAGTCGCTCCACGAGCACATCCGACAGGCCGCCGTCCCCGTCGAGCGTGAACGGCACCTTCTGGGACGAGGCACACGTTCACGTCGGGTCGGGCCAGCGTGGCGCTGGCCGTGATGAATCCGGAGTGGTCAGGCGCTGACCGGCCGTTGGATTCCGGTGTCGTTGCAGGATCCGGCGGCCGAGCGTGGTCTTGTGGACCTCGTCGGCGCCGTCGTAGATGCGAGCGGCCCGCTCGTGGCGGTACCAGTACGACAGGATCGTGTCATCGGTGACGCCGAGGGCGCCGTGCACCTGGATGGCGGTGTCGACCGCACGGAGCATCGTGTTCGCCACCGAGAACTTGATGGCCGAGATCTCGTCGCGGGCGGCTTTCGCCCCGTAGCGGTCGATCATCCAGGCGGCGTGCAGAGTCTGCAGCCGCGCCCCGCGGATCTCGGCGTCGAGCTCGGCCACCCAGTGTTGGATCGCCTGACGGTCGGCGAGCGTGTCGCCCTCGGGTGTGATCTGACGCTCGTTTGCCCGCGCGCAGAGCAGATCGAACGACCTCGCCGCGATGCCGAGCCAGCGCATGCAGTGATGGATCCGGCCTGGACCGAGCCGCTCCTGGGCGATCGCGAAGCCGCTGCCCTCCTCGCCGAGCAGGTACGACCGGGGCACACGACATGACTGGTAGCTCACCTCGGCGTGGCTGGCATGTCCTGACCCGGCGTGACCCATCACGCTCACGTTGCGAACCAGGTTGAAGCCGGGAGTGTCCGTCGGGACGATGATCATGCTGGCTCGCTGATGCGGCGGTGCCTCGGGGTTGGTCACCGCCATCACGATCGCGAACGCCGCGCCGTCGGCCGACGAGGTGAACCACTTCTGCCCGTTGATCACGTACTCGTCGCCGTCGACGACGGCGGTCGTCCCCATCATCACCGGGTTCGAACCGGGCATCTCCGGCTCGGTCATCGAGAAGCAGCTGCGGATCTTGCCCTCGACCAGAGGGCGCAGGAATCGCTCGCGCTGCTCGTCGGTGGCGTGGATGTGGAGGATCTCGATGTTGCCGGCGTCGGGGGCCTGGGTCCCGAACACCAGGTGGCCGAGCGGGCTGCGCCCGAGCGCCTCGCTCAACAGGCCGTGCTCGACCATGCCGAGCCCCAGCCCGCCGTACTCCACCGGGTGGTTCGGCGCCCAGAGGCCCATCTGGCGAACCTTGACCTGGGCCTCGGCCACCTGGCGGGCGAGCGTGTCGGGCGACCCGTGGAGCATCTCGCCCTCCAACGGGATGATCTCCTCCCTGACGAACTCGTCGACCATCGTGAGGATGGTCGTCATCTTCTTCGACAGCTCGAAATCCATGGAACCAGGCTTACTCGGCATCGTGGAGCGACACCACCCAGCCTCGCCCGGACGCCGACGCACCAAGAAGGTGGAGCTTGCGGTGGGCGTTGCGTACCCCCGGCGTCGACCTGGCCGGAGACCTGCTCGGCGACGCCGGCTCGATGTGGTGCAATGACGAGGCCCCTCATCGTGGCCCACGGTCTCGACGACTCAAGAGAGGACGGGACGATGTCGCCACAGCGGACGTGCATCGACGGGAACGAAGCCGCCGCTCGGGTGGCCTACTCGCTCAGCGAGGTGATCGCGGTCTATCCGATCACACCGGCGTCGACGATGGGCGAGCACGCCGACGACTGGGCCGCCGCCGGCCGCCCCAACCGGTGGGGACTCACGCCCGACGTCATCGAGATGCAGTCCGAAGCGGGCGCCGCCGGTGCGCTGCACGGCGCGCTGCAGAAGGGTGCCCTGGCGACGACGTTCACCGCCAGCCAGGGCCTCCTGCTGATGGTCCCCAACATGTTCAAGATCGCCGGCGAGCTGACGCCGTGCGTGATCCACGTCGCCGCCCGCACCATCGCCACCCACGCCCTGTCCATCTTCGGTGACCACTCCGATGTGATGCACGCCCGCACCACCGGCTGGGCGATGCTGGCCGCCAGCTCGGTGCAGGAGGCCCACGACTTCGCCCTCGTCAGCCACGCCGCGACCCTGCGGTCGCGTGTGCCGTTCCTGCACTTCTTCGACGGGTTCCGCACCAGCCACGAGATCGACAAGATCGAGCTGCTCGACGACGGCGATCTCGGCGCCCTCGTCCGTGACGGCGACGTCGTCGACCACCGCCTGCGCGGCATGACGCCGGACGCCCCGACGCTGCGCGGCACCGCCCAGAACCCCGACGTGTTCTTCCAGGCCCGGGAGGCCGCCAACCCGTATTACGACGCGGTGCCCGGCATCGTCGCGGGGGTCTTCGACGAGCTCGCCGGGCGCACCGGCCGCCGTTACGGCCTCGTCGACTACGTCGGCGCGTCCGACGCCGAACGGGTGATCGTGCTCATGGGCTCGGCCGCCGGTGCGGCGACCGAGGCGGTTGAGACGATGACCGCGACCGGCGAGAAGGTCGGCGTCGCCAAGGTCCGGCTGTACCGGCCGTTCCCTGCTGCCGCCCTGCTGGCGGCGTTGCCCCCGACGACCCGGTCGATCGCCGTGCTCGACCGCACCAAGGAACCGGGTTCGGTCGGCGAGCCGCTCTACCTCGACGTGGTCGCCGCCCTCACCGAAGCGGTCGCCGTGGGCGATCTGCCGCTGACGCACGGCACCCCCCGCGTGATCGGCGGCCGCTATGGCTTGTCGTCCAAGGAGTTCACGCCGTCGCACGTGGCCGCCGTGTTCAACGAGCTGGCCGCGGCGCGGCCCAAGGCGCACTTCACCGTCGGCATCTACGACGACGTGACGCGCCTGTCGCTCGAACCCGACCGCGAGGTTCGCTACGCCCGCCCCGCCGGCGAGGTGCAGGCGATGTTCTTCGGGCTCGGCTCCGACGGCACCGTCGGGGCGAACAAGTCGTCGGTCAAGATCATCGGCGAGGAGACCGATCTCTACGCCCAGGGGTACTTCGTGTACGACTCCAAGAAGTCGGGGTCGGTCACCGTGTCGCACCTGCGGTTCGGTCCCCGGCCGATCCGCTCGACCTATCTCATCGACGACGCCGACTTCGTCGCCTGCCACCAGTCGGGCCTGCTGGAGAAGCTGAAGGTGCTCGAGTACGCCCGCCCAGGGGCGACGTTCCTGCTCAACAGCCCGTGGGGCCCCGACGAGGTGTGGGACCACCTTCCGATCGAGGTGCAGCGCGAGCTGATCGCCAAGCACATCGACATGTGGGTGATCGACGCCTTCCGCGTGGCCCGCGAGGCGCAGATGGGCAACCGCGTCAACACCGTCATGCAGCCGTGCTTCTTCGTCCTGTCCGGCGTCCTGCCCGCCGACGAGGCGATCGGCCACATCAAAGCCTCGGTCGAGAAGACGTACGGCACGCGTGGCCGGGCGATCGTGGAGCGCAACTTCCTCGCCATCGACATGTCGCTGGGCGCCCTTCAACGTGTCGAGGTCCCGGCGGCGGTGACGGCGACCACCAGGCGCGAGCACACCATGCCCGATGATGCGCCCGAGTTCGTGAAGCGAGTCACGTCGCTGCTGATGGCCGGCGACGGCGATCTGTTGCCGGTTTCGGCGCTCCCTGTCGACGGCGTGTTCCCGACGGGCACGGCCAAGTACGAGAAGCGTTCGATCGCCCAGGAGATCCCGATCTTCGACCCCGAGATCTGCATCGACTGTGGCCG
The DNA here is from genome assembly GCA_963822875.1 of uncultured Acidimicrobiia bacterium. Classification (GTDB taxonomy): domain Bacteria; phylum Actinomycetota; class Acidimicrobiia; order Acidimicrobiales; family Ilumatobacteraceae; genus JALZMG01. The sequence continues at coordinate 24,621 of CAWGJK010000020.1, read as the reverse complement.
GTGCGCGGCGGTGTGCCCGCACGCGACGATCCGGATGAAGGTGTATGACCCGGCCGAGCTGGCCGGCGCCCCCGACGGGTTCAAGTCCAAGGCGTTCCGCTCGAAGGACGTGTCCGGGATGGCGATGACGATCCAGGTCGCGCCCGACGACTGCACCGGCTGCGGCGTGTGCGTCGACATGTGCCCGGCGAAATCGAAGACGGCGGTGCGCCACAAGGCCATCAACATGGAACCGGCCTCCGCCCACCGCGAGGTCGAGCGGCGGTCGTGGGACTTCTTCTTGTCGCTCCCCGAGCTCGATCGCGACGCCCTGCCCCACGACTCGGTCAAGGGCGCCCAGGCGTTGCAGCCGCTGTTCGAGTTCTCCGGCGCCTGCGCCGGCTGCGGCGAGACGCCCTACATCAAGCTCGTCACCCAGCTGTTCGGCGACCGCATGATCGTCGCCAACGCCACTGGGTGCTCGTCGATCTACGGCGCCAACCTCCCCACCACGCCGTGGACCACGAACGCCGAGGGACGGGGCCCGGCCTGGAACAACTCGCTGTTCGAGGACAACGCTGAGTTCGGCCTCGGGATCCGCCTCGGCTACGAGGCCCAGGAGCACCAGGCGCGGCTGCTCGTCGAGCGGTTGGCGCCGGTCATCGGCTCCGGCTTGGCGGCCGAGATCCTCGACGCTGACCAATCGGACGAGCCGGGCATCAGGGCCCAGCGCCAGCGCGTGGCCCGGCTGATCGCCGGGCTCGGCACTGTGGCCGACACGGACGAGAACCACACGTTTGCGCTGCACCTGGCGTCCGTCGCCGGGGCCCTCGTGAGCAAGAGCATCTGGATCATCGGTGGTGACGGGTGGGCCTATGACATCGGCTTCGGCGGCCTCGACCATGTCTTGTCGAGCGGCCGGAACGTCAACATCCTCGTGCTCGACACCGAGGTGTACTCCAACACCGGTGGTCAGGCGTCGAAGGCGACCCCCCGTGGCGCGGTCGCCAAGTTCGCGGCCGCCGGCAAGAGCGTCGGCAAGAAGGACCTCGGCGCCATCGCCCGGGCCTACGGCAACGTCTACGTCGCCCAGATCGCCATGGGCGCCAACGACACCCAGGCCACCAAGGCGCTCGTGGAGGCGGCTGCCTGGCCCGGCCCGAGCCTCGTCATCGCCTACTCGACCTGCATCGCCCACGGCATCGACATGTCGCAGTCGATGACCCACATGAAAGACGCCGTGCGGTCCGGCTACTGGCCGCTGTACCGGTTCTCGCCGTCCGATGCCGAGCACGGCACACCGTTCCACCTCGACTCGAAGCCGCCGGCGATCCCGGTCTCCGAGTTCGTGGCCACCGAAGCCCGCTACGCCGTGCTGACTCGCACCCATCCCGAACGCGCAGCCGAGCTGGGCGCGTTGTTGCAGGCCGATGCCGACGAGCGCTGGCGCTACTACACCCAGCTCGCCAGCCTCGAGCGCACCGTCCCACACAGCACGCCGGTCGACGTCACGGCGGTCGACGCCACGCCAGCCGATGCCACGGAAGCAGCGGACTCGTGACGGATCTCACCACCCGCTACCTCGGCTTGGAGCTGCGGACGCCGATCGTGGCGTCGGCCGGGCCGCTGACCGGGGACGTCGACGCCGTGCGCCGGCTCGTCGCCGCCGGGGCCTCGGCCATCGTCCTGCCGTCGCTGTTCGAGGAGGAGATCCTCGACGACGAGGTCCAGCTCAACACCGCCCTCGAGGCCGGCTCCGAACACTTCGCCGAGGCGCTCAGCTACTTCCCCGACGCCGTGTCCGACCGGATGACGTCGCCGGTCGACCGCCACCTCGACCACCTCGACGCCGTGCGGGCGGCCGTCGACGTCCCCGTCATCGCCAGCGTCAACGCAACGTCGTCGGGCAGCTGGATCCGCTACGCCGGCTTGCTGGCCGACGCCGGTGCATCGGCCATCGAGCTGAACGTGTACGACGTCGCCGCCGACGCGTCCCGGTCGGGCGCCCAGGTCGAGGAGGACCACATCGCCCTCGTCACCGACGTCTGCGCCGCGACCGACATACCGGTGGCGGTGAAGCTGTCGCCGTACTACTCCTCGCTCGGCCACCTCGCCCGCTCGTTCGCCGCCGCCGGGGCCGCCGGGCTGATCTGCTTCAACCGCTTCTACCAACCGGACCTCGACGTCGACACGCGCGAGGTGATCCCGCGGGTCGAGCTGTCATCGCCGGGGGACCTGCGCCTGCCGCTGCGGTGGATCGCCATCCTCCGCCCGCTCGTGCCGGACCTGTCGCTGGCCGCCAGCTCGGGCATCGCGTCCGGGCGCGACGTGGCCAAGGCCCTGCTCGTCGGCGCCGATGTGGCGATGATGACATCCGCGCTGCTGCGCCACGGGCCCGAGCACGTCGCCCAGGTCGAGGCCGAGCTGCTGGCGTGGGCGACCGAGCACGACTACGACTCGGTCGCCCAGCTGCGCGGGAGCGTCAGCCACGCCAACAGCGAGAACCCCTCGGCGTTCGAGCGCACCAACTATGTGCGCACGCTCCACTCGTGGGTGACGCCCGCCGCCTTGACGCCGATCGCACCGTCCGCCGGCTGACCGCCACGTCCCTGCGAGCGGGGCGGCGCCACCACCCTCAGAGGTTCGGGGATCTGGAGCGCAACAAGTCTTTGGCGATGTGGGTGATCTGCATCTCGTCGGTGCCGCCGTAGATCTGGAGGGCTTTGGCGTCGCGTGCGAGCTGCTCGAGGCCGAACTCGGCCATGTAGCCGTTGCCGCCGAACAGCTGCACGGCGTCGAGGGCGACCTCGGTGGCGGCGCGGGCCGCGTACAGCTTCATGGCCGAGGCTTCGGCGAGGCTGAGCGGCTGGTTGGCGTTGATGGCCTCGATGTACCGGAACACCAGGTTCGACACGTTGAGGCGGGCGATCTCCATCCTCGCCAGCTTGTCCTGGATCAGCTGGAACTCGCCGATGGGGCGCCCGAACTGAACCCGGTCGTTGGCGTAATCGACGCACAGCGACAGGCATCGGTCGATGATGCCCAACGCCATGGCAGCCACACCGGCCCGCTCGGTGGCGAACGTGCCCTTGGCGCCGTCTCGGGCGTCGGTCGGCGCGTCCTCGGTCTCGCCGATCAGCCGGTCGACACCGACCCGGAGATCGGTGACGAAGATCTCGCCGGTGGGAGACGAGTGCATGCCCATCTTGCGCAACGGCCGCGACTGCTCGAGACCAGGCATGCCGCGGTCGAGGACGAACGAGACGATCTTGCGTTCGTCGATCGGGTTGCCTTCGTCGAGCTTGCAGATGAACACGATGGTGTCGGCGTACGGGCCGTTGGTGATGAACGTCTTGGACCCGTTCAGGATGTAGTCGTCGCCGTCGCGGCGGGCGCTGGCTCGCATGGCACCGAAGGCATCCGAGCCCGCACCCGGTTCGGTCAGGGCCCATGCCCCGACGCGATCGAGGGCGAGCAGGTCGGGCACCCACCGCTCGCGCTGGCCGGGCGTGCCCCGGCTGTCGATGGCAGAGGCGGTGAGGCCGGCCGAGACCCCGAGCGCGGTCACCATGCCCGGGCAGTAGCGGGAGAGCTCGATCAGCAGGATGAGCATCAGCGCCGGGTCGAAGCCCGAGGACTCGGACCGACCCGGCGTCGACGCCTCGGTCGACGTCGTCCGTGGCGCGGCGTCTCGTTTGAGCCGCTGCTTGAAGTTGTCGCGCACCAGCTCGTCGATGCCGAACGAGGCGAACAGCTTGCGGAGCACGTCGTACGGAGGGAGATCACCGTGCTCGAGCTCGTCGCGCAAGGGAACGATCTCCTTCTCGACGAACGAGCGGATGGCGTCGCGCAGCATCTTGTGTTCGTCAGTCCAGTCGAGCATGGTCCTCCCGTCGGCCACCGTCGCCGTGGCGTTTCAACCATCGAGCCGGTCGATGACGAGGGCGGCGTTGTAGCCGCCCATGCCGATCGACGATTTCAGTGTCGGACCGGGCGTTCTCGGCGTGACACCGTCGAGCACGCGGGGATGGGCGGTGGCGACCAGTGCCGGAGCGGGGATCTCGCCCCGCTCGTAGGTCAGCGCGGCGATGGCTGTCTCCAGGGCTCCGCCCGCGCCAAGAGCGTGGCCGGTGAGCATCTTGGTCGAGTACATCCTCGTGCTCGCCGGAAACAGCTTGTCGGCAACCGCGGCCTCCACGGTGTCGTTGAGGAGGGTGCCACTGCCGTGGGCGTTGACGTAGGCGATGTCGTCTGGTTCGACCCCGGCGTCCGCCATCGCCTGCGACCATGCCGCGGCCACCTGCAGCCCGTCGAGCTTGATGGCGATCGGGTGGAAGGCGTCGTGGGTGAGTCCGCCACCGAACACGTGGGCGTACGCTCGGACGTCGCGCTGGCCGGTGACGACGAGCGCCGCCGACGCCTCCCCGGCGATGAACCCCTGGCTGCCCTCCTGGAACGGGCGACAGGCCTGCTCGGGTGTGCCCTCGGTCGCCAGCACGTTGAGCGCAGCGAAGTTCCAGGCGTTCTCCGGCGTGACCGACAAGTCGGTGCCACTGACGATCACGTCGGTGGCGAATCCGCTGACGATCCATTGCCGCGCCAGGATGACGCCGAGCGCGCCCGATGCGCATGCCGCGCTCACGTTCATCGAGGGACCGGTGAACCCGTGCTCGGCCATGAACATCGACGGCGCCGTCGACGGCAGCAGCTGCAGGTAATGGCGTCGCCGCACGCGACCTGCGTGCTCGTAGTACAGCTCGCGCCATCCCTGCACCTCCCCGAGCGACGTGCACAGGATCAACCCGACCCGAGGACCGGGGTGCCAGCCCCGAGCCTTGGCGTCGGCCACGGCCTCCCGGCCCGACGCGTACAACGCCCGACCGAACAGGGTGACCGAGTCCTCCTCGTTCCCGCCGTCAGGCACGATCGCAGCAAGGCAGGCGACCTCCTCGAAGAAGACGGGCTGCGCCGCGGACTTGCCCGAGATCAGCCCGTTCCACAGGGAATCCAGGCCCCAGCCGTACCCGGACACCGCCCCCAGCCCGACGATGCCAGCGGCCTGTGTCACATCCATGGCTCGACCCTTCCCCCGGGACTTCCCGAGCAACGCGGCTCTCCTTGGGGTCGCAGGCGGTCCACCGACCGTTCTCGAGAGCAGCGTCGGGCCGTATCACCTTGCGACCTCGCGAGTGTCCGTCACGCGCCGCGCGGACACCAGAGGCGAAGGTCCCAACGTCGATGCCGAGCGGGGCCTCGACCTCGTGGGCGTCCTGCCCGCCGCGCCTCCATGATGCTCGACTCCACCCCGCCGTGGTGCTTCGCTGGAGGGGCGGAGGACGACAGAGGAGGCACGGTTGCAGGTCCACTGGCTGGCCGGGAGCGAGACGCAGGTGCCCGCGTCGCAGACGTGGCTCAGCCCGCGGGAGGCCGAACGCCTCGCGCTCATGCGCTACACCAAACGCCGCAACGACTTCCTCCTCGGGCGCTGGACCGCGAAACAGGCCCTCGCCCGCCGCCTGGGCATGGCGCCGGACGACCTCGGCACGCTGGCCACGATCGAGGTGCGCAACGCGCCCGACGGGGCTCCGGAGGCATACGTCGGGGGTGCGCCGGTCGATCACGTGGTGGCGATGACGGACCGGGCGGGGTGGGCGGTGTGCGCGCTCATCGACGGCGACCGCCGGGTCGGCTGCGACCTGGAGCTGGTCGAGCCCCGGAGCGACGCTTTCGTCGCCACGTACCTGACGCCGGCCGAGCAGGCGCTGGTCGCCGCCGCCGACCACGATCGCCACCGGACCGCCAATCTGCTGTGGTCGGCCAAGGAGAGCGCCCTCAAGGTGCTGCGCACCGGACTCCGGCGCGACACCCGCTCGGTGGAGGTGTCCCTCGTCGGCGACGAGCCGGCGGAGGGGTGGCGCCAGCTGCGGGTACGGGCGGAGGAGGGCGTGATCTTCCCGGGGTGGTGGCGGCAGTACGGCGAGTTCCTCCTGACGATCGCCGCCGAGAGCGACTTCCCGCCGCCATGCCCGATCGTCGAGCCGACCGCCTTCGAGTCCGCCACACCGAGCCACTCGTGGATGGCCGCCCCGCGGAGCGGATCTCAGGCCGGCTCGTAGCGCCGGCTCACGGAGCGCAGTACAGCGCGATGCCTCGCTCCACGGCGTCGATGAGGTAGGGCCGAAGCCCGGCGGCCGGGATGATCCGGTGCACGGAGCCCACCCGCTGAGCCCGCTCGATGCTGTGGATGGCGTCGAACTCGTCGGCCACCTCCCCCAGCTTCTCCGACCGCACGACCTCGTAGACCGCTGCCTCCTCCCCCCGCAGCCGGCTCTTGTCCGCCCCCTCGGCCGCGGCGACCCGGAGGCGCAGGTCCTGAACCCTGGGGTCGGCCTTGGCGCGGGTGTCGACCTCCCGACTGAACACGACCGCCGCCGCCGGGGCGCCACCGATGACGGAGGCGAAGGACCCCTCAACCGCCGCAACCTCCAACTGGTCGTTGAGGGCAGCAGAGAAGACCACGAAGGCCCCCCCGTGATACCGGGAGATGACGCAGAACACCATGGGGCCCCGGAAGTTCACCACCGCCCGGCCGATCTCGGCCCCGTTCTCGAGCTGCAGCTTGCGCATCGACTCGGGGGAGCCGTCGAAGCCGGAGAGATTGGCCAACACCACGAGCGGTCGGTTCCCGCTGGCGCCGTTGATGGCTCGGGCGACCTTCTTGGCCGAGAGCGGGAAGAGCGTCCCCGATGTCCAGTGGTCGGGCCCGTCGGCGGGAACGAAGCCCCGCCTCGGGAGCGGTCGGGACTCGAGCCCGATGAGACACACGGGCCACCCGCCCAGGTGGGCGTCCCACACCACCGCGCTCTCGGCGTGGCGGAGCCCGGCCCAGCGCTCGAGCGGGCGGTGGTCCTGGTCGATCGCCGCCCGCATGACCGAGCGGATGTCGAATGGTCGCTTGCGGCCGGGGTTGCTGGTCTCGGAGAAGATATCCCCCACCACGGTGAAGTCCGATTCGCTGCCGTGGGTGTGCGGATGGGCCCGTATGTCCCGGTCAGCCGGATCGGCGGTCGCGGCGCGACGGGGGACGAGCTCCCCGGGGGCCACGTAGGTGTGCTCGTAGTGGCGCAGGAGGATGCGACAGGCGCCGGCGATGTCCGGCGCCCAGTACTGGGCCTGGCCGTTTGGCCCCATGACCCGCTCGTAGCCGCCGATCCCCTGGTTGTCCTCGGCCGACACCCCGCCGGAGTACTCGAGAGCCTGCTTGCCGGTGAGGACCATGGCCGACTCGGGGGTCATGACGAGGATTCCCCGGGTGTGCATGAGCATGGTCGCCTCGGCGTTCCAGTAGGGCTGGGCGCCCACGTTGATGCCGGCCACCACCACGTTGATCTCCCCGCCGGCCTGGGTGAAGTCCACGATGCGGCGCAGCACGAGGGCGATCCAGTCCATGTTCTCAGTGCCGCTGTCCATGGAGATCTTGGCCCCGGCCGACAGCGCGAACCACTCGAGGGGCAGGCCCCGCTCCGCGGCCAGGTCGAGGGCGGCGATGATGCGCCGACATTCGGGTTCGGCCAGGGAGCCGAGGCCCTTGACGGGATCGCCGAGCAGGATCACGCGGTTCATGCCATCGGGATGGGTGGCGGTGTAGGTCGTGATGAGGCCAACCACGATGCTGGCGGTGTTCTGGCCGTAGTCACGCACGACGGGGGCGAGACGCCCGTCGTCATCGAGGTCGTACTCGCTGAACTGCCCGTGGGGGAAGTCGCTCTCCCGGCCATCACCTGCTGGCGTCAACATCTTCACCAGCTCGTAGGGATAGACGAGCCCCCGCCGGCGCATCTTGGTCACCGTCTGCTGGTAGTCGGTGAGCGGGGGCACGGGGTCGTCCGACGGTGGGAGGAACTCGGCCACTGCCCCGGTCCCCACGGGGTTGGACATCCGCAGGATGCCCTCGCGCGCGACGCTCGCGCCGGGCTCCACGAGGCGGACGCGCGCCACCACCTCGTCGATGCCGAGGCCCTCGGTGGCCGGTGCCAGCTGCCGCATGATCTCGTGGAGCTCGTCGTGGCCGAGCTCGCGCGGCGGCCACACGTAGAGCATGACCTGATTCATGTCGCAGTCGCTCCGCTGGCGACCGCTTGGCCTGGCAGACTCGGATGCCGGCCACCGCCTGCATCAGCTTGCGCTCGAGGTTCGGCAGCTGCACCGCCGCGCCGGCCCCATCCCGCACAGGAGTGACGTCGCGCACCTCCGCCACGGCGAACAGCCGCTCGTCCTTGGGATTGCCTCGCGCCGTCCCGTGGAAGAGGTAGACGTCCTCCTCCGCCGAGGGCAGCCGCTCCAGCCGGAAGTTGGCGAGCCGCTCCAGCCGCAGCCGCTTCGCCATCATCGGATGGAGGTTGCGGTAGAGCTCCTCCTCCCGGTAGCCGCCCTCCGGTACCGGCCGATAGGTGAAGTGCAGGGTGCCGGCCATGCCGAGCCCCCGGCCGGGCCCGCTGATGGCGACGACCACCCGGCGCAGCCGGCGGGGGAACGGCACCCCGGCCAGGACCTCGCTCACCGCTTCTTGGGTCACGTCGTCGTCGGGCTGGGGACCGGGCCGCCACACGTAGAGATCGAGTACCACGTCCTCGTCGAGGGGAACGTCGGCGACGAGCGGCACCATGGCCTCGGCCGCCCGGTCCAGCTCGGCGTAGGCGGCGAAGGTGGTCAGCAGGTGGATGCGACGGCCCTCGTGGTCGTACTCCGCCGCGGCGACGACGCGCCCGTGCACTGGCACCACCCGCAGCCCTTGGAGCTCACGGATCCGGTAGTAGCGGCGGGTGAGGGCTTCGAGCATCACGCGGCGCCGGGGATCGCTGGCCCCCTCGAACTGGCGGGTGAGGTAGTTCTTCAGCGGCTGCGAGCACTGCACCAGCGCCTGCATGTGGGCGGCCCCTTGCGAGCCGTCCGGCTCGCCCTCCAGGGCGTCGAGGTGTACCGCCACCCCGGCGTAGACGTCGGCCGCGACCCGCTCGAACCGCGGTCGCTCGAAGAACTGGTAACGCACCTCCCGCGCCTGGCCGGCCAATCCGGGGAAGCGACGCTCGGCCGCCCGGACCAGTCGGTCGAGGATGATCCGGAAGCCCTCCTCCAGCCTCGGTGCAACTCGCTCACGCTGCTCGAGGCGGCGGTCGAGGATGGACTGGATCGCCGGCAGTTGCAGGGCGACGCGCTGCTGGCCCTTGACGAGCCAGAAGAGCGCATCCCGCAGCTCGGGTGTGGGCTCCAGGTCCTCGATCCCGTAGTGGCGCAGGGCTCGGCGTAGGTCGTCCAGGAACGACGCCGGCAACCCTTCTCCCTTCCCCACCACCGAGCGCAGGTAGATGAGGAGGTCCTCGTGGTGGCTGCGCACCGGCTCGCTGTCGCCTTCCAGGGCGTCAGGGTCGGGGCGGTTGCGATCCAACGAGCAGGCGTCGACGAAGACGGTGAGAACCTCGTCCTCGCCGGCGAGGAGCGTCCCGTCGTCGGGAGCCAGCATCGTCGAGACCCGCCCGTACTCGGCGACGAGCTCCCTGGAGAGACTGGGGTCGACGTCGAAGCCGAGCATCTCCCGGCGCAAGGCGTCGAGGTTGGCCCGGCAGCGCTCCTCGGCATCCTCCTCCGGTTCGGCGTCGACCAGGGGGCCGAGGCGGGTGGAGGCGGCGCCAACCCCGGCGGCCTGCCCCTCGAGTGGACGGATCTGCACGAGCGGCGCGTCCGCCTCCACCTGCACGTTCGGGCCCACCAGGACCTGGACCACCCGGCCGTCCACCGGGGCGACGACGGAGAGCTCCATCTTCATGGCCTCCAGCACGGCCAGGCGATCGCCCACCGCCACATCGTCTCCCGGCTTCACCAGCACATCGACCACGACGGCGGGAGCCGCGGCCCGCACGATCCAGCCGGTGTCCCGGCCGATGCGGTGGGCCACCCCGTCGATCTCGATCAGCTGGCTGTGGCCGTCGACGACGGACAGGACCTGGTGGGTCCGGCCCTGGCAGGTCAGGCGGCGCTCGAAACGGCCGGTGCGCTCCACGGTGACCTCGACGTGGCCCCCGTCACGCGCCACCCGGTAGCGGCGCGGGCCCAGGCGGTGCACGTCGAGCTTGTAGCTGCTGCCGCGGGCCTGGAGCTCGACGGTGTGGCCGACGTCCGACCGGACCCTCGGGCGGCCGCGTGCCGCCATGGCGTAGAACTGGGCCTGTTCGGCGGCCAGCTCCTCGTCGTAGGCCTCGACTGCCGCCGCCACCAGGGCGACCTCGGCGTGGCGGTGGGGGACGTGCTGGCCGGTCGCGGCCAGACGGTCCAGCCAGCCGACGTCGACGTCGCCCTTCAATACCTCGGGCCGCTCGACCAGATCGAGCAGGAAGGCCCGATTGGTGCTCCCGCCCCTGACCACGACCTCCGTCTCGACCAACGACCGCGACAGCCGGGACAGCGCCTCGGTCCTGTCCCGCCCCCAGGTGATGATCTTGGCGATCATCGAGTCGAACTCCGAGGAGATGGTGTCGCCCTCGCTCACCCCGGTGTCGATGCGCAGGCCAGGCCCGGTCGGCAGCCGGAGGAGCTCGACGGTGCCCGGGGCAGGGGCGAAGTTGTTCTCGGGATCCTCGGCGTTGAGCCGGACCTCGATGGCGTGGCCGACCGGGGCTGGTACGTCGCCGTCCAGCCGCCCCCCCGACGCCACGTGGAGCTGGAGCTTGACCAGGTCGAGCCCCGTCGTCTGCTCCGTCACCGGGTGCTCCACCTGGAGGCGGGAGTTGACCTCCATGAACGCCAGGCGCTGATCGGCCAGGTCGTAGAGGAACTCGACCGTGCCGGCGTTGGTGTAGCCGGCCAGCCGGCACAGGCGGATGGCGGCCTCCCGCAGCTCCCGGTCCTGCTCGGGAGAGAGGGCGGTGGACGCCGACTCCTCCATCACCTTCTGGTTGCGGCGCTGGATGGTGCAGTCGCGCACGCCGGCCGCCCACACCGCACCGTGGTGGTCGGCGATGACCTGCACCTCGATGTGCCGGGAGGCCGGCAACAGGCGCTCGAGGAAGAGGGTGGCGTCGCCGAAGCTCTTCAGCGCCTCGGCTCCGCAGGCCTCGAACGCCTCCGCCAGCTCGCTGGCCCGGTGCACCCGGCGGATGCCCCTCCCGCCTCCTCCGGCGGTGGCCTTGACCATCAGGGGGTAGCCGAGCCGCTCGGCCTGACTCCGGGCCTCGTCGAGCGAGTGAACCGGACCTCCGCTCCAGGGGGCCACGAGCAGCCCGGCCTCCTCGGCCAGGAGCTTGGAGGTGATCTTGTCGCCGAGGCGGCGCATGGCCGCGGCGGTCGGGCCCACGAAGACGATCCCGAGGCGTTCGCACAGCTCGGCGAACTCGGCGTGCTCGGCCACGAACCCCCAGCCCACCCAGGCGGCATCGGCCCGGGCCTCCACGAGCGCCCGCTCGAGCCGCCGATAGTCCAGGTAGCTGCTCTTCACCTGCCCGTCGCCCTCGTCCCGGAAGGTGGCCGGGCCTAGGCACACGGCGTCGTCGGCGTGGCGCACGAACATGGCGCGCCGGTCGGGCTCGGTGTACAGGGCGATGGCGGCGACGGCGCGGTCCTGCTCCCGGGTGAGCTCCCGCACGGCGTGGATGAGGCGCATCGCGCACTCCCCGCGGTTGACGACGGCCACTCGCTCGAAGGCGCAGTTCATGGTCCCTCCGGAGGCATGCTCGGGTGGGGTGCGGCGCTGGTCAGGTGACCTCCGCCCGCAGGGGTGCGAGGAGGGCAGCGTCGACCGGTGTCGGGAGCGCCACCGTGGCATAGCCCTCCAGACGAAGGTGAACCCGACCGGCCTCGTCGACCACCATGGCGTCGAAGGTCTCCCGGTCGGCGCCAGGCGTGACGACGGCGTAGACCCGGCCGGTGGGCGGCTCGCCCGCGGCCATGGCGGTGACACGTCCCAGGTGCCGGGGCAGCGCCAGGCGGCCGCTCGTCCCGAGCTCCCACACGCCGGCCGTCTGGAAGCAGAGCTCGAGCAGCCGGGGGGCCGTGACCAGCGGGAGACCCGGCGGCTGGTGGTGCTCGGGGAGGCCGGCCGTGAGCAGGCCGACCTGGCGGTCACCCTCGCGCCAGCTGCGCTCGAGCACCTGGTAGGCCGGCCCGTGGAAGTACACCCGGTAGATGGCTTCGGCGCCCACGCCACCCTGCTGGGGTGCTGACGGGACGGCTGCCGTCGACGGCTCGGGTGTCGCAGGCGACAGGCGCACCCGGCCGGTGAAGTGGGTGCTCACCTGGGGCTCGGGCTGGTTGGCCAGCTGACGGCTCCCGAGCAGGCGGCAGTGGGCGACGAGCTCGTCGCCGGTGCCTGCGGTCACCGTGGCCTCGAGGGTCAGCGCGCGAGGTTGGTCCCGGTAGAACTTGAACGGGGCCAGGAAGTCGACGTCCTCGACTGCGGTGACCTGCCAGCCCGGGAGCATCAGCGACGCCACCTCGGCGAACGCCTCCACCCCCATCACCCCGGGCAGCACCGGTGTGCCGTCGATGCGGTGGTGGTCGAGGAAGGCCTGGGTGGTGGGGTCGAGGGTTGTCTCGACGGTGAGCGGCCGCCACACGCCCATGGCCATCACCTCGCCCACCATCGGCCCGTGCGGGAGGTCGCCGGCGAGGCGGTCCAGGGTCGCGTCGGGCTCCTCCACGAGGATGCCGAGGCGCTGGCCCACGAGCACCTCGCCTCGGAAACCCCCCGTCACCAGTTCGCGGCGGGCCCATGGGACCCCGGCGTCGGGCGGGAGCATGTCGATGCCCGCCAGCTCCATCATCTTCGGGATCGACCCGCGGGTGGCCATGCCGATCCCGGCCCAAGCGGACCAGTCGATGACGATGCCCCGGGTGGCGGGCCGGGTGGTGCGCAAGCTCGACGTCGTCTTGCAGAGCAGGTCGTTGGCGGCGCTGTAGTCGGTCTGCCCGCCATTGCCGAAGCGTGCGGCCACCGAGCTGAAGCAGACCGTGGCCCCGAGGGGCATGTCGCCGATGGCGTGCAGCAGGTTGAACCAGCCATCGCTCTTGACGTCGAAGACGAGGTCGTACTCATCGTCGGTCTTGTCGGGGAGTAAGCGGCTGATCTCCAGGCCGGCGGCGTGCAGGAGCACGTCAACCCGCCCGTGGCGCCGGCGCACGTCGTCGATGGCGCGGTCGACCGCCTCCGGGTCGCGCAGATCCAGGCTGTGGTAGTGGGCTTCGCCGCCCGCCTTGCGGATCGCCACGATGGCGTCGAGCGCGGCCCGCTGGCGCTCCAGGGCCGAGAGCTCACGTTCGACCGTCGCGGGCGTGGCCCGCTCGCCGCGGTCCTTGATGCGCCGGAACAAGTCCCGCTTGAGGCCGTCACGGTCGGTCTGGAACCGCTCGAGGTCCGGGTCGCCCGGGTCCGGCTCGGGGGCGAGGTCGAGAAGGTGGAAGGTGCCCCCTGATGCCGTGGCCAGGTCGGCGACGATGGCGGAGACGATGCCGCCGGCCGCGCCGGTGACGACGAAGACGGTGTCGGGCGAGAGGGGGAAGCCGGGCCGGCCGTCGGCCGCCGGTCGCTCCTCGAATCCCACCGTCCAGCGCAGCCCGCCGTGGCGGCCGACCTCCACCGCGCCGGGGTCGCGCAGGGTCTCCTCCAGGAGGATGTCGGCGGCGTCGGTGGCAGCGGTCGTCGCCTCGAGGTCGACGGCTTTGATGTGGGCGTCGGCCCGTTCCCGCTTGTAGGCCTTGGTGAAGCCCGTGACGGCGCCACCCATGGGAGCGGTGGCGCCGGCCTCGTCGTAGCCGTGGCGGCCGCCGAGGCGGGTGGCGCTGACGAGGAAGCTGCCTGGCACGTTGACCTGGTCGTAGAGCGCCCGCATGGTGGCGGCGAGGAGCTTGACCCTGACGCGCAGCCCCTCCTTCCAGGCGTGGAGGTCGAGCTCAGCCATGGGTGGCTCGACGTCCAAGGCCGCCAGCCAGTACACGCCGGTGACAGGACCGCCAGCGGTCGTCCAGTCCTGGAGCTGCCGCGCGAGGGCCTCGCTGTCGAGGTCGTGGCCACCCGGGCCGGGGTCGGCGGGCCGGTCGAGGACCAGGGTGTCGACGCCGCGCTGGTGCAGGCGCTCGACCAGGGCGTCAGCGACGCCGGCGCGGTCGGGCATCACGACCACCCGGCTGCCGGCCGCCAGGGTCACGCCGGTCGGGCGACAGAGCTCCAGCGGCGGGCGGAGCACAGCCGTGGGAACTCGGCGGGGGACCTGGTCGCACGGGTCCAGGCCGGAGAGAGCCTCCGGGCTGACAGTCACCGGCGCGGCCGGCGCAGTGGTCGGGGCCGGCACGGCAGCGGCAGGCGCGGGGTCGGCGGCTGTCGGGGTCTCGTCGGCTCGAGCGCCGCCGGCGCGGTCGAGGGCGAAGGCGACGACGTGGTTGAGGGTGGGGAAGTCCCGCAGTTGAAGGGTGTCCTCGCGGGCGATGCCGTAGATCTCGCGCACGGTGGCGAACAGCTCGGCCTGCTTGACCGTGTCGACACCCAAGTCGGCCTCCAGGTCCAAGTCGAGATCCAACATGTCCTCCGGGTAGCCGGTCTGCTCAGCGACGAGGGCCAGCACCCGCTGACGCACCTCGTCCTCGGACACCGCCACCGTCACCGGCGCGGCCGGCGCAGCGGTCGGGGCCGGCACGGCAGCGGCAGGCGCGGGGTCGGCGGCTGTCGGGGTCTCGTCGGCTCGAGCGCCGCCGGCGCGGTCGAGGGCGAAGGCGACGACGTGGTTGAGGGTGGGGAAGTCCCGCAGTTGAAGGGTGTCCTCGCGGGCGATGCCGTAGATCTCGCGCACGGTGGCGAACAGCTCGGCCTGCTTGACCGTGTCGACACCCAAGTCGGCCTCCAGGTCCAAGTCGAGATCCAACATGTCCTCCGGGTAGCCGGTCTGCTCAGCGACGAGGGCCAGCACCCGCTGACGCACCTCGTCCTCGGACACCGCCACCGTCACCGGCGCGGCCGGCGCAGCGGTCGGGGCCGGCACGGCAGCGGCAGGCGCGGGGTCGGCGGCTGTCGGGGTCTCGTCGGCTCGAGCGCCGCCGGCGCGGTCGAGGGCGAAGGCGACGACGTGGTTGAGGGTGGGGAAGTCCCGCAGTTGAAGGGTGTCCTCGCGGGCGATGCCGTAGATCTCGCGCACGGTGGCGAACAGCTCGGCCTGCTTGACCGTGTCGACACCCAAGTCGGCCTCCAGGTCCAAGTCGAGATCCAACATGTCCTCCGGGTAGCCGGTCTGCTCAGCGACGAGGGCCAGCACCCGCTGACGCACCTCGTCCTCGGACACCGCCACCGTCACCGGCGCGGCCGGCGCAGCGGTCGGGGCCGGCACGGCAGCGGCAGGCGCGGGGTCGGCGGCTGTCGGGGTCTCGTCGGCTCGAGCGCCGCCGGCGCGGTCGAGGGCGAAGGCGACGACGTGGTTGAGGGTGGGGAAGTCCCGCAGTTGAAGGGTGTCCTCGCGGGCGATGCCGTAGATCTCGCGCACGGTGGCGAACAGCTCGGCCTGCTTGACCGTGTCGACACCCAAGTCGGCCTCCAGGTCCAAGTCGAGATCCAACATGTCCTCCGGGTAGCCGGTCTGCTCAGCGACGAGGGCCAGCACCCGCTGACGCACCTCGTCCTCGGACACCGCCACCGTCACCGGCGCGGCCGGCGCAGCGGTCGGGGCCGGCACGGCAGCGGCAGGCGCGGGTACGGCATGGTCGACGCCCGGGACGTTTGTAACGGGAGCGTCGACGGGCTCCGTCGCGGCCGGGACCTCCCTGATGGGCGTCGACGCCTCGGGCCGTGCCGCCGTCGGGCCGGTGTCGACCACCCGCAGGCGGTGCTGGACCAACTCGACCTCCGGGTCCGGGTTGCCGCTCACCCGCGCCAGCCAGCCCTTCCAGCGAGCCGGCTCCACGATGCGGTACTCGTAGCCCAGCTCCTTGGGGCTGCGCCGGGAGCCGTCGGGCGTGGGAACCCACCGGAACAGGACCATGCTGATCTGCGAGCCGAAGCCAGCGGCCAAGCGCAGCGCGTACTGCACCGGGTACGACCCCCCGACCGAGAGGTTGAGCTCGCCGAGGTCGGGGTCGGGCTCCTTGAAGTTGGGGATGGGCGGCACGAGACCGGTCTCCAGGGCCTTGATGGCGACCACGTCTTCGATGCCCACACCCATGGGATGGCCGGTGAAGCCCTTGGTGTTGGCCATCACGATCTGGCCGGCGTCGGTGCCGAACACCGCGCGCAGCGAGGCCACCTCGGCCGCCGCGCTCCCGCCCCGGGCGGGAGTGTAGGTCTCGTGGGAGACGAACATGGTCTCGGAGGCGATCGCCCGGCGGTCGATCCCCCACCGCTCCTCGGCTTGGGCCACCAGATGCTCCATGACCTGGCTGATGTGATCCACGTTCAGGCGTGTGCCGTGGAACGCACTGTTGTTGATGACCGCCGACAGCACCTCGGCGATGGGACGGATGCCGCGCTCGGCGACGGCGTCGGGCTCCTCCACCACGATGGCGGCGGCACCCATGCCGAGGATCATGCCGTGGCGGCGTCGGTCGAACGGCGTGGCCGCGTCCTCCACCACCTCGTCGGTGGCAGCTGCGCCTGTGACCAGGAAGCCGGCCCCGACCCAACCGAGCAGGTTGTCGGAGGTCACGTTGTCGGCGGCGATCACGATCACACGCCGGCACCTCCCGGCATTGATCCAGTCCTCGGCGAGCCCGATGGCCTGGGTGGTGCTGGCGCAGGCGGCGTTCACCTGGGTGTTGGGCCCCCGGGCGCCGATGATCTCGGCGAACTGGGAGTGCCCCATGGACAACACCCGAAAGAGGAAGCGGCGGTCGAACTCGTAGGGATGCGCATCGATCTCGGCCCGCAGGCCGGCGATGCGACGGTCGAGCTCGGCGAGCACGGGTGTCGCTCCGACACCGTTCGAGGCGACCACCGTCTCGCGCACCGACTCCAGGGCGGCCCGCTGCTCCCGACGGGCCTTGTCGCTGTAGTAGTCGTGGGCGTAGCCGGCGAAGGAGTCCATGCCCGGGAAGGCGGAGGCGAAGATGACACCCGTGTCATCCCGCAGCTCGTCGGGCAGGCCCCAGCGCTCCGGCAGCTGCGTACCGGTGGTGGTGGTCTTGTAGTGCTGGACCAGCGGGATGCCGGCGTCGTTGAGGGCGTCCAGGCCGGCGGCGATGGCCATGCACGTGGTGCTGTCGAGCGCTGGGAGGCGATTGCCGTCGATACCGAACTCGGCTTCGGGATCGAACGCCTGCGCCCGCGCCGCCAGCTTGATCACGTCGGCTGCGTCGTCGATGGCCTCGAAACTCCCGCCACCATCGGGGGCCTTGACCAGGCGGGTGATGTGCTGGTCGAGGATGGCGTCGCGCAGATCGGCCGGGATGGCGCTGATGAGCTGCTCGCCCCGGAGGATGCGGCCGACGTTGCTGGGATCGAACAGCCGCTCCGTACCCGGCAGGCCGAGGGCAGCACCGCTGACGACCACCGGCCGGCGCAATCCGACCCCCTTGCCGTCGACGTTCATGTACGAGCCGGCGCGGTCGTCGGCGACGGCCAGTTCGCGAGCCGGGTCCTCGTGGACGGCCTGGGCCGTTTCGACGGGTGGCGGCGACACCGACGCCGTCCCGTCGGCGCTAGCGCCGAGCCCGGAGGCGTACAGCCCGCACAGCGCCTGGTTGAACGCCACCTCGTCCTCCCACTTCGGGTGGTTGGTGAACAGCGCGAGCACGTCCGGCTTGTCGCCGAGGACGTCCTCGGTGAAGCCGTGCAGGGCCTTCTTGGGACCGACCTCGACGAACACCCGCGCACCGTGCTCGTAGAGCGTGTGCAGGCCCTTGACGAACTGCACCGGCGACGCCACCTGGCGACCGAGGATGTCGAGCATCTCGGGCCGGGCGTCCGGCCCCATCGGGTAGAAGTCACCACTCACGTTGGCGACGACCGGGATCGACGCCGGCCGGAGGCGCAGGCGGGTGAGGGCGGCTTTCAGCGGCTCCGAGGCCGGGGCCACGATCGACGTGTGGAAGGCGTGGCTCACCGGCAGCTGCACCACCTGGTGGCCCGCCTCGGTCAGCGCCGCCATGGCGCGCTGGACCGCTTCGGTGGCCCCCCCGATGACCGCTTGGCTCTGGCTGTTGATGTTGGCGATGACGACGTTGCCGTCGATCCCGCCGACCACTCGCTCCACCTCGGCGAGTGGGGCGAACACGGCCGCCATGAGACCCCGGTCCTCGATGTCGATGTTCGCCATCTCCCGGCCCCGGGCGCTCACTGCCTCGAGGGCGTCCTCGAAGGGCAGGGCCCCGGCGGCCGTCAGGGCGCCGTACTCTCCCAGGCTGTGGCCCATGACGAAGTCGGGACGCATGCCGTAGCCGTCCAGCAGTGTGGTCAGGGCGTGGTCGACCGTGAGCACCGCCGGCTGGGTGATCTCGGTCTGCCGGAGCTCCTCCTCGGCCTTGGCCACCGCCGCCGGGTCCTCCCCGTCGACGAAGAGGACGGCGCGTAGGGGTCGTCCTTGCAGCAGCGGGGTCATCACCCGGTCGGCCTCCTCGAACACCGCGGCGACACGGGGCTCGCGCTCGGCCAGCGCCCGCAGCATGTTGGGGTACTGCGACCCCTGCCCGGTGTACAGGAAGGCGACCTTCGGGGCCGGGCCCCGACCGCGATACACGCCGCGGAGGCGCAGCATTCTCCACGCGGCCTCACCGGCGGTGAGAGCCTTCTGCGCCTTTGTTGCCTTGTCGGCCAGCTCCTCGGCGCTGCCGAAGTCGATGGCGACGCGTTCGGGAGCACGTAGGTCGGCTTCAACGGGCGGGGCCATCGGCGGCAGGCGGCCCTCGGCCGCCTCCGCCGCCAGGGCGGCCAGGCGCTCGCCGAGCTCGGTTTCGGTCGCTGCGCCGACCACCGCCGCCCCCCGGAGCGGGGCCTTCGGCCCGGGCGTCCGCCGCCGACGGCTCTCCCGGCGACGCCGCGCCGTGCGACTCGGCGCGGGCCGGGCCCACGTCGGCGGTCACCGGCGAGCTCGCCATCTCGGGGACGGCGAACGTCCTCGCATCGCCGTCCGCCCGCTCGGGCACGTACTCCTCGAGCACGGCGTGGAAGTTGGTGCCGCCGAAGCCGAAGGCGCTGACGCCGGCCCGCCGCACGCCTGCCTCCGGCCGCTCCCACTCCCGCAGCTCGGTGTTGACCCGGAACGGGCTGCGGGAGAAGTCGATGTTGGGGTTGGGGCTGCGGAAGTTGAGGCTGGGCGGGATGACCTTCTCGTGGAGCGACATGACCGTCTTGAACATGCCGGCGGCCCCCGCGGCGCCCTTCAGGTGGCCGATGTTCGACTTGACCGAGCCCAGGGCGATGGAGCCGGGCGACGCTCCGCTGGCGCCGAAGACCTCGGCCATGCTCTGGTGTTCGACGACGTCCCCGACCGGTGTGGAGGTGCCGTGGCCCTCGACGAGCGAGGCGGTCTCGGGTGGCACCCCGGCGTTGCGCCACGCCCGCTGTACGGCAAGCTTCTGGCCCACTGGGTTCGGGGCGGTGATCCCCTTTCCCCGGCCGTCGCTCGACCCGGCCAGACCCAGGAGCACGGCGTAGATCCGGTCGCCTGCCTGGGTGGCGTCGCGCAGACGCTTGAGCAGGAACACGGCGGCGCCCTCCCCCATCACGAAGCCGTCGGCACCGGCGGCGTAGGGCCGCGTGCCCGTGGCCGACAAGGCGCCGACCTTGCAGAACTTGACGTATGTGGCGGCGCCCATGTTGCGGTCGATGCCGCCGGCGATCACGGCGTCGAAGTCGCCCTGGATCAGCCCCTCCACGGCCGAGTTCGTGGCGGCCATGGCCGAGGCGCAGGCGGCGTCGATCACGAAGTTGGGCCCGCGGAAGTTGAACAGGTTGGCTACCCGGCCGGCGATGCAGTTCGACAGCTCTCCGGGCATCGTGTCCTCGGTGATCTCCGGGTAGCGCTTGCCCACGACGCCGAGCAGCTCGTCCGTGATGGCGCGCTGCACGTCGTTCGCCAGCGCCCTGAAGCTGGGCGTCTCGTGAAGCTCCTCGGCGATGTCGGCGATGTTGATGCGCAGCGACGTCTGGTAGTGCAGCTCCCCGGCCATGGCGTTCCCGAGGATCACGGCCACCCGCTCGTTGTCGAGCGGCCGCTCGGGGTAGCCGTAGTCGCTGAGCGCCTGCTGGGTACAGGCCACGGCCCACTTCTGGGTGTCGTCGATGGCGTCGGCGACGCGCGGCATGATCGGCAGCTTCCAGCTACGGGGGTCCCACACCCAGTCCCTCACCCAGCCGCCGATCTTGGAGTAGGTCTTGTCGGGCGTCTTGGGGTCGGGGTCGTAGTACAGGTCCGGGTCCCATCGGGCGGGATCGACGTCGGTGATGCTGTAGCGACCGTCCTTGATGTTGCGCCAGAAGGCGGTGGCGTCGGGGGCGTCGGGCATGATGGCGCCGACGCCAACCACCGCGACAGCTCGGTCCAGGTGCTCGTCCATCGTCATCTCCTCGCGACGTCGGCGGGCGCCGGCGCGGCGTTGTCGGATCGTGCGGTCATGGCTGGCGCCCGTAGAGGGCGTCAGCCACGTGGTCCATGTCGCCCAGCAGGCCGCACTGGGCAGCGTGGATGGCGGGCATGCCGAGGGCGGCCTCGAAGGCGGCGATGTCGATGCCGGATTCGTCCGCGGCGGCCACCCAGCGCAAGCCCTCCTCCGCCACCGTCATGGCGACGCTGCGGGCGTACACCCGGCTCACCGCGGCCAGCGCCTCGGGGCCGAACCGGTGATCGGCCTTGGGATTGAGGGTGCCGGCCGCGGCCCGGGCTGCGCGGCGGGCGAGCCCGGCCGCCCCCTCGGTCTTGGCGATCAGCTCGCCCAGCCGCAGCAGCACGTGCTGGTTGCGGGTCAGGTGGGCGATCCGAGCCCGTTCCAGCACCTCGGCGAGGGCATGGGATGCCAGGGCGGCCACGTCGGCGCCCACGGCGGGGTGCTCGCCGTGGAGCGCTTCGAGCTTGGCCGCCTCGTCGTGGTAGTACCCACCGCGGGTCTTGAGGTGCTCCTGCCAGCGGTCACGGCTGATCGTCATCTCCATGATCTCGGAGGTGCCTTCGTAGATCGTGGTGATGCGGACGTCCCGCCTGATCTTCTCGACCATGAAGTCCCGGGTGTAGCCGTAGCCGCCGAGGGCCTGGATGCCGGCGTCGGCGGCGGCGTTGCCGGCCTCGGTGGCGAGGTACTTGGCGATGGCGCC
Organism: uncultured Acidimicrobiia bacterium; assembly: GCA_963822875.1. Taxonomy (GTDB): domain Bacteria; phylum Actinomycetota; class Acidimicrobiia; order Acidimicrobiales; family Ilumatobacteraceae; genus JALZMG01. The sequence goes on along the minus strand of CAWGJK010000020.1, from coordinate 3,374 downwards.
TTCGGTGTTGAGGTAGCCCTCGTCGGCGTCGATGCGCTCGGCTGTCTCCTCGATGGAGGCCCGTCCGGCCTCCAGGGCGACGGCGTGGGGGACGATCAGCTTGTGGGTGTACCCCTTCTTCTCCGACAGGGGTGCCCCGCCCTGCATGCGCTCGGTCGAGTACGGGATGGCGATATCGAGGGCCGCCCACCCCGCCCCCAGGCCGAAGGCCGCCACCATCAGTCGGGTGTAGCCGAACACCTTCTGGGCCTGCACGAGGCCTTGGCCCTCCTCGCCACCGATCAGGCGGTCGGCGTCGACCCGGACGCCGTCGAGCATCAGGGCGGCGGTGTTGCTCGAGCGGATGCCGTGCTTGTCCTCCGGCTTGCCCTTCTCGAAGCCGGGCGCGTCCCCGTCGATCACGAACCAGCTCGGCCCACCTGCGGCGTTGGCGAGGACCGTGTAGACGTCGGCCACCCCGCCGTTGCTGATCCACTGCTTCTTGCCGTCGATGACGTACTCGACGCGGCCGTCGTCCTCGACCCGCCGGGCCCTGGTCTTGAGGGCGCCGAGATCGCTGCCGGCTTCAGGCTCGGTGGCTCCGTAGGCGAAGAGCAGGCCCTCGTCGGCGATGCGGGTGAGCCACGTCTTCTTCTGCTCGGGCGTGCCCCCGACCACGATGGGGTCGCTGCCGAGGAAGGTGGCAAGCACCCCGGTGGCCACGCCGAGGTCGATGCGGGCCATCGCCTCGCACACGCGATAGACGTCGAAGGTGCCGCCGCCCATCCCGTTGTACTCCTCGGGAATGAACAGCAGCTGGATGCCGAGCTTGTCGCTGCACATCGCCCGCACCACGTCGAGAGGCATCTCGTCCCGGGCGTCGAGGTCGAGCAGCTTCCGGGCGGGCAGCTCGGCAGCGGCGAAGTCGTTGATCGCCTGTACGGCCATCTCGAGTGTTTGAGGATCGAGCCCAGTCGCCATCATTCCCCATCGGTTCTCATGTCTGGTCGGCATCGCCGAAGCTCCTCGACAATTCCCCCATATCGCCCGCCCGATCACCAGGGTCTTAGGTCCCTGGTTGGGAATCGCAGGCCGATCAGCCGGCCCGCCGTCTCAGTGGCGGCCGGGCGGCCTGACGGGCGCGACGGCGGAGGTCGTGGATGCCGGTCTCGATGGACCGGCAGAAGTCCTCCAGGTCGGGGACGGTGTCGTAGTCGCCGGTGACGCCGAAGCTGACCCCGCCGTTGTAGGACATGATCGCCACGCCGATGCGGACGCCTTGGCCGAGCGGCACGAAGGGGAGGTAGGCGACCATCTGGCGGCCGGCGGCGTACAGCGGCTGCTGCGGCCCGACCACGTTGGTGGTGACGGTGTGAATGGCCTGCTGTGGGAACTCGCGGGCCATCGCTCCGACTGCCCTGATCCCGAGCGCCAGCAGCGACGGCGCAGCCAGCCCGGCGAGCACCGTGAGCTGCTCCGTCGTCTCGGCCTGGTCGGACTGCTTGAGCTGCTCCATCTGCTGGCGCATCGATGCGAGCCGTTCGAGCGGGTCGGCGATCCCGATCGGCAGCTCGGCGATCATCGCCGACACCTGGTTGCTGGGCGTGCGGTCTCCGGCCGAGCGAACCGACACCGGCACGAGCGTACGCAGCACGGCGTGATCGGGATCGTCGGATCGGGACGCCAACAGGTCGCGGAAGGCGCCGGCGATGACGGCCAGGACGACGTCGTTGACCGTCCCGCCGAACGCCTTCTTGATCGCTTTGATGTCGGCCAGCTCGGCGTGCGCCGCGGCCCAGCGTCGATGCGGGCCGATGGCGCCCTGGATCGACAGCGCCGGGCGAGGCATCAGCTGGTGACCGAGGGAGCGCAGACCGTCGAGCGTCTCGCGCAGCTGGGTGGCGGCTCGCCGCGGGGTGCGCGCGAGCGAGCGCACGGCCCGCACCTGCTCGGCCGGCCTGGCCGCCAGCTGACCAAGCGACTCGGCGACGAGCATCGCGTCGCTCGGTTCCGGCGCTGGCGTCCACGCGTCGACGTCGGGGTGCGGCGCGTCGCGGCTGGGATCGAGGAGGCTGGCCATCAAGTCGGTACCCGACACCCCGTCGACCATGCAGTGGTGCAGCTTGGAGATGATCGCCCACTGGTCTTCAGGAAGGCCCTCGATCATCCACGCCTCCCACAGCGGCCGATGCCGGTCGAGCTCCTGCGACATCAGCCGCCCCATCAAGGCGTTCAGATCCGATTCCGATCCGGGCGGCGGCAGCGCCGAGTGGCGGACGTGGTATTCGAGGTTGAAGTGAGGGTCGTCGACCCACACCGGGCGGCCCAGCCCGCCCGGGACGAAGCGCACCTTCTGCCGGTAGCGGGGGATCAACGACAGCTTGCTGGCGATCAACGAGACGACCTCGTCGTAGCCGGGCGCCGGACCTTCGAAGACCGAGCACGATCCGATGTGCATGTGCGTGATCCCGTCCTCCACGTGGAGGAACATGCTGTCGAGTGGGCTCATGTGGTCCATCGGTCGCTCCCTTTCAATCGGGCGCTCGGCCGACTCGGACGTCGCAGCCTGTCGTGAGCATCTCATCTCGGCCTTGACCGCAACAGGGCCGAAGGTCCCGCCTCCCAGGTTCAGGTGCGCATGTGATGACAACGCGATCGCCGCCGCCTCGCCGTGAGGACCTTTGGCCCTACTCGCCTGCACGCTTGCGGGTCATCGTGGAGTGGCCGGGTGTCGCCTGGCGCGGCAACGGAGGACATGATGCCAGCAACCCTCATCGAGACGTACCAGGAACGCCCGACGGAGACCAGCAGCAGCGAATTGGCCGCGCCCCACGGTGAGGGCCTCGCCGGTCGGTCTCGAGAGAACCTCGTTGCTCGTTACGCCTGGGCGGTCACTCGCCTGTCCATCGGGTTCGTGTTCCTGTGGGCGTTCTTCGACAAGCTCCTCGCCCTCGGGTATGCCACGGGCACCGATCGTGACACCGGTGCCATCGATCGCTTCGGGGATGCCGCATGGATCAACGGTGGCTCGCCGACCACCGGCTTCCTGTCCGGCGTGCAAGGGCCGTTCAAGGGTCTGTTCGAGCCGATGGCCGGCGCGGCCTGGGCCGACTGGCTGTTCATGACCGGTCTCCTCGCCATCGGTGTCGCCTTGATGCTGGGCATCGGGATGCGCATCGCCGCGGCGAGCGGAGCCCTCCTCCTCGTGTTCATGTGGATGGCGTCGCTGCCGTTGGACAACAACCCGTTCATGGACGATCACCTCGTCTACGCGATGGTCCTGATCGGCCTCGCTGCCGTGCACGCCGGTGACACCCTCGGGTTCGGCCGGACGTGGGCTCGCACCGACTGGGTACGTCGTCACCCAGCCCTGCAATAGGCGTCCCGCAAGGAGA
>CAWGJK010000019.1:0-72781 GCA_963822875.1 uncultured Acidimicrobiia bacterium | reverse complement strand
TGCAACTAGCTGATCGGCGGTCATCCTGGCGCCGATCAGCCGCATGATCGAACGCCGCTTCGTGCCCGTCGGACTGGGCGGGTGGAGTGCGATCAGAGTCGGTGGGTGACGGGCTGGTGGATGACCAAGAGCATCGCGCGCAGCAGCCGGCGGCGTGTCGCAGCGCACGTCGGCACCTTCGGCTGCGAGGGTCCCGGTGACGTCAGTTCCGTTGTCGTCGCGGTCGTGGATGTATCAACGCCGGCGGCGGTCGCTCTAGATCCCCACTTCGGTCGAACGCTGACGGGGTTCGGCCGTGGTGGGAGTGGGGCGATGGAGGTTCTGGTTGTGATACCGAGGTTCGTGCTGGCGGTTCCGTTCGTTGTCCTGGGTGCCCTGGCGCCCGCTCTTGCCAGCGATGAGCCTCTGCCGAGGCGACCGAACCTGGTCGGCATGGAGCAGGTGAAGTTCGACCGTGACGTGATCACGATCCGCCAGGGACAGCAGATCCAGTTCGTCAACAACTCCAACTTTCTCCATGTCCTCGCTCCGGGCAACCGCGCTCGGGTGTGGAATGCGCCTGGTGTGCCCTCGTTCGGTCCCGACGATGTGCGGTCGATGCCGCGTGGCGACCCGTTCGTCACCGGCGTATGGGACGAGCCTGGCTCCTACGACCTGACGTGCACCCTGCACCCGGAGATGAACCTCAAAGTCGTCGTTGACGCGTGACAAGGCGATTGTTCGCCCCTAGGTCATCGAGAGGAGGTTCCCATGACAACTCTGAAGTGCAGTGTCAAGCACGCTCGCTACGCGCTTGGCTCACTTACCGCAGTGCTCTTCGCCGCGTGCGGCGGAGGCTCCTGAGCGCCGGCTGAGCGTCGCGCTCAGCATCTCAGGTCGGGGTCGGACCTGCTCGCGCCGTCATCAATAGCGGCGCGGGCGGTCCGCACTCCTGGCTCACGCCCTCGACAACAGTATCGATCTCTCACAAGGTGGAGGCACGGTGTTCGAAACCGGCATCCGGCAGTTCCGCATGGCGATGGCCATGGTCAATGGCCGACGAATCAAACCGCAGATCATCCAGCGCCTCGTCGCCGACGCCGACGCCACGCTGCGCGAGTTCGGCAGCCCGGGCGACGACGTCGACCAACTGCTCGACGGGCCGTTCGCCGACCCGGTCACGCGCACACACTTCCAGACGCAGGGTCTACGCCGAACCGCCCGTCGACTGGCGAAGCGATCGCCCTTCTACGCGGCGCGCTTCACCGACGCGGGCCTCGACCCGAAGACAGTGGACCTCAACACGATCAGCTCCGTACCGGTCACGACCAAGGCCGATCTCGTCGAACACGGCGCCGAGTTTGTGTGCACCGATTCCCACCCATACTTGAGCACCCGCACCACCGGCACCACCGGCGCCCCCGCTGAGATCTGGTTGTCGCGTTACGAAGCCGAGTTGTGGCCGGCCCTGGCGGCGCTGTCGGGCCTGCTCCGCAACGAGATCAACCACACCGACTGCCTGCAGATCAATCTCAGCTCTCGGGCCACAGCCGCGGTGCAACACGACATCGAGGTATGTCGGCTGGTCGGGGCGCGCAGCCGCGCCCTCGGCCTGGTCCCGTTGGATCAGAGCATCGACGGCCTCCTCGATCACGGCGACGGCAACGCAGCGACGATCCTCGGCACCTATCCCAGCTACCTGGCCCGCCTCGTCACGGCGGTCCGCCGGCGCGGCCTCGGACCTGGCGACTTCGCGCTCCGACGCATTGACGTCGCCGGCGAGATGCTCTCTCACGCCGTCGCCACGGCCGCACGGGAGACGTTTGGAGTCCGGCCCAGCGACACCTTCGCGATGACCGAGGTGCTACCCGTCTCAGGACGGACCTGCAACCAAGGACATCTGCACCTCGATTTGAACATGGGACTCGTCGAGGTCATCGCCCTCGACGGCCAAGCACCTTCCGCACCTGGCGAGCTCGGCACGATGGTCGTCACCCCGTTCTTCCCCTATCGCGACTGCATGCCGGTGTTCCGTTACGACACGTGCGACGTCGTCCGGCGCCTCCCCGACGAACCTCTCACCTGCAACCTCGCCGGCGTCCCCGCCCTGTCGGCCATCCTCGGCAAAGCCGGCCAACTGCAGCCCACATCGACCGGTGTCGTCACCCCCCGCGACATCGTCGAAGTCCTCGAAGCACTCCCAGCCGAACCATGGCCCGCCGCGTATCGCGCCGCCTTCGACTGCGGCGTCCTCCGAATCACCATCCCATCGGCCACCGTCGCTGGCGCCACCACCGACGAAGTCGTCCGCCGCTTCGCCGCCCGAGGCATCGACTGCATCATCGACCTGACCGACACCGACGAGCCACTGCGCCACGTCCGCGCCGACCTCGCCGAAACCACCTTCACCACCGATCGAACAGCAGCGGGAGTCTGACCATGTCCCTGATCGTCCGTCAAAGCCTGCTGCAGCTCACCGTGTCGATCACCGCCACGATGGCCGCCACTCTCGGCGCGGTCGCCTACCTGCGCCGGGTGCGAGCCGAACGGCCAGCGATCGGCACCTTCAACTTCCGTGACGTCGCCACCCTGTTCGCCTTCATCATCGCCCTCCCCCTGATCTACCTGGCGCTCCCCAGGTTCTGGCTGACCACCTTCCTCGCCTTCACCTTCGGCTCAGCACTGGCCATCGGGCTGCGACCCATTCTGCGGCCGACGACACTGTGGCTGCTGATCGGCGCCCTGCTTGGAGCCAACATCTGGATCGCCCGAACCATGCTCGGAACCCAAGCCGGATGGCAGCTGTACTGGGTGCTCGTCGGCACCGTCGTGCTGATATCAGCAATCTCCGTCGCCAACCTCTACGTCCAAGGCGGCATGCAACTGCGCCACGCCGCCTGGTTCGTGTTGCTCCTCGCCGCCTATGACTTCTACTTCAGCCAGATCGTGCCGCTCACCCCTGAACTCGCCGACCGCTTCCAGGGCTACCCGCTGAACGCCGCGGTCGGCTTCCGCTTCGACGTATTCAACGCCGCGATCGGCATCGGCGACCTCCTCGCCTTCGGTATCTTCGGCGCCGCCACCTACAAGGCCTACGGCACCAAAGCGCTGCGACTCACCGTCGCCTTCATCCTCATCTTCGGCGCCGCCGCACCCAGCCTCACGCCGCTCGTCCTTGGAGCGTTCACCCGAGGCAGCCTCAACATCGTCGTCCCCGTGCAAACCTGGTTCGGCCCACCCGCCTTCCTGCTCTACCGCTGGATGCGCACCCACTACGGTCCCGAACGCACAATGGCCGAATTCCGTGCCCACACCAACCGGCTACCCCAACCCCAGCAGGCAAGCGCTCCAGGCAGACCCGCCATCGCACGCGCAACCACCTGATCCGCACGCCGCCAACACCCGGACCACACGCTCAGACATCTCCACCGCTCATAGCGTTGAGCGCTACCTCGAACCTCATCACGAGAACAGCGAACCCCGCAGTCGCGGTAGGGACCGGCCTTGCGGCCGGCCCCCCGCGCAGATCCCAGCATGCGGAACTACCGCACTGGGCTCCTGGCTCGGGTCAAACGCCCCACGGGCCCCCTCCGAGGAGCGACGCGATCAACGTCGCTGTGCCCCCGGCACCCGCAGGGCGCACCCGATCCGGCACGTCGTACACGCCTGACCCGGCTCTGTGTCCGGGGCGTGTCGCGCCGCCCGGGTTCCCCTCGCCTCGCCCCTTCCCTCCACCACCTCCGCAGCGATTGCCTTGTTCGGCGGCTTCGTCGGTACTACGAGGCGATCCGACTTCCCACGCTCGTACATCCCAGGCGTGCGGTCGCGGCCTTCCCTGGGCGGCCCGACCCCGATCAGCGGGACGGGCAAGCGTGGGACCTCCCGGTTCTCGCGCATGGAGACTCCCTGCATGCAAAGGTTCTCTGACCGCGCGGGGTCCGCCGACGGCTCGCGCGTCTGAACGCCGCCGGCGATGTTGCCTTCCGCTCATTCGGACAGCGTCGGCACCCCGAAACGCTGATTTCGCGGCTCCATAGCCCTGTGTCAAGGGCCAGCAGGATCTGCCCGTGGGCGGTCAGTAGACCTGCCCGCTGGTGGCCACCAGAATTGCCCACTGGCGGCCATTGGGCTCTGCCCGGGTCAGTTCGTCAGTGGCCTCACCCCCTTGCCGCGGGTGGCTTGAGTGAGGCGGATGGAGTCGCCGGTGGTGATGACGACGTGGGCGTGGTGCATGAGCCGGTCGACGGTGGCGTTGGCGATGGTCTTGGGCATCAGTTCGTCGAACCCGGCGGGGTGAAGGTTGGAGGACAGGGCGATCGAGCGTTTCTCGTAGGCGGCGTCGACAACGCGGTAGAGGGCTTCGGCGGTGTCGGTGCTGACTGGCAGGAGTCCGATGTCGTCGATGCAGATCAAGTCGGCGCGCATCAGTTTGCGGATCGCCCGGGTGGTGGTGTCGTCGGCGCGGTGGCGGTGCACGAGCGCTCCGAACGCTTCGAGCGAGAACCACTGCACGTGGCAGCCGTGGCCGATGGCGGCGTGGCCGAGGGCTTCGAGCAGGTGGCTCTTGCCGGTGCCGGAGGGCCCGCAGACGACGAGGTTCTCGTGGTGGTCGATCCACTCGAGGGTCGCCAGCGACCGCTGTGTCGGTGCCGGGATCGAGCTGACCTGTTCGTCCCAGGTGTCGAAGGTCTTGCCGGTGGGGAACCCGGCCGCCGTCGCGTCTGATGTTGATCGAGGAGGCTTGGCGCCCGGCGAGCTCCTCGGTGAGCAGGGCGCGCACGGCTTCGGCTGGTTCCCAGCGTTGCGCTTTGGCGGTGGCGAGGACGTCGAGGGCGTGTCGACGCATGTGCGGCAGGCGGAGCTGTCGGAGCAGTTCGACGACCTCGTCGGCGGGTGTGACGGTGCCGGCGGTCATGATGGCGCTCCAAAGCCGTCCCAGGCGCGGGTGCCTTCCTGCAGCGAGTGAACGTCACCGGCGGAGCGGTGTTCGCCGACGGGGTGGGCGGCGAGGATCGAGGCGAGGTCGGTTTCGGCGAAGCGGCCGTAGGTGGCGGCGTGGCCGAGCGCCCAGTCGACCCGCTGCTGACCGTGCAGACGGGCGAGGGTGACGGCGTCGGCCATCTTCACCTTGACCCGTGCCGTGCCGGCGGCGGCCGCTTCGATGCAGCCACATCCGGGCGCCGTCACCGAGCGCCAAGAACTCGGCCTCAGCGGTGTTGGTCGGCTTCGGTTGCCGGTTCAGCGGTCCGGCCGGGCGGGGCGGGTAGTGGGCGTCGTCGATCCGTGGCGTTCCCGGGGTGGAGAGCAGGTGGCGGGCCACCTCGACGGCACCGGCTGCGCCGACGTGGGTGGCGACGATCTCGTCGCCGTCGACACGGACCCACACCTCGTCGTCGATCAGCTGGTGCGGGACCGAGTAGGTGACCCCGCCGTAGCTGATCGTCGACGACGATGACACCTTGCGGGTCTCCCCGAACGCGGCGGTGAACGCCGTCGCTGGCAGCCGGTGCAGCCGGGTCTGTTCCTCGGCCGAGCATGTCCACCGGTGGCCGCCGCGTCACCCGATGCACCCGGGCGTTGACATCGGCGCTGAACGCCTCACACGCTGTCGATCAGTTCGGCCCAGACTGCGTAGTCGTCGAGCAGGTTGGTGTCGGTCGGCACCAGGTCGGCCTTGGCGATGCGCACCGTCGCTTCGGAGCCGCCCTTCGATTCGGGATCAGCCGGGACACAGGTGGTGATCGTCACCCATAGTGGTGACCGACCTGGACGATCAACGGATGGCGCACCGCTATCCGGGCGACGTGATCGATCGTGACGGTGCGCTCGTTATCCGTCAGCCAGTACGTCGGCACCCCACCGAAGGCACGCATCGCCCGATCGAGACAGCCGATCAACGTCGGCAACGTCCGATCCCACGTCGGCACGATCACCCGCAACCGGCACCATGCCAGCCACGCGCAGAACAGGTTCGTCACCCGATCAGCGACCCGTGGGCCCTGCCCCCAGTCCCACTGCGCCCACATTCCCGGCTCCGGGATCCACGGCCGATACACCCGCCGGCGCCCGGCCCGATAGTTCGCCTTCACCTCAGCGACCGCCCGCCGCACCGTGCGCTCGGACCCGGCGAACCCGACCGCCTCGAGCTTGTCAGCGACGACGTCGGCGCGGATGCGTGCCGTTCGAACGCACCACCCACTCCTCGATCTTGGGCAGGTGCGGGTCGATCAGCTTCGGTCGCTGCTGTGGCTCGCCGGCGGCGGCAAGCCGGCCCTCGTCGCGCAAGGCGACGTAGTGCTCGACGGTGTGATGTGAGCAGCCGGCCAACTCGCCGGCTGCTCGGAACGACCCGGTCAGGTCGAACGCTTCCAGAATCTCCATGATCTCCTCGTAAGACTTCAACTCGTTCCTCCCGGATCGACTGGCAGTTGGTCTGGCGACCGGCCAGTCGAGTCGGGAGGAACACCCAGGGCGTGGACCCCGACGGCGCGAACAACATCAACGAGGGCAGCTCCGCTGACCGCCAGTGGGCAATTCCCGTGGCCACCAGCGGGCAGTTCCGTGACCGCCTACGGGCAGGATCTCATGGCCGCCGACACAGCGCGACCGCCCGATCGCGGTCACCTGGCGACTGCACCATCGCCTTCCCGCCGACCTCTACACCGCCTTCGCGGCAGCCGTCGCATGAGTCCGAAACTGGTCCCGGAGGCCGGTTGGGTACAGGGCTTTTCTGCGTGATTTTCGGCCTTTCGGAGCGTGTCCTGCGCGTGTCCCGGGACCGTTGGAGCGCTCCACAAACTGCCATCTAGCTGGGGTTATGCCTCCTGGTCCGGCGTCTGCAAAGCCCTGTACCCGGGTTCGATTCCCGGCGTCGCCACCTGCCGCTGATCCTGCTCGTGTGGGTGCGTCGGTCACCGCCGTGGCGCGGTGTGGCATACTTGTGGCATGGCTCGGGTTCGTGTGAGTACGACAGTCGACGAAGAGCTTCTCGCCAGTGCTCGACGAGCCAGTGGCGGGCGACCTGATGCGGTGCTGATCGACGAAGCGCTTCGCTCGCTCCTGCTGCGCCACCGCGCCGCCGAGCTGGACGCGGAGTACGACGCGTATGACGCGCACCCGCTCGATGAGCCCGACGAGTGGGGCGACCTCGCGTCCTTCCGAGAAGCAGCCGCCGCGACCTGATGGCCGTTCCGTTGCGCGGCGAGGTGTGGTGGTGCGAGCCGCCGCAGATCGGACGCCGACCTGTGGTCGTGTTGTCACGCGACGTCGCGATTCCTCGGCTTCGCCGTGCGCTGGTCGCGCCGTGCACGACGACCATCCGAGGCCTGAGCAGTGAGGTCGTCCTCGAGCCGGAGGCGGATCCCGTGCCACGGCGGAGCGCCGTGAACCTGGACTCCGTCGAGAGCGTGTCTCTCGGCGTCCTCGTGGAGCGTCTCGGTCGGCTCAGCGACGACCGCATGCGCCAGATCTGCCAAGCACTCGAGGTCGCCGTCGACTGCGCCAACTGAGCCGGAGCGTCAGGAACGCCGTCCGCGTCGGCGGGGGAGATGCCGGCGGACGCGGATGAGCATGCGGACGAGCTCTTCGGCGAGCTCGTCGGGGTCGGCGCGTGGGTTGTTGTAGACGACGTACTCCTTGGCGACGAGGGTGGCGAGGTAGTCGAGGAGCGCGGTCTCGTCGTCCTTGACGAGAAGGAAGTCGGCGTGTTGCTCGTTGTAGAGCACGGTGCCCGAGTCGGCCTCGAACCGGCTGCGGCGGTGACTGGGCGTGGGGTCGGGCGCGATCGACGGCAGGTGCCGTTGTCGATCGTGGCCACCGCCCGGGCGGGTCGTCGGCGCTGGCGGTGAGCCGGGCGGTGTGCTGCGATCGAGGTCCTCGATCGAGGGCTGCTGACCGGGTGCGGGGTCGGTTCCTGGCGTCGGCGGTGGAGTCGCGATGCCCTCACCGTCGATGTCCGGTTCGTCGCCAACGAGGGTCCGCATCGGGTTCTCGAGGTCGGCGAGCTCGCGCAGGACGCGACCGAAGACCTGTCGGAGGGCGTCGCCGAGTCGCTCGGCGGTGGCGATGTCGAGGTCGCGACGGACCCGCTCGATGGCCCGTGTGAGGACGGGCTCGACGGAGAGCACGGCATCCCGGAACACCGGGTAGATCTCGTCGTCGCGCAGGATCGCCCGCCGGCCGGCCGACTGGCGCAACGGCTCGAACGACACCCGACCAGAGAGGTGACCGCTGGTCCACGGTTCGTGGTCGAACTCCTCGAGGTCGGTGAGGTCGTCGATGATGGTGGTGCCGGCGCGCCCAACGACGGCGACGTGACGACCGGGATCGGTGTCGCCGGCCACGTAGACGGCGAACTCGAGCTTGCCCCACAGCGTGTCGTGCCCGGCGAGCGGAATGGGCAGTCCGGCCGGTTCGTCCGGCGTGACGAGCTCACCTGTGCGGCCCTCGACGACCTCCAGCTCGTAGGCGCCGGCGGCGATCGCCGCGCCACGACGGCGGCGCATGTACTCGACGACCTTGCGTTGGGTGAGCACTCGTGAGGCTTCGATGTCGAGCTCGGAGATGAACACCGTCGTCCCGCTCGTCGCCCGCGCCCGACGCTTCTCGCGCACCAGCTCGGCGGACGCGTCGCCGCGACGGAGGCGCAGCGTCCACGTCTCGTCGCTGCCCGACAGCGCGCGACACGATCTCGCAGCATCCACCGAGCTGCTGGAAGGCGAGCAGTCCGATCGCCTTCTCGCCGAGTGTGCGGTCGTCGCCGGCCTTCGACGACTCGAACAAGTTGCGGGCGACGGCCCGCAACCGGTCCGGATCCATCCCGCGCCCGCTGTCGTCGACGGCGATGGCGGCGCGTCGTCCCCGCCGCCGCAGCAGGATCCTGATCCGCTGGCCGGTCAGGCCGGCCTCGGCATGGTCATCGGCGGCGTTGGAGACGAACTCGTTCAGCGCGTCCTTCGGATCCTGGTACGCCTGCCCGGTCACCAGGACGGCCTTGGCCAGGTTGCCGATGCGCAGTCGGACCAGCTCGCCGCCGCCAGCACCACGAGCACGGCCAGACGTGCGTCCTCCGCCGTCAGCACGACGGACGACCTGGCGCACCCGTTCTGCGCTCAGGCCGACCTCGGCAGCGATGTCCGACATCGACCGGCCAGACCGGTGCGCCGCAACGATGACGCGGTCCCGTTCAGCGCGACCCGTGAACTCGTCCGACTCGACCATCGCGACGAACGGTACCGACGCTCGATATGCGGGAACCCCGTGTTCTCCTCGGATCGGGAACGGACTGGCGTGTGAGCGGTTTCACCTGCTGTCCGATGTACGCCGCCTGACCCGAGGAACTCCGAGCCCGATGAACAACGACCCGACCGCGCAAGCCAACTCGTGGAGGCGCCCGAACAGGTTGCGCAAGGGCCTCATGATCGGCGGTGCCATCGTCGTCCTGCTCGGCGCCGGTGCGGCGGCCGGGGGCAGGCAGGAGCCGGCGAAGTCGGCGTCGACGCCCGTCGCCACGGCTCCCGCGACGTCTGTCGTGACGCGTGAAGAAGTGACGACGACCGAAGCCCCGGTCGTCACCGAGGCGCCGACCACCACGGAGGCACTGGTCGTCGCCGAGGCACCCGTCGTGCCCGAAGCTCCTACGACGACCATCCCGCCGGCCACGATCCCACCGGTCACCTACGCGGTGGCCGGCGTCGTCGATGGCGACACGGTCGACATCGTGGCGAGCGATGGACAGGCGTTCCGCGTGCGGGTGATCGGTATCGATACCCCCGAGACGGGCACCTGCGAGGCTGGCCCGGCGACCGAGGCGATGTTCTGGCTCGTCCAGGGCAAGCAGGTCACATTGACGCTGGGTGGGGATGGCGAGGACACGGACCGGTACGGCCGCTACCTGCGCTACGTGGACGTCGACGGCGTCGACGCCGGGCTGTCGATGATCCAGAGCGGTCACGCCATCGCCCGCTACGACAGCCGGGACGGCTACGGACTGCACGCTCGCGAGGCCGACTACGTCGCCGCCGATGCGGCGTCGCCTGACTTCACCTGCCCGCAGCCGGCCGCACAGCCGCTGCCGGCCGTCGAGACGCCGGTCGACCAGCCGGCCACGGCCTACTACGCCAACTGCGATGCGGTGCGGGCAGCCGGCGCCGCGCCGATCCACGCCGGCGATCCGGGCTGGCAGCAGAAGTTCGACGGTGACAAGGACGGCGTCGGCTGCGAGTGACCTCGAGAGGTTGGCGCAAAAGGTCGAAATGACCTAAACTGGTCCGCGACATGAACCTCCTCGGCGTCGACGTTCCTGCATGGGTCCTCGACTGGACCGGATCGCTGTGCGTCGTCGTCTCGCTCGTGTACCTGTTCGAGAAGCGGATGGCCTACTGGCACTGGTCGAACGCCAGCCTGGTGCCGTACTTCCTGCTGTTCGTCTCCGGCGGCCAGTACATGCTCGCCGGCCTGCAGGTCAGCTACCTCGTGTTCGGCGTCCACGGCCTCCTGCTCTGGCGGCTGGAGCGCCGCCGCCGCGATGGTGGCCGACCCTTCAACGCCGTCGCCTGGTACCGCGCCGGCTGGGTGCTGACGCTCGCCATCTTCGCCTACACAGTCGCGCTGAGTGACTTCCCCGACGCGTGGGCCGGTCTGCAGTTCACCATCGTGTCGCTCGCCTTGGTCGCCAACTGGGCGACGACGAGGACGTGGACATGGAGCTGGGTGCTGTGGATGATCGTCAACGTGTTGCAGGCGATCTACTTCGCCCACGCCGGGCTGTGGGCCCAGTTCGGCCTCCAATTCATCCTCTTCGCCATGTCGGCGCACGGCTGGAGGGCATGGCGACGTGCCGCAGAACAACACCCAGCGCCGGTCAGTGGGGGAGCGCTCGCTGATGCCCGTGTTTGAGCACGCCCTGGTCGTCGGCAAGTTCGCGCCGCTCCACCGTGGACACCAAGTCCTGCTCGATCACGCAACAGCCATCGCCCGACGACTCACCGTGATCGTCTGGTCCAACCCGGACTTCCCGCAGATGACGAACGCGGTGCGCGCGGGCTGGGTGAGCGAGCTGTACCCGGCGGCCACGGTGCTCGTCGGCGACGATGGCCCGGCGAACTCGGCACCCGACGCCGAGCAGCACGACTACGTGCGACGGCTGCTGCGTCGCCACGGCCTCACGCCGGACGTCGTCTGCACGAACGAGGACGTACGGTCCGGCGTTCGCAGCGAGCCTCGGTGTCCAGCACGTGCCGTGCGCAGGTGGGCGAACGGCGCTCGGCGTCAGTGGCACCGCGGTTCGAGCCGACGTGCATCGACATCGAGGTGCCCTGGACCCACGCGTCTACCGGCACTTCGTCGAACGGGTCGTGTTCCTCGGTGCCGAGTCGACGGGCAAGACGACGCTTGCCGAGCGGATGGCCGACGAGCTGGGGACGGTGGCGGTCGCCGAGTACGGGCGTGAGCACTACGAACGTCGCGGCGGACGGCTGACGCTCGACGACTACGTCGAGATCGCCATCGAGCACCGCCGCCGTGAGGACGAAGCGATCCTGCGGGCCGATCGCTACCTCTTCAGCGACACCAACGCTGTCACGACGATGTTCTTCAGCCACTACTACGACCGCGACAGCCGGCCCGCGCTGCGGGCCCTCGCGGCCGAGTGCGGAACTCGGTACCGCCACCACATCGTGTGCGACGACGACATCGCCTTCGAGCAGGACGGATGGCGTGACAACGAGATCTGGCGGGCGCGGATGCAGGGCATGGTGCTCCACGATCTCGCCGTGCGTGAGATCCCCTTCACCATCGTCGGCGGCGACCTCGCATCGCGGGTGACGTCGGTGCGGGCGCTGCTCGACGGCGCGACGTCGACCGACGGCGGCCGGGTCGTGCAGCACCTGGGACCGCGGTTCCGGACGTGAGGGAGCCTGGCTACCATCGGCGCCTTCGTGCCCTCACTCCACCGTCTCCCTCGGGTGGCTGCGGTCGCCGGCTCGTTGGTCGTCTCGATGCTCGCGGCGATGCCGGCGAGCGCCGACAACACGGTGATCTTCGACGAGGCGGGTCCCGCCGCGCCGCACATCGGGCTGGTGGGTGACTCGACGCTGGCCGGGATCCGGTGGGCTGGGCGGTACGGCGATCTGCGTCGCTACAACTTCGTCCTCGACGCCGAGTCCTGCCGGCGCACCATCGAGCAGTCGTGCTGGAGCCGTGAGGACTTCCGGCCCGACAACACCGTGCGGGCCGTGCAGCGACTCAGCGGTGAGTTGGGCGAGGTGCTCGTCGTGATGAGTGGCTACAACGACTCGAGCGACATGTTCGACGATGCCGTCGACGCCGTCGTCGCCGAAGCGCAGCGCCAGGCGATCCCCCACGTGATCTGGCTCACCCTGCGCACGGCCGATGTGAGCTACCAGGACCCCCAGCAGCGGGCCAGCACCGACGGCTACCGGGAGGACAACCGCATCCTGTACGAGAAGGCCGCGCAGCTCGGCGGGTACCTGCAGATCGCCGATTGGGCGACCCACTCCGACGATCGGTCGGACTGGTTCTACGGCGACGGGGTGCACCTCACCGACGACGGCGTGAGCAGCCTGAGCTCGTTCATCGCCGACAGTGTCGACGTGGTCCTCGCCGGCGGGTCACTGAACCCCGACGTCGCCCCGTGGGCGACGCTCGCACCTGGCGACACCGGCGACACGGTCGCCGACGTGCAGCAGGCGCTGGTGGCCGCCGGGGTGGCAACTGTCGGCGTGCCCGATGGTGAGTACGGCGACCTGACGACCCAGGCCGTCGCCGAGTTCCAACGAGGGCGGGGCCTGACCGTCACCGGCGTGGTCAACGAGTCGACGGCCATCGCCCTCGGCGTGCATGGGCAGCCGGCCACCGCAGTCGCGACCGCGCCGGCGCCAGTCACGCCGGCCCCAACTCCCACCATGCAACCCGTCCCGGTCCCGGTGTCCGGCGGGCGCGGCCCGAGCACCGACCTCGTGCTCGGCTCGGCGCTCGCCGCGGCCGTGGTCGGAGCGTTCGTCCTGCTCGCATCGCAGCGCCGCCGCCAGCGGTGGGAGCTCCCCGAGGACATGCTCGACGAGCCCGTGATGGCGGCACCGCCGTACGACCACGAGTTGGAGGACGTCCTCGTTCACTGACGCTTGGCGCTGGACAGGATCACGGCTCCGATCACGGCGGCGATGAGCGAGGCGGCGAGGATGCCGATCTTCGCTTCGTCCTGCATGCCGACGTCGTCGAACGCCAGCCCGGTCACGAACAGCGAGACGGTGAAGCCGATCCCGGCGACGGCTCCGATCCCGGCGATGGCCCGCCACGTCGAGGCCGTCGGGAGCACCCCGATCCCGGCGCGCACGGCCACCCACGTGAACAGGGCGATGCCGATGGGCTTGCCGATGACGAGTCCGAGCACGATCCCGTAGGTGACGGGCGACGACGCGGCGTCGGCCAGCGCCCCGCCGGTGATCGGTACGCCGGCGTTGGCGAGGGCGAACAGGGGGACGATGAGGAAGCTCGTCCACGGGTGCAGGAGGTGCTCCAGCCACTCCACCACGGAGACCGATTGGTTGTCGACCTCTTCGGCGTCGATCACGTCGCGCCGGCGGACGGGCCGCGTCGGTGTCATCAGGCCCACGATGACGCCGGCGATCGTGGCGTGGATGCCGGACTCGTGCAACGCCAACCACAGAGCGATGCCGAGCGCGACGTAGACGACAGCCAGTTGCACATGCAACCGCCGGGCGAACGTGAGGACGATCACGAGGCCGGCGGCGATGAGGATCGAGCGGACGTCCAGGTCCTCGGAGAACACGATGGCGATGACGGCGATGGCGCCGACGTCGTCGGCGATCGCCAGCGTCAGCAGGAAGATCTTCAGCGACGGAGCAACGCGGGCTCCGAGCAGGCTGACGACGCCGACGGCGATGGCGATGTCGGTGGCCATCGGGATCGCCCATCCGGACGAGCCGTCGCCGCCGGCGTTGACGGCGAGGTAGAGGACGGCCGGCACGATCATCCCACCCACGGCGGCGATGGCGGGGAGGGCGGCGCGCCGCGGCTCGCGCAGCTCGCCGTCGACGAGCTCACGCTTGATCTCCAGGCCGACGACGAGGAAGAAGATCGTCATCAGCCCCTCGTTGATCCACCCACGGAGATCGAGCGCCAGCTCCCAGTCGCCGATGTCGATGCGCAGCACCGTGTCCCACAGCTCGACGTAGGCCTCCTGCCACGGCGAGTTCGCCCACACGAGCGCCACCGCCGCGGCGAGGAGCAGGGCAACACCGCCGGCGGCCTCGGTGTGCAGGAAGTCCCTGAGCGGGCGGAGGACGACCGATCGGTCCTCGGACCGCACGCGATCGGCCATGGCGCCCGTTCTACACGAAGGGTCAGGCAGCTGGCTCGAACCGGATGTCACGCGACGTGGCGGCCGGCTCGAGGAATGCCAGCGCTCGCTCGCCCTCGGCGGCCACGGCAGCGATCGTCGACTTCGACGCCGGGAGGTGGCGGATCACCATCGTCACGTCGCTGCCGGCGCGCTCGGTCGACCACGTCGCCCAGATGAACCCGTCGTCGAGCACGGCGCCGAACACCTGGTTGTCGGTCATCAGTCGAGGAGCATCGTCGGGCGTGTAGCGGGCGCGATCGCTGTGCGACAGCAGGGCGTTGTCGTACATCGGCATGAACCGGGGTGGCGCCGGCGTCGACGGATCGGGCAGGAGGCCGTCCGGCACGTCGAAGAGCTCCCGCCCGCGCTCGTCCCGGAACGTTCGCAGTCGCGGGCGCAGGCGCTCGAGGATCTCCCGGAACCCCGTCAGCCGCGACCACGTGGCGAGATCGGCGGGAAGCGCCGGCCCGAACGCCCGCAGGTAGCGCACGACCGCATCGTCGATCGACGGTGCCGGGTCGAGCGGCCGCCCGAGCCACGTCTCGGCCGTCGTCAGGACGACCTGGCTGCGGCGACCCCAGACCCCGCGCGGCGGCACCTGCACGAGGGCGAGATGGTTGCGGCAGGCGTAGGCGAGGGCACCAGGATCGAGATCGGGGAACTGCGCGCCGAGCTGCTGGCGCAGCTGGGCCATCGTCGACGGCTGCTCGGCGAGCAGCTCGCGGGCGGCCGCCAGCACCGGTGCGATGTCGATGCCACGCAGGTGCGGGGCGAACGCCGGGTGCCGCCTGAGCTCGGCGTCGAGCACCGGCTGGACGAGTGGCCGGAGGCGCAGGCAGTCATCGGCGCTGAGCAGGTGCACGGTCGCCCGCATCGCCGCGATGCGCACCGCTCGGCGGTCCGAGGAGTAGGTCGGCGAGCTGGTCGGGGACGAACCCGTCGAGGCGGGACCACAGGGCGAGGTACGGGTCGTACGGCTCCTGGGCCTGCATGCCGACCAGGTGCTCGATGGCGCCGAGGGCGTCGAGCTCAGCCCGCTCGAGGAGCAGCTGGCGGGCCATCGTCGCCCGGTTCAGCGCGCGTCGGGTCAGGACCTCGGCAGCCATGGCCGCCGATCCTGCCCGATGTCAGAGGCTGATCGTGACCGGTTCGTCCGGGTAGTGCCCGAGCATCCACCCACGGCGGGGCACGGTGGTGATCGTGTCCGGGCCGAGCACGTCGTTGATGCCACCCATCAGCACGTCGGCGCGCCGAGGCGTGAGCTGCGGCAGGCCGAGCTTGGAGGCGAGCTCCTCACGGGTCACCAGCCGGCCCGGCTTCTGGGCGAGCAGGGTGAGCACGGCCCGTTGCTGGTTGCCGAGCGTGTGGGGTGCCGACCGTTCGTCTGCGAACGGCGCGGCATACGGGGGGTACACCATGACGCCGACGCTACGAACGGCGCGTTTCCGGCTCGTTGGCCGCGGATGAACGCCATGTTTCCGCCTGGCCGGCGGGGGAACCGTCGTGGCATGGCTCACGTGGTGATTCTCGGGTTGATGGGCGCCGGCAAGACGTCCATCGGGCGCATCGTCGCCGAGCGCCTCGGGCTGCCATTGATCGACGGCGACGAGCGCCTCGCCGAGCAGACCGGTGGGCGCACCGCCGCCGAGATCGCCGACGAGCAGGGCATCGACGCCCTCCACGACATGGAGGCGGAGATCGCCCTGGCCGCCCTCGACCTGGCCGATCCGGCCGTGATCGGGCCGGCGTCGTCGGTGTGCGAGTCGGCGGTCGTGCGCGACGCACTGGTCGGGCACCGCGTCGTCTGGTTGACGGCCCCGGCCGAGCACCTCGCCGACAAGGCGGTGCGCAAGTCGCACCGGCCGCTGGTCCACGACGGCGACCCCGTGGAGTTGTTCCGTCAGCAGATCGCCACGCGTGAGCCACTGATCATGGCCCTCGATCCGCTGGTGATCGACGTGACGTCGACGACGACGAAGCCGCCGCCGACGCCATCGTCAGCTACGTCGACCGCTGACCTCGAACCCGGTCAACCGACCACGTGCTTGGCGACGCCGTACCAGAAGTCGGCGGACAGGCCGAGCGACTCGACGTCGATGCGCTCGTCGTTGCCGTGGAAGCGCTGGCCGAAGGACTCCATCGTCACCTCGGGTGAGAACAGCCCGGCGCCGTAGGCGATCGACCCCTTGTTGCGGTAGAAGCGAGCGTCGGTCCCGCCGGTGATGATGCCGGGCGCCAGCTCGGCGCCGGGGTAGGCGACCTGCGTGCGTGTCCGCAGGGCGTCCCACAGCGGGTTGTCCGTCGGCGACCGTGTGGCGTCGCACTCCTGCAGCGGAGAGACCTCGACGCGCTCGGCCAGCTCGCCGAGTGCTTCGGCGAGGTAGCCGTCGACGACCTCCCTGGTGTCACCGGGCACCGTGCGCATGTCGACGTCGATGTCGATGATGTCGGGGATCGTGTTGGTCTTCTGCCCGCCGTGGATCACGTTGGGCGAGATCGTCGTGTGCGTGCAGGCGTGAGCGAGCCGGGCGTAGTTCGGCGGCAGCGTGGCCAGGGCGTCATGGACCCGCGCCGGATCGGCCAGCGCCGCGCGCAGGTCGTCGGGCAGATCCATCGTCGCCAGCCGCGCTTGCCAGAGGTCGTCGAGGTTGGAGCGGGTGCGGAACGTCGCCAGCCGGCGCACGACCTCGGCGGCGGTGATCAAGGCGTTGTCGGCGCCGAACGGCATCGAGCCGTGGCCGGGCGTCCCGCGCACTCGCAGCCGGCGCCACGCGATGCCCTTCTCGGCGATGTTCACCGTGACGTGGCGGGTGCCGTCGTGGTCGATCGTCGACCAGCCGCCCGATTCGGTGAGCACGTAGTCGGCGCCGACCGCATCCCAGTGGTCGTCGATCATGTACTCGGCGCCCCAGTGGCCACCGGCCTCCTCGTCGGCGACGCCGAAGTAGATCAGCGTGCCCTTGGGCCGGAAGCTCTCCGACGCCAGCTGGCGGAAGGCGACGGCCATCGACGAGGTGATGTTGAGCATGTCGATGGCGCCGCGGCCCCACACCTCGCCGTCGACCAGCTCGCCGCCGAACGGATCGCGGGACCACCCGTCGGGGTTCACCGGCACGACGTCGGTGTGGCCCATCAGGCACAGCGTCGGGGCGTCGGGGTCGCTGCCGTCGATGCGGGCGACGATCGAGGTGCGTCCCGGCCGGCTGTCGAAGCGCTGGACGTCGAGCCCGGCACCCTCGAGGTAGGTCTGCAGCAGATCGGCGTTGCGCACCTCGTTGCCGGACTCAGGTGTTCCGTCGTTGACGCACTCGTTGCGGATCAGCTGCTGGAGGAGCTCGGTGGTGGGGCCGGTGAACTGGTCGGCGCTCGTCATGCGCCCGAACCTACTCACGTCGGTTCGATTCCTTGTCGTCTGGGGATCGCTGTGCGATCCCCAGCGTCGTCAGAACCGTCAGGTCGAATCCAGGGTCTCGAGGACGGCGAGGATCTCCTCGCCGTAGCGCTCGAGCTTGGCCGGACCGATCCCGTCGCACGCGATCAGCTCGACCGGAGTCGAGGGGCGGGAGAGGGCGATGCCGCGGAGGTGCTTGTCGCTGGCGACGATGTACGGCGGCACACCGTCGGCCCGCGCCCGCTCGGTGCGCCACGCCCGCAGCACCGACTCGGCGTCGGCCGCCGGACCCCACAGCTCGTCGGGCGCGGCGAGCGGCGCCCGACGACCGTTGTGCTCGACGCGCTCGCCGTAGCGCACGCGCAGCGTGCTGCCCGACGACAGGCGAACGAGCGCGGCGCGGCCGTCGGCGTCCTCGACGGTCGCGCTGAACCCACCAGGCACGGTGAGCACCAGTCCCTCCGATGCGGCGATGCCGCCAGCGGGTCGCGGCGGCGCCGTTGCCGGCTTCCGCTCCTCGGCGACCGGCCGGTGGCGCCGGCCGGTGCGGCGCCGTCCCGGCAAGCTCGGCGAGGAACGGGCTCGGGCGGGTGCGGTCGGCGAGCACGGTCACCCGGTGACGGCAGCGGGTGATGGCGACGTGGAGCACGCGCCGCTCCTCCTCGATGTCCTCGGCCAGGCGGTGGGGGACGATGCCGTCGGCGACGCCGAACACGGCGACGCGGTCCCACTCGCGACCCTTCACCCGGTGGATCGTCGACAGCGTCACCCCGCCGGGAGTCGACTCGCGCGAGAAGGCCGTGCGCAGCCACGGCTCGAAGCCGGTCGGGTCGGGGTGCAGGTCGGCGACACCGAGGAGGCCCTCGAGGTCGTCGAGGTGGCTCGATCCCTGCCCGCCGCCGGTGCGGTCGAGCAGGCTCATCGCCGTGCCGAGGCCGATCTCGTCGCGGACGGCCTCGAGCACGGATCGCGTGGTGCCGGTGCGCCCGACGTCGAGCACGACGCCGAGGTCGTCGGCCAGGCGCAGCACCTTGCCACCCTCCTTGTCCGGCACCTGGTCGACCAGCGCGGCGAGCTGGGCCAGCGACCAGCGCGACCTCCGTCCGAGGCGCTCGGGGAACCACTGCGGCAACCCACGCGTCGGCCGGCGCAGGATCTCGACGATGTCGTCGGTGGCCATCGCGTCCGCCGACGTCGCCAGTCGGAGGTAGGCGAGCGCGGCGCGCATGCCGGTGCGCTCGAGCACGTCGGGGCGCAGCACCGAGCTGATCGGCACACCGGCCTCGTGCAACGCCACGTGCGGCGCCAGCAGCAGCGAGTTCACCCGGGCCAGCACGGCGATCGACGCCGCCGGCACGTCCGGCTCGTCGAGCCACGCCCGCACGACCGTCACCGCAGCCGTGGCGCCGTCGTCGCGGCCGTGTTCGATGACGCGCAGCGCGCCAGCCGTTCGGTCGTTCTCAGGTCCGGCGTCGATCTGCTTGCCGACGCGACGGTGGTTGTAACCGAGCAGGGTGCGCGCACCGGCGACGACATCGACGGGGCAGCGGTAGTTCACCGTGAGCGGGTGCGGGACTGCCCCGGGGAACAGTCGCTCGTAGTCGATGAGGAAGCCCGGGTCGGCGCCGGCGTGGCCGTAGATGCACTGGTCGTCGTCGCCCACGCCGAACACGTCGAGCGCCGGACACGCCAGCAGGCGGATGAGCAGCACGTGCGCCGGGGTCAGGTCCTGGAACTCGTCGACCAGCAGATGCCGGCACGACCGCTGCATCGAGCGGCGGAACTCCCCGTCGGTGAGCAACGCCTCGACGGCGGCGTAGATCTGCTCGTCGAAGTCGACGGCGCCGCGCTCGGCGAGCCGGCGGCGGTACGCCGGGAACAGCTCCGCCAGGCCGGCGACGTCGTCGCGCGCGGCCTCGACGTCGTCGGGGTCGGTCAGACCGAGGCGGATGGCCGTCAGGCCCTCGACGTACGGCCCGATCGGATCGGTGTTCGCTCGCCGTTGCCGCCGCCCGGGCAGCAGTGACTCGATCAAGCGACGCACCTCCGGCTCGTCGAGCACGGGCGGCGACGCGCCACGGTGTTCGGCGAGCACCCACAACCCGAGCGAGTTGAGCGTGCGCACGCGCGGGCCGAAGTCGGTCGCGCGCGACTCCATCTCCAGTTGGGCCTGCTTGTTGTAGGCGACAGCGAGGACCGACGACCGCTCGTAGTCGCGGTCCACGTGGAGGTGGCGCAGCCGCTCGGTGAGCACGCGCGTCTTGCCGGAGCCGGCCGGGGCGATCACCCGTGCCGGCCCGCCGCCGTGGGCGACGGCAGCGAGCTGGTCGGGCGCCAGCGCGGCGCCCGGGGCGACGACGGGTGGCGCGACCGACAGCCGGCCCGCGTCGACCGACTCGCCGTGCACGACCGGCTCATCGAGGGCGAGCGGGGACCGCGGCCCGCCGTCGACCCATGCCGGTGAGCCGTCGGGCAGCACGATGTCGGCCGGCCCGTCCGGTGTCGCCGCGGCGCCCTCGGCGAGGCGGGCGGCCTTGACGGCCCACCACCAGATCGGCACCTCGGTCCGGGCGTCGTACGTGTTCGCCCACGTGAGAAACTGCAGCCGGTCGAACCATGCCTCGGCGTCGGGCGCCAGCCGCCACGGCTCGACGTTGAAGGACGGTGGCTGGCGGAAGCGTTGCGGGTCGACGGCGAGGGCGATGACGATCGGCTCGCGCGAGGCCCACGCGGCGTGGAGGCGGCGCACGGTGTCGCCGGGCGAGGTGAGGACGGATTCGTCGATGGTGACCGTCGGCGCGCCCGACCAGCCCGGCGGCGGCGGGAACCCGGCGTGGACGACGACCCCACGCCCGAGGGTCGCGGGACCGGGCGCTGGCACGAGATCAACCTACGCCGGGGGTGTCAGCGCCGGGCCGTGACGACGCCGACGGTTCCGTCGAGGACGACGTGGCCGCGCTCGTCGATGTGGTCGGCGAAGGCGCGGGCGATGGCCGCCCGGACGACCTCTCGCCGGCCGGCGTCGAGGTCACCGGTGAGTGCGTTCGTCGGACCGAAGTCCATCGAC
Organism: uncultured Acidimicrobiia bacterium; assembly: GCA_963822875.1. Lineage (GTDB taxonomy): Bacteria > Actinomycetota > Acidimicrobiia > Acidimicrobiales > Ilumatobacteraceae > JALZMG01. The sequence continues at coordinate 51,961 of CAWGJK010000019.1, read as the reverse complement.
ATCGCCGCCGCAGCGTCGGGCTCGAGGCCGCCGCCGACGACGAGGCGAACTGGCGTGGACGTCCACTCGACGTCACGCCAGCCGGCCTCGGTCAGCATCGGCCTGACGGCATCGGCATCACCGAGGGAGAACGGACCGGCGTCCTCGGGCGGCAGATCGGTTGGCGCCAGCTCACGGCACGCCACCTCGAACGGCAGCTCGAAGAACGGCGACTTCGTGCGGTGGGCCCACACGGCGGTGCACAGGCGCCCTCCTGGTGCGACAGCGCGGGCGAGGTTGGCGAACGCCGCTGGTGGATCGGCGAAGAACATCAGCCCGAACCGGGACAGCAGCAGGTCGGCGTCAAGGTCGCCGGGATCCCACGACGCCGCGTCGGCGCACACCCACTCGATGCCCGACGAACGCGCTGCCGCCGCCTCGATCATCTCCGGTGCCACGTCGACACCGACGACGCGGCCGGTTGGGCCGGCGAGCTCGGCGGCTCGCCGCGTCGTTGCGCCTGTTCCGCAGCCGATGTCGACCACCGTCTCGCCCGGCTGCACCCCGGCGGCGGCGAACAGCACTTCGGAGACCGGCACCAGCTGGGCGTCGAGATCGTCGGCCATCGACACCCACCTCGCCGCTCTGGCGCCGCCCCATTGGATGCTTGCTGGTGGCCGCAGGCGGTCGGCGACGTCGTCGACGAGGGCGACGACCTCCTGGGCGCAGGCGATGAACGCCTCGACCTCGCCGCCGCCCGGGTCCACGACTTCCTCCCACGGGGCCAGCTGCACCGCGGCGAGGTCGAGTGCGGCGACGCGCTGGGCGAGCAGTCGAGCATCGGCGGGTAGGTCCCGCGCCAGCCGCTTCAGCGTCGCCGTCCGCGGCGCCACCGACGGATGCTCCCGGCGGACCCACTCGACGTGTTCGGGTGCGAGGCCGATGACGAGCGTGGCCCGGTCCAGGTCGGCCGGCTGCACCTGGCGGCTGCGGTGCGCCGGCGGCGTGACGCCGACGGCCTCGAAGCCGGCGCGCGTACGCCAGCTCATCGGCAGCCCGTCGATCGACAGCGTGCCGGACGTGACGACCTCGACATCGGGGAGGTGGGCGGCGAGCACCGCGCCGGCGATCACCGAGCGCGTGGCGTTGCCGGTGCACAGGATGAGGATCATCGGGCTGTCAGTGTTCCAGTGTGCGATGCGAGTGAGCGAGCGCCAGCGAGCGAGCGGCCACCAGCGGTCTGCGTGGCCGGGGAACGCAATGAGCGGTCGCGAGTATGGCCGCGAGCTGCGCTGGACCAGCCGCTACGCTCGTTGTTCTCATGTCGGCGACCGAGACCACGACCACCGTCGTCGTCCCCGGCACGCACCTCATGGCGGCGCTCGTGGGTCCACGCGACCAGCACCTCCGCCAGATCGAGGAGGCCTTCCCGCAGACCGAGATCCACGTGCGCGGCAACGAGATCACCGTGCGCGGCGAGCAGTCGGGGCAGGTCGGGCGGCTGTTCGAGGAGGTCGTCGGACTGCTCCAGCGCGGTCACGACCTCGACGAGGCGAGCCTGCGGCGCGTCATCGGGATGGTCGACGAAGACGAGCGGCCGAGCGAGATCCTCACCCAGGACGTCCTGCGTGGTGCCCGCGGCCGTCAGGTCCGGCCGAAGTCGGCCGGGCAGAAGCGCTACATCGACACCATCGCCGAGAACGTCATCACGTTCGGCATCGGGCCGGCCGGAACCGGCAAGTCGTGGCTCGCTGTAGCCATGGCGGTCAAGGCGTTGCAGGCGAAGGAGGTCCAGCGGATCATCCTGACCCGTCCGGCGGTCGAGGCCGGTGAGCGGCTGGGGTTCTTGCCCGGCGACCTGATGGCCAAGATCGACCCGTACCTGCGCCCGCTGTACGACGCCCTCTACGACATGGTCGAGCCGGAGGGCGCCCAGCGCCTGCTGGAGCGCCAGACGGTCGAAGTCGCCCCGCTCGCCTTCATGCGCGGGCGCACGCTCAACAACAGCTTCATCATCTTGGACGAGGCGCAGAACACGACGCCCGAGCAGATGAAGATGTTCCTCACCCGCATCGGGTTCGGGTCGCGCGTGGTCGTCACCGGCGACGTCACCCAGGTCGACGTGCCCAACGGCAAGAGCGGCCTGCTCGGCCTCGAGCGGGTGCTCAGCGGCATCGATGGACTCGCCTTCGTGCATCTCACGGCGTCCGACGTCGTGCGCCACCGCATCGTCGCCGACATCGTCGCCGCGTACGAGCGCGGCGGCGATCCCCGTCGATGAGCGAGCCTCCGAGTCCGACCGTCGTCGCGGCCGACGAACAGGACGAGATCGCCATTGACATCGAGCGATGGAGTGAGCTCGCCCGCGCTGTCCTGACCGACGAGGAGCGCGACGGCGAGCTGACGCTGACGTTCGTCGACCGCGACGAGATCGCCGCCCTCAACCGCGAGCACATGGGCAAGGACGCGCCGACCGACGTGCTGTCGTTCCCGCTGGATGAGGACACGACGCCCGGCGTGCCGGTGCTGCTCGGCGATGTCGTCGTGTGCCCGAGCGTCGCCGCCGAGCAAGCGCACTCGCACGCCGGCACGCTCGACGACGAGCTCGCCCTGCTCGTCGTGCACGGCATCCTCCACGTCGTCGGCCACGACCACGCCGAGTCGCACGAGGCCAGCGTGATGCGCGCCCGCGAGCTCGAGCACCTGCAAAGGCACCACTGGCGCGGCCCGGTTCCCGACGGGTTCCGCCAGGAGCATGATGGGGGAGAAGGTCTCCCCTGATGCTCGGCGCCGAGTTCACCACCAACGACGCACTGATCTCCGCCTTCCTGCTGGTTCTGTTCGTGCTGCTCGCTCTGCTGGGCGTCGCCGAGACCGGCATCAACCGGATCACCCGGCACAAGGCCGAGTCGCTCGCCCACGAACATCCCGTCCGAGGGCGGGCACTCGAGCGCCTCGTCGAGCAGCCGGAGAAGTTCCTCAACCCGATCCTGCTGACCGTCAACATCCTGCAGACGGCGACGGCCTCGCTGAGCACGTTCTTGTTCACCCGCCTGCTCGGCACGTGGGGTGCGGTCCTCGGTTTCGTGCTCAACGTCGTCGTGCTCTTCGTGTTCACCGAGGCCATCCCGAAGACGTGGGCTGTGCTGCACAGCGAGCAGGCGGCGTTGGTGACCGCCCGCCCGACATCCTGGCTGGTGCGGTTCTGGCCGCTGCGAGTGATCACCCAGGGTCTCATCGGGTTGTCCAACTGGATCCTCCCAGGCAAGGGCATCAAGGGTGGACCCTTCGTGTCCGAGCGCGAGCTGCTCGGGATCGTCGCCGAGGCGGCCCAGGACGAGGTCATCGAGCACGAGGAGCGCGAGCTCATCGAGAGCATCATCGAGTTCGGCGACACCGTGGCGCGCGAGGTGATGGTGCCGCGGCCGGACATGATCATCGTGCCCGAGGACGCCACGATCAGCGCTGCACTCGACCTGGCGATCGAGCACGGCGTCAGCCGGCTGCCGCTGCACGGACCCGACGGCGACGACATCGTCGGGCTGCTGTACACCAAGGACCTCATCGGCGCCGAGCGCGCAGGTCGCGGCGCCGAGGTGGTGACCGATCTGTGCCGCCCGGTGCGGTTCATCCCCGAGAACAAGCCCGTCGCCCGGCTGATGCGCGAGATGCAGGCCGGGAAGTTCCACCTGGCGATCGTCGCCGACGAGTACGGAGGGATCGCCGGACTGATCACGCTGGAGGACTGCCTCGAGGAGCTGGTGGGCGAGATCATCGACGAGTACGACGTCGAGGAGCTGTCGATCCAGCAGCTTCCCGGTGGCGACTACCTCGTCGAGGGCGGGGTCCAGGTCGAGGAGCTCAACGACGTGCTCGACGCCGACCTCCCCGACGAGGAGTGGGACACCGTCGGCGGGTTGCTGTTCGGCACGCTGGAGCACGTGCCCGAACCGGGGGAGTCGGTCGAGCTCGACGGCTGGCGGTTCACCGCCGAGGAGCTCGACGGGCGCCGGATCCGGTCCGTTCGCGTGAGCGCGGTGTCGGTGGCCGACGGTGCCGGCACGGATGGCGCCGACGCCTGACCGCGCGGGTACCGTCGCCGGCCATGGAGATCTCCCTCGACGGCAAGGTCGCACTCGTCACCGGCGCCTCGCGCGGCATCGGCAAGGCCATCGCCGCGGCTTCGCCGGCGCCGGCGCCAAGGTGATGTTGAGCAGCCGCAAGCGCGAAGGGCTGGAGGCGGCGGCGTCCGAGATGTCGGGAGATGTCGACATCTTCCCCGCCCACGTCGGCAAGGTCGCCGACGCCGAGGCGTGCGTCGACGCCACGATCGAGCGCTTCGGTGGCCTCGACATCCTCGTCAACAACGCCGGCGCCAACCCGTACTACGGCCCCACGATGGAGGTCGACGAGGCACGCTTCGACAAGACGTTCGAGGTCAACCTGCGTGGACCGGTGTTCTGGTCGGCGCAGGCGGTCGCCAAGGCGATGAACGACAAGCCGGGCGTGATCATCAACATCGCCTCGGTCGGTGGGCTGCGCAGCGAGTTCGGGCTCGGCGTCTACAACGTGACCAAGGCGGCGCTCATCCACCTCACACGGCAGCTCGCCGGCGAGCTCGGCCCGACGCGTGTCGTCGGCATCGCCCCGGGACTGGTCAAGACCGACTTCGCCGCCTACCTGGTCGAGAACTTCGGCGACGACCTCGCCCGACGCATGCCGACGCGGCGCCTCGGCGAGCCGGAGGACATCGCCAACCTCGCCGTGTTCCTGGCCAGCGACAAGGCCAGCTGGATCACCGGCGAGACCTACGTCATCGACGGCGGCGCCGGCGTCGCCCAGACGCGCTGAGCGCGCGCGTTCTGACGACGCTGAGGATCGCCCAGCGATCCTCAGCCGACACAGAGTTCGGAGCGGCGGATCTTGCCCAGGGCGGTCCGCGGGATCGACTCGGCGAGCACGACGCGCCGAGGCGCGCAGTACGCCGGCAACTGCTCCTTGACGGCGGTCCGTAGCTGGTCGAGCGTCGGCACGGCGCCGGGTGACGGCACGACGACGGCGACCACCACCTCGCCCCACTCGTCGTCCGGCGCGCCGGTGACGGCGACGTCGGCGATGTCGGGGTGCTCGCGGAGCACGGCTTCGACCGGCTCCGGCCACACGTTCTCCCCGCCGGTGATGATGAGATCGCCAGCCCTTCCGTCGACGTGGAGCCGGCCGTCCGGCAGCCACCGACCGAGGTCACCGGTCGGCAGCCAGCCGTCGACGAGGGGGTTCGACCCGTCGCGGTAGCAGCGCAGCAGCATCGGACCGCGCACCAGGATCTGCCCGTCCTCGTCGATGCGCACGTCGACGCCGTCGAGCGGTCGGCCGTCGTAGACCACGCCGCTGCCGGTCTCGGTCATCCCGTATGTCGTGACCACGTTCGGCGGCAGGTCGGCCGGCGGCGCCGCGCCGCCGAGCACGATCGTGCGGAACGCCGTCGGATCGATCCGCCGCAGTGCGGTGGCGACGAGCGACACGTGCGTCGCGCCCGACGCCATGACGGCGTCGGGCTCGAACGCGGGCAGCACGGTGAGCCGGGTGCCGGTGATCAGCGCCCGGGTGACCACGGACAGCCCGCCCACGTGGGCGAGCGGGAGGCAGGCCAGCCAGTGGTCGCCCTCGATGATCCCCAGCCGGGCACTGGTCGCCCGGGCCGAGGCGGCGATGGCATCGTGCGTCAGCACGGCGCCCCTCGGCGTGCCGGTCGATCCGCTGGTGGCGACGACGAGAGCGTCGCCCGGCTCGACCGCGTCGTCGACGTGCATCGCGTCGAGCAGTGTCGGCCTTGGCCGACGTAGGGAGTCGCTGATCGACCGGGAAGGCGGCGTCGCCGCGGTCCCACACGTCGCGCAGCGCGTCGACGAACGCCGGGCCGCCCGGCAGGTCGAGGGCGACGAGCCGGGCCGTCACCCCAGCACGGGGTCGATCGGGGTCAGCGGCCCGACGGCGTCCTCGATCGCCTGCGCCGCGGCGAGCGCGGTGAGATCGCCGAAGCGCCGAGCGGTGAACTGGGCGCCGACCGGGAGGCCGCCAGCGGTGCCGCACGGCACGACCGCAGCGGGAAGGCCGAGCAGGTTGGCGGGCAGCACCGGGCGCAGCGCGACGAGCACGTCCATCGACGCGTCCGCCGACGTCAGGTCGGCACCGTGGACGAACGCCGGCTGCGTCCACGTCGGGGTGAGCAGGACGTCCCAGTCGGACAGGAAGCTGTGCCACTCCAGGTCGGCGGCGTTGCGCTCGAGGTGCATCCCGACGACGCCGGCGAGATCGAGCGCCTGCACGCCCTCGTTCCCGAAGTCGAGGAACCTTCGCCCGTCGTCGCCCATCAGCCCGTCGAGCTGCGTGCGCAGTACCGAGATGTCGGCCATCAGCAGTCCGGCCCACAGCTCGAACACGCGGGCGTAGCTGATCGGCGCCGCCTCCTCGACGACGTGGCCGGCATCGGCGAGCACGTCGGCGGCCGCACGCACTGCTGCGGCGATGCCGGCGTCGGTCTCGCCACCCGGAGGTTCGGCGACGACGCGCCACGCGGAGCGTCGCACCGGGCGCCGGCTCGTCCAGCGTGACGGGCAACGCCAACGGGTCACGCCGGTGGGGGCCGGCGACGGCGAGCAGCCCGGCGCGGACGTCGGCGATGCGCCGAGCCATCACGCCCTGCACGGCCATCAGCTGGAACATGATCGTCGACTCGAACGGCGGCAGCGACGAGGCGTGGGGGATCACACCGGCGGACGGCTTGATCGAGGCGATGCCGCAGCAGTGAGCGGGATTGCGCAATGACCCTCCGATGTCGTTGCCCAGCCCGAGCGGGCTCATCCCGCTCGCCAGTGCCGACGCCTCTCCGCCGCTCGATCCACCGGCGGTCACGTCAGGGTTCCACGGGTTGCGCGTGAGGCCGCGGAGCTGCGAGTCGGTGTGCACGCGCAGCCCGAAGTCGGGCAGGTTGGTCCTGGCGAACGGAATCGCCCCGGCCGCGCGCATGCGCTCGACGATCGGCGCGTCGACGGACGCGATGGCGTGCTCCAGCGCGGTGACGCCCTGGGTCGTCGCCGATCCGCTGACGTCGATGTTCTCCTTGACCGTGATCGGCACACCGTGCAGCGGGCCGATGTCGCCGCCGCCGGCGACGGTGCGATCGGCGGCATCAGCCGCGGCGACGGCCTCGGGCAGGAGGGCGACGATGGCGTTGAGGTGGCCGTTGACGGCGTCGACGCGAGCGAGCAGGGAGTCGAGGACCTCGCGGCTGGTCGCCTCCTGCTTGCGGATCACGTCCGCCAGTTCGAGGGCCGACAGTTGCCAGAGCTCACTCACCGGCCCATCATGACCCACCCATGAGGCCATGGCTGCTCGGAGCGCGACCGCGCACACTGCCCGCAGCCGTGGTTCCTGTCGCCATCGGGGCGGCGTGCGCGGTCGGAGAGGGGTCGGTCACCTGGTGGCGAGTCGGCGTGGCCCTGATCGTCAGCCTCGCTCTGCAGGTCGGCGTCAACTACGCCAACGACTACAGCGACGGCGTCCGCGGGACCGACGATGCGCGCGTCGGGCCGGTGCGCCTCGTGGCCTCCGGGCTGAAGCCGCCGGGTGCGGTGAAACGGGCCGCGTTCCTCGCCTTCGGCGTCGCTGCCGTTGCGGGGCTCGCCCTGGCGGCGACGACATCGTGGTGGCTGCTGGTCGTCGGCGTGGCGGCGATCGCCGCGGCGTGGGGCTACACGGGTGGCCCCGTGCCGTATGGCTATGTCGGCCTCGGCGAGGTCTTCGTGTTCGTCTTCTTCGGGCTGGTGGCGACCGTGGGGACGACGTACGTGGCCGTCGAGCGGATCACCGCCCTCGCCATCGTCATGGGGTGCGCCGCGGGATGCCTGGCGTGCGCCCTGCTGGTGGTCAACAACCTGCGCGACATCCCGTCCGACCGTGTGGCGGGCAAGCGCACGCTGGCCGTGCGCATCGGCGATCGGCGGACGCGGTGGTTGTATGCCGGACTGGTCGCCGCGGCGTACGTGCTCGTACTCGTCGCTTCGGTGTGGCGGCCGTGGGTCGTGCTCGCGCTGGCGTCGGCGGCGTTCGCTGTCGGACCACTGACGGCGATCCGGTCAGGCGCCAGTGGACCCGCGCTGCTTCCCGTGCTCGGCGCGACCGGCCGGCTGCAACTGGCCTTCGGGGCGCTGGCCACGGTTGGTCTCGTCCTCAGCGGGTGACGTCGAGCCAACCTTCGAGCGTGGCGACGAAGGCGTCGGGCCGTTCGAGATGGACGGTGTGTCCAGCGCCGTCGATGACGGCCAGTGTGCCGTCCGGGACGAGCGCGGCGATCCGCTCGGCGAGGGCGGCGAACTTGTCGTCGAGCGCGCCGGCGACGACGAGCACCGGCATCGTCAGCGACGGCAGCTCCTCCCAGAGCGGACGCTGCGTGCCGGTGCCGGCGAGGCGCAAGCTCGACGCAAGGCCGGCCGCATCGTTGCCGCGGCGATCGTCGAGGCCGGGGTCGGCGAGTCCGGCGAACATTGGCTGGGCGACCCAACGGTCGAGGAAGGCGTGCAGTCCGTCGTGCTCGATGGACGTTGCAAGTGCATCGTCCGCGGCTCGGCGTGCCGCTCGCTCTGCGTCGTTCTCGATGCCGGCCGTGGCGCTGACGAGCACGAGGCGCTCGACGAGGTCCGGCCGCGTCAACGCGAGGTGGAGGCAGAGCCGGCCACCCATCGAGTAGCCGATGTACGTGGCGCCTCCGCCCGCCGTACCGAGCAGGTCAGCGCCGGCATCGAGGGTGGCCTCGACGCGGGCCGAGCCACCGTGGCCAGGGGCGTCGACCGTGACGACCTCGAAGTGGTCGCCGAGGCGCTCGACGATCGGCGCCCACGAGCGACCCGTCTGGGTGAAGCCGTGGACGAGGACGAGGCGCGGTCCGGCGCCCGAGGTGATCGTGTGCAGCTGCTCAGCCGGCACGTCGCTCGGCGAGCCGCGTGAGCACCTGGACGAAGACGGCCGGATCCTGGGCGCCGGGGATCGACCAGCGGTTGTCGATGACGTACGTCGGCACGGCGGTGATGCCGGCGTCGCGGGCGAACGCCAGCGCCTCGGCGAGCTCGGTGACGCCTTCGTCGCTGGCGAGGAAGCGGCGCACGTCGTCGGCGTCGAGGCCGGCGCCGGCGGCAGCGTCGACGAGCACATCGGGGTCGCTGACGTCGCGACCCTCGACGAAGTAGGCGGCGAGGAGGCGCTCCTTGACGTCGTCCTGCGCGGCAGGAGGGCCGTGCTGCTCGGCGTACCAGAGCAGCCGGTGGGCGTCGCGGGTGTTCGCTCGCTGCGCCCGGTCGAGGTGGAACGTCAGCCCGGCTTCGTCGGCCACGCTCGTGATGTGGTCGATGATGGCGGCAGCCCGCTCGGGTCCGCCGAACTTGCGGGCGTAGGCCTCGGCGACCGGGATGGTGGTCCCCGGCGGGGCGGTCGGGTCGAGCTGGTACGGGCGGTACACCACGTCGATCGGCGTGTCGAAGCCGGGATCGGACTCGAGCTCGGCCATCGCTGCGGCGAGGCGTCGCTTGCCGATGTAACACCATGGGCAGACGACGTCGGACCACACCTCGACGAGCACGAGGTCACCCTACGGCCCCTATCGTCACGGGCGATGAGCCAGGCCCAGGCGACGTTCTGCGCGACCTTGGCCGACGAGCTGGTCGCCCGGGGCGTGCGCCATGCCGTCGTCGCTCCCGGCTCGCGCAGCACGCCGATGCTGCTTGCCCTGGCCGCCCGTTCCGAGCTGGCCGTGCACGTCGTCCACGACGAGCGCGCCGCCGGCTTCGTCGCCCTCGGCCTCGGTCTCTCGGGCACGCCGGCGATCGTCCTGTGCACGAGCGGAACGGCTGCCGCCAACCTGCACCCGGCCGTGGTCGAGGCGGGGCTGTCCGGCGTGCCGATGCTCGTGGTCACGGCTGATCGTCCCGCCGAGCTGCGCGACGTGGGAGCGGCGCAGACGATCGACCAGACGAACCTGTACGGCCGGTCGGTCCGGTGGTTCCACGATCCGGGGGTGGCTGACGAGGCGGCGGCGTCCACCTGGCGGTCGCTGGGGCGGCGGCTCGTCGACGCCGCACGAGATGGGCCGGTCCACCTGAACCTGCCGTTCCGCGAACCGCTCGTCGCCGAGCCAGGTCCACTGCCGCCTCGGCGTCCGGTGTTGCTGGAGGGCGTGGCCGGTGAGGGTGACGTGGCCGACGACGTCGTCGCCGCGCTCGGGCACGGACGTGGTGTCGTGCTCGCCGGTGGCGGTGCTCCGCGTGCGGCGACGGAGCGCTTCGTCGAGGCGACCGGTTGGCCGCTGCTCGCCGATCCCACGTCGCGGCTGCGTGACGTCGACGGGGCGGTGGTCGCCTTCGACGGATTGCTCCGCCACGAGCCCACGGCGGCCGCGCTGCGCCCGGACGTGATCGTGCGCGTCGGCCGGCCCGCCGCGTCCAGGGTGCTCGCCGAGTGGGTCGCCGGGTCGGGCGCCACGCTCGTCCAGGTCGGCGGTGCCGGCCCGATCGACCCCGACCACACGGCGGTCGCCAGGCTCGACCCGTCGGTGCTGGGTCCGCTGGGCCGACGTCTTTCCGGCGTCGGCGATACGGGATGGCGGCGGCAATGGGTCGACGCCGACGAGACCGCCGAGGCGGCGATCGACGCCGTGCTCGGCCCGGAGGCGCCGCTCACCGAGCCCGCTGTTGCCCGCCTCGTCGCCCGCGCCCTGCCCGACGACGCCGAGCTGGTCGTCGCCTCCTCGATGCCGGTGCGCGACCTCGAGTGGTTCGGCGGTCGCCCCGCCCGCGCCCACGCCAACCGTGGCGCCAACGGCATCGACGGTGTCGTGTCCACGGCCCTCGGCGTCGCGCTGGGCGGGAAGCCAACGGTCGCCCTCGTCGGCGACATCGCCTTCGTCCACGACGCCGGCGCGCTGACGGCGCTCCGGGCGCGGGATGCCGACCTGCGCATCGTCGTCGTCGACAACGACGGTGGCGGGATCTTCTCGTTCCTCCCGCAGGCGACGGCGATGCCGAGCGACCGGTTCGAGACGCTGTTCGGGACGCCTCACGGCACCGATCTCGTGAAGCTCGCCGCGGCGCACGGCCTCGACGCCACGACCGTGACGACGGCGACCGAGCTGGTCGAGCGCATCCGCCGTCCCGGACCATCGTTCACCCGCATCGCCACCGACCGCGCCGACAACGTCCGCGTCCACGCCGCCCTCAACGCCGCCGTCGCCGCCGCCCTCCGAAGTTCTAAACGCACTTGTGCCCGCTGAGCGGGAACAAGTCCGTTTAGAACTTGGATTCAGGGGCGGATGAGGGCGGAGAGCATGGCTTGGAACTTGGCCTGGGTCTCGGCGAGCTCGGCGAGCGGATCGCTGTCGGCGACGATGCCGCCGCCGGCGTGCAGGCGGGCACGCCGGCCGTCCGCGGAGACCTGGGCGCAGCGGATGGCGACGGCCCACGTCCCGTTGCCGGCCGCGTCGAGCCAGCCGACGGCGCCGCCATAGCGGTCGCGGTCGACGCCCTCGACCTCAGCGATCAGCGCCAGCGCGTCGTCGCGGGGATGCCCGCCCAGTGCCGGGGTCGGTGACAGCGCGCGCACCAGCTCGACCACGTTCGGCCGCGGCGTCGACAGCAGCCCCTCGATGCGCGTCCCGAGGTGCTGCACGTTGGCCACGGCGACGATCGATGGGTCGGGCTCCCAGTCGAGGAAGCTGCACCACGGCAGCAGCGTGTCGTGGACGACGTCGATCACGACGCGGTGCTCGACCTGGTTCTTCGTGCTGGCGACGAGCGCCGCGGCGATCTCGGCATCGAGCCGCGCGTCACCGGTTCGCGGCGACGTGCCGGCCAGCGGATGCGAGCGCACCGTGTCGCCGTCGACCTCGACCAACAGCTCGGGCGAGGCGCCGATCAATCCGTCGACGGCGTACCGGTAGCTGGAACCGAACGCCGCCTTGAGCCGGTGCAGCACGCCGTGACGGTCGATCGGGCGGTCCGCCTCGACGACGATCTCGCGGGCGATCACCGCCTTCGTCAGCTGGCCGTCGCGGACGGCCTCCCGAGCCGCGGCGACCGCGCCGAGGTAGTGCTCGACCGGCGTCACCGGCTCGATCGTGTACGCCGCCGCCGAGGGCTGCGGCGGCTGAGACTCCCCGAGTGCCTCGCCGGCGCCGCAGATCTCGGTGACCAATCGCCGGCCGTCGGCGGTCTTGCGCAGGCACACCGCCGGCACGACCAGCTCGCCGGGCTGCCCCGGCTCGAACGGCAGCCACCCGATGGCGACCGGGCCGGCGCCGTCGCCAGCCGTTGTGTCGTCGTGCTCGATCGAGCTCAGCAGTTCGCAGATCTCGTCGACGGGGCCGCGGGCGGCGACGCCACGGCCGGCGACGCCGACCCCGTCGCGCACGAAGAGGTGGCCATCGGCCCTGGCGATGTCGTTGAGGTCGAGCGCGGCTTCCCATTCCTCGGCGGCGCGCGTCACGGCGCGCATCACCGGGTCCCGGTGAGGAGTTGGGTGATGCCGCCGCTGAGCTCGGTGTGCGTGGCGTCGGCGAATCCGGCGTCGACGAGCATCGCCACCATGTCCGCGGGCGCCGGGAGGTAGGCGACGCTGCGCGGAAGGTAGCGGTAGGCGGCCGGGTCGGAGAGCAGACCGCCGATCCGCGGCACAACCGTGCCGAAGTAGATGCCGTTGCCCCAGCGCACCAGACGGTTGCTGGGGATGCCGACGTCGAGCAGGGCGATGCGACCGCCGGGTCGCACGACCCGGCCGAGCTCCTCGAAGAACGATCCCAGGTCGACGAGGTTGCGCAGGGCGAACCCGCACGTCACCCCATCGACCGAGGCGTGGCGCACGGGCAGGCGGAGGATGTCCGCCTGGACTCGCGGCGCCCCGCTGCGATCGGCGCGCAGCATGCCAAGGCTGAGGTCCACGGACACGGGCCGGCATCCCGCCCGGCCCAGGTCGACGCAGAGGTCGCCGGTGCCGCTGGCCAGATCGAGGACGGTGCTCCCCGGCGGCGAGGTCGAGCGCCCGAACGGCTCGTCGCCGCCAGCGGACGTCGAGCCGGAACGTCATGATGCGGTTGACGAGGTCGTACCGCGGGGCGATGGCGTCGAACATGTCGCGGACCGCGTCGCGCTTCTCGTCGCCCTCCGGCAACGTGTCGCGGTTCCAGCTCGCCGTCATCGGCGGTCAGGCTACGGATCGATGCCGAGCCCGTGCGCCGCGGCGACCTGGCGAGCCCAGCGATAGTCGGCCTTGCCCGACGGGGAGCGCACGATCTCGTCGACGAACACGATGCCCTTGGGCAGCTTGTAGCGGGCGATGTGGTCGGCGGCGATGGCAAGCAGCGAATCGGGCGTGACGTCCGCGCCCTCCCGCCGGTGGACGATCGCCACCACCTCGCTGCCCCAGCGCTCGCTCGGCCGCCCGGCGACGACGCAGTCGTAGACACCGGGGTGCGCCTTGACGGCGAGCTCGACCTCCTCGGCGAAGATCTTCTCGCCGCCCGAGTTGATCGTGACGGAGTCGCGGCCGTGCAGCTCGATGCTGCCGTCGGGACGCCAGCGAGCCCGGTCGCCCGGCACGGCGTAGCGGACACCGTCGATGACGGGGTACGTACGGGCGGTCTTCTCGGCGTCGCCGAGGTAGCCGAGCGCCAGCCGCCCGCTCTTGGCGAGCCAGCCGAGCTCGTCGTCACCGGGCGCCAGGACGCGGGAGAGGTCGGCGGACAGCACGTGGGTCCCCGGCCGCGGCGGGAACGTGCCGGTCGCCGCGTCGCTCCCCGTGGACACGTGGGCGAGCTGGCCGCCGGCCTCCGACGAGCCCATGCCGTCGACGACCATCAGCGTCGGCAGGCGCTCGAGCAGCTCGGACTTGCAGCCGACGGACAGCGCCGCGCCACCTGACATCAGCACGTTGAGGCTGGACGTGTCGTAGTCGCCGCGCCCGAGCTCGTCGAGCAACGGCCTGGCGAAGGCGTCGCCGACGATGAGCAGGAAGTCGATGCCCTCGACCTCGACGGTCCGCCAGACCTCGCGTGGATCGAGGTGCTCGGGGTGGGGGAGCACGAACACCGTGCCCCCTCCGAGCCAGACGCTCAACGCCACCCAGTGGCCGGCACCGTGCATGAACGGCGGGGCGATCAGGGCGCGGAAACCGGCATTCGCCTCGGCGACGAATGCGCCGAGATCGGTGGCCGTCCGCGAGCCGCCGAAGCACTCGACCATGGCGTCACCGTTGCGCCACAGGACGCCCTTCGGCAATCCAGTCGTCCCGCCGGTGTAGAGGATGTAGAGGTCGTCGGGGCTGCGGCCGACGTCGAGAGGCTGCGCGGACGACCCGCCGATTGCGTCGTCGTACCACACCGCACTCGGGAGCAGCGCGTTCCCCGAGTGGTCGGGGACCTGGATGATCACCTCCACCGCCGGCAGCACAGGCAACACCTCGGCGAGCGTCGGCGCGAAGCAGGAGTGGACGACGATCGCCCGCGTCCCGGCGTCCTCGAGGACGTAGCGCAACTCCTCGGCGACGTAGCGGTAGTTGACGTTGAAGGGCGCGACCCGCGCCTTCCACGCGCCGATCATCGACTCGAGGTACTCGACACTGTTGAGCAGGTAGATGCCGAGGTGGTCCTGGCCCGACTCGTGGCCGGCGAGGGTGGCCCGCCCGGTGTGGCAGCCGAGGCCGCGGCCGGCCAGGTGGCCGGCCAACCGGTTCGTCCGCTCGGCGACATCGGCGCGGGTCAGCCGGCGGTCTCGATGGACGATCGCCTCGGCATCGGGCCGGTCGGCGGCGATGGCGTCGAGCACGCTGCAGACGTCGAGCGCTCCCTCCATCGGAGGCGAACGCTACGGAGGACGAGGCGGCGAGCGCGAATCGGGCCGCCGTCAGGCGTCGGGCGCGGTCGGCTCGGCGAGCGCGTCGGCGCAGCCGTCCGGGTGCTCGCCCGACCAGGCGGTCACCTCCGTGACAGGACTCGCTTGCTCCCCCGATCGCCACGCATCGAGGTACTGCTGCGGCCAGATCACGCCACGTCGCACCTTCCACTCCGTTCCATCGCACAGTGGCGAGATGCCGAAGTGGAGGTGGCACCCGCTGGCCCGGCCTGTCGCCCCGACGTCGCCGAGGTAGCGGCCGGCATCCACCCGATCGCCGGCGGCGAGGCCGGTGTCGATCGCCGCCAGGTGGGCGACGTAGTAGCGCACGTTGTCGTCGCCGAGCATCGAGACGGAGATGCCGCCGCGCGTCGCCGGGTTGTCCGTCGCCTCGTCCCACCGGTCGGCGGGGCGTACCTCGAGCAGCACGCCCCGCACAGGTGCGACGACCGGAGACCCGCAGTCGGCGAAGATGTCGGCCGCCGGGTAGTCGTGGTGATCGCGGCCGTAGCTGAGCGCGACGCCGTCCCCGAGCGGCAACCGATAGGTGATCGGGGCCGGCGGCAGCGTCGTGGACGGTGCTGTCGTGGTGGTGGTGGTGGTGGTGGTGGTGGTGGTGGTCGTGGTGGTCGTCGTCGACGAGGTCGAGGGGGCGCTCGTCGTGGTTGGCGGCTGACCGGTGGTGGTGCTGGTGGTGGTCGTCGCCGGAACGCTCGTGGCCCTCGTGCTCGCCGTCGACGACGTCTCGCGGCCGGATCCCGCACACGCCGCCACCACGACGAGCAGTGACACGAGGCCTGGTCGCGACACGGATGTCGGCGCCTACTTGACGCCGACCTCGGAGATCGGCGTGTGATCGAGGTGAGCGTTGCCGGGCGGCAGCGTCTCCAGGATCACGAGTCGGATGTGTTGGGTGACCACCGGTGAGCTCAACCGCACCTCTTGGTACTCGGGATGATCCCTGAAGACCTGCTCCACGCTCACCCCGCCGTCGAACTCCCAGCGCACGCGCCGCACGCGGCGCAGCTCGAAGAACCTGTCGACCTTCGTGCACGGATCGAACTTGTCGTAGCCGGGGATCAGGCCGACCTCGGCCACGGGCGCGGCGACGTTCAGCGTGACCTCGATGCTCGCGCCGGTCCCGTCACCTGGCGCCATCCACGCGGTCTCCCGTCGCTGGTCGAGAACGTTGTCGGCGTCGTAGTTGGTCGGTTGACCGCACGCGTCGACGCCGTTCGGCCTGGTGATGCTGGCGACAGCACCGACCGGGAAGACGAACTCGAGTTGCGGAGTCGTTGTCATGGTGGTCGTCGTCGGTTCGGCGACCGTCGTCGACGGCGCGGTCACCGGCGCAGGCGCCGTGGTCGTGGTGGCGATCGTGGTGGTCGGCTCGATCGTGCTTGCGCTCGTCGTCACCGGGTCGATGACGCTCGATGACCCCGGCGTGATCACGTGTCTGTTGTCCGACGCAGCGCCGGGCTTCATCATGACGACGAGGCCCGTGACCGCGCCGATCAGTGCGGCGAGACCGGCAAGGATCGGTCCGAGACCAGTCCAGAAGGACCGTGTCGAGTTGTCGGCCATGTCCGGCTCGCCGTCATGTCGCTGCGACCTCGGCCGCAGCTGCGCGCATGGCGCGGGTCTCCCTCTTCTCCCTCATGTCCGGACGGTACTTCGACGTCCGTCTGACGGACCTCGAATTCGGCGATCTAGCGTCCACCGGCATGAGCAGTGACGGCATCGTGTTCGGGGCGTTCATGCCCCAGGGCTGGAAGATGGAGCTGGCGTCGTTCGACGGGGCGCAGGCGAAGTGGGCCAAGGCGGTGGAGATCGCCCAGCTCGCCGAGCAGCTCGGCTACGACTCGATCTGGGTCTACGACCACTTCCACAACGTGCCGCGCCCGGCGCACGAGGCGGTGTTCGAGTGCTGGACGACGATGGCCGCGGTGAGCCAGCTCACCAGTCGCATCCGGCTGGGCCAGATGGTCGGCTGCAACGGCTACCGCAATCCGGCCCTGCTGGCGAAGATCACGTCGATGATCGATGTCGTGTCGGGCGGGCGTCTGGACTGGGGCATCGGGGCCGGGTGGTACGAGAACGAGTTCCGCGGCTACGGCTACGAGTTCCCGAAGCCGAAGGACCGCATCGGGATGCTGCGCGAGACGGTCGAGATCGTCATGAGCATGTGGACCGAGCCGGAGACGACGTACAAGGGGTCCTACTACGAGCTGTCACGGGCGAACTGCGACCCCAAGCCGGTGCAGGACCCGCACCCGCCGGTGTGGATCGGCGGTGGTGGTGAGCAGCTGACGCTGCGCGTGGTCGCCCGGCACGCCGACTGCTCGAACTTCGGTGGCAACCCCGCGCAGTGGACGCACAAGCGCGAGGTGCTGCGCGGTCACTGCGCCGATGTCGGACGCGACCCGGACTCGATCCGCATGACGTGGTCGCCCGAGGTGTTCATCCGGGCGACCGAGGCGGAGGTCTCCGCCGCCGGCTCGCGCAGCCTGTTCGGCGAGCCCGCCGAGCGCTGGCGCGAGGGCAACCTCGTCGGCACCCCGGAGCAGGTCGCCGAGAAGGTCCGAACATACGTCGACCTCGGATGCCGCGGGTTCATCCCATGGTGCGCCGACTACCCCGACACCGAGACCCTCGAGCGCTTCGCCAACGAGGTCGTCCCCAACTTCCGGTAGCGACCATCCGAGTGTTCGGGGCCATCGGAGTGTCCCAGGTGCGGCGTCCGCACGCCCAGCACTCGGATGAGGCCAAACACTCGGATGGGAACTACTCGTACAAGCGGAACAGGACCTCGGCGACGCAGGACGGCTTGGAGGCGCCGTCGATCTCGAAGGCGAACTCCATCTTCATCTGGATGCCACCGGCGACGTCGGTGACCTCGAGCAGCTTGGCGCCGAGGCGCAGCTTCGACCCGACCGGCACCGGCGCCGGGAAGCGGATCTTCTCGGCGCCGTAGTTGACCCCCATCGAGAACCCACTGACGCTGGTAGATCTGCGGCGCCAGCATCGGCCCGAGGCTCAGCGTCAGATAGCCGTGGGCGATCGGCCCGCCGAACGGTCCCGCCTTCGCCCGCTCGACGTCGACGTGGATCCACTGGTGATCGCCCGTGGCATCGGCGAACTGGTTCACCTGGTCCTGGGTGACCTCGACGTAGTCGCTGTAGCCGAGGTGCTCGCCGATGAGCGAGCGCAGTTCGTCGGTGCCGTTGATCGTGCGTGCAGCCATGTCTGCCAGCATGTCACGCGCCCCTGCGTGCTACGAATGCCGCCGATGCCCGACCTGCTGACCGCCTACGCCCAGATGCAACCGGACAAGCTGGCCGTCGTCGACGACCGCCTCGGCGACGACGTCCGCCGCGTCACGTACGCCGAGCACGAGCGGGTCACCAACCAGCTCGCCCACGTGCTGCGTGAGCACGGCGTCGGCCCCGGCGTCAAGGTCGTCTGGTGCGGCCAGAACTCGATGGGCGTCGTGAACCTCGTCGTGGCCGCGCGCAAGCTCGGTGCCACCGCCGTGCCCTTGAACTACCGCCTGTCGGACGAGGAGTCCGCCTACGTCACCGACCACAGCGACGCCACGATCGTGTACGCCGACGCCGAGCTGGCGCCGATGTTCGAACGCATCCGCGACCAGATCCCCAAGGTCAACGAGATCCTCGTGTTCGACGGCGCCGCACCCGCCGGCATGGTCGCCGTCGACGAGCTCGCCGCGGCGGCCCCGACGGATCCGCCGGAGACCACCGAGTCGGCGGACACCGGCGCCACGATGATCTACACGTCCGGCACCACGGGCAAGCCGAAGGGAGCACTGCGCACGAACGCCGCCGACCCGCAGCAGATGGGGGCATTGCTGATGTTCATCGGCTACTCGTCCAACGACGTGTACCTCACGACGGGGCCGCTGTACCACAGCGGCCCGGGCGGGTTCATGGGCGTGGCCATGGCGCTCGGCCAGACGGTCGTGGTGCAGCGACACTTCGACCCGGAGGACTGGCTGCGCCTGTTGCAGACCTACCGCTGCACGTCGACGTTCTCGGCGCCGACACCGATCCGCATGGTGTGCAACCTGCCGGCCGACGTCAAGGCGCGCTACGACACATCATCGATGCGGATCATGATCGCCAACGCCGCGCCGTGGAGTTTCACGCTGAAGCAGCAGTACGTCGCCGACTTCCCACCCGCGTCGCTGTTCGAGGTGTACGGCTCGACCGAGCTCGGCGTGAACACGGTCATGCGGCCGGAGGACCAACTGCGCAAGCCGGGTTCGTGCGGCAAGGAGGCGCCGATGGTCGAGATCCGCCTCTACGACGTCGACGGCAACGTCGTCGAGGGCACCGGACCGGAGGCGGCCGGTGAGCTGTTCGTGCGCAGCCCGTCCGTGTTCGCCGACTACTACAAGCAGCACGAGAAGTTCGAGGAGGACCGCCGGGACGGCTTCCAGACGGTCGGCGACATCGCCTACCGCGACGACGAGGGCTTCATCTACATCTGCGACCGCAAGAAGGACATGATCATCTCCGGCGGGATGAACATCTACCCGGCGGAGATCGAGGCGGCGCTGGAGACCCATCCCGACGTCTACGAGGTCGCCGTGTTCGGCATCCCCAGCGAGGAGTGGGGTGAGTCCGTCCACGCCGTGGTCGTCAAGCGGCCCGACAGCGACCTCGACGAGCAGTCGCTGACGGCGCACGCCCGCGAGCACCTCGCCGGCTACAAGGTGCCCCGCTCGATCTCGTGGATGGACGAGCTGCCCAAGACCGGCTCGGGCAAGTTGCTCAAGCGCGAGCTGCGCGCGCCCTACTGGGCCGGGCGGACGTCCAAGGTCTAAGAACCCTCGCGTGCGCTCGGGATTCGTGACGCTGGTCGGCCGGCCCAACGTCGGCAAGTCGTCGCTCGTCAACACGATCTGCGGCGAGAAGGTCAGCATCGTCTCGGACAAGCCGCAGACCACGCGCCACCGCGTGCGCGGCGTGCTGACCCGCGAGGATGCCCAACTCGTGTTCGTCGACACGCCGGGGCTGCACAAGCCGGTGACCGCACTCGGCCGCAAGGTCAACGCCACGGCGATCGGCAGCGTCGACGAGTCCTCCGACGTCGACGTGGTCTGCCTCGTGCTCGACGCCACAGCGCCCTTCGGTGCCGGCGACCGGTGGGTGGCCGGCCACCTCGACCTGCCGCGCGCCGTCGTCATCGTCAACAAGATCGACGTGGCCGGCCGCCACGCGGTCGCCGCGCAGCTGGCGGCGGCAGCGGAGCTCGACGCGGAGGCGTACTTCCCGGTGTCGGCGCGATCCGGTGACGGTGTCCCGGCGCTCGTCGAGCACCTCGTCGCCCGCCTGCCGGAGGGCCCGGCGTACTTCCCGAGCGAGACCGTCCGCGACGTCCCCGACGAGCAGTGGGTGGCCGAGCTCGTCCGCGAGCAACTGCTCGCCGTGACACGCGACGAGCTGCCCTACTCGATCGCCACACGGGTGGCGGAGTGGGAGGGCGACCGCATCACGGTGGAGATCCTCGTCGAGCGGGAGAGCCAGAAGGGGATGGTCATCGGGCGCGGCGGGCAGGTGCTGAAGCAGGTGGGGGAGCGAGCGCGCCGGCAACTTCCGGAAGGCACGCACCTGATGCTGCGCGTCCGGGTCGACAAGGACTGGCAGCGACGCGCCGACCGAGTCGACCGGCTCTACTGACCGCTGTCGCCGGCGTCAGAGCGGGTCGGAGGTCGGCGGTGCCGTTGTGGTCGTCGTGGGACTGGTCGTCGTCGTGGTGGTCGAGGTCGCCGAATCGACCGTGCGCAGGAGCGATTCGTAGTCCTGGCGCGACACCAGCTCGCCGGCTTCGCTCTGCAAACCGTCGCGTCGCGGCACGCGCATCAGCTCACCGTCGCGGGTGAACTGCACCTGTCCGACGCCCGGACGGCCGACGAGGGTGAGCACGATCTGGGCGATCGCCGCCCGCTGGTCGGCATCGTCGATCTGGTCGAACGGCTCGCCGGCGACATCGACGGTGACGAACCCGGTGCCCGACTCGTCGACCGAGTTGACGAGGTCCGCCGGCAGCAGCGTGCGCAGACCGATGCCGACATCGCTCGACAACACCTCGCCGTCGACCAGCGCCGTCACGACGCGCGCCGGCGAGGGGTTGCGGGCGAGACCGACCGAGACCGGCTCGAGCCGGTTGCCGTCGAGGAAGTACAGGTCGACCGAGTCGATGGCGATGGTCGTCGTCGTGGCCAGGGCCGTCGTCTCGACCGGGACGGTCACCGGGAGCTGCGTGGTCACCGGGGGCGTCGTCGTCGACGTCGACGTGGTGGTGATGTCGAGCCCGAACAGGTCGGCGCTGTCGATCTGCTCGAGTTGACCATCGGCCGACACACCGCAGGCAGTGACGAGCACGAGCGCAGCGCAGGCGTAGATGACGTGGCGGTTCATCTGACCGCCTTCGGCACGCGCACGACGAAGCGGGCACCGCCGCCGGGGCGGTCCTCCACCCACGCTTCGCCGCCCTGGGCCGTGGCGTGCTCGGCGACCAGCGCCAAGCCGAGGCCCGTGCCCACGCGGTGGCGCGCCGCGCTGCCGCGGGCGAAGCGCTCGAAGATGCGCGCCCGCTCACCGCGCGCCACGCCCGGGCCGGCGTCCTCGACGGCGACGAGCAGGAACGGTCCGTCCGTCGGCTCGATGGAGATGCGCATCGGACCGCCGCCGTGGTGGAGGGCGTTCTCCAGAAGGTTGGCGACGATGCGTTCGAAGCGCATCTTGTCGATCGAGCGCGGTGACGGCGGCGCCGTTGGTGCCCGGATCTCGGGTGACGTCGATGGGCAGCTCGGAGAAGCCGTTGCGGGCGGCGATGCGCCGGCACAGCGCTTCCAGGTCGACCTCCTCGGTGTGCAGATCGGTGGCACCGGCATCGATCCGCGAGAGCTCGAGCAGGTCGATGACCATGGCGTCGAAGCGGCGCACCTGTCCGACGACCACGTCGAGCGCCTGCTGGGTGCGGTCGGGCAGCTCGCCGCGACGTCCGTCGATGACCTCGGCCGCGGCGGCGAGGGCGGTGATCGGCGAGCGCAACTCGTGGCTGACGTCGGAGGCGAAGCGCGCCTCGCGCTCGATGCGCGCCTGGACGGCGTCGGCCATGCCGTTGAACGAGTCGGCGAGGCGGTCGAGGTCGGGGTCGCCCTCGCGGGCGACGCGGGTGTCGAGGTCGCCGGCGGCGATCTCGCCGGCGGCGTCGGTGATGCGGTCGAGTGGGCGGAGCAGTCGGCGGCTGGTCCACCAGCCGACGCCGGTGGCCAAGAGGACGGTGATCGCCGTGCCGATGACGAGGGCGACGAGGATCGTGCGCAGCGTCCGCTGCGTGCTCCCGAGCTGGAAGGCCTCGAAGTAGTTGGCGTCGACGTCGGCGATGTGCACGCCGACACCGACGTACGTCTCGTCACCGAGGTCGAAGCGCTGGACACCGGACACGCCCACGTCCAGCGCCTGGCGCAGTTCATCGGGGAATTCTTCGAACGAGAACTGCGTCCGCGTGCTGGCCTGCTGGTCGTCAGCCAGGGTGATGGCGGCGAAGCCGTCCGACTCGGGGCGCACCCCGCCCGACTGGAACCACGTGCCGAAGTCGGGGGTGGCGGCACGCAACTGCTCGCGCACGCGCACGGCGTTGAGCACGGACTGCTGGCGGGCGACCTCGGCGCGCTGCTCGAGCAGGGAGGAGCGTGCGAAGGCGTACGTCACGACGGTCAGCGACACGCTGGCGACCAACGCGATCACCCCGAAGAAGAGGGTGACCTTGGTGCGAAGGCGCATCGGACGACGGACGGACACGGGCGCCAGTGTGGCAGGGGCTCACCGCTGCCGGTGAGGCACCAGGGGGAGGAAGGCACCTCACCGGGGCAGCGTGAACAGTCCTCATCTTGTACCGGGTCTGTGACGTCCCAAGGGTGGATTTGCGCGATTCCTGTAACGAACCGTCTGCTGCATCCGAGTGTTCGGGGCCATCCGAGTGTCCCGGGCGCGGCGTCCGACCCCCAGACACTCGGATGGAGGCAACACTCGGATGGGTCGGCACACTGTGGCCGCTGTGCACTCGCTGCTGTTCATCGAGGACGACGACCAGATCCGGCTGGCGCTGACGTTGGCGCTGGAGGACGAGGGCTACAGCGTGCGCGAGGCGGCCGACGGGGCGTCGGGCCTGGCCTCCTTCGCCGAGCGGGAGGCCGATCTGGTGTTGCTCGACCTGCGCCTGCCCGACATGTCCGGGTTCGACGTGTGCCGCGCCCTGCGTTCGGCGAGCATCGTGCCGATCATCATCATCACGGCACAGACCGACACGTACGACCTGGTCGCCGGGCTCGAGGCGGGTGCCGACGACTACATCACCAAGCCCGTGGTGCCCAAGGAGCTGGCGGCGCGGATCCGCGCCCTGCTCCGCCGGGTGCAGTTGCAGGGGTCCCCGGCGGCCGCCCGTCCAGCCCGCTTCGGCGACGTGGAACTGCGCCGTGACCAGGGCATCGTGCTCAAGGACGGCCGCGAGGTCAGCCTGACGAAGACCGAGTTCCGCCTGCTCTGCGAGTTCGCCGACCATGCCGGCGCCGTGTTGTCCCGTGACCAGCTGCTCGAACGGGTGTGGGGGTACGAGTACCTCGGCGACTCGCGCCTGGTCGACGCCCACGTCCGGCGCCTGCGCGTCAAGGTCGAGGACCAGCCCGACGACCCCCGGCTGATCGTCACGGTTCGCGGCTTGGGTACCGCCTGCTCTCATGCGTCCCCGGCCACGCAGGCCGTTGCTGGCCGCTCGCTCGCTGGCGCTCGCTCACTCGCAAGGCGGACGGCTTCACCACACCGGTCGGGAGCGGAGGTACTCGCCGAGCCCCTTGGCCTGCGGGTCGAACGAGGTCGAGCTGGCGACGCCCTCGCCGAGGTAGCCGACGAGCACGAAGTTCAGCGCCCGCAGGTTGGGCAGCTCGTACCGGCGGATCTCCAGGTCAGCGGCCTCGGGGAGCAGCTCCCGGACCCGCTCGGCTGTCAGGTTGGCGTCGAGCCACGCGTAGCCGGCGTCGTCGCGGGCCCACACGCCGAGGTTGGCGTTGCCGCCCTTGTCGCCGGAGCGGGCGCCGAAGTGCCGCCCGAGCGGGGTCCCGGGCTCGATCGCCAGCGGCTCGGCCTGAACGGAGGGCGCCTCGATGGCGGCATCCGGCGGCGGTCCGGTCGGCGCCTGGTCGACCCGCACCCGCGTCCCGTCGTCGAGCACGACGACCTGCTCGATCTCACCGGCCGGCACCAGCGCCGGCCAGTACACCCCGTAGGCACTGGCCGGTCCCGGAGGACCGGTGCCGAAGAAGCCCGGGTAGTTGGCGAGCGCCAGCTCGATCGCCGCCGACGAGAACGCCCGCCCGACCGCCCGCTCGTCCGGCGACTTCACCGACACGTGCAGCAGGCCGCTCGAGCGCTCCTGATCGGGTCCGTCGCTCGGCACCGGCACGAACCGCGTCTCCATCTGGACGCCCGCCGCGCCGCCCATGTTGTCGACGATCGCCCGCTCCAGCCACGCCGCCTTGGCCTCCTGGTCGAGCCCGGTCAGCACGAACGTCATGCGGTTGCGGAACCCGCCGTCGTAGTTGATCGCCACCTTGGCCGTCGATGGCGCCGGCTCACCCCGAGTGCCGCTGATGCGCACGCGGTCGGCTCCGGCCTCATCGAGGCGGATCGTGTCGAAGCGGGCGACGACGTCGGGGTTGGCGTACGCCGGCGGGCCGATCTCGTACAGCAACTGCGCGGTCACGGTCTCCACGGAGACGAGCCCGCCGGTCCCAGGGTGCTTGGTGATCACCGACGAGCCGTCGTGGTCGACCTCGGCGATCGGAAACCCGAGCGGTCTCGACAGGTCGGGCAGCTCGCCGAAGAAGGCGTAGTTGCCGCCGGTCGCCTGGGGTCCGCACTCGATGACGTGACCGGCGACGACAGCGCCGGCCAAGCGGTCCCAGTCGGTCGAGCCCCAACCCCACCACCACGCGGCGGGTCCGACGACGAGCGCGGCGTCGGTCACGCGTGGGCACACGACGACGTCGGCGCCGGCATCGAGCGCGGCAGCGATGCCCCACCCCCCGAGGTAGGCGTTGGCGCTCACCGGGTCGGCGGTCAGCGGTGCACCGGTGTCGAGGTGATCGAGGTGCGGGCGCAGCCCGTCGACACGATCGAGCAGGTCGTCACCCTCGATGTGGGCGACACGCACGTCGAGGCCGAGCCGCGCGGCGATGTCGCGCACACGATCGGCGCAGCCGGCGGGGTTGAGCCCACCGGCATTGCTGACCACCTTGATGCCACGATCGACGCACGTGCCGAGGACCTGCTCCATCTGCGTCAGGAACGTCGTGGCGTAGCCGGCGTCGGCGTTGCGCGCCTTGGCCTTCCACAGGATGAGCATCGTCAGCTCGGCCAGCCAGTCGCCGGTCAACACATCGATCGGGCCACCCTCGACCATCTCCCGCGCCGCCGACAGCCGGTCGCCGTAGAAGCCCGAGCAGTTGGCGATCCGGACCGGCCGCTCGCCCGTCACGAGCGCTCTTCCAGGTGGAGGAGCACCTGCCCGGTGTCGACCTGCTCGCCCGGCGCGACGAGGACGTCGGTCACGACTCCGCCGGACGGAGCGTTGATCTGGTGCTCCATCTTCATCGCCTCGACGACGACGAGCGGTTGCCCCGCGGCGACCTCGTCACCGGCGGCGACGAGCACGCGCAACACGTTGCCGGGCATCGGCGCGGCGAGCGAACCCGCCGCCAGCTCTGTCGTCGGATCCGGGTGGCGGGGGAGCAGGCGGAACGTCACGTGGCCGTCGTCGGCGTCGACGAACCGCTGCTCGCCGTCTCGCCCGACGGCGTACCGGCGGCGCACGCCGTCGACCTCCAGCTCGACACGCTCGGGATCGGCGGTCACAACGGTGACGTCGAGCTGCTCGCCCCGACGCTGAGGTGCCCACCGCGCCCGAGGCGGTAGCTCACCTGCACCGAGAGCTCGCCGTGAGCGAGATCGACGACCTGGTCCACCGCCGGGTTGTTGCGCCAGCCCGAGGGGACGTCACCGAGCACCCGTGCGGCCCGCCGGTTGGCCGCTTGCTCGGCGAGTGCCACGGCGGCGGCGGCGATGCTGACATCACCGACCGCCGGGTGGTTGCACGGGTGCTCCTCGAGGAAGCCGGTGTGCACCTCGCCGGCGGCGAACGCCGGGTGGGTGAGGACGGCCACGAGCTGGTCCCGGTTGGTGATCGGGCCGTGCAGCCGGGCTCGTGAGAGGGCGCTCGCCAGCGTGCGGATGGCGCCGTCCCGCGTCGGCGCGTGGGCGATCACCTTGGCGACCATCGAGTCGTAGTGCGGGGAGATCACCGAGCCGGCCTCGACACCCGTGTCGACGCGCACGGCGCCGGGGATGTCGAAGGCGGTGAACGTGCCGGTCGACGGGCGGTAGCCGGCCGCCGGATCCTCGGCGGTCAGGCGGACCTCGATCGCGTGCCCGTCGAGCCGCGGGGTGAGGGCGGCGTCGGGCAGCGGCAACCCGTCGGCGACGGCGAGCTGCAGCTCGACGAGGTCGAGCCCGGTGACCAGCTCGGTGACCGGGTGCTCGACCTGCAGACGTGTGTTCATCTCGAGGAACCAGAACCGGCCGTCCGGTTCGAGCAGGAACTCGACGGTGCCGGCGCCGACGTAGCCGACCGCCCGCGCTGCGGCGATCGCCGCGTCGGCCAGCCGCCACCGCAGCCCCTCGTCGACGGCGGGAGACGGGCACTCCTCGACGATCTTCTGGTGGCGGCGCTGGATCGAGCAGTCGCGCTCGTGCAGCGAGACGACGGTGCCATGGGTGTCGCCGACGATCTGCACCTCGACGTGGCGGCCACGCTCCACGTAGCGCTCGCAGAACACCGAGCCATCGCCGAACGCCGCGGCGGCCTCACGCTCGGCGTCGGCGCGGGCCTGGTCGAGCTCGCCGAACGTGCGCACGACGCGCATGCCGCGTCCGCCGCCACCGGCCGACGCCTTCACCAGCAGCGGCATGCCGATCTCGCTGATGTCGGTGACCGAGGAGTCGAGCAGGACGGGAACGCCGGCCTCACGCATCAGCGCCTTCGCCTCGACCTTCGAACCCATCGCCGCGATCGCCTCCGGCGACGGCCCGATCCACGTCAGGCCGGCGTCGATCACCTGCTGGGCGAAGGCGGCGGACTCGGCGAGGAAGCCGTAGCCGGGATGGACGGCATCGGCGCCGGCTCGCCGCGCCGCATCGACGAGGAGGTCGCCGCGCAGGTACGTGTCCGCCGGCGCGACGCCGGGAAGGTGCACGGCGGTGTCGCACGACCTGACGTGCAGCGCGCCGGCGTCGGCGTCGCTGAACACGGCGACCGTGCGGATGCCGAGGCGCCGGCACGTGCGGGCGATGCGGCAGGCGATCTCGCCGCGGTTCGCGATCAGGACCGGAGCCGATCACATCCGGAACACCCCGTAGCCGCGACGGCCCTCGACGACGTTGGTGTGCACGGCGGAGAGGCAGATGCCGAGCACGGTGCGCGTGTCGCGCGGGTCGATGATGCCGTCGTCGTAGACGCGGCCGGTCATGAACAGCGCCAGCGACTCGGCCTCGATCTGCCCCTCGACGGCGGCGCGCATCGCCGTGTCGGCCTCCTCGTCGAACGGACGGCCCATCGAGGCGGCGGACTGGCGGGCGACGATCGACAGCACGCCGGCGAGCTGCTGCGGCCCCATCACGGCCGTCTTGGCGTTGGGCCACGTGAACAGGAACCGCGGCTCGTACGCCCGTCCGCACATGCCGTAGTTGCCGGCGCCGTAGCTGGCGCCCATGTTGACGGTGAGGTGGGGGACGGCGGAGTTGCTGACGGCGTTGATCATCTTCGAGCCGTCCTTGATCATCCCCCGCTGCTCGTACTCGCGCCCGACCATGTAGCCCGTCGTGTTCTGCAGGAACACCAGCGGTGTGTCCGACTGGTTGGCGAGCTGGATGAACTGTGTCGCCTTGTTCGACTCCTCGTTGAACAGCACGCCGCGGTGGTTGGCCAGCACGCCGATCGGGAAGCCGTGCAGCTCGGCGAACCCGGTGACGAGCGACGTGCCGTAGCGCGGCTTGAACTCGTCGAAGTCGCTGTCGTCGACGATGCGGGCGAGCACGTCGCGTGGGTCGAAGGGCACGCGCAGGTCGGCCGACACGATGCCGAGGAGCTGCTCGGGATCGTGGCGTGGTGGCCGCGCGGTGCCGCTCCGGTCCCGGCCCGAGCTTGCGGTGGCCGAGTCGGCGGACGATCTGGCGGCCGAGGCGCAGGGCGTCGACCTCGTCGACGGCGAAGTAGTCGGCGAGGCCGCTGACGCGCGAGTGCATGTCGGCGCCGCCGAGGCTCTCGTCGTCGCTCTCCTCGCCGGTGGCCATCTTGACCAGCGGCGGGCCGCCGAGGAAGACCTTCGAGCGCTGGTCGATCATCACGACGTAGTCGCACATCCCCGGCACGTAGGCGCCGCCGGCGGTGGAGTTGCCGAACACGAGGGCGATCGTCGGGACGCCCATCGCCGACAGCTGGGTCAGGTCGCGGAAGCCCTGGCCGCCGGGCACGAAGATCTCGCTCTGGTGGGGGAGGTCGGCGCCGCCCGACTCGACGAGGTCGATGACGGGGAGCCGGTTCTGGCGGGCGATCTCCAGCGCCCGCAGGTTCTTCTTGACGGTCGCCGTCGTGCTCGTCCCGCCGCGCACGGTGGGGTCGTTGGCGATGATCACGCACTCGACGCCCTCGACGACGCCGACGCCGGTGAACAGCCCGGCACCGACCGGGAAGTCAGTGCCCCATGCGGCGAGTGGTGACAGCTCGAGCAGCGGGCTGTCGGCGTCGACGAGCAGCTCGACACGCTCGCGGCACAACAGCTTGCCGCGCTGGCGGTGGCGGGCGACGTACTTCTCCCCGCCGCCCTGGTTGACGAGGGCGAGCTGGCGGTCGTGCTCGGCGATCTGCTCGAGCAGCTGGGCCCGGTTCGCCTGGTACGCCTCGCTGCGCTCGTCGACGTGGTCGGCCAGCACCGGCATGGCCGGTCACCATACGTGGCTCGTCACGATTCCTTGTCGTCTGGGGATCGCTCAGCGATCCCCAGCATCGTCAGAACCGACTCACCCGACGTCGAACTGGACGCCTTGGGCCAGGGGGAGCGAGGTCGAGTAGTTGATCGTGTTGGTGGCGCGGCGCATGTAGGACTTCCAGGCGTCGGAGCCGGACTCGCGGCCGCCGCCGGTCTCCTTCTCGCCGCCGAAGGCGCCGCCGATCTCGGCGCCGGACGGGCCGATGTTGACGTTGGCGATGCCGCAGTCCGAGCCGTCGGCGGCCATGAACCGCTCGGCCTCGCGGACGTCGTTGGTGAAGATGCTCGACGCCAGCCCCTGCGGGACGTCGTTGTGCAGGGCGACGGCCTCGTCGATGTCGTCGTAGCGGAGCACGTGGAGCAGCGGGCCGAACGTCTCGGTGCGCACGATGTCGGTCTGTGCCGGCATCGTCACGATCGCCGGCTCGACGTAGCGCGCCTCGGGCGCGTCGCCCGCGAGCACACGCCCGCCACCGACAACGAGCTCGCCACCGTCACCGGTGGCTGTGGCGATCGCCTCTCCGATGCGGTCGAACGCGGCGGTGTCGATGACCGGCCCGACGAGCGTGCCGTCTGCGAGGGGATCGCCGATCGGGACGCTGCTGTACGCCTTGGCCAGCCGGTCGACGAGCTCGTCGTGGACCGAGTCGTGGACGATCAACCGGCGCAGGCTCGTGCACCGCTGTCCTGCGGTGCCGACGGCGGAGAAGGCGATGCCGCGCACGGCCAGCTCGAGATCTGCGGATGGGGCGACGATCGCCGCGTTGTTGCCGCCGAGCTCGAGGATCAGCCGTCCGAAGCGTGAGGCGACGACGGGGGCAACCGCTCGGCCCATGCGCGTCGAGCCGGTGGCCGACACGATGGCGACGCCCTCGTGGCCGGCGAGCGCGGCGCCGACGTCGACGCCACCCTGGAGGACCTGGTTGAGATCGTCCGGTGCCCCGACGTCGGCGGCGGCGCGTCGCAGCAGTGCGTCGCACGCCACCGCCGTGAGCGGCGTCTTGTCCGACGGCTTCCACAACACCGGGTCGCCGCAGACGAGCGCCAGGGCGGCGTTCCACGACCACACGGCGACGGGGAAGTTGAACGCCGTGATCACGGCGCACGGCCCCATCGGGTGCCACGTCTCCATGAGCCGGTGCCCGGGCCGCTCGCTGGCGATCGTCAGGCCGTGCAGCTGGCGCGACAGGCCGACGGCGAAGTCGCAGATGTCGATCATCTCCTGGACCTCGCCGTGGCCCTCGGAGCGGATCTTGCCGGCCTCGATGGACACGAGCTCGCCCAGGGCGTCCTTGTGCTCGCGCAGGAGCTCGCCGAGCCGTCGCACGAGGTTGCCGCGCACCGGTGCCGGCGTCACCCGCCACTGCTGGAAGGCCGCGGTCGCCCGCTCGACGGCAGCGTCGACGTCCGCCACCGACCCAGCCGGCCCGAGCGAGCCGCCGGTGATCGGGGTGCGCGCGGTCAGCTCGCCAGCCGGTGCGCCGGCGCCGCACTCGTCGAGGATGGCGGTGACTCGCGTGGCGAGCTGGTCGGTCGTCGGCAGTGAGGTCATCGGCTCACATCTTGCAGGGCGTCGGCGAGGATCGCCACGGCCACATCGGCCTGCTCCGCCGTCACGACGAGGGGTGGCGCCAGCCGGACGCTGCGTTCGCCGCACGTCAGCAGCAGCAGACCACGCCGGAAGCACGCCTGCTCGACGGCCACGGACATCTCGTGGTCGGGCAGGTCCATGCCGATCATCAACCCGCGCCCGCGTACGTGCTCGATCAGCGGCTGGCGCGACTGCAGCTCGCTCAGGTCGGTGAGCAGACGGGAGCCGACCGTGGCGGCGTTGGCGGCGAGCTCGCGCTCGACGAGATCGAGCGTGACGAGGGCGGCGGCACAGGCGACGGGGTTGCCACCGAACGTCGAGCCGTGACCGCCGGGCTCCCAGTCCATCACCGACGACCGGGCGACGATGCCGGCCAGCGGCAACCCGCTGGCGAGTCCCTTGCCGATGCACATGATGTCCGGCTCGACGCCGTCGTGCTCGGCCGCCCACATCGTGCCCGTCCGCCCGACGCCCGTCTGCACCTCGTCGAACACGAGGAGGATGCCGTGCTCGTCGCAGAGCCGCCGGAGGTCGGCGAGCCAGCCGGCGGGCGGGACGATGTAGCCGCCCTCGCCCTGGATCGGCTCGACGAAGATCGCCGCCACGTCGCTCGGGTGGGTGAGCTTGCGGAAGAGCACCTGCTCGATGTACGCCGCGCCGGTGAGGCCGTCACCCTCGTACGGGTCGGCGTAGGGGGCGTGGAAGGCTCCCGGCGTGACGATCCCGAACCCGGCCCGCTGGCGCGCCTTGCTCGCCGTCAGCGACAGGCTGCCCAGCGACCGCCCGTGGAACCCGCCGAGGAAGGCGATGGCGTTGGGCCGGCCGGTGTGGTGACGGGCGAGCTTGAGGGCGCCCTCCACCGCCTCGGTCCCCGAGTTGCAGAGGAACACGCGCACATCGTTTGGGGCGTCGGGCATCGGGGCGATCGCCGCCAGGCGTTCGCAGAGGTCGGTGTAGGCGGGCAGGTAGAAGTCGCTGGCGCAGTAGTGCAGGACGTCGTCGACGTGGGCGTGGATCGCCGCGTTGACCATCGGGTGGGCGTGGCCGGCCGCCACGACGGCGATGCCGGCGTTGAAGTCGAGGAACTGGTTGCCGTCGACGTCCTCGATGACGCAGCCCCGGCCGCGCCGGACGACGAGCGGGTACACCCGGGTGAGCGATGGGCTGGTCACGCGCTCGTCGCGAGCGATGACCTCGCGGGCCCGCGGACCCGGCAATTCGGTCAACAGCAAGGGCGCGCTCGCGGTCGCCGGTTCAGCAATGATCGTCACGGTTCCCTCCTTCCGAACAATCTCGCCATTGTAACGTCTGTTCCATGAGCGGGAGGTGGCCGGCGGATCTCGACGACCTCGAGCGAGCCCTGCTCACGAGCCTCTCGTCGCTCGAAGCGGGGACTCGAAGTGACCCGCTGGCTCCCGGCACCTCGCTCACCGTCGTCGACCTCGACGGAGTGTTCGACGCACAGCTCGCCAGCCGCCACCTGGACCACACCGCCCGGTGGCTGCGCTCGACGGGCCGCGGCTTCTACACGATCGGCTCGGCCGGCCATGAGGCCAACGCGTTGGTCGCCGCCGCCCTTCGCCCGACCGACCCCGCGCTCCTGCACTACCGGTCCGGGGGCTTCTACCTGGCGAGGGCGCAACAGGTGGAGGGTCACGACGGCGTCCGCGACGTGCTGCTCGGCCTCCTCGCCGCGGCCGACGAGCCGATCGCCGGCGGCCGGCACAAGGTGTTCGGCCACCCCGACCTGGCCGTGATCCCGCAGACCTCGACGATCGCCTCGCACCTACCGCGGGCGATGGGCGTCGCCTTCGCCATCGGCCGGGCGCGCCGGCTCGGCCTGCCCACGCGCTGGCCCGAGCGACGCCCTCGTCGTGTGCAGCTTCGGCGACGCCTCGCTGAACCACTCGACGGCGCAGGGGGCACTGAACGCGGCGACCTACACGGTGCACCAGGGCATGTCGATGCCGCTGCTGTTCGTGTGCGAGGACAACGGGTGGGGGATCAGCGTGCCGACGCCGGCCGAGTGGGTCGCCACGTCGTTGTCGTCGCGGCCTGGGCTGCGCTACGAGCTCGCCGACGGCAACGACCCGGTCGGCGTGTTCGACGTCACCGAGGACCTCGCCGAGTGGGTCCGTGCGACCGGCAAGCCGGCGGTGCTGCACCTGCGCACGGTCCGCTACGGCGGGCACGCCGGCACCGACGTGGAGACGGCCTACCGCACGGCGACCGGGATTCGTGCCGACCTCGACCGAGACCCGTTGCTGGCCACCGCCCGCCTGCTGGTCGAGCACGGATCGGCCACGCCGGACGCCATCGTCGAGCGCTACCTCGACGGGCGTGCGGCCATGCGCTCGATGGCGGACGAGCTCGCCGGGTGCCGCCGGCTGGAGACGGCGACCGAGGTGATGGCGCCGCTGTCACCGCGTCGGCCGGAGGCCGTCGCCGAGCGGGTGGCGGTGGCGGGCACGGCCGACGCGCGCCTCGCGTTCTTCGGTCGCCTCCCCGAGGACACCGGCCCGCTCACGCTGGCGGAGTCGATCAACCGCACGCTCGGTGACCTGCTCGCCGCCGACCCTGCCGTGCTCGTGTTCGGCGAGGACGTCGGCGCCAAGGGCGGCGTGTACGGGGTCACCCGCGGGTTGCAGCGACGCGCCGGGCGCCTGCGGGTGTTCGACACGTTGCTCGACGAGCAGTCGATCCTCGGCCTGGCGCTCGGTGCCGGGCTGTCCGGGCTCGTGCCGATCCCGGAGATCCAGTACCTCGCCTACCTGCACAACGCCGAGGACCAGCTCCGCGGCGAGGCGGCCAGCCTGTCGTTCTTCTCCAACGCGCAGTACCGCAACCCGCTCGTCGTGCGCATCGCCGGCTACGGCTACCAGAAGGGGTTCGGCGGGCACTTCCACAACGACAACGGCGTCGCCGTGCTCCGCGACATCCCCGGACTCGTCATCGCCTCGCCGGCCCGCGCCGCCGACGCCCCGGCGATGCTGCGCACGTGCGTCGCCGCCGCCGTGGCCGACGGCACGGTGAGCGTGTTCCTCGAACCGATCGCCCTCTATCACACGCGCGATCTGCACGAGCCGGGCGACGATCGGTGGACCGCGCCCTACCAGCCGCCGTCGCGGTGGGCGGCCGAACACGTGCCGATCGGCGCGGCCGCCGTCGCTCGCGACGGCGACGACGTGCTCGTCGTCACGTGGGGCAACGGCCTGTACATGTCGCTGCGCGTGGCCGAGCGACTGGCGGCCGAGGGCATCGGTTGCCGCGTCCTCGACCTGCGCTGGTTGGCGCCGCTGCCGATCGAGGAGGTGGCTCGCCACGCGCGCGAGGTCGGCCGGGTCGTCGTCGTCGACGAGACGCGGCGGTCGGGCGGGGTCGGTGAAGGGGTCGTCAGCGGCCTCGTCGAGTCGGGGGTGGACGTCCCGATCGCACGCGTCGCCGGCCAGGACTCGTTCATCCCGCTCGCCGGCGCCGCCAACCTCGTCCTCGTGTCCGAGGAGGACATCGAGCAGGCGATCAGGTCGGTGCTGCACGCATCCGGGCGCGCAGGACCACCCCGAGGAGCATGACCAGGACGACGCAGACGACGTTCTGGGCGTACTTGGCTGCCGGCGCGACACCGTCCGGCACGGGCACGAGGAAGCCGATCAGGGCGCGGGCCAGGACGGCACCGTAGGCGAGGGCGGCAACCGATCGCCAGGACCAGGCCGTCGTGCGCGCGGCGTGCCCCACGACGACGATCGCCATGCGCCAGAACCACCCACATCATCGCCACGCCGAGCCAGTTGATCGGTGCCAGATCGAAGGCGACCATGAGGGCGAAGCCGGTGGCGGTGGCGATCGCGGGCTGCGTCAGGTGGTTCGGGCGGTCGATCCGGAGGCGGCGCCGGGGGAGGTTGAACGCGAGCGCGGCGAGCGCCCCGACCACCGCCGCAGACACCAGGCTCTCGGCGAGATTGGCGCGCTCGGTCTCCACGTCGTAGCGGATCAACAAGGCAACGGCGATGCCGAGGAGCGCGATCGTCACGAGCACCCGGCGGGAGACCCACGGGTCGTGACGCCGCGTCGGGACGAGGCCCTCGGCGATGGCGATGGGTGCGCCGATCGACAACGCCACGTGGCCCGCCACCCAGGCCGTCACGGCGTAGACGCTGATCCCGCCGACCTGGGTGGTCGTCATGATCTCGTCCCAGTTCTCGATGTCGGGGTCGTCGGCGGTGAACAGCGCACCGTCGACCAGCGTCGGCATCAGCACCCCGAACGACGCCGCGAGAAGGAGCCTCGCCCGCCAGCCGAGCTCCGGGCGGAGCGTCACCTCGCGGATCACCAGCGCCGCCCCGCCGTACAGCGGGGCGAGGAACACGATCGAGCCCAGGACGACGAGCAGATCCCCGCTGGTCGGCAGGTAGGTGGAGATGAGCTCGGCGAAGAGCGGCCCTGCGACGAGCAGGAAGACGACCGCTACGCCCACCGGGGCGGGCGCTTCTCGGCGAAGGCGGCCATGCCCTCGGCAGCGTCGGGGCCGGCGAACAACTCGTCGGAGAGGCCGCGCATCCGCGTGAACGCCTCGTCGCGTGAGAGCGTCGGCACGAGCCGCAGCATCCGCTTGGTCTCGGCGACGGCGCGCGGGGCGCCCATGCGGATGCCGTCGCACAGCGCGGCGACGGTCGCGGCGACGTCGCCGGTGACGTGGGTGACCAGCCCGGCGTCGCGTGCCGCCGTGGCGTCGAACGGCTCGCCGGTGAGGAAGGCGGCGGCGAGGTGGCTGGCGTTCGCACGGCGCAGGATGGGAACGGAGATGATCGCCGCGGCGACCCCGATGCGCACCTCGGTGAGGGCGAACGTGATGTCGTCACGAACGACGACGAGGTCGCACGCGGCCATCAGCCCGATGCCACCAGCGCGAGCCGGGCCGTTGACGGCGGCGATCGTCGGCACCTCGGCGTCCATCAGGCGCCGGAGCACGTCGACGAACGGCGACGAGTCCGGCGGGCCGGCACGTCGCTCCTTCAGGTCGGCGCCGGCGCAGAACGCCGGTGGCGTGTGGGTGAGCACGATCGCCCTGACGGATGCGTCGGCCTCGGCAGCGTCCAGCGCGGCGGCGAGGCCGGCGACGAGCGCCGTCGACAGGGCGTTGCGGTTGGCGGGGGAGTCGAGCGTGATCGTCGCCACCCCATCGTCGATGGCGAGGTGGACCAGCTCGTCGCTCATCCTCAGCCCGTGGGGGGATCGAGGGCGTCGATGTTGTAGACGGACGTCGGGTTCCAGAGGAGGAAGCCCTCGGCGCCGACGGCGCGGGCGGCATCGATCTGGGCGCGCACCTCGGCCGGGCCGTAGATCACGCTGCCCCACGAGAAGTCCTGCAGCCACGGCACGACGGCGGCGCCGCTGCCCGAGACGATGCGCTCGAAGTCGGCCACCGAACGGGTGACGATCTCGGCCGGCTGGCGCACCGGGTCGGCGACCTCGTACTCCCCGGAGCCCCAGTGCGACGGGTACACCATCGGCGACACGTAGTCGACGTGCGGGGCGAGCAGGCGCATGTCCTGCGCCGTCGGCTCCGGTCGGGTGGCGGAGATGCCGAACACGGAGATGCCCAGCTCGGCTCCGCTGGCCTCGAGCGCATCGTTGGTGTCGGCGACGAAGCGGGCGATCGTCACGTCCGGCGCGGTGTCCAGCCCGGGGAGCTGCATCAACGAGAAGTCGCCCTCGGGCCGGCGGACGTAGTCGTAGAGGATCTCGTCGAAGCCGAGCCCGACGGCCTCGGTGGCCAGGTCGATCTGGTACTGGCGCACCTCGGCGTTGGCCGGGTTGCTGAACGCTGCTGCGCCGTAGTTGTTGTCGAGCGGACCGCTGCCCGCGGCATTGAGCACGATCAGCTCCGGGCGGCCGTTGTCCCACGCCCACTTCGCCATCAACGGATCGAGGAAGCAGACGATCCGCCCGATGACCCGTACGCCGGTGGCGTGCAACTCGTCGAGAGCCTGGCGCGCGTCGTAGAAGCCGGTCGCCGCACCGACGGTCTGCGCCAGCGCGACCTTGCTGGCGTAGCCGACGACGCCTGCCTCGTCCTTGATGTCGAGCTCGACGGCGTTGATGCGACCGGACCGGGCGAGATCGAGGACCTGCTGGCGCAGGGCAGGGTTCGTCCAGTCCTCGGCGCGCACGTGCAGCGCCGTCGTCGCCGGGTACACCGGAGCCGGCACG
This sequence comes from uncultured Acidimicrobiia bacterium, assembly GCA_963822875.1. Lineage (GTDB taxonomy): Bacteria > Actinomycetota > Acidimicrobiia > Acidimicrobiales > Ilumatobacteraceae > JALZMG01. The sequence continues at coordinate 15,126 of CAWGJK010000019.1, read as the reverse complement.
GCGTCGGTGACGGCGACGACGGACTCGCCGACCGACCCGTCGACGCCGGTCGCAGTCAGGCGGATCTCGGTCGTGCCCTGGGGGATGTACATGGTGAACGAGCCACCGGGCTCGATGGCCACCGGGGCGCCGTTCGCCGTCAGGCTCGCCGCGCCGTCGGTGAGCCCGCGCAGCGTGCTGACGAACCCGGGGACCGACGGTGTGATCGCGGCCGGCACCATCACGCGGGGACCGGTCGGCGCGCTCGGCGCCGCGGCGAAGCCGGCCTCGATGCCGCCCGAGCGGACGGTGCGGTAGACCAGCACGCCGCCACCGACGGCGATGACCGCGACCGCGGCGACGACGAGCCACGACCAGCGCGGCCCACGGCGGCGCGGCGGGGCGGACCACAGCACGGAGCGCATCTCCGGGGCGCGGCGGGACGCACTGACGGTGTCGGTGCGGATCACTCGGTTCATGGTCTCGACCGCGGCGCTGCCAGCCGCCCCGGCACTCTACGGCGCTACCGGGGGGTTCGCGGTTGTGAGGTCCCCCAGGAACGCCTCCACCTCGGCCCGGTCGCGGGTGCGCCGCATCGGCGGCAGCGAGCGCACGATGTCCCATCGGTACGTCGCCGAGCCCAGCCGGCGGTCGAGCACGGCGACCACGCCACGGTCGGTCGACGTGCGGATCAGCCGCCCCGATGCCTGGGCGAGCATCATCGCCGCCCGCGGGATGTCGATCGTGGCGAACGCGGCCGCGCCGATCGCCTCCCGGCGCGCCGACAGCAGCGGGTCGTCGGGCCGCGGGAACGGCAGGCGGTCGATGACGACGAGGCTCAGTGTCCGGCCCGGGACGTCGACGCCCTGGAAGAAGCCGGCCGTGGCGAACACAGACGTCGCCTCGTCGGCGGCGAAGCGGGCGACGAGCGCCGGCTTGGGCAGGTCGCGCTGGGTGAGGATGGGGATCTCGACGCGCTCGCGCACGGCAGCGGCGGCGAGGTCCATCGCCTTCCAGCTCGTGAACAGCGCCAGCGTGCGCCCGCCCGCCGCGGTCATCAAGGCGACCAGCTCGTCGTGGACGGCGTCCCGGTAGCGCTCGTTGCGCGGGTCGGGGAGGTGCATCGCGCAGTACAGCAACGCCTGGTGCTGGTAGTCGAACGGGCTGCCGACGTCGGCGACGTCGGTCTCCACCGGCGACAGGCCGATGCGCTCGGGCAGCGTGGCGGGGATCGTCGCGCTCGTCAGGATGGCCGTGCGCCGGTCCCACACGCCCTCGCGCAGCGCCGGCCCGACGTCGAGCGGGGCGATCTCGAGGCGCGGCAGCTCGGGCGACCCGGACACGTAGTCGACGAACCCGTCGTGCTCGGCGAGGGCGAGGTCGAGGTGCTCGATGGCGCGGCCGGTGAGGAGCTGGGCGCGCAGCTTGCGCTGCTTGGCGTCGTCGACCGGCGTGTCGATGGCGACGAGCGCCGCGCTCACCCGGTCGAGCCGGCTGCGTGCCTCGACGATGGCGTCGTGGATCTCGTCCGGGTAGGGCACCGGCAGGCGGCGGCCGGCGTGCGGCCCGAGCGCATCGCGGAGGAGGTCGGCGATGTCGACGACGGATGCCACGAGGTCGGGGGCGTCGAGGATCCGCCGCAGGGTGCCGGCCATGGTGACGAAGCGGCCGGGGGAGAGCTGCACACCGACGGTGTCGCTCATCACGTCCTCCAGCACGTGCGCCTCGTCGAACACGACGACGTCGTGCTCGGGCAGGAGCACGTTGCCGCTGCCGACGTGGAGGCCGTAGAGGTGCGTGTTGACGACCACGACGTCGGCGGCGCCGGCCCGTCGCCGTGCCTGCTCGGCGAAGCACGGTTCACCCAGCGGGCAGCGGTCGGCGCCCGGGCACTCGTCGCTGCTGACGCTGACCATCCGCCACACCGCGTCGGACGGCGACCACTCGAGCTCGGCGCCGTCGCCGGTGTCCGTGATGGCGACCCATGTGGCGATGCGGGCGAGCTCCGAGCGAGCGGTCGACGTGGTTCCCTCCAGCTCGAGCTGACCGGCGGCGTCGTCGTGCAGCTCGCGCAGTCGTTGCAGGCACACGTAGTTGCTGCGGCCCTTGAGCACCGTCCAGTCGAACCCGTCGTCGAGCGCGTCGCTGAGGAACGGCAGGTCCTTGGTGGCGAGCTGGTCCTGCAGCGCCTTGGTCGCCGTGGCGACGACCACCCGTGCCCCGCTGGTGATCGCCGGGAGGAGGTAGGCGAGCGTCTTGCCCGTGCCGGTGCCCGCCTGCACGACGAGGTGGCGGTGCGACTCGATGGCCTCGGCGACGAGCTCGGCCATGTGCTCCTGACCGGGGCGGTCCTCGGCGCCGGGTAACCGGGCCGTCAGCTCGGCGAGCTTCACGCGATCAGTTTCAACGCCGCGTCGAGCTCGGCGGCGTCGAAGTCGGGCCAGGTCTGGTCGGTGAAGTGGATGGCGCTGCCGGCGCTCTGCCACAAGAGGAAGTTGGAGACCCGTTGCTCGCCGGAGGTGCGCACGAGCACGTCGACGGGCGGTAGCTCGGGCAGGTAGAGGTGCTCGGCGATCGCCTCGGTGGTGACCTCGCGTGCCCTCGCCGCGGACCCGCCGGACGGCGTCGATCAGCTCCTGGCGGGCGCCGTAGTCGAAGGCCACGGTGAGCAGCATCCCGGTGTTCGCCGACGTGTCGCGGATCGCCTTGCGGATCGCCCGCTGCACGTACTTCGGGGTGCGCGCGTCGGGGCTGTCGAAGGGCCGGCCGATCCACTGGATGCGCACGTTCAGCTCGTTGAGCTCCTGGACCCGCCCGAACAGCTTGGCGTGCAGGCCCGAGGATGTGGCGCACCTCGGCCCGCGGGCGGATCCAGTTCTCCGTGGAGAACCCGAACACGGTCAGCCAGCCGATGTCCCTGGTCACGGCGACGCGCACGAGCCGGGCGAGGTTCTCCTCGCCTTCCGTGTGGCCCTCGGTGCGCGGCAGCCCGCGCCGCCCCGCCCAGCGGCCGTTGCCGTCCATGATGCAGGCGACGTGCAGTGGCATCGTCACCCACGATATGGCGCAGAGGTGGGAGACTGACGGCGTGGGATCGTCGCTCGCGCACGTGATGGTCGTGGCGGGCACCCGGCGTGACTGGCGGCGCATCGACGAGGCCGGCTGGCGGCGCCTGGCCGCCGAGCTCGGTGCCGTCGTCGCCGACGCCGGCGGCGGCGTGGCTGACGATCCGTGGCTACGAGGCGGGCGACGACGAGCCGTCGGCAGACGGCGCGGTGGAGCGTGACCACCGACGACCGCCGGTGCACCGTGATCATCGACCCGCAGAGCGACGGGCGCGAGCGCTTCGCCGAGGCGATGCGCCACCTGCCGCCAGGCGCGCCGGTCGACGAGAAGGCGGTCGCCGGCGTGCTCTACGAGCCGGCCGACGTCGAGCCCGACCTCGTGCTCGTGCTCGGTCCGCCGACACGGCTGCCGCCGTCGCTGGTGTGGGAGCTGGCGTACGGCGAGCTCGTCTTCGAACCGGTCACGCTCGACGAGCTGGCCCCCGAGCACGTCGCCGCGGCGATCGACGAGTTCCACGGCCGCCGGCGTCGCTTCGGCGGGCTCGACACGTGAGCCAGCTCTACCGCGACACCGGGGTGGTGCTGCGGACGTACAAGCTCGGCGAGGCCGACCGCATCGTCGTGCTGCTGACCGCCGAGAACGGCAAGGTGCGTGCCGTCGCCAAGGGCGTGCGCAAGACGACGTCCCGCTTCGGCGCCCGGCTGGAGCCGATGAGCCACGTCCGCCTGCTGCTGTACCGCGGGCGCGAGCTGGACATCGTCAGCCAGGCCGAGTCGGTCGAGCCGCTGGCGCCGTTGCTCGGCGACCTCGACCGGGCGTCGCAGGGCATGGCCGTGCTGGAGGCGGCCGACCAGCTGGCGCTGGAGCGCGAGCCCAACCCGGAGCTGTACCGGATGCTCGTCGGCGTGCTGCGCACGATCGCCACGCGGCCGAGCCCGCTCGTCGTGCCGGCGTTCTACTGGAAGCTGCTCGCCGCCGAGGGGCTGCGGCCGGAGCTCGACGTGTGCGTGCGCTGCGGCGGTGCCGAGCCGGACGTCACGCTCGTTGCCTTCGACCTCACCGAGGGCGGCGTGCTGTGCCGGTCGTGCCGCTCCGGGTCACCGATCAGCCCGGCCGCTCTCGCCCTGCTGCGCGCCGTGCTCGGCGGCCGCCTCAACGACGTGCTCGGCGACCCCCGAGTCCCCGGCCACCCACGAGGTCGGCGTCCTCGCCACCCGCGCCCTCGAACACCACATCGAGCGCCACCTCCGCGCCGTCGCCATGTTCGAGCGCCACTGACCGGTTCTAAACGTCTTTCTTCCCGCTCAGCGGGCATGAACACGTTTAGAACCGGAAGATGCGGCCCGTAGCCTTGCTCGACATGCCGGCGACGGAGCTCGACCAGATCGTCAACCTGTGCAAGCGGCGCGGCTTCGTCTACCCGTCGGCGGAGATCTACGGCGGCTTCCGCAGCGCCTACGACTACGGCCCGCTCGGTGCGCTGATGCTGCGCAACGTCAAGGAGGCGTGGGTCCGGGCGATGGTGCAGGAGCGCGACGACGTCGTGCTCATCGACGCCGCCGTGCTCGGCCCGCCGCAGGTGTGGGAGGCGAGCGGCCACCTCGCCAACTTCACCGATCCGCTCGTCGACTGCACCAACTGCAAGAACCGCTTCCGCCTCGACAAGCTCGACGACCCCGACACGTGCCCGTCCTGCGGCAAGCACGGCACGTTCACCGAGGCCCGCCAGTTCAACCTGATGTTCAAGACCCAGGCCGGTCCCGTCGAGGACTCGGCGGCGGCGGCCTACCTGCGCCCGGAGACGGCGCAGGGCATGTTCGTCAACTTCGCCAACGTGCTCAACACGACGCGCAAGAAGCCGCCGTTCGGCATCGCCCAGGTCGGCAAGGCGTTCCGCAACGAGATCACGCCGCAGAACTGGATCTTCCGCACCCGCGAGTTCGAGCAGATGGAGATGGAGTTCTTCGTCCCGCCCGCCGACGGCCCGCGCTGGTACGAGTACTGGTGCAACGAGCGCTTCGACTGGTACGTGCGCCACGGCATCCCCGCCGACATGCTGCGCCTGCGCCCCCACGGCGACGACGAGCTGTCGCACTACTCGTCGGGGACGTCCGACGTCGAGTTCCGCTTCCCGTGGGGCTTCGACGAGCTCGAGGGCATCGCCCAGCGCACCGACTACGACCTGCGCCAGCACGCCGAGCACTCCGGTGAACGTCTCGACTACTTCGACCAGGCGAGCGGCGAGCGCTACGTGCCGCACGTGATCGAGCCGGCCGCCGGTGCGACGCGCACGATGGCGGCCTTCCTGCTCGCCGCCTACGACGAGGACGTGATCAACGGCGAGGACCGCACCGTGCTGCGCCTGCACCCGCGGCTGGCGCCGTACCAGGTCGCCGTGCTGCCGCTGTCGCGCAAGGACACGCTGACGCCGCTCGCCCACGAGGTGCGGCGCACGCTGAGCCAGCGCTACATGGTCGACTACGACGAGACGCAGGCGATCGGCCGGCGCTACCGCCGCCAGGACGAGATCGGCACGCCGCTCGCCGTCACCGTCGACTTCGACTCGCTCGACGACAAGGCGGTGACGATCCGTGACCGCGACACGACCGAGCAGGTGCGCGTGCCGATCGACGACATCCTCGGTGAGATCGGCCAACGGTTGGGCTTCTGACTAGCTTGCCCGGCCATGAGTGATCAGCAGCCCGTCGCCGTCCTTGCCCGCATCCCCGCCCAGCCCGGGAAGCGTGACGAGCTCGTCGCCGCCCTCGACGCGGCCATCGCCAACGCTCAGACGCGAGGGCGAGACGCGCTACTACATCCTCCACACCAACGACGCCGATCCCGACGCCGTGCTGTTCTACGAGCTGTACGAGAACGAGGCCGCCCTCGTCGCCCACGGCGCCAGCGACGCGTTCAAGGAGATCGGCCGCAGCCTGCGCGACCTCGCCGGCGGACGTCCGGAGATCACCCGCCTGACGCCGGTCAAGGGCAAGGGGCTCTGACGGCCACCTACCTCGATCGCATCGTCGCCCGCCACCGTGAGCTGGCCGCCGGCCGACGAGCGTTCACTCGATGCGCTGATCGCCGACGCCGGCCGGGTCGCGCCGGCGAGGGGCTTCGGCCGTGCGCTCGCCGCGGCGCCGGGGCTGGCGGTGATCGCCGAGATCAAGCGCCGTTCGCCGTCGAAGGGCGACCTCGCCGCCGACCTCGACCCCGCCAGCGTGGCCTCGGCCTACGCCGACGGTGGGGCGGCGTGCCTCTCGGTGCTCACCGACACGCGAGTTCTTCGGCGGGTCGGTGGACGACCTGCAGCGGGCGCGGGCGGCGACGGCGCTGCCCGTGCTGCGCAAGGACTTCACCGTGTCGGCCCACGACGTCGCCGATGCCCGCCTGATGGGCGCCGATGCCGTGCTGCTGATCGCCGCCGCGCTCGAGCGCAGCGAGCTGATCGAGCTGCACCGGCTCGCCGTCGAGCTCGGGCTCGACGTGCTCGTCGAGGTGCACGACGAGGACGAGCTCGAGGTCGCCATCGAGGCGGGCGCGACGATCGTCGGCGTCAACCAGCGCGACCTCGTGACGTTCGAGGTCGACGAGCAGCGTGCCGCGCGCATGGCGCCGGCGATCCCCGACGGCGTCCTCAAGATCGCCGAGTCCGGCGTCGGCTCGCCGGAAGCCGCACGGCGCCTCGCCGACGCCGGCTACGACGCCATCCTCGTCGGCGAGCACCTCGTGACCGCCTCCGACCCCGCCGCCGCAGTCGCCGCCCTGACCCATCCGAGTGTTTGACGCCATCCGAGTGCTGCGTGGTCGGACGCCGACCATCCAGCACTCGGATGGAGCAAGATGGGCGTCGTGGACGAACCCGATCCGGGTCTGCCGCTGAAGCTGTGGCCGTGCTCCAACGGCGAGTACCTCCCTGCCCCGCTCGACGAGCTACGCGCTGAGGCCATGCGGCGGGCCCGTGCCGCCGCCGATCACCACGCCCGGCGGCATGGGTGGTCGCGCCGGAAGTTCCTGCTGTCGTCGGCGGGGATGGCGTCCGGGCTCGCCGCGCTGCAGGCGTGCAGCGACGAGCAGTCGGCGTCGACGAGCACCGCGCCGGGCGGTCGGTTCACCGTCCCGGAAACGGCGGCGACCGACCCCGAAGAGGCGACGACGACGATCCACGGTGAGACGTCGACGACGGCCGCGACATCGACCACCGCAGCCGCGGCGCCCGCCGCGCCGATCGTCGTCGACGTGCAGACCCACTTCCTCGAGTCCGGCGAGTGGGGCGTCAACTTCCCGCAGGGCGCGTGCGGCGAGGCCGAGGCGATCGACTGCTTCTCCGCCGAGTACTGGCGCGACCTCGTCCTCGCCGGCAGCGACACGTCCGTCGCCGTGATCTCGGCGATCCCCGTCGTCGGCGAGGCCGACCCGCTCTCGATCGACGCCATGGAGCGGGGCAAGGCCCTCGCCGCCGAGCTGTGCGGCGACGGGCGCGTGCTGATCCAGGGTCACGCCGTCCCCGACGTCGGTCCGCTCGACGCCGCCCTCGCCGCCATGGCCGACGTCGCCGCGGCCCACGAGCTGAGCGCGTGGAAGGCGTACACCCACGCGCCGTCCGGTTGGTACCTCGACGACCACGACCCGTCCCGGCCGGCGATCGGCGGACCGTTCCTCCAGGCCGCCCGCGACACCGGCGTGCCCGTCATCGCCGTGCACAAGGGCCTGTCGGGCGGCAACCGCTTCGCCTCGCCCGTCGACATCGGGCCGGCCGCCGCCGCCAACCCGGACCTGACGTTCCTCGTGTACCACTCCGGCTACGAATCGGGGAACACCGAGGGCCCCTACGACCCCGACGGCGACGGCGTCGACCGCCTCGTGCGCACGGTCACCGAGCACGGCATCGGGGCGGGCGGCAACGTCTACGCCGAGCTCGGCTCGACGTGGCGCACGGTGATGGGCTCGCCGGACGAGGCCGCTCACGTGCTCGGCAAGCTGCTCGCCGCCTTCGGGCCGGAGCGGATCCTGTGGGGCACCGACTCGATCTGGTACGGCTCGCCGCAGGACCAGATCGCCGCCTTCCGCAACTTCGAGATCACCGAGGCGTTCCAGGAGCAGTTCGGCTACCCGGCGCTCACTCCGGAAGTGAAGGCGCGCATCCTCGGCCAGAACGCCGTCGACCTGTTCGGCATCGTCCCGCCGGCGACCGTGTGCGCGCCCGGCCGACGAGCTGCCCGGCGCCAACCGCACCGTCGGTCCGGTGTCGCGCCGGGACATCCTCGCCACGTTCCTCCGCGAGCACCCGTGGATGGGACCTGCCGTGAGCGGGGGCCGACAGCTACCGTGACCGCCGCATGTTCGTGAAGATCTGCGGCATCACCAACGAGGACGACGCCCTGCTCGCCGTGGCCATGGGCGCCGATGCCGTCGGCTTCGTGTTCGCCCCGTCGCCGCGGCAGATCGCCGTGCAGCAGGCCTACGACATCACCCGCCGGTTGCCGCCGGAGGTCCTCACCGTCGGCGTGTTCCGTGATGAGCATCCCAAGCGCGTCGTCGACCTCGTCCACCGCTCGGGCGTGAAGGCGGCGCAGCTCCACGGCAACGAGCGACCCGACGACGTCGCCGAGGTGGCCAAGGCGGTGAAGTGGGTCATCAAGGCCTACCCGGCCGGAGCGGTCCGCCTGGACGAGGCCCGCTCGCTGGCCACCGATCTGATCCTCCTCGACGCCGCCAACCCGGGGTCCGGCCAGCGTCTTCGACTGGACGCTGGCGGGCGAGGTGCCCGAGGGCGTGCGCCTGATCCTGGCCGGCGGCCTCGATCCGGACAACGTCGCCGACGCCGTGACCGCCGTCGAGCCGTGGGGGGTCGACGTGTCGACTGGCGTCGAGCGGTCACCCGGCCGCAAGGACGCCATCAAGGTCAAACGCTTCATCGAGCGGGCACGTGCGGCCGCCCCCGAGCCCTACCTCGGCGCCGACGAGATGCCCTACGACTGGAGCGACGAGTGAGCGCTGGCTCGCTGATGGGCGAGCCGTCGGCGAACGGGCGCTTCGGCGAGTTCGGCGGGCGCTTCGTGCCCGAGACGCTCGTCCCGGCGTGCGAGGAGCTGGAGGCGGCGTTCCGCGACGCGTGGGCCGACCGGGCGTTCCGCGACGAGCTCGACGGCATCCTGCGCGACTACGCCGGGCGGCCGTCGATCCTCACCGAGTGCCACAACCTCGGCGGCAAGCTCGGACTGCGCCTGCTGCTCAAGCGCGAGGACCTCAACCACACCGGCTCGCACAAGATCAACAACGTGCTGGGCCAAGCGCTGCTCGCTCGACGCATGGGCAAGACCCGGCTCGTCGCCGAGACCGGCGCCGGCCAGCACGGAGTCGCCACGGCGACGGCCGCCGCCCTGTTCGGCTTGGAGTGCAAGGTGTACATGGGTGCCGTCGACGTCGAGCGCCAGGAGCTCAACGTGTTCCGCATGCGCCTGCTCGGCGCCGAGGTCGAGGCGGTGGAGAGCGGCAGCCGCACGCTCAAGGACGCCGTCAACGAGGCGCTGCGCGACTGGGTGGCCACCGTCGGCGACACGCACTACTGCCTCGGCTCGGTGATGGGCCCGCACCCGTATCCGTGGATGGTGCGCGAGCTGCACCGCGTCGTCGGCGATGAGGCTCGCGAGCAGTGCCGGGCGCTCACCGGTGGCGATCCCGACGTCGTCGTGGCGTGCGTCGGCGGTGGCTCCAACGCAGCCGGCATCTTCTCCGGCTTCGTCGACACGGATGCCCGGCTCGTCGGTGCCGAACCCTCCGGTGGTGCGGCTGTCGGCCGTGGCGTCCCGGGCGTGGTGCACGGCATGCGCAGCTACCTGATGCAGGACGAGCACGGTCAGGTGGAGGAGGCGCACTCGATCTCCGCCGGTCTGGACTACCCGGGCGTCGGGCCGGAGCACTCCTACCTCGCCTCGATCGGCCGCGCCGAGTACCCGCCGGTCACCGACGCCGAGGTGCTCGATGCGTTCGCCCTGCTGGCGAAGACGGAGGGCATCCTCTGCGCCTTCGAGCCGGCGCACGCCATCGCCTGGGTCGTCCGCGAAGCGCCGGCGCTGTCGGGATCGACGGTGCTCGTGTGCATGTCCGGGCGCGGCGACAAGGACGTCGCCCAGGCGATGGACATGCTCGGCAGATGATGGAGGCGCACTTCCGGCGCGGCGCGCGCCGAGGGTCGCAAGCTGCTCGTGCCGTACATCACCGGCGGCTATCCCGGCTGGGAGGACGCCGTTCGTGCGGCCGCCGCGTCGGGTGCCGACGGCATCGAGATCGGCATCCCGTTCTCCGACCCCGTGATGGACGGACCGGTGATCCAGCAGGCGTCGCAGGCCGCACTCGACGGCGGCGCCACGCCGCCGTCGATCCTCGACGCCGCCGCCGGTCTCGACGTGGACATCCCGCTGTCCGTGATGACCTACTACAACCTCGTCCACCACGACGGCCACCGCCGCTTCGCCGGCCGCCTGGTCGCCGCCGGCATCGCCGCGTGCATCCTGCCGGACCTGCCGCTGGAGGAGGCCGGCCCGTGGTGCGATGCGGCCGACGCCGCCGGCGTGGAGACCGTCATGCTCGCCGCACCCACGGCTCCCGACGAGCGACTGCCGCGGGTCGTCGCCCGGTCGCGGGGGTTCGTGTACGCCGTCGGGCTCCTCGGCGTCACTGGCGAGCGGGCAACGCTCGCCGCGTCGGCCACCGATCTCGCCCGGCGTCTGAAGTCGATCACCGATCTCCCCGTGCTCGTCGGCGTCGGCGTCTCCAACGCCGAGCAGGCGCAGCAGGCGTGCACCGTCGCCGACGGCGTGGTCCAGGGGGCATCGGTCGTACGCCGGCTGATGGAGCACGGGCCCGACGCCGTGGGGGCCTATGTCGCCGAGGTGCGCGCGGCGATCGACGCCCGGCCGTGACGTGTGAGCTGTGCGAGGCGTCCCGCCTCACCGAATGGTTCCACGAGGACGACGAGTGCTGGGTCGCCGAGTGTGAGTCCTGCAGCGTGCCGATGGTCGTCTGGCGGGTCCACGACCCGTCGCCGCCCGACGAGGTCAAGGCCCGGTTGCACGCCTGCCTCGCGGCCGTCGTCACCGCGCACTTCGACGCCGAGCACTGGGTCGACGACAACTTGCGCACGATCCCCGAGCACTACCACGCCCATGCCCGCCCGCGTACGGGGCCGTTCGGCGGTGGGATGCGGCGCCGCCGGTAGCCGCCCGCACGTGCGATGCTGCCGCCGTGTCAGCGTTACCGCCGCCTCCGCCGCCGCCACCGTCCGAACCGCTCGGGCAGCCTCCCGGCACGCATGCGTTCGGGCCGGCGTGGGGTCAGCGGCAGCCGAACGACGGGCTGCGCAAGGCGGTGTCGATCCTGTTCTGGTGCGCCACCGCGGCCACCGCGCTGCTCGTTGCGGCGACGTTCTACCGGCGAGCAACGTTCAGCAACGTCCGCGATGGTGACGCGCCCGTGGAGGACCTGGACACCGCCGACGGGGTCGTCGGTGGCGCCGTGTTCCTGCAGTTCGTGCTGGCGGTGGCCACGCTGATCACGCTGTCGATCTGGTCGCTGCGGGCGGCTCGCAACGCCCAGCGCATCGGGGCGCCGGTGTCGCCCGGATTGTCATGTGGCGGCTGGTACATCCCGTTCGCCAACGTCATCGTCCCGTTCGTGCAGCTGCGACGGATCCTGCGCCACGGCCAGCGGGCGACGACGCCGGTGAGCACGTGGCAGGCGCTCGTGATCACCGCCTTCCTGATCAGCGGGCCGCTCGCCAGGCTCGGGGACACGGATTCGACGATGTCGCTGGAGGACGTGTCGTCCCGGCTGAGCACGCAGGTCTTCCTCGCCGTGCTGAGCACGTTGCTGCTCGCCGCCACGGCCTTCGTCGCCACCAATGCGATGAAGGAGGTCGACGCCGTCGGCCAGCCGTAGGGTGGCCGCCATGCTCCAGCCAGGGGATCGCGCACCCGACTTCGACCTCACCGACCAGCACGACCAACAGGTGTCGCTGCGCTCGCTGCGCGGGCGCAAGGTGCTCGTCTACTTCTACCCGAAGGCCGACACGCCTGGGTGCACGAAGCAGGCGTGCGGGCTCAACGACATCCTCGGCGACATCGGCGACGCTGCCGTCGTCGGGATCAGCCCGGACAAGCCGTCGAAGCAGCTCAAGTTCGCCGACAAGTACGGGCTCGGATTCCCGCTGCTCTCCGATCCTGATCACACCGTCGCCGAGGCGTTCGGGGTGTGGAAGGAGAAGAGCATGTACGGCCGCAAGTACATGGGCATCGAGCGGTCGGCGTTCCTGATCGACGAGAAGGGCAAGGTGGCCGCTGCCTGGTACAAGGTCAGCCCGGCCGACACGCCGAAGAACCTGCTGGCAGCGATGGCCTGATGGGCGATCTCCCGCAGCCGGCGGATGTCCTGCCGCACCGGCCGCCGTTCCTGTTCGTCGACGAGGTCACCGCGCTCGTCCCCGGTGAGTCGGCGACGGGGAGGTGGCGGCTGACGGGCGACGAGTGGTTCTTCGCCGGCCACTTCCCGGGTCGGCCGACGCTGCCCGGCGTGCTGATGTGCGAGGCGATCGCCCAGGTCGGCGCGATCGCCGTGCTCACCGACGAGCGCTTCGCCGGCAAGCTGCCGCTCTTCGGCGGGCTCGACGGCGCTCGGTTCCGCCGCCAGGTCGGGCCGGGCGACGAGCTGACCCTGGAGGTCACCCTCGGCCGGATGTCGGCCCGCGCCGGCAAGGGCTCGGGACGGGCGCTGCTCGGCGACGACGTCGCCTGCTCCTGCGACCTGCTGTTCGTCGTCGTCGACGTGTAACCCAGAGCGGCCAGGACTCAGTGGGTGTCATGCCCAGCGCGTACCTCCAGCGTTCGGTACGCGCTGAGCCGTGGGCGCAGTGGGTCCTTGGCGCTCTGAGCGTTACGGGGAGAGGATCACGGAGCCGTTGTGGCCGCCGAAGCCGAAGTTGTTGGACATCGTCGGGCCGGGTTCCCAGTCGCGGGCGTCTCCGGTGACGACGTCGATGCCGAGGTCGACGACCTTGGTGTTCGCCGTCGGCGGGATCTGGCGATGGTGGAACGACAGCAGCACCGCCGCCGCTTCCAGCGCGCCGGCCGCGCCGAGGGCGTGACCGGTCACCCCCTTGATCGACGTCGTCGGCGGCGGCTCGGCGCCGAACACGTCGAGCGCAGCCTCTGCCTCGGCGGCGTCGTTCAGCGGCGTCGACGTGCCGTGGGCGTTGATCTGACGGATGTCGCCCGGCTGCAGCCCGGCGTCGTCCAGGGCGAGCCGCATGCACGCCGATGCCCCCACCCCGCCCGGTGACGGCGCGGTGATGTGGTGGGCGTCGGCGTTGCTCGCCGCGCCGAGCACCTCGCCGATGATCGTCGCCCCGCGCCCGACGGCGTGCTCCCACTCCTCGAGCACGAGCACGGCGGCGCCCTCGCCGAACACGAACCCGTCGCGATCGACGTCGAACGGCCGGCTCACGCCCGTCGTCGACAGCGCCGTCATGTTGCGGAAGCCGGCCTGCGCCGTGATCGTCGCCGCCGACTCGGCGCCGCCCGTTACCACCGCGTCGCACCGTCCCCAGGCGATCAGCCGGGCGGCGTTGCCGATGGCGTGGGTACCGGCCGCGCACGCCGTGCAGATCGTCTCGCTGGGCCCCTGCAGCCCCCATCGCATCGAGATCGCTGCGCCGGCGGCGTTGGCCATCATCATCGGGACGAGGAAGGGTGAGACACGCCGCTCGCCCTTCTCGACGCGGACGATGACCTGCTCTTCGAGCGTGTGCAGGCCGCCGACGCCGGTGGCGAAGATCGTCCCGAACCGAGCCGGGTCGACGCCGACGTCACCGGCTTGGGCCAAGGCCTCGGTGGCCGCGGCGATGGCGAACTGCTCGACGCGATCAGCGCGCCGCGCCTCCTTCGGCGAGTCGTACCACGGCGTCGGGTCCCAGTCGGCGACCTCGGTCGACTGCCCCGACGTGATGCCCGGTCCGAGCAGTCCGCGCCAGAACGCATCGCGGCCGATGCCACACGGCGCCACCACGCCGAGCCCGGTGACGGCCACCCGCCGGCCTGTCGGCTGCATGGAGCGGCCGCCTCAGAGCTTGCCGGCGACCAGGTCGTACGCCTGACCGACGGTCTCGATCCCTTCCAGTTCCTCTTCCGGGACCGAGATGTCGAACTCCTCCTCGAGGGCCATCACCAACTCGACGAGGTCGAGGCTGTCGGCATCGAGATCGTCGCCGAACCGTGCATCGGGGACGACTTGATCCTCGGACACGGAGAGCACCTCGACGGCGCACTTCTTGAAACGACCGAACAGTTCCTGATCCATGGGCGCGAGTGTGTCACACCGACGGCGAGCGTGGTCAGTGTCCCATTCCCAGCCCGCCGTCGACCGGGATGACCGCCCCGGTGATGTACGCGGCGTCCGGTGAGGCGAGGAACACGATCGTCCCGGCGACCTCGTCGGGGGTCGCCATGCGGGCGAGCGGGACGGCCGCCGTCAGCTCGGCGAGGCGCTTCTCGCCGAGCGCAGCCGTCATGTCCGTCTCGACGGGGCCGGGCGCCACGACGTTGACGGTGATGCCACGTGACCCGAGCTCGCGGGCCAGCGAGCGGGCGAACCCGACGAGGCCGGCCTTCGCCGCGGCGTAGTTCGTCTGGCCGGCCGAGCCGAGCAGGCCGACCACGGAGGACACCAGCACGATGCGGCCCTTGCGCGCGCGCAGCATCCCCTGCGCCGCCCGCTTGGCGACGCGATAGGCCGCCGTGAGGTTGGCGTCGATGACGCTCGTGAAGGCGTCCTCGTCCATGCGCAGCAACAGGCCGTCGCGGGTCGCCCCGGCGTTGGAGACGAGCACTTCGACGGGTCCACCGAACTGCTCCTCGACAGCGGCGAACGCCTGGTCCACGTCGCCGGCGGACGTCACGTCGCACTTCACGCCGAACAGCCCGTCGGGCGGGTCGGACGAGCGGTACGTCACGGCCACGCGGTCGCCGCCGGCGGCAAATCGGCGGGCGACGGCGAGCCCGATGCCCCGCGATCCGCCCGTGACGAGGA
>CAWGJK010000018.1:0-247171 GCA_963822875.1 uncultured Acidimicrobiia bacterium | reverse complement strand
TACGATCGATGACGTCTGATTCTGCTGCCATAGCGGCAATACTGCCGCACAATCGGCGATTTTCGCATCCCTGAACTCGGCACAATCATGGGTATGAACACGAACGCACGCGATGCCCTCCACCGCCTGGCACGGCCCGGACGGCCGGCACGGTCGGAACACCCTCGACGCCGAGGCCGGCCGCATCGCCGACGGCCTCGAGCAGGCGACGCTGCCGCGGGCCGAGTGGACACACCGCGCCCACGTGCTCGCCGCCACCGCCCTCGTCCGCCGGCATGGCGGCGCCGAGGCGCTCGCCCGGCTGCGCCTCGCCATCCCCCGCTACAACGAGGCGACCGGCACGCCGAACACCGACACGAGCGGCTACCACGACACGCTCACCGTGTTCTACACGTGGGCGATCGAGCGACTCGTCGCCGGCGGCCTGTCGACCCTCGCCATCCTCTGGCACCCGCTGACGAGCCCGACCGCGCCCCGGTCGTGGTGGGACCGCGAGACGCTGTTCTCCACGTGAGGCCCGACGCGCGCTTCGTCCCCTCGACCCTTGCGCTCCCGGGCGATCCGGCGCCGTCGGACCTCGTCGAGCGCGATCGCTCTGGCGCTCACCGGCTGAGCGTCGGCTCCGGCTGCCGACCGTGATCGGTTGCTCGCTAGCTTCGCCGAATGCGAGTGATCGTGGTGGGGGGCGGCGTCGCCGGACTGGGATCCGCGCTCGCGCTGGCGCGGGCGGGACACGAGGTGACGGTGCTCGAACGCGATGACACGCCGATGCCGTCGTCGGCCGACGACGCCTTCGAGTGGGACCGCCGAGGAGCGCCGCAGGTGCGCCAGAGCCACGCCTTCCTCGCCCGGCTCACCAACCTGCTCCGGGACCACTACCCCGACGTGCTCGCGGAGCTGCTGGCGGCGGGAGCGACCGAGATCCGCTTCGGCGAGGACCTGCCGCCGTCGATGGTCGGCTTCGTACCGGAGCCCGAGGACGTCGACCTCACGATGATCGCCTGCCGGCGCACGACGTTCGAGTGGATCGTGCGCCGCGCCGCGATGGCGGAGGGGAACGTCGCGGTGCGAACCGGTGTCGCCGTCGACGGCCTGCTCGCCGTCGACCGCCGTGGTGCCCGGCATCCCCCACGTCGGCGGCGTGCACTGCGCCGACGGCACGACGATCGAGGCGGAGCTCGTGATCGTCGCCGGCGGCCGCCGCTCCGTCGTGTCCGAGTGGCTCACGGCGATCGGCGCTCGCGCCGGTCACCGAGACGGCCGAGGACACGGGCATCGTGTACCACACCCGCTTCTACCGATTGCTCGACGGGCAGGAGCCGCCGCCCCGCGCGCGGACCGATCGGCGGCGACCTCGGCTACCTGAAGTACGGCGTCTTCGCCGGCGATCGCCGCACGTTCTCCGTCACGCTCGCCACACCCGTCGCCGACGACGAGCTCCGGCGCCTGTTCGTCGACCCCGCGTCTTCGACACCGCCGCCCGTGAGCTCGTGGTCGCGGCACCGTGGCTCGACGGCCGGGCCGAGCCGATCACGCCGAAGGTGCACATGATGGCCGGGCTGCTCAACCGCTGGTGCGACTTCGTCAGCGACGGTGCGCCCGTCGCCACCGGCGTTGCTGCCCGTCGGCGACGCGCTGCTCTGCACGAACCCGCTCTTCGGCCGTGGCTGCGCGACCGGCTTCTGGGCCGCGCAGCTCATGGTCGAGGCGGTCGACGCCCACGAAGGCGATCCGCTCGCCCTTGCGCTGGCATACGACGCGGCCGCACGCCAGCACCTCTTCCCGTGGTATCGATCGACCGTCCAACAGGACGCGGAGGCGCGCCGCGTCGCCGCCGCATTGCTCGCCGGCGAGAACCCGGACGACGACAAGGAGGACCCGCGCACGTTCATGCGGGCGGTGTTCCGCGATGGGTTGGTCCCTGCGTTGCGGACCGATCCCACCGTGCTGCGGGCGTTCATGCGCAACTTCAACCTGCTGACCCCGCCGGATGCCCTGCCGGACCGACCCGGACGTCAGCGCCCGAGTGCTCGCCGTGTGGAGCGACCGGGAGAACCGTCCGGCCGAACCGCTGCTCGGGCCGGCGAGCCGTGACGAGCTGCTGGCGCGGATCGCAGCCTGATCAGGCCGCTCGTCGCGCAGCGATCAGCCGCCGGCGACCGCAGGAATGATCGACACCGTCTCGCCGTCCGGCACCGGCGTCTCGAGGCCCTGGAGATAGCGAACATCGTCGTCGGCGACGAACAAGTTCACGAACCGCCGCAGCGAACCGTCGTCGGCGAACAGCCGGTCGTGGAAGCCAGGATGCGCAGCTTCGAGGTTGCCGAGCACGTCGCCGAGCGTGGCGCCGTCGACCGTCACGGTCGGAGCGCCGCCGGAGATCGGTCGGAGGGTCGTCGGGATGCGAACGGTCACGGCCATGGCCAAAACCCTACCGTGCCGAAACCCGACCGAGATGGTCAGGATTGAACACAGCCCTCGAAATAGGCGACGAGGGCGTCGATCAGCGGGGTCGGATCGGCACCGACCGCTTCCGCGTACACCTTGACCTTGGGCTCGGTGCCGCTCGGGCGGACCTGCACGCGCGCCGACGGCCCGCACTGGAGGCGCAGCAGTCCCGCCTCCTCGAACCACGTGACGTCGGTGACCGGATGGCCGGCGAGCTCGGTCGGCGGCTTCGCCTGCATCACCGCGACGGCGGTCGCCCCGAGTCGCCGGATCCATCTTGATCGAGTACTCCCGGGTGACGTGGCGGCCGTAGCGATCGGCGATGACGTCGAGCCGTTGCTGGAGCGTCTCGCCTGCCGCCTTCGCCGTCGCTGCCACCTCCGCCATCATGACGGCGGCGCTGATGCCGTCCTTGTCGAGCGGGCGTGGCGCCACGAGGTAGCCGAGGGCCTGCTCGTAGCCGAACACGAACCGCCATCGGGGTGGTCGAGCACGGTCCGGGCGATCCACTTGAACCCGGTGAAGGTCTCGGCGTAGTGCACGCCGTGCGCCGCCGCCATCTCGCCGAGGAGCGTCGACGACACGAGCGTCGTGATGACGAGTCGGTCGTCGCCCGATGTCGTGGACAGGATGTGGTCGGCGAGCAACCAGCCGAGCTCGTCACCGCCGAGACGACGCCACCCACCCTCTGGCGTCGGGATGGCGGCGCCGAGCCGATCCGCATCGGGATCGTTGGCGAACGCGATGTCGGCGTCGACCGACGGCGGCGAGCTCGAGCAGGAGATCCATCGCGCCCGGTTCCTCGGGGTTCGGGAACGACACGGTCGGGAACGTCGGATCGGGCTGGAACTGCGCCTCGACGACATGGGGCGCCGGCAGGCCGGCGCGCTCGAACGCGGCGAGCAGCACCTCGCCGCCGACGCCGTGCATCGGGGTGTAGGCGACACGTACGTCGGTGGCGGTCGCCCGACGGATCGCAGCGAGGTACGCCTCCACCACCGAGTCGCCGAGCGTCTCGATGAGCGCATCGTCGGCGGCCGACACCGGCACGTCGGCCGGGGCGCGATCGATCTCGTCGGAGATGCCGCTGTCGTGCGGCGGGACGATCTGCGAGCCGTCGCCGAGGTACACCTTGTAGCCGTTGTCCTGCGGCGGGTTGTGGCTGGCGGTGACCATGACGCCGGCGGCCGCATCGAGCTCGGTGACGGAGAACGCCAGCACCGGCGTCGGGACGCGGTGCGGCGAACAACATCGACCGGATCCCCAGCGCCGCCGCGACCGCGGGCCGTGTCCTCGGGCGAAGACGTCGCTGTTGCGGCGGGCGTCGTAGCCGATGACGATGCCGCGCTCAGCCGCTCGTGGATCGGTGCGCAGCAGGTACTGGGCGAGTCCCCAGGCGGCGCGCCGAACCACCACCCGGTTCATCCGCATCGGTCCGGCGCCGAGCGCGCCGCGCAGACCTGCGGTGCCGAACTGCAGCCGGCCGGCGAAGCGATCCGCCAGACCGTCCTCGTCGTCGGCGGCGATGAGCTGCTCGAGCTCGGCTCTGGTCTCGGGGTCCGGATCCACCGCGATCCAGGAGTCGGCGCGCTCACGCAGTTCGGGAGTCATCGCGCCATTCTGTCCGGCCGGCACGACCGAGCCGACACGACGCCGCCCGATCCGACCGAACGTTGCCGCCTCTGTGGCGTCTGCACGCTGCCGGACACCATCGGGTCCGACTTCGAGCGTCTGTCGCCGTCGAATGGTCGTCGGCGAGCAGGTCGCCGACCGCTCGAGCGCGTCGGGCGCCGGCTGGCTATCGGGCGATGAGGCGGCGCAACTCGACGAGGGGGCGGGGGCCGACGTGGGCGATGACCTCGGCGGCGGCGACGGCGCCGTAGCGGCCGCACTCCCAGAGCTCGCGGCCGTGGGTGTAGCCGTAGAGGAACCCGGCGGCGTAGAGGTCGCCGGCGCCGGTCGTGTCGATGACGCTCGGCACGTCCTCGATCCCGATCTCGAGCACCTCGTCGGCCGTCACGATCACCGACCCCTGCTTGCCACGGGTCACGACAGCGAGTGCGCAGTCATCACGAACCCGGTCGACGGCGTCGTCGAAGGAGTCGACCTCGTACAGCGAGGTCAGCTCGTCCTCGTTGCCGAACAGCACGTCGACCTCGTCGGTCACGAGACCGCGGAAGTCGTCGCGGTGCCGGTCCACGCAGAACGAGTCGGACAACGTGAGCGACACCTCGCGGCCGGCGCGGTGGGCGGCGCGGGCGGCGTGGCGGAACGCCTCCTTCGCCGCCGGCCGGTCGTAGAGGTAGCCCTCCATGTAGAGCACGGCACCGGCGGCGACGACCCGGGTGTCGATGTCGTCCGGGCTGAGCAGCGAGGAGACGCCGAGATAGGTGTTCATCGTGCGCTGCGCATCGGGCGTGACGACGATGACGCACCGACCGGTCGGGGTGGTCGGGTCGAGCGCGCCGGCCGAGAACTGCACCCCGACGGCGCGCAGATCGTGGCCGAACACGGTGCCGAGGTCGTCGTTGGAGACCTTGCCGATGTATGCCGCCCGGCCGCCGAACGACGCCACGCCGCACACCGTGTTGGCGGCCGAGCCGCCGCTCATCTCGACGGACACGCCGAGCGACCGGTACAGCGCCATCGCCCGCTCGGTGTCGACCAACGTCATCGCGCCCTTGACGAGCTCGTGCTCGACGAGGAACTCGTCGCCGGCGTGGGCGATCACGTCGACCAACGCGTTCCCGATGCCCACGACGTCGTACAGCGGAGCAGGAGGCGTGGCGTCTGGTCCGGGCACGAGCGAGCACGCTAGCGGCGTGGCCGCTCGAGGGTCCGCCCGGATCGGGACGTCCGGCATCGACCGCTCGTGCCCAGGGCACGCTGGTCGAGGCCCTACGCTCCATGCCCGTGATCGAGGACAACCCCTACCGGCTCCCCCGGACCGTCATTCCCTCCCGCTACGACGTCGAGCTCGCGCCCGACCTCGCCGCGGCCTCGTTCGCGGGCATCGTCCGCATCGAGATCGACATCGTCGAGGAGACGGCGGAGGTGGTGCTCAACGCGATGGAACTCGAGATCCGATCGATCGTGCTCGAGCCGGCCGACGGCCCGCCGGTCCCGGTCGAGGTGACCTACGAGCTCGACGAGTCGACCGAGCGCATGATCATCCGGGCCGGCCAGCGCTCTCGCCGCCCGGCCGGGCGGTCCTGACCATCGAGTTCGACGGCGTGCTGAACGATCGCCTCCGCGGGTTCTACCGTTCCACCTTCACCGACGACGCCGGCGTCGAGCAGGTCATCGCGACCAGCCAGATGCAGGCGACCGATTGCCGCAAGGCGTTCCCGTGCTGGGACGAGCCGGCCTTCAAGGCGGTCTTCGGCGCCACCCTCGTGGTCGACGACGGGCTGCTGGCGATCTCGAACGGCCCCGAGATCTCGCGGGAGCGCCCGTCCGGGTCAGAAGGTGGCGATCCGCTTCGCCGACACGATGGTCATGTCGTCGTACCTCGTGGCGTTCGTGGTCGGTCGGCTCGAGGCGACCGAACCCGTCGACGTCGGCGGCATCCCGCTGCGACTCGTCCACGTTCCCGGCAAGGGTCACCTCACCGCCTTCGGCCTCGATGTCGGCGCGTTCGCGTTGCGCTGGTTCCAGGAGTACTACGGCATCCCCTATCCCGGGGAGAAGGTCGATCTCGTCGCGCTGCCCGACTTCGCCGCCGGCGCGATGGAGAACCTCGGTTGCATCACGTTTCGCGAGAGCCTGCTCCTCGTCGATCCCGCCACGAGCACCCAGGCCGAGCAGGAGCTCGTCGCCGACGTCGTGAGCCACGAGCTCGCCCACATGTGGTTCGGCGATCTCGTCACGATGAGCTGGTGGAACGGGATCTGGCTCAACGAGGCGTTCGCCACCTTCATGGAGGTCGCCGCCTGCGAGGCGTACCGGCCGGACTGGCGGCGGTGGACGTCGTTCAGTCTCGAGCGCACAACGGCGTTCGAGACCGATTCGCTCGCCAGCACCCGCTCCGTGGAGTACGAGGTCCGCTCCCCCGCCGACACGGAGGGGATGTTCGACGTCCTCACCTACCAGAAGGGCGGCTCCCTGCTCCGCATGCTCCAGCAGTTCATCGGCGAGGAACCGTTCCGTGCCGGCATCAACCACTACCTCCGGACGCACAAGTACGCGAACACCGAGACCGGTGATCTGTGGGATGCCATCGAGTTCGTGACCGGGCAGCCGGCGCGGCGGCTCATGGACAGCTGGATCTGGCAGCCCGGCTACCCGCTCGTGTCGGCGTCGATCGACGGGGACGACCTCGTGCTGCGCCAGCAGCGCTTCGGGTTCGACGAGGAGACGTCGAGCGATCCGAGCCGATGGGTCATCCCCGTGCACATCAGCCAGCGCGCCGCCGGGACCGATGTCAGCGCGGCGCAGGAACGCAAGGAGCTGCTCGACGGCGACGAACTTCGGGTCCCGCTGCTCGGACCCGACGCGACCGTGATCGTGAACGCCGGCGGACACGGGTTCTTCCGGGTGAGCTACGACGACGCGCTGCGGAGCCGGCTCACCGGCACTGTCGTAGCGTCGATGTCGACGGTCGAGCGCTACATGCTCGTCGACGACACGTGGGCGGCCGTGGTGTGCGGCCGGTTGCCGGCGACGGCATTCCTCGAACTGGCGCGATCGTTCTCCGATGAGCGCGAGCTGCAGGTCTGGCAGGCGCTCGCGAACGGCCTGCGGTCGTGCAGCCGGCTGCTCGACGGTGACGCGCTGGCGAGCTACCGGGCGGTCGTACGCCAAATCGTGGCGCCGGCGCTCGAGCGCCTCGGATGGGACCCGGCGGAGGGCGAGGACGACCTGACCGGGCAGCTGCGGGGCTTGCTCGTCGGCCTGAGCGCCGTGCTCGGCGAGGACGACGACGCGCAGCTGCGGGCCCGCCGCCTGTTCGACGCCGCCCGCGACGGGACCATCGTCGACCCCGAGCTGCTCGCCGTGGCCACGAGTGTCGTGGCGTCGACGGGGACCGTGGAGGACTACGAGCACTTCGTCGAGCGCTTCCGGCACGGCGCCACGCCGCAGGAGCAGCTGCGCCACCTCTACGCGCTGGCCGAGTTCGGCGACGAAGCACTGATGCAGCGCACGTGCGACTTCGCCTTCTCGGGCGAGGTGAAGTCGCAGAACGCACCGTTCCTCCTCGGGCGCTGCATCGCCAACCGCGACCACGGCGACATTGGCGTGGCGGCGCGTCCGCGAGCGGTGGGCGGACGCAGTGGCGACGTTCCCGTCGAACACGATCGTCCGCATGGTCGACGGCGTGAAGCTCCTGAACCGGCCCGAGCAGGAGGCCGACGTCCAGGGCTTCTTCGCCGAGCACGACATCCCGCAGTCGGCGAAGACGCTGCAGCAGGTGCTCGAGCGTCAGCGCGTGAACGTGGCCTTGCGGGCCAGGGAGGAAGCACGTCTGGCTTCGGACATCGTGCGCCTGCTCGACACGTGACGTCGAGGCCGGCCGTCTTCGGCGTGGGGACGGAGGAAGCGCAGCTCGTCTGGTCGCGCGTGCCCGCCGGGGAGCACACCGTGCTGGTGGGCGACCGATCGTGGACGGTCGTCGGCGACGGTG
This sequence comes from uncultured Acidimicrobiia bacterium, assembly GCA_963822875.1. Lineage (GTDB taxonomy): Bacteria > Actinomycetota > Acidimicrobiia > Acidimicrobiales > Ilumatobacteraceae > JALZMG01. Next base: position 239,100 of record CAWGJK010000018.1, on the reverse strand, counting down.
TCACGACCCACGGTGTCATCGTGCACGGGCTGCAACCCGACACGGAGCACGACGTCGTCGTCGATGGGCGACGGAGGCGGTCGCTGCGGACGCTCGCCCGACCGTCAGGTCGGCTGCTGGCACGGGTGGCGACGATCTCCGATCTCCACGTCGGCGAGCTGGCGTTCGGGCACCTCCCCCGCCTGCGCTCGCAGCCGAAGGGCGGCGATGCCGCCGCCGCTCATCCGATGTGGGGACTGACCGCGGCGATCGACGAGATCATCGACTGGGCACCCGACCTCCTCGTGGTCAAGGGTGACCTCGGCCATTACAACCGCCCGAGCGAGTACGACCTGCTCGCGCCCGAGCTGCTGCGCGCCGGCGTGCCGCTGATGGTGACCGGCGGGAACCACGACGGCGGCAACCAGCACCGCTGCAACGCCGCGCGCGAACTGGCCCGCCTACGGGATCGAGATCACCGACCCGGTCCAGGTGCGCGACGTCAACGGCGCCCTCGTGGTGCTCGGCGACACCGTCATCGAAGGTGAGCACGGCGGCACGACGATGCGGTCCCAGCCGGCCATCATCGACGCGTTGTCCGACCATGCCGGGCCCTGCCTGGTCGCGCTCCACCACCAGTTGATGACGACGCGGATCCCGTACTACCTCCCGGTCGGCATCCCGAAGGCCGGAGGCGAGCCCGTTTCTCGACGCGGTCGAGGCGGCGCGGCCGGGCGCCGTGGTGACGAGCGGACACACCCACCGCAACCGCGCCCGCCGCCACGGCTCGCTGCTCGTCACGGAGGTCGGCGCGCCGAAGGACCACCCCGCGGTGTGGGCGGCCTACGAGCTGTACGAGGGCGGTGTGGTGCAGACGGTCCGCCGGATCCTCGAGCCGCGCACCCTGGCGTGGAGCGAACGCTGCCGCGGGACGGTGGCAACGATGTGGGGTCGCTGGTCGCCCGGTCGCCTGGCCGACCGCTGCATCGCCCACACGGGTTGATCAGGTGGGCGGACCGCGCACTCGGTGCAGCGGCCGACGACCGCGAAGTGACGTTGGTCGATCTCGAAGCCGAAGTCGTTGTGCAGGAGTCCGGCGCAACCCGTCGAACGTCTGGTCGGGAACCTCGATCACCCGGCCGCACGTCTGGCAGACGAGGTGGTGGTGGGTGTCGTCGGCGAAGTGGTACACGGCGGGTCCGTGGCCGAGGTGGACGTGATCGACCACGCCGAGGCGCTCGAGATCGTCGAGGAAGCGGTAGACGGTGGATTCGTGCACGTCGGGCTGGCGGGCCTGCACGGCCGCCGTGAGCTGCTCGGCCGTGGGGTGCTCGCCGTGACCGATGAGTGCCTCGAGGATCGCCCGGCGGGGGCTCGTCACCCGGCCGCCGTTCGCCCGCAGCAGCGCGAGCACACGCTCCAGTCGGTCTGCTCGTGCCGTGTCGTGCTGCGACCATCGACGGCGAGCCTAACGAGCGGCGCGTACGCACGGCTCCGGCGCGTGGGCAGCGGTCCGTCAGCGCGTGACGTCGCTTCGAGCCGGGCGAGCTCGCGGGTGATCCGAGGCACGCTGACCGGACCGGACGTGCCGAGCACCTGCGCGAACAGGCTCACCCGCAGCTCCTCGATCAGCCACCCGACCTCGACCACCTCACTCGTCACCCGGCTGCGGGGCAGGTCGCGCAGCAGCTGCTCGTAGCGGCGTTCGAGCGCGTTCACCTCGTCCATCCGCTGGCGGTCACGCCCGGTGTCGGCGGCGACCCGCTCCATGCGGCGGTCGATGGCGCTCACGTACCGGAGCACGTCGTCGAGGCGGCGCACACCGCTGGCGGCGACGAAGCCCGGCCGGACCAGCCGGCCGAGCTGGGCGCGGGCGTCGCCGACGGCGGGCTGCAGTGCCGGCGCCACGAGCCGGTCGAGCCGAGCCTCCACCCGTGCGGTGGCGACGATGATCCGTCCCGGCCGTCGCCATCGCGTCAGCGGCGATGTCGGGCAGATCGGCGCGGGCCCGCTCGCGCAGCGCGAGGAACCCTTCCTCGTCCCACGGCACCGACCCGTGCTCGTCGATCACGCGGTCGGCGGCGGCGATCGTGCAGTCGTCGGCCAGGCCGGCGAGCGTGATCCCGGCAGCGGCGGCCGATGGCGAGCCGCACCTCGTTCGTCACGTCCCGCTCCACCGCCTTGCGACCGACGGGCACGGCGAGCAGCAGCAGCCGGCGCACGCCCGTGCGCATCACCCGCTCCTGGATCGCCGGGTTCGTCAGCACCCGGATCGACACGCTGTCGCCGTCGTCGAGCAGGGCGGGGTAACCGCGCACGGCATGGCCGTCCCGGACCGCCTCGACGAGCCGCGGCAGGGTGGCGAAGTCCCACGTGCGAAGCCCGGACGCGCTCGAGATCCTGCGCCGTCTCGGCGATCGCCGCCCGCGTCCGGCTGCTGAACCGGGTGCGGAGCTCCTCGAGGTCCTTGCCGAGCGCGACCCGGCGCGCCATCCGCGTCCTCCACGGCGAACGAGATCCGGAGGTGGTCGGGGACCCGGGCGACGTCGAACGCGCTCGGTGGGATCCGCTCGCCGGCGAGATCCGACACGACGCGCGCCAGCTCGTCGACCAGCGCGCCGCCGGCCGGGTCGACCTGCTCGAAGGCCTCACGGGCGCGCTCGGCGATCGGGATGAGCAACCGCCGGTACTGCTTGGGCAGCGAGCGGACGAGCGCGCCGACGAGCTCCTCGCGGAACCCGGGCACCTGCCAGTCGAACCCGTGGGCCGCCACACGGTTCAACACCGCCAGCGGGATGTGCACCGTCACACCGTCGCCGGGCTCGCCGGGTTCGAACGTGTACGTGACCGGGAGCACCAGGTCGTCCTGCCGCCACGTGTCGGGGTAGTCACGTCCGTCGAGCGCGGCCGCCGTCGGCGAGGACGTCCACCGTCAGCTGCAACAGGTCCGGTCGCTTCGGCCGCTCCCGCTTCCACCACTGGTCGAAGTGGCGGCCCGACACCACGTCGGCTGCCGACCCGCCGGTCGTAGAAGGCGAACACCGCTTCGTCGTCGAGCAGGTTGTCCCGCGAGCGGAGGCGGTCCTCGAACGCCCGCACCTCCTCGACGAACCGGCGGTTCTCGGGCGAGGAACGCGTGGCGGCGTCGTGCCAATCGCCCTCGACGAGGGCGTGGCGGATGAACATCGCGCGAGCCGCGGCGCGGTCGACCCGGTCGAGGCCGATCGTGCGGCCGGCGACGATCGGCAGCCCGAACAACGAGACCCGCTCGGTCGTCACCGCGGCGCCGCGGCGGGCATCCCAACGCGGTTCGCCGTACGAGCGCGTCGCGAGGTGGCTGCCGAGCCGCTCCGCCCACTCCGGTTGGATGCTGGCGGCGACCCGGCCCCACAGCCGGTTCGTCTCGACGAGCTCCGCCGCCATCACCCACCGTGGCGGCTTCTTCGCCAGCGACGGACCCGGGCGCGATCGCGAACTTGGCGCCTCGCGCACCGCGGAACTCGCGGGTCGTGCCGTCCCGCATGCCGATGTGCGAGAGCAGCCCGGCGAGCAGCGACTGGTGCACCCGGTCGGGATGACCGGCCTCGGTGCCGGCCCGGATCCGCAGCCCGCCGGCCACCTGGCGGAGCTGGCTGTAGAGGTCCTGCCACTCGCGCACCCGCAGGTAGTTGAGGTACTCGGCCCGACACAGCTTGCGGAACTGGCTCGACGACAACGCCTGCTGCCGTTCGCGCAGGTAGTCCCACAACCGGACGTAGGCGAGGAAGTCCGACCCCTCGACCTCGAAGCGCCGATGGGCCTCGTCCGCCGCCTGCTGCGCTGTCGACCGGGCGTTCGCGAGGGTCCTGGATCGACAGCGCCGCGGCGATGACCATCACCTCGCGGACACACCCGTTGCGCTCGGCCTCGAGCACCATCCGGCCCAGGCGGGGATCGACCGGGAGCTGGGCGAGACGCCGGCCGAGCGGCGTCAGCCGGCGGCGGTCGTCGGGCGTGTCGGTGTCGAGCGCGCCGAGCTCGACGAGCAGGGCGACGCCGTCGCGGACCGACCGCGCGATCGGGCGGATCGAGGAACGGGAACGCAGCCACGTCACCGAGGCCGAGCGCGGTCATCTGCAGGATGACCGAGGCCAGGTTCGTCCGCAGGATCTCGGGCTCGGTGAACTCCGGCCGGGCGGCGAAGTCCTCCTCGCCGTACAGGCGGATGCAGATGCCGGGCGCGACGCGCCCGCAGCGACCGGCCCGCTGGTTCGCCGACGCCTGCGAGATCGGCTCGATCGGCAGTCGCTGGACCTTCAACCGGTGGCTGTAGCGGGAGATCCGCGCCGCGCCGGCGTCGACGACGTAGCGCACGCCGGGCACGGTCAGCGAGGTCTCGGCGACGTTGGTGGCGAGCACGATCCGCCGGCCCGGGATGCGGCTGGAAGATGCGGTGCTGCTCGGCCGCCGACAGGCGGGCGTACAGCGGGAGCACCTCGGTGTCGCGCCGGTCGAGGCGGCGGAGCGCGTCGGCCGTGTCGTGGATCTCGCGCTCGCCGCTCAGGAACACGAGGACGTCGCCGGGCCCCGCCGCGCTCAGCTCGTCGATGGCGTCGGACACCGCCTGCACCTGATCGCGGTCGTCCTCCGGATCGTCGCCGAACGGGCGGTAGCGCAGCTCGACGGGATACGTGCGCCCGGTGACCTCGATCGATCGGCGCATCGTCGAAGTGCTCGGCGAAGCGGGCCGTGTCGATCGTCGCCGACGTCACGATCACCTTGAGATCGGGCCGCCTGCGGCAACAGCTGCTTCAGGTAGCCGAGCAGGAAGTCCACGTTGAGGCTGCGCTCGTGGGCCTCGTCGATGATCAACGTGTCGTACCGGCTGAGCTGCCGATCGTGCTGGATCTCGGCCAGCAGGATGCCGTCGGTCATCACCTTGACGAGCGTCGCGTCGCTGACGCGGTCGGTGAAGCGCACGGTGTAGCCGACGATCGTGCCGAGCTCCGTGCCGAGCTCCTCGGCGATGCGCTCGGCGATCGTGCGGGCGGCGACCCGCCGGGGCTGGGTGTGGCCGATGAGCCCGTCGACGCCGCGACCGAGCTCGAGGCAGAGCTTGGGGAGCTGCGTGCTCTTGCCGGAGCCCGTCTCGCCGGCGACGATCACGACCTGGTGATCGCGGAGTCGCGTCCAGCAGGTCGTCGCGACGGTCCGTGATGGGCAGCGAGGACGGGTAGCGTGATCGTCGGCACGGATGCCCGGCGGCGCTCGGCGCGAATCTCGGCCGGCGAGAGCGGCGGGCGGCGGTTCGGGCTCTGGCACGGTCGTGAGGTCCCGTTGATCGGACACAGGACGATCAGCTTGCCAGCACGGGACCGTCTCGGAGGGTCGATTCCCTCGGTCGTGTTCACCGACGATCGCCGCACCGTTGATCGTGGGTGAACGCGAACGGGCCCTCCCGGCCGCGCACGATGGCACGACCGGAAGGGCCCGAACCGTCGCGGCTGGGATCAGCTGCCCGGGGTCACAGCCTTGGATCAGGCCGGCGGCAGCATCACGCTGTCGATGAGGAACACCGTGGCGTTCGCCGTCTGGATGTCCGGGACCAGAACCGTGGCCTGACCGCCGCCGACGGTGATCGTGTCACCGTCGACCTCGATCGGGAGCATCGCACCGGTGAAGGTCTCGAGCTCGGTGACGCCGGCGAGATCCTCGGACGACAAGCGCTGTCCGGCGATCACGTGGAACCCGAGCACCTGCGTGAGCAGCCCGCTCGGATCGTCGAGGGCGGCCTGCAGGGTGGCCGGGTCGAGCTCGGCGAAGGCGCAGTCGGTCGGCGCGAAGACGGTCAACGCCTCGGCCCCGTTCAGCGTGTCGCCGAGACCGGCAGCACCGACCGCGGTGACGAGTGTCGTCAGCACGGGGTTGTTCGACGCCGCCGTGGCCACCGGGTCGTCGGTCATGCCCTCGAGCGTGCCCTCGGACTCGCCGCCCTGGACCAGCGGCGACGATCGCATCGGTGTCACAGGCCTCGGACGAGGCCATCGATCCATCGCTCGCCCATGGTCGTGGCGGCCATCGCTCGCCCATGGTCGTGTCGGCCATCGCCTCGGCCATGGTCGTCTCCGGTGCCATCGGCGCGTCGGTCGCAGCGGGCTGCGGCTTCGGCCTCGGTGGCGTCGGTGGCATCCGTGTCGTCGTCGCCGCAGGCAGCGGCGAGCAGCGACAGCGCGGCGGCGACGGCGATGACGCCTCGGAACGTACGGGTTGACTTCATTGGTGTTGTCCTTTGGTTGGTGGGTGTAGGGGAGAACTGATTGGTGGCGTCGACGGTCACGAGCGCACGTCGACGAAGATGGACATCCAGCCGCTGGCGCCGTTCGGGAACGGCTCCGCCCGCTGGTCGGTCTGGAGCTCACCGGTTGCCGTCGGTGGCGCGAACGGTGATCCGGTGGCGACCAGTGGTCGCCTCCCACGGGAGCGACCACTGCCGCCACGTGTGGACGTTGTGCTCGTCGGCGAGCACCGCCTCGGCGAACTCGCCGTCGTCGATCGCGACCTCGACCTTGGTGATGCCACGGGTCTGTGCCCAGGCCACGCCGCCGATCACGTTCGTGCCGGCGTCGAGCTTGCCGAGCGTCCTCGGGGTGTCGATCCGCGCCATCGTCTTGATCGGCGCCTCCTCGTCCCACCCTCGGCGGACCCAGTACTGGTCGAACTCGTCGAACGTGGTGAGCTCGATCTCGGTCAGCCACTTCGTCGCCGACACGTAGCCGTACAGGCCGGACACGATGAGCCGCGCCGGGAAGCCGTGCTGCAGCGGGAGCGGCTCGCCGTTCATGCCGACGGCGACGAGCGCCGGCCGGCCGTCGAGCGACTCGAGCGGGAACCCGCACGTGTAGCCGTCGACGGAGCGACCGACGAGCTGCGTGGCGCCGGCCTTGACGCCGGCCTCGTCGAGGAGGTCGCCGAGCGGGATGCCGAGCCAGCGGGCCGTGCCGAGCAGATCGCCGCCGACCGTGTTCGAGACGCACGTGAGCGTGATGTCCTCCTCGACCAGGCCGCGGGCGAGGAGGTCGTCGAAGGAGAGCCGGATCTCCTGATCGACCATGCCGTGGATCCGCAGCTGCCAATCCTCGGCTCGGACCTGCGGCACCGTGAGCGCCGTGTCGACGCGGTAGAAGTTGTCGTTCGGGCGTGAAGAACGGGCTGACGCCCGGCTCGACCACGCTCACGCCGGGCGCCGCTGGCCGGCAGGGGCGTACGGGCGGCCGGCAGCATCACCGCCGCTCGGGAGGCGGTGGCGTTGAACCGTGATCGCAGAGCCCGCCCGCCGCCGGCGAGGGCGGCCGCGGCGACGGCGAACCCAGCCGAGGCGAAGAGGAAGGTGCGGCGGCTGCCGGTGCCGGCGAGCCCGGCCATCGTCGGCTGGGCGTCGGGCACCGGCGCGGTCGGACGCCCCCGCCGCTGCCGGTGCCACGGTCGCGGCAACGTCCATGTCCGCGTCGTGCCGGTGTGCGGTGGCCGGCAGGGTGCGACCGTGGAAGAACCAGAGGCCGCCGATGCCGGTGAGGCCGGCAGCGAGGCTGGGCACGATCGCATCGAGCGGCGCGCCGACGGCTTGCTGTGATGCCCACATGCCGACCGCCGCGAACGCCGGCGAATCCCGCCTGTGCGAGTCGCAGCCGGCGGCGGGCGACGATGCCGAGCACTGCGGCGAACACGACGCTGAAGGCGAGGATGCCGATGACGAGCGCCACCTTGTCGTCCTCACCGAAGGTTTCGATGGCGAAGTCCTTCACCGGACGCGGCACCCGGTCGATCACGGCTTCGGCGACGGCGACGACCGGCGACTGCCACGAGCTCCGCAGCCCGGCGACGAACTCGCCGACGCCGAGAGCGGCGGCGCCCACGGCGAGGCCACTGGCTGCGGCGAGCAGCCGGCCGTACGGCCGGGCAGGCGGCCGATCGAGCGGAGGATGCGATCTCATGCCCGAGCCTTCGGTGCCGAGCGGTACCGGGATGTCATTCCGGTGCCGGTCGGATGTCACCCATCCGCGGCAGGTTCAGCGGCGAACGGCGGGCAAACGGCGGCCGCCCGCCCGATCGTCAGGCGAGCGAGTGGAGGAAGTCCAGGAGCGCTTCGTTGACCTCGGCGGGCCGTTCCTGCTGCGTCCAGTGGCCGCAGCCGGGCAGGATGATCGAACGGTGCAGGCGGGGCAACGTCGTCGCGAACTTCTCGATCGACCGCATGCCCCAGATCGTCGGCCCGTCCCGATCGCCGCCGATGAACAGCGCCGGCACCTCGATCGGGCGATCGCGGAACACCCGCAGGTCCTCCCAATCGCGATCGACGTTGCGGTAGCGGTTCAGCCCGCCGGTGAAGCCGGTGCGTTCGAACTCGCCCGCATAGACGTCCAGGTCGGCCTCCGACAGCCAGGCCGGCATCGTCTCCGGGTACGCGAACCGGTCGCTCAGCCGGGCCCCGAACGGCTTCGTGGCGATCGTGCCGGCCGCCGCGTCCGGGGGCGGGGCGTCGCCGGAGGCGCTGAAGTAGAAGCCGAGGAGCCAACGACGGACGTCTGCTTCGATCTCGGTCTCCGCCCGCCCCGGCTCCTGGAAGTACTCGATGTAGAACTCCTCGTCGCCGCCCATCGTGCGGAACACCTGCGACGGCGGCACGGCACCGGCAGCGGCGTACGGCACGGACAGACCGACCACGGCGCGAAAGACGTCGGGGCGCAGCAGGGCCGAGTTCCACGCGATCGGCGCCCCCCAGTCGTGACCGACGATGACGGCATCGGTCTCACCGAGCGCCCGGACGAGCGCGACGTTGTCGCCGACCTTGTTGATCATGCGATACGCCTCGATTGCCGCCGGCGCCGACGATCGCCCGTAGCCGCGGACATCGATGGCAACGGCGCGGTAGCCGGCCTCGGCCAAGGCCGTCAGCTGATGACGGTACGAGTACCACGACTCGGGAAATCCGTGGACGAGGAGCACGAGCGGTCCCTCACCCGCCTCCACGCAATGGAGGCGGATCCCGTTCACGTGCTCGATGCGATGGCGCCACTCCGTCATGCCCGCAGCGTGTCACGCCGCGAGCGGCGATGACGTGCTCAGCTCGTCGCGCGCTCGTACGGAGATGAGATGCTGCGGCGACGCTTCAGATCAAGGGGACGCCAGATGGCCATCGACTTCACGCTCGCACCGGAGCACGAGGAGATCCGCGATCGCGTGCGCGCCTTCGTGGAGGACACGATCAAGCCGGTGGTCGAGCCGTTCGGGCACCGGGAGGAGATGGAGGGCGACGCCCGACGCCAGTACATCAGCGCGCTGATCGGCTTGCGCAAGTCGGCGATCGCGGCCGGGCTCTGGCTCCCCCACATGCCACCGGAGTGGGGCGGCATGGGGCTCGGCCACGTGGCACTGGCGATGGTGCAGGCCGAAGCGGCCAAGACCCGGGTCGGCCCGTGGGTGCTCAACTGCCAGGCCCCGGACGAGGGCAACATGCACACGCTGCTGCACTGGGCGACCGACGAGCAGAAGCAGCAGTACCTGAAGCCGCTCTGCGACGGCACCGGGTCGTCGTGCTTCGCCATGACCGAACCCGAAGTCGCCGGCTCGGATCCGACGTTGATCAAGACGCACGCGATCAAGGACGGCGACGAGTGGGTGATCAACGGGCACAAGTGGTTCATCTCCGGCGCCAGCCGGGCGAAGTTCGCGATCCTGATCGCCCGTACCGAGCTCGACGTGCCCGAAGGGGCGCGCGGCGCGAACACGGCGTTCATCGTCGACCTGCCGGCGGACGGCTGGAACAACGTGCGCGAGGTGGCGACGATGCACGGGCCCGGCGGCCACAGCGAGATCGTCATCGAGGACCTACGCGTGCACGACTCGCAGATCCTCGGCGGCCGCGGCAACGGTCACCGGCTCGGCCAGTACCGGCTCGGCCCGGCCCGCCTCGCGCACTGCATGCGCTGGATCGCACAGGCCGAGATGGCGCTCGACATGATGGTCGACCGGTCCCTCAACCGCTACAGCCACGGGAGCATCCTCGCCGAGAAGCAGGGCATCCAGTGGATGATCGCCGACTCCGCGATGGAGCTCTACCAGTGCAAGCTGATGGTGCTGCACGCGGCCTACAAGATCGATCGCGGCGAGGACTTCCGCACCGAGGTGTCGATGGCGAAGCACTTCGTCGCCAACAGCCTCAACCGGATCATCGATCGCGCCATCCAGGTGCACGGTGCGCTCGGGTACTCGACCGACACGCCGCTCGCCAGCATGATGCAGCACGCCCGGTGGGCCCGCTTCGCCGACGGCGCCGACGAGATCCATCAGATGCGGATCGCGCAGAACACCATCGCCGCCTACAGCGACACCGGCTCCACCTGGTCCGCCACGGGTTCGCTCCCGCTCTGACGACCGGCGGGCGCGCCGTTCACGACCGAGAGCCGGGCGACGGCGGCGGCGACCCGTGGATCGACCGTCGCCGTGCCCGCGTCGACCGCCCGCGCCAGGTCGGCCCGCATGTCGTGCTCCCAGAAGTTCGTGAGGTGGGCGGCGACGGCCGCCACGGCGTCGTCGTCGGGCTGATGGGCGAACTGCCGGGCGATCTGGTTGGCCATGCGCACGAGCGCGTCGAGCCGGTGCTCGGGGTGGTCGATCTCGACCGTGGCCACGCGTGTGTGCCGGGGCGTGACCTGCACCGCGGTCACCTTGTACTCCGGGCAGTTGGTCGCCCAGTCGGAGTGCTCGGTGGTCACGACGTTGGCGCCGCTGACCGGGTAGTGGAACGTCGTGTAGACGACGCCCGGGCGGCATCCGGTCGGAGAGCTTGGCGCGCAGCGTGGTGGCGCCGACCCGGCTCGCCAGCGTGACCTCGTCGCCGTCGGCGATGCCGCGCTCCTCGGCGTCGTGCGGGTGGATCTCGAGCACGTCCTCGCGGTGCCACGCGACGTTGTCGGTGCGCCGGGTCTGCGCGCCGACGTTGTACTGGCTGAGGATCCGGCCGGTGGTGAGCAGCAGCGGGTAGCGGCGGGTCGAGCGCTCCTCGGTGGGCACGTACGGCGTCTCGACGAACCGGCCCTTGCCCGCGCACGAACGTGTCCTCGTGCATGATCGGCGTGCCGGGCGGCTGGTCGTCGTTGCACGGCCACTGCACGCTGCCGACCTCGTCGAGCTGGGCGAACGAGACGCCGGCGAACGTCGGCGTGAGCGCGGCGATCTCGTCCATGATCTCGCTCGGCGTCGTCGTAGTGCATCGGGGACGCCGAGCGCCGCGGCGATCTCGCACGACGACCTCCCACTCCTGCTTGCCGTCGCGCGGCGTCATCACCGGGCGCACCCGGTTGATGCGGCGCTCGGCGTTGGTGAACGTGCCGTCCTTCTCGAGGAACGACGTGCCGGGCAGGAACACGTGCGCGAACTTGGCGGTCTCGTTGAGGAACAGGTCCTGCACGACGACGCAGCTCCAGCGAGCGCAGCGCGGCCATCGACGTGCTCGGTGTTCGGGTCGGACTGGGCGATGTCCTCGCCCTGCACGAACAGCCCCTGGAACGTGCCGTCGATCGCGGCGTCGAACATGTTGGGGATGCGCAGCCCGGGCTCGGGCTGGATGGCGTGCCCCCACAGCGCCTCGAACATCGGCGCGCGCGGCGTCGTCGGAGACGTGCCGGTAGCCGGACAGCTCGTGCGGGAACGAGCCCATGTCGCACGAGCCCTGCACGTTGTTCTGGCCGCGCAGCGGGTTGACGCCGACGCCGTCGCGGCCGATGTTGCCGGTGGCCATCGCGAGGTTGGCCATGCCCATCACCATCGTCGAGCCCTGGCTGTGCTCGGTGACGCCGAGGCCGTAGTAGATGGCGGCGTTGCCGCCCGTGGCGTACAGCCGGGCGGCGGCGCGCACCTCGGCGGCCGGCACGCCGGTGTGCGACCTCGGTCGCCTCGGGGCTGTTCTCCGGCCGGGCGATGAACGCCGCCCAGCGTGCGAAGCCTCGGGTCGCAGCGCTCGGCGACGAAGCGGTGGTCGACGAGGTCCTCGGTGACGACGACGTGCGCGAGCGCGTTGACGATCGCGACGTTGGTGCCGGGGCGCAGCTGCAGGTGGTGCGCGGCCTCGACGTGCGGCGTGCGCACGAGGTCGATCCGGCGCGGGTCGACGACGATCAGCTGGGCGCCCTCGCGCAGGCGCTGCTTCATCCGCGAGGCGAACACCGGGTGGGCGTCGGTCGGGTTGGCGCCGATCAGCAGGATCACGTCGGCGTGCTCGACCGACTGGAAGTCCTGCGTGCCGGCCGACGTGCCGAACGTCTGCTTCAGGCCGTAGCCGGTGGGCGAGTGGCAGACGCGGGCGCAGGTGTCGACGTTGTTGTTGCCGAACGCGGCGCGCACCATCTTCTGGACGACGAAGACCTCTTCGTTGGTGCAGCGCGACGACGTGATGCCGCCGATCGACGTCGTCGCCGTGCGCTGCCTGGATCTCGCGCAGCCGGTCGGCGGTGTACGCGATCGCCTCGTCCCACGACCGACCTCGCCACTCGTCGTCGATCGCTGTCGCGGACCATCGGCGCGAGCACGCGGTCGGGGTGCGTGGCGTAGCCCCACGCGAAGCGGCCCTTCACGCACGAGTGGCCCTCGTTGGCGCCGCCGTCCTTGTACGGCACCATGCGCACGACCTGCTCGCCCTGCAGCTCGGCCTTGAACGAGCAGCCGACGCCGCAGTACGCGCAGGTGGTCAGCACGGTGCGGCGTGGCTGGCCCAGCTCGATGATCGATGTTCTCCGTGAGCGTCGCCGTCGGGCAGGCCTGCACGCAGGCGCCGCACGACACGCACGTCGGACTCCATGAACGAGCCGCCGGCGCCGGCGGCGACCGCGAGTCGAAGCCGCGGCCCTCGATCGTCAGCGCGAACGTGCCCTGCACCTCGTCGCAGGCCCGCACGCAGCGCGAGCAGACGATGCACTTCGACGGGTCGAACGTGAAGTACGGGTTGCGAGGTGTCCTTCGGCGAGTCGAGGTGGTTCTCGCCCGCGTAGCCGTAGCGCACGTCGCGCAGGCCGACCGCGCCGGCCATGTCCTGCAGCTCGCAGTCGCCGTTGGCGGCGCACGTGAGGCAGTCGAGCGGGTGGTCGGAGATGTACAGCTCCATGACGCCGCGGCGCAGCCGCTCGAGCCTGCGGCGTCTGGGTGCTGACCGACCATGCCGCGGCGCGCCGGGGTGGTGCACGAGGCCGGCGTGCCCTTGCGGCCGTCGATCTCGACGAGGCACAGCCGGCACGAGCCGAACGCCTCGAGGCTGTCGGTGGCGCACAGCTTCGGGACGTCGATGCCGGCCAGCGCGGCGGCGCGCATCACCGACGTGCCCTCGGCGACCGTCGATCGAGCGGCCGTCGATCGTGAGCTCGACCGTGGCCGCGGACGGCGTCGCGGCTCGGCTCGATCCGGGGCGGGCGTGCCCGAGATCGCGTTCGCTCGATGCAGGCTCATCGACGGTCCTCCTCGCGGGCGGTGGAAGTCGTCGGGAAGTGCTGCAGCGCGCTGCGCACCGGCAGCGGCGTCAGCCCGCCCATCGCGCACAGCGAGCCGTCGGTCATCACCTCGCACAGGTCCGTCGAGCACGCCGAGGTTGGCGTCGCGGTCGCTCGACCGGCGATGATCCGATCGATCACCTCGACGCCGCGGGTCGAGCCGATGCGGCACGGCGTGCACTTGCCGCACGACTCGTCGGCGCAGAACTCCATCGCGAAGCGGGCCTGCGCGGCCATGTCGACGGTGTCGTCGAACACGACGACGCCGCCGTGGCCGACCATCGCGTCGGCCGCGGCGAACGCCTCGTAGTCCATCGGCAGGTCGAACTGCTCGACCGGGCAGGTAGGCGCCGAGCGGGCCGCCGACCTGCACGGCGCGGACCGGCCGCCCGGTCGCCGTGCCGCCGCCGAAGTCGTCGACCAGCTCGCCGAGCGTGATGCCGAACGGCGGTCTCGACGATGCCGCCGCGGGCGACGTTGCCGGCGAGCTGGAAGACCTGCGTGCCGCGGCTGCGGCCCGATGCCGAGCGCGGCGTAGGCCGGCGGCGCCGTCGGCGAGGATCGCCGGCACGGTGGCCAGCGTCAGCACGTTGTTGACGACCGTCGGCCGGCCGAACAGACCCTCGATGCGCCGGCAGCGGCGGCTTGGCGCGCACGACGCCGCGCTTGCCCTCGAGGCTCTCGAGCATCGAGGTCTCCTCGCCGCAGATGTAGGCGCCGGCGCCGACCCGCACGTGCAGGTCGAAGGCGAACGCCGGAGCCGAGCACGTCGTCGCCGAGCCAGCCGCGTGCCTCGGCCGCGGCGATCGCGGCGTCGCAGCGCCGCGATCGCGTCGGGGTACTCGGAGCGGATGTAGACGTAGCCCTCGCGGGCGCCGACGGCGTAGCCGGCGATGGCCATGCCCTCGATCAGCGTGAACGGATCGCCCTCCATGAGCATGCGGTCGGCGAACGTGCCGCTGTCGCCCTCGTCGGCGTTGCAGACGATGTACTTCGTCGGGCCCGGCGCGTCGAGCACCGTGCGCCACTTGATGCCGGTCGGGAACGCCGCGCCGCCGCGGCCGCGCAGGCCGACGTCGGTGACCTCGGCGACGACGTCGGCCGGGTGCCATCGCCGAGCGCGCGGCGCAGCCCGGCGAGCCCGCCGTGGCGCCTCGTAGTCGTCGGCCGAGCGCGGGTCGACGACGCCGACGCGCGCGAACGTGATCCGCTGCTGGCGGCGCAGCCACGGCGAGCTCGTCGGTCGGCGCCGAGCCGCAGCGGGTGGTCGCCGCCGGTCGAGCACGCCGGCCTCGACGAGGCCGGCGACGTCGTCCGACGTGCACCGGTCCGTAGGCGACGCGGCCCTCGGGCGTCGCCACCTCGACCAGCGGCTCGAGCCACAGCATGCCGCGCGAGCCGTTGCGCACGACGCGCACGTCCGGTCGCGAGGTCGAAGGCCGCGGCGACCTCGTCGGCGCCGACCGAGCGGGCGGCGGCGTCCCGGGGCACGTAGACGGTGACAGTCGCCTCGGTCGATCGCCGCGTGACGAAACGGCGACGCCGGCGCGGACCACGGCGTCGCCGGTCGGCGCCGTGCCCGATCGACGGCGACGGCGTGGTCGACGATGGCCGACCGCCGTCGGCGTCGACGCCGCCGTGGAGGCGGCCGTCGACCGCGACGGACGGCCCCAGCGCACAGTTGCCGAGGCAGAACACCTCGTCGAGCTCGATGGCGGCGCCGGCCTCGACGAGCTCGAACGCCGCGGCCGATGCACCGGCGTCGGCACCACGGGCCTGGCACGCCTCGGCCCGGCAGACCTGCACGATCGGGCCGCGCGGCGGCGTCGTGCGGAAGTCCTTGTAGAAGCTGACGACCCCGTGGACCTCGGCCGACCGACAGGTTGAACACGTCGGCGAGCACCGGGATCGCGGCAGGATCGATGAAGCCGGCTCGCTGCTGCAGCGCGTGCAGCGCCGGCATCAGCCCGCCCGGAACGTCGGCGTATTCATGCACGATCGTTCCGACAATGGGCTCAGTGGCGACGGTCGTCAAGGGCTCTCATCGTACGCGCTCGACGCGTGCTCACCGGCACCGGATCACCACCGCGTCACCCCGACTCGTCCGCCGTCACCCCACGCGTCTCTGCTCACCGCCGGACACATCGTGTCCGGGGGTGAGCGGAGATCATGGACGACTCCAACGGGTGGAGGTGCGGGGAATCGAACCCCGGGCCTCAACAGTGCGATTGTTGCGCTCTACCAACTGAGCTACACCCCCGCAGGGCGGCGTCATGATAGCTGGCGATCCAGCGATTCCTGAAGCCGTTGTTGGAGCACGGCGATCGTGATGTCGCTGCGGGTGCGCTCGATGACGGCCCGCAACGAATCGAGCGTGCGCCGCAGACCGCCGGTGACGGCGTCGGGGAAGTCGATCGTCGACGAGCTCGCCGAAGACGTCGTCCATCGCGTCCGAGCAGCGCCTCGGCGACGTCGAGCTGGCCGGCCCGCAGCCGGTCGAGGGAGTGACGGCGCAGCTCGCTGGCCGCCTCGGCCAGACCGTTCAACCACGCCGGCACCTCGACGCCGAGCTCGTCGGCCGACGGCACCGGCAGGCCGGCGACCAGCGCCTGCGTGGCCCGGGCCTCGACGTACTCCTTGGCCGCGTCGTGCAGGAACCCGGCGTGGAAGATCACCGGGTACGGGCGCCAGCGCACTGACCGCCGACGCGAGTGCGGTCGCCGCCTCGTCCAGGCGGCGGGCGACGACGTCGGCGTGGCCGAGGTGCACGGCGCGGATCGCGCTCGACGACGCTCGGATCACCGCTCGGCACGCGACGAGGCCGGCCTCGCGAGCTCGGTTGAGCCCGTCGAGCCGGCCTGCGGCGTCAGCGATTCGATTGGCGAGATCGGTCAAGCGGCGTGCTGCCAGTAGTCCCGCATGGTCCGGGCCTCGTCGGCCCGCTTGATCTGGAGGAGCAGGTACACGTATCCCGCCAGGAGGCACACCGAGAGCGCGAAGATGTAGCGCACCGTCATGGCGGTGGTCGTCAACGTGAGCAGGCCGGAGCCAGCGTCACGAGGCCGAGGCCCATGAGGATGTTCTGGCGGCGCTGCTTCGCCGTCGACACCGGACGGACCGGGGCGGCGTAGTGCGCACGGCCGGGACGACGGTCGGCGGCGAGGTCGTAGCGGCCTCACGGTGCCGACGGAGCTCCGTCGGACCTGCTGCATCGGGCGCTGCAGCTGACCGGGGCGGGGCGATCCGGCGAGCGGCCGAGCCATCGAGCGCATCGGCGACATCGCAGGGGTGCTGCGCTGCAGGCTGGTCAACTGCCGGCGGAACGAGCTGACCGATGTGTCAGGCCGGCTCTCCATCCGGGACGCGCAGCAGCGGCGGTAGCAGAACGGCAGCCCACGCGGCAGCAACGACAATCAGGACGAGCCGGCTCACCCTCTGGTCCTCCCCTCATGCGCGACCTCGGAGACCGAGATCGGATGACAGTTCACGGTTGGTGTGCTGTTCACGGTGGTTCGTTCACGCTGTCGTTCACGCTGTCTCTCGTCCGTACGGATCGCAGGAACCGAACGTTGTTACGGTTCTACTACGTTCGTGACGTGACCCGCAATGTTATCGGGTCGTCGGTAGGTCCCCGACCGGCCGCCGGTTTTCTCCCACAACGTGAGGTCGCCGACGACCATGCTCTTGTCGGCCGACTTGCACATGTCGTAGATCGTGAGCGCCGCGACAGAGCACGCATGCAGCGCCTCCATCTCGACGCCGGTGCGGTCCACGGTGTCGACCTGGGCCTCGATCTCGACGAAGTCGTCGCCGATCTCGAAGTTCAGGTACACGGACCCCACGAGCAGGGGGTGGCAGAGGGGGATCAGGTCAGACGTGCGCTTCGCCGCCTGGATGCCCGCGACGCGGGCCACAGCGAGCACATCGCCTTTCTTCACTTCGCGGTCGACGATCGCCGCGGTCGTCTCCGGCTGCATGAACACCTTGCATCGCGCGACGGCCCGACGATGCGTCGGGTCCTTCGGCGTCACATCGACCATCCGAGCTCGCCCGAGAGGGTCGAGGTGGGTGAACGTCAAGTCGGACACTACCGCGAGCGTAACGGGCGCAGTCCGCCGATTCGCGGATTCACCGAGCTATTGCCACTCACCGCAACCGAACGACCACACGAGGTCGACGCGACGGCGGCCTGGAGTCTCGGCTCGTCAACCGCCGATCTGGCTCATCGAGCGGTTCGGGCGGATGAAGTTCACCTGGTTGATCTGGTGGCCGGCCCACTTCGTGCCGACGGCGCGCTCGATCTCGGCGGCGACCGCGTCGTCGTCGGCGTCCGACGCGCAGCAGCGCCCGCAGGTCGAACTCGCGGTTGGCGAACAGGCACGTGCGGAACTGGCCGTCGGCGGTGAGCCGGACGCGGTCGCAGTCGCCGCAGAACGGCTTCGTGACCGTCGGGATCACGCCGATGACGCCCGCTCCGTCGCGGTAGCGCCAGCGGTCGGCGGGCGCGGCGCCACGCGCCGGCACCTGCTCGAGCGGGTACACGGCGTCGATCCGGCTGACGATCTCGTCCTGGCTGACGACCTTCTCCGGCCCCAGCCGCCGTCGGCGTCGAGCGGCATGAACTCGATGAACCGCACCTCGACGCCCGACTCGCGGCCGAAGGTGGCGAGATCGACGATCTCGTCGTCGTTCACGCCCCGCTCGACCACGGCGTTGATCTTGACCGGCGAGAACCCGGCCTCCTTGGCCGCCTCGATCCCGTCGAGCACCCGGTGGAACTCGTCCCGCCTGGTCATCTCGTGGAACCGCTCCGGCGCGGAGGGTGTCGAGGCTGATGTTGACCCGGTCCAGTCCGGCGGCGCGGAGATCGTGAGCGAGCAGCCGGAACGTGGCGCCGTTCGTGGTCAACGAGAGGTCGGGGGCGCGACCGGCGAACCCGGACGGCGAGTCGGCCGGGACGCGCAGCCGGCCGAGCTTCTCGACGAGCACCGGCAGATGGGCGCGCACGGTCGGTTCGCCGCCGGTCAGCCGGATGCCGTCGACCTCGTAGCGCTCGACGAAGATCCGGGCCAGCCGCTCGATCTCCTCGAAGCTGAGCACCTGGTCGCGCGGCAGCCAGACCATGCCCTCCTCCGGCATGCAGTACGTGCACCGGAAGTTGCACCGGTCCGTGATCGAGATGCGGAGATCCTTGATCGTGCGTCCGAACGGATCGACGAGGTCCATGGCACCGAGGATACGTCAGTCGCCGAGCAGGAGCACCCGAACCTCGGCACCGGCCGGGATGCCGTCGCCGTCGGCCACGATGGCCAGACCGTTCGCCGCCGCCGTCGGCCGCGAGCTGATGGCTCCCCTGGGCGCCGGTCGAGCGGACGTGCCATCGGCCGTCCGTCGCCGAACGCGCCGTGGACCCGCTGGTAGTGCACCTTCCCATCGGGGCGGCGGCGCAGCTCCTCGTCGGCGATCGCGACGACGCACGGTCGACCGGCGGTGCCCGTCCCGTGGCCCATCATGCGGCGCAGCGCCGGCCGGGCGAGCAGCTCGAAGCTGACGATCGACGACACCGGGTTGCCGGGGAGCCCGAACACCGGGGTGCCGTCGAGCATCCCGAACGCGAACGGCTTCGCCGGTTTGATCGCGATCTGCATCCATCGCATGTCGGCGATGCTGCGAGAGCACGGCCTTCACCACGTCGTAGTCGCCCATGCTGACGCCGCCGCTCGTGACGATGGCGTCGCACTCGGCGGCGGCCTGACGGAGCACTGCCTCCAGCGCCGCCTCGTCGTCGGCGACGACGCCGAAGTCGACCGTGGTGCAGCCGGCCTGGGCGACGGCGCCGACGAGCATCGTCTTGTTGCTCTCCCGGATCTGGCCGGGCCGCAGCGGCCCGCCGTCGGTGACCAGCTCGTCGCCGGTCGAGAGCACGGCGACCCGGGCCCGGGGGTGGACGAGGATCGATCGATGGTTGACGCTCGCCAGCACGCCGAGCATCGCCGGGCGCACGACCGTGCCGGCGGGGAACAGCAGGTCGCCGCGGACGACGTCGTCGCCGACGTGGCGGAGGGCGTCGCCAGACCGAACGGCGCGATTGATGCGGACCACGACGCCATCGTCGATCCGCTCGGTGTCCTCCACCATGACGACGGCGTCGGCGCCATCCGGCATCGGCGCACCGGTCATGATGCGGATCGCCTCGCCGCGGCCGAGCGGCACGTCGGCGGCGGCGCCGGCCGCGACCGTCGCCGACGACGGGCAGCTCGACCGGGGCGTCGCGTCGTGTCCTCGGCTCGCACTGCGTACCCGTCGACGGCGCTGTTCTCGAACGGCGGCACGTCTTCCAGCGCGTGCAGGTCCTCGGCCGTGACGCAGCCGAGCGAGTCGACGAGCGAGAGGGTCACCGGGGGCAACGGTCGGCACGCCGCCATCACATGGGCTTCGGCCTCGTGGAGCTCGATCATCGGGATGACCGTACCGGCCCGGCCGTAGCCTGGGCAGGGTGCCGGACTCGATCACTGCCCGTTGGGCAACGCCGGACGGCAGCTCGCAGGCCACCGTCTCGCTCCGCTTCGAGAACGGCGGATGGACGGCCGACGGCGAGGTGACCGGGGAGTCGTGCAACTACGTGCTGCGCTTCGGTCCGGATTTCGACCTGCGCCAGTTCCTCCTCTTCCGAGACGTGGAGGAACCCGACCTGTGGCTGGCGAAGGACAGCTCGGGCAACTGGGGTGAGATGAACGGCGCGCACCGGCCGGAGCTGCGCGGCTGCACGGACATCGAGCTGCACGGAACGCCGTTCTCGACCGCGGGGCCGATCCGCCGCCTGGCGCTCGAGGTCGGCGGGAGCGCCGACGTCCTGGCCGCCCATGTGGATGTCGAGACCTTGGACGTGCGGCCCGTCCTCCGCCGCTACGAGCGGATCGCCGATCGCCGCTGGCGGCTCGAGGCACGCTACGAACGACCGGGAGAGTACGAGGAGGTCGTCGTCGACGAGCACGGCCTCGCCATCTCGCACGTCGGACGGTTCCACCGTCTCGAGTGACCACGGCATCGAGCCGCGGCTCGAGTGAACGGTCAGGCGCCGGCGAAGATGCCGTCGCGCTCGGCGATGCGGCCGATGATCTCGCGCACGACCGGGGCCGAGCTTGGCGTCGCGTAGCGACAGCTCGATGACGGCTTCCAGCCAGCCGGCCGGGTTGCCGGTGTCGTAGCGCACGAGCCCACCGGGGAGCTCGTCGCCGACCAGGCCGAAGAACGGCTGGTAGCCGGCGACGGCGCGCAACGCGTCGGTGAGCTGGAGCTCGCCTCCCGCGCCAGGCTGCAACGAGCCGATCTCGGTCATCACCTCGGCGGAACAGACGTACCGGCCGATGATCACGAAGTCGCTCGGCGCCGTGTCGACCGGGGGCTTCTCGACCAGGTCGCCGACCGGCAGCAGTCCGCCCGCGGCCATCGGGCCGGACGGCGCGACCACTCCATACGAGCTGACCTGCTCGTGCGGCACCTGCTTGAGGCCGACGACCGACCCGCCGGTACGGGCGTTGGCGTCGAGCATCGCCGACAACAGCTCGCTCGATCCCATGATCTCGTCGGGGAGCAGCACGGCGAACGGCTCGTCACCGATCAGCTCCTTGGCCATGCCCACCGCGTGCCCGAGCCCGAGGGGTTCCGACTGGTGGACGAACCGCACATCGAGGCGGTCCAGGTGGCGCAGGCGTTCGGCGAGCTCGTGCTTGCCCGCCTGCTCGAGCGTGGCGAGCAGCTCCGGCGCCGGATCGAAGTAGCGCTCGACCGCCGTCTTGGAGGGGTGGTTCACCACGATCACCGTCTCGATGCCGGCGCCGACCGCTTCTTCGATGACCAGTTGGAGGCTCGGCACCTCCCCCATCGGCAGGAGCTCTTTGGGGCTCGCCTTCGTCAGCGGCAGGAACCGCGTTCCGAGACCGGCGGCGGGGATGACTCGCTTTGCGGGCACGCACGGTCGCCACCATACGGACCGTGCTCGGCGGCGCACCCGCGGTTCGGCCCGATTGGGCCGACCGACTCCTACGCGAGGGCCGGTAACCGGTCGAACTGCAAACCGTCGAATCAGCCTGCTGCGCCGCACGGAGCATGGCGCGGGTACGATTGGCACTCGCAGCACACGAGTGCTAATCCGCCTGCCCTTCCCGGAGCGAGCATGCCGACCTACGTCTACAAGTTCACCGACACCGGCGAGACGATCGAGGTCCAACAGGCCTTCTCGGACCCGACCCTCACCGAGTACGCCCACCCGTCCGACGGCGTCGTGCGCTCGGTCAAGAAGGTGTTCCAGCCCGTGGGGGTCACCTTCCGGGGCAACGGGTTCTACAAGACCGACAGCCGCAGTGGACTCGGGCTCCGGCTCGTCCGGCGGCTCGTCCTCCGGAGCGACGGACTCCTCCGGTTCGTCAGGGTCGGAGTCGGCGACGAAGTCCGGCGGCGATTCGTCGTCGAAGCCAGCGGGCTCGTCGGATTCGTCAGGCACGTCGAGCACCTCGACGTCGTCGGGCTCGTCGGGCTCATCGGGCTCGTCGGGCTCGTCGGGCGGCACCGGCAACGAGGCGGGGTCCGGCTCGCGCTCGCATGGCGCATCCACCAACTCGCCCTGAGACGAGCCGCGCCGAGATCGGCATCGTCGGCGGGTCGGGTTTCTACGAGTTCCTCGACGACGTCGAGGAGATCGATGTCGCCACGCCGTACGGCGAGCCGGCGGCGCCCTCACGCTCGGCACGGTCGGTGGCCGCCGGGTGGCGTTCCTGCCCCGCCACGGCACGGACCACCGGTTTCCCGCCCATCGGGTGCCGTTCCGCGCCAACATCCACGCGCTGCTGGTCGCTCGGGGTCCGCTCGATCGTCGCCCCGTGCTCGGTCGGCTCGCTGCAGCCCGACCTCCACCCCGGCGACCTCGTCGTGGTCGACCAACTCATCGACCGCACCTGGGGCCGCGCCGACACGTACCACGACGATCCACCCGTCCACCATCAGAGCTTCGCCGAACCGTACGACGCCGGGCTGCGGGCCACCCTCGTCGCCGCTGGTCGCGAGATCGGGGCCACCGTCCACGACGGCGGGACGATGGTCGTCATCAACGGGCCCCGGTTCTCCACCCGCGCCGAGTCGCAGTGGTTCCGGTCGATGGGGTGGCACGTCGTGAACATGACCGGGTACCCGGAAGCCGTGCTGGCGGCCGAGCGCGGGGTGCCGTACGCCACCATCGCGCTCGTCACGGACTACGACGCCGGGGTCGACGGGCAGGAACCGGTCACGATGGGCGCCGTCCTCGCCGTGTTGCAGCGCAACGTCGCCCGGGTCCGCGAGCTCCTCGTACGGGCGATCCCACTCCTGCCGTAGTGCGCCGGTAGCCTCACCTCACTCGCCTCGCCGACGTCGCGACGTCCGGCACCGCTTCCCCCGCCTGAACCCCGAGCGGAGGAGCGCGCCCAATGCCGTCCCCTGTCGTCGACCTCCCATGGTCGTTGTTGCGTCGCATCAGCCGGGCGCGGGTGTTCGTCGCCCGCCATCCCGTCGTCTACTGGATCCTCGTCGGGGCGTTGGCGGCGACGGCTGCCCTTGCCGTCGATCAACGTCTCGATGGCGTCACCGAGGCCCGTGCCGCGTGGGGCACGTCCCGTTCGGTGCTCGTCGCCGTGCGCGACATCGAGCCGGGTGCGAGCCTCGATCCCCGGTCGGTCGTCTCCCGCGTGCTCCCCGTCGCCGCCCTGGCCGACAACGCAGTCGACGCCGTGCCGCGCTGGCGCCGTGGCGCTGCATCGCATCGTCGCCGGCGAGGTCGTGCTCGGTCACCATGTCGCACCGGGCACCGGCGCCGCCGGTCGGCTGCCGGCGGGAATGTCGGGGATCCTGGTCCCGGCATCGGCCTCGGGTCTGCCATTGGCGCTCGGCGATCGTGGTCGACGTGGTCGCGATCGACGATCCCCTCGGTGCCGAGGCGGACGGAGGCGGGTCGGTGCTCGCCGCCAACGGCCTGGTCATCGGCGCGACCGACGACGCGCTCGTCGTCGCGGTCGACGATGACGACGCCGCCGGCGCGGCGGCCGCCGCGCGCCTCCGGCCGAGCCGTCCTCGTGCTGCGGCGGACGCCGGCGGTGCCGCAAGGGTGAAAGCGCCCCGGCCCGCCCGGCAAGTACCGTGCCCATCTCGTGACAGGCGAGCAGGCGGAACGACAGCGGACGCGAGCGCGGGCCGGCCGGCTCGGCGTCGGTGCAGCCGTCGTCATGATCCTGGCCGGCGTGCTCCTCGGGTCGGCCCCGGCGGCATCGTCCGCATCTCCAGCCGCACCTCCAGCCGCAGCTCCAGCGGCAGTCGCCCAGCAGGTCGAAGAAGAACCCGAGCAGCTGAGCGCCCTCGACGCTGTGATCCTCGGCCTCGTCGAGGGCATCACCGAGTACCTTCCGGTCAGCTCCACGGGCCACCTCGTCGTGACGGGCGAGCTCCTCGACCTCGGCACGACCGACGCGTCCAAGAAAGCGATCGATTCGTACACCGTCATCATCCAGTTCGGCGCCATCCTGGCGGTCCTGATCATCTACCGGAAGCGGGTGGCCGATGTCCTGCTCGGCGTCGTCGGGCGCAGCGAGACCGGCCGGCGGATGCTCATCGCGCTGCTCGTCGCGTTCCTGCCGTTCGGCATCATCGGCCTCCTCTTCAACGAGTCGGTCGACGAGCACCTCCTGAAGCCGGCGCCGATCGCCGTCGCATGGCTCGTCGGCGGTCTCGTCATCCTCTTCCTCATCGATCGCCTCCGGCAGAACGCCACGATCGGCACGGCGCTCGAAGAGATCTCGGTGCGGCAGGCGGCGATCATCGGGATCGTGCAGGTGCTCGCACTCTGGCCAGGGGTGAGCCGCAGCCTCGTGACGATCATTGCCGCGCTCCTCGTCGGTCTACGGCTCGTCGCGGCGGTGGAGTTCAGCTTCCTGCTCGGGCTCGTGACGCTGAGCTCGGCGTCCATCTTCTCGGCCGTCAAGGATGGCCCGGCCGTCGTCGACGCCTACGGACTGGCGATGCCCGCGCTCGGTGTCGTCGTGGCCGCCGTCGCCGCGGCCGCCGCCGTGACCTCGCTCGTCGCCTATCTGAACCGTCGTGACCTCAAGGTGTTCGGCTGGTACCGCCTCGCCATCGGCGTCGCGACGTTCGCCCTGATCGGCGCGAACGTGATCTGACCGAGGGGTTCGGAGCGGTCGCGGTCGCCGCGTCAGGGCAACGACCGGCGCCCCGACCGCGAAGGTGAGCGGGAGCCGGCTGAGCACGATGCCGACCGCCGCTGCACCCGTGTGCTCCGTGCCGTCGCGGTCGACGACCGTCAACCTCTGAGCGTCCGGCGGGGCCGGCTCCGTGCGGAAGCGGCCGAACCAGTCGCCGACGCGGACCAGTGCCAGGACGACCTGATCGGTCTGAGCGTCCCGGCGGACTCGCACGACGCGGTCGCGCGTCGATGGCGTCACCCAGATCGCCAGAGCGGCGATGGCGGCCAGGCTGAACACCTCGACCGATGCGCTGATCTCGATCATCACATGGAAGCACAGGGCCACCCACAGCGCGGCGAGGCGGGTGCGGCCGTGCCAGAGCCCGACACCGATGAGCAGCTCCGTCAGTACCGCCGCCGGGCCGATGACGTAGAACGGCCATCGCTCGACGAGCAGGTCGCGGGCCCATTCCGGCAGCGGTGCGAGCTCGTGTCTGGTAGCGCACGACCCGATCCCAGAGCACGAGCCCGTTGATCCAGTCGGGATCGACGAGCTTGCTCGATCCCGGAGGCCAGGTAGACCAGGCAGACCTGGACCCGCAGCAGCCAGAGCGGCCAGAGGGCGACGACGTCGGGAGCGGCGGCCCTGCCGGCGCGCCGACGTCGCCAGGCATCGACCGACAAGAGCCTGCCGGCGGGCAGCAGCGCAAGACCCCCGAGCACGATGACGAGGAACGTCCGGTTGTGACGGAAGTGGGTCTGGCTGAGCAGCAGGTTGCCCGGCGACGACGGCGAAGGCCGTCACCGTGGCCAACCGGGTCCACAGCCCGATCGTCATGAGCACCGCCGCCGCCGCGCCGACCCACAGCAGCGCGAACCACACGCCGGCAGGCAGCTCGGGCAGCCACGCGACGAACGGCTGCCAGAAGTGATCGTCGTAGGAGACGCCGGCGGCCGCGTCGCGAAGGAACGGACGCAGGTGGAGCAGCGTGATCGGCCCGATCGCGATGCGCATCACGGCGATGGCGCGGACGCTGCCCGACCAGTCGAGGACGTCGTCCCAACGCGTGCGTGGGGCGCGATCCGGCACTCGATCGGCGATGGCGGTGCTCACGGCACGTCCCGCTCGACGCTGCGCAACACCGTGATGGTCGGGCCGCGGGTGTTCTCGAACGTCGTCGACGGTCGCTTCGAGGTAGCGCGTCTCGCGATCGTCCGGGGTGTGCGTCGCGATCCAGTCGAGCGCCTCGTCGAGGAAGTCGATCGTGGCTCCGACGCCCATGTAGGCATGACGGGTGCCGGACGGGACTCTGCAGGGCGGACATGTCGACGAGCTCGTTCCACGTGTAGCCGGCCCATCCTCCGTCGATCGGCACCCGCTCACCGCTCGACGTGACCCGCACGATGTCGGCCCGCCACGTGCTCGACTCGTTGAACGGCTGGAAGGCGAAGAACTTGTGCGGATCGCGGTACCCGTTGATGGCGAAGCCGACCTGGACGGCGAGCACGGTGACGACGAACGCGGTGACGATCCCGCGGCGCCGACCCGAGCGTTGCTCCACCGGGCGATTCTGCCAAACGCCCGACGGTGATCCGCTCAGCGGGCGGTCGACGGCACGATGCGGGACCGCCACGGGCGGACCCCATCCCAGTGGTGGCCGACGATTCGGCCCCGGGCGAGCGACGTGAGGAACTCGGTCGGGCCGTCGAAGTCGGGCATCTCGACGTAGGCGGCGCCGAGCGCATCCGGGACGTGGGCGTCGCTCCCCGCACCCGGCAGCACCGAGTGCTGCGACCGCGAACTCGGCCGCCCGCCGGTTGAGCGACTCGAGCGAGGTCTTCGCGTTGCGCACCTCGATGGCATCGACGAGGCCGGCGCCGACGAGCTCGAGCAGCGCCGGCTCCGCCAGGTTGCGCCGCACCGGGTCGAACGGGTGGGGGACGTAGACGAGACCGCCCTGCTCCCGGATCATCGCTGCCGCCGCCAGCGGCGAGGTGCCGACGGGAACCCGCTCGGTGAGGAACAACCCGATGATCTCGCCCGCGTGGGTGCGGAGCTCCTCGCCGACCACGACTCGGCACGGCAGCGATGCGACGAGCTGCTCGGCGCCGCGGATGGCGTTGTGATCGGTGATGCAGAGCACGTCGAGGCCGCTCTCGACGATCGCCTGCTCGAGCTCGTCGGGCGTGGTCGTCGAGTCACCGCTCCACATCGTGTGGCTGTGCAGATCGACGCGAACCCACCCGGCGGGGCATGGTTCGCCGAGATGCGGGTGACGTTCGACGGCAGCGGTCTGCGGTGCAGGCACGCGTCGAGGATACGTTGACCGCCGTGGCCCTGAACGTGCTCGGTACCGAACTCGAGGTCTGCTGCACCTCGCCGATGACCGGCTACTACCGCAACGGCTGCTGTGACGCCGCACCCGACGACGCCGGCGTCCACACCGTCTGCGCGCTGATGACGGAGGAGTTCCTGCGCTACTCCGTGATGCAGGGGAACGACCTCGTGACCCCGATGCCGCAGTACGGGTTCCAGGGTCTGGTGCCTGGTGACCGTTGGTGCGTCTGCGCGCCGCGCTGGAAGGAGGCCTTCGACGCCGGCTTCGCACCGCCGGTGATCCTGGAAGCCACCCACCAGTACTCGCTCGAGTTCGTGACGATGGACGAGTTGCGCGCCCACGCCACCGAACACTGACCGCCCGATGACCGTCAGCCCCACGCCGGCCAGCTCCGCCGTGTACTACACCGGCAACTACTGGAACAATCGTCCCGAGGTGGTCCAGTACATGAACCGCCACGCCACGGGAGATCCGGATCTCGCATGGTGGCTCCACCTGCGGCACTGGCGGGGCCGGCCGTTCCGGCGGGCCCTCTCGCTGAACTGTGGCAACGGATGGGTGGAGCGTCAGCTCCTCGAGCACGGGGTCGTCGAATCCGCCATCGGCATCGACATCGCCGACGACCTCCTCGACCAGGCCAGGGGGGAAGCTGCGACCCGGGGGTTACCGATCGAGTACCGGCGGGTGGACATCAACACCGACGATCTCGGCGCCGTGGGCGAGTTCGACCTCGTCGTGAACCACGCTGCTGCCCACCACATCGCCTTCATCGACCGCGTGTTCCGTCAGCTGTGCCGGCTGCTGCCCGACGACGGTGTGCTCGTCTCGTACGACTACGTCGGGGCGCACCGGAACCAGTACCCGACGCAGCAGTGGGAGGCCATCTGGCGGGCCAACGAAGACCTCCGGCCCGAGCTGCGCAAACGACTTCGCTATCCCACCGTGAGTGCCGTCGTGGCGAGCGATCCGACCGAGGCGATCCACAGCGAGCTCATCGTCCCGACGATGCGCCGCTACTTCGATCTCGAGATCGCGAACTACGTGGGCGGTGCCGTGGCCTACGACATCCTCACGTTCAACGACGCCTTCTTCGACCCTTCGGTCGACACCCACCACGCCGTGATGCAGGTGCTCGCCGCCGACGCCGAGTACCGCGCCGCCGACCCGGCCGCCAACAGCCTCTTCGCCTATCTGGTCGCGACCCCGCGCGAAGGCCGTGCTGGACGACGAGTCGCAGCTCGATGCGTGGGCGACGGCGGAGTCGGCCCGCGAACGCTCGGCCGCCGCCGCCGAAGGGCGCTACTACCCGGCGACGATGCTCGAGCGGCTGTACGAGCGGATCTACACACTCGAGCATGCTGCCTATGTGAGCGGCGTTCTCGTCGAGGGGGTCGAGATCCCGCGTCGTGGTCTGTTGCTCCGTCAGCTCCGCCCGATCGTGGCCGGCCTGCCCGGCGCCCGCCGGGCCATGCGCCTCGCCCGCGAGATCCGACATCGGGCCAGCGATCGGGAATGAGGGTGATCCGCGGCCCGACCGGGAGCGAAGGCAGTGCATGCACATGGACATCGACGCCTACAAAGCACTCGTGTCGCCAGTGCGCGTCGACGACATCGATTTCGACGCGTTCCGCGACGAGCCTCTCTCCCCACCGGTGCTGCGGTGCCTCCGCTACATGCACGACGTGGAGCTCCACACCGTCTGCTATCTCCGCGACCTGCTCGTCACGTCGGCTCACCGTGACCCGACGGTCACCACGTTCCTGACGTTCTGGAGCTTCGAGGAGTACTGGCACGGCGAGGCGATCGGCCGCGTGCTCGCCGCCCACGGCGAGGTGCGTGGCGATGACGAGGTCCGCCGGCTCCGTCGTGCGAGGCGGCGTGCGAGAGGGCGTGCAGCCGTTCCTCCACGGGGCTGCGTCGGCCGTCTCGGGACGTGCCATCGGTGCGGTGCACATGACGTGGGGAGCCGTGAACGAGTGGACGACGCAAGCCGGCTACTCGATGCTCGCGCAGCGCTGCCCAGCACCCGGTGCTCACCGAGTTGCTGCGGCGGATCATGCGCCAGGAGGGACGCCACATCGACTTCTACGCGTCCCAGGCGACGACCCGCCTGGGCGCGAGCCGCGCCGCACAGCGGCTGACCCGGTTCGGCGCTGCGCCGGTTCTGGGCCCCGGTCGGTTCCGACCTGATGGGCGAAGACGAGAGCCGGCACCTCATCGACTACCTCTTCGGTGGCGACGACGGGCGCGAGATGGCGGCTCGCATCGACCGTCGGATCGACCGCCTCCCCGGCCTGGCGGGACTCAGCCTGGTGACGGGCGCTCGGCAGACCTACGTCCCCCCGACCGAGGCAGCGCTCGCCGCCTGATCGTGAGCGGCGATACTTCGTAGATGGACCTTGGGCGAATCGAGACCGTCATCGAGCAACGCGACGGGCCGTCGCCATCGTCACCATCGACCGGCCCGAGGTCCGCAACGCCGTCGACGG
The DNA here is from genome assembly GCA_963822875.1 of uncultured Acidimicrobiia bacterium. Lineage (GTDB taxonomy): Bacteria > Actinomycetota > Acidimicrobiia > Acidimicrobiales > Ilumatobacteraceae > JALZMG01. The sequence continues at coordinate 209,555 of CAWGJK010000018.1, read as the reverse complement.
TCCGACGGCGGCCGCGCTGGCCGCGGCGTTCCGCGCCTTCGACGCCGACGACGACCTCGCCGTCGCCGTGCTGACCGGGGCCGGCGGCACGTTCTGCGCCGGCGCCGACCTCAAGGCGGTCGGCCAGCGGCCGCGGCAACCGGGTCGACGCCGACGTGCGATCGACGGTCCGATGGGCCCGACCCGGATGCTGCTGTCGAAGCCGGTGATCGCCGCCGTCGAGGGCCACGCCGTCGCCGGCGGGCTCGAGCTGGCGCTCTGGTGCGACCTGCGGGTGGCGGCCGACCGACGCCATCTTCGGCGTCTACTGCCGGCGCTGGGGCGTGCCGCTGATCGACGGCGGCACCATCCGGCTGCCGCGGCTGATCGGCCACAGCCACGCCCTCGACCTGATCCTCACCGGGCGGGGCGTCAGCGGCGACGAGGCCCTGCGATGGGCCTCGCCAACCGGCTGGTCGAGCCGGGCGGCGCGCTCGCCGCCGCGGTCGCGCTGGCCCGCGAGCTCGCGGCGTTCCCGCAGGGCTGCCTGCGCAGCGACCGCCGCTCGTCCTACGAGCAGTGGGACCTCGACCTGACCGACGCGCTCGACGAGGGAGACGGAGCTCGGCCTCGAGGTGCTCCGCTCCGGCGAGACGCAGGCGGGCGCCGCCCGCTTCGCCGCCGGCGCCGGCCGCCACGGCGCCCCCACCTGACCCTCTCGCCGTCTCTGCTCGGCGGCGGACATCGATTCCCGGGGTCAGACGGTGGGCGCGCGTCGGTGGCAGGTCGGTGAGCGGACGACGGCGGCGGGCGGGTCGGTACCATCCCGGCGGTGTTCGAGCTCGATGGCGCCGAGATCGTCGGCTACGTGGCATCCGCGCTGGTCGTCCTGTCGCTGGCGATGACCTCGGTGGTTCGCCTGCGGACGATCTCGCTCGCCGGCTCCGTCGTGTTCGTCGTGTACGGCGTCCTCATCAGCTCGATCCCGATCATCGTGACGAACGCCGCGATCGCCGGGATCAACATCTGGTTCCTGCGGGCCGAGCTCGGCCTCCATCGGGATCTGGGCGCGTCGCTGATCCCGCGCGACGCGCCGTTCCTGCTCGACTTCATCGCCTTCCATCTCGACGACATCCACCGCTTCCAACCCACCTTCACGATGCCGAGCGCGGGCGCCGTCGCGCTCCTGCTCACTCGCGACGGCCTGCCCGGCCGGCGTGGTGATCGGCGAGCGTCACGGGAACGAGCTCGAGCTGCACCTCGACTACGTGCTGCAGGCCTACCGCGACTCGCGCCTCGGCCACTGGCTGTTCGGTCGCGGCGCCGACGTCTTCCGCTCGGCCGGCATCTCGCGCCTCGTGACGAGCCCCGGCAACGACGTCCATCGCGGCTACCTCGCAGCGGGTCGGCTTCGTCCCGTCCGCCGAGCGTTACGTGCTCGATCTCACGCCCTGACGTTCGACCGATCTCGACAGGCGCGCGACCCGTCCGGTATGGTCAGACCATCAGTCCACGACGGCCAGCACCGTCCGGCACAGATGGGGTGAGGCCCGTGGGGATCATCGGCATGAACCATGCGGTCCTGTACGTGCGGGACGCCCGCCGCCAGCAGCGCTTCTACACCGACGTGCTCGGCTTCACGCACGGTGGTCGACGACCCGAACGGGGCGTTCGCGTTCATGCGTGGGCCCGACTCGCCGAACCACCACGACATCGCCTTCTTCTCGATCGGCGACGCCGGCCGGGCCGTCGGAGGCGGGCGAGCGGACCGTCGGGCTGTACCACATCGCGTGGGAGGTTCGCTCGCTCGACGAGCTGGCCGAGCTGCAGACGCGGCTCGCCGACGCCGGCGCCCTCGTCGGCGACAGCGACCACGGCCCCAACAAGAGCCTCTACGCCCACGACCCCGACGGGCTCGAGTTCGAGGTCATGTGGCTCGTCGCCGGCCGAGCTGTGGGGCGACGAGGAGCACGAGGCGATCGTCGCGCCGCCTCGACCTCGACGCCGAACAGGCGCGCTTCGCCGACCGCTCGGAGCACCGGCCGACGTTGATGGATGCCGACTTCGCGCCCATCGTCCGCCAGACGTCGCGACCAGGTGCGGACGCAGCTCATCGAGCGGATCGCCTCCGGCGAGCTCGCGCCCGGTCGCCCGGTGCCATCCGAGCGGGCGCTCTCGCGAACAGTTCGCGGTGGCCCGGACGTCGGTACGCGAAGCGCTCCAGGGCCTGATCTCGCTCGGCGTCGTCAACGCCGGGCAATCGTGTCCACGTCGTCGAGCGCCTGCCGCCGTGACGGTGCCCGGTCCGACGGACGGCGCCGGACTCCCGCAAGGACTACGTCCGCGCAGCTGTTCGAGACCCGCCGCGTGCTCGAGCTGCCGATCTTCGAGCTCGCCGCGCGTGCGGGCGACGCCGAGTCGCAGCGCGCCGAGATCCGCTCGCGTCGCGGCGCAGTTCCGCGCCGGCATGCCGCTCGACGAGTTCCGTCGCGCTCGACCGCGTCTTCCACACGACTGATCGCCAGCGGCTGCGCCAACCCGCTGCTGGTCGAGCTGTACGGCAAGGTGCTCGACGCGCTGTTCCGTCGCGACGAGTTCGAGTCGCTGCTGTACGACGAGGCCAACCGCGAGCGGGTCGACCGCATCATCGGGCAATCGATCGCTCGATCACCAGGCGATCGCCAAGGCGTTCGTCGACGGCACTCGCGGTCGACGTGTCGACGCCTCCGAGCGCCACCTCGCCAACGTCGAGCACGCATGGTCCACGAGCTGGTCTAGGCCGATCCGACGGAACGAGATGGCAGACCTGCACCACGCCTACTGCTACTTCTTCGACGACGACGCGTTCCGCGAGACCGATCGGCCGGGCTTCCGCCGGCGCGTCATCACCGGCGACGCACCTGCAGATGTGCTTCTGGCGCATCACGGGCGGCGCCACCGGCAGCGTTCCTGCACCACCACGCCGAGAACGAGCAGCTCGGCATCGTGGTGCGCGGGCAGCTCGACTTCCGCATCGGCGACGACCCGAGGACGCAGGACGCGCGTCGTGCTCGACGACGGCGAGGTCTACCTCGCGCCGCGGTCGGTGTGGCACGGCGACTCGGTCTTCATCGGCGACGACGAGTACGGCGAGTGCTGGATCCTCGACGTGTTCGCGCCGCCGCGCGACCGACCTCGCGGAGCGAAGGCTGATGAGCGGCCGCGGACTGGCGGCTCGCCGTCGACATCGGCGGCACGTTCACCGACGTCGTGCTGCTCGACGCCGCCTCCGGCGCGGTCGTCGTCGACAAGACGCTGACCACGCCGACCGCCCCGCTCGACGGCGTGCGCCGCGGCGTCGGCCACGCTGCTCGCCAAGGCCGGCGTGCAGCCCGGCCGACATCACGGCGCCGATCGTGCACGCCACGACGCTGATCACCAACGCGCTGATCGAGGGCAAGACCGGCCGGGCCGGGCTCGTCACCACCGACGGCTTCGGCGACACGCTGCTCATCCGCGACGAGCACCGCTACGACATGTACGACCTGCAGATCGAGTTCCCGGCGCCGCCGATCGCCGCGCGACCTCACGTTCGAGATCGACGAGCGGGTCAGCGCCGCCGGCGACGTGCTCGCGCGAGCCCGAGCCGGCGCCGCGCTCGACGCGCTCGCCGCCGAGCTGCGCGGCGGCCGACGTCGAAGCGGTCGCGGTCTGCTTCCTCAACTGCCTACGTCAACGCCGCCAACGAGCGGCTCGTCGCCGAGCACCTGCGCGCGCGAGCTCGGCGTGCCGGTGTGCATCTCGGCGGAGGTGTCGCCGCAGATCCGCGAGTACCCGCGGATGATCACCACCGCGTGCAACGCGGCGACGATGCCGGTGATCGGCCCGTACCTCGACGAGCTGCAGAAGTGGCTGTCGGCGGAGGGCTTCGGCGGCTCGGTGCTGATGATGCTGTCCAACGGCGGCGTGGTGTCGGCCGACGACGCCGCCCGCTTCCCGATCCGCCTCGTCGAGTCCGGCCCGGCCGCCGGCGCGCTCGCCGGCGCGTGGTTCGCCCGCCGGCTGCGGCGAGGACCGGCTGCTGTGCTTCGACATGGGCGGCACGACGGCCAAGGCGTGCCTGATCGAGCACGGCGAGCCCGACCTCACGAACACGTTCGAGGTCGCCCGCATCTACCGCTTCAAGAAGGGCTCCGGGTTCCCGGTGTCGGTGCCGTCGGTCGACCTCGTCGAGATCGGCGCCGGCGGCGGCTGCCTCGCCCGCGTCGACCAGTTCGGCCTGCTCAAGGTCGGGCCCGAGTCGAGCGGCGCCGAGCCCGGGCCCGGCGCCGCTACGGCCGCGGCGGCACGCGAGCCGGCGGTCACCGACGCCGACGTCGCTGCTCGGCCTGCTCGACCCGGCCGGCTTCCTCGGCGGCGACATGCCGCTCGACGTCGCGCGCGGCGGACACGCCGATCGGGCGATCGTCGGCCGACGGCTCGGCCTCGACGCGATCGACACCGCGGCCGGCATCCACGAGATCGTCAACCAGAACATGGCGGCCGCGGCGCGGATGCACGCCGTCGAGCAGGGCGTCGACCTGCGCGGCGTCTCGGTGCTCGCCTTCGGCGGCGCCGGGCCGGTGCACGCCTGCGGCGTGGCCGAGCTGCTCGAGTCGACCGGGTCGTGTTCCCGGTCAACGCCAGCGTGCTGTCGGCGTTCGGCACGCTCGTGTCGCCGGTGCGCATCGACCTCGCCCGCTCGATGGTCCGCGACCTCGACGACGCATCGACGCGGCCGAGCGCGACGCGGCTGCTCGACGAGCTGCGCGCCGAGGGTCGTCGCGTGCTGCTCGCCGCCGGCGTGCCCGCCGACGACGGTGCGCTTCCGCTACGGCGTCGACGCCCGCTACGCCGGGCAGGGCAACGAGGTCACGGTCTGGGTCGGCGAGGGCGACGCACGTGGCCGGCCGGCGACGACGACGTGCTCGCGCGCGTTCGAGGCCGAGTACCGGCGGATCTACGGCCTGACGATCCCCGACGTCGGCATCGAGGTCGTCACGTGGCGGCTCTCGGCCGTCGTCGGCGGCACGCCGAGTTCGAGCCGACGCCGGTCGCCGCCGGTGCGGCGCGCGACGCCGACCGGCCACCGCGCCGGTCGTGTTCGACGCGCGGCAGCGCCGCCGTCGACGACGCCGGTGTACCGACGCGCCGACCTCGGTGCCGGCGACCGCTTCGACGGCCCGGCGATCGTCGAGGAGCGCGAGACGACGGTCGTCGTCCGTCCCGGCTGGCGCGTCGAGGTCGCGCCCGACGGCAGCCTCGTCGCCACCCGCAGGGAGCCGACGTGCGCAGCATCGATCGGAGGCCAGCGTGACCGGCGCGACGTTCGACCCGATCGAGCTCGAGATCCTGTGGCAGAGCCTGATCGCCACCGTCAACGAGCAGGCGCGGGCGCTGCAGCGCGCGGCCTTCAGCCCGATCGTGCGCGAGGCGGGCGACCTCGCCAACGCCGTGTTCGACCGGCGCGGCCGGATGGTCGCCCAGGCCGTCACCGGCACGCCCGGCCACATCAACTCGCTGGCGATCGGCGTCGCCAACATCCTCGCCGAGTACCCGATCGACATCGCTCGAGCCGGGCGACGTGCTGATCACCAACGACCCGTACAAGACGGCCGGCCAGCTGCTCGACGTCACCGTGCTCGTGCCGGTGTGGCGCAACGGCCGGGTGATCGCGCTGTTCGGCTCGACGATCCACCACACCGACGTCGGCGGCTACGGCATCGGCGCCGGCGGGCGCGACTGCTTCGAGGAAGGCCTGTGGATCCCGATCTGCAAGCTGATGACGCGCGGCGAGCGCAACGACGACGTGTGGAAGTTCATCCTGTCCAACGTCCGCCAGCCCGACCACATGGCCGGCGACCTGCACGCCCAGATGGCGTCGGGCGAGGTCGGCGCGCAGCGGCTGCACGGCGCTGTGCGACCAGCACGGGCTCGACGACATCGAGGACCTCGCCGACGAGATCATCGAGCGCAGTCGGAGGCGGCCACCCGGCGCCAGCATCCGCGCGCTGCCGGCGGGCACCTACCACGTCGTCGGCCGTGCTCGACCTCGCCGACGGCAGCCGGATCGACATCGTCTGCGCCCTGCACGGTCGACCCCGACGCCGGCGAGATCACCGTCGACTACGACGGCAGCTCGCCGCGCCAGCCCGTGGGGCATCAACGTCGTCAAGAACTACACCCACGCCTACACGACGTTCACGGTGCGCAGCGGTGCTCAACCCCGACATCCCCAACAACCACGGCAGCCTGGCGCCGATCAAGGTCGAGGCGCCGGAGGGCTCGATCGTCAACGCCGTGTCGCCCGCAGCCGTGCACCGCCCGCCACGTCGTCGGGCATGTTCCTGCCCGAACGCGCTGCTCAAGGCGCTGGCCCAGATCGCGCCCGAGCAGGCGATGGCCGAGGGCTCGGGCGCGGTGTGGACGATGCAGGTGAACGGCAACCACGACGACGGCAGCCCGTTCATCACGGCGATGTTCACCTACGCCGGCGGTGTCGGCGCCCGGGCGACGCAAGCCCGGCCTCGACGCCTGCTCGTACCCGACCGGCGTCGCCGCGGTGCCGATCGAGGTGGTCGAGGCGTCGGCGCCGATCCGGTTCCGGCGCAAGGCGCTGCGGCCGGGCTCGGGCGGCGCGCGGTGCGCAGACCGGCGGGCTCGGCCAGACGATCGAGTTCACGCGTCGACACCACCCGGCCGTGGCAGCTCAACGCCGTCACCAGCCGGCTGGCCGAGGCGCCGCAGGGCATCTTCGGCGGCGAGCCGGGCGCAGCCGGGCGCTTCAGCGTCAACGGCGAGCCGGTCACCACGCAGGCCCGGATCACGCTGCAGCCCGACGACGTCGTGCGCCTCGACCTGCCGGGCGGCGGCGGCTACGGGGCGGCGCGAACGGAGCGACCGAACGTGACGACAGGAGACCGAACGATGGGCGTCACGATGCACTGCTGACCGCACGACGCTGCTGGCCGACTCGCTCGACGAGTCGACGTCCGACGTCGCCACGGCGGCGACGCTGCCGGCCGAGCTGTACACGTCGACGAGGTCCTGCGCGTTCGAGTACGACGCGCTGTTCGCCCACGAGTGGCTGTGCGTCGGGCGGGCGTCGCGCGATCCCCGAACCCGGCGACTGGTTCACGGTCACGATCGCCGACGAGCCGCTGATCGTCGTGCGCGACAAGGAGGGCGACGGTCAACTGCCTGTCGGCCGTGTGCCAGCACCGCGCGATGCAGGTGTGCGACGGCAGCGGCAACTGCGACGACGTTCAAGTGCCCGTACCACCACTGGAACTACGCGCCTCGACGGCCGCCTGCTCGGCGCGCCGGCGATGGAGCGCACGGAGGGCTTCGACAAGACGGACTTCCGCGCTGCCCGCGCTGCGCGTCGAGCTGTGGCAGGGCTTCGTGTTCGTCAACATCGACGCCGACGGCGCCGCCGCTCGCGCCGACGCTCGCGCGCTACGAGCCGTACCTCGAGAACTACGACCTCGACGACGCCGTCTGCCCCGGCACGTTCACGCTCACCGACCTGCCGTGGAACTGGAAGGTGATGTTCGAGAACTTCAACGACGGCTACCACGCCAACCGGCTGCACCAGTTCGTCCAGGACTTCTGCCCGAGCGAACATGACCGCCTTCCCGGTCGACGTGGGACGACGACTCGCAACGTGATCTTCCGCACCGCCGGCTACACCCACATCGACGGCGGCTTCAACGCCACCCACCGCACGATCATGCCGGTGTTCCCCGAGCTGACCGAGGAGGAGCGGATGCCGCTCGACGTTCGCGCTGTGCCGCCGACGCTGTGCTTCGGCACGGCGCCCGACCAGTGCTTCTTCTTCCTCGTCCGCCCGAAGCGGCGGACACGATCGACGTCGAGATCGGCTACCTGTTCCACCCGTCGGCACTCGAGGACCCGCTGTTCGAGCACAAGCTCGCGCTGTCCGACGTCGGCGTGCAGGTGTTCGTCCGCCAGGACCAGGACGCCACCACCAAGGTGCAGCGCGGGCTGCGGCTCGCGGTTCGCGCCGCGTGGGCGCTACTCGTGGCAGGAGGAGAGCCACGTGCAGTTCAACCGCTGGCTCGTCCAGCGCTACCGGAGGCGGTGGCCGACCCGAGCGATCGCGTCGCCCCGCCAGATCGCCTAAGTTCACGTCATGGTCTGACCATCAGTCCGAACCGGACCAACACAAGGGGGAACCAGCGACCATGAGGAAGCGACCCGACCGCCCGGTCCGGCTCGCCGGCCGGCGCCGCAGTGCTGACGTTGATCGCCGCCGCGTGCGGCGACGACGACGACGACGACGCCGCGACACGGCACGGACGCCGCCGCCGACGACGACGGCCGCCGCCGGCGACCGAACACGCCGGCGACCGAGGCACCGCGACCGACGCCGGCGCGACCGAGACGCAGCGACCGAGCCGCCGGACACCGAGCGCGCCGCGGCGACCGTGCGCCGCAGGCGCTCGACACGAACGGCGACGGCGAGGTCGTCTTCGGCATCGCCGCCGCCGGCCCGGCCGACGACGGCGCCTACTACCAGGCGGTCGTCGACGCCGCCACGGAGCTCGTCCGAGGAGAACGGCTTCGACGAGCCGATCGTCGTCGACAACATCCAGGCCGCCGACGCCGCCACCGCGATCGGCGACCTCGCCCAGCAGGGCGTCGACGTCATCATCGTCGGCGCGTCCGAGATCGCCGAGCCGCTGCCGCAGCTGATCGAGCGAGTACCCGGACATCTTCTGGTACTGCAACTGCGGCGCCGGCTTCCCGGAGAACCCGGGCCTCGCCCAGAGCACCGACGACGGCGCCGAGATCAGCTACACCGCCGGCTACGCGACCGGCCTGCTGCTGCAGGAGCAGCGGCGGCGACGCGGTCGTCGTTCATCGGCTGCTGCGACCTCGGCTTCGAGAAGCAGGCGTACCTGGCCTTCGAGCTCGGCCTGCAGGCGGTCGACCCGGCGTACACGATGACCTACGTCCCGACCGGTGACTTCCCGTTCGACTTCGACAACACCGCCAACGCCACCGCCGCGCTGCAGACCGCGATCGACGAGGGCGCCGACGCCGTCTACCCGTACCTCGGTGGCGCCCACCGGCCGGTCGTCCAGGCCGCCAACGAGGCCGGGCTCATCACGATGAGCGCCGGCTCGTCGACGGTGTGCGAGACCGACGGAGGAGCTCGACTACGACATCGCCGTCAAGTTCGACGGCGGCGACTACGTGCGGGCCGTCATGGCCGAGATCATCGACGGCGACGTTCCAGGAGGGCGACATCAAGCAGTTCAAGGTCGGCGTCGATCCCGAGCCGGGCGCGGTGATCTGCGACGCCGACGCCGGAGCAGCAGGCGGCGATGGACGACGTCTACGCGCAGATCGCCGCCGGCGAGCTCGCCGAGCAGTTCGGCGCAGATCGACGCCGAGGCCTTCGCCGAGGGCTGATCGTCACTCCATGACGTCACGGCGTCGACGAGCGCGCGGGCGGGGGAGCCACTCCCCGCCCGCCGTCGGAGCTGATCGGCATCACCAAGCGCTTCGGCGCGGTCGTCGCCTGCGACCGACGTCGACCTCGACGCTGCACCGTGGTCGCATCCACGGCATCCTCGGCGAGAACGGCGCCGGCAAGTCGACGCTGATGAAGGTGCTGATCGGCCTCGTCCTGCCCGACGCCGGCGAGATCCGGCTGCGACGGCGCAGCCGGTGCGGATCGACGACCCGATCGACGCCGCCGAGCACGGCATCGCCATGGTGCACCAGCACTTCAGCCTCGTCGAGGCGCTGACCGTGTGGGAGAACGTCGCGCTCGGCGACGTCGGCCGCCTCGACCCGCAGCGCGATCGCGCGAGCGGGTCGGCGAGATCAGCGAGCAGTACGGCCTCGACGATCGATCCCGACGACCGCATCGCCGACCTGTCGGCCGGCATGCGCCAGCGGGTCGAGATCATCAAGTGCCTGCGCCGCGATCCCGCAGGTGCTCGTCTTCGACGAGCCGACGTCGGTGCTGTCGCCGGCCGAGTCGGAGTTCCTGTTCGACGCGCTGCGCCGCGTCGTCGAGGAGGAGGGCAAGGCCGTCGCGCTCGTCAGCCACAAGCTGCCGGAGATCCTGTCGGCGACCGACGAGATCACGATCATGCGCGACGGCCGGGTCGTCGACGACCCGCGCGACGGCGATCGAGCGACGCCGCCTCGCTGGCCCGGGCGATGGTCGGGCGCGAGGTGTCGCTGCGCGGCGAGCGCGCGGCGCTTCGGCGTCGTCGTCAACCGCCACGCCGCGGACCGACGGCGATCGCCGACGGCGCACGAGCCGGCACGCGCGCGCCGGTCGCTGCGGATCGTCGACGCCACGGTGCGCAGCCCGCGACGGCCGGGTGCTGCTCGACGGGCTCACGCTCGACGTGCACGCCGGGCGAGATCGTCGGCGTCGCCGGCGTCGAGGGCAACGGCCAGCGCGCCCTCGGCGACGTGCTGTCGAGCCTGCGTCGCGCTCGACGCCGGGCGCGGTCGAGGTCGACGGCGCGAGCGTCGTCACGGGCCGGGCCGGGGCGATGGCGCGCGCCGGCGTCGCGGTCATCCCCGAGGACCGCCACGACTCCGGGTGCGTGCTCGACTTCACCGTCGCCGAGAACCTGTTCCTCGCCGACCCCGAGCCGCGTCGCCCGGCGCGGCCTGATCGACCGCCGGCTGATGCGCGCAGCAGGCCGCGCGAGCTGATCGATCGCTTCGACATCAGCTGCACCGGGCCCGACGCGCCGATGTGGTCGCTGTCGGGCGGCAACCAGCAGCGGGTCGTGCTCGCCCGCGAGCTGTCGCACGATCCCGCGGGTGCTCGTCGCCGCCCAGCCGACGCGTGGCCTCGACGTCGGCGCCATCGAGTACATGTCGGCCCGGCTGCGCGAGGTCGCCGCCGCCGGCGTCGGCGTGCTGCTGATCTCGACCGAGCTCGAGGAGATCCTCGACCTCTCCGACCGCATCGTCGTGATCTCGCGAGGGTCGGATCGTCGGTGAGATGCACGCGCGGCGACGTCGACCTCGAGCGCCTCGGCCTGCTGATGGGCGGCGCGACCGCGACCGAGTCGGTCCGCCGGTGAGTGACGTCGGCGAGCACATCGTCACCGACCCGGAGTCCGACGAGGTCGCCGCGGCGGCGCTGCAGCGATCGCGGCGTCGGCATCACGGCCGAGGTCGTCGTGCTCTACGTGGTGTGCATCGGCGCGGCGCTCGCGCTCGCCGCGGTGCTCGTCGCCGTCGACCGGTGGGTCGTGGACCGACGTCTTCACGGCGATGCTCGACGGCAGCGTCCGCGAGCCCGGCCGGTGGGGGCTGACGCTCGGCGTGTCGCGCACCGATCCTGCTCGTCGCGCTCGGCACGATCGTCAGCGGCCGGGCCGGCCTGGTCAACATCGGCCAGGAGGGCCAGCTCGTCATCGGCGCCGTGCTTCGCCGCCTACGTCGGCGTCCGGCTCGGCGGGCCCGGGCCCGCTCGTGCTCGTCGTGACGCTGCGTCGCCGGCGTCGTCGGCGGCGCGATCTGGGCCGGCATCGCCGGCGTGCTGCGCTACTGGCGCAACGTGCCCGAGGTGCTGACGCACGCTGCTGCTGGGCACGGTCGCCGCCAACCTGATGGGCTGCGGGCTGCGCAACCGGTTCGCTGCTCCTGGCGCCGGCGGCCGGGCGGGCCAACCGCAACCAGGTCAGCGAGCCGCTCGACCGCCGACGCCCGGATCCCGCGGGTCACGCTGTTCGGCAACGAGTTCCCGACTCAGCGTCGTTCGCTCGCCCTGGTGCTCGCCATCGTGCTGTCGATCGTCCTCGAGCCGATCGGTCGTCGGCTTCCGGCTGCGGATGCTCGGCCGCAACCCGCGGACGCGCCCGGCGCGCCGGCGTCGTCCGAGCGCCGCTACGGCGTCGGCGCGATGCTCGTCTCCGGCGGGTTCGCCGGCCTCGCCGGCGGCGTCATGCTGGCCGGCGGCGACTTCGGCAACTACCAGCTCGTCGCCAACTTCGGCGCCGGGATCGGGTTCGCCGGGCTGCTCGTCGCGCTCGTCGCCCGCCAGCGGGTGCTCGTGGCTGATCTTCGTCGCCTTCGTGTTCGGCGGCCTGCGCACCGGGTCGGGCTTCCTGCGCGCCACCGGCGTGTCCGGCCGCATCGCCGACGTCGTGCAGGGCCTGCTCGTGCTCGCCGCTGCTGCTGCCGCCGGCGATCCTCTACGTCCGCGAGCGCCGCCGGGCGCTGGCCGCCACGAGCGTCGAGGGTCTGACGTGGGCGACTTCCTCGTCCGCGCTCGGCGACATCGCCACCAACGAGAGCGCGTACCGCAACGCGGCGATCGCCGCCGTCGTGCTGCTGTTCGCGGCGCTCGGGCGAGCTCGTCGCCGAGAAGGCGGGCACGATCAACATCTCGCTCGAGGGGATGATGCTCGCCGGGGCGTTCGCCGCGGCCGTCGGCGTCGACCTCACCGGCTCGACGTGGGTCGGCGCTCGCTGATGGCGGCGGTCGCCGGCCTGCTCGTCGCGTCGGTGCAGGCGAACATGAGCCACCGCCTGCCGGCCGACCAGTTCGTCGTCGGCCTGGTGCTCAACGTGCTCGTGCTCGGCCTCGTCGGCTTCCTCGCCGAGCGAGCTCGAGCCGCAGTCCGACGTCGTCGAGCCGCGTCGACGATCCCGCTGCTCGCCGACATCCCGCTCGTCGGCCCGGCGCTGTTCGACCAGCCGTGGGTGCTCTACCTCGTCTACCCGCTCGTGCCGCTCGTCTGGTGGCTCCTCTACCGCACCCGCTGGGGGCTCGAGGTGCGGGCGGTCGGCGAGGACCCGAACGCCGCCGACGTCTCCGGCCTCCACGTCAACAAGCTCCGCCGCCAGACGATCTACCTCGCCGGGCTCACGGCCGGGCTCGGCGGCGGCTACTTCCTGTTCGCCCGCGTCGGGCCGGTTCGAGGACTCGCTGATCGGCGGCCGCGGCTTCATCGCCATCGCCGCCGTGATCTTCGGCGGCTGGACGCTGAAGGGCACGGTCGCCGGCTGCCTGCTGTTCGGTCTCGTCGGCTCGTTCGTGCTGACGATCCCGTCGCTCGGCTACGAGCGCCATCGACCCGGCGTTCCTGGCGATGGCCCCGAACGTCGTGACGATCGTGGCGATGGCCGTGTTCGCCAAGCGGGTGCGCCAGCCGGCGGCGCTCGCCCGACCGTTCATCCGCGGCCTGAAGTGACGACCCACGGTCCCCCGTTTGTTGAGCCACCAGCGCGAGCGTGCCCTATCATCGGCCGGTCCGTCCGAGCGGAAGGCACCATGTTCAAATACCTCGAGGGCGTCGTCAGCGCGCTGAAGCTGCTGCAGCTGAAGTTCACGGTCGTCTGGGTCACCGCGCTCCTGGCGCTCAACAGCTTCGTCACGAAGTCGCGGATGTCGCACGAGAACGGCATCGTGACGCGAGGCAAGCTGCGCATCGTCGACGAACCGACGTTTCCCCGCAACGAGTTCTTCACGCCGGGCACCGAGTTCCCGTGCCGAATGAGGTTCGGGGCCGCTACGTGGAAAGACGACGCCAAGATGGTGATTCGCGGCGCCGGGCTGAAGCTCGCCGACGATCGGCAGACGTCGCCGCTCGACCTCCTGCTCAACAGTGGATCGCTGGCGATCTTCTGGAGCGCCCGCACCTTCATCGGCTTCATGCGCGGCACCATGGCCGGCCGAGGGAAGAACTGGACGCCGTACCTCGGCCAGCACCCGATGGCCCTCGCCGGTGGGCAGGACGGCATGCGGCGAGATCCGACCTCGATCGGGTCGATCGTGTACCACTCCCAGACCTGCTTCGGTCTGATCGACCTCGACGGGAACTACCACTACGTGCGTTACCGGCTGTGGCCGCTGTCGTACGACCCGGACGGTCTGCCGACGCCGGACGACCTGCCCCACCCGTGGTTCCAGAACCCGCTGCCGGACGAGACGCGCAACCGCAACTACCTGAAGGACGAGGCCCGTGAGCGGCTCGCCGGGGGCACCATCGAGTTCGTGCTCCAGCTGCAGGCACGGCGCAAGCCGCCGGGCCCCGACCCGGAATGGGTGACGGCGCAGTACGTGTGGGACGACTCGGTTCACCCGTGGCACGACGTCGCTCACATCGTCCTCGACGAGGCGCTCGACTACACCGAGAGCATGCTCACCGCGTTCGACCTGGCGAACCACCCCGACTGCCTACCGGTCCCACGCGGCCGCTCGATCGACGACCCGCACTCGCTGAGCGACCTGCGCCTCGCCGGCCGGTGGACGATGCGGGCTCGGCTGCTCAGCTACCGGCTGAGTGGCATGCCTGCCGAGTTCGGCGACAGCCGGCGCGACCCGGACTGGATCGCCGTGCCGCCGATGCCCGATCCGCCCTGATCGCTCGCCGCCCGATCGTTCACTTGTCGAGTCGGCGGTCGACGCCGTCCCAGTCGGCGGGTGGCGTGGTGCCTGCGAGGTCGTCGATCTTGCCGAGGTAGTCCGCCGCGAGCTGATCGCCGGGCGCGATGCCGACGGCGTCCGAGAAGCCCGCTCTCGAGGTGTCGAAGTCACCCGAGTACCAGGCCGCCAGACCGGCCGCGAAGTTCGGCAGTGCGGCGACCAGCGCGCCCATCTCGTCGCCACGGGCGTCGAGCACCTCGTGCACGGTGACCGGTGCGCTCTTGCCCTTGGCGCGGACGCGGCCGACCTCGCGGAACGTGAACCGGCCGGGTTCGCGCAGCCGGTCGCGCACCGCATCCGACACGAGGACCGCGGCGCCGTAGTGCTGGGTGAGCCCCTCGAGGCGCGACGCCGTGTTGACCGTGTCGCCGATGACGGTGGTCTCCATCCGTTGCGCCGAGCCGATCGTGCCGAGCATCACCGGCCCGGCATGCAGACCGATGCCCATGCGGAGCGGTTGGCCGTCACGGCCGGCGTTGAACCGCCGCAGCGCGTCGGTCATCCCGACCGCTGCCGCGACCGCCCCGTCGGCGGCGTCCACGAAGAGCGCCATCACGGCGTCGCCGACGTACTTGTCGATGAACCCGCCGTTGGTGTGCACGGGATGGTCCATCGCCGCGAGGTACGAGTTGAGGAGCTGGAAGTTGTCGGCGGGCGACAGAAGTTCGGAGATCGAGGTGAAGTCGCGGATGTCGCTGAAGAGAACGGTCACGTCGGCGGCGACGGCGTCGCCGAGCTGCACGTCCACCACGCTGGAACGTTCGAGGTGCTCGAGGAACGGCCGCGGCACGAACCGGCTGAACGCGGTCGCCATCTCGCGCTGGTGCTCGTAGAGGCCGGCGTTCTCGATGGCGATCGCGGCCTGCCCGACGATGGTGCGGGCGATCGTGAGGTGGCGGACGGTGAAGACGTCGGGTCCGAGCGAGTTCTCGAGGTACAGCACGCCGGTCAACTCCCCGGCCCGGTGCAGCGGGGCGCACAGCACCGAGCGGACGCGGTGCTGGCGGACGTACGGGTCGCGCTCGAAGCGCCGGTCGGCGGATGCGTCGGGAACGATCAGGTCGTCGCCGGTCCGGGCCACGTAGTCGACCACCCGTGCCGGCCACGCGGCCGGTGCCGTCGGTGCCGGCGAGGTCGGATCGAGTTCCTGCCCGGACGGCGTCGACTCGGGCACCCGCAGTTCGAACGTGCCGTCGTCGCTGACCGTGGCGGTGGCCCGTACGGCGAGGTTCCCGTCGCGCCGGAGGAAGAGGGTGGCACGGGCGGCGCCGGCGTTCTCGAGTGCGAGGTGGAGCACCTTGGCGACGACGCCGTCGACCTCGAGCTCGCGCGAGACGGCGGCCGCGGTGTCGATCAGCGTGTCGACGTCGATCGACGAGTCGGCTTCCGTGTCCGCCGCCGGGTCGTGTCCGAGGAGCCGCAGTCGCGCCGTGGCGCCGTACCGCTGCCACACGGCGAACGCCCGGCCGAGGAGGTGGCGGGCGCTCTCCGTGTGGCCGCGGGACTCGTGCAGCGCTGCCGCGCGCTCGAGCGCCAGCCCCTCGAGGTAGGTGAACCCGCTCGCTGCCGCCGTGCCGGCGGCGTCGAGGAAGCGGGCGGCGGCGTCGAGCCGGCCGGCGCCGGCGGCGCGCTCGGCGGCGATGAGGTCGAGGAACGGCCGATGGTCACCGGGGTTCGTCTTCGCCCGGCGCTCCAGCAGGCGGGTGATCGCGACGAGCCGGAGGCGATCGCCTGCTGCTCGCCCGCCCTGCCGCCCGCTTGCGGGTGAGCACGATCGCGTACATGCCGAGGCACGGCATCAGGTACGCCTGCCCGGGCGTGTTGCGCATGTTGGCGAACAGCAGCCCGAGGTGCGCGTTCGGCGCGCTCGTCGTCGTCGAGGAGGAACGCGAGGAACCCGGCCGCGCACACGCCCTGCGGGATCGCGTTGCCGCCCTCGGACACCAACAGCTCAGCCAGCCGTGGCTCGAAGTCGATGTGCGCGCCCCGCAGCTCCGGCTCGACGGAGTTCGCCACGAGGTTGTCGACCGCCTGCAGCCACACCGACGTGCCGTAGATCGTCTGCTCGTGCCCGCTCGCCCGCACGGCGTCGACGTACGGCGCGAGGCGCTCGGTCAACGCCGGCAGCGGCTCGCCCGACACGACGGCGGTGTACAGGGCGGCCATCGCGCAGTACGCCGCGTTCTCGATGTCGCCCGCGGCGTGCGCCTCGTGGAACCCCTCGAGCACCGACTTGCCGCAGGTCGCCATCGGCTCGACGCCGTGGCGGATGAAGCCGTGGTGCACGAGCGCCGTCTTGCCGACGAGGTGGCGGGCGCCGGACCGGTCGAGGACCTCCATCGCCAACTCGCCGTACCGGTACCCGAGCTCCGCCTCGAAGAGCACGGCCGAGGCCACGAGTCCGTAGAGCACGTAGCCGTACGCCGACAACCCGCTGTTCCCATGGCGGATCGACTCGCGCACCATCGTCAGCCCGATCAACGGCACCAGGTTCGGCGACGCCCAGTACGCGTTCGTGGCCGTCTTCATGAGCAGCGACATCGACGCGTCGACGAGCTCGTCGTGCATCGGGGGAAGGTCCCGGAGGTCGTCGATCGTCCAGCGGCGCAGCTGCCACCGCATCTTCGCGATCTCCGTGGCGACAGTCACGAGCGACGGTTTGTACGGCAGCTCGATGCCGTACTCGTCGGCGAGCACGTCTATCGCGTATTGCGTCGCTTCACCCCATCGGTTCTGCGCCACGCCGATGCCGATGTGGATGTTGTGGATCGGCATCCGCTCGAGTGGGTCCGACGTGTGCGCGAGGACAGGGACGGCGTGACGATCGATGTCCGCGAATCGACCTTCGATGTAGGCGATGTCGGCGGCCTCCGTGTGCAGCCGGCGGGCCAGGTCGGCATACGTGTTCCAGCGATCCGCGGGCAGGAGCGTGTCGGCGTGGTCGAGGAAGACCTGGGCCGGTTCGGTGGCCATCACGGCCTTGGCCCGCACGGCGCCGGCCACGAGCCAACGCGCCGCCACCCGTGCGCTCCGCCGGATCATCGAGGACGTCGATCGCGGCGCTGAGGTGGCTGGCGACGTCGACCGCGAGCTCATCGACGCGGGCCGGATCGGGATCCCCCTCCTCCATGCCGCGCCGGGCGAGCGCCAGGTGGCCCGTGGCGCGCAGCGTCGGGCGGCATCGACTCGTGAGCGACCTCCTGCACGCGGTCGTGGAGGAACGCGAACCGAGGGTTGATGCCGAGAGCGTCCGCCCGACGCGTACTGATAGGCGTCGTCGCGCGGCAGGACGAGTCCCGACCGGAGGGCGGCGTGGAGGCCGGCGACGGCCTCGTCGCGATCGCCGCCGACGATGCTGACGACCGAGTCGAGGTCGAACTCGGGGCCGACGCACGACGCCGCCTGGAGGATCTCCCGGACGCCGGACGGCAGCCGCGCGACCTGGCGCGAGACGAGGTCGCCGACGTTCTCGCTGACACTGCGGCGGTCGACGGCCGTGACGTCCCACGACCAGGTCCCCGAGGCGTCGACCCGGAGCAGGTCGTCGGTCACGAGGTCGCGGAGGAACTGGCGCACGAAGAACGGGTTGCCGAGCGTCTTGTCGTGGGTGAGCCGGGCGAGGTCCTTCACGACGTCGGCTTCCTCGTGCATCGACACTGCGACCCAGTTGGTCACGTCCGTCCACGCCGAGCGGTTCGAGCACGAGACTCACCGCCTGGCCCGCCATGGCGCTGCACGAAGTCCCACGCGTGGTGGCCGGGACCGACCTCGTTGTCGCGCCACGCCACGATCACGAGCAACGCCGACGCGGCGACCTCCGCGATCAGCGCGCCGAGAAGGCGCAACGAGGCCAGGTCGGACCACTGCAGGTCGTCGATGAAGAGCACGAGCGGGTGGTCGACACTCGCCACGACGCGCACCAACGTGCGGATGCCCGCCTCGAGCCGTCGCTGCGCTTCGGCCGGCGACACCTCGCCGGGCGGAGCCTGCTCGCCGATGACGAGCTGGAGGTCGGGGATCAGCTCGGTCAGGGCGGCGGCGGACGCGCGCAGCTCCTCGGTGAGTCGTGTCGCCAGCGCGTCGAGCTCGACGGCCGGGAGCGTGAGCACCTGACGAACGAGCTCCCCAGCCGCTTGGACGAACGCGGCGTACGGGAGGTCGCGCCGGTAGAGATCGAACTTCCCGGTGGCGAACCAGCCATCGGTCGGCGGCCACGGGCCGTTGCAGCTCGTTGACGAGCCGTGACTTGCCGATGCCCGAGTACCCCGACACGAAGGCGAGCTCCCGACCTCCCGCTGCCGCACCCGCCAGCGCATCGCGGAGCGCGGCGAGCTCCTGGTCACGTCCGAACAACACGTCGGAGAGCCGCAGTCGCGGTTCGACGTCGTGGTGCCCGAGCAGGAACGCCGGTGTCCGGCCGGCGGCGATGTCGTCGGCGATCGCCCGCAGGTCGTCAGCGACCGCGGCAGCCGTCGCGTAGCGGTCCTCGGGATGCTTGCGCAGCAGCCGGTCGACGAGGTCCGCGAACAAGGTCGCGCAGCCCGGCCGCCGCTTGTCGAGGCGCGGTGGCCGGCGGGCGATGTGCGCGTGGACGAGGGCCCGTGGTGACGGATCGGTGAAGGGCGGCGATCCGGACACCAGCTCGAACAGCACGAGGCCGAGGCAGTACAGGTCGCTGCGCACGTCGACCGCACGATTCACGCGACCGGTCTGCTCGGGCGACAGGTACGTGAGTGCCGTCCCGACGGCGGCGGCCCGAACAGCGGTGACGTCTCGGCCTCGACGTCGGAGGCGCGCTCGAGATCGGCGAGGTGCGCCGCACCGCCCGGATCGACGAGGACGCTGTCCGGCGAGAGGGCGCCGTAGACGAGCCCGGCCCGGTGGACGCCGCTCAGCGCCGACGCGACGGACGCTCCGAGCGCGCAGACCTCGACCAACGTCGACTGTCGCTCCCGACGAAGGACCGCAGCGGTCGGGCACCGTCGACCACCCCCGTGACGAGCGCGAGGTCGCGCCCGCTCGGAACGAGATCGAGGTGAGCGACGACGCCGTCGACCCCGGCGAGGCGCGCGCCGACCGCCGCCGCGTGACGTGTGGCCGCGAGCTCGCGCTCGGTCGGGACGGGGCTGGCGTGGAGGCGGACCACGACGGGGCCGTGCCGGGCCGACGTGGCTCCGAAGAACCGGTGGCGGTCGTCGCGGTGGAGGCACGCGCCGAGCGAGTAGCCAGGCACCACGGGGATCGCCCCGTCAGATGGTGATCGATCGACCGACATCGGACGGCACGAGGTACGTGTACCGCTCCGTGGGCGGCAGCTCGCGGTTGCGGTGCTCGATGGCGAAGGCGATGTCGTCGAGCCCCGATCGGAAGCGGTCGACGCAGTGCTCGGCCGCTCGCGAGCCGAGGAAGAACTCGTCGGGGTAACTGCCGAGCGGCGTCAGCGTGGGCGCGGACAGCATGTGCACCATCGCCATCTGCTCGATCGCCGACCGGTAGCCCGGCATCGCGTACACGAGGAGGGCCTCGTTCGTCATGTGCTTGGAGGTCGGCGGCGGCATGAACAGTGATCCGGGCGTGTTCGGGACGTACCCGAACTGGTCCCACTGCCCGTTGTTCATCGCTCCGTGCTCGGCCGACACCGTGTAGACGACGTGCTGCAGCAGGCGGACGAGGTCGGCGACGGACTCCAGCCGGCCTTCGGCGGTCACCGGCGTACCGGCGACACGAGCACCGTCGTCGGCGACCAGCTCCCTCGCCCACGCCTGGAGCTCGGCGTCGCAGCGAACGTCGTCGTCGTGGCAGTAGAAGGCGCCGACGAGCTCGGTGACGTACTCGCCGATGGCGTCGAACAGCGCCAGGGCGTCGTCGCGGAACCAGTACCCGGGGAGCACCTCGGGCTCCAGTACGCCGCGGCGGGCGAGGTCCGCTCGCGGGTTCCAGTCGTACTCCTCAATCAGGATTTCGCCGAACCCGTGCATGCCCCCCATGTCGTGGACTCCGTCCATACGGTGATTTTGGCAGACCGAGTGAGCGGCACCTCGAAGGGCACCGATCTGCGATGGCCTACTCATGGAGCGCAGCCGACCCGCCACGGCCGCGGCCCGATCCGACGGTGGGGCATCGCGGCATGCACTCCGGCCCGCGACTGACGATTCCGACCGGACGCACCCAGGAGCAGACACCGACGTGCGTTGGGTGACATGCTCGACGCCGCGGCGGACCTGCTCGCGAACGCCCTAACACGGCGCGCTGACGACGGCCACTTGCGCTCAAGCGCGAGCGAAGGACGTCTTCACGAGAGTTGCCCGGATAACGGAGCGCGGCGGCCGTTCGAGCGCCGCCTAGCAACGTGGCATCACCAATCAGGTCACGAGTGCCACTCGGATGGAGCTCGGATTGCTCGCGTCATCCGTCCTCTTTCCGTCCTAGGCCCCGACGCGTTCCGTTTGCGTGCCGTCGCCTCGGTGATCAACCAGCAGATCAGCGGCGCCATTTCGACCGCATTGCCCCAGGCCTTCCGTGCCTTGGACGGGGGAAGAATCCCTTCGTCCATTCGGTGCATTTCCCCTGCTAGGTGGCCCTTTTTGTGGAGCTGGGGGGAATCGAACCCTCACACAATCGTCGCTCCACACCAGGTCACGGCGCATGACCCCAGGTCAGCCCCGATTTCTAGGGTGACACAGGCGGACTGGAGTGACCGCTGTTGACCGGTGTGACACGCCCTTTCCACGCCCCGCACGCCCTTTTCACGCCCTTCGCGGGGTGCTGGACGACCGGCCATGACGTGTTTGCGGGGCTGGCATTCTGGGCGTCCATGGTCTCATTCTGTGCTCGTGACGTCACCGACTACGTCACGGGCGCACGGTCACGAAGAGCGCGTGCACCGCGGCCATTGTTGACGCGCCAGGTCACCAGAGTGCTGCAGGCTCGAGACGGTCTCCATGACGGCGGCTACACGGCTCAAGGTCTGGTGCGTGTCGATGACGGCCCAAATCTGAGCAGTCCTGCCGCGGCAGAAGCGCGCAGTTTTCGACCGTCACCGACACGAAATGAGACGCCAACTGGTCGGCCTCACCCGGTTGTTGCCGGACTGACACCCGGCCGACGTCCGGTGCGCGGGGGCGGCGACCCGGACCGATCGCGGGGGCGCGGGCCGTGAGTGGGGCCATGTCATCCTCGTGTCGCACGAGGCAGCCGCTGGGTCGAGCACGGCCCCGATTCGCGATCGGGCCGTGGTCGTGTCAGGCCAGTTGCAGTTGAGCAACGCCTGGTACCGTCCGAGGTCCGGGAGGCGGGCAGATGGAGTTCCGGGTCCTCGGGCCGCTCGAGGTGTGCAGCGACGGCGGAGAGCTTGCGCTCGGTGGCCGCAAGCCGCGTGCGCTCGTCGCGGTGCTCGCCCTGCACGCCAACGAGGTCGTCGCCGGTGACCGGCTGATCGATGACGTCTGGGGCGAGGACCTGCCCGAGGACGCGGCCGCGGCGCTGCGGCTCAACATCTCCCGACTACGCAAGGCGCTTCCACCGGACGTGCTCATCACGAGGCCGCCCGGCTACCTCCTCCGAGTAGGGCCCGGCGAGCTCGACCTCCACCGGTTCGAGCGGTTGGTGGACGAGGGCAGGCGCTTCCTCGCCGACGGCCGAGGCGGCCGACGCGTCGACGCGGCTGCGCGAAGCGCTGGCGCTGTGGCGGGGTCCGGCCCTCGCCGACTTCGCCTACGAGAACTTCGCCCAGACGGCCGTCACCCGGCTGGAGGAGATCAGACTGGGCGCGCTGGAGCTGCGGATCGACGCCGACCTCGCACTCGGGCGTCACGAGGAACTGGTGGGCGAACTCAAGGCACTGGTCGCCGAGCACCCGCTCCGCGAACGCTTCCGCGGCTGCCTGATGACGGCGCTGTATCGGGCGGGCCGGCAGGCGGACGCCCTGGATGTCTACCAGGACGCGCGCCGTACCCTCGTCGACGAGCTGGGGCTCGAGCCCAGTCCCGCGCTCCAGGAGCTGGAGCGGGCGATCGTTCGGCAGGACCACGTGTTGGATCTCACGGCGACGAGTGCCCGACCCGTTCGAGCGGACGCGGAGCGGTCGATCCTCGTCGCCATGACGGACGACGCCCACCTCGACGCGTTGTTGGCGGTGGCCGAGCCGCTCGTGCGACGACCACAGCGGGCCATGATCTTGGCGAGGCTCGTGCCTGACGCTGCCGAGCTTGCGTCGGCCGTCGGCCCGGCTCGGCGAGCAGCGATCGTTCCTCGATGGTCGTGGTGTCGTCGCCCGCACCTGCTCGTTCACGTCGAGCGCTCCGGGCGAGGATCTGGCCCGTCTGGCCACCGAGCTCGACGTCGAGCTGCTGCTGACCGACGCGCCGGGCGAGCTGCTGGCCGATGGGGTTCCCGACGAGCAGCTCAGCGCCCTCCTCGTCGGCGCGCCGTGTGACGTGGCGTTGCTCGTGCCTCGGGAGGCGCCGCCGAGCGGCCCGGTGATGGTGCCCTTTGGCGGGGCGGACGACGATTGGTCGGCGGTCGAACTCGGCGCCTGGCTTGCGCGGGCGTCGGACGTTCCGCTCCGCCTCGCCGGTGTCGCTGCACAGCCGGAGCAGGGTCGGCGCGACGCGAGCCGGCTGCTATCGCACGCCTCCCTGGCCGTTCAGCGGGTGCTCGGCGTAGCGGCCGAGCCGGTGCTGACCTCGCCCGGGGAGCACGGCATGTTGGAGGCGAGCCGCGATGCCGGGCTGCTCGTCGTCGGGCTGTCGACTCGGTGGCACGTACGAGGGTCTCGGACCGGCCCGGCTCGCCCTCGCCCGCCATGCCACGCCGCCCACGCTGTTCGTCCACCGGGGTCTCCGCCCCGGTGGCCTGGCGCCCCCGGCCGCGCTGACGCGGTTCACGTGGTCGATCCGCCCGTAGCGATCAGGGCGCGCAGGCGGGCTCGTACGGCCGACCGGGAAGGAAGGTCTCCCACTCCGTCGCGGGTCAACGTGCGGTTGGCGAGCGCGCAAGCCCGCAGTCGGCCATGACGCCGGGTCGACGTCCCAGATGACGCGCTCGGCCGTCCGCGGTCGTCACGAGCAGGTGGTGTCCGTCGGACGACAGGTCCGTCATCGACGTCGGGAGTCCGGCGGCCAGGTCCGGGCCGATCCGGACTCCGGTCGCCACGTCCCAGAGGGTTCCGACCGTGGCGAGGTAGCGGCCGTCGGGACTGAACTCGAGCGATGTTCGCCCGGCGAGGCCCCGGTCGAGTTCGTGGAGGAGTTCAGCGGTGCCGACGTCCCAGAGGCGGACGAACCGGCCGTAGCCACCCACCGCGAGCGATCCGGCCGTCGGGGCTGAGCGCAACGGCGTACTCATCGGCCTCGACGTCGTTGCCCACGGCGACGACGCGTTTGTGGTCGACAACGTTCCAGACCTCGGCGCCGTAGGCGCTCGACCAGTGGCCGGCGAAGGCGGCGAGCGTCCCGTCCGCGCTGAGGGCGAGGTCGCTCGCGGACGCGATGGCGATGCGGTCGAGGCGAGTGCCGGTGACTGCGTCCCACGGGTTGACGCCCAGGTGGCCGGCCGTGATCAGCATCGTTCCATCGGCGCTGAAGGCGACACCTGGGTGCAGCCCGTTCGCGGCCGAGACCGGGCCGGTCTCGAAGCGCAACGAGCGTGTGTCGACATCCCAGACCGTCACGTCGCCGGACTCGGCCACGGCTGCCAAGGTGTACCCGTCGGGCGAGAAGGCGAGTCGCGGTGACCTCGCCACCGGTCTCCATGAGGGGTGCGCCGACTGGTCTCAGGTCGGTCGCATCGATCAAGGCGATGCCCTGGTCGGCGAGGCCGACGGCGATCAGCTGGCCGTCGGGGCTGAACCGGCCCGGGTACGACGCCTTCGTCGTCACGAGCGGGTGCGAACGAGAACGATCGCCGGATGGTTCGGGTCCCCGTGAGATCCCACGCGATGGCGACCCCGTCGATCGCTCGACCGTGTAGAGCGTCGTGCCGTCGGGGCTGAACACGGGCGCTCCACGTCGTCAGACTGGCCGTGCAGGGTGTTGATGGGGGTCGCCGACGCGACGTCGAAGACGGTCACCGTCCCGTCGACGTTCGCCGACACGAGCGATCGCGCCGTCCGGGCTGAACCGCAGCCAGTTCGGGCGGGCTGGGAGACCCGCAGTCGCCGTCTTCACGGCGCCGGATGCCGACGTCGACCAGCCTGACGCTCTCGTCGATGCCGACGGCGACGGTGCGACCGTCCGGGCTGAGGGCCAGCGCCTGGTAGCCAGACTCGATCTCGAGCGTCCGGGTCGGCTGTCCGGTGAGCAGATCCCACCACGTCAGCTCACCGGCGTCCGACGCGGTGATGACCGCACGACCGTCGGGCGTGAGCGCGAACGGGGTCGGCTCACGAAATTCATGCAGATCGATCGCGGCACCGACCTGATCAAGCGTGGTGGCGTCGTGAACACTGATCGACGTCTGGCGACCGACGACGAGGTGGGCCCCGTCCTTCGTGAAGGCCATGTGCCACGGTTCTTCGGTCAGGTTGGACCACGCCAGCACGCTCGCGTGTCTGGACGTCGATGAGGCGGAGGTACGAGCGATAATCATCGGGAGAGTTGCCGCCGTAGGCGAGCGTCGTCCCGTCCGGGCTGTAGGCGAGGCTCAGGAAGCCCCGTCTCGGCACGGTCAACGGCTCCCCGATCTGCTCGTACGTCGTGGTGTCGAAGAACATGATCTTGTCGTAGAAGTCGAGGACGGCGAGCGTCGTCCCGTCCGGGCTGAGCGCAGCACTACGGAGATCGGCATCATCGGCGCCATGCATGATCCCGAGCGCTCCAGGAGCCCTGGCGAGGGCGGCGAGCAGGTAGCTGCGGGTCTGCGGGGTGTCCTCGATCGCCACCGCCTGGCGGGCGAGCAGGAGCGAGAGATCGAGGTCGTCCTCGACGAGCGCCTGCGCGCCGAGGCGCTGAGCGAACTGGGCAGCCTCGGCGTCGCGTGCCTCCCTGGCCTGGATCACGGCGATGGCCCCACCGGCGACGGCGGTGGCCAGGAGTACGGCGACCGCGGCGAGCAGGCCGCGCAGCCGCCGGTTGCTGCGGCGCACCCGCGTCGCCTCGTGGTCGGAGGCGTCGCGACTGCTGGCGACGAACTCGCGCTCGAGCGCGTTGAGCTCGAACACGTCGTCGCTGGTCACGTCGAGCGCGGCTGCGAGGCGCGCGCCGCGGTACAGCTCGGCCGGATCACGCCCGGCCCGATCCCACTCGACCGCCGCCTGGGTGATGTGTCGACGCAGCCGGCGCCCCTCGGTGTCTTCCGCGATCCATTCGCGCAGGCGTGGCCACTCGCGCAGCAACGCCTCGTGGGCGACCTCGACACTCCCTTCCGACACCGTCACCAGTCGCCCACCGGCCAGCGTGGCGAGGACGCTCGCCGCGTCCTCGTTGCGGTCCAGATGGAGCTCGGCGAGCGAGGCGCGCCGGCGCTACCGGCGCGTCCCCGTCTCCCTCGCCGACCAGACGCAGCATGATCGCCCGGACGTGGGGACGGTGCGCCTCGGGAAGACGGTCGTAGGTGCTCTCGGCGACCCGGGCAACGGCGCCGCGCACCCCGCCGGACTCGCGATACGACGCGAGGGTGAGCGTGTCATCGCGTCGCTGTTGCCACAGCTCGAGCAGCGCGGTGGACAGCAACGGCAGCGCACCCGGCTGGCCCTCGACGTCGGCGACCAGCGCATCGGACAACTCCGGCTCGACGCGCAGTCCGACGCGACCGGCGGGCAGCTCGACGGCGCGACGTAGCTCCGAGGGCTGCATCGGGCCGACGAGGACGTGGTTGGCAGTGAGCCGCTCGGCGAGCGCCGGGTAGGCAGCGAAGCGACCGTAGAAATCGGCACGCGTCGCTGCCACCACGACGGCGCGGCCGTCTGGATCGGCCGCGGCGCGAGCGATTACATCAGCGAAGCGGTCTCGCTCCTCGTCCGACTCACAGGCGGTGAACATCTCTTCCAGCTGGTCGACGACCAGCAGTAGTCGCTCGCCGGCGGCCAGCGTGCGGAGCGCGACGGCGAGCGGGTCCTGCCCGCCCGATGCGAAGATCCGGCGCAGGTCCTCGAACGGCCTCTCACCGGGGCGGATCATCACCCGTCGCCAGCGCTCACTTCCCGGCAGCACCCCGCCGGCAAGCGCCGGGATCAGCCCGGCACGGAGGACCGACGACTTGCCGCTGCCCGACGGACCGACGATGCCGAGGAACGTGGTGCCAACGAGGCGCGCGACGAGTTCGGCGATCAGACGCTCCCGCCCGAAGAAATGCTCGGCGTCGGCGGCGTCGAAGCTCGCCAGTCCCTTGAACGGGCACACACCCGCGGCGCCGAGGCGCGGCGCGAACGGGGTCGCGGACAGGGCCCGCTCCCGTTCGCGGGCGAGCTGCAAGTCGGCCACACGTCCGGTGAGTTCGGTCTCGACATCGCTCAGATCGCTGCGACCGGCTGCCGCTCGCACGGCGACGGCGGCGAGCTGCCGGCTCGCCTCATCGACTGCCACCGCCAGCGCGGCGCGGGTCAGCTCGCGACACGTCGGGAAGCGCTGCGGCCGGGTCCTTCGCCAGCGCCGTGGCGATCACGGCGTCGAGCCCGGGCGGCAGCTCCGGCCGCTGCGCGCTCGCCGCCGGCGGTTCGGCGTCGAGGTGGGCGAACACCACCGCGACGTCAGTGTTGCGACGGAACGGCGGCTCACCGACGACGCACTCGTAGAGCACGCAGCCCAGCGAGTACACGTCGGCCCGCCCATCGACCAGATCCCCGGCAATCTGCTCAGGAGCGACGTAGTCGATCGTGCCCGTCAGACGTCCGCCGTCGCCTACGCGCCGCCCCGTCGGTCGACCGCTTCGTGAGGCCGAAGTCCGCCAGGTACACGTGATCGGAGCCATCCGGGCCGGTGCCCGTGTCGAGCAGGACGTTCGACGGCTTCACGTCGCGGTGGACCAGCCCACGCGCGTGGGCGGCGTCGAGGGCGCTGCCGATCTGGGCGACGATCGCCATCGCCTCGTCCGTCGCCATGCGGCCTTTCCGCAGCCGCCCTTCAGGTCGCCGCCCTGCACGTACCGCATCGCGATGAACACCACCTCACCGCTCTCCCCGGCTTCGTAGATCGGAACGATGTGCGGATGATCGATCGACGCCGCCAGCTCTGACTCGCGCAGGAACTGCTCGCGGAACGCCTCGTCATCGGCCAGGCCGGTGGCCATCACCTTGAGCGCGACCCGCCGCTTCAGGCGGAGGTCCTCGGCGAGGTAGACCGTGCTCATCCCGCCGCGGCCGAGCAGCGACTCCACGCGGAAACCGGCGATGACGGCTCCCATACCGAGGTCGTCCGCGACCCTCATACGGCACCTCGCTCTCGGGCGGCTGGTCGAACGTTAGACCCAATGCCGAACCGGTCGTCCTACGGGCCGGTATTGGGCACCGGCGGCGGCGGAACACGTGCCGTCGATGATGTAGCCCCTGACGGCGCAGTCATCCCCGAACGATTCGAACGCGATGATCGCGGTCAGTCCTTCGTAGGCGCCTTCCCCGACCATCATCATCGGGCCGTAGTACCCCGTGTCATCTGGGAACCGTAGCCCCACGACCGATGCCTGCCAGGCACCCTCCTCGTTCTCGATGCGGTCGGTGAACGTGACGATGTTCGGGCCTGGTTCGTTGCTGGGAAGGGTGTAATCGTCTTCGTCCCAGGCCTGGTACAAGGTGCCTTCCAGACGCGGGTCGGACACCGAGGTCAGACTTTGGCGGTACGTGTGGCCACGCCCCCGAACGATCGTCATCTCACCGTCGAGCAACGGAACGACGACCCGCTCCTCCGTACCGCGGTGAACCTCGGGACCGGGATTGATGCAGGCGGTGACCTCGACCGGCGCTGCTGCCGGGGACGTCGACGGCTCGGTTCGCGCCTGGGTTGTCGGCGAAGCGCCGTCGTCGGCGTCCGCGCTTGAGGCGGCCGATGAGAACGTCGTCGGTGATTCTGTTCGCGCCTCGCGCCGTTGGGCGCGTCGTCGTCGTCGCTGCAGGACGCGCCCATGGCGAGGGTCAGCAGAACGACTCCGGCTCGGATCCGTGCGTGTCTCATCGCTCGCTCCCTTCCGCGGCTCGGTACGCGCCGCTCGGATCCGATCATCTGCGCGCTCGGTGTCAAGACCGTTTCAGACGAGCAGCGACTCTGACCCGACACGGTGAAACCGGTCTGACATCGGCCTGATACAGCGATCGGGCTTCATCTCAGAGGAGAAGGGAGGCGCTGAGATGAACCATCGAGTCGTTGGCGTGGTCGCGGCGGGTGCGTTGGCGGTCGGAGCAGCCGGCGGATCGGCGGTGCCGGTGACGTCACACGCCGCTCCGTTCGTGGCGCGGGATGCGGGGGTGATCGTGGAGTGGAACGAGATCACCGAACGCACGCTGGCCGAGAACGGCCAGTCGATCTTCGCCTCGCTGTTGTATTACGGGTTCACGGCGTTGGCGATGTACGACGCCGTCGTCACCATCGAAGAGGGCTACGCGCCGTGGTCCGAGCTTCCGCGTGCGCACGCCAACGCCTCGCCCGAGGTGGCAGCGGCAACCGCGGCCTACGCGGTGTTGAGCCACTACTTCCCGAGCTCGGCGCCGACACTGACCGCCGACTACGAGGCGGCGCTGGCCGAGACCCCAGAGGGGGTTGGCAAGGTCCACGGGATCCGTGTCGGCGAGGATGCTGCCGCGGCGCTGATCGCCCGCCATCCCGAGGACGGCATCGGCGCCTTCGTGCCGCCGCCGAACGGCGACCCGCCGCTGCCCGGAGAATGGCGTCCCACCCCGCCGGCGCACAGCCCGATGGTCGCGGCCTGGCTCGGGTTCATGCAGCCGCTGGTTCTGTCGTCGCCGACGGCGATCCCGCTCGGCGGTCCGCCGGCGTTGGACAGCGCCAAGTACGCGACCGAGTTCGCCGAGGTCCGCGACTACGGCGCGCTGAGTCGGTCGGTGACTTCGTGCTGCTCCGCACCCCGGAACAGACGGCGACGGCGCTGTTCCACACGATCTCGCCACGCTTCCAGCATCTCGAGGCGATCCGCGACCAGATCAGCGGCCGCGGCCTGAACATCGTCGACGCCGCCCGTGTGCTTGCGGTGTTCGACGCCAGCCTCGCCGACTCCGCCATCGCCTGCTGGCGGGCCAAGTACGACTTCGAGTTCTGGCGTCCCGTGACCGCGATCGCCCTCGCCGACACCGACCCCAACCCGGCCACCGAAGTCGTCCCCGGATGGGCGCCGCTGCGCCCGACCCCGCCGTATCCCGACTACCCAAGCGGGCACGCCTGCTTCACCGGATCGGTCTCCGGGTCGCTCGACAACCTGTTCGGTGCCGGGCCGCTCGATCGGCCCTACACGATGCTGTCCAACATCGCCGGCGTCCCCGACCGCAGTTACGCCACCACCGACGCCCTCGACGCCGAGACGATGAACGCCCGCATCTGGAACGGCTTCCACTACCGCACGGCGATGACCGACGGCAACGCCCTCGGCCACGCTGTCGCCGACACCGTCGCCGACACCTTCCGCGCCACCGACTGACCGTGCAGGAAGCACAATGAATGCCCGCACTCGAGCGAGCTTGGCGATCACGCACTGGGGCGCGGTCGTGGCGATGCTGCTCGCCGTGACCACGTCCGGGGATCGCCATCACGGCCGTGCACGCCACCGAAGGCCAAGTGCCTTCCTCGGGTTGTACTCCGGCCATGCAGCGTTCACCAGAGAGACGACCGTCTCCTTCGACGGAACCGGCATCGCCACGCAGCTCGGACGCAGCGACAACCACGCCGACGTCACGGTCACAGGCCCCGACCCCGCAGACGTCGGGCCTGTTCCGGCCAACGTGCGCCTCGAGCGCTTCGTCCCGCAGACCGACGTGCTGCGATGGTCGGCTGTGGTGATCTCCCATGGCGGAGCCGGCACGGTGCTCGGCGCGGCGTCCCACGCGCTGCCCAGTTCGTCGTGCCGCTCTTCGCGGATCAGTGGCAGAACGCCGTTGCGGTCCGCGATGCGGGCTGCGGTGTGTTCGCCGACCCGGACAACCGCAGCGTCGACGACATCGATGCGCACGTTGCTCACGGCGACGTGCACCGCGACGCGGCGACACTCGTCGTCGACGAAATCGCCGCGATGCCGACCGCAACGATCTGATCGACGAGATCGAGGCCATCGCCGAAACCTGAGGAGGTCGACAATTGGTTGGCCGATTGCTGTCCGGTCAGCGCGGGGTCGCGATCGAGACTCGCTTGTCACCCGCCCTTTCCACGCCCTCGCCGGGTGTTCACGGAGGCTGACCTGGTTGTTTGTCGATGGACGGGGGGCCTTGTGTGTCCGGATGCAGCCGGCCGCCGTTGGAGCGGATCCGCGTGGTCGACCCGAACCGTTCCAGATGCTCCAGCGCGGCGGACACGGCGACGTCGTGGGCTTCGAGCAGACGGTCGTCACCCGTCAGTGCCCACCACACCGACAGCGACTTCGGCGCCGAGAACGTCGCGTCGAACCCCGACACCGCCCGCACCACCCGACCGTCGGCGGTGTACCGGTCGAGCAGTTCCCGACCCAGCGGCGTCCCCGAGACAGGGTCACGGCCGGACAGCAACAGCTCCAGCGCCTCGACCTCGACGGTGCCGGACAGGCCGAGCCCGGCCGCTTGACGGCCCGACCACTCCCCCGGCGCCTCGCCCGGCGCGGCCGTCAGGTACTTGGCGTAGTACTCCGCCGTCGCCCTCGCCGACGACGCGTGGAGGGTCGTCACCCGCAGCATCGACGCCCGGGCATCTTCCCGCCCGCTCGCGGGCACCTGTCTGATCTCACTTCGACGACTTGAGACACAGATGGGGTTGGTCACGACTGCACCTCAGGAGGGTGGCAGCAGGTGGAGCTGCTCGACGGCGCTCGAAGATGACGAGCGCCGGACGCGGGTCGGACGGCTGAGCTGACCGTCACGTTCGGGCCTGTGGTGCTCATCCGCGTTGAGATCACGATCGTCGTCGCGGCGGAGGCGATCGATGCGCGCCAGCTCGGCGTCGAGCAGGCGTCGTGACTCGACCGATCCCGACGTCAGTTGGCTCAGCGGCACCGCGCGGCCGCTGAGCGCCAGCTCGAGCAGCGCCCAGCGCGGCACGCGTAGGCAGTTGCCGAGGCGGATGACCGGCATGCCCTCGAGCCCGTCGGTGTCCTCGTACCGCCGGGCCAGCGTGTAGGCCAGCGTGCGCCCGATGCGCAACATCTCGGCCGCCTCCTCGACCGTGAGGAGCAGCGGCGGCTCGCATACCGAGCCCACGTCGAGCTTCCCAACCGAGCTCATGGAGCTAGTTACACGCATGTGATCGCTCGCCACAAGCCCCTTGCCCTGCGGCGTCCAAGAGCCAGCGGACTCAGGAGTACGTGGAGGTACGCGAAGGTTCGCGACGGTACGCGACGGACAATGAGCTGTGACGCAATTCACTCTGGTGCCTCGCCGGTCGTCTCGACCGGCTCAGATTCCCGTGACACCCGCTGCGGAGCACGCCATCGGCTACCGGTCGCCGAGCACGAGCGGCCGCCACGTCGCCGTTCACCGAGCTACAGCGGCCACGGTCGTTCGGACGAGATGGCCACCGGGGATCTGCTGGAGCGGATCACCATCGATCCGAACGTGTGCTTCGGCAAGCCGACCATTCGCGGGACGCGAGTCTGGGTCGGTCTGATCCTCGGCTTCCTTGCCGACGGGATGACCGTCGAGGAGATCCTGGCCGAGTATCCATCGCTGACTGATGACGACATCCGTGCGTGCCTGGCGTATGGAGCCCGGTTGAGCGTCGGTCGCTACGTCGACGTCGCGTGAGGCTCAAGCTCGACGAGAACCTCGGCCACCGTTGGGCCGACCAGCTCCGCGATGCCGGGCACGACGTCGAGACCGTCTGGGACGAAGGACTGTCCGGGGCGTCCGACGTCGACGTGCTCACTGCGGCCGCACGTGAGGCGCGAACACTGTCTCCCTCGACCTGGACTTCGCCAACCCCGTCCGTTTCCCGCCGTCGATACCGCAGGCATCGTCGTGCTCCGCGTGCGTGATCGGCCGGGTCGTGATGACCTGGATCAGGTCGTCAGTCGGCTCGTCGAGGCGTTGACCGTCGCCGACGTGGCGGGCCACCTCTGGATCGTCGATCCACAACGCGTCCGCCAATACGAAGAGCCGGCGGACTGACGTCCGCACCGTCGAGGTCATCCGGTCTGGACATGTCCAGCGGTGCGGGCCGTGCTCTCTGACGCGATCTGTGTCGCCGTCTGCCGCCCGGTGCCCGCTCGTCCTGTGCACCTGGTGTGCACCTGGGAAGACGAAGGCTCCGCTGTTGCGGAGCCTTGATGCCATCTACCAGGGGTTTTGCGGTGGGCGATGCGGGACTCGAACCCACGACCTCCACGGTGTGAACGTGGCGCTCTAACCAACTGAGCTAAACGCCCGAACGACGGCAGGCTAGCAGTGTCACCTTCCGCTGCCCTCGACCGATCCGCTGAGCGGCGAGGAGTCCACGGTGACCGCCATGCAGACGTACTCGCGGTCGTCGGCGTCCTCCCACATCTCCTCGATCGGGAACAGGTAGTAGACGTCGAGCTCGCTCTCGGCGTAGCCGCGGCCGACGTAGGCACGGAACGCATCGCCGGTGCACGCCTCCTCCACCATGCCGATCACCTCGGACTGACCGGGGTAGTCGTCGTCGCCGGTGGCGATGTCGGCCACGGCGAACACCTCGGCGTCGTGCGGCTCGGCACAATCGGTTCCGTCCAGCTGGCGGACCTCGGTCTGCCCCGGGCTGTCGGGAACGTCGACGCAGTCGCCGACGTCCAGGTCGTTGACATCGACGGAGTCGTCGTCGAACCCACCGGCGACCGCGACCACGATCAACGTGACGAAGAGGACGATCCCGATGGCGCCGAGGATCCACCCCGCCCGCGCCCGCCCGAGCCCAGCTCGCGGGTCTCCGGACTGCTTCGCACGCGACGCGGCGATGAGGCCGAGCACGACGGCGACGATCGACGGCACGATGGACCAGCACAGGACGATGCCGACGATCCCGCACACCAACGCGGCCGTCGCCATGCCGGTGCCCGGCGGCGTCGCCGGGAGACCGCCGTGCCAGCCGGCCGGAGCGTGAGGTGACGGGGGCGGCGGGGGTGACGACGACGAAGGAGGGGGCGGGAACGGCGTCGACACGGCCGGTCAGGGTATCGACCGCACGCAGGCCACGCCGCGGCCCTGCCGATCACGATGAGCAGCGGTGCCGTCGGGGCACGGCTCGCCGGTGGGCACGAGCACCTCGACGACGAGCTCGCCGGCGTCGCCGGTGCAGCTCACCTCCCGGGCATCGCCGTTGGCTTCGATGGCGACGCAGGATCCGGACTCGAGGAGGTTGTCCGGTCGCGCCGGTCCGGCCGGCTCGTACAGCGCCGCGCCGACGAGGACGATGGCGACGCCGACACCGGCCATGAACAACATCAACCGCCACGGGACGCGCGCCGGAGTCAGGTCGAGCGCCACGCGTACCGGCTCGGGTGCGGTGACCGTGCGGGCAGGCGCCGGCGCGACGCGGAGCGCGGCGTCGTAGGAGGCCCGCCGGGCGGGATCGCCGAGCACCCGGTACGCCTCGTTGATCCGCGGCATCGCCTCGGCATCGACCGCGCCCTGGTCGGGGTGGTGCCGGCGGGCGAGGCGCCGGTAGGCGTCACGGATCTCAGTGGCCGTGGCGTCGGCGCGCAGTCCCAACGTGTCGTAGTGGCTGGACGGTCCGGTCACGGGACGGTCCCGCCGATGCGCCAGTACTCACCTCCGGCGCGGTCGAGGAGATGCTCGTCGACGAGGTAGCGGCGCAACATGGCGGTGTCGGCGTGGCGGCGGGCGAGGATGTCGTTGACGCGCCGCTCGCTGTAGCGCTCGCCGGGCTCGAAGTCCTGGGCCACCCAGTCGAGGACGACGAGGCGCTTGCCGCGCGCCGCCGGCATCGATGTGATGCGACCCTCGTGGACGAACGCATCGAGGACCTTGCGCCGTTCGGCGGGCTCACCGGCGTGCTCCTCGCGCGCCGGCCTGGCAAGAGCGCTGCGCGCCGCCCATTGGAACGCCGCGCCGAGCACCACGAGCGTGCCCTCGTCGCCGGCCACCACCAGGCCACCGTCGACGAGCCGGCCGAGCGCCCGGCTCACCCGATCGACCGGCAGTCCCGTCGCCGCGGTCACAGTGTCGAGGTTCGTCGCGCCGAGCGTCAGGGCAGCGACCACGGCGCGCCGGTCATCGTCGGCGAGCAGGCCGACGATGGCGGCGGCGTCGAGCTCAGCGGCCGCTTGGCGGCGAGCCGAGCCCGAGCGATCAGTATCCGAGGTCGGCATCGACCGGACCGAGGAGCTCCTCGCCGGTGGCGAAGCGCCGCACGTTGGCGGCCACCCGCTCGGCGAGCAGCGGCACGGCCATCTCCGGCGTGTTCCCGACGTGCGGCGTGATGATGCAGTTGGGCAGCGTCCACAGCGGGTGGCCGTCAGGGAGCGGCTCGGGATCGGTGACGTCGAGGCCGGCTCCGCCGATGACGCCGTCGCGCAGGGCGGTCACGAGATCGTCAGTGACGACGTGGCGTCCGCGCGCCACGTTGACGAGCCAGGCGTGGCGCTCCATCAGCGACAGCTCGTCGGCGGCGATGATGCCCTCGGTCTCCGGCGTGAGCGCCAGGGCGAGGACGACGAGGTCGGCGCCGGGCAGCGCATCGGCATAGCGATCGGCCTCCAGCACGTCGTCGACGCCGTCGAGGTGGTCGGCCGTGCGCCGCACGACGGTGATGTGGCAGTCCCACGGTTGGAGCAGGCGAACGAGCGAGGCAGTGATCCCGCCGCCGCCGAGGATCGTCACCCGGGCGCCGAGCAGGTTGCGCCCGGCCGGTCGCGACCACGACCGCTCGCGGGCGTAGGTGCCCACCGAGCGCATGCCGGCGAGGGCCAGGGCGAGGGCGAGCTCGGCCACCGGCTCGGCGTAGACGCCCTTGCCGCAGGTCCACATGCGCTCGTGGTCGACGAGGTGGACGAAGTTCTCGATGCCGGCGAACGGGAGCTGCACCCACCGGGCGTCCGGAGCAGCGTCCAGCGTGGACACCAGCGCGTCGGGGTCCCGCGGGTCGGCCCACACGATGCCCTCGGCCTCGGTGAGCGGGACGACGTGCCCGCCACCCTCCGTGATCGCCTCCGCCATCCAGGTCGGGGCGCCCTCGGGCGCGAGCGCGATGCGCGGAGCCTCGGGTCTCGTCATGTCCGTCGCCAGGCTAGATCAGCCGAGCTTGGCTTGGCGGCGGTTGCCGGCGAGCGTGCCGAGGACGAGGATGGCGATGGCGATGAGCATGATCATCGTGGCCAGCACGTGGACCTGGGGCGGGATCTCGACCTTGGACGAGTCGAAGATCTCGCGGGGGAACGTCGACACGTTGCCGGCGATGAACGACGTGATGATGTAGTCGTCGATCGAC
The DNA here is from genome assembly GCA_963822875.1 of uncultured Acidimicrobiia bacterium. Lineage (GTDB taxonomy): Bacteria > Actinomycetota > Acidimicrobiia > Acidimicrobiales > Ilumatobacteraceae > JALZMG01. The sequence goes on along the minus strand of CAWGJK010000018.1, from coordinate 173,600 downwards.
AGCGACAGCGACAGCAGGAAGGCGGCGAACACGCCGGGCAGGATCAGCGGCAGGGTCACCGTGAAGAACGTCCGCAGTGGCGGCGACCCGAGGTCGGCGGCGGCATCCTCCAGCGACCAGTCGAGGCCGCGGAGGCGCGCCTTGACGGTGAGCGCGACGAACGACAGGCAGAACATCGTGTGGGCGATGACGATCGTCCAGAACCCGCGATCGACGCCCTGGTTGAAGAACAGCGTGAACAGCGACGCGCCGAAGACGATCTCCGGTGTGGTCAGCGGGAGGATGAGCAGCAGGTTCAGCCAGGTGCCGCCGAGGATCTTGTACCGGGCCAGCGCCAGGGCGATCAGCGCGCCGAGCACGGTGGCGAACGTGCAGGCGACGAACGCCACGCGCAGCGACACGATCAGGGCGTCGGTGTAGTCGCCGGCGCGGAACGGATGGCGCCAGTGCTCCAGCGTGAACGAGCTCCACTCCGTGTTGAACCGGCTCTCGGGGTCGTTGAAGCTGAACACGGCGATCGTGATCAGCGGGACGAACAGGTAGGCGAAGCCGAAGATCGTCATCGCGTACAGGGCGTACGTCCCCCATGGCCGCCTGCCGTGCACCCGCTCGCTCACATCAGGTCCTCCGTCCCGAGGAAGTGGGCGTAGATCAGCACGAAGGCGACGATGATCGCCATCAGCACGAAGCTGATCGCCGCGGCCGTCGGGTAGTCGTTGCGTTCCAGGAACTGCGTCTGCACGACGTTGCCGATCACCGAGGTCTGCGGGTTGCCCAGCAGCTCGGCGTTGATGAAGTCACCGGTCGCCGGGATGAACGTCAGCAGCGTGCCGGCGAACACGCCCGGCAGCGACAGCGGCAGGATGACCTTGCGGAACGTGCGCCCGAACGACGAGTACAGGTCGGCGGCGGCGTCGACGAGGCGGATGTCGATCTTCTCCAGGCTGACGTAGATCGGCAGCAGCATGAACGGCAGGAAGTTGTAGGTGAGGCCGCCGATGACGGCCGCCTGGGTGTTCAGCAGCCGGCCGTTGTCGAGGATGCCGATCCACTCCAGGAACGAGTCGAAGCTCAGTGCCTCGATCACCGCCAGCACCGGGCCGTTGTCGTTGAGCAGCGACTGCCACGCGATCGTGCGCAGCAGGAAGCTGGTGAAGAACGGCACCATCACCATGCCCAGCAAGACGTTGCGCCAGCGCCCACCCTTGAAGGCGATGAAGTAGGCCACCGGGTAGGCGATGACGAGGCACAGCAGCGTGGCGATGCCGGCGTAGATGAACGAGCGCAACAGCTGCTCGCCGAAGTCCTTGAACGCCGTCGTGTAGTTGCTCCACTCCCACGTGAACTCGTAGTTCGGCAGCAGCCGATCCGGCTTCGTCGACAGGGAGATCTCGAGCAACGTGATCAGCGGGATGATGAAGAACACGAACGTGAACAGCATCCCGGGGATCAGCAGCACGTAGGGGACGCGCCGCCGGGAGCGGAGGTTGCGATCGGCACCGGTGTCGCGGGCAGCGGCGGCCATCAGAGCACCGGCTCATCAATGCGAGCGAGCGAGCGCCAGCGAGCGAGCGGCCAGCAACGGCCTGCGTGGCCGGGGAACGCCATGACGGCCACCGCGTCAGCCTCCCGTCACGCGGAGGAACTCATCGGTGATCCTGGCGTCGACGTCCTCAGGGAGGCTGGCGAACACGGCCAGCCGGGCGGCCGTCTCCTCGTCGGGGAACATGATCGGGTTGTCGGCGAGCGCCGCGGCGTCGCCGCCCATGTTGACCAGCTCCTCGCGCACGCCCTTCACGGTCGGGACGTACTGCACGTAGTAGGTGAGCTGCGCCGCCTGGACGGGGTCGTACACGAAGTTCATCCAGTCCGCCGCGGCGTACGCGTTCGGCGCCCCCTTCGGGATCACCATCGTGTCGTACCAGCTGATCCCGCCCTCCTCGGGGATGACGAACTGCAGGTCGGGCCGGTCGTACTGCAGCTGGATGACGTCGCCGGACCAGGCGAAGCAGGCCACGAAGTCGCCGCTCTGCAGGCTGCGGGTGTAGTCGTTGCCGGTGAACGCCCGGATCTGCCCGTCGGCGACGGCCTGCTCGATCATCCCGATCGCCTGCATCGCCCCCGCCTCGTCGACGACGCGTGGGTCGAGGCCCATCCCGAGCATGACCAGCCCGACCGAGTCGCGCATCTCCGTCAGCATCGCCACCCGCCCGCGGAACGCCGGGTCGAAGATGTCCATGACGCTGGTGAGCTCGCGTCCGGTGAGCGCCGGGTCGTAGCCGATGCCGGTGATCCCCGCCTGCCACGGCAGGCTGTACTCGGCCTGGAAGTTCCACGGCTCGTTGAGGAAGCGGTCTTCCAGGTTGACCACGTTGGGGATGCGGTCGAGCGGCAACGGGTCGAGCCAGCGCAGCGTGCGCAGCCGCGACGCCATCCAGTTCGTCGGGCAGATGATGTCGAAGTCGATCACGCCGCCGGTGCCGAGGACCGGGGCGAGGATGCGCTGGTACACCTCGTTGTTGTCGTTGAAGTCCTCGCTGTAGCTCACGGCGATGCCGGTGGCGTCCTGGAAGCGGTCGATCGTGCCGACGGTGTCGCCCTCGGTCGGGTCGATGTAGGACTGCCAGTTGAGGATGCGCACCTCGGAGTCACCGGTGCCGACGCCACCGCCGGTGGCACCGCCGTCGCTCGTGGCGGCGCCCTCCCCGCCGTCACCGGTCAGCGCCATCACGCCACCGACGACGACGGCCGCGCCCGCCACCGCGCCGCCGGCGATCAGCGCCCGACGACCGAACTTGCGCTCCGTCGGCGGCTCGCCCACCCGCGCCGCAGCACCATCGCCGGGGACCGATTCGGAGCCGTCCAGCGCGGCTTGCACCTCGTCGACGTCGGTCGTCGTCGCCCCGACGACGGCGGAGCGGCCGCGCAGCAGGTACGGCGCGTCCGGTGCCCAGGCGAGCGTGACCGGCGAGCCCTGCTCGACGGCAGTCGCGCCGTCGTCGGTGTCGACGCTGGCCACGACCTCCGTCCCGTCGGCGAGGTGCACGATGAGGCGCCGCTCCGAACCCTGGTAGATCGCCTCGGCGACGACGCCCGAGACGACGCGGTCGCCGTGGTCACCGTTGGCGAGCGCGAGGCGCTCCGGACGCAGCATCACCGTCACCGGATCGCCCGCCCGGGCCTCCGTCGGGCGAGCCACGTCAACGGCGACGCCACTGTCGAGGCGCACCCTGGCCGCACCGTCGTCCACCGCCTCGAGCGTGCCCGGGAGCAGGTTGGCCGACCCGATGAAGCCGGCGACGAAGATGCTGGCCGGGGCGGCGTAGATCTCCTCCGGGGTGCCGATCTGCTCGACCCGGCCGCGGCTCATCACGGCGATGCGGTCGCTCATCGTCAGCGCCTCGCCCTGGTCGTGGGTCACGAAGATGAACGTGATCCCGACCTCGCGCTGGATCCGCTTGAGCTCGAGCTGCATCGCCTCGCGCAGCTTGAGGTCGAGCGCGGCGAGCGGCTCGTCGAGCAGCAGGGCGCTCGGCAGGTTGACGAGCGCCCTGGCCAGGGCGACTCGCTGCTGCTGTCCGCCCGAGAGCTGAGCCGGCCGGCGCCGTGCGAACTCGCCGAGGCGGACGATCTCGAGCATCTCCATCGAGCGGCGGCGGGCCTCCTCGGACGGCACCTTCTTTGCCCGCAACCCGTAGGCGACGTTGTCGAACACCGACATGTGCGGGAACAGGGCGTACTGCTGGAAGACCGTGTTGACGTTGCGCTTGTACGGAGGGACGTCGGAGACGTCGGTGCCCTCGAGCAGGACCTTGCCCGACGTCGGCAGCTCGAAGCCGGCGATCATCTTCAGCAACGTCGTCTTGCCGCAACCGGACGGGCCGAGCAGGGAGAAGAACTCGCCGCGAGCGATCGAGAAGTCGGCCCGTTCGACGGCGACGAAGTCGCCGAACTCCTTGCGCACCGCCTCGAGCACGATGACGTCGTCGCGCGTCATTGCCGGCCCGCCGTCAGTCGCGCTCATGTTCCTCCCCAGGTGATCGGCCGGATCGTAGACCGGCCGTGCGAGGCGGGAACAACCGTCGCCGTGACGTGGTTGCACACCTCGTCATGAGTGATTCCATCGGCATGTACCTCAACGAGATCGGCAAGGTCCCCCTCCTCGACGCCGAGGAGGAGCGGGTGCTGTCGCGCGCCATCGAGGATGGGCGCGACGCCGAAGCCCGCCTCGCTGACGGCGAGCGTGGCGCCGACCAAGCAGGGCTGCGGCGCGCCGTCGCCGCCGGCGCCAGGGCCAAGGAGCGGTTCATCCGCTCCAACCTGCGCCTGGTCGTCAGCATCGCCCGTCGCTATCCCCTGCCCCAGGGCATGGACCTCGGCGACCTGATCCAGGAGGGCAACCTCGGCCTCGAGCACGCCGTGGACAAGTTCGACTGGCGGCGCGGCTTCAAGTTCTCCACCTACGCCACGTTCTGGATCCGCCAGGCCATCGGCCGGGCGCTCGACCAGAAGGCCAGCCTCATCCGCATCCCCGGCGACCGGGCGGCCAGCCTGCGTTCGGCGTTGCGCCAGGCCGGCGGCGAGACCGACACGCTCGACCCGCTGAACGCCGAGCTGCACCTGCTCACCTCCACGACATCGCTCGACAAGACGATCGGCGACGACGGTGACGCCACGCTCGGCGACCTCATGGCCGACGACGCGCCGTCCCCGGAGGACGACGTGATGGCCGGCGTCGACACCGCCCTCCTCGGCGCCCTGCTCGGCACGCTCGACGACCGGGCTCGCTACGCCGTGGAAGCCCGCTTCGGCTTCATCGACGGCGAGCGCAAGAGCTTCCGTGAGGTCGGTGAGCACCTGGGCGTCACGGCCGAGGCCGCCCGCCGGCTGGTCAACCGAGCGCTCAACAACCTCCGCGACGACGCCGCCGAAGTCCTCGCCGCCTGAACGCGGGCGCGCCCCCGACGCCCGTGTGAGCCGTCGTCGGACACGCACACCTGGACGCGGCACCTCTCCTTGTGCCTGATGTGCGTGCCGACGACGACCCGCCTCTGCTCCCTCAGATCGGCCGTCCGCCGAGGCCGACCCATCGACGGTCACGATAGAGAACCCGCCGCCGACCGCGCCTCCCCATTTCCTGCCAACCTCGCGCCGCCGGTATCGTCTCGGGCGTGGCGCGCTTGGACGGGGCGCCCGGGCGGACCACGGTGGCGCTCGGCAAGGGCGAGACCGTGGTGGTGCGCGGGCCGGCAGGGATCGGCAAATCGACGTTGGTCCGGCGAGTCCTCGGCGATCGACCACACCACGTCGGCCAGTCGCTCGAGCAGCTGGGCGACCTGCCCTACCACCCGCTTGCCCACGCCCTCGGCCAGGCGTTCGAGGGTCCCACCGCTGACGTCGCCGCCGACGTCGCTGCCGCCCTCGCCGGTGACACCCTCGTCATCGAGGACGCCCACTGGTCCGACGGCGCCACGCTCGAGGTGCTCGCGCTGCTCGCCGGCCACGTCCCCCTCGTCGTCACCACCAGGACACCGCTGGCGATCGAGCGCCACGACCGCGTCGCCGTGGTCGACGTGCCGCCGCTCTCGCCATCGGCCGCGCGGGCGCTCGCCCGCAAGCTGCACCCGACCCTCGACCGTCCGACGCGCTCGAGGCTGGTCGAGCTGGCCGGGGGCAGCCCCCTGCTGCTCCAGCAGCTCGTCAACGGCGACGCCGTCTCGCCCACGCTGGTCCACGCCGTGCGGTCACGGGTCACGGCGCTGCCCTCGGTGACGATCGAGCAGCTCGCCGTCGTCGCCCTGCACGGCCGGCCACTCCCCCGCCACCTCCTCGCCGCCGCCGGCGCCGCGGACGTGCTCGAGGCGGGCACGGCACTCGTGCGTGAGGACACCGACGGGATCGGCCTGGCCCACGCCCTGCTCGCCGACGTCGTCGTCGACCTCGTCGACGACGACACACGGCAGGCGATCCACACCCGCCTGGCGGACGTGTGCGACGGCGCCGACGCGGCACGGCACCTGCTCGCCGCCGGCCAGCGTGAGGCCGCCGCCGACCAGGCGGAGCGGGCGGCCCGGACGGCGAGTCCGGCGGAGGCCGCCCAGTTGCTGGCGCTGGCCGTCGAGGCGCGCGGCCACGACGCCGCGGTGCGCCTGCGTCTGGACGCCGCCGCAGCCCTGATCGCCGTGAACCAGCCGGCGGCGGCGGACTCCATCGCCGCCGGCGTCGAGGCGGCCACCTCCACCGAGCGCGCCGAGGCCGGCTGGTACCGCTCGCAAGCGGCGTGGCTGCAGGGCGACGAGCAGGCTGCCGAGCGGCACTGCGACGAGGCCCTGGTCCTCGTCAAGGGCAGCGGGGCGCCCATCGAGACACGTCTCCTCCTCGAACGGGTCAGCCAACGCGTGCGCGTCCGGCTGGGCGACGCGACGGTGATCGACGACGCCGACGAGGCTTGGAGCGCCGCGCAGCGTGCCGGTGTCGATCAGTCGAGGGCGCGCAGCCTGGTCGGGCTGGCCCTGTCGCACAACGGACGGCCCGGATGGGCCGAGCACTTCGAGGCGGCTGCCGCCCTCGCCCGTGAGGCCGGCGACGTCGAGCAGGAGCTGACGGCGATGTACTGGCTGATCAGTGCCTACGGCTTCTACGGTCCGCTGCGCGCGGCGCTGGAGCTGGGCCCGGGACTGATCGAGGAGAGCGAGCGTCACGGTCTGCGACGGCTGCACCACCACTTCCTCGGCGCCTATCTCGTCCAGGTGTTCGGCACCGGCACCGCCACCGACGAGCACGTCGTGCTCGCCCGCCGGCTGCTCGCCGAGGATCCGCTGTTCCGCAACCGTGCCCAGGTCGATCTCGTCCTCGCCATCGGCCTCGCCGACCGAGGTGATCCGGCCGCTGCCGAGCAGGTGCTCGCAGTCGGCCGGCGCTTCGCCCGCAACGACGAGGAGCGCTCGGTGCTGTGCGTCGGTCGGGCCGAGCTGGCGTGGTCGTGCGGTGACCGGGACGCGCTGACGTCGGCGCTCGCCGAGCTGGCGACGTGCTCGCGAGGGTTCTTCGGGCTGAACGCGTTCGCCGAGAGCGCGGCGATCCACAGCCTGTTGCGCGACGACGCGCCCGGCGACATCCCCAGCTTCCAGACGTCGCTGATGCCGGTCGTCGACGTCGTCCACATCGAGCGATCGGGGTTCGAGTCCTGGCGTGCCGGCGATGCCGGCGCGGCGATCGGGGCGTTCGGTGACGCCGCGGTGACGTGGGCCGAGCGCGGCTTCCATCGATTCGCGGCGAGGTGCTCGCTCGCCGCCGGCGAGCTGGCTCGTCGTTGCGGCGACGAGCGGGTGGCCCGCCGGCACCTGTGCGCGGCCGCCGAGGTGGCGGCACGGTGGCGGCTGGCACCGATCATCGCCGCGACACGGCAGGCGCTGGGCGAGTTGGAGCGAGAGCACCATCGAGCACGTCTCTCCCGCCGCGAGGTCGAGGTGCTCGAGCTCGTCGCCGCCGGACTACGGCGCCGCAGATCGCCGTCACACTCGGCGTCGGCGAGAGCACGGTGGTGTCCCACGTCAACTCGGCGCGGACGAAGCTGGGGGCGCGCACCCGCATGCAGGCCGCCTCGATGATCTCCGGCCGGGCGCGATGAGGCGGCGGCCGATGATCCGCTTCGTCGGCGAGGACCCGGCGTTCGCATCGGGATCGTCGATGCCGCTCGAGGAGATCCCCGAGCGTCCATACTCGCTCGCTGGGACGACCGTCCGCGCGGTCGTCGACTCCCCCGCCGTGGCGTCGGCCGTGTTGCGCGCCCTCGCTCGCGGTGCAGACGCCGTCGTCGAGCTGCGCATGGATGACACGTCCGAGTTCGTCGACGCCGCCCAGCGCCTGGCCGACGTCAGCCCACCGACGCCGACGCTGCTCGCACGCGATCAGCAGGAGCTGCTCGCACTGCTGGCCGCTGGGCACACCTTGAGCGAGGCTGCCAGCCGCCTCGGGATGTCGTCACGCACCGCCCACCGCCGCCTCGGCGCGGCCCGCGCCGTGCTCGGCGCCACGACCAACGCCGAAGCCGTCGCCGGTCTGCGCGCCCGCGCGTAGTCAGCCGATGTTCACCATCACGTGCTTGACGCGCGTGTAGTCGTCGAAGCCGTACTGCGAGAGGTCCTTGCCGTAGCCGGACCGCTTGAAGCCGCCGTGGGGCATCTCGGCGACCAGCGGGATGTGCGTGTTGATCCACACGCAGCCGAAGTCGAGGCGCTTGGACATGCGCAACGCCCGCCCGACATCCCGCGTCCACACGCTCGACGCCAGCCCGTACTTCACGCCGTTGGCCCAGCGCACGGCTTCGTCCTCGTCGCTGAAGCGCTGCACGGTGATCACCGGGCCGAACACCTCGTCCTGGATCATCTCGTCGTCCTGCTGCAGATCGGCGACGACGGTCGGTTGGTAGAAGAACCCCGTGTCACCCTGGCGCCCGCCGCCGGCGAGCACGCGGGCGTGATCCGGTGCTCGCTCGACGAACCCGCTCACCCGCTCGAGTTGGGTCGGGTTGTTGACCGGGCCGTAGAGCACGTCCTCGTCGTCGGGCCGGCCGGTCTTCGTGCTCTTCGCCGCCTCGGCGAGGGCGTCGGCGAAGTCGCCGTAGACGCCCGGCCCGGCGAGGACTCGCGTCGCCGCCGTGCAGTCCTGGCCGGCGTTGAAGTAGCCGGCGACGGAGATGCCCTCGACGGCGGCGTCGATGTCGGCGTCGTCGAACACGATGACGGGCGCCTTGCCGCCGAGCTCGAGGTGCACCCGCTTGAGGTCGGCCGCCGCCGACGCGGCGACCTCCATGCCGGCGCGCACAGAACCGGTGATCGACACCATGTCGGGGATGTCGTGCTCGACCATCGCCCGGCCCGTGTTGCGATCGCCGCAGACGACGTTGAACACGCCCGGCGGCAGGAACTCGGCGGCGATCTCGGCGAGCATCGTCGTGCTCGCCGGCGTCGTGTCGCTCGGCTTGAGCACGACGGTGTTGCCGGCGGCGATCGCCGGAGCGAACTTCCAGACCGCCATCATCATCGGGTAGTTCCACGGGGCGACCTGGGCGCAGACGCCGACCGGCTCGCGCCGGATCCACGACGTGTGCCCCGCCATGTACTCGCCTGCGCTCTTGCCCTCGAGGTGGCGGGCGGCGGTGGCGTAGAAGCGGATCTGGTCGACCATCGGCGGGATCTCCTCCGACCGCGTGAGGGCGATCGGCTTGCCGGTGTTCTCGACCTCGACGGCGATCAGCTCCTCGGCCCGTGCCTCGACGGCGTCGGCGATCCGGAACAGCGCCAGCGAGCGTTCCGACGGCGTCGAGTCACGCCACGACTCGAACGCCGCCGCGGCCGCCTGCATGGCGGCATCGACGTCGGCGGGTCCCGACAGCGCCGCTTCGGCGTACGCCTCGCCCGTCACCGGGTCGACGACCTTGGTCGTGGCGCCATCGGCGGCGTCGGCGGGCTTGCCGTTGATGAAGTTGCTGAACGCCCTCATGAGCGCACCCTACGCTCACCAAAATGAGTGCAGCGATCAGGACCGTCGGCGTGCCGAAGGAGATCAAGACCGCCGAGCACCGGGTGGCCATGACGCCCGACGGTGTCCGTGAGCTGGAGCGCTCCGGCATCCAGGTCCGCGTCGAGACCGGTGCCGGCGAGGGCGCCTCGATCAGCGACGCCGCCTTCGTCGCCGCCGGGGCAGAGATCGTGCCGACGCGCCGAGGACGCGTGGGCCCAGGAGATGGTCGTCAAGGTGAAGGAGCCCAAGGAGGAGGAGTTCGCCTTTCTCCGCGACGACCTGACGCTGTTCACCTACCTGCACCTGGCCGCCTATCCCGAGGTCGCCAAGGCGCTCGTCGCCGCCCGCACGATCGGGCTGGCGTACGAGACCGTGCAACTCGACGACGGCGCCCTTCCGCTGCTGGCACCGATGAGCGAGGTCGCCGGGCGGCTGGCCCCGCAGCAGGGCGCCCACTTCCTCGAGCGGCACAAGGGCGGCCGCGGCGTGCTGATGGGCGGGGCGCCGGGCGTGCGCCCGGCGAAGGTCGTCGTGATCGGCGCCGGCAACGTCGGCTGGAACGCGGCGTGGATCGCCGCCGGCATGGAGGCCGAGGTCGTGCTCATCGACAAGAACCTCGACCGCCTGCGCTGGGTCGACCAGATCCACCGCGGCCGGATCATGACGCTCGCCTCCAACCGTGGGGCGATCGAGCGCAGCGTCATCGACTGCGACCTGTTGATCGGCGCGGTGCTCGTCGCCGGTGGGCGGGCGCCGGTGGTCGTCAGCGACGACATGGTGCGGGCGATGAAGCCGCGGGCCGTCATCGTCGACGTCGCCGTCGATCAGGGCGGGTGCATCGAGACGATCCGCGAGACCACCCACGACGACCCGGTGTACGAGGAGCACGGCATCGTCCACTACGCCGTCGGCAACATGCCCGGCGCGGTGCCGCACACCAGCACGTATGCGCTGACCAACGCCACCCTGCCCTACATCCACGACGTCGCCGTGCAGGGCGCGGCGGTGGCGGCGCAGCGCGACCCGGCGATCGCCCTCGGGGTGAACACCGTCGGGCGGGCGAGTGACGAGCGCGCCGGTCGCCGAGTTCCTCGGCGTCGACCACGTCGACCCGCTGCTCGCCTTCGCCGAAGTGGGCGACGGCGCCTAGGGTCGGCGCATGGGGACCACGCTGGCGGCCGATCTCGACATCCCGGTGCTCGACATCTGGGAGACCACGGACCGAGCGGAACGGGCGGCCCAGCAGCACGAGGCCGCAGCCAGCAGTTGGATCGCCCGCAACCCGCTGGGCTACACGATCCTGCACTACGACGACGTCGTCGCCGTGCTGCGCGACAAGCGCTGGCACAGTGCGACGTCACGGATCATGGAGATGTCCGGCATCACCGATCCGGCGTACCTCGAGCGGCGGCGCACGTCGATCCTGTCGGCGGAGGGCGAGGAGCACACCCGCCTGCGACGACTCGTCGGCAAGGCGTTCTCGCCGCGCGCTGCCGACCGGCTGCGCCCGTTCATGCGCGAGGTCATCGACGGGCTCGTCGACGAGGTGGCGCCGCGTGGCCGCGCCGACGTGGCGGTCGACATCTGCGAGCCCTACCCGATCCCGATCATCTGCGAGTTGCTCGGCGCGCCGAAGGAGGACTGGAAGCAGTTCAGCCAGTGGGCCACCGACGTGCTGCGCATCTTCAACGGCAACCTGGCCGTCGACCTGCCGACGATCGTCGCCGCCCAGGACGAGCTCGACGCCTACACGCGGGAGCTCATCGCCGACCGCCGCGACAAGCCGGCCGAGGACCTGATCACCGACCTCATCGCCGCCGAGGAGGAGGGCGACAAGCTGTCGACCGAGGAGCTGGTGATGATGGTCGAGGCGGTCATCGTCGGCGGCACGGACACGACGCGCAACCAGCTCGGGTGCGCCGTGGCGCTGTTCACCGAGTACCCGGAGCAGTGGGCCGAGCTCGCCGCCAACCCCGACCTCGCCCAGCGTGCGGTCGAGGAAGTGATGCGCTACTTCGGCGCCGTCCGTGGCACGGGGCGCTTCGCCAGCGAGGACATCGAGTTCAAGGGCGTGCTGTTCCCGGCCGGAACGTTCATCGCCCCGGCGATGGCCACGGCGAACCGAGACGCATCGGTGTTCGAGCAACCTGACGTGTTCGACATCAACCGCCAGCCGTCCGGCCAGCCGCAGCTGACGTTCGGCTCGGGGATCCACTACTGCCTCGGCGCCGCCCTGGCACGCGCCGAGCTGCAGGAGGCGCTGCCACTACTGGCTCGCCGGATGCCCGACCTCGCCCTCGACGGCGAGATCACCTGGAAGCCCGACGCCGTCGGCATCTTCGGCCCCGACCACCTCCCCGTCACGTTCACGCCCGGGCACTGACCCCCACATCTGGGCGGGATCCGTCTCTGGGCGCGATTCGTCTCGGAATCCGAGACGGATCCGCGCCCAGATCGATCGGGACTTGGGGTCAGCTGCGGCGAGAGGTAGACGTCGCGGAGGACGTGGGTCTCCAGCTCGAGCTCGCCGAGACGCTGCTTGACGACGTCGCCGATGCTGATCAGGCCGACCACCTGGGACCCCTCGAGCACTGGCATGTGCCGCGAGCGCGTGGCGGTCATCCGGCGCATCACCTCGGCGATGTCCTCGTTGACGGTGCAGGTGGCCACGCTGGTGTTCACGACATCGCGCACGCGCAGCTCGCGGAAGCGCTCGCCGTGGTGGTCCATCCCGCGCACGATGTCGCGCTCGCCGACGACGCCGATCATCTGGTCGTCGGGACCGACGACGACGAGCGACCCGATGCCACGCGTCGCCATGCGGTGGACGGCGACCGTGACCGGTGTGTCGGGATGGACCACCTCGACCGTGTTGCCCTTGGCCGACAAGATCGTTGCGACGTTCATCGTCACCTCCGGCCCACATCATCGGTCCGCGGAGGACCGCTGCACAAGGGCCGTCAGCCCGGACGTGACCCCTTGCTCTGCCAGAACTCGTTGAGCACCCGCTGCACCTTCACGTACCAGATGATGTTGCCGATCAACGGCAGCAGGAACCACAGGCCCCAGACGGTCGAGATCGGGCTCTTGCGTCCGTCGCGCTGGTACATCTTCTCGATCTCGTTGGGGATCGTGAACATGAGGATGATGCTCAACAGGAGGTAGATGACGATGGCGAGGACGCCACCGAGACCGTCGCCGTTGTACCGCTTGAGGTCCTCGTTCGTCCGGTAGCTCCAGAAGATGCCCCAGATCCCGAGCGTGACGATCATCAGCAGGATCACCAACCCGGTGCCGTAGAAGGCACCGCCGAGCTGGGCCGGCGGTTGCCCCACCGGCGTCACGTAGTACCCCGGGCCGTCAGAAACCGGCGCAGGCGGGGGTGGCGGCCCCGACGGCGGAGGAGGCGGAGGCGTCGAGCCGGGCGGTGGAGGAATGTCGCTCACGACGACGACCGTAGAGCCTCGGGGACCACGCGTGCGAAGATCCAGCGGTGACGGACATCAAGCTGGGGTACAACACGGGCTACTGGTCGGCCGGTCCGCCGGCCGGCGCGCTGGAGGCGGTCAAGGAGGCGGACCGGCTCGGCTTCGACTCGGTGTGGACCGCCGAGGCGTACGGATCCGATGCGCTCACGCCGCTCGCCTGGTGGGGGGCGCACACCGAGCGCATCCGCCTCGGCACGGGCATCGTCCAGCTCTCCGCGCGCACACCGGCGGCGACAGCGATGGCGGCGATCACCCTCGACCACCTGTCCGGCGGTCGCTTCATCCTCGGCCTCGGCGCGTCCGGGCCGCAGGTCGTCGAGGGGTGGTACGGCCGGCCGTACCCGCGACCGCTCGCCCGCACCCGCGAGTTCGTCGACGTCGTTCGGCGCATCGTTGCCCGAGACGAGCCCGTCGAGCACCACGGCGAGTTCTACGACATGCCGCTGCAGGGCGGGCTCGGGTTGGGCAAGGCGCTCAAGTCGACGGTCCACCCGCTGCGCGCGGCGATCCCCATCCACATCGCCGCCGAGGGGCCGAAGAACGTCGCCCTCGCCGCCGAGATCGGTGACGGCTGGCTGCCCCTCTTCTTCGCCCCGAAGGAGGACGGGTTCTACCGCGAGCTGCCTCGCCAAGGGCTTCGAGGCGAGCGGCGAACCCGGCAAGGCCGGCCGGTTCGAGGTCACGTCCAGCGTGTTCATCGTGCCCGGCGACGACCCCGAGCAGTGCGCCGACTTCGTGCGCCCGTTCCTCGCCCTGTACGCCGGTGGCATGGGCGCCCGCGGCGCCAACTTCCACTTCGAGGTGTTCGCCCGCATGGGCTACGAGGACGTCGCCACCAAGGTCCAGGAGCTGTACCTCGACGGCCGCAAGGGCGAGGCCGCCGCGGCGATCCCGCTGGCGATGGTCGAGGACGTGGCGCTCGTCGGCCCGCCGGAGAAGATCCGCGACGAGCTGGCGGTGTGGAAGGACACGTGCATCACCACGTTCCTCGTCAGCGGCCCGGCATCGACGCTGTCCGGGTACGCCGAGACGATCCTCGGATAGTCACTCCGATGCGGCCGGCGAAGGCGCTGGAGCGCCCGCCGTGCCGAACCGGGCCGTCCGATTCTGAACGACGTCGTCACGGTCAGTCCGAGTACAGCTTCTCGAACTCGTCGGCGTAGTTGGAGTAGACGACGTTGCGCTTGAGCTTCAGCGACGGAGTCAGCTCGCCGCTGTCCAGCGAGAAGTCGCGCTCGAGGATCTTGAACTTCTTGATCTGCTCGACCCGCGCGTAGCGGGCGTTGGCCTCGTCGAGGTCGGCCTGGATCAGCTTGCGCACGTCGGGATGCTCGGCCAGTTCGGCCGCATCCGTCGGCAAGCCATTGGCCTGCGCCCACGGCACGACGACCTCCGGGTCGAGCGTGATCAGGGCGACGGGGTACGGCTTGCGGTCGGCGAACATCACCGCCTGGGACACCCACCGCGACCGCCGCAGGTCGCCCTCCAGGTTGGCCGGGGTGAGGTTCTTGCCGCCGGCCGTGATGATGATGTCCTTCTTGCGCCCGGTGATGCTGACGTAGCCCTCGTCGTCGATCGACCCGATGTCGCCCGTGCGCAGGTAGCCGTCGTCGGTCATCACCTCCTCGGTGGCCTCGGGGTTGCGCCAGTACTCGCGCATGATCATCGTGCCGGCCATCTCGATCTCGCCGTCCTCGGCGATGCGGATGTCGGCACCCGAGACCGCCTTGCCGATCGTGCCGAACTTGTACGCGTCGGGCAGGTTCAACGTGCCGATCGACGTCGTCTCGGTCATCCCCCAGCCTTCGAACACCGGCACGCCGGCGGCGTAGAAGAACTCGAGGATCTCCGGGGCGATCGGCGCGGCGCCGGAGATGGCCAGCTCGATCTTGCCCCCGAAGATGCCGCGCACCAGAGCGAACATCTCGCCGTCGACACGTTCGAACTCGGCGGCCTCCTCGGCGCTGACCTCCTCGCCGCGCTCGCGTGCCTGGCGCACCTTGAGGCCGAGGGCGATGGCCTTCTCGGCGTCCTCCTTGCCTCCCTCGGGGACCATGCCCATGGCCACCGAGTACACCTTCTCGAAGATGCGCGGCACCGACGGCAGCACCGTCGGGTGGACCTGGCCGAGCTCGGGCACGATCTTCAGGGCGTCGCCGCCCCAGTAGGCGATCGCTGCCCCGACCTCGATGCAGTCGGCCTGGATCAGCTGGGCGAACACGTGGGCCAGCGGGAGGTAGAGGTAGACGACGTCGCCCTCGCCGAACAGGGACATCTCGATTGCCGAGCTGCGGCCCGCCGCGAAGCCCTTGTTCGTCAGCACGACGCCCTTCGGGCCGGCCCGTCGTGCCCGACGTGTAGATGATGAGGCAGGCGTCCTCGGGGCCGACCGCGGCGGCGCGCCGTTCCAGCTCGGCGTCGTCGCCACCCTTCCCGCTGCTGGCCAGCTCGGCCATCGGCACGGCCCCCTCCGCCGCACCATCGATGATGACGACGTGGGCGAGATCAGGCAGCTCGCCGCGGACCTCGTCGATCTTGGCCACCTGCGAGGCGTCTTCGCACACGATGACCTTGGCCCCGGAGTTGCCGACCACCCAGGCGCACTCGTCCGGCGAGTTCGACGGGTAGACCGGCACGACGATCGCCCCGATCGACGACGCGGCGAGATCGGCGAGGGTGAACTCGATGCGCGTGTTCGCCAGGATGCAGACCCGGTCGCCGACACCGACGTCGAGGCCGATCAGGCCGAGGGCCAGGTCGCGCACCTGCTCCCACAGCTCGGCAAAGGTCAGCTCGGCCCACTCACCATCGCGGAGGAAGACCGCCGCCTTGGCGCTGCCATAGCGCTCGGCGCCCACACGAGCGAGCTCGGCCATCGTCAGGTTGCTGGTCCCGGTGCTCATGCCACGACGCTAGATCACCTGCCGCAGGCCACTGACCCCGCCATTCAGTCGAGTGTTTGCTGCCACCCGAGTACGTCGTGTGGGGCTGGCAGGCAGCACGCACTCGTCCGGCAGCACGTACTCGCCTGTACCTTGCCGGTCGCCTCGAGGAACCCCGATGTCAGCCCCCGCCGACGCCCTCCCCCACACCCACCGGCCCGGCACCGCCCGGGCCGCGCTTGGCGTATCGCGACTTCCGCCTGATCTGGCTCGGGCTGTTCGCCTCCAACGTCGGCACGTGGATGCAGAACTTCACGCTGCCCGCCTACGTCGAGCAGCGCACCGGCTCGGCGTCGCTCGTCGGGCTGCTGGTGTTCACCCAGCTCGGACCGCTACTGCTGCTGTCGATCCCCGCCGGGGTCCTCGCCGACCGCTACCCGCGCCGCCCGTACCTGGTCGTGATGCAGGCGATGCAGCTCGTCTTCAGCGTCGTGCTGGCGGCACTCGTCGCCGGCGACGCTCCGTTGTCGGCGTTGTTCGCCACGTCGCTGGTCATCGGCATCGCCAACGCCCTCAACGCGCCCGCGTTCCAGGCGAGCATCCCGTTGCTCGTGCAGCGTCCCGACCTGCCGGGGGCGGTCAGCCTCAACTCGGTGATGATCAACGCCAGCAGGGTGCTCGGCCCGGCGCTCGCCGCGGTCCTCGCCCTCGCCGGCGTCTCGACCTCCCAACTGTTCCTCGTCAACGCCGGCACGTACCTGTTCCTCATCGCCGCCCTGTTCGCCGTGCACGTCCCCGACGTGCGCGGCACCCACCCGGAGCACGGCTGGCGCCGGCTGCTGACCGGCATCAACATCGTTCGCGACCGGCCGGTCCTCGCCCGCTGTCTGGTCACGATGTGCGTGTTCAGCGTCGTCTGTCTCGTCTACGTCGGGCTGTTCCCGTCTGTCGTGCGCCGCAACGTGGACATCGACGTGGACAGCACCGGCTACAAGCTGCTCTACACCACGTGGGGCGTCGGCGCGTGCCTCGGCGCCCTCGCCGTCGGCACCGTGCTGGCGGGCGTCGACCGCCGGCGCCTCGTCGTCGACGGGATGCTGCTGTTCGCCGTCAGCCTCGGCGGGTTCGCCGTCGTCAGCAGCCTCGGTCCGGCGTTCCCCGTGGCGTTCGTCCTCGGCTTCGCCTACTTCCTGACGGCCACGTCGCTGATCACGATCTTCCAGGAGAACATGGCCGACACCGAGCGGGCCAGCGTGATGCCGCTGTGGTTCATGGCGTTCGGTGGGTCAGTGCCCATCGGCAACCTGCTGTTCGGCCCGGTGATCGATGCCATCGGCGCCCGTTGGGTGCTCGGCCTCGGCGCCCTTGTCGCCGTCGGTCTCTCGTGGTGGAGCGACCTGCGCCGCCTCGCCCCAGATGTCACCGAGTCGCCAGCCGCGCCGCGACCTGCTCCAGCCGAGCGACACGCGACGCCTTGACGAGCACGACCACGCCGGGGCCGACGAGACCGATCGCCGCCGCCGGATCGTCGACCGGCTCGACGCCGTAGCGTCCCGTCCCGACGGCGACCAACTCGATGCCGAGCTCGCCTGCCCGGGCGGCGACGGCGAGGTGGGCGGTGGCGGGATCGTCGAGCTCGGCCATCTCACCGAGCACGGCGACGCGGCGGTCGGCGGCCATCGCCGCCAGCGCGTCGAGCGCCGCAGCCATCGACGTCGGGTTGGCGTTGTAGGCGTCGTTGAGGACGACGCCACCGGCAACGGCTGACACCACCTGCATCCGCATCGCCGACAGCTCGGCCCGGCCGAGCGCATCCGCCGCCGGCTCGAGGTCGGCCCCGACGGTGCCGGCGACGGCAAGGGCGGCAGCCGCGTTCGACGCCATGTGCGCGCCGGCCACCGCCAGCCGCACCGGCACGGCACCCCACGGCGTGCGCGCCGTGAAGCGCGCTCGGGCACGGTCATCGAGGGTCAGTCCGTCGATGCGCACATCGGCGGTCGAGGCCGACCCGAACGTGATCGCCCGAGCGGCGGTCGCCCCGGCCATGGCGGCGACCAGCGGGTCGTCGGCGTTGAGCACCGCCGTCCCCGTCGCCGGCAGGGCGGCGACGAGCTCGGCCTTGGCCCGGGCGACGCCGTCGAGGCCACCGACGCGCGCCGTGTGCGCCGCGGCGACCGACGTGACGACGCCGACGTCCGGCCGGCCGACGGCGCAGAGCCGAGCGATCTCACCTGGCCCGCGCATGCCCATCTCCAGCACCAGCACCTCGGTGCCGTCGGGTGCGCCGAGGACGGTCACCGGCAGGCCCTGGTCGTTGTTGAAGCTGCGCTCGTTGGCGGCCACCCGCCGGCTGGCGCCGACCGCCGCGGCGACGAGGTCCTTGGTGCTCGTCTTGCCGACGCTGCCGGTGATCCCGACGACCGTGGCATCGAGTGTCGACCGGGCCCATGAAGCGAGGTCGAGCAGCGCGGTCGACGTGTCCGGCACGACGACGAGCGGCACGTTGGCCGCCTCGATCGAACGTGACACGAGCGCCGCACCGGCACCGGCGCTCGCCGCGTCGCCGATGAAGTCGTGACCGTCGCGCTCGGCGATCAGGGCGACGAAGAGGTCGTCGCGGCGCAGCGAGCGGGAGTCGAAGCCGGCGCCGGACAGCTCGACGTCGGGTCCGCGCAGCACACCGCCCGTGGCCGCGGCCACGTCGGATGCCCGGAAGCGCACGGCGCCGAACGGTACCGTTGAACCCGTGCCGTCGGACCGGATCCACCTCGTCGTGCTGTTCGGCGGGCAGTCGGCCGAGCACGACGTCAGCTGCGTGACGGCCACCCATGTGCTCGGGGCGATCGATCCGGCGCGCTACCGCGTCACGCCGATCGGCATCTCCACCGACGGCGAGTGGGCGCTCGCCGAAGGCGCCGCGCAGGCGCTCGAGATGGGGCCGGGCGCGCTCCCCGCCAAGCTCGACCCGACCGGCCCATCGGTGTCGCCGGCGTCGGCGGTCGCCGCCTCGCCTGCCGAGACGACCGTCGTCCTGCCGCTGCTCCACGGCCCGCTCGGCGAGGACGGCACGGTGCAGGGCTTCTTCGAGCTCGCCGACGTCGCCTACGTCGGTTCCGGCG
Organism: uncultured Acidimicrobiia bacterium; assembly: GCA_963822875.1. Classification (GTDB taxonomy): domain Bacteria; phylum Actinomycetota; class Acidimicrobiia; order Acidimicrobiales; family Ilumatobacteraceae; genus JALZMG01. Next base: position 154,586 of record CAWGJK010000018.1, on the reverse strand, counting down.
TGCTCGGCTCGGCGCTGGCGATGGACAAGGCGATGGCCAAGCAGGTGCTCGCCGCCAACGACGTACCCCAGGCGCGCTGGCGGGCGTTCGCCGACCATCAGCGGACGCCGGGCCTGCCGACGGAGCTGGCCACCGAGCTCGGCCTGCCGTGCTTCGTCAAGCCGTCGAACATGGGCTCGTCGGTCGGCGTCTCCAAGGCCCACGACGTCGACGAGCTGGCCGAGGCCATCGAGCACGCCCTCACGTACGACGAGTGGGTCGTCGTCGAGGAAGCCGTCGACGGCCGGGAGATCGAGGTCGCCGTGCTCGGCGGCACGCACCCGGAGGCGTCGGGTGCCGGCGAGATCGTGCCGGGCGCCGAGTTCTACGACTACGACGACAAGTACGTCACCGACGGCGCCCAGCTGCTCGTGCCGGCGCCGCTGTCGGCCGCCGCAGACGGCCGAGGTGCGCGCCCTCGCCACGCGCGTGTTCCAGATCCTGCGCTGCGACGGGCTCGCCCGCGTCGACTTCTTCCTCGAAGAGGGTGGCCGCGGGTTCCTCTGCAACGAGGCCAACACGATGCCCGGCTTCACGCCGATCTCGATGTACCCCAAGCTGTGGCAGGCCGCCGGCGTGACCTATCCCGAGCTGATCGATCGCCTCGTCGCGCTGGCCATCGAGCGCCACGCCCGCCGCCGCCGCAACACCAAGCACTGAACCGGGGGTCACCGACGAACTGGGCGGACGCATCGGCCTCGCCGAAGGCGACGGTCGTCAGGAGCAGCCGGTGCCGGAGCCTGACTAGGGCGAGAGGGCGGCGCGCAGGAACGAGCGCAGCTCGGCGCGCAGGCGACGCAGGCCTCCCGCTGTCGGTGTCCAGCCGACCCCGCGCAGCGCCTCGGGCTCGGTGGCGATCCCGGTCACGGTGCCGTAGGCCAGCGCGGCGACGAGTCGTGGATCGCCGCGCCGCAACCGCCCGCCAGCCATCTCGTCGCCGAGGAACCGCACTGCGCGCTGGGTCATCGGCTCGACGTGCACGCGCAGCCGCTCGGCTTGAGGTCCGGGCAGCCGGCTCAGCTCGCGCACCAGCCCGAGCAGGGCGGGGCGGCGCACGGCGAGACGGAACACGGCGCGCACCACGGCGTCGATGCGTTCCAGGGGCTCGTCGGGCGCGGCACGCAACGCTGCGGCGATGACGACCTCGATCTCCCCCGCCGTCGCCTCCAGCACGGCGTCGACGAGCTCCTCCTTGCTGGCGAACCAGTACAGGACGGTCTGCTTGCGCACACCGACGACGGCGGCGATGTCGTCCAGGGAGACGCCGTCGACGCCGCGGGTGCCGAACAGGTCGAGCGCGGCGGCGAGGATGCGCTCGCGGGTGGGCGCCACGATGCTGGTCTAGCACGTCTCTCTACCAAATGGTAGACAGACGTGCTAGACATGTCGTCGTGATCGCCGAGGCGCTCGCCGGCAAACGCATCGCCATCACCGGGTCGACCGGCTTCGTCGGCACGGCGCTGGTCGAGCGACTGCTGCGTTCGGTGCCCGACTGCGAGCTCGTGCTGCTGGTGCGCGACGGCAAGCGCTCGCCGGCGGCGAAGCGGGTGCAGCGCGAGCTGCTCAAGAACGACGCCTTCGACCGCCTGCGCGCCGAGCACGGTGACGGTTTCGACGCCATGTCTGCCGAGCGGATCACGACGATCGCCGGTGACGTCGCGACGGACGGCCTCGGGTTGTCCGACGGCGACCGCGCCGTGCTGGCGACGTGCGACGTGGTCATCCACTCGGCGGCCGCCGTCTCGTTCGACTCGCCGCTCGACTCGGCGGTGGAGATCAACCTGCTCGGACCGACACGCATCGCCCAGCTGCTGCAGCAACTCGGCGTTCGGCCACACCTCGTCGCCGTGTCGACGTGCTACGTCGCCGGCAACCGGCGGGGCACGGCACCCGAGGAGCTCGTCAGCGCCGGACCGTTCGACCTCGGGCTGAGCTGGCAGGCGGAGGTCGCCGCCGCCCGCCGGCTGCGCGGCGATGCCGAGGCGGCGAGCCGCGATCCAGCCAAGCTCGTCGGGTTCCGCGCCGACGCGCGCACCGAGCTCGGCGCGGCGGGAGCTCCGGCGCTCGCCGCCAAGACCGAGCAACTGCGCGAGCGCTGGGTGCGCGACCGCCTCGTCGAGGCCGGCCGGGCGCGTGCCGCGAGCGTCGGCTGGCCCGACGCCTACGCCTTCACCAAGGCGCTCGGCGAGCAGGCGCTCACCGACTCCAAGGGCGACGTCCCCGTCAGCATCGTGCGCCCGTCGATCATCGAGTCGGCGTGGGCCGAGCCGCGACCTGGCTGGATCCGCGGCTTCCGCATGGCCGAGCCGGTGCTCATCTCCTACGCCCGCGGCCTGCTGCGCGAGTTCCCCGGCGTGCCCGAGGGCACCGTCGACGTGATCCCCGTCGACCTCGTCGTCGCCGCCATCATCAGCGTCGCCGCGCTCGGTCCGGAGAAGGCGCCGCCGATCACCCAGGTGGCGTCCGGCGGGATCAACCCGCTGCGTTACCGCGTGCTCGTCGACAACGTCAGCGGCTGGTTCACCGAGCACCCGCTGTACGACCCGGAGGGTCAGCCGATCGTCGTGCCGGAGTTCCGTTTCCCCGGCCGGGGGCGCGTCCAGGGCCAGCTGACCCGCGCCAAGGCGGTGATCTCCCGCGGCGAGAAGCTGCTCCAGGCCCTGCCGCTGCGCGGTCGCCAGGCCGAGCTGTCGGCGAAGCTGGAGACCAAGCGGATGGAGGTCGAGCGGGCGCTGGAGTACGTCGAGCTGTACGGCCTGTACACCGAGTGCGAGGCGATCTACCAGGTCGACAACCTGATGTCGATGTGGGCGGCGCTCGACGAGGAGGACCGCCGGTCGTTCGCCTTCGACCCGACGGCGATCGACTGGCCGACGTACGTCCGCGAGATCCACCTCCCGTCGATCGTCCAGCACGCCCGCGTGAAGACCCATCCCGGCAAGACGCGCACCGACCGCACGGAGCGGTTGCGCCGCCAGGTGCTCGACCCACAGCGACAGGTCGCCGCCTTCGACCTGGAGAACACCCTGATCGCCAGCAACGTGGTGGAGAGCTACTCGTGGCTGGCGACCCGCCGCCTCGACCGTGGCGAGCGGCTGCGCTACGCGCTGCGCACGATCGCCGAGGCGCCCGGCCTGCTCAAGCTCGATCGCATCGACCGCGGCGACTTCCTGCGCCACTTCTACCGTCGCTACGAGGACGCCCCGCTCGAGCAGATCGAGACCGACGCCCGTGAGCTGCTGACGCACCTGATCCTGACCAAGGGCTTCCCCGCCGGCCTGCGGCGGGTGCGCGAGCACCGCGCGCTCGGCCATCGCACGATCCTCATCACGGGTGCGCTCGACTTCGCCGTCGAGGGGCTGCGCCCGCTGTTCGACGAGATCGTCGCCGCCGAGATGAGCGTGCGGCCCGACGGCACGCTGTCGGGCGAGATGCTGCAGGTGCCGCCGACGGGCGAGACGCGGGCGCAGCTGCTCGACGACTACTGCCGTGCCGAGGGGCTGCGCATCGACGAGGCCGTCGCCTACGCCGACTCGACGAGCGATCTCCCGCTGCTGGAAGCCGTCGGCTTCCCGGTCGCCGTCAACCCGGAGACCCGCCTGGCGGCGATCGCCCGCAAGCGCGGCTGGCTCGTCGAGCACTGGGACAAGGCCAGCGGCGGCCCCCGCCCCCTGCTGCCGATGGGCCCCCTCATGGTCGAGCGCGAACGCCGGAGGGTCTTCCATCCGAGTGTTCGGGACCATCGGAGTGTTGAGACGCCGGCGTCCGCACATCCAGCACTCGGACGGGGCGGAACACTCGGATGAAGGTGCTGCAGGTTCGTCGGAGTGTTGGGCGGCTGGGACTGGCTCGGGTGGCGTCAGCGCTGGCGCCGGCGGCCGCCGTGCGGGTCGGGCCGCTGGAGTACGTCGACGTCGATCCACCCGAGCTGCCGGCGCCCGGCTGGCAACGGGTGCACACCCGGCTCGCCGGGATCTGCGGATCCGACCTGTCGATGATCGAGGGCCACGCCTCGACGTACTTCGACGACTGGGTCAGCTTCCCGTTCGTGCCCGGCCACGAGGTCGTCGGCGAGCTCGACGACGGCACCCGCGTCGTGCTCGAACCCGTCCTCGGCCACGAAGCCCGCGGCTTCCGTCCGCCGTTCGACGGCGCCGCACCCGGCGACGGCGACGACTACGCCCACCTCGCCACTGGCCACATCGACGCCGGCATCCAGACCGGCTTCTGCTGCTCGACCGGCGGCGGCTGGTCACCGCAGTTCGTCGCCCACGACAGCCAGCTGCACCGCATCGGCGACGACATGTCCGACGAGCGAGCCGTGCTCGTCGAGCCGCTCGCCGGCGGCATCCACGCCGCCCTCAAGGCCGCCACCGTCGCCGCCGACGAGCCGGTCATCGCGGTGCTCGGCGCCGGCACGATGGGCCTCGCCGCGATCGCCGGGCTCGTCCGCTACGTGCCGCAGGCGACCGTGGTCGTCGGCGCCCGCTACGCCCACCAGCAGCGCGAGGCCCGCCGCCTGGGCGCGCACGAGGTCGTCCCTGCATCCGAGCTGGCTCGCGCCATTCGCCGGATCGTCGGCTGCCACGTCGTCGGCGACCACCTGTCGTCCGGTGCACATGCAACGATCGACGCCGTCGGCTCGCGAGCGCTCGATCACCGATGCCCTCGCCATCACCCGGCCCCGCGGGCGGGTCGTGATGATGGGCATGCCGGCCGAGGTCACCATCGACCTGACCGGGCTGTGGCATCGCGAGACCGAGCTCGTCGGCGCCTACACGTACGGCACCGAGCGGGACGGCCGCAAGACGTTCGACCTGGCCCTGGAGACCGCCGACGCCATCGAGGCGGAACGCTGGCTCTCCGCCACCTACCCCCTCGCCGACCACGTCGACGCCATCGCCCACGCCGCCGAGGCGGGCCGGCGCGGCGCCGTCAAGATCGCCTTCGACCTGAGATAAGAGGACCCGACCGATGACACGAGTGACCGAGCGCCAGCGAGGGAGCGTCCAGCAACGGCCTGCGTGGCCGGGGAACGCCGAGGAGACCTCACTGATGCCGCGCCCGGTTTCGTCCTCGATGTCGACCGCTCGACGCCCCCGACGCTCGTCTGGAACGGCGAGGGCCTCAGCCTGGAGAAGTTCCCGGCGGACCGCAGCCGAGTGATCTACCCGGCCGAGCCGCTGCCCGCCATCGACGACATCGACGGCGCCATCCGCAACGCGCTGCTCGACCCGATCGACCAGGACCCGCTCCCGTCGCTGCTGTTCCCCGGCATGCGCCTGACGATCGCCTTCGACGACATCAGCCTGCCGCTGCCCAAGATGCGCCGGCCCGACGTGCGCCAGCGTGTCATCGAGGCCGTGCTGGATCTCGCCGCCGAGGCGGGTGTCGACGACGTCGAGCTGATCTGCGCCCTCGCCCTGCACCGGCGGATGACCGAGGCCGAGCTGCGCCACGCCATCGGCGACCGCGTCTACGACGCCTTCGAGCCGCGCGGCATGCTCACCCAGCACGACGCCGAGGACCCCGACAACCTCGTCTTCCTCGGCACGACCGAGCACGGCGAGGAGGTCGAGATCAACAAGCGGGCGGCGACATCCGACCTGCTCGTCTACGTCAACATCAACCTCGTCGCCATGGACGGCGGGTGGAAGTCGACGGCAACCGGCCTCGCCAGCTACCGCAGCCTGCGCCACCATCACAACCCGACGACCATGGAGGCCAGCCACAGCTTCATGGACCAGCACCGCAGCGAGTTGCACAAGAGCAACTGGCGGATGGGAAAGGTGCTCGTCGACTCCGGCGTGAAGGTGTTCCAGATCGAGACGACGCTGAACACCGACACGTTCCCGCAGACGTTCGAGTTCCTCTCCAAGCGGGAGTGGGAGTGGACGCCGAAGGACCGGGCGACCTACTTGGGCACCGCCAAGTCGTTGTCGTTGGCGCCCGTGCGCCTCGCCCGCAAGATCCTCCACTCGATCGAGGCGCCGCACCAGATGACCAGCGTCCAGGCCGGCGAGGTGGAGGCCGTGCACCGCCGGACGACGGAGAACGTCTACGCCCAGCACCTCGTCGAGGTCGAGGGGCAGACCGACATCTTGACGATGGGCATCCCCTACATCTGCCCGTACAACGTCAACTCGATCATGAACCCGATCCTGGTGATGTGCACCGGGCTCGGCTACTTCTTCAACTTCTACCGCGGCAAGCCGCTCGTGCGCGAGGGCGGCGTGGTGATCATGTTCCACCCGACGCAGCCCGACTTCCACCCGGTGCACCACCCCAGCTACATCGACTTCTACGAGCAGGTGCTGGCCGACACCACCGATCCGCACGTGATGTCCAAGCAGTACGAAGAGCGCTACGCCAACGACGAGTGGTACCGCCACCTCTATCGCACCGGCAACGCCTATCACGGCGTGCACCCGTTCTACATGTGGTACTGGGGTGCCCACGGCATGCGTCACTGCGGGCGCGTGATCATCGTCGGCGGCGACCCGGAGGCCGTGCGCCGGCTCGGCTTCGTACCGGCGTCGACGCTCGACGACGCCCTCGAAGTGGCCTCCGACGTGGTCGGACGCTCACCGACGATCACCCACATCCACAACCCGCCGATCCTGATGGCGGACGTCAGATGATCAGCAACGACACCACCCGATTCGCGCTGCGCCGTGCCGCGCGCGCCGCCGGACGCGTCGAGCGCGCCGTCGATCGGGCGACGGCGCCTGGCCGCAACATCGGCTTCCCCTACCGCGCCCCGACGGTGCCACGCGGCGTCGAGGTGCCTGCCGAGCCGCCGTCGCTCGGTGCCGACTACGACACCGACTGGGCCCGCTCCCCCGCCGCCCGCGTCGCCCGCGGCGTGCTGGCCGAGGGGCCGGTGCGCCTCGCCGTCCGCGGTCTCGCCGCGCCGGAGATCTTCGGCACCGACCGCCTCGACGACCTCGCTCGCCGGGCCGCCGACAGCGACGAGCCACCGCCGCCGCTGATCTTCGCCCCCAACCACCACAGCCACCTCGACACGGCGTTGATGGTGCGCGCCGTGCCGTTCACCTGGCGCAAGCGCCTCGTCGTCGCCGCGGCCGCCGACTACTTCTTCGACAAGCGGTGGAAGGCGACGCTCGCCGCGCTGTCGCTCAACGCCATCCCCATCGACCGCGAGTCGACCGGGCGCAGGTCGGCGGACATGGTCCGCGAGCTCGTCGACGACGGCTGGAGCCTGGTGATCTACCCCGAAGGCGGCCGCTCCCCCGATGGCTGGGGCCAGGACTTCAAGGGCGGCGCCGCCTACCTCTCGGCGCGCACCGGCGCCCCGGTGGTGCCGGTGTTCATCGACGGAACAGGCTCGATCTTCGGCAAGGGCATGAAGCGACCTCGTCCCGGCCGCACGCGTGTCGTGTTCGGCTCGCCGATGTCTTCCGAACCCGAGGAGAGCACGCGGCGCTTCAACACCCGCATCCACGCCGCCGTCACCGCCCTCGCCGACGAGGCGACGACCGATTGGTGGACGGCGCGACGCCGGGCCGCCGACCAGACCAGCCCGACCCTCGGCGGCCCCGCCTACACCGGGTGGCGGCGGCAGTGGGACCTGTCGACGCGTCGCCGTCAGGGCATCGCCGGCTGGCGCCAGAAGCCGACCCGCCGCTGGCCCGATCTCGGCTGACAACTGTGAGCGCAGACGGCGGATATCCGCCCGCTCAGCTCACACTTCGCGGCTACGTGCAGTCGGCCGGCGGGGGGAGCTTGATCTCGCGGCCGGTGTAGAGGTTCGGCCAGTCGGGGGTCGCCGTGTTGGCGGCGTTGAGCGCTTCCAGCGTGATGTCGAACTTGCGGGTGATCACGAGCGGCGCGTCGCCGGCCTCGACGACGTAGATCGGGTTGCAGCGGTCGCCGCCCGGTGCCTCCGTCGTGTCGCCGGTGGCGTCGGTCGAGTCGGTGTCCTCGTCGTCATCCTCCTCGCCGGCTGCGGTGGTCGTTGTCACCGACGGGTCGATGAACTTGGCGCCGGGTGGGATGCGCACGGTGCCGCCGATGCCCGGATAGTCGCTGAAGTTCTCGTCCCAACCGTTGTAGTTGCGCAGCTCCTCGAGGTCGACGTCGTACAGCTGCGCAACCACCCACGGGACGTCGTTGCTCGACTGGATCGTGAACGACTGCTCGCCAGCGGACAGCCCCTCGACGTCCGGCCCGGGGGCGACCGTCGTGGGCGTCGTGGTGGTGGCCGGTTCCTTGACGACGTAGCTCGACGGCTGGATCTCCACGGTGCTGGAAGACGCACCCGTGTCGTCGTCGCCGCACGATGTCAGGGCGAACAACGACGCGCAGGCGAAGACAGCGGCTCCGGCTCGCACGAACATCGGCGCAAGGTTAGGCGTGGACATGCCCCTCGCGGTCGCACCCCCTGTGCCGGGCGTCACCGCTAGACGAGCGGCCGAGTCGTCGGCAGCACCGGCGACGGCAGCGTGGACTCCCCGACCAGGTAGCGGTCGACACCTGCGGCGCACGCCCGACCCTCGGCGATCGCCCACACGATCAGGCTCTGCCCGCGGCCCATGTCCCCGGCCACGAACACACCGGGCACGTTGGACATGAACTCGTGGTCGCGGCGGACGTTGCCGCGCTCGTCCAGCTCGACGCCGAGGCGCTCGAGCCACGTGCCCTTGTCCGGGCCGATGAAGCCCATTGCCAGCAGCACGAGGTCGGCCGGCAGCTCCCGATCGGTGCCCTCGATCTTGCGGAAGCGGCCGTCGACGAGCTCGACCTCGTGGAGCAACAGCGCCTTGACGTTGCCGTTGCCGTCGTCCAGGAAGCGCTCGGTGTTGACGCTGAACATCCGCTCGCCGCCCTCCTCGTGGGCCGACGACGTGCGGTAGATCATGCTCCACTGCGGCCACGGGTTGTCCTCGGCGCGGCCCTCGGGTGGCCGGGGCAGGATCTCCAGCTGGGTGACCGACGCGGCGCCCTGGCGGTGGACGGTGCCGAGGCAGTCGGCGCCGGTGTCGCCCCCGCCGATGATCACGACGTGCTTGCCGGCGGCGCTGATCGGCGGCTCGTCGAGGTCGCCTTCCTGCACCCGGTTGGCCCACGGCAGGAACTCCATCGCCTGGTAGATGCCGTCGAGCTCGCGCCCCGGCACCGGCAGGTCACGCCACGCCGTCGCCCCGCACGCCAGCACGACGGCATCGGTGGACGCCAGCAGGACGTCGATGTCGACGCCGTCGCCGACGGCCGCGTTGGTGCGGAACACCGTGCCCTCGGCGGCCATCTGGTCGAGGCGGCGGTCGAGGTGACGCTTCTCCATCTTGAACTCGGGGATGCCGTAGCGCAGCAGCCCGCCGATGCGGTCGGCGCGCTCGAGCACGACGACGGTGTGCCCGGCGCGCGTGAGTTGCTGGGCTGCGGCCAGGCCGGCAGGTCCGGACCCGATCACGGCGACGCGCTTGCCGGTGCGCACCGTCGGCACCTGTGGCGTCACCCAGCCCTCGTCCCACGCCCGATCGACGATCTCCACCTCGACCTGCTTGATCGTCACCGGGTCGGCGTTGATGCCGAGCACGCACGCTGCTTCGCACGGCGCCGGGCACAGCCGGCCGGTGAACTCGGGGAAGTTGTTGGTGGCGTGCAGCCGGTCGATGGCGTCGCGCCAGTGCTCGCGGTAGACGAGGTCGTTCCAGTCGGGGATGAGGTTGCCGAGCGGGCAGCCGTTGTTGCAGAACGGGATGCCGCAGTCCATGCAGCGCCCGGCCTGGTGCTGCACCTCCTTGAGGTCGAAGTCCTCGTACACCTCCTTCCAGTCGCGCAGGCGCACCGGCACCGGCCGCCGCGACGGAAGGTGGCGCTCCCACTGCAGGAAGCCGGTGACCTCACCCATCTCGATGGCCTCGCTCGCTCGAAACTCGCTCACTCGGCGTGTCTCGCTGGCCCTGGCGGGCCCGCCCCTCCGGGGCGACGCTCGACCTGGGATTCCAGCCGTGCTCAACCATGACTGGCTTCCATGACGAGCCGCATCGTCTCGGTCTCGTCGAGGCCCTTCGACTCCGCTTCGCGCATCACCGTGAGCACACGCTTGTAGTCGAGTGGCATGACCTTGCGGAAGTGGCTGACCTTGACGCTCCACGACGCCAGCAGGTGCTCGGCCACCGACGACCCGGTGAGCTCACGGTGCCGGCTGACGACGTCGTGGAGGAACTGCCGATCGTCAGCGTCCATCTCCTCGAGCGCCACCATCTCCTCGTTCAAGCGCGAGCGGAACGTCCCGTCGGCGTCGTAGACGTAGGCGATGCCGCCGGACATGCCGGCGCCGAAGTTGCGTCCGGTCGGGCCGAGCACGACGACGCGCCCGCCGGTCATGTACTCGCAGCCATGGTCGCCGACCCCCTCGGCAACGGCGAGGGCGCCGGAGTTGCGCACGCAGAAGCGCTCGCCGACGACGCCGCGCAGGAAGATCTCCCCGCCGGTGGCGCCGTAGGCGATGACGTTGCCGGCGAGGATCTGCTCCTCGGCGGCGAACGGCGACGTGGGCGGCGGAGCCACCACCAACCGACCGCCGGAGAGCCCCTTGCCGAGGTAGTCGTTGGCGTCGCCGACGAGACGCATCGTCACCCCGGCTGGGAGGAAGGCTCCGAAGCTCTGCCCGGCCGACCCGGTCAGGCGGATGTCGATCGTCCCGTCGGGGAGGCCCTCGCCCTTCCACAGCTTGGTGATCTCGTGGCCGAGCATCGTGCCGACGGTGCGGTTGGTGTTGCGGATCGGCAGGTCGATCTCGACGTGCTGGCCGTCGTGGATCGCCGGCTGGGACAGGCGGATCAGCTCGACGTCGAGCGCCTTGTCCAGACCGTGGTCCTGGCCGACCGACTGGTGCAGTGACTGGCCGTAGGGGTTCTGCGGCACGGCGAGGATCGGGCTGATGTCCAGGCCGTCGGCCTTCCAGTGGTCGATCGCCTCGCGCGTGTCGAGCGCCTCGACGTGGCCGATCATCTCGGCCATCGTGCGGAAGCCGAGCTGGGCCATCAGCTCGCGCACCTCCTCGGCGATGAACTCGAAGAACGTCTCGACGAACTCCGGCTTGCCGCTGAACCGCTTTCGCAGCTCGGGGTTCTGCGTGGCGATGCCGACCGGGCACGTGTCGAGGTGGCAGACGCGCATCATCACGCAGCCGGACACGACGAGCGGGGCGGTGGCGAAGCCGAACTCCTCGGCGCCGAGGAGGGCGGCGATCACGACGTCGCGGCCGGTCTTCAACTGGCCGTCGGTCTGCACGACGATGCGGTCGCGCAGGCCGTTGAGCAACAGCGTCTGTTGGGTCTCGGCGAGGCCCAGCTCCCACGGGCCGCCGGCGTGCTTGAGCGACGTCAGCGGGCTGGCACCGGTGCCGCCATCGTGGCCGGAGATCAGCACGACGTCTGCTTTCGCCTTGCTGACCCCGGCCGCGACGGTGCCGACTCCGACCTCGGCGACGAGCTTCACGTGGATGCGCGCTGCCGGGTTGGAGTTCTTCAGATCGTGGATCAGCTGCTTGAGATCCTCGATCGAGTAGATGTCGTGGTGCGGAGGCGGGCTGATGAGGCCGACGCCGGGAGTGGAGTACCGGGTCTTGGCGATCCACGGATACACCTTGTGGCCGGGCAGCTGGCCGCCCTCTCCCGGCTTGGCGCCCTGGGCCATCTTGATCTGCAGATCGTCGGCGTTGGTGAGGTACTCCGACGTCACCCCGAAGCGCCCCGACGCCACCTGCTTGATCGCCGAGCGCCGCGCCGGGTCGTGCAGGCGGTCGGGATCCTCGCCGCCCTCGCCGGTGTTCGACTTGGCGCCGAGACGGTTCATCGCCACGGCCAGCGTCTCGTGCGCCTCGGCGGAGATCGATCCGTAGCTCATCGCTCCCGTCGAGAACCGTCGCACGACCGAGGCGACCGACTCGACCTGCTCGATCGGCACCGGCTCGCGCTCGCCGAACTTGAACTCGAACAGCCCGCGCAGCGTCGCCAGCCGTGACGACTGGTCGTCGACGAGCCGGGAGTACTGGCGGAAGATGTCGTAGCGCTTCGCCCGCGTGGCGTGCTGCAGCTTGAACACGGTCTCCGGGTTGAACAGGTGGACCTCACCCTCACGGCGCCACTGGTACTCGCCGCCGAGCTCGAGCTTGCGGTGGGCCCGCTCCTCCGGACGGGTCGGGTGCGCCGTGGCGTGGCGGGCGGCGACCTCGGCGGCGATCTCCTCGAGGCCGATCCCGCCGAGCCGGCTGACCGTCCCGGTGAAGTACTGCTCGACGAGCTCGTGGCCGAGCCCGATGGCTTCGAAGATCTGCGCCCCGGTGTAGCTGGCGACGGTCGACACGCCCATCTTCGACATCACCTTGAGCACGCCCTTGCCGCACGCCTTGATGTAGTTGCGCACGGCCTGGTGCGAGTCGATCGCGCCGAGGCCGTGGAGGCCCTCGGCGATCAGGTCCTCGACCGACTCGAACGCCAGGTACGGGTTGATCGCCCCGGCGCCGTAGCCGACGAGCAGCGCCATGTGGTGGACCTCGCGGGCGTCGCCGCACTCGACGAGCAGACCGACCATCGTCCGCTGCTTCGTGCGGATCAGGTGGTGGTGCACCGCGGCGGTCAGCAACAGCGACGGGATCGGCGCCTCGGCGGCGTCGGCGTTGCGATCGGACAGCACGATGATGCGTGCCCCGCCGTCGATCGCCGTCGAGACCTCGCTGCAGATCGCCGCCAGCGAGCGCTCGAGGGCGAGGCCGCCGCCGGCGACGCGGTAGAGGCCCTTGACGACGTGGGCGCGCAGGCCGGGGAAGCCGCCGTCGTCGTTGGCGTGGACGATGCGGGCGAGCTCGTCGTTGTCGATGATCGGGAACGGCAGGACGAGCTGGCGACAGCTCTCCGGTCCCGGGCTTGAGCAGGTCGGCCTCGGGACCGATCGTCGAGGACACCGACGTGACGACCTCCTCGCGGATGGCGTCGAGCGGCGGGTTCGTGACCTGGGCGAAGAGCTGGGCGAAGTAGTCGAACAACAGGCGCGGCCGGTCCGACAGCACGGCGATCGGCGTGTCCGTGCCCATCGAGCCGAGCGGCTCGTAGGCGCGGGCAGCCATCGGGGCGAGGATGACCTTGAGCTCCTCGTGGCGTGTAGCCGAACAGTTGCTGGCGGCGCAGCACGCTGTCGTGGCTGAACACGACGTGCTCGCGGTCGGGCAGGTCGTCGAGCTCGACGAGGCCGTCGGCGAGCCACTCGGCGTAGGGGTGCTCGGCGGCGAGCGCCGTCTTGATCTCCTCGTCGTCGACGATGCGGCCCTGGGCGGTGTCGATGAGGAACATGCGACCGGGCTGCAGCCGACCCTTGGTGACGACCTTCGCCGGGTCGATGTCGATGACGCCGACCTCCGACGCCATCACCACCATGTCGTCGTCGGTCACCCAGTAGCGGCTCGGACGCAGGCCGTTGCGGTCGAGCACGGCACCGATCACCGTGCCGTCGGTGAACGTCACGCTGGCCGGGCCGTCCCACGGCTCCATCACGGTGGAGTGGAAGCGGTAGAACGCCCGCTGGGCGGGGTCCATCTCGTCGTTGTTCTCCCAGGCCTCCGGGATCATCATCAAGATGGCGTGGTGCAGCGGGCGCCCACCGAGGTGCAGCAGCTCGAGGGCCTCGTCGAACCGGGCGGTGTCGGAGGCGCCCGGCGTGCAGATCGGGAAGGCCCGCTCGATGCCGGGGATGCTCGACGAACCGAGCATGGCCTCGCGGGTGCGCATCCAGTTCTGGTTGCCCTGGACGGTGTTGATCTCGCCGTTGTGGGCGACGTAGCGGTACGGGTGGGCGAGCGGCCAGGACGGGAACGTGTTCGTGGAGAAGCGGCTGTGCACGAGCAGCAGGGCGCTCTCGAAGCGCTCGTCGTACAGATCGGCGAAGAACGCCGAGAGCTGCGGCGTCGTCAGCATCCCCTTGTAGACGAGCGTGCGCGCCGAGAGCGACGGGAAGTACGTCGCCAGTTCGGGGTCGAGCTCGTGCTCGGCGCGCTTGCGGGCGACGAACGCCTTGCGGTCGAGGTCGATGCCGGTGGCGCCCTCGGGGTCGGAGACGACGAGGTGGCGGAAACGCGGCATCGCCGCGCGGCGCGGTGGCGCCCAGGCACGACGGGTCGACGGGGACGTCACGCCACCCGACGACGGCCAGACCCTCGTCGCCGAGGATCGTCTCGATCGCCGCCTGGGCCTTCTCGGCGGCGATGTTGTCGTCGGGCAGGAAGGCCATGCCGACGGCGTAGGCGCCGGCCGGCGGGAGATCGACGCCCTGGTCCTGAAAGATCGCCCGCAGGAACCGGTCGGGGATCTGGACGAGGATGCCGGCGCCGTCGCCGGTGTCGGGTTCGGCACCCGTGGCGCCGCGGTGCTCGAGGTTGGTCAGCGCCCGGAGCCCGGTCAGCACCAGGTCATGGCTGGCAACGCCCTTGATGTTGGCCACGAACGAGACGCCGCACGAGTCGTGCTCGAATCGCGGGTCGTAGAGACCCGTAGGCCCTGGAGGTGTCTGCATCGTCCTTCTCATCCACGACAAGTCGAGGTCGGCTTCTGGTGGACGCCCGGGACGACGCTGTCTCGGACGGTCTGGTCAGTCTAGAGGGCGGGATCTCCGGAGACGAAAGATGCTTTGCTGTCAACCGGCAGGCCCGCTCTGGTGTGTGAAGGGTGTGTGGGGGGAGATGATGGTCGTTGCACGTGACGGGATGGTGACGTTCGAGCGATTCTTCCGCGACGAATACCCCCGGCTCGTCCCGATGTTGCACGCCGTCACCGGTGACCGCCAGCGCGCCGAGGACCTCGCCCAGGAGGCGCTGGCGAAGGCGCAGCAGGACTGGGCACGAGTCGCCTCGCTCGACCGGCCCGGGGCGTGGGTCAGGCGGGTGGCCCTCAACGCCTCGTCCAACGTCCGCCGGCGTCGCGGCCGGGAGGCTGCTGCGCTGCGGCGTGTCGGCACGGTGGCCGACGCCGGCGCCGGCGACGTGCCGGCGGCCGCCGACCCGGAGCTGTGGAGGTTGGTGCGCCAGCTTCCCGAACAGCAGCGCTGGGCGGTCGCCCTGCACTACGTCGAGGACCGCCCGGTGGCCGAGGTCGCCGCCGTGCTCGGCTGCTCGGAGGGGACCGTCAAGACCCACCTCTCCCGTGCCAGGGCGACGCTCGCCAAGCAACTCTCGACACGACGAACCAGGAAGGAGGCCACGTCATGAACGATCTCGATCGACGCCTCGGCGATGCCGGCGCCCGTCTGCGTGACACCGCCCCCTCCCCCGCGACCACCGAGGCCGCGCTGAGGAGCCTCGGCGACGTCCGGCTCGACGACGAGCGGGGCGCCAGTCGCCGGCGCCTGTGGATCGTCGCGCCTGCCGTCCTGGCCGCCGCCGCTGCTGCGGTCGTCGGCGTCATCGTCATGACCCGGCCGGACCAGCAGGCCGTGGTCCCCGCCGACACGACCATCGCACCGGCGCCGGCGCCGACGACGCAGGTCGCCCCGACCACCACACCGTCGACCACGACCACGATCCCGGCGGAGTCGGGCGTGACGCTCGCCAACGGTGTGCGCCTGGAGACCTCGAACGTCGACTTCGACGGTGACGGCGGGGCCTGTCTCACGCTGTCGTCGGGCACGGAGCAGGCCCATGGCTGCGCCACCGGACCGCAGCTGCGCTCGGGCTACGGCCAGCCGCTGCAGTTCCGGCTCGACGGGACGCCGTACGCCCTGTTTCCGACCGGCGTCGACGGTGGCGGTCGACCGGAGCTGACATTCGGCGACACCGCCGTGTCGTCCTGCTTCGCGTCCGCCCTGCCGGCGCCGGGCACGATCGCCGACGATGCCGGGTGCGACGGTGATCGGTTCGGGATCCTCGGGCAGCTGCCGGCGACACCGGACGGCACCATCGCGTGGACGGTGGTCAGCGGTGACGACTCGGTGGACGCGGCCCCGCTGGAGCAGGTCGCGGCGATCGAGGCGCTCGGCACGCGCGTGTTCCGTTCGCCGAACCCCAATGGCTCTCCGAGCATCGAGGGCGACCCGCCGGCGGGGTGCACGATCGTCGCCGCACCGAACAACTCGGTCCGTGAGCTGTGCGGCACCTACGGAACGAGCACGTTCCTGGCCGGAGGCGTCGACGCGCCGCTCGTCGTCACCGCCAGTGCCGACGCCGGAGAGGCGACGGTCGAGCCCCTCGACCCGGCGACCACGCTCGACCTCAACGAGTGTCCCGACCTGACGGCCGGCGAGTTGCTCGCCCTGCTGCCCGAGCACGGCGTCACCGACTCCCTGCTGTGCCGCGGCGACGTCGCCGCCCTCCGTGTGGCGCCCACGCTCGTCGACCCCCGGTTCTTCGAGACGGCGTGGGACGTGCTGCAGCGCACCGACGGGACCTGGTCGGTGGCCGCCTCGGAGGTCGACTACACGTGCACCGGCGGCAACGACCCGGGCATCGCCGGCGAGATCTGCTCGTTGCTCGGCGTCTTCGATCTCGCCCAGATGTCGCCGTTCCCGACCGTGGCGTCGCTCGACGGGTTCGTCCAGGCGGTCGGCGATGCGTCGCCGCTCCCCGGTCGGGACCGGGATCGAGGAGTTGCCGTCAGTGGACCCCGCGGCCGACATGCCGGCGCTCGCCGAGGCCGTCGCCACGGCGATGCGGGACGAGCATGGGCGGAGACGGCACCGTCGAGGTGTTCAGCACGTCGGCGCCGATCGTCATCCGCCGGTCGAACCTCGACGACTCGTTGACGCACACGATCTACGTGCTCCGCGCCGGATCGGTCGATGCCGGAGCGGTCGTCTTCGCCAACGGCACCCGTGCCATCGACCTCTGCGGCCGTGGCACCACCACCCTCGACGGTGCAACCGTCTGCGTCTGACGTACGAACTGGGCGCGATCCGTCTCGGATTCCGAAGCGAATCGCGCCCAGATACGCATCGCGCCCAGTTGCGTCACGGCGAGCCGGCGATCACATCGACGGTGTAGTCCCGGCCGTCGGGGCTGCCGATCACGAGCACGGTGGCGTCCACCTCCTCCGGCCGAGCGGTGCGCCACTTGCCGAACGACGCCGCTCGCGCCGGCAGCACGGACACGTCGAACCCGCGTCGCTCGAGCTCGGCGAACACGCCGATGCCGACCGCACCCCAGCCCTCGGCGTCGTTCCAGTCGACGAGGTATGCGGTGTTGCGGTCCAGCTCGGTGACGGTCTCGCCAACCAGCGCACCCACGGTGACCGACGGGTCAGCGTCGGGGAGGCCAGCCGGCACGGCGCGCGCCGTCGCCACCACGGACAGCGCCACCGTTGCCGCCGCCACGACGGCGAGCACGCCCCGCTGGGCTCGCCGATCCCGAAGCAGGCACATCACCGACCAGCGATCGACAGCCACACGACCGCCGCCAGCACCCACCACCACCGCACGAGGTACGTGCCGATCAAGCCGGTGATGCGCGAGGTGGCGACGACACCGAGGACGCAGGCGGCGGCGACCAGCAGGGCCAACCGGCCGGCGCTCGGCGATCCGCGGCGGGAGGCGACGAGGCCCGCCGCCACCGTGGCGGCGATGAGCAGCACGGAGGGCACGGTGCCGCTCGGCAACACGCCGAACGCGCCGAGCTCGTCGCCCGCCAGCCATGCGCCCGGCGGTCCGAGCTCTGTGCCCATGATGCCCCACGCCAACCGCCAGCCGGCCTGCGCCTCGGGTGGGTCACGGAAGAACTCGATGATCGCGGTGAGGTTGCCGTCGTCGGAGAACAGCTGCTGGACGAGCGGCGGCAGCCACAGCACCACCCCCGTCCCCAACGCGATGAGCACAGGCATTCGCACGCCGCCGCCGTGAGCACTCCGCGGCGCGCGCCACGCCATCAGCGCGGCGACGAGGCCGGCACCGAGCACGAGCGGCGCGTAGCTCACGTGTGCCTGGACGATGTACGTCCCGACGCCGACCAGCCACGGCAGCACGACGACGTCCCCATCGGCGAGCGACCAGGCCAGCAGCAGGTAGGTGAAGAAGGGCAGGACGGCGACCCATGGGTTCCACGGGTTGATGAAGAGGTCGGTGCCGTTCGCCAGCGTGAGCACGAGGAGCACCGACGCGACGAGGACGGTCAGGGTCACGCCACCTCGCCGGCGGGCGACGACGAGGGCGCCGGCGACGGCGGCAGCGTTGAGCAGGGCGACGCCGACGAGTACACCAGTGACGCCGAACAACCAGTCGAAGGGGGCGAGCAACCACGACTGCAACGGTCCGGGATGGTCCCAGCCGTAGCGCGAGTGGGCGCCGGTCAGCGGCGTGTGCGGTCCGCCGACGTCGTCGATCTGGAGCAGCTGGATGGCCACGTCGGAAGCCGGATACCACTCCCGACCGGCCACCGAGACGGCCGCGGCGATGATCGGGGCCAGGGCGAGGACCGCGGCGCCGGCCAACAGCGACCGGTCGAGCCGGCTCACCTGGCGAGGGTCACGGATCGACGTAGACGGCGGCGCGCTGCTCGAAGTTGGCGGTGACCGCCTCGATCTGGTTGGGCGAGCCGATCAGGCTGGCGATCACCCGGCGCTCCTCGGCGAACTGCTCGGCAGCCTCGGCGTTGGCGAGGCGGTTGAACAGTGCCTTGGCCCCACGCACGGCGTCGGGGCTGCGCCCGGCGATCTCGGTCGCCAGCGCCATGGCGTCCTCGCGCGGGGTCTCTGACAGACGAGTCGCCAAGCCCAACTCCGCCGCCTCGCGCCCGCTGATCACGCGCGCCGTGAACGTCAGCTCCTTGGCCACGTCGGGCCCGACCAGCCGAGAGAGGAACAGCGTGCCCGTCATGTCCGGCACCAGGCCCCAGTGGACCTCGCGGACGGAGAGCTGGGCATCAGGGTGGACGATGCGGATGTCGGCGCCGAGGGCGATCTGGATCCCGCCACCGAGAGCGTGGCCGTGGACGGCGGCGATCACCGGGACCGGCAGCTCCTGCCACACCCAGGCGACCTGCTGGCCGAGGTGGGTGATGCCGCCGGGGGTGAGCCCGGCCGGGTTGCCGTCGTTGGACGCCGCGGGCCGGTCGCCGCCCGCCATCGACTGGAACGACGAGAAGTCGAGTCCGGCGCAGAACGAGGCGCCCTCCCCGGACAGCACGACGGCGCGCACGCCGGTCTCGGTCTTCAACCGCTCGCCGGCGTCGCGCAACCCGGCGAACATCGCCCCGTCGAGGGCGTTGCGCTTGTCCGGCCGGTTGAGCCGCACGTCGGCCACGCCGCTGGCGTCGATGGAGATGGTCACCCGGTCGCTCATGCACTCATCATCGCCTGCCACACTCGACACCATGAAGCTGAACCTGTCGGCCGACGAGGTCCTGACCACCACCCGCTCGGTGCGCAAGCGTCTCGACTTCGACCGCCCGGTCGAGCGGGAGATCGTCGAGGAGTGCCTCGAGATCGCCCTGCAGGCGCCGACCGGGTCGAACCGCCAGGGGTGGCACTGGGTCGTCGTCGAGGACGAAGCGAAGCGCAAGGCGATCGCCGACGTGTACAAGTCGAACTTCGGCGAGTACCGCTCGATGCCCGGTGCGGAGTACAAGCCGGGAGACTCGCGTGGTGAGCGGCAGCCGAAGGTGATCGACTCCGCCAGCTACCTGGCCGACAACTTCCACCGCGCCCCGCTGATGCTGATCCCGTGCCTGTGGGGCCGTCTCGACAACGCCTCGGTCGTGATGGGCGCCGGCGCGTGGGGCTCGCTGCTGCCGGCGGTGTGGAGCTTCATGCTCGCCCTGCGCGAGCGCGGGATGGGGTCGGCGTGGACGACCATCCACCTGATGAACGACGGCGAGCGTCAGGTCGCCGAACTGCTCGGCATCCCCCACGACCGGGTGAGCCAGGCCGGGCTGTTCCCGATCGCCTACACCATCGGCACCGAGTTCAAGCCGGCCAAGCGCGAGCCCCTCGCCACGATCCTCCACTGGGACCAGTGGTGACGCTCACATGCCGATGAACGCCGCCATCCGCGAGACGGTCGCCTCGAACAGCTCGTCGTGGTGCTCGATGACGTTGCGGGTCTGACCGAACAGCTCGAAGCTGACGAGCCCGAACAGCTGCGTCCAGGCGGCGACCACTCGTACGAACACGTCGTCGGGCAGGTCGATGCCAGCAGCCACGCGCGCCGCGTCGAGGTCGCTCGCCAGGCCCCGCCCGACCCTCGCTCCGTGCACGGGGGAGACGAGGCCACGCCGATGCGCATCGCCGACGATCCCGAGGAGAGCGAGGGTGGTCCGCGACGCCGGGCCGATCGTGTCCTCCGGAGCGGCGTAGCCCGGGACCGGCGAGCCGTACAGCAGGGCGTACTCGTGGGGGTGCTCCACGGCCCACGAACGGATCGCGCGCGCCGCGGCGAGGAACCGTGCCGCTGGTGGCCGCCTGACGGTGGCTGCCCGCTCGACCTCCTCACCGAGGGCGTCGTAGGCGTCGATGATCAACATCGTCAGGAGCTCGTCGCGGCTGGCGACGTAGCGATAGATGCCCGACGACA
The DNA here is from genome assembly GCA_963822875.1 of uncultured Acidimicrobiia bacterium. GTDB lineage: Bacteria > Actinomycetota > Acidimicrobiia > Acidimicrobiales > Ilumatobacteraceae > JALZMG01. The sequence continues at coordinate 134,036 of CAWGJK010000018.1, read as the reverse complement.
CCATCCCCAGCTCGCGCGCGACCGCACGCAGAGACAGCCCGGTGGCGCCTTCCGTCGCCAGCTGCCGTCTCGCTTCGGTCTTGATCGCCGCGATGATCTCGGCCCGTGCTCGCTCGCGGACTCCCCTGATCGGTGGCATCGGCCCATTGTGACAGATCACACGTCAGAAATGTGAGCACCGCTCTTGTTTTGGAGCGTCAGTCTCGCTTTACTGATGAGCATGACGACCGACACCACGACCCGCTACCACGCACCCGGCTCGTTCACACGCCGCGTCTTCAACCCGATGGTCGCCCGCCTGACCCGCTGGGGCATCAGCGTCAAGGGCTCGCGCGTGCTCGAGGTGCGCGGCCGCACGTCGGGTGAGCTGCGCTCGACCGTCGTCAACCTGCTGGACGTCGACGGCGCCCGCTACCTCGTCGCCCCGCGCGGTGAGACGCAGTGGGTGCGCAACCTGCGCGCTGCCGGTGGGGGAACGCTGCGCGTCGGCCGGCGGATCGAGACGTTCACGCGCCATCGAGCTCGCCGATGCCGAGAAGCCGGCGATCCTGCGCGCCTACCTGAAGGCGTGGGCGTGGGAGGTCGGCAAGTTCTTCGACGGCCTGAAGGCCGACTCCCCCGACGCCGACATCGCCGCCGCGGCGCCGGGCTTCCCTGCCTTCCGCATCAGCTGACCCTCGATCTGGGCGCGATCGTCTGCGGAATCCGAGACGATTCGCGCCCAGAGACGAATCCCGCCCAGATTGGGGAGCGACGGTTCAGGTCGGGGTCGGGATCGGCATGCCGGGCTTCCACTTCGGCGACTGCGGACTGATCAGGTTGTACGGCTCGGTGTCGATCTCCTCGAGCTCGAGCTGGCCGCTCAGCACCTGGCGCTTCCACTCGTCGTGCTCGGGCTCCATGGCGTGGAAGTCGGGCATCACCTCGGTGGCGAACAGCTCGAGCGCCTCGCAGATGTGCTCGTGGCGGTTGCGCCCGGCCTGGTTGAGCAGGATCACCTGGTCGACGTTGGAGTCGGCGAACTTGCGCAGCTTGGCGCGGATCGTCTCCGGCGAGCCGACCAGCCCGCCGTGCTGCGCACGCTGACCCTCCGGCGACGCCTTCCACGTCATGTACTCGTCCCACAGGCTGACCGTGCCCGGCACCACCGGGCCGTGGGTGTTGTAGAAGCGCAGGGCGAACTGGAAGAACGTCGACCCGTCGGCCCGCTCCCGAGCCTCCTCGTCGGTCTCGGCGCACATGAACTGGCAGACGATGGCGATGTTCGGGTTCGTCTCGTACGGCCCGAGCAGATCGAGGCGCTTGACGAAGGAGTTGTAGTAGGCGTGCACCCACGCGTGGGCCGCCTCGGCGGACACGAACTGGAAGCCGAGGGCGCCGATCCCCCGCCGGCCGGCCATCTCGATCGTGTCCAGCTGGCTGCACGCCACCCACAGCGGCGGGTGTGGCCGCTGGCGCGGCTTGGGCACGACGTTGCGCAGCGGGAAGTCGAAGAACTCGCCGTGGTACTCCCAGCCCTCTTCCCAGAACATCGGCAGGAGGCAGCGCATGGCGTCCTCCCACACGGCCCGCTTGTCGCGGAAGCGCCGGTCGAACGGGTGCAGCTCGGTGACGCTGCTGCCCTCGCCGACACCGAGCTCGACGCGTCCGTGGCTGATCAGGTCGAGCGTGCTGATCCGCTCGGCGACTCGAGCCGGGTGGTTCGTCGGGAGCTGCACGATGCCGTGACCGAGGCGGATCTTCGACGTCCGCTGGCTCGCTGCGCCGAGGAACACCTCCGGCGCCGACGAGTGGCTGTACTCCTCGAGGAAGTGGTGCTCGACCTCCCAGGCGTAGTCGTAGCCGAGGCGGTCGGCGAGCTCGATCTGGTCGAGGGCGTCGTTGAGCAACGTGTACTCGTCGTCGGGGCTCCACGGTTTCGGCAGCTGCAGCTCGTAGAAGATCCCGAACTTCATGGAGCCACTCCTAGCATGCGGCCCGTGGGTCCACCCGAGCCGAGGGCGCGCGCCAGGGCACTGGGGATCGAGTTCGGCGAGCTCCCCACGGGTGCGCACAACGCCATCACCGACGTCCCCGGCGTGCTCGTCGGCCACGTCACGTGCTGGTCGGACGATCCCGTCGCCCGCACCGGCGTCACGGCGATCCTGCCGGCGCCGCTCACCGACCTGTTCCATCGCCCACCGGCCGCCGGCGTCGCCGTGCTCAACGGCGTCGGCGAGCTGACCGGCTCGATCTCCATCGGCGAGCTCGGCTTCCTCGACACGCCGATCATGCTCACCGGCACACCATCTGTCGGCCGGGTCTACGACGCCGTCGTCGACGCCATGTTCGACGCCGTTCCCGCCGTCGGTGACGACGACGTGGTCGCGCCCGTCGTCGGTGAGTGCAACGACGCCTGGCTCGACGACGCCCGCCGCCGCAACGTCACCGTCGCCGACGGTCGGGCGGCCATCGACGCGGCGACGGGCGGGCCGGTCGCCAGAAGGTGTCGTCGGCGCCGGCACCGGGATGATCGCGATGGAGCACAAGGCCGGCATCGGCACGTCGTCCCGTGTGCTCGACGGCATCGGCACCGTCGGTGTCCTCGTGCTCGCCAACTTCGGCGGGTTCCGGCGGCTGCGCGTCGCAGGCCGGCCCGTCGGCCGCCTGCTCGGTGACGCCGACGTCGACGACGCTCGACGCGGCGACGCCGGCAGCTGCATCGGCGTCGTGTGCACCGATGTCCCGCTCGACAGCCGCCAGCTCGGACGTGTCGCCCGGCGCGTCGGGCTCGGCCTCGCCCGTGTCGGCAGCATCGCCGGCCACGGGTCGGGCGACATCTTCATCGCCGTGTCGACCGGTCACCGGCCGGCTCGCTTCGCCACCGGTCGCGTCACCGCCGAGCTGCTCGTCGACGACGAGATCGACACCGTGTTCGCGGCGACCGTCGATGCCACCGAGGAGGCGGTCATCAACGCCCTCTTCGTCGCTGACACTGTCGTCGGCCGCGACGGCAACACCGCCGCGGGGCTACCCGTCGACCGCATCCTGGAGGTGCTGTGACCGAGTTCGACCGCTTCGCCGCGCTCAGCTTCGACTGCTACGGCACGCTGATCGACTGGGAGACCGGCATCGTCGAGGCGCTGCGGCCGTGGACGTCGCGGCACGGCATCGACGACGAGACACTCCTCTCGGCGTTCGCCGCCCACGAGACCGTCGTCGAGTCCGAGCACCCGACGATGCGCTACCCCGGCGTCCTCACCGACGACCTTGCAGCGCGTCGCCGACGAGCTCGGCGTCGACGTCACCGGCGAGGAGCAGAGCGGCGTTCGGCGCCTCGGTGCCGGACTGGCCGGCGTTCCCGGACTCGACCGACGCGCTCACCACAGCTGCACGAGCGGTTCCGCCTGATCATCCTCTCCAACATCGATCGGACGTCGTTCGCCGCCAGCGCCCGCCGGCTCGGCATCGAGTTCGACCTCGTGATCACCGCCGAGGACGTCGGCTCGTACAAGCCGAGCCCGGCAAACTTCGCCGCCCTGCTCGACGCCACCGCCGGCACCGAGTTGCTGCACGTCGCCCAGTCGCTGTACCACGACCACGAGCCGGCCAAGGCGGCAGGCCTGCCGACCGTGTGGATCGACCGCCGCCACGACCGCACCGGGACCGGGGCGACGCCGACCGCCGGCCCAGTGACGCCCGACTGGCGCTTCCCGTCGATGGCCGCGTTCGCCGAAGCGGCGGTGGGCTGAGTCGTCCCTATCCTGGCGGGCATGAGCGCGTCGGCGACCCGCGACGATTGGCTCGCCGCCGTCGCCAAGGCGCTGAAGTCCGACCCGGACGCTGCGCTCGACCGGCTCCGTTCGACGACGTACGACGGCATCGTCATCGAGCCGCTGTACACGGCGGACGGCGCGCTGGAGCCCGCCGCTGTCGTGCGTGGCTCGCGCCGTGGCGGTTGGGACGTCCGCCAGCTCGTCGACGCGGCAGCCGGCCCCGGCCGCGCCGTCGACGAACTCGAGCGAGGGGCGACCTCGATCCTCCTCGACCTCACCGGCGTCGCCGAGATCACCGCCGATGGAGTGAGCGCCGCACTCGACGGTGTCCTGCTCGACGTGGCGCCCGTCGTCCTCCACGCCGGGACGCGCTGGCGCGAGGCCGCCGACGCGTTCACGCCGCCGGCCGGCATGCACGGGCTCGGCGCCGACCCGATCGGCGAGGCAGCCGTGCACCCGTCGGCGTTCGATCTCGACGAGCACCTCACCGCCCTCGCCGGCTGGTTCGACCGCAACGAGAGCCTTCGCCCGATCACCGTCGATGCGACGCGGTACCACGACGCCGGCGCGTCCGACGCCGAGCAGCTCGGCTGCGCGATCGCCGTGCTCGTCGACTACCTCCGCGCGCTCGGCGAGCACGGCGTCGATCCCGACACGGTGTTGCACCGGTCGGAGCTGCGCCTCGCCGCCACCGCCGACCAGTTCGCCACGATCGCCTCGATCCGCGCCATCCGCCGGCTGTGCGCCCGCGTCGGCGAGGTCGTCGGCGCGCCGGCTGGGGTCCCGCCCGTGCACGCGGTCACCTCGCGGGCGATGATGACCCGCTACGACCCGTGGGTGAACGCCCTGCGTTCGACGGTCGCCTGCTTCGCTGCCGGCGTGGCCGGCGCCGACGCCGTCACCGTGCTCCCTCACGACGGCCTGCTCGGTGCAGCCGAGCTGGGCCGGCGTGTCGCCCGCAACACCCAGTCGATCCTCGTCGCCGAGTCGCACCTCGCCGAGGTCGTCGACCCGGCAGGCGGCTCGTGGTACGTCGAGCGCTTCACCGACCAGCTCGCCGAGGCGGCGTGGAGCTGGTTCCAGGAGATCGAACGGGCCGGCGGGTTCCGCCGCGCCGCCGCCGACGGCCTCGTCGCCGAGCGCATCGCCGCGACCGCTGCGGCGCGCCAGCGCGACATCGACAGGCGCAAGGCGCCGCTGACCGGCCTCAGCGAGTTCCCCAACGTCGCCGAGGCGATGCCGCCACCCGCGCCCGAGCCGGCGAACGGCGACGTCCTCGCCCCCCATCGCTGGGCGGAGGGATTCGAGGCGCTGCGCGGCCGGGTCGACCAGGCGACCACGTCGCGGGGTTCGCGGCCGTCGGTGTTCCTGGCGACGATCGGCCCGGCCGCCGCATTCACGCCGCGCGCCGCGTTCGCCGAGAACCTCTTCGGCATCGCCGGGCTGGCATGCACCCGGGGGGAGGCAGCGGACTTCGCTGCTTCGGGATCGACGGTCGCGTGCATCTGCTCGAGCGACGCCCTCTACGCCGAACACGCCGCCGACATCGTTGCCCAGCTCGAAGCGGCTGGGGCGAACGCCATCTACCTCGCCGGCAAGCCCCAGGCCGGCATCGACCGGACGATCCACGCCGGCATCGACGCACGCGGCTGCGCTCAACGACGTGCTCGACCTGCTGGAGATCCCATGATCCGTCACTGCGTTCCCCGGCCACGCAGGCCGTTGTTGGTCGTTCGCTCGCTGGCGCTCGCTCACTCGCATCGGCGACAGGAGCTCCGATGATCCCTGACTTCTCGACCGTCTCGCTCGGTGACGCACCGGCTGGTCCACCGCGTGACGTCGAGGGTGAGCCGTGGTCGACACCCGAGGGCATCGACGTCCTGCCGGTGTACACCGCCGCCGACCTCGCCGGCATCGACGTCCTGGACACCTGGCCGGGGCTCGTGCCCTACCTGCGCGGGCCGTACCCGACGATGTACGTCAACCAGCCGTGGACGATCCGCCAGTACGCCGGGTTCTCGACGGCCGAGGAGTCCAACGCCTTCTACCGGCGCAACCTCGCCGCCGGCCAGAAGGGCCTGTCGGTCGCCTTCGACCTGGCGACGCACCGCGGCTACGACAGCGACCACCCGCGCGTCGCCGGCGACGTCGGCATGGCGGGTGTCGCCATCGACTCGATCCTCGACATGCGTCAGCTCTTCGACCGCATCCCGCTCGACGAGATGAGCGTGTCGATGACGATGAACGGCGCCGTGCTGCCGGTGCTCGCCCTCTACGTGCTCGCTGCCGAGGAACAGGGCGTGGCGCCGGCACAGCTCACGGGCACGATCCAGAACGACGTGCTCAAGGAGTTCATGGTCCGCAACACGTACATCTACCCACCCGGCCCCTCGATGCGGATCATCTCGGACATCTTCGCCTTCACGTCTCGGGAGATGCCCCGCTTCAACTCCATCTCCATCTCCGGCTACCACATGCAGGAGGCCGGAGCGACCGCCGACCTCGAGCTGGCCTACACGCTCGCCGACGGCGTCGAGTACATCCGCACCGGGCTCGACGCCGGGCTGGCCATCGACGCCTTCGCTCCGCGGCTGTCGTTCTTCTGGGCGATCGGCATGAACTTCTTCATGGAGGTCGCCAAGCTGCGCGCCGCCCGATTGCTGTGGGCGAAGCTCGTGCGCCAGTTCGAGCCGGCGAACGACAAGTCGCTCTCGCTGCGCACGCACTGCCAGACCTCGGGGTGGTCACTGACGGCGCAGGACGTGTTCAACAACGTCGTGCGCACGTGTGTCGAAGCGATGGCGGCGACGCAGGGGCACACGCAGTCGCTGCACACCAACGCCTTCGACGAGGCGCTGGCCCTGCCGACCGATTTCTCGGCGCGGATCGCCCGCAACACCCAGTTGCTCTTGCAACAGGAGTCGGGCACGTGCCGCGTGATCGACCCGTGGGGTGGCAGCTACTACGTCGAGCGATTGACCCACGACCTCGCTGAGCGGGCATGGGCGCACATCGAGGAGGTCGAGGAGGCCGGCGGGATGACCGCGGCCATCGAGGCCGGCATCCCCAAGCTGCGCATCGAGGAAGCGGCCGCGCGGACGCAGGCGCGCATCGATTCCGGACGCCAACCGGTGATCGGCGTCAACCTCTATCGGCCCGACACGGTCGACGAGATCGACGTGCTCAAGGTCGACAACAGCTCCGTGCGCGCCCAGCAGCGGGCCAAGCTGGACCAGCTGCGCGCCGAGCGCGACGAGGACGCCTGCCAGGCCGCCCTCGCCCGTTTGACCTCGGCCGCTCGGACCTCCGCCGAGGGCAACCTGCTCGAGCTGTCCATCGATGCGGCGCGGGCGCGAGCCACCGTCGGCGAGATGAGCAGCGCCCTCGAGGAGGTCTTCGGCCGGCACACGGCGGCGATCCGTACGATCACCGGCGTGTACCGCAGCGAGGTCGGCGAGTCGCCCAACGTGGCGAAGGTGCGCACCCTCGCCGACGAGTTCGCCGACGCCCACGGACGGCGACCGCGCATCCTCGTCGCCAAGGTCGGCCAGGACGGCCATGACCGCGGCCAGAAGGTGATCGCCTCGGCGTTCGCCGATCTCGGCTTCGACGTCGACGTCGGCCCGCTGTTCCAGACCCCGGAGGAGGTTGCCCGGCAGGCGGTCGAGGCCGACGTGCACATCGTCGGCGTGTCCAGCCTGGCCGCCGGCCACCTCACGCTCGTGCCGCAGCTGAAGGCGGCGCTCGAGGAGCTCGGGCGCGGCGACGTGCTCATCGTCGTCGGCGGCGTGGTGCCGCCGCAGGACCACGAGGACCTCCGAGCGGCCGGGGCCTCGGCGATCTTCCCGCCCGGCACGGTCATCGCCGACGCCGCCGCCGCGCTGCTCGACGAGCTCAACCACCAAGCGTGAACGTCGACGACCACGAGGCCGGCGTCCTGGCGGCCGACCGGACGGCGCTCGGCCGGGCGATCACGCTGGTCGAGTCGACCCGTCCGGATCATCAGGAGGCGGCCAGGGAGCTGCTCGTCCGTCTGCTCCGGCGTGCCGGCGGCAGCCACCGCATCGGCGTCACCGGTGTTCCCGGTGCCGGGAAGTCGACGTTCATCGACGCCCTCGGCAGCGAGCTGACGGCGAGCGGCACCCGCGTCGCCGTGCTCGCCGTCGATCCGTCGTCCACGCGCACGGGTGGGAGCATCCTCGGCGACAAGACGCGCATGTCGCGGCTCGCCGCCGACGACCTCGCGTTCATCCGGCCGTCGCCGAGCGCCGGCGTGCTCGGCGGCGTCACGAGGGCGACGCGCGAGTCGATCATCGTCGTCGAGGCCGCCGGGTACGACGTCGTGTTCGTGGAGACCATCGGCGTCGGCCAGTCCGAGGTGCAGGTGGCCGACATGGTCGACACGTTCCTGCTCCTCACGCTCGCCCGCGCCGGCGACAGCCTGCAGGGGATCAAGAAGGGCGTCCTCGAGCTGGCCGACGTCATCGCCGTCAACAAGGCCGACGGGAAGCACGTCATTGACGCCAAGGCTGCGGCGCGCGAGCTGTCCGCCGCCCTGCACCTGATCGCGCCCACCGACGACGGGTGGAGCACGCCCGTGCTGACGTGCAGCGCGGCGGAGGCAATCGGGCTCGACGCCGTGTGGAAGCAGTTGCAGGCACATCGACAGCACCTCGAACGGACCGGTCAGCTCGCCGAGCACCGGCGCAACCAGGACGTGCGGTGGATGTGGTCGACGATCGACGATCGACTCACCGCTCGCTTCCGCACGTCCGTGGGTGACCGGGCGACCACGCTCGAACAGCAGATCCGGCGCGGCGAGATCACCCCGACCGCCGCCGCCGAGCAGCTGCTCGACGCGCGCCGCGGCACCGTGTGAGTGGCGGGCTCCGAGTTGGCGATGCCGACGCGGTCGCTGTATCTTGCCCGCCCACAACGGCGGACGAGAGGGCGGACACAATCATGACCACCGATGCGACGGCGGTCGCCAGTGACTTCTACGCGGCGATCGAGGAGGCGTGGAACAACGCTGACGGTCCGGCGTTCGGCGCCGCGTTCGGCGACGACCTGTGGTTCGTCGACATCCGCGGTGTCGTCCACGACGGCAGTCCGGAGCGGCTCGGTGTCGGCCACCAAGCGATCTTCGACAGCATCTACAAGGGCAGCCTGATCGACTACGAGGTGGAGACCGCCCGCCTGTTGGCTGACGACCTCATCCTGGCGCGGGGACGAGCGATGCTCGACACCCCGGCCGGGCCGATGGCCGGGGTCCACCGCGCGGTCAACACCGTCCTGCTGGCCCGCAGCGGTGGTGACTGGCGCGGCGTGATGTTCCACAACACGCTCGTTACCGGCTGACCGCGGGTGTGAAGGCGTCGCCGTCGGGTGCGGTCACGATCGTCGCCCGCCGGCGACTGACCACTCGATGGCGTGGCCTGGTGGTGGCCGGGCTGCTCCTCGGTGCCGGCTTCGGCGTGAGCCTGGCCAGCCTGGCGGCAGCACGGACCACGGCATCGGCATACGAGCGCATCCTCGTTGCCGCCGACGCCCCCGACGCCGCCGTCGCCCACGGCCGGCCCCTCGAGGAGGCCGTGCGGTCGCTGGACACGGTCGAGGGGATCACCGGACAGCGTGCCTACGCCGGGTTTCTCGGCATCGCCGACGGCGTCGACCGGGCACTGACGACCGGCCTGTTGGCCTCGGTCGACGACCGCTTCCCGCTCGAGCTCCCGGAGCTGCGGGACGGCCGCTTGCCAAACGGCGATGCGCCGGACGAGGTCTTCGTCAGCGCCACGGTCGCCGACGGAACCGGCCTCGAGGTCGGCGACCACCTGACGTTCCACCTCTTCACACCGCAGTCCGATCGGACGGCCACCACGACCGTCACGGTGACCGGCATCGGCACCGTCCCCGTCGAGCTGGTCCGCGACGAGACGACGAGATTGGGTGTCGTGGTGTTCACCCGGGCGTTCCTCGACGCTCATCGCGACCTCGTCGCCTACTCGGTCAGCAACGTCGACCTGGCGCCAGAGGTCGACGCGCGAGGTGAGCTCGCCGCGCTGGTCGGCGAGCTGGGCCACGAGCTGCAGTCGGCGCGCAGCCAGGAGATCGACGCGGTCAACGAGGCGATGCGTCCGCTCGTGATCGTGCTCGTCGCTCTGGGGGTCCTCGCCTTCGTCGCCACCGCCATCGGTGCCGGCCAGGTGGTCCAGCGCAACCTGACACGCGGTCGCGGAGCTCGTGCCACCTTGCGGGCGATCGGGATGGAGCGGTCACAGCTGCGTGTCGTCGAGCTGGCGACGTCCGCGATCGTGGCGGTCGTCGCTGTCATCGCCGCGCTCGCCGTGATGGTGCTGACGGCGCCACTCGCTCCGGTCGGCCCGCTGCACGACCTCGATCCGTCGCGTGGACGGTCGATCGACCTGACTGTCGCCGCGTTCGGAGCGGCGGCGATCGTGCTCACGCTCGTCGCCCTCACCGGCGCGGCGGCGACGATGCGGACGGATGCCGGCTCGACCTTACCGAGGCGGTCGTCGTGGTTGGCCACCACGGCTCGCGGCCCGGCAGCGATCGCCGGAATCACCCTGGCGCTGCAGCCCGACCGGCGTGGACGGGCGTGGCGACCACTGGCGGCGACCGCAGCGGCCACCGGCCTCCTCGCCCTGTGTGCCGCCTTCGTGCCGTCCGCGGTGCGACTCGTCGACACGCCCTCCAGCTATGGCTTCGACGCCGACCTGCTCGCCCTCAACGCCTACGGCGACCAGTCAGCCGATGCGCTGGCGACGATGTTCGGCGAGTCCGACGACGTCGTGGCGGCGACCGGCTTCACGCTGGTGCCGTTCCTGCTCGACGGCCGCGCCGTGCCCGGTCTCGCTGCCACGAGCGTGAAGGGCGAGCTGACACCGACGATCCTCGAAGGACGCCCGGCCGACGCCGCGAACGAGGTCGTCGCCGGCAGGGACACCCTCGACGCCATCGGCGCGACGATCGGTGATGTCGTGACGGCAGAGATCTCGCCGGGCCGCACCAGCGAGCTGCGGGTGGTCGGCATTGCCACGTTCCCGCCGGTGGGGCAGATCGGCAGTGACGTGCCCCGGCTGGGAACCGGCGTGCTGGTCACGCGCGACGCCTACGTGCGTATGGGCGGTGATCGAGCCAACCAGCCGGAGTTCACCGCGGTGCGCCTCGCCGCAGCCGCGGACCCGACGACCATGACGGCACGCCACTTCGATGACGCGGCGCGCACGACCACGACGTGGTTCACCGATGCCGAGCCGGCCGAGATCCGCCAGCTCGATGCGGCGATGCCCTACCTCCGCGGCTCGCTGATCGTCGGCTACGGCGCCCTTCTCGCCGTCGCCGCCCACGCCCTGTGGACCCGTGCTCGGGCCAACCGTCAGGACCTCGCCGTCTTGCGCGCCGTCGGCTGCACGGGCCGCCAGCTCGACGCCGTCACGATGTGGCAGGCCTTCCCCGCCGCCGTGGTGTCGCTCGGCGTGGGGATCCCTCTCGGCATCGCCCTTGGCCGGTGGACGTTCTCCACCTTTGCCCGCTCCCTCGCCGTCGTCGACGGGGCCTCGACCCCGCCGCTCACAGTGGGCATCCTGGTGATCGCCGTGCTCGTCGCCGTGGGCATCGCCGGGCTGCTCGGTGTGTTCGCCGCCCGGCAGACCCGTGCCTCCGTCGCCCTCCGCGAGGTCACAGATCGCTGAGCGCGTCGGGCTGTCCGGGTTGCGGATCAGGAGTGGCGGCGAGCTGGCGGCCGATGTGGAACGGGGCCACCTGACCAACGGCGATCGAGAGCGCCAGCACCACGGCGAGCACCCGGGAGATGGCGATGTCACGGTCGAGGTCGGCCAGGCTCTCCTCGGCGAGCGTGATCGCCTCGGCGGTGTCGGCGCGGTAGCTGTCCAGCAGCCGGCGGCTGCGGTCCAGCGACTGATCGAGCTCGATCAGATCGCCGTCGAGCTCGGAGAGCTGGGTCACGAGGTCGTCGCTGGAGCCGCTGAGCTCGCGGATCGAGTCGGTGGAACCGCGCAGGTCCTCGGCGATCGGCCGGATGTCGTCGCGAACGCCGTCGACGGACGCGGCAAGCCCGGCATCGGCGTCGAAGTCCGGCCCGATCGGGATCTCGTCGAGCGCCTCCAGCGCCGAGTCGACGACGCCGGCAGCCTCACCCAGGTCGACGAGCGTGGCATCGAGCCGGTCGAGCGCCGGAGGGACGTCCTCGGTCAGGTCGGCGACCGAGTCCAGCGCCGCCGCGCCGTCGCCCACGCCCGCCGACAGCGTGGTCAGGGAGTCGCGGATCGTGTCGAGGGAGTCGCCCACCGTGGAGGTCACGTCTTGGGCGATCGCCAGGGTCTCGTCGACGTTGATCAGCGTGCGCTCGAGGAGGTCGAGGCTGGCGGCCGACCGGGTTCGCAGGTCGCCGAGCAGCTGCCAGGCCACCACCGCCCCGATGACGCAGGTCACCGCGGCGACGACAGCGGCGATCGTCACGGCGCGGCCGATGCGGCGTCGGTTGAACACGGCCCGTGCCCGTGCGGTCGTCCGCGCTCGAGTCGGCGCGATCGGTGTGGTCATTCGACTCTCAGCCTCCGTCGCAGCAGCAGCACGGCCAGCGAACCGTAGACGACGACGAGCGCGCCGAGCCCGACGAGGTCGGCGCTCGCCGGCTCGGCGCCGCGCAGCATCACGTCCTGCAGCGCGTTGATCCCGTACGTCACCGGCAGGAGGTAGGAGACATAGCGGTATGGCAGCGCCAGCTGGGAGACGTCGAGGAAGAAGCCGGAGAAGAACATGCCGGCCAGCAGGCTGAGCATGGCGAACTGAACGGCCTGGGTCTCCGAGCCGGAGATCATCGACAGGATCATCCCGAGCGACAGCGACGCCAGCAGCACGAGAACGACGACGGCGGCGACCCACAGCAGTCTCGCCCTGCAGCGGCACGCCGAGCACGTACACCGCGGCGGCCACCAGCGAGGCGCCGACGGCGAGCCCGACGACGAGGTAGGCGACCGTCTTGCCGACGAGGATCTCGACCGACGACAGCGGCCCGACGCGCAGCAGCTCGAGCAGGCCGAGTTGGCGGTCACGGACCAGCGACAAGGCGGCGAACGTCAGGGCGAGGTGTTGCAGGAGCAGGGCGATGGCCGATGGGGCGAAGAAGTCGACCGGCTCGATCTCCACCGGAGCGATGCTGGAGGTCTGTGCCTCGAACGGCCGGACCAGCACCGCCGGGTCGAGCGTGGACACGTCGGGGATCGTCGCCGCGACGTCCTCCAACGTCGCCGCCAGGGTGCCGGCCTGGGTGGCGATGTCCGCACCGCCTCCTTCGCTGATCGACTCGGCCTCGGCTGCCGCCGAGTCGATCTGCGCCAGCGCGTCCGCGCCCACGTCGTCGGGTTCGCCGCCGAGCCGCCGAACGACGTCCTGCGAGCCGGTGATCACGATCTGGATGTCGCGCAACGTCGCGCCGGCGCTGCCGGCGGTCGTGGCCATCGCCGCCGTGTCGCCCGCGGCGACGGCAGCCGAGAGCGCCGACGCCTGCTCGGCCAGCTCGCCCGCCGCCTGGTCGACCGGCGCAAGCGCATCCTGGGCCTCGGCGGCGATGGCGCCGAGCACGGAGGCGTTGACCTCTTGCACGGCGAGGCGCGAGGCGATTTCGATGGCCGCCTGCTGGAACGGGTCGAGCTTCTCGTGGAGGACCTCGATCTTGGCGCTCTCGCCGGCGAGGATCTGGTCGAGCGCATCGGGCGGGAACACGACGACCGCATCGAGCTCTTCGTCCTCGAGCCGCCTGACGGCAGCATCGACGTCGCTGGTGAAGCCCATCGAGTCGATGTACTGCTCGAGCTGATCGGCGTACTCCGTGATGGCCTGCTCGTAGACGGATCCCTCCGGCCCCACGAACTGCGTGCGCAGCACGACATTGGCGTCCTGGTAGCCGGCTCCGAACAGCACGAGCAGCAGGAACGGGCCGACGACGAGCAGGAGCAGGAGCCGCGGCTGGCGGATGATCTCGGCCAGCTCCTTGCGCACGAAGGCGAACGCCTGGATGACGGTTGCCCACGCCGGCCGAACGCGCAGGTTCCTGCCCTCGCGGAGCCTGTCCAGCTTCGCTCGGCGGGCGATCTCCCTGCGCTCGCGGCGAGCGATGCGCCGGCCGCGCAGGCTCACGTCGCTGTCCCGTCCGGCTCGACGTCCGGGCCCGAGCCATCGTTGCCCAGCTCGATGTCGGCGCCCGAGCGGTGCCGTTCGATGACTCGCACGAACGCCTCGTCGAAGTCGACGAAGTGCTCGCTCGTCTCCACGATCGGCAGTTGCAGTCGCTGCAGCACCTCGTCCAGTCGATCCAACACCTCATCCGCGTCGTCGACGACCAGGCGCCACATCCGGGCCGTGACGTGATCCGGCCCCGACACCACGCCCTCGATTCGGGAGAGCTCGGCGAGCTCGTCCGCCTCAACCGCCCGGCTCACCTCGATGTCGATGACCTCGCCGTCGAAGGCCGCCCGACGCATGTTCTCCGGTGTGTCCATCATCAGCAGCTCGCCGTCGGACAGCAACCCGACGTAGTCGCAGAAGGCGGCTTCGCCGACGTACTGCGTCGTGACGCACATCGTCGAACCCTCGTCGCGCATCTCACGGAACTGCTCCCAGAAGGTGCTGCGCAGGATCGGGTCGATGCCGGCGGTCGGCTCGTCGAGGAAGATCAGCGTGGGGTCGTGCACGAACGCCGCGGCGAGCGCCAACCGCCGCTGCATGCCGCCGGACACCTCGCGCACCTTCTTGTCCTCGTGACCGTCCAGTTCGACCCATTCGAGGACCCGCTGCAGCCGGTGACGGCGCCGCAGGCGCAGACCGTACATCGAGGCGTGGAAGCTGAGATTCTCCCAGAGCGAGAGGTCCGGGAAGAGCGGGGGGATCTGCGGCAGGTATCCGATGTTCTGGCGCTGCGCCGCCGACAGGCTCGTTGACGGGGTACCCCACACGGTCGCCGTCCCTGCAGTCGGCTCGAGCAACCCGACGAGGAGGCGCACGGTCGTCGTCTTGCCGCACCCGCTCGGCCCGATCAACCCGACGATGCTGCCCGGGGCGATCTGCAGCTGCAACTCCTTGACGACCGGATCGCCATCGAATGACTTGCTCAAGCCCTCACAGAACACGGTCGGCTCGCCCGCTGACGCCACTTCGACGAACCTCCCAAGGCGTTGGAGCTGCCGCCTTACCCCGACCGCCGTCCCCGCAAACCGGCGCAACGACCCGGTTCTAAACGCACTTGTTCCCGCTCAGCGGGAACAAGTCCGTTTAGAAAACCGTGGGGGTGCTCCTACCGCCCTCGAAACGTCGGCGCCCGCTTGTCGACGAACGCCTGGGCGGCCTCGCGGTGATCCTCGGTCTGCCCCGTGCGGATGTGGTGCGCCGCCTCCATGTCGAGGCACTCGCCGAGCTCGCCGTGCACGGCCCGGTTGAGGTTCTCCTTCATGTAGCGGTAGGCCACCCGTGGCCCGGCGGCGAGCCTGCGGGCACGCTCGCCAACGTCGTCGGCGAACGTCGCCACCGGGAAGACGGCGTTGACGATCCCCAGCCGCTCGGCATCCTCCGCGCTCAGCTTGTCGGAGAAGTAGTACAGCTCCCGGGCCCTGCCGCTGCCGACGAGACGGGTCAGGAACCAGGTGCCGCCGTAGTCGCCGGCGAAGCCGACCTTGGCGAACGCCGTGGTCAGCACCGCACCGGGCACGGCGTAGCGCAGGTCGCACGCCAGGGCGAGGGACAACCCCGCGCCCGCCGCCGCGCCAGGCAATGCGGCGATCGTCGGCTTGGGCATCTCGTAGAGGCGCTGACTCGTCGCCCGCTGGTTGAGCCGCTGGCGGTGCACGCCGGCGTCATAGGTCGTTGCCCGCGAACCGCCGCCGCCGTCGCCGCCACTCGCCATCCCCTTGACGTCACCGCCGGCGCAGAAGGCGCCGCCGGCACCGGTCAACACGACACAGCCGACCTCGTCGTCGACCTCGACCTCGGCAAGGACGCGCCCGAGCGCCTGGTTCATCGCCCCCGACATGGCGTTGCGCCGCTCCGGGCGGTTCATCGTGAGCGTGGCGACGCCGTCGTCGACGACGGCCAGCAGATCGTCCGTGCCAGTGTCGATCGTCCTCATCCCGGCGACGTTAAGCGGCGCCCATGGGCGCCGCGTCACCACGGGGGCAGTGCCCTCGACCGTCAGCGCAGGCGGGTGAGCTCGACGGTGACGCCGAGCGCACCAGGTGCCGGGCCGGAGTAGATGCCCGTCAGCGGGCGGACGTCGGCGTAGTCACGACCGCGCGCCACGATCACGTGGCGGTCGGCCACCTCGGACAGGTTCGAGGGGTCGGCGGCGACCCAGTCGCCCGCCCAGAACTCGACCCACGCGTGGCTCTCGGCACTCACCGGCTCGTCGAGCACGGCCGACTCCTTACCCGGGTAGAGGTATCCGGACACGTAGCGCGCCGGCAAGCTGGCGGCCCGCAACAGGGCGAGAGCCACGTGGGCGAAGTCCTGACACACCCCCTCGCCGAGCGTGCGGGCCTCGGCCGATGTCGTGCTCACCTCGGTCACACCGCGCACATAACGCAGCTGCTCGTTGACCCAGGCCACCGCCCGCCGGCCCGCTTCGTTCGGCGTGTAGTGCGCGGCGAGCTCGGTGCCGACCTCGTCCAGCTCGGGCTCGGCGACCACGTAGCGCGACGGTGCCAGCAGCTCGGCGTAGCGGTCGCGTTGGGCGCTGCTGTCGAAGTCGCTCCAGCCGAACGGGGGCGGGCCGACATGAGCACCCGTCGTCTCCACGACCGACGCGGCCGTGACGACGAGCTCGGTGTGCGGCTGGTGCACGTCGAAGGCATGCACCACCGTGCCCCAGTAGTCGACGTACCTGAACGTCGTGGTCGACGGCGTGGTCTCGACGCGGCTCTGCAGGGTGTGCTGACCGTTCACCGATGCGGGGGTCATGCGGACCTCGTTGTACGAGGCCCGCGCCGGCGTCTCGTAGTGGTAGCCCGTGCGATGGCGGATGCCGATCCGCCAACTCACTGGTGCACCATGCCCTCGCTCATCGCGGCGACTCCTCGAGGCTCCAGCCGACGACGGCCGCCGTGGCGAAGTAGCTCCTGGCGACGATCTCGCTGAGGTCGGACATGCCCCGCTCGACCCGGTGCAGGCGCTGCGGGAGACCCTCCAGCAACTGCTCGGGCTGGAGGAACTCGAGGTCGGCGAGCACCCGTCCGAGCAGGCGCCGGGCGGTGTCGTCGCGCGGGCCGCGACCATTGCGCTGCCCGGGCGGCTCGAGCCGGGCCAACGCATTTTCACCGATGGTCAGGGCGTGGATCACCGAGCGCGGGAACAACCGGTCCAGGAGCAGGAACTCGATGACCAGGCGGACCTCGACCCCGCGCTGGTACGTCCGCAGGTAGGCCTCGTGGGCCGAACACGCCCGCAGCGTCGTCAGCCACGTGCCTTCGCGATCCGGGGCGCTCACCGCTGCGGCGAGCAGGCGGGCCGTCATGTCGGCGCGCTCGACGCTGCGCCCGAGCACCAAGAAGTCGTAGCCGTTGTCCCGGCTGATCGTCGAGGTGATGTAGCCGGCCAGCATCGCCGAGCGCTGGCGGATGTAGGAGAAGAACGGCGCCGGGCCGAACTGGCGGGCCGCCGACACCCGCCGCGGCAGCTCGAGGTCGGTCGTGTTGAGGCACTCCCAGATCTCCCCAGACAGCGACTCGCGAACACCGCGGGCGTTCTGCCGAGCGGCGCCGAGTGACCCGACGATCGAGCTCGGGTTGTCGCTGTCGAAGGCGAGCATGTCGAGCACCTCGCGCGCCGTGAGCGGTGCCTGCTCGTGCAGCCCCATGACCGTCGCCACGATGCGGCACGTCTCGCCTTCGTCGACCTCGGGGTTCTCGATGATGTCGTGGAAGTACACGTCGAGCAGCCGCGCCGTGTCCTCGGCACGCTCCACGTAGCGCCCGACCCAGAACAGCGCCTCCGCCGCCCGGCTCAGCACGGCGCGGCCTGCTGCTGTTGTTCGGCCTGCTCGCTCATCGGGCCGGGGTCGGGAGCGATCGCTGGCACCGAGGCCGGCAACACGGTGAACGGGCTGTCGTGGTGAGGCGGACGGTGCACCGACGTCAGCACCCACGTGTCCTTGGACCCGCCGCCCTGGCTGGAGTTGACGACCATCGTCCCTTCCCGCAGGGCCACCCTGGTCAACCCGCCCGGCAGGACGTGGATGCGCTCGCCGTCGTTGGTGGCGAACGGGCGCAGGTCGACGTGGCGTGGGCGCAGCCGGTCACCGTCCTTCGACGGCACCGTCGACAGCATCACCAGCTCCTGGGCGATCCACCGGCGTGGGTCGGCGAGCACCTGCTCGCCGACCGCCGCCAGATCCTCGTCGGAGGCATGCGGGCCGATCACGATGCCGTGGCCGCCGGAGCCGTCGACCGGCTTGAAGACGAGCTCGTCGGCGTGATCGAGGGCGTGCGCCAGCACGTCCGGCTCGTCGAGCCGGTACGTGTGCACGTTCGGGAGCAGCGGTTGCTCGCCGAGGTAGTACTCGATCAGCTCGGGCACGTAGGTGTAGATCAGCTTGTCGTCGGCCACACCGTTGCCGACGGCGTTGGCGATGGTCACCGCGCCGGCCCGGGCGGCGTTGAGCAACCCGGGTGTGCCGATCACGGAGTCCGGCCGGAACTGCAACGGGTCGAGGTAGTCGTCGTCGATGCGCCGGTACACGACATCGACGCGCGTCTCACCGCGCGTGGTGCGCATGTACAGGACGTTGTCGCGACAGATCAGGTCGCGACCCTCGACCAGCTCGATGCCCATCTTGCGGGCGAGGAAGGCGTGCTCGAAGTAGGCGGAGTTGTAGATGCCGGGGCTGAGCAGCACCACGGTCGGATCGCTGACACCGGCGGGCGCGACGGCGCGGAGCGAATCGAGCATGGTGGCGACGAACCCGGCCACGGGCTGCACCTGCTGTTCGAGGAACAACCCGGGGAACACGCGCGTCAAGGCCTCGCGGTTCTCGATGACGTAGGAGATCCCCGACGGCACGCGCAGGTTGTCCTCCAGGACGCGCATGACGCCGTCGGCGCCGCGGACGAGGTCGATGCCAGCAAGGTGGATGCGCACCCCCGAGGCCGGTCGAATGCCGGAGGCGGCGCGCACGAAGTTGCTGCTCGTGAAGATCAGCGAGTACGGGACGATGCCGTCGCGCAGCACGTGGCGCTCGCCGTACACGTCGCCGAGGAACGCCTCGAGGGCGCGCACGCGCTGGACGACTCCGGCCTCGATGTGGTCCCACTCGTCCTCGGCGATCAGGCGCGGCACGAGGTCCAGCGGGAAGACCCACTCCTCACCGGACGACGAGAACGTGATCCCCTGCTGCAGGAAGCTGCGGGCGCGTACCGCCCCGCGCTCGTCGAGGTCTCCGGGGGACAGCAGCTCCAGCGCCTCGTACAGCGACTTCGTGTGGGCGCGGGGTGCGCCGTCGACGTCGACCATCTCGTCGAAGGTGTCGCTGCGATAGTCGGCCAGGAGCCCGTTCACGACCCTGTTCCTATCCGCCTGATGTTTCGGGAGCTTTTCGAAACCCCCACGAAACACAGATGAGGCACGATGTGCGGGATGACACGGCGACGCCACGTTCGAGTGGGCTGCGAGTTCGAGTACGAAGCGGACATCGGGACTCCGGCAGTCTTCCAGGTACAGCCGTACGAGGAGGGCCCGGCGATCGTCGAGCGCCTCGGGTGGAAGACCGAGCCGGAGGCGCTGCGGCACGGTTACCGCGACCTGTACGGCAACGGCTGCCAGCGGATCAACCTCCCGGTCGGTAGCTCCACCCTGCGGTTCGACGCCTTCGTGTCGGTCCCCGACGCCACCGAGGAGGTCGACCTCGACGCCCCGGAGGTCCCCGCCGACGAGTTGCCCGACGAGGCGCTCGTCTACACGCTGCCCAGCCGCTATGTCCTGCCCGATGTCCTCGCCGACGAGGCCTGGAAGCTGTTCGCCGACGTGGCTCCCGGCTATCGGCGCGTCGCCGCGATCGTCGACCACGTCAACGACCACATCACGTTCACCCACGGCAGCAGCACGGCGTTGACGACGGCGGCCGACGTGTACGAGGCGCGCGCCGGTGTCTGCCGGGACTTCGCCCACGTCGCCCTCAGCTTCTGCCGCGCGTTGAGCATCCCGGCGCGCTATGTCTTCGGGTACTTGCCGGAGATCGAGGTCGAGGCGATGGACGAGCCGATGGACTTCGCCGCGTGGATCGAGGTGTACCTCGGCGGCACCTGGTTCACGTTCGACCCGCGCAACAACGAGACGCGCAAAGGCCGCGTTCTGATCGGTCGCGGGCGCGATGCTCTGGACGTGGCGATGGTGACGACGTTCGGTGGGCCCGTGCTCAATCGGATGGAGGTCTGGGCATACGAGGTGGACAGCGCCGCCGAGGAGTCGGAGCCAGCCGCGCCGTGACCGACTGGTTCGCCCGGCCGCTGCTCGACCTGCACGCTGTCGACCTCGACAGCGCGCCACGTGTCGAGTACCTCCTGTGCCAGCGCTTCCGCTACGAGTACGACGCCCCCGCGTTCGACGTGCGTCAGCGCATCGTCGCTGTCCCCCGCAAGCGTCACGGCTCACTCCACCTGCGCGCCCATCACGTCGACGTCGCCGTGACCGGAGCGGACGCGTGGTCCCGACGGCGCCGCGTCGATCGCCGCGGCAACACCGTCGTGGACGTGCACGTCGCAGAGGTCCGCTGCGCCGTGGAGTTCACCGTCGCCGCCGTCGTGCACCGCGACGGCCCGCTCGGCGACACGCGCCTGCCGGCCACGTCGCTGCGCGATCCCGCCCACCTGCGATCGACCGCGCTCACGCGTGCCGACCACGCCTTGCAGGCAGTGGCCGCGGAGGTGCGCGCCGCGGCCGCCGATGACGTGGAGTTCGCCGAGATGGCCTGCGCCGTGGTGAAGGCCGGCATCGAGTACGGCTTCGGGGCGACGTCGGTGGAGACCACCGCGGCAGAGGCGTGGGCCATCGGGCGTGGGGTCTGTCAGGACTCCGCCCACGTGCTGCTGGCGATCTGCCGCGCCGCCGGCGTCCCGGCACGCTACGTCTCGGGCCACCTGCTCGGTCAGCTCGGCGGCAGCCACGCCTGGGTCGAGGTGCTCGTCCCCGACGGCAGCGCGGCGCGCGCGCTCGGCGTCGACCCGTCCAACGGGTGCCGTGCCGGCCCCCGCCACCTGCCTGTCGCCGTCGGGCGCGACTACACCGACGTGGCGCCGACGTCGGGGTCGTACCACGGCGGCGCCAACGGCCAGACTGACGTCGACGAAGCACGCCGGTGTCACCGCCATCGCCGAGGAGCTCTTCGGCAACATCGCCCTCTGATCTGGGCGGGATTCTCGCCAGACCCGGTTCTGGGCGGGATTCGTCCCGGAATCCGGCACAGATCCCGCCCAGATGCGCCTCAGCGCGCGGCAAGGAACTCGGCGAGGTGCGGCAGCGCGGCGCGGTTGTACACCAGACCGCCGTGGGTTCCGCTGATCTCGATGTTCTCGCCGTCCGGAACGCGGCAGGCGTTCGGTCGCACGATCGGATCGTCCCGCGTGAAGATCGCCATCACCTGAGTGGCGGGGTGCAGGGCGCGACGGAGATCGTCGGTGTACGGGCAGCCGCATCGAGGCACGGTGCAGTCCGGGTCGAGCAACTTCACCGCCCGCGCGCCGGCGTCGGCGACCGACGACCTGGCGACGGTGCTCGGCGCCCGCGTGATGTCCTCCTTCATCATCGCCACGACGGCCGGAGCCGGAGAGCCGAGCAGGGCGAGGTGCGACACCTGTTCCTGCAGCCGCGAGGCGATCGCCCAACCGAGCATCCCGCCGCGGCTGTGGCCGACGATGGCGATCGGGCCGTGGCCGAGCTGCGGCACCAGCGACCGCTCGATCTCCGTGCGCAACCGGTCAGGGCACCCGGCGTTGATCGACACGCCGGAGCGCACCGGTCGGTACCCGATCCGCGACAGCCACGAGCGCAGTGGGCGCAGGTACAGGTCGTTGCCGAACAGCCCGGGGATGACGAGCACGGTGCGGCCGTCGCCGCGCGGGACACCGCGCCCGTAGAAGACAGGATCGCGGTGCAGGGCCGCCAGCTCGGCGAGCGCCCGCGCCTCGCTGCGAACGGTGGCCAGCGGGTCCTCGGCCATGCGCCCAGCCTCGCGCACGGCCGTCACTCGACGAGTCGGAGGCCGGCGGGCGTGAGGGAGGGTTCGGCGAGAGGAAGCTCGACGACGAACTCGGTGCGGTGGGCCGGGAAGAGGTGCTCGCTCATCAGCACCGGGCGGCCGGTCGTGTCGGTGGTGACGCGCTGGCAGCGCAGCAGTGGCGCGCCGACCGGCACGCCGAGCAGCGCGGCGTCGGCGGGCTCGGCGGCGTCGGCACCGATGGTCTGGGTCGCCCCGCGAAGGGGGATGGCCAGCAACTCGTAGAACGGGCGCTGCTCGACATCCGCCCGCGACAGCTGCCGGCCGAGCTCGGCCGGGCACCACACGGTGACGACGGCGAACGGTTCGCCGTCGGCGAGGTTGAGCCGCTTGACGCGCAGCACCTGGTCGACGCCGAGCACGTGCTCGACGTGTGCGGGCGAGTCGACGAAGGCGAACTCGGTGACCCGCCGCTCGGCACGGCGTCCGCCGGACTCGAGCTGATCCTCGATCGTGCCGAGGTGGTCGAGGCGCTGGCGCACCGGCTCGGTGGCGACGAACCAGCCGAACCCCTGGCGGGCGGCGACGAGGCCCTCGGCGCGCACCACCTCCAGCGCCCGCCGCACCGTCACCCGGCTGGCACCGAAGCGAGCCGACAGCTCGGACTCGCTCGGCAGCAGCGTGCCGGCGGCGCGGTCGCGCACCAGCTCACGCAGTTCAGCTGCAATTTCCTGATAGCGGATCGATCTCACTTGTATTAGAGTTGTCTACATCATCCACGAATGCAAGGCTGTGTACCCATGAGCGTGTCCGCCACCACCCCCATCGAGCTCGTCGAGTCGGTCTACGCCACGCTGCCCGAACGCGCCGCGCTCGGGCGCGAGCGCCTCGGCCGGCCGCTCACGCTCACCGAGAAGGTCCTCATCAACCACCTCGACGACCCGGCCGCCCAGGAGCTGCTGCGCGGCGAGAGCTACGCCGACTTCCACCCCGACCGCGTGGCCATGCAGGACGCCACCGCGCAGATGGCCCTGCTGCAGTTCATGACCGCCGGTCTGCCCGAGGTCGCCGTTCCCTCGACGGTGCACTGCGACCACCTCATCCAGGCCAAGGTCGGCGCCTCGATCGACCTCGGCGTGGCCATCGACACCAACCAGGAGGTCTACGACTTCCTGCGCTCGGTGTCGGCGAAGTACGGCATCGGCTTCTGGGGCCCCGGCAGCGGGATCATCCACCAGGTCGTGCTGGAGAACTACGCCTTCCCCGGCGGGATGATGATCGGCACCGACTCGCACACCCCCAACGCCGGCGGCCTCGGCATGGTCGCCATCGGGGTCGGCGGCGCCGACGCCGTCGACGTGATGACCGGCTTCCCGTTCAACGTCCGCTGGCCCAAGGTCATCGGCGTCCGCCTGACCGGCACGCTCTCGGGTTGGTCGTCGCCCAAGGACGTCATCCTGGAGGTGGCCCGCATCCTCACCGTCGAGGGCGGCACCGGGGCGATCATCGAGTACCACGGCCCCGGCGCCGACTCCATCTCGGCCACCGGCAAGGGGACGATCTGCAACATGGGCGCCGAGATCGGCGCAACCACCTCGCTGTTCCCGTACGACGCCAACATGGGTCAGTACCTCAAGGCCACCGGCCGCGAGGCGATCGCCGACGCCGCCGACAAGGTTGCCGACGAGCTGCGCCCCGATGACGGCGCGTTCTACGACCAGCTCATCGAGATCGACCTCGACGAGCTCAAGCCGCTGATCAACGGCCCGCACTCCCCCGACCGCGCCCACCGCGTCGGCAGCGAGGTGGGTGCGGCCGCCGCCGAGAACGATTGGCCGCTGGAGATCTCCTCGGCGCTCATCGGATCGTGCACGAACTCGTCGTACGAGGACATCACGCGCGCCGCATCGATCGCCCGCCAGGCCTCGGCCAAGGGGCTCACGTCCAAGGTCGAGCTGCTGATCACGCCGGGATCCGAGCAGATCCGGGCGACGATCGAGCGCGACGGCCTGCTCGCCGACCTCGAAGCCGTCGGCGCCACGGTGCTGGCCAACGCGTGCGGCCCGTGCATCGGCCAGTGGTCGCGCCCCGAGAGCATCACCGGGCAGCCGAACACGATCGTCAACTCGTACAACCGCAACTTCCCGAAGCGCAACGACGGATCGGCCAAGACGCTGAGCTTCGTCACCTCACCCGACACCGTGATGGCCCTCGCGCTCGCCGGGCGGCTCGACTTCGACCCGACCAGCGACACCCTCACCGCTCCTGACGGCAGCGAGGTCGTGCTCGACTCGCCCGTCGGCGAGGTGCTCCCCGACCGCGGCTACGACCCCGGCGAGGACACGTTCACGGCGCCGCCGGAGGACGCGTCGGGGGTCGAGGTCGAGGTCAGCCCGACCAGCGACCGTCTGCAGCTGCTCGAGCCGTTCCCGGCGTGGGACGGCGAGGACTACCGCGACCTCCCGCTGCTCATGAAGGCGCAGGGCAAGTGCACGACCGACCACATCTCGGCGGCCGGACCGTGGCTGAAGTACCGCGGGCACCTGGAGAACATCTCCGGCAACCTCTTCCTCGGTGTCGTCAACGCCTTCACGGGCGGGACGGGCGAGGGCAAGGACGTCACCGACGGCGAGACCCGCTCGTTCCCGGAGATCGCCAAGCGTTACGGCGAGCAGGGCGTCCGCTGGTGCGCCGTCGGCGACCGCAACTACGGCGAGGGCTCGTCGCGCGAGCACGCGGCGATGGAGCCGCGGTTCCGCGGTGGCGTCGTCATCTTCGCCCGCAGCTTCGCCCGCATCCACGAGACCAACGCCAAGAAGCAGGGACTCGTGCCGCTGACGTTCGCCGACCCGGCGACCTACGACGAGATCGGCGAGGACGACCGCATCAACGTGCTCGGGCTGCCGCCGGTGCCCGGACAGCCGGTGCGGTGCCAGATCGTCAAGCCCGACGGGGCGACCGTCGACTTCGAGACGACGCACACGTTCAGCCCCGAGCAGGTCGAGTGGTTCAAGGCTGGCTCGGCCCTGAACATCGTTCGCGCAGCGAGGTGCGCCGACAGGCTGCGGCGACGGTTGATGGACGTCGTCTCCACGTTGCGGACGACCGGAGCCGTCCGCTCGTTCACCGACGAGGCGGTACCCGACGCCGCGGTCCACCAGTTGCTCGACGACGCCCGCTACGCGCCGAGCGGTGGCAACCGCCAGCCGTGGCGGGTCGCCATCGTCAAGGACCCGGTGATCCGCCGGCGCCTCGGCGACCTGATGCAGCCGGTGTGGGATGCCTACACGGCTCGCGGGGCACTCGGCGTCACGCCGTTCAACGCCGTCGACGACGTCGAGCCGGACACCGTCGCCCACGCGCCGAACCCGCTGCTCGACGGCATCGAATCGGTCCCCGTCGTCCTCGCCGTCGCCGCCGACCTCCGTCGCATCGCCCTGATGGATGGCGAGCTCGACCGCCCGCCGATCACCGGCGGCGCCTCGATCTACCCGTTCTGCTGGAGCATCCTGCTCGCCGGCCACGACCGCGGGCTCGGTGGCGTGATGACGACGTTCCTGTCCCGCGTCGAGCAGGACGCTGCGTCCGAGCTCGGTCTGCCCGCGCACCATGCGCTCGCGGCGACGATCTTCCTCGGCGTGCCCGAGCGGCGGGCGACGAAGCTGCGCCGCGACCCGGTCGAGACGTTCACCACCGTCGACCGCTTCGACGGCCCGGCGTTCACGCCCTGACTCAGCGCACCGTCCGGAAGAAGGCGCGGACCTCGTCGACGAACGTCGCCGGCCGCTCGAACGCAGCGAAGTGGCCGCCGGCATCGAGCTCGTTCCAGTGGCGGATGTCGGTGAAGCGCCGCTCGGCCCAGCGCCGCGATGCCCGGAAGATCTCCTTGGGGAAGATCGACATGCCCGACGGCACGGTCACCTCGCCGGGCCGGCTGCCGCGGAAGCTCTGCCAGTAGAGGCGCCCTGACGACGCCCCGGCGCCGGGCAGCCAGTAGTGCATGACGTTGTCGAGCAGACGGTCGCGGGAGAACACGTCCTCCGGATGGCCGTTGTGGTCCGACCACGACCAGAACTTCTCCAGCACCCACGCGGCCTGCGCCGCCGGCGAGTCGACCAGCCCGTACCCGACGGTCTGTGGCCTCGTCGCCTGCTGCGTCGAGTAGCCGGAGTCCCACTGCTGGTAGTGGGTGAGCGAGTCCATCGCCGACTGCTCCGCAGCCGTCAGCTCGCCGGCGTCCTTGCCCGGTCCGACCGTCACCATGTTCAGGTGGATCCCGAGGCAGCGATCGGGGTGCTGGGCACCGATCCACGTGGTGACCGACGAGCCCCAGTCACCACCCTGGGCACCGAAGCGGTCGTAGCCGAGCGCCGCCATCACCTCGACCCAGGCGTCGGCGATCCGCTCGACGCCCCAGCCCGGGGCGGTCGGCTTGCCGCTGAAGCCGTAGCCGGGCAGCGTCGGGCAGACGACGTGGAGGGCGTCGGCGGGGTCGCCGCCGTGCGACGCCGGATCGCGCAGCGGGCCGATGACGTCGAGGAACTCGACGACCGATCCCGGCCAGCCGTGGGTGAACACGACGGGGAGCGCGCCCGGTTCGGGCGAGGGAGCGTGGAGCACCTGGATGGCCACGCGGTCCGGGGCGCCGGTGTCGGGCACGACACGCAGCTGCTCGTAGCTGTTCAGCTCGGCCTCGACGCGCCGCCAGTCGTACTCGTCGGCCCAGTAGCGGCAGACCTCCTGGACGTAGTCGAGCGGGATCCCCTGCGACCAGTCGTCGACCGTCTCCCGCTCCGGCCACCGAGTCCGCCGCAACCGCTCCCGAAGATCGTCGAGCTCCCCGTCCGCCACCGCGATCGGCTGCGCCCCGACATCGACACTCATGCCATCCGAGTGTTTCATGCCGTCGGTACGTGTCTGACAGCTGCCGCGCACGCCGTACTCGAACGGTCCACGCACTCGGACTGGAGTCAGCTGGCGCGGCCGGGCGGGTAGGTGGCGGCGAGCTCGTCGGCGGTCGGGGTACGTCGGCGGCGCGCCTGTGGCGGGAGCAGGGCGCCGATCGCCGACATGATCCGCTTGGTGTCGGCGTCGACCGAGCGGTGCTTCAGCTCCACCGGCTCGCCCACCCTGATGCGGACGGTCGGCGGGTCGGTCACGTTGAGCACGTTCGGCAGCCGGCTCGAGCGCGGCCACACGCGCTCGGTGCCCCACAGACCCATCGGGATCACCGGCGCCCCGGTCATCTCGGCCAGCCGCGCTGCACCCCAGCGTCCCTTCATCTGCGGGGCGAAGAACGCCGGCCCTCGCGGGATCGTCCCCTGCGGCATGATCGCCACCATCTCGCCACCGGCGAGGGCGTCGGCGGCGGCCTGCAGCGGTTCGTCCGAGCCACTCCCCCTGTCGACCCGGATGCCGCCCATCGCCGTCGCCAGCTGGCCGACGACCGGTGCGTCGAACACCTCCTTCTTGCCGAGGAAGCGCACGGTCCGCCCGCTGCGGGCGATGGCCACGGACATCGCCATGGGGTCGAAGTAGCTGCGGTGGTTGGCCACCAGGATCGCCCGGCCGGCAGCGGGGATGTGCTCGACGCCCTCGATGTCGAACCGCACGTAGGGCATCAGCGCCGGCCGCGAGAACTGCATGGCGAGGCGCTGCAGCTCGATGCCGAGCACGGGCACCTTGACGACACCGGGCGACACGTCGAGGTTGAGGATCGGCCAGCGTCGTGCCCTCGCCAGCAGCACCATCCGTGGGTCGGGGTTGACGACCACCGGCGTGCCGACGGCCGACAGCAGCGGGGCGTCGTAGAAGCTGTCCGAGTAGGCGAAGCTGGCGCCGAGGTCGACGTCATGCTCGGCGGCCCAGGCGCGCACCGCCTCCAGCTTGCCGGCTGCCCAGACGAACGGCCCGACGATCGACCCGTCGAACGTGCCGTCGGCGGCGACCCCGTACCGCGTGGCGACGACGTCGTCGAGGCCGAGGCGGTCGGCGAGCGGCTTGACCAGGTCGTAGGGCGTGGTCGTGGCCAGCACGACCGGGCGCCCGGCGGTGCGGTGCATCTCGAACAGGGCGCCGGCGAAGGGCTGGACCATCGCCGCCAACCCGTCGGCAGCGGCCTCCCCGGCGGCGACCATCGCCGCCCGAGAACGACCCCTGGCCAGCGTCGCCGCCTGGCGCGTGATCATCATCGAGGGCAGCGTCTCGCCGATGCGGTTGAACAGCCCGTACAGCAAGCGCTCTCCGGGCAGGCCACGCGACAGGAACCCGGCCGCCTTCATCGCCGCCGAGAACACCTCCCCCGACGCCCCGGCGAGCAGGGTGCGATCGAGATCGAAGAACGCGGCGCCCTTCGGCTCGGCCATGACGTGCGACTGTAGCGACATCGAAAACGGGAGAAGCCCCGCCGGGGGAGCGGGGCTTCTCAACCTGAACCCTGTCGATGGGGGGTCGACGTGGTGGGTTCCATCGAGCGGTACATGGGGGGTGTATCGCTTCGATCTCTGTGCTTGTGAGTCTACGCACATGCCGGTCCATCTGACAAGTAGAACGTGGCGATGGCGGCTATCGTTCGCAGAGATGGCGAGCGACGCCGAGGAGCGAGCGGACTGACATGGCGAGCGACGCCGAGGAGCGAGCAGACTGACATGGACCTCCGGCAGCTCTCGGCGCTCGTCGCCATCGCTGACCACGGCACGTTCTCGGCAGCAGCCAAGGCGCTGTTCACGGTGCAGTCGAACATCTCCAGCCACATCGCCCGCCTCGAGCGCGAGCTCGGCACGACGCTTGTCGACCGAGGCGCACGGCGGTCTCACCGACGACGGCCAGCGCGTCGTCGACCGCGCCCGGCGGATCCTGCGTGAGATCGAGGACATCACGACCGACGTGGCCCCCCTCGACGGCCAAGTCACCGGTGACGTGCGCCTCGGGATGCTCGGCACGACGGCCCGCTGGCTGCTCCCCCGCCTGCTGTCGGCGCTCGAGACCTGCCACCCCGGCGTTCGCACCATCGTGTCGGAAGGCAGCACGTCGGCGCTGATCCCTGGCCTGCTCGGTGGCCGCTTCAACGCCGCCGTCGTGCACCTGCCCGTGGACGAGCCGGAGCTGTCGATCGAGCCGCTGTTCGCCGAGGACCTCCTCC
This sequence comes from uncultured Acidimicrobiia bacterium, assembly GCA_963822875.1. Lineage (GTDB taxonomy): Bacteria > Actinomycetota > Acidimicrobiia > Acidimicrobiales > Ilumatobacteraceae > JALZMG01. The sequence goes on along the minus strand of CAWGJK010000018.1, from coordinate 104,908 downwards.
TGGTGACTCAGCTCGACCACCCGCTCGCCGGCGCCGTCGAGCTGTCGCTGACCGAGGTCGCCCGTCACCGGCTGCTGCTGCCTCCCCCCGGTTCAGCGCTGCGTCGGGTGCTCGACCGGGCAGCCCGATCGGTCGGTGTGCCGCTGCAGGCCGAGGCCGAGATCGACGGCGTCCGCCTGCTCGCCGCCCTCGCCGTCGACGGCCACGGGGCAACGATCGTTCCGGCGACGGCCGTGCCACCGTTCAGCGCCGGACGATGCGGTGTCGTCAAGGTCCCCGAGCTCCCGCCACGCGTCGTCGCCCTCGCCCACCCGCGCCGACCGCCACCGAACGCGCCGACGCGCGCCCTGTTCGACGTGCTGCGCTCCGTCCTCGCTGCCACCCAGGAGCCGGGCGTCCGCCTCGGCGCCGACGCCTTCCCGCTCGGCCGCCCCGTCCCGTGACCGCCACCGCCTCTGCCTCGTCTCCGGCGGTGGCGCCGATCGCCGCGGTCGGCGTCGCCGCCGGCTTCCTCGCCGGGCTCTTCGGCGTCGGCGGCGGGATCCTCATCGTCCCGGGCCTCGTCCTCGCCGTGGGCATGGAGCAACGGCTGGCGCACGGCACGTCGCTTGCCGCGGTGCTGCCGATCTCCACCGCCTCGTTCATCACCTATGCCAGCCACGGCAACGTCGACTGGGCGGTTGCCGCCATCCTGGCCACCGGCGCCGTCGCCGGTGCTGTCGTCGGGACGCACCTGCTCGACGTGCTGTCGCAGCGGACGCTGTCGCTCCTGTTCGCCGCCATCCTGTTCGTGTCGGCCGTGCGGCTCTTCTGGGCGACGGACGCCGACGGCCGGGCAGGGTTGACCGTGCTCGGCGCGGCGGCGATGCTGCTCGTCGGCTTCGTCACCGGCACGTTCGCCGGGCTGCTGGGCGTCGGCGGCGGCGTCGTCATGGTGCCGGCGATGATCCTGCTGTTCGGGATCACGCCCGTGGTGGCCAAGGGCACCTCGGCTGCCGTCGCCATCCCCGCCGCGCTGATGGGCACGTGGCGCAACCGCCGCCGCGGCAACACCGACCTGCGCGCGGCGACGATCGTCGGCGTGTCAGGGATCGTCACCGCGGCCATCGGCGGGACGCTCGCCGACCGCATGAGCGACGACCTCTCCAACATCCTGTTCGCGGTGCTCCTGCTCGCCGTGACCGTGCGCATGCTGTGGCAACTTCGTCAGGATCGGCGGGCCACGTAGGGTCAGGACGGTGACGATCACGCTCGGCCTGCAGCGTCGGGTCGACGACGCCGTCACGGCAGAGGTCAGGACGATCGGCGACCGATCGGTGGTGTGGGTCGAGCAGGGCGGGCGCACCGCCTCGGGCTTCCGCGGCGTCCCGCTGTCGTCGGCGACCTCATCGGTCGTCGAGACCGCCGCCCGCACCGCGCGTGAGGAGAGCATGCCGCTGGTGGTCGTGCTGGCCTCGTCGGGGGCCGACATCGTCGAGGGCATCGCCGCCCTCGAGGGGTGGGGCCGGCTCGCCCGGGCGCTGGTCGACTGCTCGGGCATCGTCCCGACCATCGCCGTGGTCGACGGCCCAGCCGTCGCCGGACCGGCGCTCCTCCTCGGCGTCGCCGACCTCGTCGTGATGACCGAGGACAGCTACGCGTTCGTCAACGGGCCGGGGATGGTCGAGGAGTTCACGGGCGTGAAGATGTCGGTCGCCGAGCTCGGCGGGGCGGACGAACTGGCCCGGCGGACCGGCGTCCCGAGCCTGGTGGTGCCGACGAGAGAGGCGGCGGTCGACGCCGTTTGCGAGCTGCTCGCCTACCTGCCATCGAGCGTCGACGAGGACGCGCCTCGGCGAGAGTGTGACGACCCCGTCGATCGAGCGTGCCCCGAGGCCGGGGCGTTGATCCCGCCGGTCTCGACGGGCACCTACGACGTCCGCGACGTCGCCGCGGCGATCGTCGACGTCGACAGCCTGTTGGAGATCCGCGCCCGGTGGGCCGCCAACCTGGTCACCGCCTTCGCCACGATCGGCGGCCAGCCGATCGGTGTGGTGGCCAACCAGCCGCTGTCGCTGGCCGGCACCCTGGACATCCCCGGCTCGCAGAAGGCGGCTCGATTCGTCTCCTTCTGCGATGCCTTCAACCTGCCGATCCTGACGCTGGTCGACACGCCGGGCTTCTATCCGGGCAAGGACCTCGAGTGGCGAGGCATGATCCGCCACGGCGCCCAGCTCGTGTTCGCCTATGCCCGGGCGACGGTCCCCCGCCTGTGCGTCATCCTGCGCAAGAGCTACGGCGGGGCGTACATCGTGATGGACTCCAAGTCGATGGGCAACGACCTCTGCCTCGCCTGGCCGTGGGCCGAGCTGGCCGTGATGGGCGCCGGGCAGGCGGCGGCGGTCCTCCAGCGACGGGCCACGCCCGAGGAGCGGGCAGCGTACGAGGCCGACTACGCCGAGCGCCTGCTCAACCCGTACATCGCCGCCGAGCGCGGCTACGTCGACGCCGTCATCGACCCCGCCGACACCCGCCGCCACCTCGCCCACGCCCTGCACCTGCTCGCCGACAAGCGTGAACAGCTCGGCGCGAGGAAGCACGGCAACTCGCCGTGTTGAGCACCCCTGAAGACTGGCGCTCGCATTCGCACTAACTTGAGGTCACGCGCAGTTCCGTGAGCGACGAAGGGAACACGATGCCCGACACCATCACGATCACCGACGACCGAACGGGCAAGACCGTGACGGTGCCGATCACCGACGGCGTGTTCCCCAGCTCGGCGCTGCGCGACCTCGATCCGACCCTGTTCATGTACGACCCCGCCTACCTGTCGACGGCGGCGTGCAAGTCGGAGATCACCTACCTCGACGGCGACGTCGGCATCCTGCGCTACCGGGGCTATCCCATCGAGCAGCTCGCCGAGCACTCGACGTACCTCGAGGTCGCCTACCTCCTGCTGTACGGAGATCTCCCCAACGAGACGCAGCTGAAGACGTGGACCTACGACGTCACCCACCACACGTTCATCCACGAGAACATGCGCAAGCGGTTCGTCGACGGCTTCCATTACGACGCCCATCCGATGGGGATGTTCGTCTCCGCGCTCGCCGCGCTGGGCACCTTCTACCTCGATGCCAAGGAGATCTTCGACGACGAGAGCCGGCACAAGCAGATCCTCCGCCTGATCGCCAAGGCGCCCACGCTCGCCGCGATGTGCCATCGCTTCTCGGTCGGCCTGCCGTTCTTCCTGCCTGACAACTCGCTGTCCTACCCGGCGAACTTCCTCACGATGATGTGGAAGATCGGCGAGTACGAGGTGCACCCGGTGCTCGAGCGGGCGATGGACGTGCTGTTCATCCTCCACGCCGACCACGAGCAGAACTGCGGGACGACGGCGATGCGCGTCGTCGGCTCCAGCCACTCCGACCCCTACTCCGCGGCGGCGGCCGCGGCCGCCGCGCTGTACGGTCCGCTCCACGGCGGGGCCAACGAGCAGGTCGTGCGCATGCTCGACGAGATCGGCTCGATCGACGAGGTGCCGGCGTTCGTCGAGGGCGTCAAGAACGGCAAGGGCCGGCTGATGGGCTTCGGTCACCGCGTCTACAAGAACTACGACCCACGGGCGCGGATCATCAAGCAGACGGCACACGAGGTGTTCGAGGTGACGGGCAAGAACCCGCTGCTCGACATCGCCCTCAAGCTGGAGGAGACGGCGCTCGAGGACCCGTACTTCGTCGACCGCAAGCTCTACCCCAACGTCGACTTCTACTCCGGGCTGATCTACCAGGCGATGGGCTTCCCGGTCGACATGTTCACGGTGCTCTTCGCCATCCCGCGCATGTCCGGCTGGCTGGCCCACTGGGACGAGCTGCTGGGCGACAAGGACCAGAAGATCTCCCGCCCGCGGCAGTGGTACGCGGGTCCGGACGAGCGCGACTACGTGAAGCTCGGCGATCGTTGACGCACGGGGGGCTTCGCCCCCCGGTGGGTCCGTGTCCTACAGCGTGGTCGCCCGCGGCGAGCGGGTCGGCGACGGTGTCGTCAGGACCGAGCTGTTCAGCGCCGACGTTCCGGGCATCACGGTCGTCGAGAGCCACGTCGCGGTCATCCGACGGTGACCGTCAGCTCCCGTCGGGAGGTGGCTCAGCCGCCTCCCGACGGGGGCTGCGGGTTCTCGCACAGAGCCAGCGGGTCGCCGCCGTGGTACTCGTACCGGCGGCCTCCCGCCTCGAGGACGACGAGCGTCCCATCGACGAGTTGTTGCGTGTACATCATTCCCGGCTCGGGACAGCCGAGGCTGCTGTCGCCCCACGTGACGGCGCGGGCATCGACGACGGTGACGTCGGCGGCTGCGACCCCCAGGCGCCCGGCGAGATCGTCGACAGCGGCGACGACGAGCGGCATGGACGGGTCGAGCGCGAAGCCGGGGGCGCTCCCCGATGTGGTCACCGGCTCGAGCGGGGTCGCCGACAGTGGCGGTGCCGTCGACGCCGTCGCCAGGGTCAGACACGCTCGGCACGGTGGCGACGGTATCGCCGGCCGAATCATCGTCACCGCACGCGGCGAGGACGATCAGGACGGCTGCGAAGGCGAGGCGGCGCACGTCCATTCGACGTCGCCGGTCGTCAGGCGGTTCCATCACCCCATCTTCGCCTGCAAGCGATCGTCGAGCGCCGCCAGGAAGTCCTCGGTGTGCAGGAACGGCGCGTCGCGCGACACCAGCAGCGCCAGGTCCTTCGTCATCTGGCCGTCCTCGACGGCCTCGATGCACACCTGCTCGAGCGTCTCGGCGAACTGCGTCACCTCCGGCGTCCCGTCGAGCTTGCCGCGGTGCTTGAGCCCGCCGGTCCAGGCGAAGATCGAGGCGATCGGGTTGGTCGAGGTCTTGTTGCCCTTCTGGTGTTCCCGGTAGTGCCGCGTCACCGTGCCGTGGGCCGCCTCGGCCTCCACCGTCTTGCCGTCGGGCGTCATCAACACCGATGTCATCAGCCCGAGTGAGCCGAACCCCTGAGCGACGGTGTCGGACTGCACGTCGCCGTCGTAGTTCTTGCACGCCCACACGTAGCCGCCCTCCCACTTCATGACCTGGGCGACCATGTCGTCGATGAGACGGTGCTCGTAGGTGATCCCGGCGGCGTCGAACTCGTCCTTGAACTCGGCGTCGAAGACCTCCTGGAAGAGGTCCTTGAACATCCCGTCGTAGGCCTTGAGGATCGTGTTCTTCGTCGACAGGTAGACGGGGTAACCGCGGGCCAGGCCGTAGCGCAGTGACGCCCTGGCGAAGTCGCGGATCGAGTCGGCGTAGTTGTACATGCCCATGGCGATGCCGCCGCCGTCGGGGTACTTGGCCACCTCGATCTCGAGCGGCTCGCTGCCGTCCGCCGGCGTGAAGGTGATCGTCAAGGTCCCGGCACCCGGCACCTTGAAGTCGGTGGCCTTGTACTGGTCGCCGTGGGCGTGACGGCCGATGACGATCGGCTTCGTCCAGCCGGGCACGAGGCGGGGGATGTTGGAGATGATGATCGGCTCGCGGAAGACCACGCCGCCGAGGATGTTGCGGATCGTCCCGTTTGGCGAGCGCCACATCTTCTTCAGCCCGAACTCCTCGACGCGCTGCTCGTCGGGCGTGATCGTGGCGCACTTGACGCCGACGCCGTACTGCTTGGTCGCCTCGGCGGCGTCGACCGTCACCTGGTCGTCGGTGGCGTCGCGGTGCTCGATCGACAGGTCGAAGTACTTCAGGTCGACGTCGAGGTAGGGCAGGATCAACTGGTCCTTGATGAAGGCCCAGATGATGCGCGTCATCTCGTCGCCGTCCATCTCGACGACGGGGTTGGCCACGTTGATCTTGGTCATGGCTCCGGAGATTAGGCGGCTGGACGCGTCGTTCGGAGGTGAAGCCCCGATTCGGCACGCCGGGCGCTCCAGCGCCTTCGGTGGCCGCATCGAGTTGACGCGGCGGCGGCGCGCGTAACCTCGCCGCCGATGGACTTCGACTGGACTCCGGAGCAGCAGGCGTTGCGCCAGCAGGCCCGCGAGATCGCTGCCGACGCCGTCGCCCGCTTCGGCCGGCAGAACGACTCGTGGATCAACGGCTACTCGCACGACTTCGCCAAGGAGATGGCTGCCCTCGGCTGGATCGGGTTGACGTGGCCGGTCGAGCACGGTGGTGGCGGGCGGCCGGCCATCGACCGGCTGATCATCGGCGAGGAGCTGATCGCCGCCGGCGCCCCGATCGCGGCGATGTGGTTCGCCGACCGCCAGATGGGTCCGACGCTCATCGCCTTCGGCCGCGAGGATCAGCAGGCGGCGTTCCTGCCCGGCATCCTTGCCGGCGACACGACGTGGTGCATCGGGATGTCCGAACCCGAGGCCGGCAGCGACCTCGCTGCGCTGCGCACGCAGGCTCGCCGCGACGGCGACGAGTGGGTCATCAATGGGCAGAAGATCTGGACCAGCTTCGCCGCCGTCGCCGACTACGTGTACCTCATCTGCCGGACGTCAGCGGATGGCCCCCCGCACCAGGGCATCAGCGAGATCATCGTGCCGATGTCGACGGCCGGGATCGAGGTCCGCCCGATCACCGACATGACGACGAACCGCCATTTCTGTGAGGTCTTCTTCACCGATGTGCGTGTGCCCGCCGAGAACCTCGTCGGCGTCGAGGGCAACGCGTTCAAGCAGACGATGCGTCAGCTCGAGCACGAGCGCGGCGGGATCGACCGGTTGGTGTCGAACCAAGCGTTGCACCGGCTGGCACTCGAACGAGCCGACACGGGAGACCCGCTCGTGCGCCAGGAGATCGCCGCCATCGAGACCGGCTATCGCATCGGGCGGATCCTCGTGATGCGCGAGGTGCTGCGCCAGGCACCCGCCGGCTTCTCCGCGGCGACGAAGTGCTTCTGCACCGAGCACGAAGTGCGCGTCGCCGAGTTCGTCGCCCGCACGCTCGGTGCCGAGGCCACGCTGTGGAACGACGTCACCCGTGGCCTCGCCTACGCGCCGGGCTACACGATCATGGGCGGAACGTCGAACATCATGCGCAACATCCTCGGCGAGCGCGTGCTCGGCCTGCCGCGAGAGCCACGTTGAATGCGGCCGGCGAAGGCGCTGGAGCGCCCGCCGTGCCGAATCCGGTCTTCACCTCAGAACTCGGGAGCTCACCAATGGCAACTCAGTCTCGCTACCACTTCGTCCCCGGCACGACCGGACCGACCATCGTCGGCGGTGACGGCTGCTGGCTGATCACCGACGACGGCCGGCGCATCCTCGACGCCGCCGGCGGGGCGATGGTCGTGAACATCGGGCACGGCCGAACCGTCGTCGCCGACGCCGTGCGCGAGGCCCTCGACGGCGGTGCCTACGTCGTGCCGATCTGGTCGACGCCGCACCGCGAGCGGCTGCACGACGTGCTCGCCGAACGATGGCTGCCGGCCGGGATGGGCAACGTGTTCTTCACCAGCGGTGGCAGTGAGTCGGCGGACTCGGCCGTGCGCCTGGCGCGGGCGCACCACGTCGCGGCGGGTCGGCCGGACCGGTGGAAGGTCGTCGGACGCCATCCCAGCTACCACGGGATCACGCTGGGAGCGATGGCCGTCGGCAGTCACAGTGCTCGCCGTGAGGGCTACGAGCCACTCCTGCTCGACATGCCGAAGGTGCCGTGGGACGACGCCGACGCCGTCGTGACGACGATCGAGCGGGAGGACCCGACGACGATCGCCGCCTTCCTGTTCGAACCGATCACCGGTGCCGCCGGTGCTTGCCTGATGGCGACCGACGAGTACTGGCTGACCGTCGCGGAGACCTGCCGGAGAAACGACATCTTGCTCGTCGCCGACGAGGTGATGACCGGGTTCGGGCGCACCGGACGCCGCTGGGGGTTCGACCACCTGCCGATCCAGCCGGACATCCTGTACGGCGGCAAGGGCCTCGGTGGTGGATACGTCCCGATCGGGATGGTCGCCGCCACCGACGACGTCGTCGCCCCGCTGCGTGGGTCGCGCTTCATGTACTACACGTTCACCGCCAACGACGGCGCCTGCGCCGGTGCCACGGCCGTGCTCGAGGTGATCGAGGCGGAGCACCTCGTCGAGCGCGCCGACACGATGGGTGACAAGCTCGGCCTCCTCCTCGCCGACGCCGTCGGCGACCACCCGGCCGTCGTCGAGCTTCGCGGGCGTGGGCTGTTCCGAGGCGTCGAACTGACACCGAGCGGCGGCGGCCTGACGGCCGCCGTGGTGCGCGAGTGCCTGGCCCGCAACATGTGGATCTATCCAGCGGGTTCCGGTCCGGTCGAGGACGCGGTGATGATCGGCTGCCCGCTGACGATCAGCGACGGTGAGCTCGAGCTGCTCGTCACCACGCTTCGCGAGTCGCTCGACGCTGCTGTGCGCTGACCGTCAGGCAGGCCGGCGGCGAGCGATGGTCAGCGCGCCGACGCCGAGCAGCAAGCAGATGCCCGCTGCCCAGGCGATCCCACCGTTGGACGTGCCGGTGGCCGGCAACGCGCCGCCCGTCGAGAAGCCTTCCGGCGCATCGGCGCATGCCTCGGTTGCGGGCTGGTCGCCGGACGTCGACTGGTCGCCGGACGTCGACTGCTCGTCTGAGGTGTCTTCGACGCAGACCGGCGTGGTCGTCGTCACGCTGGGATCACGGACGATCGTCGTCGTGGGGCCCGTGGCGGAGCCAGGGACCGGCGGCGGGGTCGGGCTGCCCGGCGGCGGTCGGGCTGCCCGGAGGATTCGCGCAGGTCGAGGTCGCCGGCGGGTACGACACCTGACCCGTGGCCGTCGGGTTGACCTCGATGCGCACCGTGAGTCCGCTGCGCAGGTGATTGTCGGTCGGATCCGGAACCCACTCGTCGCCGTCGAACACCCAGCCCGGCCAGTCGGTGGGGTTGCCGGCGGCGTCCACACTGGCGCCCGGATACACGAACCGGACCGAACCATTGGCGGTGTAGGTCGCCGTGTGCGTGCCGACGACGGTGCCGTTGATGTCGATGAACGTGACTGTCGCCGGCTGACCGTTGAACTGCGGCTGGTTGCCGAACGTCACCTGGACGTAGGGAGCGTCGGCGACGCAGACCGGCGTGATCGCGGCGACCGACAGATCGTCGGCGATCGTCGTGGTCGTGGCTGGTGGTCGTGGTGGCGGCGTGGTGGTGGTGGTGGTGGTGGTGGTGGTGGCGGTGGTGGTGGTGGTGCGTCGAGGTCGTCGTCGTGTCGGCGCAGCGTGCCCGGACTGTGGCGTGTCTCGGTCCGTACGGTGAACGCCGTCGGTCCAGCTCGCAGCGTCGATGGCGGTGAACGTCACCGACGTCGCGCTGAGCGGGAGGACGTCCGGTCTGGAAAGTCGGCGGACTCGCACCCTGAGCGAGCTCACGAAGGCTGGCCGTCGTGCCCGGCGGCTGAGAGATCGACATCGGTGCCGCTCAGGTCCCGTCACCGCCTTGACGCGCCACTCGGTCGAGCGTCGCCGACTGCCGTCCAGCCTCCACCGTCGACACAAACGCCGTTCGCCACGAGTGTCGCGGTGTGAGCCGACGCGACTCCCGGTGCGATCGACCAACACGGTGCCCGCGATCGCGGCCGCGCATGGCCAGACGCCGCCCCATCGATGCCACAGTGTGCCCCCTTGTCCTACGACGCTGTCAGGATGTGGCGGCATCCTTGCACATGCATCGACTCACGCCGCGAACCATTCTCCCGAGTGGGCACGACGGGACTCGAACCCGGGACCTCCACCGTGTCATGGTGGCGCTCTAACCAACTGAGCTACGCGCCCTCGCGGTCCGCCACGTTACCGCTCAGCGCAGGCGGACGGCGACCTCGTTGGCCAACAGCCGGCCGCGCCGGGTGAGCACCCAGCGGTCGCCGTGACGCTCGACGAGGTCGGCGAGCTCGTCGCCGTCGAGGGCGGCCACGGGGACGCCCTCGGTCGTGCGCAGCGCCAGCTGCAGCCCCTCGATGCGACGCGTCTCCTCGTCGAGCACCTCGCCGGCAGCTTCGGTCGAGCGGCCGGCGGTGACCGCCTCGATGTAGCGCTCCGGAGTGCGCAGGTTCCACCACCGCCGCCCGGCACGGTGGGAGTGGGCGGCGCACCCGAAGCCCAAGTAGTCGTGCTGCGCCCAGTAGAGGAGGTTGTGTCGGCACTCGTGGCCAGGGCGCGCCCAGTTGGACACCTCGTAGTTGGCCAGTCCGGCTTCGGTGAGCAGCTCGTCGGCCAGCTCGTACTCGTCGGCTTGGACATCGTCGTCGGGGTACCTGGCCGGGTCGCCGGCCAAGGGCGTGCCGGCCTCGACCGTCAGCGCGTACGCCGAGACGTGCGGGGTTCCCAGATCGAGCGTGCGCTCCAGCGTCGTGCGCCAGTCGGCCACTCGCTCCCCCACGGCGCCGTAGATGATGTCGAGGTTGAAGGTCGGCAGGCCGACGGCGCGGACCGCCGCCACGGCCGTCTCGACGTTCGCTGGGTCGTGGGTGCGGCCGAGGGCGTCGAGCACGTGCGGAACCATCGACTGCACGCCGATCGACACCCGCGTGACGCCAGCAGCGACGTAGGTCTCGAGCATCGCCTCCGTGACATCGTCGGGGTTGCACTCGACCGTGACCTCAGCGCCGTCGGCGAGCGGGATCGCCGCGCAGCACCCTCGCCAACTGGTCAGCCGGCACCAGCGTCGGCGTCCCGCCGCCGACGAACACGGTGTCGGCGGGAGGCATGCCAGCGTCGACCGCCCGCTCGACCTCGCGCTGCACGGCGTCGAGGTAGTCCCCAACGAGGTGCGCCCGGTCGGTCCATGTGGCGAACGCGCAGTAGTCGCAGCGGTGGGCGCAGAACGGGATGTGCACGTACACGCCGAACGGCGCCGACGCTCACGGCCGTCCCCGATCTGGGCGGGATCCGTGCCGGAATCCGGCAACATCCCCGCCCAGATTGCCGGATGGCGAGGATCCCGCCCAGATGAGGAGGGTCGCGGCGACGACGGCGGCGGTCTCCACGCGCAGGACGGTGTCGCCGAGCGACACGCGATCGTCAGCCAGCGCCAACTCGGCGGCCGTCCACCCACCTTCCGGACCGACGGCCACGGTGCGGTCACCGGGTGCGAGCGGCCGTCCGCCCGGTTCGGCGGCGAGAGCAGACATCAGGATGTCGGCGGCTGGCGCCGGCCCGCTGATCTCGGGCAGCCACACCCGCCGGGACTGCAGCGCCGCCTCGACGGCGATCCGCCGCAACCGGTCGAGTTGGCGCGCCGCGCGCTCGTCGTCCCAGCGGACGATCGAGCGCTCGGCCTGCACGAGCACCAGCCGGTCGACGCCGATCTCCGTGCACTTCTGTACCAACCAATCGAGGCGATCGCCCTTGGGCGGGGCGACGGCAATCGTGATCGGTGACGCCGCAGCTGAAACCTCCTCGGTGTCGCCAGACGGCTCGACGAACCCGCCGGCCACAACACACGGCCGCCACCGGCCGGCGCCGTCGGTCACCGTGACGATCTCCCCGTCGCGCAGCCGCAGCACGTTGCGGACGTGATGCAGCGACGCGTCGTCCAGGACGGGCGCGCACACGGAGGCGACCAGCACGTGGGCCGCCGACCGCCGCAGGGCCTCGTCCACCGCGCCTACGAGAACGCCGACTTGATGCGCGAGAACAGGCCCTTGTCGGGCGGGGCGACGGTCTCGCCGCGCTTCTCGGCGTACTGCCGCAGGAGGGCCGCCTCGTCCTCGTCGAGCTTCGTCGGCACCTCGACCACCAGCTGTGCCCGGAGGTCGCCGCGACCGCGACCCTGCAGGCGCGGCACGCCGCGGCCGCGCAGCACGAACTCCCGTCCGGGCTGGGTGCCCGGCGGGACGACGAGCTCTTCGTCGCCGTCGAGGGTCGGGAGGTCGACGGTCGTGCCGAGGGCGGCCTGGGCGATGGAGATGGGCACGGTCGTCACGAGGTCGTTGCCGTCGCGCGAGTACCGCTCGTGCCTGGCGACACGCAGGTGCACGAACAGGTCGCCGTTCTTGCCGCCGCGCGGGCCGGCGGCGCCCCGTCCGCTCAGGCGCAACGTCGATCCAGTGTCCACACCGGCGGGTACGTCGACGTTGTACGTGTGGTCGAGCGTCACGCGGCCCTCGCCGCGGCACCGCTCGCACGGCGTGGCGATCACCTGGCCCAGGCCGCTGCACCGCGGGCACGGCGACGACGTGACCATCTGGCCGAGCAGGCTCTGGCGCACCCGCTGGACCTGGCCGTTGCCGTTGCACTCCGAGCACGTCACCGGCCGTGTGCCGGAACCGGCGCCACTGCCACCGCACTCGTCGCAGCGCTGCGGCAGTTTCAGCGAGACGGGGAGCTCGGCGCCGAACACGCCCTGCTCGAACGAGATGTCGACGACGACCTCGAGATCCTGACCTCGCGGCGGCCCGGACGGACCACGCCGGCCGCCCCCGCCACCGAACGGGTTCTGACCCCCGAAGAAGGCGTCGAACAGGTCGTTCAGGCCGCCGCCACCGAACATGTCCTCGACGCGCGGGCCGCCGGCACCGCTGACGCCGGCTTCGCCGAAGCGGTCGTAGCGGGCGCGCTGCTCAGGGTCTGACAGCACCTGGTAGGCGCGAGCGACCTCCTTGAACCGCTCCGCGGTCGCCGCGTCGTCGGGATTGGCGTCGGGATGCAGCTCACGCGCCCTCTGTCGGTAGGCCCGCTTGATCTCGTCGTTGCTCGCCGACCGTGGGACGCCGAGCAGCTCATAGAAGTCAGCCATGGGTCGAGCCGTCCTCCAACCGGCGGCCGAGGCGGTCGCTCACGACCTCGACGGTCGCCAGTGCCTGCGGATAGTTCATCCGGGTCGGGCCGAGCACGCCGACAGAGCCGCGCTGCTCGCCATCGACGAGCACGGGTGCGACGATGACCGAGCAGGCGACGAGCGGCTCGACGCCGTGCTCGACACCGATGGCCACCGACATCCCTCGCTGCACGAGATCGTCGATCAGCGACACGACGACGAACTGCTGCTCGAGCGTGCGCAACACGTCGCGCACGACCTCGACGGCATCGAACGCCGACGCCATCGATGCGGTCCCACCGACGTAGACGTGCTCGTCGCTCGACGCGTCACGGACGGCACGGAGTGCGTCGGCGCACACACGGTCGACGGCCTCGTCGCCGGACGACACGACCGAGGCAACGACTGCCAGCGACGAGCCGACGAGATGCCTGGCAAGGTGCGACGAGGCCGCCGCCACCTCGGCCTCGCTGACGTCGTCGGCAAGGGCGACGGGCTCGCTCTCGACGGCGCCGTTGCCGAGCACGACGACGACCGTGGCGAGCGTCGACGAGAGACGCACGATCTGCACGCTGCGAACGTCCACGGCCCCTGCCTGGGGACCGACGACAACGGCGGCGTAGTTCGTCAGTGTCGCCAGCAGATCGGACGTGCGGTGGAGCATCTCCTCGAGGCGCCCGTGGGCGGTCCGGAAGAAATCGCCGACCTGCGTCCTGGTGGCCACATCGATCCTGCCGGCTGCGCCCATGTGGTCGACGAAGAACCGGTAGCCCTTGTCCGTCGGGATCCGCCCCGCCGAGGTGTGCGGCTGGACGAGGTAGCCCTCCTGCTCGAGCACGGCCATCTCGTTGCGCACCGTGGCCGACGACACGCGCACGCCGGGCGCGTCGGCGATGTGGGTGGAACCCACCGGCAGCGCCGTGGCGATGTACTCCTGCACGACGGCGCTCAGGATCGCGGTCTTGCGGTCGTCGAGCATCTGGCAGTCCAGGCTACCGAGTGCTAACCGGCGGCCAGACGTCACCCCGGAGCGGCCAGGACTCACTGCGCCACAGGCTCAGCGACCCTCCTCGCCGTGACCAGCACGACCGACGCGATCATGGCGGTGATCAGCGCGATGACGCTGCCGTAGGCCAGCGCCCACTCGGCCCCGATGCGGTCGCCGACGAGACCGGTGATCGGACCGCCGATGGGCGTCGAGCCGAGGAACGCAACCGCGGTGAGGGCGAGCAACCGACCGCGCATGTCGGCCGGGCTGTGCTGCTGGGTGATCCCGTTGGCTCCGCTGACGAACGCCGCACCGCCCATGCCGAGCGGGATCCCCCAGGCCAGCGCAACGACGAGGTTCGGCGACCAGGCCATCCCGATGCCGGCCAGGCCGAGCAGCACGACGTTGGCGAGGTACCAACGCGTCGACACCCACGACAGTCGGGCCGTCAGCAACGAGCCGGCGAGCGAGCCGATGCTCGTCACCGACAGCACCAGACCGAAGTTGCCCTCCCCGCCCCAGCGAACGTCGGCCAGCTTGGGCAGCGACACGCCGTAGTTGAAGGCGAACGTCGACACGATCGCCAGCACGACGAACGTCACGAGCAGCACGCGGTCACGACGCACGAATCCCAGCGCCTCGCGCACCGGGTGGCCACCGGGCGGGGCGAACGGCGGGGCGTGCAGCTCCGCCGGACGGATCATCGCCAGGGAGACGAGAACGGCGCCGTAGGACGCGGCGTTGAGCAGGAAGCACCACGCCGTGCCGACCGACTCGACGAGCACGGCCGCCAGCGCCGGGCCGAAGATCCGCGCCCCGGTCATCACCGCGGTGTTCAACGCCGTGGCGTTGGCGATGTCGCGGGTCTCGACGAGCTCGGTCACGAGGCCGCGGCGCGCCGGGTTCTCGAAGGCGTTGAGCATGCCCATGGCGAGCGTCAGGCCCCACACGACGGGCACGTTCACCCAGCCGGCGAGGTCGAGCAGGCCGAGCACGGCTGCCTGCGCGGCCAGGCCGGCGTTCAAGGCGATGGCCAGGGTGCGCCGGTCTCGGCGGTCGGCGATGGCGCCCGCCCAGGCACCGAGCAGGAGCGTGGGTAGGAACTGCAAGGCGACGGTGATGCCGAGGTCGGTGGCCCGCCCGGTCAGGTGGTACACCAGCAGCGACATCGCCGTGATCTGCAGCCACGTGCCGATCGTCGACACGAGCATTCCGGCGAAGAAGACGCGGGCGTTGCGATGGCGCAGGCTCCGGAACGTCCCGCCCGAGACGGGTACGGTCGGTGCTGTCAACGTGCTGCCTCCACGACGGTCTCGTCGACGAGTTGGCAGACGAGGTGACGGCCCATCGAGTCGGGCGACGTGGCGGCGAGCCGGACGTCGAGGGCGTGCCCGATCGCCACCGAGAGCGGCTGTCGTGGGACGCAGTTGCGGCGTCGCTCCAGATCGATCGTGGCGTCGACGGCAACGGGACCGGCCAAGTACCCCCCTCCGGTCACCGTCACGGAGCACTCCACGCCTGCGGGGTCGATGGTCGTGACCAGGTACCGGCTGCCATCACGGGGTGCGTTCCGTCGAGGTCGCGCCATCCAGCGTGCACGACCCCGGTCTGCGGATGGACGACACCTGCGTCAGTGAACTCCAGCAGCCGGCCGTGTTCGAGCGTCGCCGTCGCGGTGCGGATCCACGGTTCGACGTCGAGCGGCGTCATCGTGGCGCGCGCTCGCAGCGTCGTCATCAGTCGTCGAGACGGAGGGCGGAGATGAAGACGTCGCCCGGCACCTCGACGCGGCCGATCGACTTCATCTTCTTCTTGCCCTCCTTCTGCTTCTCGAGCAGCTTGCGCTTGCGCGTGATGTCGCCGCCGTAGCACTTGGCGAGGACGTCCTTGCGCTTGGCCTTGACGGTCTCACGGGCGATGACCTTGCCGCCGATCGCCGCCTGGATGGGCACGTCGAACATCTGCCGCGGGATCAGCTTCTGCAGCTTCTCGGCCATCTGCCGGCCGTACTCGAAGGCCTTGTCGCGGTGGACGATCGTCGAGAAGGCGTCGGCCGTGACGCCGTTGAGCAAGAGATCGACCTTCACGAGGTTCGATCGGCGGTAGCCGGCGGGTTCGTAGTCGAGACTGGCGTACCCCTGGCTGCGGCTCTTCAACTGGTCGAAGAAGTCGATGACGACCTCGGCGAGGGGCATCAGGTAGTGCAGCTCGACCCGCTCGGGCGAGAGGTACTCGATCTTGTCCATCTCACCGCGGCGCAGCTGGCACAGCTCCATCAGCGTGCCCGTGTAGTCCGTCGGCGTGACGATGCCGACCTTGAAGTAGGGCTCCTCGACGAAGTCGATGCGCTGCGGGTCGGGGAGGTCGGCCGGGTTGTCGACGAGGTCGAGCGAACCGTCGGTGCGGTGCACCCGGTATTCGACGCTGGGCACGGTGGCGATCAGGGCGAGGTCGAACTCGCGCTCGAGGCGCTCCTTGACGATCTCCATGTGCAACAGGCCGAGGAAGCCGCAGCGGAAGCCGAAGCCGAGGGCGCCCGACGTCTCCGGCGCGTAGGTGATCGAGGCGTCGTTGAGCTTGAGCTTCTCCAGCGAGTCGCGGAGGTCCTCGAAGTCGTCGCCGTCGATCGGGAACAGGCCGGAGAAGACCATCGGCTTGGGATCGCGGTAGCCCGGGAGGGCCTTCCCAGCGCCGTGGGTCGACGTGGTCACGGTCTCACCCGAGCGAGCCTCGCCGACCTCCTTGATGCCGGCGATCAGGTAGCCGACCTCGCCCGGCCCGAGCTCGGCGACGGCGGTCGGCACCGGCAGGCGGTTGCCGATCTCGATGGCTTCGTGCTGGGCGCCGGTCTGCATGAAGCGCAGCCGCGACCCGCAGGTGAGCCGACCGTTCATCACGCGCACGCTGGACACGACGCCGCGGTACTGGTCGAACTGGCTGTCGAAGATCAGGGCTTGCAGCGGCGCGTCGGCATCGCCGACGGGCGGCGGAATGCGTTCGACGACGGCATCGAGCAGCTCGGGTACGCCCTCGCCTGTCTTCGCCGAGATGCGCAGGATGTCCCCGGCGGCGATGCCGAGGACGTTCTCGATCTCCAGCGCGTAGCGGTCGGGGTCGGCGGCGGGGAGGTCGATCTTGTTCAGCGCAGCGACGATCTCCAGGTCGTTCTCCAAGGCCAGGTAGCAGTTGGCCAGCGTCTGCGCCTCGATGCCCTGGGCGGCGTCGACGACGAGGACGACGCCCTCGCAGGCGGCGAGCGAACGGCTGACCTCGTAGCCGAAGTCGACGTGGCCCGGGGTGTCGATGAGGTGGAAGACGTGGCCCTTCCACTCGACGCGGACGTTCTGCGCCTTGATCGTGATGCCCCGCTCGCGCTCGAGCTCCATCGAGTCGAGGTACTGCTCGCGCATCTCCCGCGCGTCGACGGCGCCGGTGACCTCGAGGATCCGGTCCGACAGCGTCGACTTGCCGTGATCGATGTGGGCGATGATCGAGAAGTTGCGGATCCGGTCGAGGTCCATGGGCGCAGCCACGGTATCTTTGTCCGGCCGATCCACGTCCGAAGGAACCGTCCCGTGGCCAACATCAAGAGCCAGAAGAAGCGCAACATCACCAACGCCAAGCGGGCTGAGCGCAACAAGGCCGCCAAGAGCGAGCTGAAGACGCGCGTCAAGACGGCGACGACCTCCATCGGTACCGAGACCAACGACGAGGATGTCCGCCTGGCCGTCAAGCGCCTGGACATGGCCGCCGCCAAGGGCATCATCCACCCCAACCAGGCCGCCCGCCGCAAGAGCCGCCTGATGAAGAAGGTCAGCGCCTCCACCTGAGGTTCGGTCGAGTACGTGCTGCCGTTCGAGTACGTGCTGTTGGGCTAGCCAGCACGACGTACTCGGCCGGTACGACGTACTCGCCTGGATCAGCGCCTGAGCCGTGAGAGCCGGGCGACGAGGATCTCCATCACGAGGTCGTCGGGGAGCTCGCGGGCGCCGCGCAGGTCGAGGTCGGCCGCGGCGAGCAGATCGATCGCCCGCTGGACACCACTGCCGCCGAGGCGGCGGTACTGGTTGAGCGCCTTGCGCGCCGGATAGCCAGGCTTGATGCCGAGGACCTCGGCCACCTGCGCCTCCGACGACGCCTCGACGCCGTCGAGGCGGGCCAGCCGCCCGTAGTGGCCGTGCAGGATCGCCATCAGCTGCAGGGGGTGGCGGCCCCCTGCGCCGGTCATCCGGGCCAGGGTCTCCAGGGCGACGACGGTGTTGCCGGCGTCGATGGCATCGGTGAGGTCCCAGGGCGGCACGCCGCCGGCCTCGCCGACGAAGGCCTCCACGTCGTCGACGCCGAGTGCCCGGCTGCCGCCGAACGTCGCCGCCAGCGTGGCCAGCAGACCGTCGAGGCGACCGACGTCCTCCCCGAGCCGCTCGGCGATCGCCTTGGCGGCCGGCGGCGACAGTCGCACGCCCATCTCGCCGGCCTGCTCGACGATCCATGTCGGGCGATCGCCCGCACGCGCCGGCGGGTTCGTCGAGTGCACGGTGCCGCCGGCCTTCTTGACCGCGTCAGACAGCGACTTGGCCAGCCGGCCGCCGCCGCCGGCGAGCACGAGATCGGTGCTCTCCAGCGGGTCGGCGAGGTAGGCGACGAGCGGCCCGAGCTGCTCGGAGGAGAACCGGCCGACGTCACGAGCCACGACGACGCGCCGATCGGTGAGGAACGGTGGGGTCTGGGCGGCGTCGACGACGCTGCCGATCTCGATGTCGTCACCATCGAACTCGTCGACGACGAGCGAGCGGTCAGCGTCGCCCACGAGGCCGTGCACGAGGTCGCTGACGGCGGCGCGCAGGATCGACTCGTCGTCGCCGACCAGGAGGTGCACGGACATCGGGGCGTCAGTCTCGCATCGGCCTGCGCGAACGAGCCAACAGCACGGCGAGGACGGCGCCGATGAGCCCCCAGCCCACCCACGACCAGGGCGGGTCGGGCTCAGCGGCTGCCCCGACGGTGGCCACGGCATCGACCCACCATGCGCCCCATCCCACGGGGGCGACGAGCGGCCCGGCGAGCGCTGGGATCAGTCCGGCCACCAGGCACGCCGGCAGGCCGTAGAGCATCACGAGGCCGGCGACAGGGACCGCCAGCAGGTTGGCGACGAGGCCGACGAGCGGGAGACGCCCGAACACCACGATGCTCGGGATGGCGACACCGACCTGGGCGCCGAGCGTGACGGCGACCGGCATCGCCAGCGGCCCCAGCCGGTGCAGCCGGCGGGCCAGCGGCGGACCGACGCCGGTGACGCCGACGGTGGCCCCGACCGACAGCCAGAACCCGACCGACCAGGCCAGCAGCGGGTCGACCAGCAGCAGCCCGACGACGGCGACAGCCAGCAGCCGCAACGGCTCGCGCTGGCGGCCGAGCGCAAAGGCGGTGGCCCCCAGCGCGGCCATCGCCCCGGCCCGCAGCACGGACGGCTCGGCTCGGGTCAGCACGACGAACCAACCGATCAGCGCGAGCGTCACGGCCCAGCGAGCCAGTGGCCGAGCTCGGCGCAGCAGCGGCGAGGCGGCGGCGACGACGAGCGCCACGTTCTGTCCGGACACGGCGGAAAGGTGCGCCAACCCGCTGGCCCGCATCCGCTCGACGAGCGCGGCGGGCTGGTCGCGGTCGTCGCCGATCATCAACCCGCGGGCCAGCGCGGCGCGCTCGGCGGGAAGGCTTCCCAGGCCACGCCGGATCACGCCGCGCACGCGGTTCGATGCCGTCGAGAACTGACCGCCCGCATCCACGTCGCCGAGCCAGTCAGGTTCGAACGTGCCGACGACGTGCTGCCACGCGACCCGTGACCGGCGGCCGGCATCGAGGGGACGTCGCTCGCCGGCCACCGTGACGACGTCGCCCGCCTGCCACGTCTCGACGCGGAGCCGGCGAGCACGACCGCGCACCCACATCTCGTGGCGCTGGCCGTCGATCTCCAGGACGATGCGCGCTGCCGGACCGAACGGCTGCGGATCGGTGGCGACAGTCGCCCGACCGGTGTAGGGGCCGAGCACGTCGGGTTCGAGGGCCCGCCAGGCGGCGTCCGAGCGGGCGACTCCGACGCCGGCGAGGCCGACGAGCAGCACCGCCGGACCGATGCGCCGGGCGACGATGGCGGCTGGCACGCACGTCCCGATCACCACGATCCACGAGCGTGTGGCCACGGCCATGGCGACCCCTGCGGCAACGATCAGCGCCGTGAGCGTCCCCGGATCCGGCGACAGGGTGACCCTAGGATGCCGAGTCGGCGCCGCGGTGAACTCGTAGCCTCTCGGGATCGCCATCTCAACCATGCCCAGCTACGTCTACGAAGGACCCCGGTGGTTTCGCAGCCGCATCCGCAGCCGCGGGCCGTTCCTGGCGCTCGTTCCGCCGGCGATCCTCGGCGCCGTGGCGATGCTCGCGCTGGAGTACTTCGACGGCAAGCTGAGCGGCTACACCGGCCTGATCTGCGGCGTGTTCGCCGCACCCGGCCTGCTCGTCGTCGGCGTGCCGTTCTCGGGCGACGAGGTGTACGCGATCGGGATCACGCTCAGCGTCCTGCTCTGGCTGGTCGTCGGCGCCGTGGCCGCCCGCCGGGCGACGCGCAACCCGATGGCCTCGTGGGCCGACTTCTGGCGGACGTTCTGGTGGTTGGCCGGAGGCATCTGGCTGGGCTGCATCGCCGCCCTCGTGGTCGCCCGGATCAGCTTCGGCGACGCCCTGGTCGCGTAGCGCCTGGTCATGTGACGACGAGGGGCCGGATCGCCTCCAGCTTGGCTGGGCCGATGCCGCGTACCGCCTCGAGATCGTCGACCGACGCGAATGGGCCGTTCGCCTCGCGGTGGTCGACGATCGCCTGGGCGGTGGCCGGGCCGATGCCGGGCAGCGCATCCAACTCGGCGGCGGTCGCGCGGTTGAGGTCGACAGGGCCAGTCGGAGGCGATGTGGCGTCACCGGCCACCGGTGGCGGTGCCGGGACGGACTCGCCGACGAGCGGAACGTAGACGCGCTCGCCGTCGGTGAGCGGCGCAGCCAGGTTCAGCGATCCCGTCGACGCCTCAGGAAGTGCCCCGCCCGCCACGTCGATGGCGGCGTGCACCCGCGCCCCGGCGGGCAGTTCGTAGACGCCCGGCCTGGACACGGCGCCGGCGACGTGGACGACGAGCACGGTCGGCGTCGTCGACGTGGTCGCGGCGAGTGTGGTGGTCGTGGTCGACGCCGGCGCGCTGGCGAGCGGTAGCCCCGCCTCCGTCGAGGGATCGGGCGCGCGCAACAGCCACCATCCGCCGACCACGACGAGCAGCACGGTCACGGCGGTGGCCGCGACGCGCCCGGCGCCGAACCAGTCGATCCACGGTCTGACGCGGCCGGTCAGCGTCTCCCAACGGCCGGCAGGTGGGCGATCGAGCGGCCCCGTGTCGTGATCGAGGTCCACGACGACCTCCTCGCGTCGGCGCGCCGTCGGCGCGCTCGGATGCGGGGGATGTCGGTGCGGGCGACGTTACCGGGGGTTCAGAACAACCGGGCTGTGAGGCGCTTGCGGTACTCGGCGGTGCGCGGGTCGTCGGGACCCATCAGCTCGAGGATGTCGACGAACTCCTGGCGGGCGTCCTCGTCGCCCTTCACCCGCGGCAACAGGCTGACGAGCGTGGCGTCGTAGTCGTCCGTGGGTGCCGGACCGAGGCGGGCGGTGGCGGCGACTCGGCGGGTGCGATCGGACTCGGGGATGCGCTCCAACAGCGCCAACGCCTCCTCGCCGTCACCGCGCCCCACGAGCAGCTCGGCGAGCGCCACGATGGCGTCCTCGTTGCCCGGCTCGAGCTCGAGCGCCTGGCGCAGGCTGTCCTCGTCACCCTTGGCGACGAGTGCGGACAGCTCGCTCTCGACCGCTGTGGGCAGCAGCCCCTCGACGAAGCGCTTGACCTCGTGCTCGGGGTAGGCGCCGACGAACGAGTCGACGACCTGACCGTCGCGGATGGCGAACACCGCCGGGATCCCCTGCACGCGGAAGGCCTGGCTGATCGCCGGGTTCTCGTCGACATTGACCTTGGCCAGCAGCACCTTGCCATCGGTGTCGCCGACGACGCGCTCGATGATCGGCCCGAGCGTCTTGCACGGCCCGCACCACGGCGCCCACAGGTCGATGACGACGGGGGCCGTCATCGATCGATCGACGACCTCGGTCTGGAACGTCGCGTCGGTCACGTCCACATACGACATGACGCCAACGCTACCGACGCTTCCCCCAGTCGAGTGCGTGGTGTCGGGCCTGCCCGGCACCACGTACTCGGACCGCCGGAAACACTCGAATGGAGCAAGGCTTGGTACGTTCGGGCGGGTGATCGCGGAGCACGACATCGCCGGGATCGATGTCCCGGCGGTGACGGGATGGCTCGTCGAGCACGTGCCGGACGTCGTTGCCCCTCTGCAGTTCGAGCTCATCGCCGGCGGGCACTCCAACCTGACCTTCCGCGTCATCGACGCCAACGGCCGGCCCATCGTCCTGCGCCGCCCACCACTCGGCCACGTGCTCGCCAGCGCCCACGACATGGGACGCGAGCACCGCATCATCGCCGGTCTGCAGTCCAGCGCCGTGCCGGTGCCGCCGGCGCTCGGACTGTGCGCCGACCCGGCCGTGACGGGCGCCCCGTTCTACGTGATGGGGTTCGTCGACGGGTACGTGGTCCGTGACCGGATGATCGCCGAAGCGACGCTGTCCGTCGACGCACGAGGCAACGCCAGCCGCTCGATCGTCGACACCATGGCCGCCATCCACGCCGTCGACCTCGAGGCCGCCGGCCTCGCCGAACTCGCCCGCCACGACGGCTACATCGAGCGCCAGCTCAAGCGGTGGTACGGCCAGTGGAACCAGCAGAAGACACGTGAGCTGGCGCTCGTCGACGAGGTCCACGACGCGCTCGCCTCGCGGGTGCCCGATCAGGGCCCGGCGACGATCGTCCACGGCGACTACCGCCTCGACAACACGATCGTCTCTGCCGATGGCGACGTGGCCGCCGTGCTCGACTGGGAGATCTGCACGCTCGGTGACCCGCTCGCCGACGTCGGCCTGCTGCAGGTGTACTGGACCGGGCCCGACGACGAGCCCAGCGCGTGGGGTGGTCAGTCGACGACCGCACCGGGCTTCTGGGAGCGCGCCAGGTTGACCGAGCGGTATGCGGAGGTCTCCGGCCGTGACCTGTCCCAGCTCGACTTCTACGTCGCCTTCGGCTTCTGGAAGCTGGCCTGCATCCTGGAGGGCGTGTACGCCCGCTACGTCGGCGGCGCTCTCGGTGTGCGTGACCGGTCCGAGCTGGCGCCGTTCGTCGTCCAGGTCGACGCCGCCGCAGCAAAGGCCGCCGAGCACGTGGAGCGGTTGTGAGCGACCATCACTTCGTCGGCGACGTCCCGTCGCTCGACGAGCCGGTGCTCGTCGTCATGCTCACCGGCTGGATCGATGCCAGCGGGGCGGCAGCAGCGGCGATGGCCACGCTCGACAAGGAGTGCAATGCCACATCGCTCGTCGCCTTCGACGACGACGTGTACATCGACTACCGCGCCCGGCGGCCGCTGCTGGAGCTGCGCGACGGCGTCAACACCCGGCTCGTGTGGTCGGTGCCCGAGCTGCGCGTGGGCCGCGACGAAGCCGGCCATGACGTGCTGCTGCTCACCGGACCCGAGCCGGACATGGCGTGGCACCGCTTCGCCGGCACCGTCGGCGACCTCGCCGTGCAGCTCGGGGTGGTCACGATGGCGGCGCTCGGCGCCTATCCGTTCGCCGCGCCGCACACCCGGCCACCACACCTGTCGGCCACCTCGCCGTCGGCCGACGTGCTCGACGGTCTGCCCTTCCGCACCGCTTCGGTCGACGTGCCGGCGGGGATGGCCGCGGCGCTGGAGCAATCGGTGCACGAACGGGGCATCTCGGCGATGGGCATCTGGGCCCAGGTGCCGCACTACGTGGCGACGATGTCGTACCCGGCGGCATCGGTGGCGCTGCTCGACGGTCTGGCCACGGCGACCGGCCTGGCGGTCGACACCGCCGAGCTACGGCGCGAGGCCGTGCTGCAGCGCGAGCGCCTCGACCAGCTCGTCGAGGGCAACGAGGAGCACCAGGGGATGATCGCCCAGTTCGAGCGCCTGTACGACGCCGCCGAGGGCGACCAACCCGAAGAGGGCGGCCTGGAGCTGCGCACCGGCGACGAGCTCGCCGCCGAGGTCGAGCGCTTCCTGCGCGACCAAGGACAGAAGTAGGTTCGCCGGCCATGAAGGTCGACGGTGGCATCGGTGGGCTGGACACGGCCGGCGAACAGGCAGCGGAACTGGAGCGCGCCGGCTACTCCGGAGCGTGGACGGCCGAGACGAGCCACGACCCGTTCCTGCCGCTGCTGCTCGCCGCCGAGCACACATCGGAGATCGAGCTCGGAACGTCGATCGCCGTCGCCTTCGCCCGCAACCCGATGACGCTCGCCAACCTGGCGTGGGACCTGCAGTCGTTCTCCAAGGGTCGCTTCATCCTCGGCCTCGGCAGCCAGATCAAGCCGCACATCACCAAGCGCTTCTCGATGCCGTGGAGCCATCCCGCGCCGCGCATGCGCGAGCTGGTCCTCGCCATCCGGGCCATCTGGGACACGTGGCTGACCGACGCGCGGTTGCAGTTCCGCGGCGAGTTCTACACGCACACGTTGATGACGCCGTTCTTCACGCCGCCGGCGAGCGATCTCGACAGCTTCGGCGTGCCGCGCATCTTCCTCGCCGGTGTCGGCGAGCTGATGACCGAGGTCGCCGGTGAGGTGTGCGACGGCTTCCTGTGCCACGGCTTCACCACGGAGAAGTACCTGCGCGAGGTCACCCTGCCGGCGCTCGAGCGGGGCCGGGCGAAGGCGGGCAAGACGATGGACGGCTTCCAGATCGTCGGCCCGAGCTTCGTCGTCACCGGCATGAACGACGAGGAGATGGCCACGGCGGCAGCGGGCACGCGCCAGCAGATCGCCTTCTACGGATCGACGCCCGCCTACCGCCCGGTCCTCGACGTGCACGGATGGGGCGGCCTGCAGGAGGAGCTCAACGGCCTCTCCAAGCAGGGTGAGTGGCGCCGGATGGGCGACCTGATCGACGACGAGATCCTCAACACGTTTGCCGTCGTCGGGCCGCCCGAGCAGGTCGCGCCGGAGCTGCACCGTCGCTTCGGCGACGTCGTCGACCGTGTCTCGTTCTACGCCCCGTACCGCAGCGACCCCGAGCGCTGGGCGCAGGTGCTGACCGACGATCAAGGCGGCGTAGCGCCACCATCTGGGCGCAGATCGTCCCGCGATCCGAGACGATTCGCGCCCAGAGACGAATCGCGCCCAGATCAGCGGCTGGCGTCGCGCCGAGCAGCCACGCGCGCACGTTGGCGCCGAGGGCGGCGTCGGCGTAGCCACCCTCCTGCAGCACCACCAGCGGCACGCCGAGCTCGGCGACGGCGCGGCCGCAGCGGGCGAAGCCCTCGGTCGTCAGCGCCAGGTCGCAGATCGGGTCGTCGACGTACGTATCGACGCCGAGCGACACGACGACGACATCCGGGGCGAACCCGCTGACCGCCTCCAGTGTCCTCTCGAGTGCGACGAGGTACGCGTCGTCATCGAGCCCTGCCGCGAGCGGCACGTTGCAGGTGCAACCACTTCCCCGTCCGGAGCCGGTCTCGTCGGCGAACCCGGTGTGGTACGGGTACGCCCGAGCCGGGTCGCCGTGCAGGGACACGTACGCGACGTCGTCGCGCTCGTAGAAGATCTCCTGCGTGCCGTTGCCGTGGTGGTAGTCGACGTCGAGCACGGCCACACGCCCTCCCGTCGCCGACACGGCGTGGTGAGCAGCGACCGCCGCGTTGTTGAAGAAGCAGTACCCGCCGTACAGCGCCGTCGCCGCGTGGTGACCCGGTGGGCGGCACAAGCCGTAGGCGACCGGCTCGCCGCCGAGCACGGCGTCGGTCGCCGCCAGCGCGGAGTCGACGGCCGAGCGAGCGGCGTCATAGGTGCCGGACGTCAGCGGCGTCGTCGTCTCGTAGCACCACCACCCCAGGCGTGCCGCGACACGACCTGGCTCCGCCCCTCCCCGCAGCCCAGGCACGGCGAAGACGTCGGGGACGACGTCGTGCACCGGCCGCACGTCGCGCTGGTACTCCTCCCACGCCGACTCGAGGAAGCGGACGAGGCCGGCATCGTGCACCGCCTCGATGGCATCCATGCTGGCCGCCGGCGGCTCGGAGATCTCGAAGCGCTGGTCGTCTGCCAGCGCGGCGCGGATCGTCTCGGCTCGGCCGGGGTGTTCGAACGGCGGCTGCAGGCCGGACGACTCGATCTCGTGCTGCGGGTCGTGCTGGCGATGACGGTCCGACGCGAAGACCCGCATCACGCCAGCTCGAGCTCCTCCTCGAGGTAGAGCTCGCGGCACTTCGCCCGCTGCAGCTTCCCCGACGACGTCTTCGGCAGCGTGCTCGGCTGGACCAGCATCACGTCACGCGGCGGCAGCCCGCACACCTCCAGCGTGCGGTGGTGGATGGCGTGGCGGATCGTGTCGTGATCGTCGCCTCGGACTCTGTCGTGCCGCACCGACGACGACGCTCTCCTTGCCCTTGTACCCGTCCATGCCGAAGGCGATCACGTTGCCGGCGCGCACCCCGTCGAGCACCCCGACGGCACGCTCGATGTCCTCGGGGAAGACGTTGCGCCCGCCGACGATGATGACGTCCTTGATCCGCCCGCACAGCACCAGCTCGCCGTCGACGAGGTAGGCGAGGTCGCCGGTGCGGAGCCAGCCGTCGTGGAACAGCTCGGCCGTGGCGTCAGGCCGCTTGTAGTAGCCGGGCGTCACCGAGGTGCCCCGGATCAACAGCTCGCCGACGTGGCGCTCGGGGCGCTCCTCGAACGTCGCCGGGTCGACGATGCGCATCTCCAGGCCGGGCACCGGTCGGCCGAGCAGCGGCAGCCGGCGGGCGGCGAGCTGCAGGTCGTCGGGATCGACGACGTCGACGGGCTTGGCGACGCGGTCACGCTCGAGCACGACGCGATCGACCGTGTCACACACGAGGCCGCGGTGACGCCGGGGGAACGAACCGCCGATGGCGACCTCGGCCATGCCGAAGGCGGGGAACACGCCGCCCGCTGAGAAGCCGAACGGCTCGGCGGCGGCGACGAACGCCTCCACGGCGACGGGGTCGACCGGCTCGGCGCCGGACAGGGCGAGCGTCAACGACGACAGGTCGATGTCGCGCATCCGCTTGAGCGCGCGGGTGGCCAGCACCCAGGAGAAGTTGGGACCGGCCGTGGCGGTGCCGCGCCAGTCGGAGATCCACTGCATCCAGTTGCCCGGGTGGGCGAGGAAGTCCTGCGGGGCCGCCTGGACGAGCTCGGCGCCGCGGGTCATCGGGATCGCCAAGCATCCGACGAGGCCCATGTCGTGGTACAGCGGCAGCCACGAGACGAGTACTTCCTCCTCGGGGACGATGCTCCCCGCCTCGCAACACCCGTCGACGTTGGCGGTCAGGACACGATCGGGGATCATCACGCCCTTCGGCTCGCTCGTCGATCCACTCGTGTACTGCAGGATCACCAGCCGGTCCGGGTCGGGAGCGGGCACCTCGAGGCGGTCGCCACTGGGCACACCCGGGGCGCCCGGGAGCACGGCGCCGAGCGGCGCGATCGGCGGATCGCCGGGGGCCGCCTCGTAGAAGGGCGCCAGCAGGTCATCGATCAACACGAGCTTGGCGTCGCCGTGACGGATGCGCGCCCGGGTCGACTCGACGAACGCGTCGAGCGAGCCCATGCGCATCGGCAGCGGCAGGACCATCGAGGCGATGCCGGCCATCCAGCAGCCGCGGACAGCGGTGATCAGCCCACGGCTCGTCGGACCGAGGATGGCGACGTGGTCGCCCGGCACCAGCCCGCGGGCCTGGAGGGCGGCGCCGACGGCTCGGGACTCGTCGTGGAGCTGGCGCCACGACAGGCGCACCGGCTGCCCGTCGGTGGTCACCGAGCCCCCCACGAAACGGATGCCCGTCGGCGAGTCGGCCGCCCGCTCGAGCCGCTCGATCGTCGACGTCTGCACTGTCATATCCCGGGCCACGCTACCCCGCCCCAACGAAGTGCTTCCGTCTCATCCGAGTGTCGAGGAGGCGGACGCCGCACGCCCGACACTCGGATCGCACCAAACACTCGGATGGGGCGAGGTCGTAAGCTCGGGGGTTCCATGGCGACCGACGACGACGCACCTGCGCACCGGTACACGGCCGCGCTCGCTGGGGAGATCGAGCTGCGGTGGCAGGAGCGGTGGGACGCGGACGGCACGTTCGAAGCGCCGAATCCGGCCGGGCCGCTGGCCGACCCCGATGCCGTCGCCGCCCGCGGGCGCAAGCTGTTCGTGCTGGACATGTTCCCGTACCCATCGGGCACCGGCCTGCACGTCGGCCATCCGCTGGGCTTCACCGGCACCGACGTGTACAGCCGCTACCAGCGCATGGCCGGGCGCAACGTGCTGTACACGATGGGCTTCGACGCCTTCGGCCTGCCCGCCGAGCAGTTCGCCGTGCAGACCGGCCAGCACCCGGCGATCACCACCGCCGAGAACGTGGCGACCTACCGCGAGCAGATCCGCCGGCTCGGGCTGAGCCACGACCGCCGCCGCTCGATCGACACCACCGATCCCGCCTACTACCGCTGGACGCAGTGGATCTTCCTGCAGATCTTCGAGTCCTGGTACGACCGCGACGCCACCAACCCGTCCGGCAGCATCGGTTGCGCCCGCCCGATCGCCGAGCTGCGCGCCGAGTTCGACGACGGCATCCGCGAGCTCGACGACGGCCGTGAGTGGTCGCGGCTGTCACCGTCCGAGCAGGCCGGCGTGATCGACTCGTACCGCCTGGCCTACGTGTCGGACGCCCCGGTCAACTGGTGCCCGGGCCTCGGCACGGTCGTCGCCAACGAGGAGGTCACCGCCGACGGGCGCAGCGACCGCGGCAACTTCCCCGTGTTCAAGCGCAGCATGCGCCAGTGGATGATGCGCATCACCGAGTACGCCGACCGTCTGCTCGACGACCTCGACGTGCTCGAGTGGACCGACTCGCTGAAGACGATCCAGCGCAACTGGATCGGTCGCTCGACGGGCGCCAACGTCGACTTCGACTCGCCCGCCGGGCCGATCCGCGTGTTCACGACCCGCCCCGACACGCTGTTCGGCGCCACGTTCATGGTCCTCGCCCCCGAGCACCCGATGGTCCCCGACCTGACCACGTCGGAGGAGGCGCCGTCGGTCCTCGACTACCGCCGGCAGGCCGCGACGCGCAAGGACGTCGACCGTCAGGACGAGAACCGCCTGAAGACCGGCGTGTTCACCGGCAGCTACGCAACCAATCCGGTCACCGGCCGCGACATCCCGATCTGGATCGCCGACTACGTGCTGATGGGCTACGGCACGGGGGCGATCATGGCCGTGCCGTGCGGCGATCAGCGCGACTTCGAGTTCGCCACCGGCTTCGGCCTGGAGATCCCGCCGATCCAGCGTCCCCCGGACGAGTGGTTCGCCGAGCACCGCATCGAACCGACGATGGACACGTCGCGCTGGCCGCAGGCGTTCGTCGGCGACGCCCCGTACGTCAACTCGGCCAACGGTGACCTCGACCTGAACGACATGGACTCGGTCGCCGAGGCCATCGCCGCCACCAACGCCTGGCTGGAGGACAAGGGCGTCGGCGAGGCGGCGATCACCTACAAGCTGCGCGACTGGCTGTTCAGCCGGCAGCGCTACTGGGGCGAGCCGTTCCCCGTCGTCTACGACGTCGACGGCCATCCCCACGGTCTGCCCGAGGACGACCTGCCACTGCTGTTGCCCGACACCAACGACTTCTCGCCGCGCACGTTCGACCCCGACGACGAGCACTCCGAACCGGAGAGCCCGCTCGACCGGCTCAACGAGTGGGTCGAGGTCACCCTCGACATCGGCGACGGAACCCAGGCGTACCGGCGGGACACCAACGTCATGCCGCAGTGGGCCGGCTCGTGCTGGTACGAGCTGCGCTACTGCGACCCGACGAACGAGAACGCCTTCGTCGACCCCGACGTCGAGCGCTACTGGATGGGGCCGCAGACCGACATCCGGCCGGACCACCCCGGCGGTGTCGACCTGTACGTCGGCGGGGTCGAGCACGCCGTGCTGCACCTGCTGTACGCCCGCTTCTGGCACAAGGTGCTGTTCGACCTCGGCCACCTGTCGTCGTACGAGCCGTACGCCCGGCTGTTCAACCAGGGGTACGTGCTCGCCGCCGCCTACACCGACGAGCGCGGCATGTACGTCGAGTCGGCCGAGGTCGAGGCCGGCGCCGACGAGACGTTCACCCACGAGGGCCAGCCGGTCACCCGTGAGTGGGGCAAGATGGGCAAGAGCCTGAAGAACGCCGTCGCTCCCGAGGACATCTTCGACGCCTACGGCAGCGACACGTTGCGCTTGCACTTGATGGCAACCGGTCCACTCGACGCGTCGCGTCCATGGGAGACGCGCGATGTCGTCGGCATGTACCGGTTCCTGCAGCGGCTGTGGCGCAACGTGATCGACGAGACCACCGGTGCCCCGGCGGTCACCGACGAGTCCGGCGACGAGGAGACCCGCCGGCGGGTGCACCGCACCATCGACGTCGTGCGCCGGGAGATCGAGGCGCTGCGCTTCAACACCGCCATCGCCAAGCTGATCGAGCTGAACAACCACTTGACCAAGCTCGGCGCCGTGCCGCGCGACGCCGCCGAGGCGCTGGTCTTGATGGTGTCACCGTTCGCACCGCACCTGGGCGAGGAGCTGTGGCACCGCCTCGGCCACGACGAGACGGTCGCCTATGTCCCGTTCCCGACCGCCGACCCGGCGTACCTCGTCGAGGACACCGTCGAGTACCCGGTGCAGGTCAACGGCAAGCTGCGCGGCCACGTGACGGTTCCCGCCGATGCCGATGCCGGCGCCGTCGAGGCCGCCGCGCTGGCCGACGCCAGGGTCGCCGCCGCCGTCGACGGGGCCACACCCAAGAAGGTCATCGTCGTGCCCGGCCGCATGGTCAACGTGGTGGTCTGACCGCTGGGGCTTGGTTCGCAGGCCACAATTCCGGCGATGGCTCGCATCCCGTATCCCGACCCGCAGACGCTCTCGCCGGACACCCAGACCTTGCTGAGCAAGCTGGCGCCGCTCAACATCTTCCGCATGCTGGCGGGCGGCGAGGAGCTGCTGCGCGCCTTCGTCCGCTTCGGCAACCACCTGCTGAACAAGTCGTCGCTCGACCCGGTCGTGCGGGAGCTCGCCATCATGCGCGTCGGCGTGCTGTCCGGAGCGTCCTACGAGGTCCACCAGCACGAGGCCATGAGCCGCCAGTTGGGAATGAGCGAGGAGCTCATCGCCGCCGTCCGCAGCGGCGCCGACGACCCGGCGTTCGACGAGCTGCAGCGCAAGGTGCTGAGGTTCACCGACGACATCGTCGCCAACGTGCGGGCCTCCGACGAGACGTTCGGCGCGCTGGTGTCGGCGTTGTCGCTGCAACAGCTCCAAGAGCTGACGATCACGATCGGCTTCTACATGACGGTGTCGCGCTACCTCGAGACGTTCGGAATCGAGATCGAGGGGGCAGGGTGACGGTGATCCCCGCCGAGTCGCGCGGCGAGGCGCCGGGGCGTGGCCGGTTGCTCGGCCGGCGGATCCTGGTGGTCGGCGCAGGACAGGGTCATCACGGCATCGAGGACCCGCCGATCGGCAACGGGCGGGCGACATCCCTGCTGTGCGCGCGGGAGGGCGCTCGCGTCGTGGCGGCCGACCGCGACGGCGACAGCGCCGCCGAGACGGTGCGCAGCATCACCGATCTCGGCGGGGAGGCGTCGGCGCTCGTGGCCGACGTCGCCGATCCGGCCGGCGTCGACGCGATGGTGACCGACGCCGCCGCGGCGCTCGATGGTCTCGACGGCGTCGTCTACAACGTCGGCATCGGTGCCGGGCTCGGGCTCGCCGACTCCACACCGGAGGTCTGGGACACCGTCCTCGCGGTCAACCTGCGCGGCGCCATGCTCACCGCCCGCGCCGCGCTGCCGATCCTCGAGGAGGGGGCGTCGATCGTGTTCATCTCCTCGGTCGCCGGGCTCAAGCCAGGCAGCAGCATCCCGGCGTACGACGCGTCCAAGGCGGCGCTCGGCGGGCTGATGCGCCACGTCGCCCTCGAAGGCCAGCGCCGCGGCGTCCGCGCCAACATCGTCGCACCTGGCCTGATGGACACGCCGCTCGGTCGGGCGGCGTCACGCGGGCGACCCTCCCGTGCCCGCACGCCCGTGCCGCTCGGACGGGAGGGGACCGGATGGGAGACCGCCTACGCAGTCGTGTTCCTGTTGTCGGACGAGTCCGCCTACGTCACGGGGCAGACGCTCGTCGTCGACGGCGGGCTCACCAGCCTGCGCTGACGACGTGCCCCAAAGTGAGATCTGGGCGCGCTCCGTCTCAGGTCCGAGACCGTGCGCGCCCAGATGCACCGTCAGCTCACGGTGTTGGTGCGGGCGACCTCGGCGTACCAGTCGGCGCTCGCCTTCGGCGTGCGGGCGAACGTGTCGTAGTCGACCCGGATCAACCCGAACCGGCGGCTGTAGCCGTACGCCCACTCGAAGTTGTCGAGCAGGCTCCACACGAAGTACCCCTCGACCGGCACACCGGCGGCGATGGCGTCGTGCACGGCGGTGAGGTGCTTGCGGAGGTAGTCGATGCGATCGGCGTCGTCGACCCTCCCGGCAGCGTCGGGCACGTCGTTCATCGCCGCACCGTTCTCGGTGACGAGGTACCGCGAGAACCCGTACGAGCGGTGCAACCACTGGAGGATCTGGGTCAGCCCCTGCGGGTAGATCTCCCACCCGCAGCCCGTCACCGGCGAGAGGTCGAGCACGACGTCGGGGTCGGCGGTGACGACCGCGCGGGAGTAGTAGTTCACGCCGAGGACGTCGATCGGCGCGGCGATCGCCTCGACGTCGCCGTCGGCGATCTCCTCGCCCGCCCAACCGACCTCGGGCATCGTCTCGGCCGGGCTGCCGAAGCCGAGCGCCGGTTCGACGTACCACCGGTTGAACAGCCGGTGCAGCAGGTGGGCGGCCTCGACGTCCTCGTCGCGATCGCTCGCCGGATAGACGGGCGAGAGGTTGAGCACCAACGCCACCTCGGCTGCCGGCGACGCGGCGCGGATCCGCTCGACGGCGAGCCCGTGGCCGAGCAGCAGGTGGTGGGCGGCGGCGAAGCCGTCGGCACGTGACGTCCGGCCGGGGGCCATCCGCCCCTCGACGTAGCCGTACTCGGCCGAGCAGTACGGCTCGTTCAATGTGGTCCAGTGGTGGACACGGTCGCCGAGGTGGCCGGCGACGAGCTCGGCGTAGTCGGCGAACGCCTCGGCGGTCGCCCGCACCGGCCACCCGCCCTCGTCCTCGAGACGCTGGGGCAGGTCCCAGTGGTACAGCGTGACGTACGGCGTGACGCCCGCCTCGAGGAGATCGTCGACGAGCCGCGAGTAGAAGTCGAGCCCTTCGGCCGAGACAGTCCCGCGCCCCTCCGGGAGCACGCGCGGCCACGAGATCGAGAAGCGGTAGGCGTCGAGGCCGAGCGCCGAGAGCAGGTCGACGTCGGTGCGCCAACGACTGACGTGGTCGCAGGCGTGGTCCCCGTTGCTGCCGTCGAGGATGGCGCCGGGTTGCTCGCAGAAGCGGTCCCAGATGCTGTCGCCGCGTCGGTCCCGGGCGCCTTCGATCTGGAAGGACGCCGTTGCCGCGCCCCACACGAAACCGGTGGGGAAGCGCCCCGCCGGTTCCTGTTCGGCCGCCGTGAACACGCTCCCACCTTCGGTGATCGAGCCCGCCTCCATCACCATCTGCACGTCGCTCATCGATCAGTTCCTCCTGGTCAGACGTATGAACAGAACGTCTCTTGACATCGGCCCCATGAGCACCTTACGGTGGACACGTTTCCACTTCAAGGGGAAACTCCGGGCAACCGGGGATCAGGGGGATCGAGGGAACGTGGCTGCACGATCGCGAGCGGTGACGCTCGATGACGTCGCCCGCACGAGCGGCGTGTCCAGAGCGACCGCCTCACGCGCCCTCAACGGTCGGGCCAAGGTCGCCCCTGACGTGCGCGCCAGGGTCACGATGATCGCCCGCTCGCTCGGGTACCGGCCGAACTCGGCGGCACGCACGCTGGTCTCCGGCCGGGCCGACATCATCGGCCTCGTCCTGCCCACCGGCCACATCGTCAACGAGCCCTACGAGGCACACGTGCTCGAGGCGGTGGCCATGGCGGCCACCGAGGCCGGCCAGGGCATGATGCTCTGGCTGGCGGCCGGCGAACCGAGCGCGGCCGTCCGCCAGGAGTTCCACACCGGTGTCGTCGACGGGCTGGTGATCTCCGGCGTCGCCCTCGGTGCGCCGTGGGTCGAGGACCTGCTCGACGGGCCGCATCCGTGCGTCGTCCTCGGTCGTCACCCGGAGCGCACGGACGTGTCGACCGTCGAGATCGACAACGAGGGCGGTGTCCGTCGGGCCGTCGAGTACCTCGTCGCCGGTGGGCACCGGCGCATCGCCATGATCCAAGGTCCGGCAGGTCGCATCGACGCCGAGGACCGCGAGCACGCCTTCCGCGCCGCCCTCGACAGCCACGGCCTCGCCGCGGAGCCGCAGCTGTTCGCCCGCGGCCTCTTCAACATCGCCACGGGTGCCGAAGCGATGCGCCAGCTGCTCCCCCACCGCCCCGATGCCGTCGTTCGCCGCCAACGACCTGATGGCGGTCGGAGCGCTCCAGGCGCTGCACGCCGAGGGTGTCCGCGTGCCCGACGACATCGCCGTGGTCGGCTTCGACGACCTGCCCCAGGCGGCGATCGCCGACCCGCCGCTGACCACCGTCCGCCACGACATCGACAAGGTCTGCGCCACGGCGATGCGCACGCTGCTGCAGCTCGTCGACAGCGCCGGTGAGCCAACCGCGCCATCACGCTCGACCGTCGCCACCCCACTGGTGGTGCGCGAGTCGACCAGGTCCCTCACCACCACGTCCGATCAGCAGAACAGGAGAGCAACACCGTGAAAGGTTCGACACGTCCATCGAGGTTCCGACACCTCGCGGCCGTCGCCGTCGCCGCCGCCCTCGTCGCCGCCGCATGCGGTGGCGATGACGACGACGATGACGCGGCGGACGCCACCACCGCCGACGGCACCACTGCCCAGGCCACGACCGCCGAGGGCACGACGGCGACGGCGAGGGCACCACCGCGGATGCCGCTACAGATGGCACCACAGCCGAGTCCGCCCCGCCGACGACGCCGCCTCCCGTCGAGACCGTGTTCGGCGGCGGGGAGGCGACCGGAGACGAGGCCGTCGTGCGGTGGTACGTCGGGCTCGGCACCGGCGCCCAGCCCGAGCAGCTGGCCGCCCAGCGCGACGTGGTCGATGACTTCAACGAGAGCCACGACGGCGAGATCCAACTCGAGGTCGAGATCGTCGACAACGAGATCGCCTTCGACAACCTGTCGACGCAGATCGCCGGCGGCAACGCGCCGGACATCATCGGCCCGATCGGGATCCGCGGGTCCAACGCCTTCGCCGGCCAGTTCCTCGATCTCGAGCCACTCGTCGCGTCGACGGGCTTCGACCTCACCCAGTTCGAGACCGAGCAGGTCGAGTTCTGGCGTGAGGAGACGGGCGAGCTGACGGCACTGCCGTTCGGCGTGTTCCCCGCGGTGATGTACTACAACAAGGAGCTGTTCGACGAGGCCGACCTCCCGTACCCGCCGACCGCGTACGGCGAGCCGTACGCCGACGGTGATCCGTGGGACATGGACAAGGTGGCCGAGCTGGCCAAGATCCTCACCGTCGACGCCAACGGCAACGACGCCACGAGCCCCGACTTCGACCCGGAGAACGTCGTGCAGTGGGGCTTCCACCACCAGTTCAACGACGACGCCCGAGCAGTCGGCACGTTCTTCGGCTCCGGCAGCTTCGTCGCCGACGACGGCACGACCGCCCAGATCCCCGAGAACTGGGTGGCGTCATGGCAGTGGTACGTCGACCTGATCGCGTCCGGCGCGGCGCCGAACGACTCACAGATCAACAGCGACACGCTGGCCCAGACGAACGCCTTCTCGACGGGCAACGTGGCGATGGCCTTCACCCACCTGTGGTACACCTGCTGCGTACGCGACGAGGACGGCAACGGTCTCGACTTCTGGGACATGGCCGTCGTTCCCGAGTACCAGGGAGAAGCCACGTCGAAGCTGCACGCCGACACGTTCCGCATCCTCGAGTCGACGGAGAACCCGGACGCCGCGTTCGAGGTGCTGACCTATCTCCTCGACGAGGCGGCGCCGGTGCTGCTCGACACGTACGGCGGGCTGCCTGCCCGTGCCGACCTGCGCGAACCGTTCTTCGCCCAGCAGGACGAGCTGTTCACACAAGGCGTGACGTGGGACGCCGCCCTCGCCGGGCTCGACCGGCCCGACGTGCCGAGCCACGAGGCCAACATGCCCAACTTCGACGAGGCCGAAGCGGCGATCGACTCGTTCGAGTCACGGCTGACGGCCGAGCCGAACCTCGACGTGGCCGCAGCCGCCGAGGAGCTGCGCACCGAACTGGACACCATCTTCAAGCAATGATCGGGACGCCAGCACCGTGACCACGGTCCCCGTGGTCGATGTCGAGCTCGAGCTGCGGTCCGACGGCGCCCAACCGGCGCCGTCGGGCCGCCGGCTCGAACGTCCGGGATGGCGCGAGCGCCGCCGGAACCTCCAGCCGCGTGACCGGCGGATGCGGCGCCGCGGGCTGCTCTTCGTGTCGCCCTGGCTGATCGGTCTCAGCCTGTTCTACGTCATCCCGCTCGGCGCCTCGTTCGTGCTGTCCTTCACCGACTACGAGCTCGTCGACCAGGACGAGAAGCCGACCGAGTTCATCGGTCTGGACAACTGGACGCGGCTGTTCGACGACCCCCAGGTGCGCGAGTCGGCGGGGGTCACCCTCAAGTTCGCCATCATGTTCCTGCCACTGTCGATCTTCCTGCCGCTCGCCCTGGCCTACCTGCTGACGTCACGGCATCTCCGCGGCCCGTCGATCTTCCGCATGCTCTTCTACCTCCCGGCGATCGTGCCGTTCATCGCCGCCGCCTTCGTGTGGCAGGGCTACCTCAATGACACCACCGGTTGGATGAACCGCATCCTCGGCCGCTTCGGCATCGACGGACCCGACTGGCTGTCCTCGCCGACGTG
Source organism: uncultured Acidimicrobiia bacterium (assembly GCA_963822875.1). Taxonomy (GTDB): domain Bacteria; phylum Actinomycetota; class Acidimicrobiia; order Acidimicrobiales; family Ilumatobacteraceae; genus JALZMG01. Next base: position 67,891 of record CAWGJK010000018.1, on the reverse strand, counting down.
GGCCCTCCCCGCCCTCGCCCTCATCGCCACGTGGGGGATCGGCAACGCCATCATCATCTACATGGCGTCGCTGCGCAGCGTGCCACTCGAGCTGTACGAGGCCGCTCGCCTCGACGGCGCCGGGCCGTGGAAGGTGTTCCGTCACGTCACGTGGCCGCTGATCTCGCCGGTGACCTTCTACAACGTCGTCATCGCCCTCGTCGCCCTCGGCCAGTACTTCATCGTGCCGTACGTGCTGACCGACGGGAACGGCGACCCCAACGGGGCGACCCTCTTCTACACGATGTACCTGTACCGCCAGACGTTCACGTTCAGCCAGGGTGGCTACGGCTCGGCGTTGGCCTGGGCGATGGCGATCGTCATCATGTCGGCAACGGCAGCCCTGTTCTGGTCCGCCAAGCGCTGGGTCCACTACCAGTACGAGCGTCGGGCATGACCGCGAGCACGATCGCTCCTGGTCGCCGTTGGTCGGTGAAGCCCCGCGGGGGCTTCGGCGACCTCGACGGGCGCACCCGCCGGTTCATCATGGGCGCCACCGTGACGCTGTTCGCCACGGTCCTCGTCGTCACCTACCTGCTGCCGCTCGCCTACGGCGCCATGTCCGCGTTGAAGAGCGAAGACCAGATGAGCGACCCCCGCCAACTGATCCTGCCGAAGTCGCCGGCCACGGTCGAGATCGATGGCGAGGAGGTACCTGTCCTCGACGTCCCGATCGACGGCGAGACCCGTGCACTGGCGCTCGTCGATCCGGGACGGGAGGCGAGCACCTTCGTCGACCCAGCCGAACCGGACGTGCCGATCGAGTGGGTGGGCCGGTGGCGCACGCTCGAGCCGCAGTACACCCTCGATCCCAACTGGGAGAACTTCCGGATCGTCGCCGACACGCTCGATCTGCGCCGCCTGCTCATCAACACCGGGATCATCGCCGGCCTCGGCATGGCCGGGACGGTGATCTCGTCGGTGCTCGTCGCCTACGGCCTCTCGCGGTTCCGCATCCCGGGCGAGAAGCTGATCATGGCCTCGCTGATCGCGGCGATCATCCTGCCCCGCTTCGTCACGATCGTCCCGGCCTACGCCGTGTACCAGCACATCGGGTGGGTCGGCACGTGGCTGCCGCTGATCGTCCCGCACTTCTTCGCCAACGCCTACAACGTCTTCCTGCTGCGCCAGTTCTTCATGACGATCCCGCGCGAGCTCGACGAGGCGGCGTCGATCGACGGCGCCGGCCCGCTGCGCACGCTGATGACGATCATCGTGCCGCAGGCGCGTGCCGCCATCGTCGCCGTCGCCCTGTTCCACTTCTTCTTCGCCTGGAACGACTTCTTCGAGCCGCTCGTCTACCTGTCGGGTGAGGCCGAGAAGTACCCGATCTCGATCGGCTTGTACAGCTTCGTCGGGCTGTACAAGGCGCAGCCGGCCCTGGTGCAGGCGGCGGCGATGATCGCCATGGTCATCCCGATCCTCGTGTTCCTCTTCGGTCAGCGCTTCTTCGTTCGCGGCATCGACGTGAGCGGCGCGCTCAAGTAGCGCGCTCGTTCGCGAGACTGCCGGCATGGAGCTGGCCGCCGAGGAAGCACGGGTCGTCGCCTGCCTGGTCGAGAAGGAAGCGACGGTCCCCGACAGCTACCCGCTGACGCTCAACGCGCTGCGGCTGGCGTGCAACCAGACGTCGAACCGCGACCCCGTCGTCGCCTACGACGACCGCACCGTCGAGAGTGTCCTGCTGTCGCTCAAGTCGATGGGGCTGGTGCGCTTCGTCCACCCGTCGCACGGGGGGCGGACGATCCGTTACCGCCACGTCGCCGACGAGCGGTGGCACCTTTCCAAGGCCGAGCTCGGCGTGCTCGCCGTGCTCGTGCTGCGCGGCCCGCAGACCGCCGGCGAGGTGCGCAGTCGCGTGCGCCTGACCGAGGAGTCGGGCACCGTGGAGGAGATCCTCGACATGCTGGCGGCGCGCAGCCCCGACGCGTTCGCCGTCCACCTGGAGCGACGGCCGGGCGAGCGCGAATCCCGCTGGGCCCATGCCCTGTGCGGGATGCCCGACCCTGGCGAGCCACCGCCAGCGCCGGCCGTGCAGGAGCCCGCCGCCGCCTCACCGGACCTGGCGCGCGATGTCGCCGAGCTGTGGCTGCGCGTCGAGCGACTGGAGAAGCTGCTCGGACTGACCGAGGATGTCAGCTCGTCGTCGCATCCTTGAAGTCGAGGGAGAGGCTGTTCATGCAGTAGCGCTCGCCGGTCGGGCCTGGGCCGTCGGGGAAGACGTGGCCGAGGTGCGAGCCGCAGCGCCGGCAGCGGACCTCGGTGCGGACCATGAAGTGGCTGCGGTCCTCGATCAGCTCGACGGCCTCGGCGACCTTCGGCTCGGTGAAGCTCGGCCACCCGCTCCCCGACTCGAACTTGGTGTCCGAGCCGAACAGCTCGGCGCCGCACGCCGCGCACGTGTACGTGCCGTCGGCGTGGTTCTCCAGCAACGCCCCGCTCCACGGTCGCTCGGTGCCCGCCTCGCGCAGCACGTGGAAGCGCTCGGCCCCGAGGATGTCTCGCCACTCGGCGTCGGTGTGCTCGATGTCCGGCATGCCGCTCACGGTACCCCGGAGCCTTCTGGGTGCGGTCCTCGACGCCGGACGTCGAGATGCGCGCCCAGATCGGTCGATGGCGGAGATCGCGCCCAGATGGACGGGGCGCGTCAGGTGAACTCGTCGATCAACCTCGCAAGCTCGACCGGCGTGTCGCCCTGGACGCTGTGGCCGGCCTCGGCGATGTGGGCCACCTGCGCTGCCGGCAGGCGGCGGAGCAGCTCGGCCTCGTCGGCGTCGTCGACGACGGACTGCGGGCGCATGCCGCGCACGAGGAGCAGTGGGACGCTCAGCGACGACACGACGTCCCACAGCGCAGCGTGATCGGTCGGCCGCTGCTCGGTCAACGGTCGCTGCCCGCGATGACGGGCGTACCGCCACACCCACGAGCCGTCGTCCAGTTGCACGGCGTTGTGCAGGATCCCCCGCCGCAGCGACGCCTCGCTCCGCGTGGGGTTGTGCTCCATCGTCCTGGCGAGCAGGTCCTCGAAGCTGGCGAACGACGCCGGTCCGTCGACGAAGGCGGTGATCGCCCTGGCCTTCTCGGCGGTGACGCCGGGCGTGATGTCGACGAGGACGACGGCGCGCACCAGCTCGGGCGCGTGCCGGGCCAGCGCCAGGGTCGTCAGCCCGCCGAGCGACATGCCGACCACCGCCGCCGCATCGGGCGCCAGCCGCGCGCACGACCTCGGCGACATCGGCGGCGTTGGACGGCACATCCAGCTCGCCGTCGCGCCCGCCGTCGGAGTGCCCGTGCCCCGGGAGGTCGATGGCGACGAGTGGACGGTCGAGCGCCAGGGCGACGGTGTCCCACGTGTGGGCGTTCTGCGCGCCGCCGTGGAGGAACACCAACTCCGGCGGCGCGTGACCCCAGACCAGCGCGCTGAGCCGGCGGTCGTCGTCGACGGCGACGAACTCGCGCCGAACGGTCGGTGGGCCGTCGTAGGGGATGCCGAACTCGGCGGCGTTGTCGGCGAACAGGCCGAACTCGTCGTACTCGATGCGCTCGACCATCACAGCCCCAGCTGCCCGCAGGCGCCACCGTCGAGGCGCAGCAACGTCCCGGTGATCCACGCCGACTCGTCGCTGGCGAGGAACAAGGCGGCGCCGCGGAAGTCGTCGGCGTACCCGGCGCGGCCGAGCGGCGTCTTCGCCGCCTCGCGGCGCATCTCCTCCGGCCAGGCGTCGGCGATGTCGGTCATCACGGCGCCAGGGAGGATGGCGTTGCTGCGCACCTTCGGCCCGAACGCGTTCGCCAGCCCGATCGTCAGCGCGTTCAGCCCGGACTTGGCGCAGGCGTAGACGAGCTCCCTCGGACCGGGGCGGATCGAGCCCGTCGTCGAGATGTTGATGATCGAGCCGCCGCCGTTGGCCGCCATGTGGCTGCCGAAGCGGACGCCGAGTCGGAACGGTCCCTTCAGGTTCACCGACGCCACCTTGTCGTAGTACTCCTCGGTGATCGACATGAGGTCCGGGTAGAGCGGCGACATCCCGGCGTTGTTGACGAGGACGTCGCACCGGCCGAAGTGCTCGAGCACGGTGTCGGCCAGGCGGTCGCAGTCGTCCCACTTGCCGACGTGGGTGGCGACCGGCAGCGTGCGCCGGCCGGTGCGCGCGGCGATGTCGTCGGCCACCGCCACGCAGTTGTCCAGCTTGCGGCTGGCGATGACGACGTCGGCGCCGGCAGCGGCGAAGGCGTCGGCGATCGCCCGCCCGATGCCGCGGCTGCCGCCGGTGACGACGGCGACCTTGTCGGTCAGATCAGGTCCATCCATCGAGATACCGTCGCGCGGCGTGGCAGCTCGACTCAACGCCGTGCAGGAGGAGCTCTGCTCGCAGCAGCGATGGGACTTCTCCGATCTCTCTGCGGTGTTCGTCAACTGCACGCTGAAGCGTTCGCCGGAGGTGTCCAACACGCAGGGACTGGTCGACATCTCCGCCGAGATCATGCGCCGCCAGGGCGTGACGGTGACCGAGCTGCGCGCGGTCGACCACGACATCGCCATCGGCGTGTGGCCGGACATGACCGAGCACGGCTGGGAGCGCGACGAGTGGCCGGCCATCTTCGAGCAGGTGATGGCGGCGAACATCCTCGTCCTCGCCACGCCCATCTGGCTCGGTGAGAAGTCGTCGGTCTGCACGCACGTCATCGAGCGGCTCTACGGCAACTCCAGCCAGCTCAACGACGCCGGGCAGTACGCCTACTACGGGCGCGTCGGCGGCTGCCTCGTCACCGGCAACGAGGACGGCATCAAGCACTGCTCGATGAACGTGCTCTACTCGCTGCAGCACCTCGGCTACGTCATCCCGCCGCAGGCCGACGCCGGCTGGATCGGCGAGGCCGGACCCGGTCCGTCGTACCTCGACCCCGGTTCGGGCGGGCCGGAGAACGACTTCACCAACCGCAACACCACGTTCATGACGTGGAACCTGCTGCACCTGGCGCGGATGATCACCGACGCCGGCGGCATCCCGGCCCACGGCAACCAGCGTTCCGAATGGGACGCCGGGTGCCGCTTCGACTTCCCCAACCCCGAGCACCGCTGACCCGGGAACTGCTGCGCCGCGCTCCACACGTCACACCCGACACGACACACGAGATCGGGGGTTCGACGATGAGGCGACGGATGGTCCTGGCGGGGTTGGCGGGGTGCACGGCGGCGCTGGTGCCGGCGGTGGCCGATGCGTGCGGCGGGCTGATCGGCGAGAACGGCACGATCGAGCTCGTCCGCACGACGACCCTGGCCGCCTACAGCGACGGGATCGAGCGTTACGTCACGGCGTTCGAGTTCACCGGCGAGGGTGAGTCGGTCGGCTCGATCGTCCCGCTGCCCGACGTGCCGACGTCGGTCGAGCGCGGCGGTGACTGGACGTTGCAGCGGCTGGCCCTGGAGGTCGCCCCACCAGCGACCGGTGAAGGTGACGTCGCCGCCGAAGCAACCGTCGCCGCACCGGCGGCTGTGGAGATCGTGCTGGAGACGCAGATCGACGCCCTCGACATCACCGTGCTCAAGGGCGGCGGCGACGAGGTCGGGCAGTGGGCGCTCGAGAACGGCTTCCTGCTGACGCCGGACGCACCCGAGGTCCTCGACTTCTACGCCGCACCGCAGCCCGGTGTTCATGGCCGCCAAGTTCGACGCCCAGCGGGCGCTCGCCCTCGGTCAGGGCGCCGGTGACAGCACGCCGATCATGGCGACGATCCCGACCGACGACCCGTGGGTCCCGGTGCGCATCCTCGGTCTCGGTCTGGACGCCGCAGCGCGACGTCGAGGCCGACGTCTTCCTCTTGACCGACCGGCGGCCCGAGCTGCTCGCCGGCGGCCCGGGCCTGACGCTCGAGCGCAGCGAGGCGGCGTCGAGCGGGCTGCTCACCGACCTGCGCTCGGACGTCGGGATGGAGTGGGTGCCGGACTCGATGTGGCTGTCCTTCCTCCAGCTCGACGCCGAGGCCGGCGACCTCGACTACGACCTCGCCGTCTCCCAGGAGCCAGCGGGCGAGCCGTCGATCACGGACGCCGGGGTCGCCCCGGCCTCGGTCGTGCCGGTCCGCCCGGCGCCGAGCGAGCGCCCCTGGTGGCCGATCGCCCTCGGCAGCGTCGCCGGCGTCGCCGCCCTCGTGCTGGTGATGCGCAGGGTGGCGTCGTGAGGTACCTGCTCGCCGTCCTCGCCAGCCTCACCGTCGCCGTGGCGACGACTGCCGCCGGCTACGTCCTCGACGAGACGGCGATCCGGCGGCCGCCGAGGCGCTCGGTCCGGGCGCCGTCACGGTCCTCGTCGACGTCGAGCACAGCCGCTTCGAGCCGTCGTACGTCCGTGTCGTCGCCGGCACCGAGGTCCACTTCGTCGTCAGCAACGGCGACCCGATCAACCACGAGCTGATCGTCGGCCCCGCCGACGTCCACGCCCGCCACCGCGACGGCACCGAGCCGCACCACGAGCCGAGGAACGGCGAGCTCTCGGTCGGTCCCGACGAGCAGGCCGTCACGTCGTACGTGTTCGACGAGCCCGGCACCGTGGAGATGGCCTGTCACCTCCCCGGCCACTACGCCTTCGGGATGCGTGGCACGGTCGAGGTCGTCGCAGTACCGTGACCCGCGGTGCTGGCCAGGACACCCGGCGACCGTGTGCGTGTCGACGTGCTCGGCCCGCTCCGGATGTGCCTCCCCGACGGTCAGGACGTCACGCCCGACGGCGGGTTGCAGCGGCGGCTGCTCGCGCTGCTCGTGCTGCACCGGGGACGAGTGGTGTCGGTGGACGCGGCGATCGAGGCGCTCTGGCCGGCGCGGCGGCCGCGGGATCCGGTGGCGGCGTTGCAGAACCACCTCTTCCGGCTGCGCCGGGTCCTGCCCGACGCGATCGAGTCGGCGGGCAACGGGTACCGACTCGACCCGTCCAGCATCGAGCTCGACGCCGACCGCCTCGCCGCTGCGGTCGAGTCCGCCGACCTCGCCACCATCGACGAGATCCTCGCCAGGTGGCAGGGTCCGGCGTTCCCCGACCTCGCCGACGTCGACGACGGGCGGGCTGAGTCGGCCCGCCTCGACGAGCTGCGCATCCGCGCCGTGGAGACCCGTGCCGAATCCAGGCTGTCGGTGGGTGCCACCGACGGCCTCGTCGTCGAGCTCGCCGCGCTCGCCGACCACGAACCGCTCCGCGAGCGTCCGCGCTCGCTGTTGATGGCCGCGCTGGCGGCGTCGGGGCGCAACGCCGAGGCCCTCCGCGTGTACGACGACTTCCGCCGGCGGCTCGGCGACGAGCTCGGCATCGAGCCATCGCCGGCGCTGGCCGCACAGCACGCCAGCCTGCTGAGCGGCGATCGATGACGACACGTGGGCGCCGGCGAGCCGGCTGCCGGTGGCGGTGACCTCGCTGGTCGGGCGTGACGCGCTCGTCGTCGAGGTGCTGGCGCTCGTCGCGGCGCACCGCTTGGTGACGTTGCTCGGTCCGGGTGGCGTCGGCAAGACGCGCATGCTCGGTGAGATCGGCCGGCGGTTGCGCGCCGAGCGTCCCGACCGCCCGGTCGTGATGTGCGAGCTGGCGACGGCGGACGAGGAGTCGGTCGTCGACGTCGTCGCCGCGGCGCTGGGGATCGAAGGCCGGCCCGACGTCGGGCTCGCCGACCGGGTGGCTGCGGTCCTCGGCGACACCGAGATCGTCGTGCTGCTGGACAACTGCGAGCACGTCCTCGATCCGGTCGCCGAACTGGTCGAACGGTTGCTGGCGACGTGTCCCAACGTGAGGTTGGTGGCGACGAGCCGGGAGCGGCTGCGCGTCGCCGGCGAGCAGCTGTGCAGCGTGCCGACGCTGGGCACCTCGTCCGACGACGCTCCAGCGGTGCAGCTGTTCGTCGAGCGGGCCGGCGCCGTGGCACCGGGCTTCGATCCCGGCCCCGATGAGCTGGACGCCATCGCCGACATCGTCCGCCGGCTCGATGGGCTGCCGCTGGCGATCGAGCTGGCCGCAGCCCGGCTGCACACGCTCGACGTCGCCGAGGTGGCCGCCGGCCTGGATCGCCGCTTCGTGCTGCTGTCGTCGGGCTACCGGACGTCCAGTCGCCACGGGTCGCTCAACGCGGCCGTGTCCTGGTCGTTCGATCTGCTCGAACCAGCGCGGCAACGCGATCTTCGCCGACCTGTCGGTCTTCGCCGCGCCGTTCACGGCGGCTGCGGCGGCGGCGATCTGTGGTGTCGACGTCGACATCGCGACGGCCGCCCTGGACCAGCTCGTCGAGCGCTCGCTCGTGATGCGCGCCCCTGAGCGCCGGTTCGTCCTGCTGGAGACGCTCCGGGCGTTCGGCGCCGAGCAGCTCGACGCCACGGGTCGGGCAACGGGTGCGGGTGAGCGCCACGCACGGCACTTCGTCGAGTGGATCGAGGACGCCGACCGTCGGTTGGCGCACCCGGCCGACCATCCCGTGCTGGCCGAGATCGACGATGCGCTGCCCGAACTGCGCGCCGCGCTCGGATGGCTGCTCGACCACAGCGAGGTCGAGCTCGCCGGCCGTCTGGTCGCCGGCCTCCTGGACTACGGCTTCCTGCGCCTGCGCCCCGACGTGCAGGCCTGGGCGGACCGGGTGACGGACTGTGATCCCGAAGGCCGCAGCCCGCTGGCTGCGACGGCGTGGGCGGTCAGTGCGCACGCTGCCTGGATGGCCGGCAACCTCGCAGACCACGCCGATCGGGTCGCCCGCGCGCTCGCCGTCAGCGAGCGGGCCGGCGGTGACGTGCCGTCGGAGGTGTGGATGGTCAGCGCCAACGATGCACTGTTCACGGGGCGGCTCGGCGAGGCCGCCGACCTGTACGAGCGGGCGCGCCATGCAGCCGTCGACGATCCGGCGCAGCAACTCCTTGCCGCGAGCACTCGTCTGCTGGCGCTGGGCTACGCCGACGCCCCCAGTACCGAAGACGAGGCCGACGCCCTGCTCGCCGACGCCGGCGAGGCGGCCACGCCGTACGCCGCGTACGCGTGGTTCTGTGCGGGCGAGGCGGTGCTGTCGATCGATGTCGACCTCGCCCGTGCCCGTTTCGCCCGAGCCGTCGAGCTGGCCGAGGCGACCAACGCAGCCATCGTCGCCGGCATCGCCGGTGCGTCGAAGGCGTCGATCGACGCGCGGGTCGGCGACTCCGCAGTGCAGTCGCCGACGACTACCGGCGGCTGATCAACCACTGGCGGCGTGCCGGGATGTGGTCCACGCAGTGGACGATGCTGCGCTCCATCGTCGGGCTGCTGGCCCGGCTCGAGCGTCCACGGGAGGCGGCCGTCCTGCTCGGTGCGGTGACGTCGACGCAGGCGGGGCATCGCATCTTCGGCGCCGACGAGACCCGGCTGGCCGAGCTCGACCGGCACCTGCGGCAGGTGCTCGACGAGCCCACCTACGCGGCAGCGCTCGCCGAGGGCGCCACGCTCGATGGCGACGCTGCCGTCGAGATGGCACTGCGCGCGCTGTGACGCTTCGGCTCGATGTCGGGCGCCACGCCGAGCGCCGTCTGGGCGAGCAGGACGTCGGCCCGATTGGCGCCGACCGGGTGCATGAAGCCGCCGGCTCGGACGTCGCGCCAGGCCTTGGACAGTGGGTGCTTGGCCAGATACCCGGCGCCGCCGCTCAACGCCATGGCGCGGTCGACGACGTGCACAGCAGTCGACGTCAGGAACGCCTTGCACGCCTGCACCTCGCCGTAGACGGACTGCGCCTCGTCCAGGGTCGCCGGCCCGACGAGGTGGGCGTCGACGTACTCGTCGATGAGGTGGCCGGCGCGGTCGAACGAGGCGCGCATCGCCGCCAGGTCGACGACGTTGGCGGCCAGCTCGGTGACCGCGTGCGGGTCGGCAAGCGCGCTGTCGACGCGCTGGCGGAGCGTGGTGACGATGCCGGCGTGGGCGGCTTCGGCGATGCCGAGCGAGGCCGCGGCGTGGAACGCGCCCGAGGCGAGGTAGCGGTCGAGCAGCGGTGTCGAGTACTCGCCCGGCGGGAAACCCGTCGCGCAGGCTGTCCGCCCCGATGCGAACGCCCTCGAACGAGACCGATCCGGACGCCGACGCGCGCATGCCGAGGGCGTCCCAGTCGTCGTGGAAGACGACCCCAGGACTCGTTCTCGGGACCAGGGCGAAGCCGTAGCGGTCGCGACCCCTGGCATCGACGTAGGAGACGGCGACGTTGAGGATGGTGGCGGCCGGCGCCATCGTGGCGAACGCCTTGCGGCCGTCGATCACCCAGCCGTCGCCGGCGCGCCGTCGCGGTCGTCGACGGGCGGGTGAGGTCCTGCGGCGAGGGTTCGCTGGCGGCGGCGGCGAACACGACGTCCGCCGCCACGACGCCGCGTAGCGTGCGGCCGATCCCTGCGGCCCGTAGACCGTCGTCACGCTCGACCGCCGAGCGCCACGACCGCACCAGGTTGATCAGCACGGCGAAGTGCATGTTCACGCCGATCGTCGTCGCCGCGTCGCCACGCGCCAGTCGCGAGCACGCCACGAGCACGTCGTGGATCGAAGTCACCCCGCCGCCCCCGAGCATCCTCGGCACGGGAGCGACGAGGAAGCGGTCGGCCTGCAGCTTCTGCAGATGCTCGACGGCGAACGTGCCGTCGCGGTCGTGGGCCATGGCCCCTTCGGCGAAGTCATCGGCGAAGCGCGTCGCCGCCTCGACCATCTCGGCGCCGGCGTCGGTGTCGGCGCGCAGCTCCATGCTCACCATCTCGGCTGCTCCGTGAGGATGCCGAGCACCGACTTGCCGACCATCTCGTGGGTGATCGCGTCGTTGCCGGGGTGGAAGCCACCGCAGCGCACATCGCGGTACAGCCGCTCCATCTCGCTGCGCTTGAACATGCCGGCACCGCCGGAGACGTCGAGGGCGATGTCGACGACGCGCTTGGCGGCCTCGACCGAGCGCCACTTCGCCGAGTACAGCTTGGGCACCCAATCGTCGCCGTGGTCGGCGCCGGCGACCCAGTCGTCGACGAAGCGCTCGAGCGTGGCCGTGGCGGCGTCGAGCTCCAGGTACATCTCGGCGACCTGGTGCTGGACCATCGGGTGGTAGGCGTAGGCGCCACGCTCGATGGCGATCGACGTCTTGCGCTTGGCGCTGTCGGCAGCCAGCTCGAGCGCACGCTCGGCGATGCCGAGGTACACGCTGGCGATGAGCGGCAGCGCCCACATCGACATGAACACGATGTAGGGATCGGTGCCGTCGCCGGCGGGGACGACGCGCCCGATGCGGGCGTCGGGCACGAAGACGAAGTCGAGCACGGTGTCGTGGCTCTGCGTCGGGCGCATGCCGAGCGTGTCCCACGTCTCCACGACGGTGACGCCGGGGCTGGTGCGCTCGACGAAGGCATGGACCGTCTGCGGCCCGCCAGGAGCCGCGGCATCGATGGCGTGGGCGCCCAGCCAGGTCCAGGCCGGACCGTTGGAGCCGAACTGCTTGCGGCCGGTCAGGCGGTAGCCGCCCTCGACCCGCTCGGCGACGCACGTCGACAGCAGCACGGGGATGTCGTTGCCGGACTCGGCGTGGCCGGCGGCGATGACCTCACCGTCGAGGGCGGCCTCGAGGATCCATCGCTGCGACGAGTCGCCGGCGCGCTCGAGCTCGGCGGCGGCGCCGACCCAGTAGGTGTGCATGGTCATCGACAGCGCCGTCGCCGGGGCGTAGCGGGCGAGGCGACGCTGGCTGGCGGCCATCTCGGAGAGGTTCATGCCCCAGCCGCCGAGGTGCTCCGGTACCGCCGCGGCCAGGTATCCGGCGGCGCGCAGCTCGGCCAGGTCGTCGTGGAAGTAGCTGTTGGTCCGGTCGAGCTCGGCCGCGCGGCTGCGGAACCGCTCCAGCATGTCGGTGGGCAGCTCCCTGAGCCGGGGGGAGTCGAGGATCGCTGTGTTCGTCATGGCCGGCGACGATGGCGACGGTGCCTCTCACGGTCCTCTCATCCGCTCACGCCGTGCCGTGAGAAAAGGGGATCGCGGTGAGAGCGGGCTGGTGCGAGACTGACAGCATGACCACCGCCGACCTCGGGACGATCCTGTCCGTCTGGGCGCACCCAGATGACGAGACGTACCTCGCCGGTGGTGTGATGGCCGCGGCGGCGGAGCGCGGCCAGCGAGTCGTGTGCGTCTCGGCGACCGCCGGCGAGCACGGCACGCCAGATCCGCAGACCTGGCCACCCGAGCGGCTGGGTCAGCTACGCCGCTGGGAGGCCGCCGCGGCGATGGCCGTGCTCGGCGTCGAGCGAGCATCGCTTCCTCGGGCTGCCCGACGGCGCCCTGGTCGACCACGAGGCCGAGGGCCGCGCGGCGATCGGTCGTCTGCTCGACGAGATCGAGCCGGACACCATCTTGACGTTCGGGCCCGATGGGGTGACGTTCCACCCCGACCACATCGCCGTGTCGCGCTGGACGACCTCGGCGTGGGAGCAGCGCGGCCGCCGCGGCCGCCTGCTGTACGCCGCCGTCACCGCCGACCACCTCGCCCGTTTCGGCGAGCTGTACGACGAGTGGGGTGTCTACATGACCGCCGAGCGCCCGGCAGGGGTGGCGATCGACGAGCTCGCGGTGCACGTCGAGCTGCACGGGTGGCAGCTCGACCGCAAGCTCACCGCGCTGGCGGCGATGGCCTCGCAGACCGCCGACGCGGCGCGCCACCTGGGTCCGGAGACCTATGCGTCATTGGTGGCCGAGGAGACGTTCGTGGACGCATCCAGATCCGCGGCGGTAGGCCGAACAGCGGGAAGAGGCGGTCGGTGTCGAGGAACGAGTTGATGCCCGTCACCTGACCGTCGGCTGTCTCGAGCACCGTCAGCGACCACGGCTCGTGTCCCGACCCGGACTGGCTGCGGCGGTACTGGCCGAACGCTGGTGAGCCGTTGGCGTCAACGGCCACGAGCTTGGAACCACGGCAGCCGCTGCCCTGGCCGAGCATCCACCCGGCGATGTTCTCCGGTCCCTGCAGCCACAGCTCGTACGGCGGCATCGACAGCGTCGCCTCCTCGTGGAGCAACGCCGTCAGCGAGTCCATGTCGTAGCGCTCGAAGGCATCGACGTAGCGGTCGACGAGAGCCTGCTGCTCGGCGTCGTCGGGATCGTCGACGTCGGCCAGCGTGAGGTCGGCGTCGGCGAGCGTGGCCCTGGCTCGCTGCAGCGCGCTGTTCACCGAGGCGACCGTGGTGTCGAGCAGGTCGGCGACCTCCTCCGCCTTCCACCGCAACACCTCGCGCAGGATCAGCACGGCCCGCTGACGCGGCGGCAGGTGTTGCAGGGCGCCGATGAACGCCAGGCGGATCGACTCGCGGGCGACGGCGAGCTCGCCGGGATCTCCGGCGTCGGGCAGGACGCGGCCGTCGGGCATGGGTTCGATCCAGGTGGCCTCGCCGTGCACGGGTCCGAGCTGGGCGCGCTCGGCGACCTGCGGGGCACCGACGTCCATCGGTCGAGCGCGGCGCTGCCGGCCGTTGAGCATGTCCAGGCACACGTTCGTGGCGATGCGGTAGAGCCAGGAACGCAGCGACGAACGGCCCTCGAAGCGGTCGTACGCCCGCCAGGCCCTGATCAGGGCCTCCTGAGCGGCGTCCTCGGCCTCGAACGCCGACCCCAGCATGCGGTAGCAGTGCCCGGTCAGCTCGCGCCGGTACGGCTCCAGCTCAACCAGGTGATCGTCAGTGGTCGTCGTGGCGGTCTCGGTCATCGGTGTCCACCGTACGCCCCCCGATCCAGTCGAGTACGTGCTGCTTTCCGAGTACGTGCTGCCGGCCAGCCCCGCACCACGTACTCGAACGGCAGCACGTACTCGACTGGGATCAGCGGAGGCGGGCGGCGAGTTGCTCGGGGACGACGGGGTTGAAGTACTCCTGGGCGGAGACCTCGGCGGCGGCGATGAAGCGCTGCACGCCGGGGCCGCGCCACGGCGACACGATCTCGATGTTCAGCCAGGCGTCCTCGTAGCCGTGCTCGACCGTCGGGCGCTGGTTCAGCCACATCATGTACGGGATCGGCTGGGCGAACAGCCGGTCGAGGCGATCGAGCACGTCGATCAGCAGCGCCGCCAGCTCGTCGCGCGCCGCCGTCGTCGCACGACGGCAGGTCGGGGACCCGCTCGATGGGCGCCAGGTTCAGCTCGACGGGGAACATCGGGGCCCACGGCACCCATGCCCGCCACCCCCCGTGATCGACGACGGCGCGCTCGCCCGGATCCGCATCCGGTCGCCAGCCGGCGTCGAGGCGCAGGCCTGGGCGCAACGGCACGTGGTCGTAGGCGTAGATCTGCCCGTGCGGATGGGCGATCGTCGCACCGACCTCGGCACCGCGGTTCTCGAACACCAGCACGTACGACACGTCGGCCCGAGCGCCGAGGGCCGTCGTGCGCTCGGCCCACAGGTCGACGACCTTGCGCGCCCCTTCCAGCCCGAGCGACCAGAACGTGGCGTCGTGGTCGGGCGTGTACAGCACGACCTCGCACCGGTCGCCGTCCATCGCCGGCCAGCGGTTGGGGAACCAGCGCACGTCGTACGGTTCGGGCGCTTCGAGACCACCGACGCAGAACGGGCACCCCGACGACGGCAGGTTCGGTCGTGCTTGCCGCGTCCCGACCACGTGGACCCTCGTCCCGAGGAACGGATCGGTGCGCAGCTCCGTCACGTCATCAGTCGGGCAGGCGGAGGCCCGTCGCCGTGTCGAAGAGGTGGACCGCCGCAGGTTGCGGGCGCAGCGTGATCTTGTCGCCGTTCTGCAGCGTGCTGAGCCCCTCGGTGCGGGCGACGACGGGCACATCGCGTCCGTCGACGTGGCTGTACAGGAACGACTCCGAGCCGAGCTCCTCGACGACGTCGACGGTCGCGCCCAACCCGCCGTCGTCGGCCACGACCATGCCCTCCGGGCGCACGCCGATCGTCACCGCCGGCGAAGTCGTTGCGGCGACCTGATCGGGTCGCATCGGCAGCTCGAGCGCACCGAACCGCACCTGCTCGCCATCGAGCTCGCCGTCGAGCAGGTTCATCGCCGGCGACCCGATGAACCCGGCGACGAACACGTTGATCGGTCGCTTGAACAGGTCGCGTGGCGAGGCGCACTGCTGCAGCACGCCGTCCTTGAGCACGGCCACACGGTCGCCCATCGTCATCGCCTCGACCTGGTCGTGGGTGACGTACACCGTCGTCACGCCGAGGCGCCGCTGCAGGGCGGCGATCTGCGTGCGCGTCTGCACGCGCAGCTTGGCATCGAGGTTCGACAGCGGCTCGTCCATCAGGAACACCTGCGGCTGGCGGACGATGGCGCGGCCCATCGCCACGCGCTGGCGCTGGCCGCCCGAGAGCTTGGCCGGCTTGCGGTCGAGGAACTGATCGAGGTCGAGGATGCGGGCGGCCTCACGCACCCGTTCCGCGCGCTCGGGCTTGGGCACCCGCTTGATCTTGAGGTGGAAGCCGATGTTCTCGGCGACGGTCATGTGCGGGTACAGCGCGTAGGACTGGAAGACCATGGCGATGTCACGGTCCTTCGGCGGCACCATCGTGACGTCGCGGTCGCCGATGAACACCGAGCCCTCGTCGATCGGTTCCAGCCCGGCGAGCATCCGCAGCGTCGTCGACTTGCCGCACCCCGACGGCCCGACGAGGACGAGGAACTCGCCATCCTCGATCTCCAGGTCGAACTCGGCGACGGCCGGCCGGTCCATGCCCGGGTAGATGCGCGTGGCGCGCTCGAACGTGACCGTGGCCATCAGGCCCTCCTCGAGGTCGGGGCGAGCACGAGCTCACCAGCCTGCTCGCCAAGGATGTCACGCGCCGCGGGTGGCAGTGCCTGATCGCTGATGACGACGCTCGCCTCATTGAGCGCGGCGAACGACGAGAGACCCGTGACCCCCCACTTGGTGTGGTCGGCGAGCACGACGAGGTGTTGTGCCGCGGCGATGAACGCGCGATTGGTGTCGGCCTCCATCAGGTTCGGCGTGGTGTAGCCGGCGTCGTCGGTCATCCCGTGCACGCCGATGAACACGACGTCGAGGTGCAACGAGCGCAACGCCTGGACCGCCACCGGCCCGACGAGGGCGTCGCTCGGCGTGCGGATGCCGCCGGTCACCACGACCGTGCGATCCGGCCGCGGCAGCTGGGTGAGCACCTCGGCGACGCGGATGCTGTTGGTGACGACCGTCAGGTTGGCGATCGGCTCCAGCTCGGCGGCGAGCTGGTGCGTCGTCGTGCCGGCGCCGAGCCCGATGGCCGCACCAGGCGCCACCCTCGCCGCGGCGGCGCGGGCGATCGCCGCCTTGTCCTCGACGTTGCGCACCGACTTGGCGGCGAAGCCGGGCTCGAACGAGCTGTGCTGGTCGGGCGTCGTCGCACCCCCGTGCACCTTGATCACCAGTCCGGCGTCGTCGAGCACGTCGAGATCGCGCCGCACCGTCATGTCGCTGACGCCGAGCAGGCTCGCCAGGTCGGCGACCCGGGCGGCTCCCCGCCGACGGACCTCGACGACGATCAGCTCGTGGCGCTGCTGCGCCAGGGTACGCGCCCTGCCCACGCCGAACAGGTTGCCGGGGGCACCGGTCGATGTCAACAAATTCACACAACTCTGAACGTCCTTCGGCCGAAGCCCTGCTCGTTCCTCCAGCCCAGATGTGCGAACTTGTGACTTTCCGCTCGATCACGTCTTGACGCCCCAACAACGACGCGCGACACTGCGGGCGCTCCGACGC
Organism: uncultured Acidimicrobiia bacterium; assembly: GCA_963822875.1. Taxonomy (GTDB): domain Bacteria; phylum Actinomycetota; class Acidimicrobiia; order Acidimicrobiales; family Ilumatobacteraceae; genus JALZMG01. Next base: position 51,145 of record CAWGJK010000018.1, on the reverse strand, counting down.
GTGTCCAAGGGGGGAACATGGGCAAGTCCGAACGTTCACCGAGCCCGTCCGAGGTCGGCTTCCCGCTCGGCCGCCGGCGCTTCATCACCGGCATGGGAGCCTCCGTGGTCGGGGCGAGCGCGCTGCTCGCCGCGTGCGGGGGCGACGACGACGATGACAGCGCCGAGGGCACGACCGCCGGCACCGCGTCGGGCACCGCGGCCGGCACGGCAGCGGGGACGGCCGCCGCAGGCGACGCCGGCGGCGTGACGTTCGGATCGAACTACTCCGACGAGAAGCCGAAGGAGGCGATGGCCGCGGCGATCGCCAGCACCGGCATCGGCGTCACGATCAACACCGTCGACCACAACACGTACCAGGAGAACTTCAACACCTACATCCAGCAGCCCGATGACGTCGTGTCGTGGTTCGCCGGCTACCGCATGCGGGCGTTCGCCTCGAAGGGGGTGGTGGGCGACATCTCCGACGTCTGGGCCGGGCTGGAGGGCATGAGCGAGGGCTTCAAGAGCGCCTCGACCGGGGTCGACGGCAAGCAGTACTTCGTCCCGTTCTACTTCTATCCGTGGGCCGTGCACTATCGGAAGAGCTTCTTCGAGGAGGGCGGCTACGCGATCCCCACGACCTGGGACGAGTTCAAGGCGCTCTGCGATCAGATGCAGACCGACGGCGTCGTCCCGCTCGCCGCCGCCAACGATGGGCGCTGGCCGCAGATGGGGATGTTCGACATGCTCAACCTGCGCATCAACGGCTACGACTTCCACGTCTCGCTGATGGGCGGCAAGGAGAGCTGGACCGACGACAAGGTGAAGGCGGTGTTCACCGCGTGGGAGGAGCTGCTCCCCTATTACCAGCCCGATGTCGCCGGGCGCACATGGCAGGACGCGGCGACGGCCGTCGGCACCAACGAGGCCGGGATGATGCTGATCGGCACGTTCATCACCAGCAACTTCGAGGCCGACACGCAGCAGGACATCATCGACGACATCGACTTCTTCGCCTTCCCGTCGATCGCCGAGGAGCACGGCCAGGATGCCGTCGAGGCCCCGATCGACGGCTTCATGCTCGCCGCCGAACCGGCCAACGTCGACGGCGCCAAGGCGCTGTTGACCGCCATGGGTGGTGCTGCGGCGATCGACGCGTACATCGCCATCGACCCGTCCGTCGTCGCTGCCAACGACGGCGCGGCGACCGACGGCTACACGCCGCTGCAGGTGAAGTCCGCCGAGCTCGTCGGGGCGGCGGCGTCGATCGCCCAGTTCCTCGACCGCGACACCGACCCGGACTTCGCCGCCAACGTCGTGGGCGTCGCCCTCGCCGACTTCCTCGCCGATCCGGGCAGCATCGATACGATCCTGTCCACCGTCGAGGAGCAGAAGGGTACGTACACCTTCGAGTGAGCTGAGCGTCCGATGAGCGTCCAGACACCGGTCGCCCGGCGCCCCCGACGACGGAGCGCCGCCGGCGACGCTTCCAGCCATTGCCGCGCAGCGACCGTGTGTGGCTGGGCCTGATGATCGGGATCCCGGCGTTCTTGCACATCGTGCTGGTGTGGATCCCGGCGCTGTCGACCGTCGCCCTGTCGTTCACGGCGTGGGACAACCTCACGCCGCTGACCGAGATCCAGCTCGTCGGGTTCCAGAACTACTGGGAGATCTTCACGATCTTCGACAGTCGCCTGTTCCCGGCGCTGTTCAACAACTTCGTGCTCGTCGGCTTCCTCTTCGGCTGCTCGGCCATCGGCGTGTTCTTCGCCTACCTCTTGGACAAGAACGTGCGCGGCACGCGCGTCTACCAGAGCGTCTACTACTACCCCGTCGTGCTGTCCCTGGCCGTCGTCGGGTTCATGTGGAAGTCGGTGATGTTCTCCCGCGAGTCCGGCCTGCTGAACATCCTCTGGCCGGGTGAGCCCATCGATTTCGTCGGCGACCAGACGAAGATCTTCGAGATCCAACTGCCGTTCCTCGACTTCCCGCTCGGGCTGTCGCGCAACTTCGCCGCCCTGCTCGTCGCCATGGCGTGGCGGCACATCGGCTACGTCATGGTGCTCTACCTGGCCGGGCTGAAGGCGGTCGACCCGGCGCTGCGCGAGGCGGCGGCGATCGACGGCTGCAATGAGTGGCAGAGCTTCCGGTCCGTCGTCTTTCCGGCGATGAAGCCGATCAACGTGGTCGTCGCGGTGATCACCGTCATCGAGGCGCTGCGGGCGTACGACATCATCGCCGCCCTCAACGAGCCGCGGGGGACGGAGGTGATGGGCACGCTCGTCACCAACAGCCTCGTCGGCGAGGGCGGCGGGCGCGTCGGCGTTGGCTCGGCCTACGGCGTCGTGCTGTTCGTCCTCTGCCTCGGCGTGATCATCCCCTACGTCTACAACAACTTCCGCGAGCGCGACTGATGAGTGAGCTGGCTACCGCTCCCGAGCTCGCCGATCCGCTGCACGCGCAGGCGACGACGACGATCGTCGGCAAGCAGGGTGTCAGCTACTCGCGCGGGGGACGCGTCGTCCTGCAGGTGTTCCTGATCACCGTCGCCCTGCTGTGGTTGGTACCGATCGTCGCGGCGATCTACTCGTCGTTCCGATTCTTCGAGAGCGACACGCAGATCAACGGCGTCTTCTCGATGCCCGAGGCGCTGACCCTCGAGAACTACCGCGACGCCTGGAGCGTCGGTGAGATGGGCGGCCACTTCGCCAAGACGGCGTTCATCGTCCTCCCGGCGCTGTTCCTCATCTTGTTCCTGTCCAGCGCCATCGCTTTCGCCTGCACGCGGTACAGCTGGCGGTTCAACGTCTTCTTCCTCATCCTGTTCACCGCCGGCAACCTGATGCCCCAGCAGGTGATCTTCCAGCCGCTGTTCCAGATCTACAAGCGCGTGCCGATCCCCGACTGGTTGAGCGACACCGACACCGGCACGCTCCTCGGCACCAAGCTCGGCGTCATCCTCATCCACGTCGCCTTCCAGATCGGCTTCTGCACGTTCGTGCTCTCCAACTACATGAAGACGATCCCCAAGGAGCTCGGCGAGGCCGCCGCGGTCGACGGCGCCTCCGTGCCCCGCCAGTACTTCCAGGTGATCCTGCCGCTGTGCCGTCCGGCGCTGGCGGCGCTGGCGACGCTCGAGTTCACGTGGCTGTACAACGACTTCTTCTGGGGCGCCGTGTTGCTCAACCAGGGCAGCGAGCGACCGATCACCTCGTCGATCGCCGTGCTCAACGGGCAGTACGCGCAGAACTACAACCTGATCGCGGCAGCGTCGATCATGATCGCCCTGCCCACGCTGATCGTGTACCTGATCCTGCAGAAGCAGTTCATCTCCGGACTCACCCTGGGCGCCAACAAGGGGTGACCGCCGTCCACCTGCGCGCGGGCGACACCGATGTCGTGGTCGACCTCGACCGCGGCGTGCCGGTGATCGCCCACTGGGGCCGCCCCATCGCCGAGCCCGAGGCGATCGGCCGGGCGCTGGAGCTGCCGGTCGTCGGCTCCTCGCTCGACGCCGCCGTGGCGATGTCGGTGGTGCCCGAGCACGGCAGCGGCTGGGACGGCCGGCCCGGGTTGCACGCCCATCGCGCCGACGGGCGCGACTGGTCGCCACGGTTCCGGCCGGCCGGCCACGACCAGGAGTCCGACAGTCGCATCGTCGTGCGGTGCGAGGACCCAGTCGCCCGGCTGGCGCTCGAGGTCACCATCGAGCTCGCCGACGCCCTCGTCGTACGGGCGTCGCTGGAGAACCGTGGCGATGACGAGCTGTTCCTCGACGCGCTCACCATCACGTTGCCGGTTCCCGAGCACGCCGCCGAGCTCCTGACGATGTCCGGACGGTGGACCCGTGAGTTCCAGGTCGAGCGCGGCGAGTGGCCGGCGCATGGCCACCTCGTCGAGAACCGCCGCGGCCGGACGTCGCTGCAGTCACCACCCGTCCTCGCTGCCGGCACGTCTGGTTTCGGGGAGTGGGACGGTGAGGTGTGGCTGGCGCACCTGGCGTGGAGCGGCAACCACAGCCTGCTCGCCGATCGGCTCGCCGACGGGCGCCGCTTCGTGCAGCTCGGCGAGCTGCTCCACCCCGGCGAGGTCGTGGTCCCGCCAGGCGGACGGTACGAGACGCCCGAAGTCGTGGCCACGCACTCGGCGCACGGCCTGACGCCGGCGTCGTGGGGGATGCATCGCCACCTGCGCGTCCGGACGACGCATCCGCGATCGCCGCGACCCGTGCTGTTGAACACGTGGGAGGCGGTCTACTTCGACCACGAAGCCACCCGCCTCCGCGACCTCGCGTCGGTCGCCGCCGAGGTCGGCATCGAACGGTTCGTCCTCGACGACGGGTGGTTCGGTTCACGCCGCGACGACTCCACGGGCCTCGGCGACTGGCATGTCTCCGCCGTCGCCCACCCCGAGGGCCTCGCTCCGCTGATCGAGCACGTGCGCGGCCTGGGCATGGAGTTCGGGATCTGGGTCGAGCCGGAGATGGTCAGCCCGGACAGCGACCTGTACCGCGCCCACCCCGAGTGGGCGCTGACGACCGAGGGCTACGAGCCGTTGCTCTTCCGCCACCAACTCGTCCTCGATCTGGGCCGCCCCGAGGCGTACGCCCACGTGCGCGACTCGCTCGACACGCTGTTGCGTGATCACGACATCTCGTTCGTCAAATGGGACATGAACCGCGATCACGTCCAGGGTTCCGGTGCCGAGGGCGCAGCCGGCACCCACGCCCAGACGCTCGCGGTGTACGGAATGCTCGACGAGCTCGGCGCGGCGCACCCGCACGTCGAGTTCGAGAGCTGCTCGTCTGGCGGCGGTCGCGTCGACCACGAGATCCTCCGCCGCACCCAGCGGATCTGGACCAGCGACAGCAACGACGCGCTCGACCGTCAGATCATCCAGCGTGGCGTGTCGCTGTTCGTGCCGCCGGAGCTGATGGGTGCGCACATCGGACCACCGCGCGTCCACACGACCGGCCGCGTGCACACGCTGGCGTTCCAGGCGGCGACGGCGATGTTCGGCCACCTCGGTGTCGAGCGCGACGTGCTCGCCCTCGACGACCTGGGCCGCGCCGACCTTGCGGAGGCGATCGTGCTGCACAAGCGGTACCGGGACCTGCTGCACGGCGGCGACACGGTCCGCTTCGACGTCGCCGCTCCCTACGTCGCCCACGGGGTGTACTCGGCCGACCGCGCCGAGGGGCTCGTCAGCGTGGCCCTGCTGGCGAGCGCGCCGACGCTGACACCACCACCCGTGCGCCTGCGCGGGCTCGACCCGGAACGCCGGTACCACGTCGAGCACGTGCGGTTGCCCGGCGAGCGGTGGGGCATCGCCTCCCGTCACCCGGCATGGCTGGGGACGGGGCTCACGATCTCAGGGCGCGACCTCGACGTGTACGGCCTCCGTCCGCCGGTGCTCCTCCCTGAGTCAGCCGTGCTCTTCCACCTCGCCGCAGCCGAGTAGCTCATCTGGGCGCGCATCGTCTCGGAATCCGAAACGATTCGCGCCCAGATCTTCGAATGAGACGTATCGCACCCAGATGGGGCGGGCGTCAGTCCTCGCCGAGGGCGGCGGCGACCGTGTCCGCGTCGACGCGGTCGTGGGCGACGAGGAAGCCGCCGGCGCCGCGCACGGCGGCGACGAACTTGCGTGCCCACGTGTTCTCCCACACGATGGCCAGCGCCGAGCTGTTCGGTTCGAGCGCGTCACCGACCTGCTCGAAGTCCTCGTCGCTGAGCAGGCCGCCGGCCGAGCCGTCGAGATCCTTGTACGGCGCGGCGATCGTCGTCGTCGAGATCGCTCAGCTCGATCGCCGTCACCGAGCCGTCGGCATCCTTGGTCACGAACACGAGGTCGAGGATCGACACCGTGCCCGACTCGATGAGGTCGGCCAGCGCCGGCGCGACCTCGCCCGTGAACTTGTTGCCGGCGAAGCCGATGACGGCGATCTCGACCGGGCCCAACGTCGTGCCATCGGACATGGCGTCTCCTTCGTGTTCGTTCGAATGCAGGGTGCGAGCGGTCGTCAGCTGAGCAGCTTGGCCTTGGCGGCCTCGAACTGCTCGTCGGTGAGGATCCCCTGCGCCTTCAGCTGGGCGAGCTCGTTGAGCTTGCTGACCAGATCTCCGCCAGCGGGTGCCGCGGCTGCCGGCGGGGGCGGGGGCGCCGCCGCCTGCTGGGCGGCGACGGCCTGTGCCGCGGCGGCGTCCATCGCCGCCTGCTGCTGCATCTGCTGGTACGCCTGGGCATCTGCGGCTTGGTCGGCCTTGGCCGCCTGGCGGTTGCGCATGCCACCGCTCACCGCGGTGGCCGTGCCGGCGACGACCGCCGTGGTGGCCATCGTCCCCAACAGACCTCTTCGACCCACCCTGGGACGCATCAACATCTTCAGCCCTCCTTAGAACCGCGGCCACCGTAGCAACTACGGCGAGGCCTGGATTGCGGCCACGGCTTCGTCGATCGTCGGCACGACCGTGATGACCGTGAGCTCGTGGTCGGCAGCGAGCAGATCGCCGACCTGGCCGACGTCGTGGGCGATGACGAGGCGCTGGTCGTCACGCGCGAGGTCCGACGCCAACTCGTCGAGCATGCGCACCGCGGTGACGTCGACGAACGCGACGGCCTCGGCATCGAGCACGACACCGATGGTCCCGCTGCGGCGGGCGTGCCGCTTGACGGCCCGGCGGACGGCCTCGGCGTTGGCGAAGTACAGCCCGGCCTCGACACGCAGGATGGGGATGCCGTCGACGGCGACGTTCTCCGGGTGCCGTTCGAGGTCGGCGTACTGGCCGGCGGTCCCGGCGACGTGGCCGAGCTCGGCGACGTGTGGGCGCGACGAGCGGTACAGCAGCAACAGCAGCGACACGACGATGCCGATGACCAGTCCGGGAAGGGTGTCGAACAGGAGCACGCCGAGCAGCGCCGCCACGGCGGCGATGAAGTCGGGCCGGGCGGCTTTGCCGTAGATGCGCCCGAGCCGCTTCGAGTACAGCGCATAGAAGCCACGGATGGCGGCGATGTCGACGAGCTCGACGACGGCGGCGATCACGACGGCGGCCAGCGTCGCCTCGGGCAGGTCCTCGAACAGGCCGGTGAGGAACAGCAACGTGATGACGGTCAGCACGGCCACGACGAGCCCGGACACCTGCGACCGGGCACCAGCGGCCCCGTTCACCGCCGTCTTCGACAGGCTGCCGTTGACGACCATCCCCGAGGACAGCCCACTGCCCAGGTTCGCCGCGCCGAGTCCGATCAGCTCGCGGTTGGGGTCGACCTCGTAGTGCGCCCGCGCGGCGTACGTCTTCGCTGCGCCGAGACCCTCGGCGAAGCCGACGAGCATGATGCCGGCGGCGGACGCGGCCGCGGCGAGGTAGTCGCTGAAGCCGACGCCATCGGGAGGGCCGATCGAGGGCAGGCCGCTGTCGATCTCGCCGACGATGGCGACCCCCTTGTCGGCGAGGTCGAACATGTTGACAGCGATCACGCCGACGATGACGGCGACGAGCGAGCCGGGCACGACGGGCGCGTAGCGCCGCAGGGCGATCACGACGACGAGCGACATCACGCCGACGACCAACGTCCGGGCGTGGGTGTCATCGAGGTTGCCGAGGAAGCCCCAGAGCTGCTCGAAGAAGTCGCCCTCCTCGCGCTCGAACCCGAACAGCTTGGGGAGCTGGCCGATGATGATCGTCAGGGCGAGGCCGATGATGAAGCCTTTGAGCACCGGCTCGGAGATGAAGTTGGCGAGGAAACCGAGCCGCAGCAGCCCGGCACCGGCGGCGAAGAGGCCCGTCATGATCGCCAGCACACCGGTGAAGGCGAGCACGTCATCCGGGCCGCCCGTCGTCAGGTCGGCGACCGCCGCAGCCGAGAGCGCGGCCGTCGCCGACATCGGCCCGACGACGAGGTGGCGAGAGCTGCCGAAGGCGGCGTAGAGCACGCAGCGCCGGCGGCGCGGCGTACAGCCCGACGACCGGTGAGACGCCGGCGATCGAGGCGTAGGCCAACGACTCCGGCACGAGCACCGCCCACACCGTCAGCCCGGCGATGAGGTCGCTGCGCAGCCAGCGGCGGCGGTAGCCGGCCAGCGATCCGAACAGGAGCGGCCGCCGACGGTGGTGGGCGACCGCTGCCGTCATCGACGAGAACGTAACCCAGAGACGTCGTCGCCTGCGGCGACGGCCCGACTCCTGCGAGGGTCGTCACGGGCGGCAGCGCCTTCGTGTGTCGGGGTCCACGGGGGCAGCGCCCCCGTGTGGGTGGCATCATCACGTCGATGCACGTGGCGTCCCCGTCGACACGCGCGACGGGCATCGCCCGCCTGGTCCCTGCACTGCAGTGGCTGCCGCGCTACGACCGTCGCTGGCTGCGCGCAGATCTCGTCGGCGGACTGTCCGCCGGCGCTGTCGTCGTTCCCCAGGCGATGGCCTACGCCACGATCGCCGATCTCTCCCCCGAGGTCGGCCTGTACACGTGCATGGTGCCGATGGCCGTGTACGCCGTGCTCGGCGGGTCACGGGCGCTGTCGGTCAGCACCACGTCGACCGTGGCCAGCCTCACCGGGTCGACGCTGCTCGCCGCCGGCATCGCCGCGGCGAGTGACGATCCGGCGGGCGACCTGGCCATGCTCACACTGCTCGTCGGGCTGATCCTGCTCGCCGCCCGCGTGCTGCGTCTCGGGTCGTTGATCGACAACATCTCCGAGGCGACCGTCACCGGCATCAAGGTGGGTGTCGGGATCACGGTCGCCCTCAGCCAGTTCCCCAAGCTGCTCGGCATCGATGGCGACCCGGAGGCGAGCAACGTCGTCGCCGAGGTACGCGGCATCGTCGACGACCTCGGCGACATCAGCTGGACGACCGCCGCCTTCTCCGCGCTGACCCTCACCGTGCTCCTCGGCCTGCGCCGGTTCGCCCCGGCCGTGCCGGGTCCGCTCGTCGCCGTGGCGATCGGCATCGCCCTCGTCGCCTTCGCCTCGCTCGACGAGCACGGTGTCGCCCTCATCACACCCGTGCCGTCGGGGTTGCCGACGCCGGTGGGTCCGTCGTTCGACAACGTCGCCGGTCTCCTGCCGGGCGCCTTCGCCATCGCCATCATGTGCTTCCTGGAGACGGCGTCGGTCGCCAAGGCCGTGCGCCGCAGCTCGGAGCCGCCGATCGACAACGACGAGGAGCTCGCCGCCAACGGCGTGTCGTGCATCGCCGGTGCATTCTTCCGGGCGATGCCGTCGGCCGGTGGGTTCTCGCAGACGGCGATCAACCAGCGTGCCGGCGCCATGACCCAGGTGAGCGAGATGGTGACCGTGCTCCTGGCTGTCGCCTGCGCACTCTTCCTCGGCGACGTGCTGAGCGACCTGCCGGAGGCGACGCTGAGCTGCATGGTGATCATCGCCGTGCTCGGCTTGCTCCAGCCCGCCGAGTTCGTGCGCTTCTGGCGACTGAGCAAGCCCGAGTTCTGGGTCGCCGTCATCACGGCGCTCACCGGCCTGTTCGCCGGGATGCTCGCCGCCGTGCTCGTCGGTGTGCTGCTCACGCTGTTCCTCGTCATCTGGGAGCTCGACCACGTCGGCGTGACCGAGCTGCGACCGACCGCGGACGGCGCCGATCTCGGCTTCGTCGGCGAGGACACGGTGGCCGAGCCCGGACTCCTCGTGCTGCGCATCGACGGCCCGCTCTACACCGCCAACGTGCGCACCGTGAACCGGCGCATCCTCGACGCGGTCGACCGTGCACGACCCGACACGGTGGTGGTCGACTTGTCGGCCGTTGCGATGACCTCCGTCACGGTCGCCATGCAGTTCGTCGACCTCCAGCGCGAGCTCGACGCTCGCGGGGTCACCATCTGGGTCGCCGGGCTGACGCCGCGAACGATGGAGTTGGCGCGCAACATGCCGCAGTGGGAGGAGCTGGAGACCGCTGGCGGCATCCACCCGACGGCACTGGCAGCGACGCGCGCGTATCGTGTGCGCTAGAGAGTGCGCATGGGACAAGCGATCGGCGACCTGCTGCCGGCCGCGATCGGCGTGGCGATCAGCCCGGTGCCGATCATCGCCATCATCCTCATGCTCGGCACGCCGAAGGCGCGCTCCAACGGCCCGGCCTTCGCCGCCGGCTGGGTGGCTCGGCCTGATCGTCGTCAGCGTGATCGTGCTGCTGCTCGCCAGTGACACCGAGGACGCCGACTCGGGATCGTCGACCGCCGTCGGCGTCGTCAAGGTGCTCTTCGGTGCGCTGTTCCTCGTCCTCGCTCTCAAGCAGTGGCAGGGTCGGCCCGAAGCCGGGGCAGCAGGCCGTCATGCCGAAGTGGATGTCGGCAATCGACCGCTTCACGGCCGGCAAGTCGTTCGGCCTCGGTGCCTTGCTGTCCAGCGTCAACCCGAAGAACCTCGGCCTCACCCTGGCGGCAGCGACGGCGATCGCCCGAGCCGGGCTGAGCGGTGGCGAGACCGTCGTCTCGGTTGCCATCTTCGTGATCATCGGCTCGGTCACGGTCGCCGGCCCGGTGCTCTACTACCTGTTCGCCGGCGAGGGGGCGGCCAGGGCGCTGGGTGAGATCAAGGACTTCATGTCCGAGCACAACGCGGTGATCATGATGATCCTGCTCCTCGTGCTCGGCGGCAAGCTCATCGGCGACGGCATCGCCACGCTCGCCGACTGAGCCGATGCTCGACACCGCGGCGATCATCGAGCTCGTCCGCCGGATCGATGGGTGGGAGCACGTGCAGCCGGCGGTTGCTCCGCTCGCCGGCGGGATCACCAACCGCAACTACCGCGTCGACATCGAGGGCCGCTCCTACGTCGTGCGCATCCCGGGTGAGCGCACCGAGCTGCTCGGGATCGACCGCGCCGGGGAGGCCGAGGCCTCACGGCGAGCGGCCGCGCTCGGCCTGGCGCCGCCGGTGCACGCCGAGCTCCCAGATGTCGGCACGCTGGTCACCGAGCTGGTCCCGGGACATCCGGCCACGACCGCCGAGCTCGTCGCGCCCGGCATGCTCGAGGACCTCGCCGCATCGATCCGCCGCTTCCATGCCAGCGGTTCGATCGATGCGCAGTTCCCGGTCTTCCGCGTCGTCGAGTGGCACGCCCGGGATGCCGCCGCCCACGGCGGACGGGTGCCGGCTGTCTACGACGAGCTGCACCGCGTTGCCGGGCACATCGAGCAGGCGTTCGCGGACGACGAGCTGGTGCCGTGCCACAACGACCTGCTGCCCGCCAACGTCCTGCTCTCCCCCGACCGCCACTGGTTGATCGACTTCGAGTACGCCGGCATGAACGAGGCGCTGTTCGACCTCGCCAACCTGTCGGTGAACTGTGGGTTCGACGAGACCGCGGACCGCCGCCTGCTCGCCGCCTACGACGGCGACCCATCCGACCCGCGCCTGGCCCGGCTCGGTCTGATGAAGGTGATGAGCGAGCTGCGCGAGGGGATGTGGGCGGTCGTGCAGCAGGCGATCAGCACGCTCGACGACGTCGACTTCGCGGCCTACGCCGAGCGAGCGGCTCGAGCACTGCCTCGAGCTGACCCGGTCGCCGGCATTCGACACGTGGCTCGCCGAGGCCGCCCGCTGATGCGCTCGACAGCCCAGGTGGTCGTCGTCGGTGGCGGCGTCGCCGGCGCCAGTGTCGCCTACCACCTGGCGTCGCTCGGCTGGACGGACACGGTTGTCGTCGAGCGCGACCAGCTGACGTCCGGCTCGACGTTCCACTCGGCCGGGCTGGTCGGCCAGCTCCGTGGCTCGGTGACGTTGACCCGGATGATGATGTACGGCACCGAGCTGTACCGGCGCCTGCACGCCGAGACGGGCCACGATCCGGGGTGGAAGGAGGTCGGCTCGCTGCGGCTGGCGTCCTCGCCGGCGCGCCTCGAGGAGCTGCGGCGCCAGGCCGGGTGGGCGGCGACGTTCGGTCTGCCGCTCGAGCTGGTCAGCACGGCGCGCGCCGCCGAGCTGTTCCACGAGCTGTTCGACCCGGCGGGCGTCCTCGGCGCCGCGCACCTGCCGACGGACGGGCAGCTCAACCCCTCGGACCTGACGATGGCGCTCGCCGCCGGCGCCAGGGCCCGCGGCGTCGAGATGGCGACCACGCACGAGGGTCACGGCGATCGAGGTCGTCGAGCGGTCGGGCCGGCGCCACGTCACCGGCGTGGTGACCGACCGCGGCCGGATCGACTGCGAGATCGTCGTCATCGCCGCCGGGATGTACAGCCACGAGATCGGCCGCCTCGCCGGGATCGAGGTGCCGGTCGTGCCGATGGCCCACCAGTACGCCATCACCCGTCCGCGGTCGCCGGTGCCGAGCACGCTGCCGACCATGCGCGACCCCGACCGGCTCGTGTACTTCCGCGAGGAGGTCGGCGGGATGATCGTCGGCGGCTACGAGCGCAACCCCGATCCGTGGTGTCCGGCCGGCAGCATCCCGGCCGACTTCAACAACCGCCTGCTCGACCCCGACTGGGAGCGATTCGCGCCGCTCGCCGACGCCGGCCAACAGGTCGTGCCGGCGCTCGTCGACGCCGACGTCGTCCAGCTCGTCAACGGGCCAGAGGCGTTCACGCCCGACGGCGAGTTCATCCTCGGCGAGAGCGACGTCGCCGGCATCTTCGTCGCCGCCGGCTTCTGTGCCCACGGCATCGCCGGCGCGGGTGGGGTCGGTCGGGTCATCGCCGAGTGGATCGTCGGACGGGAACCGCCGATGGACCTGTGGAAGATGGACGTGCGCCGGTTCGGCCCGCAGTACGCGTCGCGGGGGTACTGCGTGACGCGCACCGACGAGATCTACCGCACGTACTACGACATCGCCTACCCCAACCACGAGCGCCGAGCCGGGCGGCCGCTGCGCACACCGCCCGCGTACGCCCGCCACGCCGAGCTCGGGGCGGAGTTCGGCGAGAAGAGCGGATGGGAGCGGGTCAACTGGTACGCCTCCAACGAGGACGCCGGCGCACGACGTGCTGCGGCCGCGCGGCTGGGCCGGCGAGCACTGGTCCACGGCGATCGTCACCGAGGCGCTCGCCACGCGCGCCACGGCTGCACTGTTCGACGAGTCCAGCTTCGCCAAGCTGGAGGTGAGCGGGCCGGGTGCCGGCCCCCTGCTCCGACGGCTCTGCGCCAACCGCGATCGACAAACCCGTCGGATCGATCACCTACACCTCGATGCTCAACCGGCGCGGTGGCATCGAGTGCGACCTCACCGTGTGCCGCCTCGATGGCGAGCGCTACCTGATCGTCACGGGCACCGCCTTCGGACGCCACGATCGATCGTGGATCGAGCGACACGCGCCGGCTGACGGATCGGTCAGTGTCCGCGACGTCACCGGCGCGATGGCGTGCCTCGGGCTGTGGGGACCTCGCGCCCGCGACGTGCTCGCCGACGTGTGCGCCGACGACCTGACGTTCCCGTACATGCAGGGCCGCCCCGTCACCGTCGGCGACGTGCCGTGCTGGGCGTCGCGCGTCACCTACGTCGGCGAGCTCGGCTGGGAGCTCTACCCGAGCGCCGAGTACGGGCTGGCCCTGTGGGACACGCTCGTCGATGCCGGGCAGACAGCACGGCCTCGTCCCCGCCGGGTACCGAGCCATCGACTCGCTGCGTCTGGAGAAGGGCTACCGGGTCTGGGGCGCCGACATCACCTCGGAGACCGACCCGCACTCGGCCGGGCTGGGCTTCGCCGTGCGATCGGACGAGGACTTCATCGGGCGTGACGCCCTCCCTGCTGCCGGCACCGAGCAGGACCGGCTGGTGTGCCTGGTGCTCGACGACGTGCGAGCGGTCGCCCTCGGCAACGAGCCCGTGCGCACGACGAGCGGCGACGTCGTCGGACGGGTGACCAGCGGCGGGCAGGGGTTCACCGTCGGCGAGTCGATCGCCTACGCCTGGGTGCGAGCCGAGCAGGCGACCGAACGCACCGAGCTGACGGTCGAGGTCTTCGGCGAGCTGGTCCCGGCGACGGTTGCTGCCGAGCCGCGCTTCGATCCGAAGGGCGCCCGCGTCCGGGCGTGACCGATCTGACTACAGCGTGCCGTGCTCGAGGGCGTCGAGCTCACGCTCGATGGCCCGCAGCTCCTCCGGGGTGCCCTGCACCTTGGGGCCCCAACCAGTACGCCGTCATGCCGCCGGCGAGGATGGAGATGATCGAGAAGCTGATGGCGAAGTTGCTGAACCAGCCCATCTTGCGCCGGAGCTCTTGGGCGTAGCCGAGCTCGTTCAGGTCCGATCGGTCCGAGTCGACTCGCTCGACGACGTGGTCGGCCATCATCTACCCCCCGGTGTCGCGGTTGCCCGCTGGTTGTCCCTCGCCAGCGACTCCGAAATGCGCTGACCTCAGACCATTTTCTAGCAGGTCAGTCGGAGACCCCCGTCTGTCACGTGAGGAGACCGCGAAGCAGGGCGGCGGTCGCCTCGACGTGCTCGGCCATCACGGTGCGGGCGACGTTCGCCCGGCCAGCGAGCACCGCACGCGTGATGCGTGCGTGCTGGGCGTCGGAGTGGGCGATGTTCTTGGCGAACACCGGGATCGCCGCCAGCAGCCCGTCGAGGCGACCCTGCACGTCGGCGACGGCCGCAGCGAGCGACGCCGAGCCCGACAGCTCCCCGATCAACACGTGGAAGCGCGAGTCGCAGACGCGGCGTTTGGCCGCGTCGCAGTCGGTCGCCGCAGCCAGCGCGGAGCGCAGTCGATCGCGGTCGTCGTCGCCCAACCGCTGCATCGCAGCCAGCTCAGCGGCGCCGGGCTCGACCACCGATCGGTAGGCGAGGGCGTCGAACACCTCGGTGCTGCCGAGCTGCTTGGCGATGCGGCGAGCATTGCCCCGCGGGCGCCGGCGCGGGTCGTACACCACCACGGTCCCGCCCGTGCGGCCACGGACGGTCGTGACGTAGCCGGCCTGCTGCAGCGCCTTGATCGCCTCGCGCAGCGTGACCCGGCTCACGCCGAGCTGTCCGGCGAGATCGCGCTCGGCGGGGAGCCGCTCACCGGTCTCGACGACCCCGAGGCGGATCGCCGATGCCAACCGCTCGACGGTCTGCTCGAACGTGTTGCCGGCCTTGACGGGTCTCAGGAGCGGGCTGTCGGCGGCCACGTCAGATCCGCTCGAAGTACCTCTGGCGTTCCCAGTCCGTGACGGTGGCGTTGAAGGCACGCCACTCGAACTCGGCATGGTTGAGCACGTGGTGGTGGACGTCGTCGCCGAAGACGTGCTCGGGCGAGGTCGCTTCCCCGCCACAGCTCGATCGCCTCGACGTACGTCGACGGGATGCGTGGCAGGTCGTCGGCCGTGTAGCCGTTGCCGTGGTACGGATCCGGCGGGTCGATGCGCTCGGTGATCCCGTGCAGGCCGCCGGCGATGGTGGCGGCGAAGGCGTGATAGGCGTTGGCGTCGGCGCCGGGGACGCGCGACTCGATGCGCATCCCCGAACCGTGGCCGACGACGCGGAAGCCGAGCGTGCGGTTGTCGGTGTCCCAGCCGACGCCGGTCGGCGCCCAGCTCCCCGGTTGGAAGCGCTTGTAGCTGTTGACGTTGGGGGCGAACAGCAGCGAGAACTCGCGTGCGGTCGCCATCAGCCCACCGAGGTACCAGCGGAACTCCTCGCTCATGTGGTGCTCACCGTCGCCGGCCATCACGCTCCGCGTGCCGTCGTCGGCCCACAAGCTGGAGTGGATGTGGCAGCTGTTGCCGCCGTCGTCGAAGTGCGGCTTGGCCATGAACGTCACCGACTTCCCGCACTGCGCGCCGATCTCCTTGACGGCGTTCTTGAACACCATGTTGGTGTCGGCCATCTCCAGTGCCGGCTGATACGTCAGGTTGAGCTCGTGCTGGCCACGACCGGCCTCTCCCTTGGAGAACTCCACCGGCAACCCGGCGCCGCGCAGCCCGCGACGGATGCGGCCGATGAGGTCCTCCTCCTTCGTCGTCTGGAGGATGTTGTAGTCCTCCAGCCACGGCGAGTTCGGCGTCAACGCTCGATAGCCGTTGCCGTTGGCGACGTCGTAGGCCTCCTGGAAGACGAAGAACTCGACCTCGCTGCCGATCATCGACGTGTAGCCGAGCTCGGCAGCGGCCTCGATCTGACGCTGCAGGATCCGCCGCGGCGACACCTCCACCGGGGCACCGTCGTCGACGTCGACGAGATCGACCAGCACGACCGCCGTCGACTCCAGCCACGGCAGGTAGCGGATCGTCGACGGATCGACCACGCCGCGCATGTCGCCGTAGCCCTGCTCGTAGCTGGCCCACGAGAAGCCGGGGATGGGGACGTCGTCGAGGTCACAGGCGATCAGGTAGTCGCAGTTCTCCGTGCCCTCCTCGACGACGACGTCGAGGTAGAACTCGGCGTCGGTGCGTTTGCCGATGAGCCGGCCCTGGTGGTCGCTGAAGGCGACGATGACGGTGTCGATCGTGCCGGCGCGGATGTCCGCCTCGAGCTGCTCGGCGGGGACGTGGGTGTTGCGCGCCATGCGGTCACTCCGGCGTGGTGTAGGCGGCGGTGATCCCGCCGTCGATGATCAGCGATTGCCCGGTCATGAACGACGACTCGTCCGACGCCAGGAAGAGGGCGCCGTTGGCGATCTCCATCGGCTCCCCGAACCGGCCCATCGGGATGTGCACCAGACGACGCTGCCGGCGAGCCTCGTCGGACAGGAACTTGGCGAGCAGCGGCGTCAGCACCGGGCCCGGGCACAGGGCGTTGGCGCGGATGCCGCGCCGGGCGTAGATCGTGGCGATCTCTCGCGTCATCGCCACGACCGCGCCCTTCGACGCCGTGTAGGCGATCTGCGGCGTGGCCGCGCCCATGTGGGCGACGAACGAGGCGACGTTGACGATGCTGCCGCCACCGGAGGCGAGCAGGGCAGGGATGCCGTGCCGGCAGCAGCGGGCGATGCCCGTGACGTTGACGTCGAGCACCTGCGCCCAGGTCTCGTCGCTCGTGTTCTCCGGGACCGTCGTCGTCGGCCGGGGAGATCCCGGCGTTGTTGTAGAGGACGTGCAGCGCGCCGAACGTGTCGACGGCGTGCTCGACGGCGGCGCGCACGCTGTCGTCGTCGCCCACGTCGGTCGCCACGTACGACGCCTCACCGCCGGCAGCAGCGATCGCCTCGACCACGTCACCGCCGTCATCGCGATCGGCGACGACCACGCGTGCGCCTTCGCGCGCGAACAGCTCGGCGCCGACTCGACCGAGTCCGGCCGACGCGCCGGTGATCAGCGCGACCTTGCCGTCGAGCCTGTGCATCGTCCCCCCGGAGAAATTGGTCTGATCCCAGACTCTAAACGCGCCGCTCTCAGGGCCGGCACCGATCTGGGCGCGATTCCTTGCCGTATGCGGCGAGATGCGCACCCAGAAGGAGTGTTGGCGAAGATCGCGCCCAGATGGGCGGTTACTTGATCAGTGGGTCGCGTGGGAGGCCGAGGATGCGCTCGCCGATCTGGTTGCGCTTGATCTCCGACGTGCCGCCGGCGATCGACAGCCCGCGGTGCCCGAGCACCATCAGCCCGGCCATCGACCCCGCGCCGTCCATGAAGGCCCCGTCGGGGCCGACCAACTCGGCGCCGATGGCGGCCGCCTCGTGGCCGATCTCGGACAGCACCAGCTTGGTGATGTTGCCTTCGGGCCCGGGCTCTCCGCCGGCGACGGCGCGGTGGGCGCTGCGCAGGTTGAGCACGGCCATCGCCTGTTGGTCGGCGATGTAGCGACCGATCCGTCCGGCCCCGCCCGGGAGCCGCTCGGGGTGGGCGTCGAGCATCGCGATCAGCGCGTCGCCGGGCACGGCCACGCCACCCTGGCCGCCGCCGATGCTGACGCTCTCGTTGCCCAAGGTCGCCCGAGCGACCGTCCAGCCGCCGTCGATCGGCCCGACGACGTCGTCATCGGGGACAAGCACGTCGTTGAAGAACACCTCGTTGAACTCCGAGTTGCCCGTCGTCATCTTCAGGCGGCGAACCTCGACACCCTCGGCCTCCATGTCGATGACCATCGTCGTGATCCCGCTGTGCTTCGGCACGTCCGGGTTCGTGCGCACCGTGGCGAAACCACGCTTGGCGACGTGGGCCCCCGACGTCCACACCTTCTGCCCGTTGACGAGCCACCCACCGTCGACACGCGTGCCGCGGGTCTTGATGCCGGCGGCGTCGGAGCCGGCATCCGGTTCGCTGAACAACTGGCACCAGATGAGGTCCTGGTTCAATGCCGGACGCACCCAGCGGGCGACCTGGTCCTCGGTGGCGTGCTGGATGAGGGTGAGGATCACCCAGCCGGTGATCCCGTACGCCGGGCGCTGGACGCCGGCACGATCGAACTCCTGCTGGATGACGAGCTGCTCGACTGCCCCTGCGTCGCGACCCCACGGCGCCGGCCAGTGCGGCATCACGTAGCCCGACTCGATCAGTTGCGCCCGCTGCTCCTCCGCATCGAGCCCGGCGATGCTGTCGGCGAACGCGCGGACCGTGTCCCGCACCGGCTCCGCCTCCGGCGGCAGGTCGACCGAGCGAGCCCGGCGCACGCCGGCCCGCGTCAGGTCGGTGACCGCCACGGCAGCCTCCTCGGCGTCGACGACCGCGCCGATCGCTGCGGCGCGCCGCAGGTACAGGTGGGCGTCGTGCTCCCAGGTGAAGCCGATCCCACCGTGCACCTGGATGTTCAGGTTGGCGCACAGGTCGGCCGCCGGCAGGGCCAGCGAGGCGGCCATCGCCGCCGTCAGCGAGAACTGGTCGCCGCCCGCCGAGGCGGCGCGGGCGGCGTCCCACACCGCCGCCGTCGCCAGCTCGGTGGCCACGAGCATGTTGGCGCAGTGGTGCTTCACGGCCTGGAACATGGCGATCGGCCGGCCGAACTGGTGGCGCTCCTTGGCGTACGCCGCCGCCGACTCCGTGCACTCTCGGGCGACACCGATCGCCTCGGCGGAGAAGATCGTGCGGGCCATGTCGACGAGCACCTGACGGGCGCCAGGCAGCACGTCGGCGGCGGCGCCGTCGAAGCTCACCCTCCCGGCGCGCCGAGTCGGGTCGAGGTTCGGCGGCGACTCAACCGTCACGCCGCCGGCCGCGACGTCGACGACGGCGACGTCGTCGCCGACAGCGACCAACAGGACGTCGGCGAGCCCGGCTCCGATCACCGCGCCGGCCGAGCCGTGCACGCGCGCCGTCGCGCAGCTCGACGTCGCCGCCGAGGGCGACCGCCGCGCACGTCGAGCCGTCGGCGAGACCGGGGAGCAGCTTGGCGGCGAGCTCGTCGGGCGCGGCGGCGACGAGCACGGCGCTGGCCACCACGGTCGGCACGAAGGCTCCCGGCGCCACCGCCCGGCCGAGCTGCTCGACGACCACCACCAGCTCTTCCAGCCCGTACCCGGAGCCGCCGTGCTGCTCGGGCACGTGCAGGCCGAGCCAGCCGAGCGCGGCGGCGTCGGCGAAGAAGCTGGCGTTGGTCTCGTCGGCGGCCTCCAACAGCGCGCGCGCCGCGGATCTGGCGTCGTGCTTGGTCAGGAAGTCGCCGACGGTGTCGGCGAGCGCTCGGTGGTCCTCGGTGATGGCGATCGACATGACCGATAGCGAACCCCACGCGCCCGCCGTCCGGCGAGCCGGACGGACGGTTACCGCGCCGGCACGCGGGCGACGAGGCTGGCGCCCCAGGCCGTCGCCCGCTCTGCTTCGCCGGGCAGCAGGTGGTTGTGCTTGTCGACGAGGAAGCTCTCCGGCTTGACGACCAGTTCGTAGCCATGGTCTTCGAGGCGCCGGGCGATGCCTTTCGAGGCCCGCCCGGTCAGCACCGGCGAGGCGTCGACGCGGGTGTCGAACGCGGCGGCGAGACGGCCGTCGCCTTCGTCGAGGCCGCCGATCCAGTCCTTCAACCCCGGTCCGGGTGCCTCCGGGTCGAGCGTCACCTCTTCGTCGCGGCCGGCCTGCTCGACCGCCGCATCACGGGAACGCTTGCTGGACATCCCGTGCACGTGCGTCGGGCCTCCGACGACGAGCAGGTCGACGCCGGCCAGCATCTCGACAGTCACGTCGGCGACGCCGACGACGGTCACCTCGAACTCCTTGCGTAGACCCTCGGCAACGTGGTCGGCGATCACATGGGTGTTGCCGAACATCGACTCGTAGACGACAACGGCGCGCATCACGCTCTCCTTCGCATCGATTCGAGTCCAGCATCGGCCGCTCCATCGACGCCGCCACAGAGCCAAAGGTCCTTTCGTCGGGACGGGCGACACCGGGGCACCTGAAGGTGGTGCTCAGCCGAACCTGAGATCAGCCGCCGCGAGCTCGGTCATCGCTGCGCGGTAGCCGATGTCGGCCGCTTCGCGGAGGCGGGCGAACCCGGAGAAGCCGACCGCGGCCAGATCCGGCGTCAGGTAGACGTCGGCCTGCTCGGCAGCCTGGGCACGTTGCTGCAGGCTGCCGAGCAGCGCGCAGCGGTTGATCGTGTCGACGAGACTCGGGAAGCGGTCACCCCGCCGTCGACCGAACAGATGGCGCAGCCCGACCGGTGGCTCGGACCCCGGTTCGACGGTCATCGGCTGCTGGCTGGCGCACACGTCGACGGCGATGATCGGGCCGCGATGGTCGGCGCGCATCACGTCGGTCGGCACGTTGTTGAGCTGGCCGCCGTCGACGTGCAGCTCACCGGAGTCGTCGACGACCGGCGGCCACAGCCCGGGCGAGCTGGCGCTGGCACGCACCCACAGCGCCGCCGGACCCTCGCGGTGCACGGCGAGGGCGAAGCGGCTGAGGTTGGTCGTCGTGCAGAAGTACGGGATCGGGATGTCCTGCAACGCGATGTCGCCGAAGAACCGCTCGAAGATGCGCCGGGCGCGGCGACCCGACGACACCGAGACGGTCGGGATCGTCAGGTCGAGACGCAGCGACCGCCGGTTCCACATGTGCTCGTTCTCGTCGAGGATCTTGCGCCACGGCTGACCCAGCGCGGCCTGCGCCCCGATGATCGCACCCATGCTCGATCCGCCGACGTGGTCGACGGGGATGGCCAACTCGTCGAGCGCCCGGAGCACGCCGATGTGTGCCATGCCGCGGGCGCCGCCTCCGCCGAGCACGAGGGCGACGGAGGTTCCCATCAGGTGGCGGGCGATGCGCGTGACGTCTGTCGTCATGCCGCGACGGACGTGGTGACACGCGGCGAACTCGAAGGCGGAGCGCCAGACCACCGTCGAGGCCGGGGGTGCCGAGCCGGGTCGCCGCAGCAGCACCAGCTCGGTGGGTGACGCGGTGAGCGGGTCGATGCCCGCCCAGCGGGCGCGCAGTCTCTCCAGTTCGTAGGGCGAGCGGCCACCGTCGCGCAGCAGGAGCACGACGTCAGCGCGACGAGCCCAGCGTTCGGCCGCGGGATCGTCCGCATCCAGGCGCACGACGCATCGGCGCTCGGGTTCCCCGACCGTGGACGCCGCGATGACGGACGAACCCATGGCCGCGGCGAGCCGCTCGACGAACCAGTCGCCGTCGAGGCGGACGGCTGCGACGTCGACGGCGACCACAGCGGGGCCATGCGGTGGAGCGGCCGGGTCGGGCGTGGCGGCGAATCGGGCGGCGATCAACGCGGCGACCCCTGTGGCGACGTCGGGTGAGGTCATCAGCGTGTGGAAGTGCTCCGGTGGCACGCGCACGAGCAAGGCGTCGCGCGCGACGACCGCCGTTCGTGAGCGGCCGCCGCCGACCAGCAGGGCGCCTTCGCCGAACGTCATTCCTGGCCCGGCGTCGGCGGTCATCACGACGTGCCCATCCGTCTCGGTGAAGAAGCGGACCCGGCCGGTCACGATGCCGTACATGCCGTCGGGCTCGTCGCCGACAGTGAACAGGCGCACCCCGGCGTCGGCCCGCAGCCACTCGACGGCGCCGGCGAGGCGGCGCAGCGCAGCGTCGTCGAGCCGGGCGAACGGGATCAGCTGGCGGAGACGGGCAACGGCGTCCTCCGGCGCTCCGACGATCTGCGCCTCAGCCACCTCGCGCCACGGACGTTGCGTGGGCGGAGCTCACGACGACGACGATACGCCCGCGATCCGACGCTCACGGCCAGCGCACGACTCACGGGTGCCCCGCTCCGGCCAGGCTGAACAGCATCGGCTCGCGGTACCCGTGCGGTTGGTGCTCTCCGTGACCGTCGTGGTCGTAGATCCCGGCAATGTCTCCGGCGGCCACGCGCTCGAGCGCCTCGGCGACACGATCGACATCGCCCTCGTCGTTGTAGCAGCCGGCGCTGATCCGGACCATGCCCGGCGCCTCGCCCATGTCGCCGCGGGCGACGCGGCGGGCCCACGCTTCGGACTCCCGCTGGTCGAGGCCGAGCAGATGGGCCATGTACGGATGGGCGCAGAAGCACCCGCTGCGCACGCCGATGCCGTGCTCGTAGCCGAGGACGGCGGCAACGAGGCCGTGGTCGAGCCCCTCCAGGTTGAACGGGACAACACACAGGCGCGCTGCCAGCCCGGCACGATCGCCAGGTCCGTACAGGTGGATGCCCGGCACGCGTCGCAGCCGGTCCGTGGCGTAGCGCAGGAGCGCCGCCTCGTGGGCGGCGACGCACTCGCGCCCGAGACCGGACAGCGTGGCCAGCGCAGCGGCGAGCGCCACGGCGCCGACGACGTTCGGGCTCCCCGCCTCCTCCCGGTCGGGTAGCTCGGCCCAGGCGACCCCGTCGACGGTGACGGCCAGCACGGTTCCCCCGCCCCGCTGGTCCGGAGCGCCGGCGAAGGCGCCACGCTCTCCGACGAGCGCACCACTCCCGAAGGGGGCGTACATCTTGTGCGCCGA
Source organism: uncultured Acidimicrobiia bacterium (assembly GCA_963822875.1). Lineage (GTDB taxonomy): Bacteria > Actinomycetota > Acidimicrobiia > Acidimicrobiales > Ilumatobacteraceae > JALZMG01. Next base: position 28,414 of record CAWGJK010000018.1, on the reverse strand, counting down.
CAGGGCGACGAAGTCGAGGTGCTCGGGATCGTCGTGTGGCCGCATGTCGAGTGGACGGTGGGCGGCGAGTTGGGCGGCGTCGACGAGGATCCGCCCGCCGGCGGCGTGCACCTTGCAGGCGAGCCGGTGGATCGGCTGCACCACGCCGGTGATGTTGGACGCGCCGGACACGGCGAGCAGGGCGACGCGGCCGGCGTACCGGCTCAGGCAGTCGTCGAGGTGGTCCTCGTCCAGGCTGCCCTCGGCACACGCCCGCACGTGGATCGTGCGGGCGCTGGCCCGCCACGGCAGATCGTTGGAGTGGTGCTCGAGCAGCGTCGTCAGCACGACGTCGCCATCGTCGATCGGCATGGCCTTGGCGAGCTTGTTGATCGAGTCCGTGGTGTTCTTGGTGAACAGCACCACGTCGCGGTCGGGGTCGGCGCCGACGAACTCGCCGACGACCTGGCGCGCCGACTCGTACGCCTCGGTGCTGACCCGCGACTTGTAACCGGTCCCCCGGTGGACCCCCGAGTAGTACGGGAGGAAGCGCTCGATCGTCTCCATCACGGCGACGAACGGCGGTGTGCTGGCGGCGTTGTCGAAGTTGACATGGGGCGCCAGTCGCCCGTCGAGCAGCGGCACCGGTTGATCGACCCCGACGAACATCGAACGCATTCGCCGCATGGATCGACCGTATGGAGGCAGCCCGGTGGGCGGTAGCGGGGTTCCCCGACACCGTGCCCGATGCGTCAGCGGGGTGGAGCGTCGGGACGGATGCGCCCGACGAGCTCTGTGCGCGACCGAACGCCCAGCTTGCGGTAGATCCGCGTGAGGTGCGCTTCGACGGTCGCCAGGCTGATCAGCAGCTCACCGGCGATCTCACGGTTGCGCCGGCCCTGAGCCACGAGGTCGGCGATGCGCGATTCGGTTGTGGTCAACGTGCCCTCGGCGCGGCCAGGTGCGACGCGCTCGAGCTCGGCGGCCGCCTGGGCGGCCCACGGCGCGGCATGCATCGCCCCGAGCTGTGCCTGGGCCCCCTCGAGCGTGGTTGCTGCCGCCGTGCGCATGCCGGCGCGACGCAGCGCCCGGCCGACGAGCACCTCGGTCCGGGCCGCGTCGAGGCGGTAGCCGAGGGCAGCGAACTCGGCCATCGCCGTCGACAGCTCGGGCGCGGCCTGCTGATCGCCAGCGACCAGCAGGGCCAAGCCACGCCCGCGGCGGGCGGCGGCGTCGACCCAGGGCAGCCGCAGCGCCGCCGCTTGGGCATCGAGGTCGTCGGCCAGGCGCTGGCACACCGCATCCTCCCCGGCGAGGGCATGGGCCTCGATGGCATCCGGCAACACCGGGATGAAGCCCGGATGGCGGTAGCCGAGGTGATCGGCGAGGGCGACAGCGGTCGCCAGCTCGGTGACTGCTGCCGAGACGTCGCCGCTGGCCAGCGCGGCGACGCCGACGACGTGATGGGCCATCATGCGCCGCGGCGGCTGATCGTGGTCCTCCGCCCACCGGCGCAGCTCATCGGCGACACGCTCAGCGTCGGTGCGGCGGCCGAGGTGGGCGTATGCCAACGCGGCTGCGTAGCCGTGCCAGGCGACGGCTTGGCGGTTGCCGGCGTCGCGCGCGGCGACGAGTGCGTCGTCGGTCAGCTCGACCGCTGCGTCGAGGTTGCCGGCGACCACCTCGACCCACGCCAGGTCGCTCAGCCGGTACGGACGCTGGAACTCGATGCCCCTCCGGGAGAACACGTGGCGCATCTCCTCGAACAGCTGCCGCGCCTCCTCCAGCTGCCCACCCCACATCGCCTGGCGCGCCCGGAACAGCTGCGGCCAGCGGCCCAGCCGTGGAGGTTCCAGGCGCTCGGCGAGTTCGAGGGCCTGCTCCATCAGGCCGGCGATCGGTCGCCCAGCCTGCACCGAGCTGGTCGTCAGCGTCGCCGACGCGACCATCTCCAGCTCCTCGTCACCTTCGGCGACGGCGATCCGCAGTGCCTCAGCGCCGAGCTCGATGGCATCCTCCAACCGGCCGCGATAGGTGCCGACGAGCCAGCCGCGGAGCTCGAGCAGGCGCCCGCGCCATCGCTGGTCGTCCCCCGCGTCGGCGAGCGCCCGGGCGAGGAACTGCTCGCCGTCGTCGATGTCGAGGAACACACGCAGCGTCGTCGCCTCGATCCGCGCCGGCCCTCCCGGCAACGTGTCCAGCAGCTCGTCGGTCATGGCCAGTGCCCGCGCCGGCTCCCCGGAGGCTGCCCTGTACGTGGCCGTCGTCAGGGTGCGCCGCGCGCGGGCATCGACGTCGCCGTCCGGCGTCACCCGGACGCTGTGCCCGGCGAACTCGGCGGCGACAGCGATCGCGCCCAGCCGCGCGGCGCGCTCGGCGGCCGCCTCCAGCTCAGCGGCAACCGACGCATCGCCGCCGCTGCACGACAGCGCAAGGTGCCGGGCGCGGCCGTCCGGATCGTCGACGACCGTCGCCAGCTTGGCGTGCAACGCCATCCGGTCCACTGGGTTGGTGCCGTCGAGGATCACCGAGGCGAGCAGTGGGTGGGCGAAGCGGATCAGGCCGTCCTCGCCGCAGATGAGCAGCTCGTCGGCGAGGGCATCGGCGATCAGGCAGCCCGCACCCGGATCGTCGCACGCCGTGGCCAGCGTCGCCAGCGTGGCCGGACCGAGTGCGGCAGCCGTGCGCAGCACCGTCAGTTGCGCCGGGGTGACGTCGCCGATGCGCGCCGCCAGCGTGGCGCGCAGCGTCGGCGGAGTCGCGGTGAGGACGCCGTCGCTGCCCTGCCAGGCGCGGGCGAGCTCGATGGCGAACAGCGGGTTGCCGTCGGACAGCTCGTGGACACGGTCGAGCACCGGCTGCGGAAGTGCTCCGACCGCGGCCCGGATGGCCGTGCTGAGGTCACGTCTCGAGAGCGGGCCGAGGACCAGCTCCTCGCTGCGATCGACCGGCACGATGGCGATCCGCTCCCCCGCCGAACGCTCTGTCGCCAGGACGGACACGGCCGCAGTGTCGAGGCGGCGCAGCGCGTACCGCAGCGAGCGCAGCGAGATCGTGTCGAGCCATTGCAGGTCGTCGATCGCCACCACGACGGGTGCGTCGTTGGCGAGGCGGCGCAGCGTCTGTTCGACGGCTCGCCCGCGTTCGAAGACATCAGCGTCGGCCACCAGCGGCGCTCCGTGCGGATCGGCGTCCTCGAGCAGGTCGATCAAGCCGGTCATCGGTGCGTGCAGCTCGTCCTCGCAGGTCCGCGTCATGAGGATCCGGTGACCAGCCTCACGGTGCTCATCGATGCCCCGCCGCCACACGGCCGTCTTGCCGATCCCCTCCGCGCCGCGGATGATGACCGACCGCGCGCCCGGCCCGGCGCGCACCGCGCGCGCGAGCACGTCGAGCTCACGGTCGCGTCCAACGAGTCGGTCAGCGACCGCCGCGAGCGTGTCGGGGGCCACCGACAGATCACCGTACCGCAGAGGCGTTCCAGCTACGGCGAGGATTCACCCATGCGGCCGGCGAGCTCGGTGCGCGAGCGCACACCCAGCTTGCGGTACACCCTCGTCAGGCGCGCTTCGACGGTTGCCACGCTCACGAAGAGGGCGGCGGCGATCTCGGCGTTGCGCTCGCCAGCGGCCACGCGGATTGCGACCTCGCGCTCACCGTCCGTGAGGACGCCCTGGCCGTGGCCCGGTGCGACCTGTTCCAGCTCCGCGCTCACCTGCCGCTCCCATGGTGCGGCTCCGAGCGCGGCGAACCGTTCGTTCGCTTCGGCCAGCACCGTCGAGGCTGTCCCCCGTCGACCCGAGCGCCGCAACGCCCTGCCGCGCCACCAGCACGCGCGCGCGGCATCGAGCCGGTAGCCCAGCTCGTCGAATGCCTCCGTGGCGGCCGCGAGCATGGACGCTCCGGCCTCGTCGCCGGTCGCCGTGGCGACCACACCGCGGGCACGCAGCGCGGCGGCACGCACCCACGGCGCGTCGAGCGTGGCGGACTGCTCGTCGAGCTCGCTCGCCAGGGCTGCGGCGCGCTCCACGGACTGCGCGGCCGCAGCGGCGTCGACGGCGTCGGGAAGCACGGAGACGGCGCCGGGATGGCGGTGGCCGAGACGGCGGGAGCGCTCGACGCCGGCCTCGAGATGGCGAGCGGCGCGCCCCGGCTCGCCGCTGGCGAGGGCGAGCACACCGGCGACATGATCGGCCATCTGGAGTCGTGGCGGCTCGTCGTGTTCGTTGCCCCATGTCCGCAACTCCTCGGCGGCGAGCGCCGCGCGCGCGGTGTTCCCGAGATGGGCGTTGGCCAGACCGTCGGGGTAGCGCACCCACACGGCCGCCGACCAGTTCCCCGCATCGAGCGCCGACTCGAGGCCGTCGTCGGCGAGCTCGGCGGCGAGCGCCACGTTGCCTGCCGCGATCTCGGCCATGGCCAGATCGCACTTGCGGTACGGCCGTTGGAACTCGATGCCCGAGCGGACGGTCATCGCGTACAGCTCCTCGAAGAGCCGCTGGGCCGTGGCCAGCTCGCCGTTCCACAGGCATTGCCGGGCGCGTTCGACGTCAGGCCAGCGGCCGAGTCGCAGGCCTGGTCGCGCGAGCTGGGTTGCTCGCTCCAGCAGGTCCGGCCGCGGCCGTCCGGCGAGCTGCGCCGCCATCGACCACGTCGCCGAGCTGAGCAGCTCGAGCTCCTCGTCGTGATGACGCAGGGCGATGTCGCGCGCCTCGGCCTCGAGGCGTTGGGCTTCGTCGAGCCGACCGCGGATCATCAGCGCGTGGTACGCCAGGAGGTCGAGCACGCGCCCGCGCGTCAGCTCGTCCTGAGCCTCCTCGTCAGCTCGCGCCAGGATCTCGGGGGCTTGGCCGAAGTCGAGCCCGACGCGCAGCGTGAGCGCGGCGATGCGGTCGGGTCCCGGAGGCAGCCCGGCGAGCACGGCGTCGACCATGGCGATGGCGCGACTGGTCTCACCGGCGGCGGCGCGGTGGAGGACCTCCGAGACCGCACGGCGCACGATCGCTGGTCGGTCGTCGAGTGGGGTCAGGCGGACGGAGTGGGCGGCGAAGTCGGCGGCCAGGGCGGGCCCACCGCGCCGGCCGATGCGCAGGGCGGCCTCCTCGAGCTCGGCCGACGCCGCACCGTCGCGCTCGGTCCGCGAGAGCGCGAGGTGACGCGCCCGGTCCTCCGGGTCGGTCACCAGCTCGCGCAGCCGGCCGTGCAGATCGCGACGCTCCGCCGGGTCCATCTCGGCCAGCATCACCGAGCCGAGCAGCGGGTGGGTGCAGCGCACGACCATCGAACGATCGAGGGTGAGGACCTGACGGTCGACGGCGTCGGCCAGCGACCGCGTCGTGTCGGTCAGCCACGGGGCGCGGGCGAGCTGCTCCGGACTCGCCGCGCCGAGCGCGGCGACGGTCTGCACGAGTTGCCGGGTCGTCGCCGGCACGTCGGCGAGCCGTCTCGAGATGGCGCTGCGTAGCGAGCGGCTGGCGGCGGTCGACATGCGATCGCTCGTCGGGTTGCGGGCGAGCTCCAGCGCGTACATCGGGTTGCCCGCTGACAACTCGCAGATCCACGACAGCTTCGGGCGCGAGACGTTCGTGGCGACCGGCGTGATGAGCTCGCGCATGGCTGCCTCGTCGAGGCCGCCGAGGACGACCTCGAGCGTGTGCTCGGGTGGCAGCAGCGCCGGTGGACCGTCGGCGGCGGCGCCGGTTCGCTGGGTGGCGATCACGGCCACTGGTTCGTCCACCACGCGGCGCAGCGCGTAGCGAAGCGCACGCGTCGACAACGGGTCGAGCCACTGCACGTCGTCGATCGCCAGCGCCACCGGCCCGTCGGTCGTCAGCGTGCGCAGCAGCCGCAGCACCTCGCGACCCCGGTCGAACGGGTCGGTGTCCGGGTCGAGCAGGGCGGCATCGGTGGCCACCTCGGCGAACAGGTCGCCGAGCCCGACGAGCGAGCCCTGCAGCTCGTCCTCCCCTGGCCGGGCGACGAGGACGCGATGCGACCGGGAGCCCAGCTCGTCGATGACCGCCCGCCACACCGAGGTCTTGCCGATGCCCGCCTCACCACAGATGACGGCACAACGCAGCTCAGGTGACGCCTCGCCGACGTACTCCAGGATGCGCGTCAGCTCAGCATGACGACCGGCCAGCACCGCCCGTCAACGGTACGCCACCCGAGCCGCGTCATCCGTCGAGCCAGAGACTGAGGTGGGCGAGACGTCCAATGGGCTCCCTGCGTTGCTGCGTCGTTCGACGCTTGACGGAGACGATCTCGCGACCCGAGCGCAGACGAGGACGGGAATACGAACGAGCGCCGCGCGACGCTCCGCGGTGGCGTTGGCCACAGCGCGGGCACACGACCATCGCCTCGTTGGCTGTGTCCTGAAACCTGTAGCGGCAACGGCTGCAGCGGCGCACCACAGCACGCTGCCCGCGAATGACCGGCTTGGTGTTGCCAGCTTCCAAGGACGTGAGCACGAGCTGATAGGCATCGTTGAGCTGCTGCATCGCATCCGTCGCCGCCTCCATGCGATGTGCGCCCCCGCTCTGGTGCACGTCGGGGTGCAGAAGGGCCGCGCGGACGCGGAAGGCTGACTTGGCTTCGCTCATCGAGGGGGCCTGGTTCAGTCCGAGCACGGCGCATGCCGCGTGGAACTCGGAGGCCTCTGCCATCGAACCGTCGGCTTGCACTTGCTCCTCCTGCGATCTTGCGTACCTGCCGCTGCTCACGAGTGATTCAACCGGCGGACGGGCGGGGTGTTCCGGACAGCGGAGGAACACGGGGTTTCCCGGATCCAGCAGTTCGGTTCACGCGTCGCGTGGGATGCCGCTCGAGCGGTGGTTGATCAGTCGCTTCCGGTTGCCATACTCGACATGACCTTCAACAAGCAGGGCGCGTCAACTGGGACCAGGATCGGGCTCGCTGTCGGAGGTGATGTCGTGCGAGATCGCTGTGCTGACGGATCACTCGCGGAGGCTCGCTGGTTCGTGTCCGGCGATCTCCCGTCGGCGCTCCGTCCAACGGGACCGGGCAAACGGCGAGTCGATTCGTACAGCGTCGCCGGCCTGTCGCCGACGGCGTCGCTCAAGCGACGCGGTGATGTCGCAGCGCCTGGAGCTGAAGGTCAGGGTCGGCCGGGTCGAGCTCGTGCGCGTTCGATCGGCTGGTCGGATTCGGCGAGTCGTGGGAGAAGTCGCGACTTGGCGCGCTCGTCGCACGCCTCGGCTGGGCGATGGCTCGAGGTCCACAAGCAGACGTGGTACCTCCACGCCGGCGAGATCAGTCGGGTGTCGCTGGGCGGGACTCGGTGGTGGACCGTCGCCGTGGAGACCGGGCGAGATGGCCTGCCCGCACGGTGTCGTGAACTGCTGGATCCGTTCATCGACCTCGTGGCGGCCAGCGGTCCGCCGCACTCCTATGCCAGCTGGTTGCTCGAGCGTGACGGTGGACGAACGTGACGTGGCCGAGCCGGGCTCGTCGGCGGGGGCGCCAAGTCTCCCTCACGATCGTCGGCCTGGCGGAGCGAACCAGCCAGCAGTTCGCCCAGCGGTGTCCGCCACCATGGGTCAGTGGCGACGGGCTGCGCCCCGCCGGACCACAGCAGCGTTTGCAGCCGGTAGACCACGTCTGCCCTTGGGCATCGCCGCAAGTCGCGCGCGGTGCTTGCCGCGCCCTCGGCGATCGCCCCGCGGAGCGGGGTGGGGATGTCGGCGAGGTTGGTGAGCGGCGCCAGCTCCCCGATCGCCCACACGCGGGACATGATCTCGTCGAAGAGCTGTTCGGCGACGGGATCAGTGAAATCGGCTGCGTTCACTCGCTTCGGGTTCTCTCGGGAGCTACAACGGTGTGGCGAACTCAGCCCCGCCTGCTCAGGGCCGACGGCGATCTACCCCGGTTAGCCACCGTGAAACGCCCGAGAGGACGCTGACCGGCTGCTGGACGGCCAGCCATCTACCGCTGGAAAGCGAGTTGAACGAGCATGCAAACGGTGACCGTCCCGAACAGTTCCGCTGACTCGCAGCCGCCGCAGCTCACCGGCGTCACCCACCGCTGGGTCGACGTGGGCGGGCTCGGAGTCCATGTTGCGGAGGCGGGGGTCGGCCCACCATTGGTCCTGCTGCACGGATGGCCGCAGCACTGGTTCTGCTGGCGCCATGTCGTGCCGCTGCTGGCGGATCGGTACCGGCTGATCATGCCCGACCTGCGCGGTCACGGTTGGAGCGATGCTCCGCGGCGCGGGTACGAGAAGGAGCAGCTGGCGGATGACCTGCTGGGTCTGCTGGATGCCTTGGGGCTCGATCACGTGCGCCTCGTCGGTCACGACTGGGGTGGGTGGACCGGGTTCCTGGCATGCCTGCGCAGCCCGGACCGATTCCGTGCCTTCGTGGCGCTGGGCATCGTTCACCCGTTCCAGCGGCCGAGCTGGTCGAAGGCGGCGCAGGCGTGGCGCGGCGCCTACCAAGTCGCCCTCAGCGTCCCGGTGCTGGCGGAGATGACACTGCGCGCGTCGCCCCGCCCTGTCGTCACGGCGATCCGCGCCGGGACCGTGCGAACCGAAGCGTTCGGCGACGAGGACCTGCTGACCTATGCGTCGGTCCTGCAGCAACCCGCCCGCGCCCACGCCAGCGTGCAGATGTACCGCACGTTCGTCCTGCGCGAAGCACCGGCACTGCGCCGCTACCGGGACCAGCAGCTCGTCGTACCAACGCAGCTCATCGTCGGCGAGCGTGATCCAATCGCCAGCCGTGCACTCCTCGATGGCTGGCAGGACAACGCATCAGGCATGAGCATGCTTCGGCTTCCCGGCGTGGGCCACTTCGTGCCGGAGGAAGCACCGCACGACGTCGTCGCCGCCGTTGATCACATGCCCTGATCGTCAGCGACTGACCACATCCAGCCTGACCCGATCGAGCTCCGCCACGACGTCGTCGACACGGATGCGGAGCAGCCCAGGGTCCACCGTCGAGCCGTGGGGGTCACCTCGAGTTCCCTTCCAGATCACCCGGTGACAACGACCTTCAGGTGGCCCCCACTGGGCCGGCGCGGTCGGTCCGAACAGCACGACCGAGGGGGACCCGACTGCGGTGGCCACGTGAGCGACACCGGTGTCACCGCACACGACGACCGCGGCACCGGCGATGGTGGCGAACAGTTCGACCAGATCGGTGCAGCCGGCGAGGACCGCGTCCTCGGTCAGCCCGGCGCGCGCGGCGACCTCGGCGCACAGGGCTCGTTCGTCGGCGCTTCCGGTGATCACCACGCGTCGACCGTGGTCACGTTCATGGCGCGCGACCGAGACCCAACGGTCGGCCGGCCAGCGCCGCGCCGGCGACGCGGCGCCCGGGTGCAGGATGGTGGCGCCAGCGGTCCGGTCAGTGATCGGCCGTGGGCATGCCACCGCGAGCTCGCTCGGATCGGCCGGGAAGCCGGCGTCGCCCACGAGCCGGCACCAACGCATCACCTCGTGCTCATCGGGGTCCCAGTGCGGTCCGGCGGCGAGCCCGTCCCACGCGTAGGCGACCAGCCGACGAGGTCGCCCCGCCAGGAGCAGTCGGTGGCTCTGTGGCCCGCGGCCGTGCAGGTTCACGGCGAGGTCGGCACCGTCGAAGCTCGACGGTGGTCGTCGCCAAGGGAGCGTGTCGACGACGAGATCGGCCAGTCCGGCCAGCCGGACCAGCGGGGCGAAGTGGGCCGGCGCGAGGAGCACGAGCTCGTGCTCGGGCAGTCCGCGTCGCAGTGCCCGCAGCGCCGGCACGCAGGTCAGCAGATCACCGAGGCCGAGGGCCCGCAGCACCACTGCCCTCGGCCGTTGCGCCGAGGGCGCCTGGGTCACGGCCAGGACGTCTCGTTCGACGGGCACACGACCAGCTCGCGCACCTGGCAGCCTCGCGGCTGGTCGAGGGCGAAGACCACGGCGGCGGCGACGTCCTCGGGCCGGTTCAGCTGTGCCGTGGGCGGCGGACGGTACTGCTCGGGCCGGTCGTCGAAGAACGGCGTCTGCATGCCGCCCGGGACGAGCAGCGTGACACCGACGTCACCTGCCAGCTCGGCCGCCAGTGCTCTCGTGAGTCCGACCACACCGAACTTGCTGGCGCAGTAGGCGGTTGCCTCGGGCAGCGCACGCAGGCCGAGGGTCGAGGCGACCGTCACGATGTGCCCGTCGCCGTCGGCCCGCAGGAGCGGCAGTGCCGCCCGGATCACCGCCGCCGTGCCGAGCAGGTTGACGCGCCACCACTCGTTCCCACTGCTCGGCGGGCACCTCGTCGAGCGACCCGCAGGCATCGATCCCGGCGGCGGTCACGACCGCCGACAGCGCGCCTGTGTCCGCCGGTCGCCCGATCCACTGCCGCCTCCGCTGCCCGCCCGTCGGAGAGGTCGACGAGGACGTGATCGACGTCGTCGTCGGGGCGGTTGAGATCGAGCACGACGGGCCGTCCGCCTCCTTTCGCCACGGCGGCGACGATGGCCCGCCCGAGCCCCGATGACCCGCCGGTGACCAGCACCGTTCCTCCTTCACGCCAAGCCACGTCGTCGTACCTCCTGCATCAAGTTGGTCGTGGAGCGTCCCTCGCGGTAGGGCAACAGCACGCACTGGCCGCCCCACGAGGACATCGCTGTCTGTTCCGGCAGCGCCTCGGCGCCGTAGTCGCCGCCCTTGGCGAACACGTCCGGACGCAGTCGTTCGAGCGCGGCGCACGGCGTGTCCTCGTCGAAGAGCACGACGTCGTCCACGCACGCCAGCGCCCGCAGCAGGGCGGCGCGGTCGGCCTCACCGACGATGGGCCGGCCGGCACCCTTGAGGCGGCGGACCGACGCGTCGGAGTTCAACAGGACGACGAGGCAGTCACCGAGACGGCGCGCCTGCTCGAGCATGCCGAGGTGCCCGGTGTGGAGGAGGTCGAAGCACCCGCCGGCGGCCACCACGGTGCCTCCGGCCGCCTTGACATCGTCGACCACGGAGATGGCGCCAACGCCTGCGTGGCACATCGGCCAGCTGGACGATCGTCGATCGTGCGCACACCGCCAGCGGCGATGTACGTCGACGCCGACGCGACGGCGGCAGCCACCGCTTCGGACGGCAACGCCCCGTCGGCGAGGGCGCCGGCAAGCGATGCGGCGAAGCAGTCGCCGGCCCCGCACGCGTCGCCCCGCTCGACCGTCGCCGGCACCATCAACGGTGCGGCCTCGCCCTGGACGAGGAGTGCACCTCGTGCGCCCAGCGTCACGACCACGCCTCCTGCGTCCCAGCGGCGGGCGAGCAGCTGTGCCTGCTCGGTCACACCACGCACGTCGGCGGCGAACGGCAGTCCGGACATCGTCGCCGCCTCGGACTGGTTGGGGGTCACGAGGCGGGCGGCGCGCACGGGTGGCGCTCCGCGAGGATGCGGATCCCACACGACCTCGCGACCGATCCGCCGCTCGAGTGCGGCGCGAACGCCCGGCGTGGGCCGTGATCCCGCGGCCGTAGTCGGACACCAGCACGACATCCGCTTCGTCGAGCGCGCGGCGCGCCGTCGAGCCCGGCGCACCGATCACATCCTCGGCGGCCCCGCGATCGAGGCGCAGCAACGTGTGCTCGCCAGCAGCGGATGCGAACCTTCTCCGCCGTCGTGCCGCCGCTGCCCAGGTTGACGACGTCCACTCGCTCGTCGTCGAGCCGTCCGAGCAGTTCGACGCCGGCCGCGTCGTCGGAGACGGCGGTGACGAGCGTCACCGATCGCCCGGCGCGTGCGGCGAGTGTGGCGGCGAGCGCGGCACCGCCCGGGCGCGTGCGTGTCATGCGGTGCGACACGACCGGGGCGGGGGCGTCGGGACACAGGCGATCGACGTCGCCGTCGATGTCGCGATCGAGCAGCGCATCGCCGATGACCACGAACGACGTCATGAGACGAACCCGATGCGGTCATGGAAGCGCACGGCAGCGTCGATCTCCACGCACAGCAGATGGATCACGACCTGGTGCACCTCCTGGATGGTCGCCGTGCGCGTCGCCGCGACGGTGATCACGTCGTCGCACTCCTCGGCCAGCGGGTTGGGTGCGGGACCGGTCAGCGCAAGGGTGAGCAGCCCGAGGTCCTGCGCCGCGGCGACGCTCGCCCGCACGTTGCTGCTGCGGCCGGACGTGGAGAGGGCGACGAGGACGTCACCCGGTCCGGCCGTGCGCGCGCACGGGACGGGCGAACGCCTCGTCGACCCCGTAGTCGTTGACGAGCGCTGTCATCGTGGGATGCTCAGCTGCCGATCGCCAGCGGCGGCGAGCGGGCGACGGTCACCGTCGAAGCGGCCGACCAGCTCGGCCGATGAGGTGCGGCGGCCTGCGCGGCGCTGCCACCGTTGCCGACGGCCAGCAGGCGACCGCCGGCGGCGAGGAGCTGCCCGATCCGGAAGCCCCACTGCTCGATCCGCTCGGCGTCGTCTGCTCCAGCGCGCTCGCAGCGCGATCCGCGCGCAGCTCGACGGATCGCTGGTCGACGGCGTCGCAGTCGACGTCCGACACCTCCTCGCCGGACCGTCGCCGGCGCTGCCGTCGCCGCCGGATCGAGCTCCGCGCTCGGTAGCAGGCCAGGGTGGCGTCGGCGACGCGCTCCCACCCGTAGCGCTCCTCGACCCGCAGCCGCCCGGCGCGACCCATTCGCTCCGCTGCTGCCCGGGTCGCCGAGGAGGCCACGCAGGGCGTCGGCCAGCCGGTCCGACGTCGCGCGGCGGGACGTGCACGCCCGTCACGCCGTCGACGACGGTGTCGATCAGACCGCCGACCGCACTGGCGACGCACCGGTCGAGCGCAGGCCATCGCCTCGAGCGGCACGATGCCGAACGGCTCGTACCACGGCACGCACACGACGGCGTCGGCCGAGCGCAGCAACGGCGGCAGCTCGTGACGTCGGAGCTGACCGCGCAGCTCGACGCGCTCGGCGACGCCGTGCGCTTCGGCGAGCCGCAGCAGGCGCCGGGCCTCGGGGTCGTCGGCGACCCGTGTGCGTTCCGGCCCGCCGGCGATCACCAGCTCGGTGTCGGGGATCTCGGCGAGCGCGGCGATGACGTTGCCGATGCCCTTGCGCTCGACCAACCGGCTGACCACGACGAGGCGCCGAGCCAGCCGGCGACGTTCGACCGACGCCGTCGGGTGTGAACGCGCGCGGCGTCGACCCCGCACGGGACGACGGACATGCGCGTGCGATCGCCACCGAGCCTGACGAGCTCGAACACCTCGTCGGTGCACGTGGCGATGACGTGGTCGACCGTGCGCACGAGCCGCGCTTCGGTGGCCAGGCGACCCGGCGGGCTGGTGTCCTGCGTCGCCCTGCTGACGCCGCTTGACGACGCCGAGGGCGTGGAACGTCTGCACCACGGGCAGGCCGAGGTCCCGTCCGGCCGTCCAGTGCCGCGCGACCGGACATCCAGAAGTGGGCGTGGACGATGTCCGGACGGAGCTGCCGACCACGTGCGATGCAGCACGTCGGCGAAGGTCGACATGTGCGGCAGCAGCTCGTCCTTGGGCAGCGGTGTCGCCGGCCCGGCATCGACGTGGACGACGGACACGCCGGGGCACAGCGGGACCCGGCGAGGCAGGTCCGGGTCGTCGCGCCGTGTGAACACGTCGACTCGCCAGCCCGCGCCTGGCCAGGTGCTCGGCCAGCGCGGCGACGTGCACGTTCTGCCGCCGGCGTCGACGCCGCCGAGCACTGCCAGCGGGCTGGCGTGCTCGGAGACGAGGGCGACGCGTGGGCCGCCTCGACTCGGAGCTCATGAGGTCACCTCCTCGAACAGTGCGTCCCAGTCGGCGAGGAAGCGAGCGAGCCCGTAGCGAGCGCAGGGCTGCGGCGCGAGCCGACTTGCCCATGACGCGGGCCTCCTCGGGGTCGGCGACGAGCCGGCGGGCGGCGTCGACGAGCACGTCGACCGACGTCGAGACGACGCCGGCGCCGGCCGGCACGGCGTCGGGTACCTCGGTCGTCGCCAATGCCGACGACCGGCATCCCGAGGTGCATCGCCTCGAGCAGCGAGAGCCCGAGCGACGTCCAGCGCACCGGGTGCACGTAGACGCGACGCCGCGCCATCTCGTCGTGCAGCGCTGCCTGCGGCAGGTTCTCGATCCCGCCGAGCCTGGCCGGCGCCGATGCCGAACAGGTCGACCGGGGCGGCGACGGCGAAGCGGGACAGCAGATCCGTACCGGTGACCCGGCCGCGCCGAGCCGGTTCGTTGATGACGACGGCGAGCCTGCGGCAGCTCGCCGGTGAAGCGATCGCCCGGATCGACGATCCCGTGCTCGATGACGCGAGTCCGGCGCTCGCCGCAGTCCCAGAACAGGTCGTTGAACGCCGTCACGTGGACCACCGTCACGCCGGCCGTGGAGGCGGTGGGATGGACCATGTCGGCGATCCGGCCCTGTGGTGCGTTGTGCTCGACGTACACGGCGGGAACGTCGACACCGGGCTGGCGCCCGCCCAGCCACTGGGCCGCCAGCCCGTGCAGCTCCTCGGGCCGTTGCAGCAGCACCACGTCGACATCGAGCTCCGCCGCCTCGGCTTCGGTGACCTCGACGGCTGCGTCGGGCCAGGTCCACGTCCGTGCCCGCCCGAGTCCCCACGGCGACCGATCACGGTCGACCGGCACGAAGTATCGGTGCTCGCCCTGGACGAGGGCTGTCGTCCACGAGCCGTGGACGTGCCAGAGGAAGATGTTCACGCCGGCGCCACGACGGGTCGTGCGGCGAGCCGCTCCACGGCGGACAGCACGTCACCGGAGGTGACACCGGCGACGCACGGGTGACCGGCGACGGGACACAGACGGGCGCGACAACCGGCGCAGGCGATCGCCTGGTCGCCGAGCAGCACATGGGGCTGTCGCCACGGTCGCCACCTGCTTGCCGGGACGGTCGGGGCGTACACCGACACGACCGGAGTTCCGACGGCAACGGCGAGGTGCGCCGCGCCCGTGTTGCCGACGACGACGGTCTCGGCGGCGGCGAGCACGGTGGCGAGCTCGGCGAACGTCGTGCGCCCGCCGAGATCGACGGCACCCGGTTGATCGGCGACGGCGGCGGTCAGGGCGCGTTCGCTGGGTCCGCCGGTGACGGCGACGTGCCAGCCGGCCGCGAGCAGTGCGGCGACGGCGTCGCGGTGACCGTCGACCGTCCACGCCCGAGCCGGGACCGATGCGCCGGGGTGCACGACGACGTACGGGCCGGTGCAGCTCGGCCGGGATGTCGCCGCCGGGCAGCTCGACCGCCAAGCGGCCGTCGTCGCCCGGTGCCAGCCGATGGCCGAGGGTGGCGACGAGCGACAGGTTGCGCTCGACCTCGTGAAGGTCGTCGGCCACGAGGTGGCGCACATCGAGGAGCGTGCCCGGGTAGTCGACGCTGATGGCGGCGATCATCGGGACACCGGCCAGCCGCAGCAGCAGGGCGAGGGGCAGCGGGGACTGGTGGAAGCTGGTCAGGACAGCCGCCTGTTGGAAGCGTCGGGCTCGCACGTCGTCGACCAGCGCATCGATCGCCGCGCCGTCCACGGCGTGCCCGTCGGGATCGATCCACGGCGCGCGGAACTCGAGGATCTCGTCGACGCCGGGCAACAGCTCGGCGGCGGCTCGCCCGTTCGGGCCGCACAGCATCGTCACCGCGAGTCCGCTCGCCCGTACCGCGCGCACCGCCGGTCCGGCGAGCAGCACGTCACCGAGGTTGTCGAGACGAGCGACGAGCACGCGCCCGCTCATCGCCGGGGCCCGATCAGGATGTCGACGGCCTCGGACAGGTCACCGGCGACGATCGCTGCGGCTTCGATCTCTGCCGGCCGCGTCGCGCCGTTCGGGACGAGGATCGCCATGGCGCCGGCGCGTCGTGGCCGAGTCCACGTCGGCCCCGATGTCACCGATCATCGACGCAGCGATCGGCCGGCACCTCGAGCGCGGCGGCGGCCTGTTCGATCAGGCCGGGCAGCGGCTTGCGGCAGTCACAGCCGTCGCCCGGCGCGTGGTAGCAGATCAACCACGGACCGAGCGGTCCGAGCAGCTGCTCGGCCCGCGCGTTGACGTCGCGAACCTGTTGTTCGGTGATCAACCCGCGCGCGACACCACTCTGGTTGCTGACCACGGCCGTACGAATCCGCGCCACGCGCAGACGGTCGAGCGCCTCGCGGGCGCCGGGAACCGGCACGACCCGTTCGGGATCGCCGTTGTACGGCACGTCCTCGATCAGCGTGCCGTCACGGTCGAAGAGCACAGCGGCCGGCCGCCGTCTCGGCACGAGGCGGCACGCGCGCAGCCAGCCGCGCCCGAGGTGCCACGTCGCAACGGGCGGGATGGCCAAGCTCGTCGCGACCATCGCCGCGATCTCGGCAGCCGTCCGCGGCCCCGGAAGGATCCGGCGGGCGCAGAAGGATGTCGCACCGAGTGAGCCAGACACCGCCGGCGACGCCGGCGACCAACCGGCCGCGCGGTCGCCCGGAGACCAGCGCGGCGACGGCGAGCACGACGGCTGCCGTCGTGCGCACGTGCTGGCGGATCGACCCCGGGCCGGCCTCGGCCAGTTGCCGCCACCGCGGGCCGTGGACGCGCCGCATCAGCATGTCGTCCGCGTTCCCGACCTGGGCCCGGACGCTCGTCCACCACGGGGCCCGACGCACCGGATGGTCCGTCGAGCGCTCGCCGGCACGCAGTCGAAAGCCCGCCTCCCGGACCCGCAGGGCGAGATCGGCGTCTTCCCGGTAGGCACGCGGGAAGCGCTCGTCGAAGCCGCCGACCCGCTCCAGCGCGGTCCGCCGATAGGCCATGTCCGCCGTGGCCCAGCGCGCTCGTGCGAGTCCTCCGACGTTGCGTTCCCAGTCCGTCGGTGGGCGACCCGGCGGTCGGGGAACGACGATGCGGCCCTGCGATCCGCCCTCGAGCCGCTCCATTCGCCCGAGGTCGCTGGCGAGATCGGCCCGCCAGCCCGGTCGTGGGAGGACGTCGTCGTCGAGGAAGACCGTCCAGGTCGCACTGCCGGCGCGCCAGCCGAGGTTGCGCGCTGCCGCGGGGCCGTTGCCGGCTGCTCGCAGGACGGTCACAGGCATCGGGAGGATCCCTGCCGGCAGCTCGAGCTCCAATCCACTCGGCGGGCGGTCGTCGACGACGATCAGCTGCTCGGGCCACGGCCCGTCGCCTTCTGCCAGCGCGCGCAGCATCCGGACGAGCGACGGCCGGCCGATCGTCGGGACGACGACGTCGTAGCTGACCGCGGTCACGGGCGGCGAGGCCGGCGAGGACGTTCGGCGAGCACGTCGCACCCACTTCCCTCGCGACCGCCCGGCGAAACATGACCGCTGACCGGGATGCGAGTCCGTGCCGGCGGGTACGGGCTCGCCCGTGGCGTCCCTCGGCTCGGTCGTCCTCGTCGAGGAGCACCCCGCAGGCGCGGCGGGAGGGATCGCCCTGCGCAACGCCGCCAACATCGCCGGGTTGGCCGCGCTCGGGCCGGTCACGGTGATCGGAGTCGGCGATCCAGCCGGGCCGCTGCCGCGCTCCGCCCTCGGCGAGCAGGATGCCATCGGGCTCGGCGTCCGGACGCCGCCTGATCGGGAAGATCGATGGGCCCGGCTGGAAGGTGGGCACCCGAGCGACGCGCGGTGGACGCCTGCCGGTGATGCAGCCCTGCTGGCGCTGCTTCGACGGTGTCGTCCAGACGTGGTCGTCGTCGAGCAGCTGTGGCTGCACCGCTACATCGCCACCGCGCGAGCGGCCGGCGCGTTCGTGGTGCTCGACGCGCACAACGTCGAGAGCTCCGTCTACGAGCAGATCGCCTCGGCGGCGAGCGGCGAACATCGAGATCTCGATCGGCTCATGGCGTCACGCACGGCAGCGATCGAGTGTCGGGCGATCGCTGCGGTCGATCAGGTGTGGGCATGCAGCTCCGGTGACCAGCGCTGGTTCGCCGACCGCGGCGCCGACGCCTGGTTGGTGCCGAACGTGGTCGACACCGCGTGTCCGCCTCGCCGGGGCCCGGCACCGGAGCCGCTGCTCGCGTTCATGGGCAGCTTCGCCTATCCGCCGAATCAGCGAGCCGCGGCGATGCTCGTCGACGAGGTCTTGCCAGCTGTCGCCCGACGCATCGCTGGCGCCTCGTTGGCCCTGGTCGGGCACTCGCCGCCGGCGTGGCTCCGCGAGCAGGCCGCTTGTCGCAGCGACATCGAGGTCACCGGCGCGGTGCCGAGCGTCCGGCCCTGGTTGGAGCGCGCCCTCGCCCTCGTCGTCCCGCTCCGCGAGGGCGGCGGAACGAGGTTCAAGATCCTCGAGGCGATGGCCGCGGGCGTGCCCGTCGTGAGCACACCGAAGGGGATCGAGGGACTCGAGCTCGTCCCCGGACGAGACGTCCTCGTCGGTGACATGCCCGCCGATCTCGCCCGGCTGGCCGCCGAACTGTGGGATGACCCGGCGGGCAGCGCACGACTGGCCGCACGCGCGCGCGAGGTCGTCGAGACGCACTACTCACGGAGTCGTGCTGCCGACCGCATTCGCGTGGCGCTGCTCGCCGCAGGGCTGAGACCCCCGAAACGGGGTCTTCTCCCCACATCCAGTGACAGTCGTCCCTGAGAGGACTCCGTCGTCGACCTCACCACCATCGAACCCGCCTGACGGCGGATCCGCAGGATCAGGACGCTGCGGCGAGCTCGGCGGAGAGCTGCTCGACTCGCGCCCGGGCGGCCTCGAGGACGCCCTTACGAGCCTTGTGCGCGGCCTCGTAGGCGAGGACGGTGCGCACCTCGTCGACGTCGCGCAGCCGGTCGATGCGGCTCACGGCGGTGTTGACGGTGAGCTCGTCGTAGTTGCGGATCGGCAGCTCGGTCGTGCCGACGGCGCCCAGCTCTCGGCGGACCCGATTGACGGTCCGCGCGGTGTCGCGAGCGCCGCGGGCCTCGGCGATCTCCTCGGATCGCTTCAAGCCGGCATCGCGGCCGACGGTCCAGATCTCGGCGGCGGCTTCGGCCAGCTGGCGCACACGCTCGACATTGGCACTGACGGCGCCGGTGGCACCCGAACGAGCCCGCCGAGCGGTGTCGATCGACCGGTTGGCGAGTGTCGCTCCCTGGCGCGCCGGCATGGCGGACAGCCGCCGGGCGGCGCCGGCGACCGACTGCAACGGTGTCGGGCGCAACGCCGTCGGTCCACCGACGGCGACTTCGCCGAGTCGCGTCATGAGCCAGTCGATGGTGGCCGTGTGGGCGACCTCGAGCCGCTCGAGGGTCCGGGTCGCCTGTCGCTCGTCGAGCCGCTCGGCCAACATCGAGGCCAGCCGGGTCCGGTCCAGCAGTTCGTGCTCGAGCGCCAGATCACCGAGGAGCGCCTCGGTCAGGTCCTGGCCCTGTTCGGCGGTGGCCTTCGCCGCCGCGGTGAACCGGCCGGCGACGATGCCCAACGCGTCGGGGATGCCGCCCAGTTCGCGGATCGAGCGGGCGAGCAGCTGGGAGCGCTCACGACCCTTGTCGGCATTGGCGTCGAGCTCACGCTCGATGTCCGCAGTGGCTGCCTGAGCACGACGGGTTTCGGCGATCATGATCTCGGTGTGCGTGAGCCGCAGCAGAGCGTTCAGCTGGCTCACCAAATCGGAGTGCGATGACATGGCTCTGCTTGCTAGCGGGAACCATCGCCGTCGCGCCGCCGAAGATGCGTGACACCTGCCTCCTCGTGGTCGAAATCCCTCGACAGGGGGACGGAGGCGACGCGTCAGGAGCGAGTGGAGCTGAGGGGAATTGAACCCAGGGACTCTTGTGGAGCTGAGGGGAATTGAACCCCTGACCTCTTCCATGCCATGGAAGCGCTCTGCCAACTGAGCTACAGCCCCGGAGCGATCGAAGGATACCCGCTTGTCAGCTCGCCCACTCGACGAGCGGCGCGTCTCGGTAGAGCCGCTCGATCTCGTAGAAGCGGCGGATCTCGTCGAGGAACACGTGGATGATGACGTCGCCGTAGTCGAGCAGCACCCACTGCTGCTCGCGGACCCCCTCGACCCGCCGAGGCGAGCGGCCGGTCGCCGCCCTGACGGCCTGCTCGATCTCGTCGACGAGCGTGCGCACCAGCCGCCGGTTGGGCGCCTCGAGCACGACGAAGAGCTCGGCGATGGCCAGGATCTCGCCGACATCGAGCACCACGATGTTGCGCCCCTGCTTCTCGTCGGCGGCACGAGCTGCCAGCTTCGCCACTGTCAGGGCGTCATCGCTACCGTCAGCCATCAGCGGACCCGGCGTCGTCTGCGGCGGCGGCGGTCTCTGCGGCAGCGGGCGTGGCGTCTGCGAGGAAGTCGAGGTAGGACTCGCCGAGACGGACCACTGCGTCGACGCCGACGATGCGTGTCTCGGCCGGCTGCACATCGATCTCGCCGAACAGCAGGTCGACGCCTTCGGTGGCGCCGGCCAAGGTCTCGTCGGAGATCTCGATGACGGTCACGTCGCCAGCGGTGTCCGACTCGGTGTCGACGGAGAGCACGTTGGCCTTGACGAACAGCAGCGACGAGATCGCCGCGTAGGCGACCTCGTCGTTCGTCATTCCGGTGCCTTCGAGCTGCTCGTCCGAGAAGCGCGCCTCGACGCGGAGCGTGAGCGCGGGGTTCGGGGCGGCGACGTTCCCCGGTGCGATCTGGGCGAAGACGAGGGTGACGTCCGCCTGGTCGAGCAGGCTGACGTCGACGCCACGCGGGTTCTGCTCGGCGTCGGCGGCCTCAGCTCGGAGGCCACGCGCTCCGACCGGTCCGCCCGACAGCGCCGTCATCAGCCCTTCGACGGTCGGCGCGGCATCGCTCGCTGACGCCACGGCGTCGCCGCCGCTCATCGACGCAGCGATCCCCGACCACACGGCAGTCGCCGCGGGGTACTGGTCGAGGGCCGCGACTGCCGGATCGCGGGCGGTGAGGATCGACGCGGCGGCGGCCGGATCGAGCGTGGCCGAGCCGGCGTCGGCGACGACAGCCCCGCTCGCATCGGTGACGTCGACGGGCAGCTCGACGGCGATCGGACCGACGTCGCCGAGCAACGTGGCCAGCCGGGCGGCATCGACGACCTCGATGGCGTCGATGCCGAGACCGAGCATCGACTCCAGCTCCTGCTGCAACGACTCGGGGCCGCGCAGCGCCATCGTCTCGGCGATCGGGAAGCGCTCCTCGCCCTTGCCGTTGGTGGAATCGGCGCTGACGGGCACGGTCACCACGCTGCCGCCGACGCCCGCCGGCTGGACGACCAGCACGGCCACCGAGGCCAGCGCCCCCGACTCGTCGACCGCCGCCACGACGCCGGTCGGCGTCGACGGGAACACCAGCTCAGGCACGCCGGAGGCGGCGTCGGCACCCTCCGTCGAGTGGTACAGCGTCACGCCGCCGAGTGCGGCCAGCGCGACGGCGGCGACGACGGTGGCACCGGCGGTGGTGGCGGCGATGAGGGTCGAGCGTCGGCGACGGTCCGGCAGTGCCGTCACGCGTCACCCCTGTACAGGCCGCGCTCGGCGATGACGGCCAGCACGGGGTCGGTGACGAGGTAGTCGAGCGGCCGTCCGTCGCTGAACCTGGCGCGCAGGTCCGTGCTGGAGACCTCCAACCGGGGGACCTCGACGTGGATCCACGTGACGTCGCCGGGGAGACGGACGGGGTCGCCGGGCCGGTCGACGACGACCATCGTCGAGCGGGCGACGACCTCCTCGTGGCGCTCCCAGGTCGTCAATCCGGCCGCGGCGTCGTCGCCGACGATCGTGAACAGGTCGGCGCCCGGCGTCTGCTCGGTGAGTGCGGCGAGCGTGTCGGCGGTGAAGCTCGGCCCGCCGAGGTCGATCTCCAGCCGTCCGGCTTCCAGGCCGGGGACGTCGGCGACCGCCGCCTCGACCATCACCAGGCGGTCCAGGGCAGGGGTGATCGTGCGGCTCGACTCCTTCTGCCAGGGGACGTTGGCCACCATCAGCACCACGACGTCGAGCTCGAGGGCGTGGCGGACGTTGACGGCGGTGACGAGGTGCCCCACGTGCGGCGGATCGAACGTCCCGCCGAACAGGCCGACACGTCGGAGGCCACCTGGGGGATGCTCCCCGGCCACCGGCGCGGCAACGGTGGTGGCGGCCCTGCCTGGCACGGCGGCGCAGTCTACGTGGTGTAACGCGCTTGGGACGGGGCGACGGAAAAAGCCTTGACACGCCTGGTACGGTTGATTGTCCCCCCTCTTGACCGATCTGCGCCAGGCACACGCTGACTCCCCCCGCTACGACTCCCATCGACGCGATCAGTGATGCCGGTGCCGCAAGGTATCAGCACAGGTCGGAATCCTTCTCAGCGACGAACGGTTGAACAACACAACATGAACGACTCCATTGGCCTGTACCTGAACGACATCGGCAAGGTCCCCCTCCTCACCGCCGAGGACGAGCGGGAGCTCTCCCGCGTGATCGAGGCAGGTCGCGAGGCGGCCGAGCAGCTCGCCAACGGCAAGCGCAGCGCCGCCCTCAAGGCGGCCGTGGCCCGGGCCGCCGATGCCAAGGATCGCTTCATCCGGTCCAACCTGCGCCTGGTCGTCAGCATCGCCCGCCGCTACCCGCTGCCCCAGGGCATGGATCTGCTCGACCTGATCCAGGAGGGCAACCTCGGTCTCGAGCACGCCGTGGACAAGTTCGACTGGCGGCGCGGCTTCAAGTTCTCCACCTACGCCACGTTCTGGATCCGCCAGGCCATCGGCCGGGCGCTCGACCAGAAGGCCAGCCTGATCCGCATCCCGGGCGACCGCTCGGCGAGCCTGCGGGCGGCGCTGCGCCAGGCGTCGGGCGACGGCGAGACCCTCGACCAGGCCAACGCCGAGCTGCACCGGCTGACCACGCCGGTGTCGCTCGACAAGACGGTCGGCGACGACGGCGACGCCACGCTCGGCGACCTCATGGCCAACGGTGATGGCACGCCTGAGGACCACGTCATGACGATGGTCGACAGCGATCTGCTCGACGAGCTGCTCGGCACGCTCGACCACCGCGCCCGCTACGCCGTGGAGGCCCGCTTCGGCCTGCTCGACGGCGAGCGCAAGAGCTTTCGCGAGGTCGGCGAGCAACTCGGTGTCACCGCCGAGGCCGCCCGCCGGCTCGTCAGCCGCGCCGTCGTCGGCCTCCGCGACGACGCCGAGCGCATCCTGGCCGTGTAGCCCACATCTGGGCGCGATTCGTCTCTGGGCGCGATTCGTCTCGGTTTCCGAGACGATCTGCGCCCAGATTCGCGTCCGGGCCCGGAGCGACTGTCGCAGGTAGCCTCCACGCCGTGACGTGGACGCCCTCGTCGTGGCAGCAGCACCCTGCCGGTCAGCAACCGGACTGGCCCGACGACGACGGGTTGGACCGCGCCCTGAAGACGATCGCCGCCTACCCGCCGCTCGTGTTCGCCGGCGAGTCGCGGTCGTTGCAGGCGTCGCTCGCCGACGTCGCCGCCGGCAAGGCGTTCCTCCTCCAGGCCGGCGACTGCGCCGAGTCGTTCGACGACTTCTCCGCCGACAACATCCGGGAGAAGCTGCGCGTCATCCTGCAGATGGCCGTCGTGCTGACGTACTCGATGGGCGTTCCCGTCGTGAAGGTCGGCCGCATCGCCGGGCAGTTCGCCAAGCCGCGCACGAACCCGACCGAGCGCCAGGGCGACGTCGACCTGCCGTCGTTCCGCGGGCACATCGTCAACGGCTCGCCGTTCGACGCCTCGGCGCGGATGCCCGACCCCGACCGGCTCGTGCAGGCGTACCACCAGTCGGCGTCGACGCTGAACCTGCTGCGGGCGTTCACCAAGGGCGGCTTCGCCGACCTCACCCGAGTGCACGCGTGGACGCAGGAGTTCGTCGCGTCGAGCCCTGAAGGGCGTCGGTACGAACGGCTGGCGGCGGAGATCGACGGTGCGCTGCGGTTCATGCAGGCATGCGGCGTGGACACCACGTCGAACCCGAACCTGCGCGAGGTCGACGTCTACACCAGCCACGAGGCGCTGATCCTCGGCTACGAGGAGGCGCTCACCCGCCAGGACTCGCTGACGGGTGACTGGTACGACTGCTCGGCGCACATGCTGTGGATCGGCGAGCGCACCCGGGACCTCGACGGCGCCCACGTCGAGTTCCTCCGCGGGGTCGGCAACCCGATCGGCTGCAAGGTCGGCCCCACCGTCGAACCGGCCGAGCTGCTCGCCCTCTGCGAGGCCCTCGACCCCGACCGCGTGCCCGGGCGCCTGACGCTGATCAGCCGCATCGGCGCCGACCACGTCGAGGAGCGGCTGCGCCCGCTGCTGCGTGCCGTCGCCGACGCCGGCCATCCCGTGGCGTGGGCGTGCGATCCGATGCACGGCAACACGTTCAGCGCGCCGAGCGGCCGCAAGACGCGCCACTTCGACGACATCGTCCGCGAGATCGCCGGGTTCGTCCGTGCCCACCGTGCCGAGGGCACGTGGCCGGGCGGGATCCACGTCGAGCTGACCGGTGAGAACGTCACCGAGTGCCTCGGCGGTGCCGACGCCGTCTCTGACGCCGATCTCGACCACCGCTACGAGACGATGTGCGATCCGCGGCTCAACGCCCGCCAGAGCCTCGACCTGGCGTTCCGCGTCGCCGAGCTGATCGCCGGCGCACGCGTCTGAATGCGCGCCCTCGAGCAGGTCGCCACGTGGCCGGTGCCGACGGCGGCTGCCGCCGTCGTGCTCGCTGACGGCACGGTTGCCGGCACGGTCGGCGCACACGATCACCGCTTCCGCCTGGCGTCGCTGAGCAAGCCGCTGACGGCGTGGGCGACGCTCGTGGCCGTCGAGGAAGGGATCGTGTCGTTGGACGACCCGATCGGCCAGCCCGGCTGCACGCTGAATCATCTCCTGGCACACGCCGGCGGCTACTCGTTCGACGGGCCTGACCCGATCACGTCGCCGGAACGACGGCGGATCTACTCCAACACGGGCATCGAGATGGCCGCTGACGCCGTCGCCGCAGCGGCGGGCACGCCGTTCGGCGAGTACCTGCACGAGGCGGTCTTCGCCCCGCTCGGGATGGTCGACAGCGAGCTGGCGGGCTCGCCCGCCCACGCCGTGTGGTCGACAGTTGTCGACGTCGCCGCCTTTCTCGGCGAGCTGCAGTCGCCCACGCTGCTCGCCGCGGCCACGGCGGCGGACGCGGTTCGGCCGCACTATCCCGACCTTGCCGGTATCGTGCCCGGCGTGGGGCGTTTCGATCCGTGCCCATGGGGACTGGGCGTCGAGATCCGTGGGAACAAGTCACCGCACTGGACCGGCGCGACGAACGACTCGTCGACGTACGGCCACTTCGGTGGCGCTGGCACGATGATGTGGGTCGATCCGGCGGCCGGGTGCGCGCTGGTCGCGCTGACCGACCGGCCGTTCGACGACTGGTCGATCGAAGCGATGCGCTGCTGGCCGGCGCTCTCCGACGCCGTGATCGCCGAGGTCGCCGGCGCATGACGTTCGGGCTCGGCGACCGCGTCAGGTGGGCCACCACCGACGAGGACGGACTGCCGGTCGTGCGTTACGGATTCGTCGGCGGCGCTGCCGGCAACGGCGGGCCAGTCGTGGTGATGCTCGACGGTGAGCTGGCCGGCGAGGTGATCGACCTCGAGCAGCTCGAGCCGGTGTCGATCACCAACGTCGAGCTGCACCTCGACGGGCCTGACCTGATCGACGATCCCAACCTGCGCCGCGGCCTGGTCCATCTGTGGCGGGCCGAGGCGGAGATGGCCGGTCTCGACGTCGACGCCCTCGAGGACCACGGTCCGGGCGAACGTCTTCCCGACAACAGCTGGACGCTCGGCGCGCTCTCCAGCGGCGGCGAGCAGTACCTCGTGCGGGCCTCCCGGATGCTCGCCAACCCAACGGTGGTGTGCATCCGGGCCGAGCCCTTCCGCTTCTGACCGCGACGCGGCGTGGCCGCTGTTCCCGAAAAGTTGGGAAATACGGTCAGCTCAGACGTTCGACGATCATGGCCATGCCCTGGCCGCCGCCGACGCACATCGTCTCCAGGCCGAACGTCTTGTCCTCGGCCTGCAGGCCGTGGATCAGCGTCGTCATGATGCGGGCGCCGGTCATCCCGAACGGGTGACCGAGGGCGATGCCGCCGCCGTGCACGTTGAGCTTCTCCCAGTCGATGCCGAGGTGCTTGGCCGACGGGATCACCTGGGCGGCGAAGGCCTCGTTGATCTCCACCAGGTCGATGTCGTCGATCGTCATGCCGGCCCGGGCGAGCGCCTGGCGGCTGGCCTCGATCGGGCCGAGGCCCATGATCTCCGGGTTCAGGCCGGAGACACCCGACGCCACGACGCGTGCGAGCGGCGTCAGGCCGAGCTCGGCCGCCTTGGTGTCGCTCATCACGAGCACGGCCGCGGCGCCGTCGTTGAGCGGGCAGGCGTTGCCGGCCGTGACGGTGCCGTCCGGGCGGAACACCGGCTTCAACTGGCCGAGACCCTCGAGCGTCGTGCCGGCGCGTGGCCCGTCGTCCTTGGACACGACGGTCCCATCGGGCAGCGTCACCGGGATGATCTCCTCGGCGAAGAAGCCGTTCTCGATGTTGGCGACGGCGCGGTCCTGGGACAGCTTGGCGAACTCGTCCATCTCCTCGCGGGTGACGTGCTCGGACTCGGCGACGTTCTCGGCCGTCTGGCCCATGGCGATGTAGATGTCGGGCAGGTCGGACGGCGGTGTCCAGTCGGGGCTGCCGCCGAGCGCCCGCTCGGCCGTGCGCTCGCCGGCGCCGGCGAAGCGGGCGTTGGGCGCCGTGTCGCTGGCGCCCGACCCGTAGCGGCTGACGGTCTCCACGCCGGCGGAGATGAACACGTCGCCCTCCCCCGCCTTGATGGCGTGGGCGGCCATGCGGATCGTCTGCAGGCTCGACGAGCAGTAGCGGTTGACCGTCACGCCGGGGACCTCGTCGAGGCCGGAGAGCACGGCGACGACGCGGGCGATGTTGAAGCCGGACTCGCCGGCCGGCTGCCCGCACCCCATGATCAGATCCTCGATCTGGTCACGCGGCAGTTGCGGCACCTTGTCGAGCAGGGCCGTGACGATCTGCGTCGACAGCTCGTCGGGACGGATCGAGGC
This sequence comes from uncultured Acidimicrobiia bacterium, assembly GCA_963822875.1. Taxonomy (GTDB): domain Bacteria; phylum Actinomycetota; class Acidimicrobiia; order Acidimicrobiales; family Ilumatobacteraceae; genus JALZMG01. The sequence goes on along the minus strand of CAWGJK010000018.1, from coordinate 1,397 downwards.
CAGCGAGCCCTTGTTGGCGCGCCCGATCGGGCTGCGGGCGGTGGCGACGATGACGGCTTCGGGCATTGGGAGGCTCCTCGGTCAGGCGCCCCGTGTCGAGCGCGCTCGACCAGCGTACCGACGGGTCGCGCCCGTCGTACGATCCCGGACATGAGCACGATCGCCCTCGATGACATCAACCTGTCGGACATCGAGTTCTGGCTTGCCGACCGCGAGACCCGCGAGGCCGCGTTCACGGCGCTTGCGCGACGAACCGGGGCTGCGCTTCTTCCCCGAGGCCGTCTTCGAGGACTCTCCGTTCCCGCCGGGGCCTGGCTACTGGGCGCTCGTGCGCCACGACGACGTCTGGGCGGCGAGCCGCAACCCGCACCTGTTCTGCTCCGGCCAGGGCTCGAACATCGGCGACCTGCCCCAGGAGATGAACGAGTTCTTCGGCTCGATGATCAACATGGACGATCCGAAGCACTACCGCCTGCGCTCGCTCGTCGCCAAGGGCTTCACGCCGAAGGAGGTCGCTCGCGTCGAGGAGTACGTCAAGACGCTGGCCACCGAGGTCGTCGACGAGATGCTCGAGGCCCACCCTGATGGGACGTGCGACTTCGTCCAGGCGGTCGCCGCTCCCCTGCCGCTGCGGATCATCTGCCAGATGATGGGCATCCCAGCGGCCGACACCGAGCAGATCTTCCAGTGGACGAACGTCATCCTCGGAGCCGGCGACCCCGAGTACGGCGGCTCCTTCGACGCGCTGATGCAGGCCGCCCTCGGCATGTTCTCCTACGCCCAGGCGCTCGGCGAGGACCGCCGGGCCAACCCGAGCGAGGACCTCACCTCGGCGCTGATGCACGCCGAGATCGACGGCGACCAGTTGACCAGCCAGGAGTTCGGCTCGTTCTTCATCCTGCTCGTCGTCGCCGGCAACGAGACGACGCGCAACGCCATCAGCCACGGGATGAAGGCGCTGACCGACCACCCTGACCAGCGCGAGCTGTGGTGGGCCGACTTCGACGCCCACGCCAAGACCGCCGTCGAGGAGATCGTGCGGTGGGCGACGCCGGTGATCCACTTCCGGCGCACGGCCACGGAGGACACCGAACTGTCCGGTCAGCCGATCGCCGCCGGCGACAAGGTCGTGCTGTGGTACTGCTCGGCGAACCGCGACGAGCGCGTCTACCCCGACCCGTACCGCTTCGACGTCACCCGCCCGCTGCAGCCGGCTCAGGTCGGCTTCGGTGCCGGCGGCCCGCACTTCTGTCTCGGCGCCAACCTCGCCCGGCGGGAGATGACGGTGATGTTCGACGAGCTGCGCCGCCGGGTCCCCGACCTGCGCATCACCGGCGAACCGGCGTACCTCCAGTCCTTCTTCATCAACGGCATCAAGCGCCTCCCATGCGAGTGGC
>CAWGJK010000017.1:0-82493 GCA_963822875.1 uncultured Acidimicrobiia bacterium | reverse complement strand
ATCAACCATTGGCCAGCGCCTCGTCGAGCATCTGCTGGGCGATCGGGCCGGCGAGGCGGCCGCCGGTCGACGCCGAGACCTCTTCCGAACCGAGCACGACGACGGCCACCGCGTAACGTGGCTGGTCGGCGGGCGCGAAGGCGACGATCCAGGCGTGCGACAACTCGGGCTCGCCGGCCTCGTTGAGCTGTGCCGTTCCCGTCTTGGCGGCGACGGGAACACCGCCGGCGAGGTGCAGGCAGCAACTCGCCGTCCCCTCCGTTGCGACGCTCTGCATCAGTGAGTTCAACGTCGCCGCCGTCTGTGCGCTGATCGGGCGCTTCCACTCCTCGGGCTCGTGTGCGCGTCATCGTGCGTCCCTGGCTGTCGGTGGTCGAGGCCACGACGAACGGCCGCATCATCACGCCGCCGTTGGCGACGGCGGCGGCGACCATCGCCATGTGCAGCGGGACCATCTGGTCCTCCTGCTGGCCGAAGCCGCGCATCGCCAGCAGCGGGAGTTGTTGGTCGAGTCCGCTGGTGTCGCCGAACGTGCTCGCCGCCGGCCGTGGGCAGGTCGATCGGCAGCGTCTCTCCGACACCCCACGCCTCGACCCCGCTGATCATGCCGGGGATGCCGACGTCGAGGGCGATCTGGGCGAACGGCACGTTGCAGCTGCGCCGGAACACCTCGCGGAGGTCGCCGCCGCAGTTGCTGCCGTCGTAGTTCTGGATCGGGTTCGACGTCTGCGGCGGCGTCCACTCCGTCACCCGCTCGAACTGGCTGTCGAGGCCGACGACCCCGGCCTCCAGGGCGATGCCGGTGGTGAGCACCTTGAACGTCGATCCGGGCATGAAGCGGTCCTGGTAGGCGTTGGCCAGCAGCGGGTTGCCGGATGCCTCGAGCAGCTCCTCGAGCGCTCCCCGGGCGGCGTCGAAGTCGGGGTCGACGATGCGGTTCGGGTCGTAGGTCGGGTTGCTGTACATCGCCAGCACGGCACCCGTCTCGACGTCGAGCATCACGACCGAGCCGTGCCGTCCGGCGAGCGCCTGTGCGGCCGTCTCCTGGAGGTCGGCGCGCAGCGTCATGTGCACGTTGCCGGTGCCGTCGCCGCCGGTGATGATGTCCTCGACGTTGCCGATGCGCTGCTCGGCGGTCTGGCCGGTGAGCACGGCGTTCTGCGTGCGTTCCAGCTGGGTGGCGCCGAGGGCGAGGGAGTAGTAGCCGGTGACGTTGGCGAACAGCTCGCCGGTCGGGTACTGGCGCTGGTAGGGGAACTCGTTGTCGTCGGGAAGGGCGATCGACTCGGCAGCGACGACCCCGTCGGCGCTGACGATCTCGCCGCGCGGGCGGGAGAACTCGCGCCGGATCGCCCGCGTGTTGCCGCCCATGGCGTTGAGCTCGGACTCGCGCCCGACCTGCCAGTAGTTGATCGCCGCGAAGAGCACGACGTACAGGACCATCAAGGCGGCGGCGAGCTGGCGGATCTTGCGGTTCATCCGGCGTGCCTCGCCACGGTGCGGGGCCGCTGGCGGCGCAGCCGCCTGGCGGCCCAGCGCTCCGCCATCGTCGGGTCGTCCGGGATCTCGTGGAGACGCCGGGCCGTCGAGTCGCTGAGACGGATGAGCAGGGCGAGCAGCACGTAGTTGGACACCAGCGACGACCCGCCGTAGCTGACGAACGGCAGCGTGATGCCGGTCAGCGGGACGAGCTTGATGACGCCGCCGACGATGATGAACGCCTGGATGCCCATGATCGTCGTGAGGCCGACGGCGAGCAGCTTCTCGAAGGCGTTGTCGGTGCGCAGGGCGATGCGCAGCCCACCACCGACGATCAACAGGTACGCCATCAGAACCGCCGCCGCGCCGAACATGCCGAGCTCCTCACCGATCGACGTGAAGATGAAGTCGCTCTCGGCCACGGGCACGATATCGGGGCTGCCGCGGCCGAGGCCGGTGCCCATCAGGCCGCCGTCGGACATGCCCCACAGCCCCTGCACGATCTGGAAGCCGTCGTCCTGCCAGTCGGCCCACGGGTCGAGCCAGATGTCGACACGCGACTGGACGTGGTCGAACAGCCGCCACGACACGAACGCCGCGCCGAAGAACAGCACGGCACCGATGAACAGGTACGTCATCCGCTCGGTGGAGACCCACAGCATGACGACGAACAGCGTGAAGAACAGCAGCGACGAGCCGAGGTCGCGCTCGGCCACCATCACCAGGACGGCGAACGCCCACGCCGCCAGCACGGGCAGCACGGCCTTCGGTTCGGGGAGGTGGAACGGCCCCACCGTCCACGTGCCGCCGGCGATCAACTGGCGGTTGTCGGCCAGGTAGCTGGCGAAGAAGATGGCCAGGGCGATCTTGGCGAACTCGCCGGGTTGGAAGTTGACCGGCCCGATGCTCACCCAGATGCGGGCGCCGCCGAACGAGGTGCCGACGCCGGGCACGAGCGGCAGCACGAGCAGGCCGACGCCGATCAGCAGGAACGTCCAGCGGTAGCGGGCGAGGTCGGCCGCCCGCTGCACGACGGCGAGGACGAGGACGAAGGCGACGACGGCGATGATGCTCCACGTCGTCTGCAGGCCGGCGAGACGCTCGGGTTCGAGGCGTGTGATCATCACGTAGCCGATGCCGTGGAGCAGGGCGACGAGGGGCAGCAGCGTCGGGTCGGCGCCGCGGGCGAACCAGCGCACGGCGAGGTGGGCGAGCAGCAGCAGCGCCAGCAGCGTGAGCAGGAACGGGATGATGCGTGCCGGGATCTGCGTGTACTGGCCGAGCGAGGCGAACGTGTAGGAGATCGCCGTGATCATCCCGGCCATCACCACGAGCGACAGCTCCGTCGAGCGCCGGGCCCGGGCGAGGGGAGAGGCGGTCGGCCATGCCGCCGCTAGCCCGACGACGTGGTGCGTGTCGGCGACGCCGACGGGCGGGTGCTCGTGCTGCGCGGCTCCGTCGTGGTGGTGGTCGTGGTCGTCGTCGTGGTGGTGGTGGTCGTCGTCGTGGTCGTCGTGGTGGTCGTCGTCGTCGTCGTCGGTGTGAGGGCGTTGAGGAAGTCCTCGGCGTCGTCGGCCTCGGCGAACTCGTACTGGCGCTCGACGAGCTCGACGGAGTCCTCGTCGAGCTGGTCGCGGTCGTACAGGTACGTCGCCTCGAGCGTCGGCTGGAACCACAAGAAGTCGCGTCCGCGGTAGATCGACGACGCGATCGCCGTCGTCGAAGGTGACCCGATAGGTGCTGCGGGCGTAGGCGGCGGCGATCACGAACGCCGTCACGACGATGGCCAGGGCGAGCACGGACAGGACGAAGCCGGCGACCCGGCGCCGCTTCTTGGGGGCGAACCGGGGACCACGGGCATCTCCGCCGTGATCACACGCGTGCCACCCGCCGGGGTGACCATGCGCACGCCTTGGGCGCTGGCCAGGGCGGCGAGGTCGGCGAACGTCTCGGGCTCGGCCGACGACGGGTCGGCGACCGCCCACGTGCCCGTCGACTCCGCCGGCTGCCACACCGGATCGATGTCGAGCTCTTCGTCGGCGGCCGGGGGATCGACGCCCTCGAGCACGTCGACGACGATGGCCGACACGTTGTCGCGTCCGCCGTGGCGGTTGGCCGCGGCGACGAGCTCCTCGGCGGCGGCCTGGCTGTCTGCGACCGTCGTCAGGATCTGGTGGATCTCGTTGTCGTGGACCTCGTCGGACAGCCCGTCGGAACAGACGACGAAGCGGTCGCCGCGCACGATCGGCAGCGTCCAGGCGTCGACGCGCACCGAGGGATCGATGCCGAGCGCTCGCGTGATGATGTTGCGGCGGGGGTGCGTGCGGGCCTCGTCGTCGGTGATGTGCCCGGTGTTGACGAGCTCCTGGACGTAGTTGTGGTCGATGGTGACGCGGCGCAGGCGACCGTGGCGCAACAGGTAGGTGCGCGAGTCGCCGATGTTGATGAGGGCGAACGACTCCGGCGTTGCGGGGGGGCCGCCTCGCCGGCGTCGCCGGCCGGCGACGGGATGCGGACGACGAAGAGGCCGGTGAGCGTGGTGCCCATGCCCTGGTGGTCGACGTTGGTCGTCGCGGCCTGGAAGATCTCGTTGTTCGCTTCGACGACGGCGGCGAGGAGGTCGTCGAGCGTCGTGCCGCGGGCCACCGACTCGGAGAGGCGCCGCTGCAGCAACTGCACCGTCAGGGCGCTGGCCACCTCGCCGGCCTTGTGCCCGCCCATGCCGTCGGCGACGGCGAACATCGTCGGTTCGACGAGCACGCTGTCCTCGTTCTGCTGGCGGATGCGACCGGGATCGGTCATCACACCCCAGCGCAGCTGGGCGGTCGGAGTCATTGCGCCTCGAGCACCGTGTAGCCGAACTGGACGCGGTCGCCGGGATGGAGCAGGCGGGTTCCCTGGAGGCGGTTGCCGTTGTAGAACGAGCCGTTCGTGGAACCGAGGTCCTCGACCATCGGCTGGCCGTCGACGCACGTAGATGCGGGCGTGACGTTGGGAGACGAAGTTGTCCCTTCGATCGTCACCGTGCAGCCGGAATCGCGTCCGATGGTGATCTCGCCGTCGAGGGCGTAGGTCGTGCCGCGCTTGGCCTTGGGCTCGAGGATCACCATCCGTCCGACCCGCCCCCGCCGTCCCTTCTGCGCCTTGGACGCCTGCCGGGGCCTTGGGCACGGGAGCGGCACGGGTCTCGGCGCGCTCGTTGACGGCGTGGCTGGCGACCACGCGACGGTCGGTGCGCACCTCGGACCACACCGCCCACAGCACGCGCGCGAAGAAGAGGTAGAGGGCCGCCAGCAGAACGAGTTTGAGGATGTCGAGAGCCAGTTCGGTGCGCATGGTCGCTCTGTCGGCGGGGCTGGGCGTCGGGCCCGGGTCCCCGTGGTCAGGAAGCCTCGAATCGTACGTACGTCGAGCCGAAACTGATGATGTCCCCGTCGCTCAGCGCCGTCTCGCCGTAGATGCGCGTGCCGTTGACCATCGTGCCGTTCGTCGAGCCGAGGTCGACGACGACGAACTTCTGGCGGTTGGCGCGGATCTCGGCGTGGCGGCGGCTGACGTTCGTGTCGTTGAGCGGGATCGTGCACTCCGACAGCCGCCCGACGGTGACCGGTGTGTCGCCGAGGGTGACGCGCTGACCCGAGGGGAGCACGAGCGACGCCCCCGTTGGAGCGGAACCTTCGGCGGGTTGGCGCAGCGTCGCCGCCACCTCGAAGCGACCGGTCTTCTGCGATTCGTCGACGGCCAACTCGACACGGACCGGGCCGAGGAAGTGGTAGCCCTCGCTGCGGGCGTACTCGCGGGCCGCCTCGACGAGCTCGGTCTGCAGCACGTCGGAGATCTCGCCGAAGCTCTCGAAGTCGCGCTGGGAGAGCTGGACCACGAAGTCGTTGGGCACGACGCGCCGGCCACGGACGTCGACGGAGCGCTGGTCGTCCATCTCGCGGACCAGCCGGCGACCCAACTCGATGGGCCGAATGTGCGCACGCGAGCCGCGGGAGAACACGCCCGTGACCATACGCTCCAGACGGCGTTCCAGGGACTGCATCACCATCTAGCCGGCCGATCCTACTGGCGGCCGCGAACGACGGTTCCGGCAGCGCCCCTCCATCTGGGCGTCCCCGGTTCCACCGGCGCGAACCGGCCAGATGTGACCGGATCGCGCCAGGAGAATGAGCCCACCGCTAGCGTGTGAGTTCCACTCGGGCGAGTGGCGGAATGGCAGACGCGCTGGCTTCAGGTGCCAGTGAGGGCAACCTCGTGGGGGTTCAAGTCCCCCCTCGCCCACTCGGACAACCTCGCCACCTCGCGGCAGTCGTCGTTATCGGGTCGCGAATCCACGTGGGCGGGCGCCACGATGGGCTTGTGGCCGAGCTCGCCGACATCGTGTTCGACTGTCGGCATCCCAGCACCGTCGCTCGCTTCTGGGCGGCTGCGCTCGACGGGTACATCGTGGCGCCATACGACGACGACGAGGTTGAGCGCCTTCGATCGATGGGCATCGACGACGTCGAGGACGACCCCTCTGTGTTGGTGCAGCCGACCAGCGGTCAGGGCCCACGTCTGTGGTTCCAGTTGGTGCCCGAGACCAAGCGGGTGAAGAACCGAGTTCACATCGATCTGCGGACCGACGACGTGGACGGTGAGCTCGCCCGGCTGCAATCCCTCGGAGCTCGCGCGTCCGAGCACCAACCCAACCCCGCGCTGATCGTTCTTCACGACCCCGAAGGAAACGAGTTCTGCTTGCTGCGACCCTGAAGCTTCGGTTGGCTCATCCGGTTTGTCGTGTCGGGGCTCGCTTTCGTTTCCGCGGCGGCGCGGTGCTCTCCCTGATCACCAGTTCGCCGCTGATCCAGACGCTGGACGCCCGCTCGCCCGCCAGGATCCGCTCCAGAACGCCGACGCAGCGGGCGGCGAGGGTGGCGAAGTCCTGGCGCACCGTGGTCAGTCCGGGCCGGAAGAACTCGGCATCGGGCAGGTCGTCGAACCCGGCGACGGACACGTCGCCGGGGACGTCGACGCCCGCTGCGCCGAGCGCGGAGAGCAGCCCCAGCGCCATCTGGTCGTTCCCCGCGAAGACCGCCGTCGGGAGACCGTCGGCGACGATCCGACGGCCGGCGGCAAACCCGGTCGCCGAGCTCCAGTCTCCGGGTACACGCGCGATGTGGCGAGGCCGGCGCTTCTCATCTCGTCGCGCCACGACCGCAACCTCGCCGCAGCCTCCGGCGAGTCCTCGGGGCCGGTGATGAAGGCGATGTCGCGGTGACCGAGATCGAGCAGATGCCTGGTGACGAGGTGGGCCCCGGCTCGGTTGTCCATCGCCACCGACACGAGCCACGGCTTGGCGGCGCGGTAGTCGGCGGACATCGTCACGACCGGCAGGTCGTGGGCGACGATGCGGGCCGCGGCGAGCCACTCCCGCTCCGGGGCGATCAGCACGACCGCCTCCACCGCCTGGTCCTTGAAGTGCTCGACGGCGGCGTCGAGCGCGGCCGCCGACGAGTCGGCGACGCTGGCGAGGCTGACGAAGTAGCCCGCCTCTCGTGCTGCGACCTCGACGGCGATCATCGTGCTCGTCGGCCCGTACAGGTGGGTCCGCGGCGTGAGCACCCCGATCACGCCGGAGCGTCGCGTGACGAGCGAGCGGGCCGCGGCGTTGCGGCGGTAGCCGAGCTCGGCGATCGCCCGCTCGACGCGCTCCTTCGTCGCCGGCCGGACGTTGGGGTGGCCGTTGAGGACACGCGACACCGTCTGGTGCGACACGCCCGCCGCCCTGGCGACGTCGTGCATCCCGGGCGGCCGCGTCACGCGACGCCATGCGGTCATGCATGGCGGTCGCACGCGTGTCACGTACGAGCCGCGAGATCGCGACGTCGCCGGGGATTGACGAGACCGTTGTGAACGTTCACAATCGAGCGCGGCGGAAGCGCTACTACGGAGGTCGCAGTCGTGAGCAATCAAACCCCGCTCGCCGCCCGTGTCGTGATCGATCCCGCGGCGCGGGTGGGGCCGGTCGAGCGTCGGTTGTTCGGCTCGTTCGTCGAGCACCTCGGGCGCTGCGTGTACACCGGGATCTACGAGCCCGGCCACCCCACGGCCGACGAGGACGGGTTCCGCGGCGACGTCCTCGCCCTCACGCAGGAGCTCGGCGTCTCGGTGGTGCGCTATCCGGGCGGCAACTTCGTCTCCAACTACCGCTGGGAGGACGGCGTCGGGCCGCGTGACCGCCGTCCGGTGCGGCGCGACCTCGCCTGGCGCACCATCGAGACCAACGAGATCGGCGTCGACGAGTTCATCAAGTGGACCGGCCGGGCCGGTGTCGAGCCGATGCTCGCCGTCAACCTCGGCACCCGCGGGGTCGCCGAGGCGCTCGACCTGCTGGAGTACGCCAATCACCCAGCGGGCACGACGCTGTCGGACCAGCGCGTCGCCAACGGTGCTCCCGATCCTCACGGGGTTCGGCTGTGGTGTCTCGGCAACGAGCTCGACGGGCCGTGGCAGACCGGCCACAAGACCGCAGCCGAGTACGGGCGGCTCGCCGCCGAGACGGCGCGGGCGATGCGCCAGGCGGAGCCCGACCTCGAGCTCGTGGCGTGCGGCAGCTCCCACTCGTCGATGCCGACGTTCGGGTCGTGGGAGGCGACGGTGCTCGAGGAGGCCTACGACGTCGTCGACTACGTCTCGCTGCACGCCTACTACGAAGAGTTCGACGGCGATCCCGGCAGCTTCCTCGCCTCGGCGGTCGACATGGATCGCTTCATCGACGCCGTCACCGCCACCGCCGACCACGTGCGCGCCAAACTCGGCGCGAGCAAGCGCATCGACCTCTCGTTCGACGAGTGGAACGTGTGGTACCTCAGCAGGTTCCAGAACGAGGGCCCGGAACCGGGATGGCCGATCGCGCCACGGCTGATCGAGGATCGCTACAGCGTCACCGACGCGGTGGTCGTCGGCAGTCTGCTGATCTCGCTGCTGCGGCACGCCGACCGCGTCGCCGTCGCCTGCCTGGCGCAGCTCGTCAACGCGATCGCGCCGATCATGACCGAGCCCGGCGGCCCGGCGTGGCGGCAGACGACCTTCCACCCGTTCGCCGCGACCTCGCGCTCACGCCAGCGGCGACGTCGTGCGCCCGGTGATCGACGTCGCCGAGCTACGAGACGGAGCGCTTCGGCGAGGTGCCGCTCGTCGACGCCGTCGCCACCCGCGACGACGACGGCGCCGTGCTGTTCGTCGTCAACCGCTCGCTCGATGCCACCGGTGCAGTTGGCCGTCGACACCCGGCCGCTCGGCGCCTCGGTGGCCGCCGTGGAGTGCCTCCAGATCGCCGACGCCGACCGCCACGCCAGCAACACCGCGGCCGACCCCGACCGCGTGCGGCCTGCGCGCCGTGTCGCTGCCACCTCTGCGTCGACGGCGAGATCGATGTCCCGTTGCCACCGGTCTCGTGGACGATGGTTCGTTCGCCTGGCCGAACCTACCCGCTACACCCTGACGAAGCGGCCATCCTCTCGTTCCTGGAGTGTCCCCTCCGCCGCCCGTTCCAGGGCCGCCGTGGCCTCGGATCGGTCCGCCGGTACCAGCGCGTCGGTCCCAGCGTCAGTGACCGACAGCACGGACGCCTTGAGCAGCCGGGAGTAGGGGTGCTCGGGCGCATCGAGGATCGGTCGGGCGGGACCCATCTCCACGACGTATCCCTTCTGCATGATCACGAGCCGGTCGGAGATGTAGTAGGCGGTGGCGAGGTCGTGGGTGATGTAGATGACGGTGACGCCGAACTCGTCGCGCAGGTCCCGTAACAGGTTGACGATCGACATGCGCAGCGATGCGTCGACCATCGACACCGGCTCGTCGGCGATGAGCAGCGAAGGGTTGGGGATGAGGGCGCGGGCGATGGCCACGCGTTGAAGCTGGCCGCCGGAGAGTTCGTGGGCATAGCGCCCGCCGACCTCCCTCAGGCTCAGTCCGACTTTGTGCAGTGCCTCGTCCATCACCGCCTCCGCCGCCGCCTTGCGTCCCGGCGCCGAAGAGGCGACGCGCCGACGCGTAGAGGTAGCGATCGACCCGCTTGAGCGGATTGAACGTCTCGAACGGGTTCTGGAAGACCGGCTGGACGCGCCGCAGGAAGTCTCGCCGGGCAGCGCGGGTCTTGACGTTCTGCGTTGCTCTTGCCCTCGAACAGGATGTCGCCGCTTGTCGGCTGTTCGAGACCGAGGATCATGCGCGCCAGCGTCGTCTTTCCAGACCCGGACTCGCCGATGATCGTGAAGATCTCGGAGGAATCGGACGACAGCGAGAGGTTGGCATCGATGACGGCATCGACATAGCCGCGCGAGAGCTGTGCCGCCCATGACGAAGCGCTTGGAGACGTGCGAAACCTCGAGCAGCGCGGTCACTCGCGCGACCCTCTCCGAGCTCCTCGGACGCGATCTGGGAAAGCGGAGGCACGTCGGCGCTGCGCCAGCACGCCGAGCGATGATCCAGCCCGACCGGCTCGAGTGGCGGCACCTCGGTCTTGCACTTCTCGATGGCCAGCGGGCATCGAGGGTGAAAGCGGCAGCCCGTGGGCGGTTCGGCAAGGTTGGGCGGTCGTCCCTCGAGCGCCGGCTTGGGCGTGGTGTCGCCGATGCGTGGCAGGGCGGCGACCAGATGGGCGGTGTACGGATGCCGTGGTGCGGCGAAGAGCGTGCGCGTCGGCGCCTCTTCCACGAGCCGGCCCGCATAGATGATGCCGACGCGGTCGGCGGTGTTGGCGTGCACGCTCATGTCGTGGGTGACGAACACCACCGACGACCCCATCTGGCGCTGCACGTCGCGGATCATCGCCAGCACGTCCTTCTGCACCACCACGTCGAGCGCCGTGGTCGGCTCGTCGGCGATGACGAACTCTGGCCGACACACCGTGGCCAGGGCGATCGTCACCCGCTGGCGCATCCCGCCGGACAGCTGGTGCGGATAGGCGGACAGGACGTCGGGGGACAAGCCGAGACGCTGGAGGTGCGCTTCGACCCGGCCCCAGAACTCGCTGCTGGGCAGCCCCATCGGCCGGAAGGCGAAGTCCTCGAACGTCCGGCGAACCCGCCGCACCGGATTGAGCAGGCTCATCGAGCCCTGCATGATGTACGAGAGATGCTTCCAGCGCAGCGCGTCGACCTCCGCCTTGGTCGCCGCGTAGGGATCGATGTCGCCGTTCTTGAAGTGGTAGGTCATCGATCCGCCGACGATTCGCAGCGGTGGACGAATCGCCGCGGCGAACGTCTTGATCAGCGTCGTCTTGCCCGAGGAGCTCTCGCCGGCGATGCCATAGATCTCGTTCTTGCGAACGGAGAGCGTGATGTCATCGACCGCCCGTACCTCACGGTCGACACCGAAGTACTTCGTCCGGTAGTAGGCCTTCAGGCCGTTGACGGTCAGAACGTCCTCCGCCGCGGCGGTCATCAGCTGCCCATGCGCTGCAGACGCGAGCGCGGGTCGATGTACTCGTTGAGCGACACGGCGAGCAAGTAGAGACCGATGAAGGTGATGACGATCAGGACGACCGGCACAGCGATCCACCACCACGTGCCGACCACCATCGCCGAGTGGTTGTTGGCCCAGTACAGCATCGTGCCGATGGTCGGGACGTTGATGTCGGTGAACCCCAGCACTGAAAGCGTCACCGACAGGCCGATCGACCAGATCATGTTCGCCATGGCCGTGGCGAAGACGATCGGCATGACGTAGGGAAGATGCTCCTCGAACATGATCTTGCGAGCGCTCATGCCGGCGAACACGGCATGACGGGTGAACTCGCGGTGCCGCAAGCTCAGGGCGACGGAGCGGATCAGTCGGGCGTCGAACGGCCAGCCGAAACAGGCCATCACGATCGCCAGTTTCAGCGCATCCAAGTCGTCGCGCAGGACGAAGTAGATCAGGACGAGGATCGGAAAGATCGGCAGGGCCACGACGATGTCGTTGATGGTCATCAGCGCCCGATCGAACCAGCCGCCCCTGTAACCGGCAATCAGCCCGACGGTGATCGAGATGATCCGTGAGAGGACCGCCACGATGACGCCGAACGTGAGCGTGTTACGGATGGCGAACGTGGCCTGCCAGAAGAGATCCTGTCCACGCGAGTTGGTGCCGAACCAATACTCCGACGAGGGTGGCAGATCGGGTGGTACCAAGTACTGGAGCTCGGGATCCACCGGTGACACGAAACTCAAGCACGAGAACGCCACGATGAAGGTCACCAAGAACAGACCGACGAGGAACTCTCGGTTGTAGCGAATGAGATCGCGAACGACGACGAACATCAGCTCGAGTCCGTCCTGATCCGCGGATCGAGCAGCGGAAGCAGCAGATCGACGATGAAGATCGCCACCGCCACCGCGGTGATGGCCACCGTCGACACGGCGAGCACCGTGCTGCTGTCGCCGCTGTTGACAGCATCGACCAGCAGCGTGCCCAGGCCGGGATAGGTGTAGACCTGTTCGGTGATGATCGTGCCCGAGAAGATCGAGCCGAGCGCCAGCGCCAGCGCCGTCACCTGCGGCACGGCGGCGTTGCGCATCACGTAGGAGGTGACCACGCGCTTGCGCGGCACTCCGGCGAGCTCGGCGTAGGTCACATAGTCCTCGGTGACGATGTTCGAAACCAATGCTCTCATCCCCAGGAACCAGGTCCCGAACCCGACGACGATGAGCGATGTGACCGGCAGGATCGCATGCTGGATGACCGACAGGATGAAGTCGATGTTCCACCCCGGCTCGACGTCCATCGCATAGGCGCCCGAGATCGGCAGGATCGGCCACACGAACCCGAAGAAGATCAGGAAGAGGAAGGCGACGATGTAGTAGGGGATCGGCTGCACGCCCATCGCCGCCACCCCGAACACCTTGAGCAGGCGGCTGTTCTGGAAGTAGCCCGCCAGTCCGCCGAACAGGTTGCCCAGCGTCCAGGTGACCAGAACCGAAATGCTCAGCAGGAACACCGTCCACGGGAGCGCCCGCATGACGAGGGTCATCGACGGCGTGGGAAAGGCGAGCAACGACGGGCCAAGGTCGCCCTGGAGGAACCGACTCCAGAAATTCGAAGTACTGCTCGGGGAGCGGCTTGTCGACGCCGTACAGGTCGGTGAGCGCCGAACGCATCTCCTCGATGGCTTCAGGGCTGAAGTTCGATCGGGCCGTGATCCTGCCGAGCATGCTTTCGACGGGGTTGACCGGTGAGAGATGGGTGATCAGAAATGCCACCGAGACCCCGACGAAGATGACGACGATCATCTGCGTGAAACGCTTGAGCGCAAACCACGAATAGGCCTTCATCAACCGCCTTTCCTACTCGGCGACCTCTTGGACTGCACCGTACGCGCACTCTCCCATCCCACGCGATGGCGGGTGCCCGGCCTGTTGGCCGGACACCCGCCTGCACCTTCAAGTGATCAGCCGGCGACCGGTGCGAGCTGGGTCAGGATGTACCTGGAATTGGCCCAGTTGTTCACCGGATTGGCATACGGATTCTCCGACGTCGGATAGCCCGTCCAGTAACGCTCCGACATCGCCACGAACACGTTGTAGGACATCACAGGAATGTTGGGCATCTCCTGGAGATGGAGCCTGACGAACTCTTTGCCGAGCTCCACGTTGCGCTCGAGATCGTCGAACGGGACGGTGCGGATCTCCTCGATGATCCGGTCGAGCTCCGGATTCTCCCAGCGCATCCAGTTGCGGCTCGCCGTGTAGCTCCCCTGGCTCGGCGATGTAGTCGGAGTGATAGCTGTCGAGGAAGAACGAGAGGTCGGGGTGACCGCCCCACGTCTCGACGGACCACGCGACATTGGCCTCGTAGTCCCCGGCTGCCTGCCGATTCCAGGCGTTGGACCAAGGTTCCTGCACTTCGGCCGTCACCGGGACGCCGGCCTGGCTCCACATCTGGGCGGCGATCGTGCCCAGCCGGTTGATGACGCCGTCGGCCGGCACCATCAGGGTGAACTCGAAGGGCTCGCCGTTGGGCATCGTCCATCCACCGCCGTCCTCGGCGAAGCCGGCGCTGCGCAGCAGCTCGGCCGCCGCGTCCAGATCCTGGTTCCACCACCCGTAGCCGAAGGCTCGGCGGATCTCCGCTTCGTCGGTGGGCACCTCGTCACCGAACTCCGGACGGACCATTTCGGCGACATCCAGGCCGATGTCGGGGTTGTACGGCTTGATCACGCTCTCGCCGGTGTCGAGCTCGAAGTTGATCAGCTCCTCCTGCATCGGAATGTGATAGTCGTCCGGATGCGTGCCCGTCGGCGGGATCGAGATCGCCGAGAGCGTCGCCGCCCCGCGGTAGCTGGCCATCGACATGCCACGGGCATCGAGCATCAGCGCGAGTGCCCAGCGAACGCGGCTGTCCTGGAACTTCTCGTTCTGATGGTTGAAGATGAACATCGGCAGCGTGGGATCGGGGTGGGCGTACGGGAAGCCGGGGAACCAGCCTCGGACCGTGGCTTCTTCCTCGACGATCGAGAACATGCCCTCTGGAGAGAGGTCGTGGATCATGTCCAGGTCGCCGTTGCGCATCTCGATCAGCCGATTGTCGATCGGCATGTTGTTGCGGTAGATGACGTATTGCGGCGCCGGCTCGCCGAAGTCGGCAACCGACGTGCGGTCCCAGTCCTCGCGCTTCTCCCAGATGTACCAGTTGCCCTGCTGGTCGTAGCTGTGCAGCACATAGGGTCCAAGTCCGACCGGATCGGCAAAGTCGTACTCCAGCAGGTTCTCGACCCCTGACAAGACGTGTTCCGGCATGATCCAGGCGCCATTCCAGCGCACTGAGAAGATCGAATGGAACCGTCGAGTTGGCAGCCTGAAGCGTGAAGTGCACGGTCTGATCGTCCACCGCCTCGACGGTTTCGACCTGAGTTGAGAAGTCGCCACTCCAGTCCATTCCTGGCGTGTTCATCTGGGTTTCCACGGTGAAGACGACGTCGTCGGCGGTGAACTGCTCACCGTCGCTCCAGTAGATATCGTCACGCAGATTCACCGTCATTTCGGTGAAATCGTCGTTGTATTCGGGTGGGCCGGACGCCAGCGAGTTGTGGGTCACGCCCTCGATCCCGGCATTGGGGTCGATGAACCACAGCGTGTCCATCATCAACTGCTGCAGGCCGGTGGACAATCCGCCCCCGGCGTTGACCCAGATGTTGAACCAGCCGGGGTTGTTGATGGCGCCCTCGGGGTTCTGAAGAATCAACGTCTGCTCGCGTGGCAGGTCCTCGATCGGAACAGCCCCGCTCCGGAGGTACGTGTTGGCCGACGACCGCAACGCACCAGCGAACTCGGGACCGAGCAACACGCCGGTGCCGGCCACCGCGGTGGCGGTGAGGAAGTGGCGGCGGCTCCACCGCGGCGTGCCTTCCTGCTGCGTCAAGACAGCACCGGAAACCGATGAGCCGGAACCAGGTGTCTTCCAGTTGCGCATAATACCCCCTTGTGAACGAGGGGTGCCCCCTAGCACTCCCCGGCTGCTAATTGTGAACGTTCACAGTGGACTCGTCAAGACTTCGGTACCGACGTACGTGAACGTTCACAGTTTTCGGACCTTTCCGAGAGGGCGAGGTCGCAGGCGCCAGCGCCGTCGGGTTGGTGAGGGGAGGGTTGAGAACGAGTTGCCGTCGTCGAAGCCGGTCGCCGCGTCCGGCGATCATCGAACAGGTGCGCGATTCTTTCGGCCGGGTCTGACGCGGGGGTCGCCATCTCGGTGACGACGATCCCTGCCGCCGCCTATGTCGGAGGGGCCTCGGTCTCGGCACCGACAAGGGTGGTCGTGGGGCGCTCGAGGTGCTGGCGACGAACCTGGTCTGCATCGTGGCGGGGAGCACCCTCACGTTGATCGTCCAGCGCCGATGGCGGCGTACCGCCGCTTCAGCGAGCGATGCCGCCAGCGCGGATCCGCTCCTCGGTCGGTGACTACTCCCTCGGCTGTTCGCGCTGTGGTCGCACGTCCGACGGGACGTCGGCGACCGTGCACGGCCGTTCTTCGACGTCGAACGTTCCCGAGTACCCGAACAGCGGACCGAAGATGCGGTTGGCGATGCGCACCTCGATGCGGAAGCGGCCGATGTCGTCGTCCCACCACTCCCGCACGTCGGCCACGCCGGAGAGCAGCAGTGGGTAGCGGAACGCCAGCGGCCGTTCGTAGAAGCGCTGTTCGCCGCTGCGGATGCACATCGCCCCGTGCTCGTCGACACGGCAGTGGATGTCGACTGCGAGGTGCTGGTGGGACCCCAGATAATCGACGATCGTGCCGCCGCTGCTCGCTCAGCATCATCGTCGCGTCGAACGCCCGCTCCTTGCGCGGGAAGCGGAAGCGACTGCTCCAGGTGACGGTCTCGCGCCCGAAGCTGTCGACGTAGGCGTAGTTGGCGATCGTGAACGGCACGTCGCGCCCACGGCTGGGGAACAGGACCCGGCGCCACGAGCCGAGCAGCAGGAACGGCAGCGTCCACCACGGACCGCGCCACACGTCGTCCATCACGCCGGTGCCGATCTGACAGACCTCGTCGGTCGACGAGAAGCCGAAGCGCCACTGCACCTTCGGGTGCAGACGTTCGAACTCGTCTGCCGAGGGCTCGTTGGTAGATCGACGTCACGGCAGTGCTCCTACGTCCGGTTGCCGGTCGGGTGCCGTGCGCAGCGGCTCGGCGACCGCTCGGCCTGTCGTCGGCGGTCATCGCCAACACACCCGTCAGTGCAGCAGCGGCGATCAGTGCGGCCGCCCGCCGCGGCCTGGCCACGGCAGCACGTGGACGGCGACGCCGACCAACCCGACGGCTGCCGCGGCGTGGATGACGGCACGGTTGCGCGAACGCTCCGGGGCGACCCCGCGCTCGAGCCACAGACGCAGGCGGTCGAAGCTCCACGCCGTCGCCCATCCGAAGACCGGCCGGAACAGCCACCGGTCGATCTGCTCGCCGAGCGACCCCCAGCGAGGCCGGTAGTCGTAGCGGGTGAGAAAGCGCACGCCGTCGCCGGTGGGCACGTAGCGCCAGTATCCGGCCCCGGCAGCGATGATCGATCGGCGGTCGGCAGCCCAGAACTTCAGCCCCGACCATCGTGTCCCGTCCGCACGGTCGCGGTCGCCGAGCGACTCACCGGTGCCGGCGATCGTGACGCCCGGGCGCGACGGTCGTGGCGTAGCAGAAGCGCTGCGGGTCGCCGTCGCGCCGCGGCAGATACGTGATGTCGCCGAAGCGGACGTCCCAGCGACGATGCTGGTCGGGTTGCTGCGTCGCTTCCCACACGGCATCCATCGGGGCACGGATCAGCGACTCGACGTAGATGGGGCGTCGGACGCCAAGCCCGTCTCACCACCACGATTCAGTGTGACGAACTGCGATCGCCGATGGTTCCGTGCCGCGAGTGGCATGCTGAGCGGAATGCAGGAGGTGCACATGTTCAATGGCAGGTCTCGCCGTCTCGGCATCGCTCGATGGGTGGGCGCATGCGTCGCCGTGTGCGCAGTGCTCGTGTCGTGCGGTGACGACGACGAATCGGCGTCCGTGACCGATGGCGATGCCGCCGACGTGACGACGGCCGACGATGCCGCCGACGTGACGGCTGGCGACGCCGAGGCGTCCGAGACGGCAGCCGTCGTCGAATCGGCCGCCGTGGACACGCCTGCCGTCGCTCCAGCCACGGCCCCCGGTTCTTCGGCGGGAGACGACGGCGCGGCGGACACCGCCGCCGCCGATGCCGATGTCACCGCGGCGACGACGGGCGCAACCGAGGCGACCGCTGCAGCCACGACGGGCACCGACACCTGGCCTCCGCCGCCGGAGACGCCGCGGCGTCGAGCTCCGCGGTCGGTGCGGATGTTGCGGCGTCGTCCTCCGAGGTCGGTGGGGACGTTGCGGCGTCGAGCTCCGAGGTCGGTGCTGATGCTGCGGCCTCCACGTCGGAGGTCGCTGCCGGCGCAGCGGCGTCCAGCGTCCGAGGTAGCTGCCGACGACGTGGCGACGAGCGGCGTCGACAGCTCGGCCCCGGTGTCGAGCGTGACCACCGGTGAGGTGTGCGCCGCTCGCGACGACCTGCAGCGAGTCCGTGGCGGCGCTCGGCGACGTGAACGTCAGCAACATCCGCAGCAGCGGACTGAGCGTGATCGGCGACGCCATCAGCGAGCATCCGCGACGACCTGCGCACGCTCGGCTCGGCGGCCGGTTCCGAGCTGCGCAGTCAGGTCGGCGACGTCACCGCCGCAGTCGACGAGTTGGAGACCGCCGTCGATGCCATCGGCGACGGTGGCAGCGTCCGCGACGCCCTGCGAGCCGCTGGCAACGTGGCGACGACGGCCGGGACACTGCTCGACTCGCTTGGGCACGACGCTGCCCGACAGCGACATCGACACCGTCGTCGGGATCAGTGTCCTCGGAGACGCCGACGGGGGCGAGCCCGGCGCCGACGACGGAAGGCTGATCAGGCGCGCCCGCGACCCGGCGCGCACGATGGCGTCGTACTCGTCGTCGGTGAGGGGCAGCACGGACAGACGATTGCCCTTCGCCAGGAGCCGTGAACCGTCGAGCTCGGGCAGCGTGCGCAGCTGCGCCAGCGACACGAAGCGGAGCTTGCGCACCGGTGCCACCGTGACGATGTCCCAGCGCGGGTCGTCGGGCGGCGACGTCGGGTCGTAGTACTTGGCCGCCGGATCGAACTGCGTCGGGTCGGGCTCGGCCGTGCCGACGATCCGACAGATGCCGGCGGCACCGGGCGGCTCGGCCGCCGAGTGGTAGAAGATCGCCCGCTCGCCGCGACGCATCGCCCGCAGGTAGTTGCGCGCCTGGTAGTTGCGCACGCCGTCCCACGGTTCGCGCCCGGCGACGACGAGGTCGTCGTACCCGAACACGTCGGGCTCGGACTTCAGCAGCCAGTACGCCATCGCCGTCCACATTCGTAGCAGCGCCAGTGCACCGACCGCCCCATCGAGCGGCGATGAGCGATGAGCACGCGTAGGCGTGCTCATCGCTCATCGCGGCGTGGCGGGGGCGGTCGACGGAGGTCGGCTGTAGGCTCCGGCGCCCACCATCGCTGCGCCCGGCGGGGCAGGCCAGGAGGTCGTCATGCGCATCGCCAGCTCGTCACGAGCATCTCGTGGATCCCCTCGGAGGCGATCACGGGCATCACCAAGGGAGTCTTCGAGGTCGGCTTCACCCACTACGACGAACCACCCCCGATCGTCATCGGACCGGATGTCGCCACGATGGTCGAGCAGCTGCGCGCCGCCGACCGCTTTCGCTTCGCCAACCACCTGGCGGCGCACGTCGAGTTCGCCGACGACGGGAGTGTCGTCGACGCCGACTACGAGGGCGGCGGGACGATCGGAGCCACCACGGTCAAGCTCGGCAAGCAGTTCACCGTCGCTGCCGTGAGCCTGCCCGACCGACAGCTGCCGGCCGAGGTCGGCGACGGGTGGGTGCGCTTCACCCAGACGTCGGGCGGAAGGACCGGGTTCCCGGCGCCGCGAGCGGTGCGCCGGCCGCCGTTCGTGCAGTACTCCGCGCCGATCGCCTGGTCGACGCTGGAGCTGACCGTGCACGCCGACGGTCGCAGTGTCGGGCGCCTCGTCGGAGCCTCGCCGTTCCCGCGTCACTGGGTCTACGACGACGCCGGGTCGCTCACCGCCAAGAGCGGGCTGATCGACTACAAGGACTGGGCGGGCAGCGCCTTCGGCGGCCACACGCCATGGGGCGACGAGGACTCCCCCGCCCTCGTCACGGCCGTCGAGAGCGCACTGGAACGTCAGCTCTCCGGCGTCATCATGGGCGGCGCAGCGCGACCGACGCTGCGGGCTCTGAACGAGGGGACGCACGCTGACGGAACAGGGCGCCCACGACACGGTGCTGTACCTGCTGCTCGATGGCGTGCTCGTCGTCGAGGTCGACGGCGCCGAGGTGGCCGAGGTCGGTCCCGGAGCGGTCGTCGGGGAGCGTGCCTTGTTGGAGGGCGGCGCGCGCACGTCGACGCTGCGGGCGCGCACACCATGCCGGGTCGCCGCCGTGCCGTTCGACGCCATCGACCGCGACCAGCTGCGGGCGCTTGTCCGGGGGCCACCGCCGCGAGCAGCGCTCGCCCTCGACGTGAGGAGCCCGGTGGCAACGGGTCGGTCGACCGCACACCGGTGATCTGGTAGGACGGCGCCGGTGCGCCTTCATCTGTGCGGCGTCCGCGGCTCGACGCCGGCTCCCGGGCCGGCGTTCACGCGGACCGGCGGGCACACCTCGTGCGTCGCCATCGCCCACGACGACGAGCGGCGCCCGCGGCTGCTCATCGACGGCGGCACCGGGTTGCGCCGGGTTGCCTGAACTGCTCGGCGACGCCCCCTTCGACGGATCGCTGTTGCTCGGCCACCTGCACTGGGACCACACCCAGGGCATCCCGTTCTTCACGGCCGGGGACCGACCCGACGCCCGCGTCGACGTCCACCTCCCGGTCGCCGCCGGTGACCCGGCGGCGGCGCTCGACGGTCTGATGGGACCGCCGTTCTTCCCGATCCCGACCGCCGGTCTGCACGGCCGCTGGTCGTTCCACCGCCCTCGAGGAGGGTCCCCTCGACGTCGAAGGCTTCGACGTCCTCGTCAGGGAGATTCCCCACCCGGGCGGGCGCACGTTCGGTTTCCGGGTCAGCGACGGGGCGACGTCGATGGCCTACCTGTCCGATCACGCGCCGATCTCCCTCGGCTCCGGCCCCGACGGATGGGGGCCGTACCACGAGGCTGCCTGCGCTCTCGCCACCGGTGTCGACGTGCTGCTGCACGACTCGCAGTACACCGCCGAGGAGCTGGCGGCCAGAACGACGTTCGGCCACTCGGCGGTCGACTACGCCGTGGCCCTCGCCGAGCACTGTCGCGTCGACCGGCTGCTGCTGTACCACCATGCCCCCGATCGCACCGACGACGAGGTCGACGCCCTCGTCGACCGGCACGCCAGCGCCACGGTGAAGGTGGGCGCCGCCGTCGAGGGCGACACGATCCAGCTCTAGTGCGTCGTGGACGAGTGTTGCGGGGGCGAGGTCCGCACCGATGCGCACCTGTCTAGGTATTGACTACATAGGGTTGCAAAAGTCATAGGTTCTCGATAACTTCAACGGGAGCGACCGGAGATGGTCGCCCCTGCCGGAGACTCCGGTCGGTTGACTCACCCTGAATCTCGAAGGAACGAAGTGAACCTGACGCGCACGCGTGTCGCCCGCATGTTGATCGTCGGTGCGACGCTCGGCATGACAATCGGACTGGCATCCGCCGGTCTGACTGCCGCCGCAGCGGAGCCGCCGTCCGCGGCCGAGCCGTCGCCGAGACCACACCCCGACCCGCGCAGTGGCCGAACCTGCGACGACCACGGCAGTGCAACGCCGCTGTCGCCGGAGTGCACCGACTACAGGTTCAACGATCAGTATCCGCTCCGGTTGTGCGACGAGAGTCCAGCAGTGCGCCGGGCGCAGGAGCAGTTGAGCGTCGCGGTCGACGCGTCTCTCGTTGCCCACGGCTACTTCGGACCGGCGACCGAGCAAGCGGTACGGACCTTCCAGGCAGAGAACGACCTACAGGTCGACGGGCTGATCGGACCCGACACGTGGGCGGTACTGACCGCGGGACAGCCCGGCTCGGACGTCGACGGAAGTGGAGTGGTTGATCCCTGGGAGGTCGTGGCACCGGTCGAATCCGTCGACCCCGGTTCGGAACTTCGCGCCGCGTTGCCGTTGTCGATCGGCGCATCGGGTCCTCCCGTCGCCACGCTCCAGAACCTGCTGCTGTCGGCTGGGATCTGGGTCGGTGACTCGGACGCCGAGTGGGCAATTCGGCCCGGATACCGCACGAGCAGTCGCCATGATCCCGCCGTCGCAAGTGACGCATGGAGACTGGCGAGCCAGGGGCATTGGGTGTGATGACCGCGGACCGGCTCGACGATCTGATGCGGTTCAGCGCCGAGAACAGCTCCGCCGATCGTGAACGGGCTCTGCGCAGAACCGTCGGCACTCCTCGCCGCCGCCGCTGGACGGGCCGCAGCGCCTTCCGAATCTCCGACATTCGCTGTTCCTCAGGGTGGGCGATGACCTACTCGGTCGACTACGCGTGGAATGACAGTGACCAACTCTTCTTCCGACTCAGCGGGTCCGACCCGGTCCTCGCGGGTAGCCACTACGGACCGGACAACGGTTGTCTGCTGAACGGAGTACCGGCGGAAGCATGGCCGGCCTTCGGTTGCGCACCGGTACCGCCCCCACCGCCGCCGGTGATCGACCCGCCGTCATGTGACACCTATTCGTTCAACGATCAATACCCGATGCGACGCTGCGATGAGGGCTACGCCGTGTACATGATCCAGCAGGCACTGGTCAACCGCGGGTACAGCCTCGATGTCGACGGCTACTTCGGGCCTGGCACCGAACAAGCCGTCCGCGACTTCCAACGGATCGAGGGCCTCGAAGTCGACGGCCTCGTCGGACCAAACACCTGGTCGACGCTGGTCGGGGCGCCTGGATGGGATCGTGACGGAAACGGCATCATCGACCCCGACGAAGTCGTCGGGGAGTAGCACACCACCAGCGAACACCCGACGACGACCGTCGCACAAGCTGCTGGTCGTCGTCTCTAGCTGCCCGCCTCGGCCACCGGCGCCGGCTGTGCGCCGTGCTCGCCGTACTCGTAGGGCGTCTCGATGAACGGCGCCGGCTGCTTGATCAGCCCCCGCGACACCCAGCCGCGGCGCTCGGCCCACACCAGCAGCGGCGGCAGCACGACGAGCGCACTGAGCAGGGCCACGGTGACGTTCATCGCCACGACGCGCCCGAAGTCGCGCAGCAACGGCAACGACGAGAACGACAGCACGGCCACGCCGACGATGGCCGTCAGGCCCGACACGATGAACGCCCGACCGGTGCGCGAGGCGACGACGTCGACGGCCTCTCGCGGCTCGATGCCGCGGGCGCGCTCCTCGACGAAGCGCAACAGGATCAACGACGTGAACTCCGTGCAGGCGGCGATGACGAGCGGGCCGCCGACGGCGGTCATCGGGCTGAGGTTGAAGCCGGCGACCCAGGCGACGAGCGAAGCCGCGCCGACGGCGATGGCGACCGGCACGAGCGACAGGAGCGACGCGCACGACCGAGCGCAGACGCACGGCGAGGAACAGCGAAGACGAAGAGCATCGCCAGGTAGGTGAGCAGCACGCGGTTGCGCCTCGAGGTTCTCGAGGAGGCCGACGCCGACGACGGCGAGCCCCGACGGTGTGGCCTGCGTGCCCTCCGGCGGCGAGATCGCTGTCGCGCGACCTCGTCGACGAGGACGGCGAGGTCGTCGATCGACCCCGGGCTCGACGCGGAACACGGTGTTCGCCGCCGTGGCGTCGGGGACCACGAGGCTGGCCTGGATGTCCGGCGGGGCGACGGCCCAGGCGAGGGTGGCCTCGTCGCCCGTGGGGGCGATCGAGCCGAAGCCGTCGAGGTGGGTGATGTCCGACAGCACCTGCTCGATGCTGTTGGCCGTGAGCAGCTTGCGTGCCGAGTCGGACTGGCGGCCGTGCTCGTCGCAGCTGCTCGATGCGGAAGTCGTGCATCCACTGCATGTTGTCGTCGGTGAAGATGTCGTCGGACGTGACGAACACGCCGAGCTCGGCTGCCGTGCCGACCTCGTCCTCGAGCGTGTGGATGTCGGTGACGGTCTGGGACGACTGGTCGACCCAGGCGAGCGGGTCGGTCTGCAGCTCGAGGTCGTCCTCGACGGCGATGCCGCCGGCGAAGATCGACGACGCTGGCGAGCGCCAGCGGGACGGCGCACGCTTGGGGCAGCGAGCCGAGCTTGACGGTGAGGCGTCCGAGCACGCCGGCGCGGAAGTCGCGGCCCGTGCGTCGGCGAGCGGAACTCGCGGATGCCGAGGGCGGCGAGCGGCATGACGATCGAGTTGACGCAGATCACGGCGATGCCGACGGCGAGGAGCAGGCCGAAGTCGCGGATCATCGGGACCTTGGCGAAGCGCAGGGCGAGGAAGGCGAACACGGCGTCGAACGTGACGACCAGGAGAGCGGGGCCGAGGTTGCGCGCCGTCTCTTGGATCGGGTGGTCGGAGCGATCGAGGATCACCTCTTCCTCGACGCGGGCGTGCAGTTGGATGGCGTAGTCGATCCCGACGCCGAGCATCACGGGCAGCCCGGCGATCGTCACGATCGTCAGCGGGATGCCGAGGTAGCCGGCGAGCCCGAACGCCCAGACGACGCCGACGAGGATGACGGCGAGCGGGCAGGAGACGCCATCGAACGTCGAAGAGCACGAGCAGGATCAGCGTCATGATCGCCACGGCGATCCCTCCGAGCATCAGCATCCCACCGCGCAGGTAGTTGTTGATGTCGTCGAGGAGGATCGGCGCGCCGGTGGCGGTGACGGTGGCGTTCGGGAACGAGAGCTCGTCCATGCGCTCCTTGGCAGCCACGGCGAGCACGCCCTCGTCGTCGATCGACAGGTTGCCGGGGAGGCGCACGACGATGGAGGCATGGCGCTCGTCGTTGAGGAACGCACGCTGCGAGCGGCGGATCGCCCCGGTGTTGTCGAAGAGCAGGAAGTCGATCCAGTCGGGGTTCGTCGAACGTGCGCTCCTCGGGGGCGACGACGTCGGCGCGTTCGAGCGTGCGCGCGGAGTCGGCTTGCCGCGCCGCCGCCTCGTCGCTGCCCGGCTCGGCGGCGACGAGGGCGCGCAGGGTGATCGTCCCGGCGATGCTGCGCGTCGGGTCGCCGCCGGGCGTCTCGCCCTGGGCGAGGATGTCGGTGTACTGCAAGACGGTCAGCGGCGTGACCACCGACACGTAGGCACCGTCGGCCGTCAGGTCGTCGTGCAGCGACTCGAACTGGGCGATGCCGTCGGCGTCGAAGAGCTCGGCGATCGTGTGCCCTTCGTCCATCGTGACGAGGCCGAGCATCGCCTGGCCGCCGAAGAGGTCCTGGTAGGCGACGTTGTCGATGGCGACCTGGTCGTCCTCGTTGAGGTAGCTGTCCTGACCGGTGGCGAACTCGAGGCGGGTGATGCCGAATCCGAGGACGATCGTGATGATCAGACCGACGAGGCCGACGAGACCGGCGCGCCTGCCGAGCTCGACGGCCAACCGTGACCAGAATCGCTGCATCATCCCCGGCCGTGAATGTAGGCGGCGCCGGCTGGTAGAGATCGCGGCGATGGACGGCGACGTGCGTCTGGCGATCGGCGTGGCGATGGGGACCGAGGTGGCCACGGCCGTCCGTGTCCACGGTGGCGATGTCGCCAGCTCGTGGCGCGTCGATCTCGCCGACGGGCGGCGGGTGTTCGCCAAGACGCACCCGACGGCGCCACCGCAGTTCTTCTCGACCGAGGCGGCCGGGCTGCGCTGGCTCGCCGAGGCCGACGCCGTCGCCGTGCCCGACGTGCTGGCGGTGCGCGACGACGCAGCCCAACCTGCTCGTGCTCGAGTGGATCGACGAGAGGCGACGGGCGTCGACGGGCGCCGGGCGAGGCGCACTTCGGCCGCCAACTCGCCGCCCTCCACCGCGCCGGAGCGCCGGCGTTCGGCCGTGCCGACCGGCGCACGACCGGGAGCCGAGGGCTGCCGAACGAGCCGTGCGCGACGTGGGCGGAGTTCTACGCCACGCAGCGCCTGCTCCCGCTCGCGCGGCTCGCACACGATGTGCTCGGGCGGGGCGCCCTCGCCGACCTCGAGACGCTTGCCGGCCGCCTCGACGAGTTCGCCGCCGCCGACGAGGCGCCGGCGCGGCTGCACGGCGACCTGTGGGCCGGCAACCGCCTCGTCGACGCCGCCGGGGCGAGCTGGCTGATCGATCCCGCCGCCCACGGCGGCCACCGTGAGTTCGACCTGGCGATGATGCGCCTGTTCGGCGGCTTCGGCGATCGAATGCTTCGCCGCCTACGAGGAGTCGCTACCCGCTCGTCGCCGGCTGGGAGCGAGCGCGTCGCCCTTCACCAGATCGCCCCGCTGGTCGTGCACGCCGTCAAGTTCGGCGGCGGCTACGTCGCCGCCGCCGAGCGCGCCATCGCCACCTACACCTGACCCCGAAACCCCGTTCCGCGGAGCGGCACCTACCGAAACGGTCGGTTGGGCTCCGGAGATCGCCGCGCGGCGGCGTGTTCAGCTCGGTGTTGTTCGCTGGTGCGAGCGACGAGGCGCCAGCCGAGGAGCGGCCAGCAACGGCCTGCGTGGCCGGGGAACGCAGTGAACGTTCAGGACGCCGGGAGTCCGAAGCGGGCGAGGAGGGCGTTCGTCCAGCGCGGGTCGCCGGTGACCTCGCGGCCGAACCAGGCCGGCGCGACGAAGGCTTCGGCGTCGGCTTCGCTCGGGAACTCGACCTCGACGACGCACAGGCCGCTCAGTGCGTCACCGAAGACGTCGACCTCCGCCGTCAGCGTGCCGAGCGGGATGCGATGGCGGGTCTTGTCGATGCGGCGGCCGACGGTGAGCGGCCACAGCTGCTCGGCCTCCTCGAGCGGGAGTGTCATCTCGACCTCGATGCGGCTCAACGCCGTGGTGTCGGCCTTGATCGTCAACCATGCGACCGTCGGGGCGATGCGCACGCGCACGACGACGACGCCGTCGATGGCCACGTAGCCCTGGCGCAGCGGCGTGCCCTCGCCGAGCGCGTCCGCCGGTGGCACCTTCTCTGCGACCCACTTGCGCTCGATCTCGGCAGCCACGTCACCTGTCTAGTCCGTACGACCAGCCGGCAGTCACTCGCCGAGGCGCTGGGCGAGCCAGGCGAGCGGGATCGACACGACCATCACCAACGTCGCCATCACGTTGACGAGCGGCACGTTGTTCGGCCTGCTGATGTTGGCGAGGATCCACTGCGGCAGCGTCTCGTAGCCGGAGCCGGCGGTGAACGTCGTGACGATGATCTCGTCGAAGCTGAGGGCGAAGGCCAAGATGCCGCCGGCGAGCATCGCCGAGCGCATCAGCGGGAACGTCACGTAGCGGAACGTCTGGCTGCCGTGGGCGCCGAGGTCGGCCGACGCCTCGAGGAGGTGCGGGTTGGAGCGGCGCAGGCGGGCGACGACGTTGTTGTAGGCGATGACGATGCAGAACGTGGCGTGGGCGATGACCAGCGAGTGGAACCCGAAGCCGATGCGGAACTCGAACGGGCCGAGGTCGATCGTGCGCGAGAACGTGTTCTGCAGGGCGACGCCGGTGACGATGCCGGGCAGGGCGATCGGCAGGACGAACAGGAACGAGTAGGCGTTGCGGCCGAAGAAGCGGAAGCGCTGCATGGCGAAGGCGGCGAGCGTGCCGAGGACGAGGGCGATCGCCGTCGCCGCCAGCGCCACCTTCACCGAGTTCCACAGCGCCTGCGCGCGGGCCGCTCGGTCTCCCACGCCTGGCGCCACCAGTCGAGCGTGAACCCCTGCGGTGGCCACGACAGCGACGTCGCCGTGTTGAACGACAGGATCGCCACCACGGCGAGCGGCAGGTAGAGGAACACGCAGCGTGACGCACCATCCACGCCCGCAGCGTCGAGCCGGGTGAGGAACGAGAACCGCATCAGCGATTCCGCGGCCAGTGTGAGTCAGAAATGACTCACACTGGCGGTAGAAGTGCCGGGACCGGTTGCGAGCGAACATCACAGGCTCTCGAACGCGCCGGCGCGGCGCATGGCCAGGAGGTAGACGACGATGATCAGCAGCGGCCACAGCGTGTACGCCGCGGCGAGCGGCTGGTTGGGGGCGAGCAGCGTGCTGTAGATGAGGTTGCCGATCATCGTCACGCTTGCCCTCGGTGACGAGCCTGGGCATGATGTAGTCGCCGAGCGACAGCGAGAACGTGAAGATGCTGCCGGCGGCGATCGACGGGATCAGCATCGGCACGATCACGCCGCGCGAACGTGCGCCACGGCCTGGCGCCGAGGTCGCCGGACGCGTCGAGCACCGACTGCGGGCAGGCGCTCGAGACCGGCGTAGATCGGCAGGATCATGAACGGCAGCCACAGGTAGGTGAGGGCGAGGACCACGGCGACGTAGCCGAAGCCCGGCGTGTACCCGAACACCGAGTCGAGCACGCCGCCGTCCTGTCGACGCCGCTCGCCGGGGCCGGGCGCAGCATCGCCTTCCACGCGTAGCCCTTGACGAGGTACCCGGCCCACAGCGGCATGAGCACGGCGACGATCAGCCCGCGGCGCGCCCACGGCCGGGCGACCTTGGCGATGTAGAACGCCGCCGGCAGGGCGATCACCAGGCACAGCACGGTCACCGCAGCGGCGAAGCCGACGCTGCGCACGACGACGTCGATGAACGACCGCGTCGTGAACGCGCGCGCGCACGTTGTCGATCGTCAGCTCGCCGGTCGGCTTGCTCGTGAACCCGTCGATGCGTGAAGAAGGCGGAGACGACGAGGAGGACGAGCGACGCCGACGTAGACGAGCAGCAGCCACGCCGACGGCCGGGCCGATCAGCGGCGCTGACGGCCGAGCCCTTGGCGCCGGCGGAAGACGCCGGTTGACCGCGCGCGCGCAGCGGCCGCCGCGGCGACGCGGGCGCGGTCCCCGCCGGCGGCCGTCGACGGCGACGGTCACGTCATCGCCGGTGGCTCAGCTGCGCAGCTCGTTCCAGGCGTTGACCCACTCCGAGTACGGGACGCACGTGACGTCGGTGCGGCCGTCGCGGCACGCCTCGGTCGCCGTCGTCCAGTACCAGACGTCCTCCCAGTACTCGGTCTCGTCGGCGTGGAAGATCGAGCAGTGGTCGGGGTTGGCGGTCAGCGCGCACGACTCGCGGTTGCGACGGCGCCTCGCCGAACCACTCGGCGACCTGGGCGTTGGCCCACGGCGACGTGATCCAGTCCATCCACAGCAACATGCAGTTGGGGTTGGCCGCCTGCGTCGACAGCATCCACGTGTCCGACCACCCGGTCGCCCCCTCGACCGGCTTGACCGCGTCGATCGTCGCGCCGTTGGCCTGGGCGAGGTTGACGATCACCTGCCACGTCGTCCCGGCGAGCACGGTGCCGCCCTCGAGCGCCGCCTGCTGGTCGGTGTAGACGCCCAGTACTGGCCGACGAGCGCCTCCTGCTGCTCGAGCAGGTCGATCGCCGCGGCGAACTGCGTCTCGTCGAGGGCGTACGGGTTGGTGATGCCGAGATCGGGTTGCGTCGCCATCAGGTAGACGGCGGCGTCGGCGATGTAGATCGGGCTGTCGTACACCGAGACGGCGCCGTCGGCCGGCGTCCCGCCCTCGAACATCACGCTCCACGAGTCCGGCGCCGCGTCGGCGAAGGCCTCGGTGTTGAACACGAGCAGGTTGGCGCCGCGGCCGTGGGGCATGCCGTAGGGCTCGCCGTCGACCGAGTTCCACTGCTGCAGCTTGAGGTCGTCGAAGATCTGCTCGTAGCTGGTCAGCTGGCTGACGTCGAGCGGGTCCGACCTCGCCGCCGGCGATGAGCCGCTCGGTGGCGTCGCCGGACGCCGACACGCCGTCGTACTCGCCGCTCTGCATCAGGGCGACCATCTCGTCGGACGTGTTGCCGAGCTGCACGTTGACGGCACAGCCGGTGATGTCCTCGAACGGCGTCACCCAGTCGACCGCCGGATCGGTCGAGCCGTCCTCGATGTAGCCGGCCCAGGCGACGACGTTGACCTCGTCCTCGGCCGCCGCCAGCAGGTCGGCGTTCGGTGTCCAGTGGTAGTCGGTCTCGCCGGCCGGCGCGTGTCGCCGCGGCGGGGTCGGTGGTGTCCGGTGCTCGGCCGCGGCGACGCCGCCGGTGCGATCACGAGGCCGACGGCCATGACGCCGGCGGCCGCCGCTGCGCCTCGTGCGATCGGTCGACGCCTTTCGCGGGTCAGTCTGCAGATGCTCGGATGGTCATCGGGTTCTCCGTCTGTGGTGTTGTCGGCGTGTGGATCGGAGATCGTCCCCGGTGTCGGCGACGGTGAAGGCGGCGCGGCGCGGCCAGGTCAGGCGCACCGACGTGCCCGGTGGCGAACGTCGTCGCCGCGTCACTCGACACGTGGGCGAGGAGGTGGCTGCCGTCGTCGAGGTCGACCCGGACGCGGCAGTCGGAGCCGAGGTACTGCACGTCGCGCAGCACGCCGCTCGACGGACACCTCGTCGTCGCCCGTCGGCGCTCCGTCGAGGCGGATGCGCTCGGGGCGCAGCGAGTGGGCGGCGTCGACGCCGAGCAGGCGCCGTGACTGCTCCGCCGAGAGCACGTTGGACGTCCCGACGAACGTCGCGACGAACGTCGTCCGTGGCGACTCGTAGACCTCGCGTGGCGTGCCCACCTGCTCGATGCGGCCGTTGTTGAACACGGCGATGCGGTTGCTCATCGACAGCGCCTCGCCCTGGTCGTGGGTGACGAACACGAACGTGATGCCGACGTCGCGCTGGATCGACTTGAGCTCGACCTGCATCTCCTCGCGCAGCTTGAGGTCGAGGGCGCCGAGCGGCTCGTCGAGGAGCAGCACCCTGCGGATGGTTGACGAGCGCCCGGGCGAGGGCGACGCGCTGGCGTTGCCCGCCGCTGAGCTGGTGGGGCGTCGGTCGGCGAACCCCGACAGCCGCACCGCCTCGAGCATCTCGCCGGCGCGGCGCCGGCGCTCGGCCTTGCGCACGCCCTTGACCTTGAGCCCGTACTCGACGTTGCGCTGCACGTCGATGTGGGGGAACAGGGCGTAGTCCTGGAACACCGTGTTGAGGTCGCGGTCGTAGGGCGCCTTGGACGTGACGTCGGCGCCGCCGAGCAGCACGGCGCCGGCGGTCGGTAGCTCGAACCCGGCGATCATGCGCAGCACCGTCGTCTTGCCGCTGCCCGACGGCCCGAGGAGCGAGAAGAACTCGCCGTCGTCGATGACGAGGTCGACGCCGTCGACGGCGACGACGTCGCCGAAGCGCTTGCGCAGGCCGACGAGTTGGACAGCTGGTCGGGTCGCTGGTGCGGGGAGGAGCTCGTCGGGTGCCGGCGTCGGTACGGCAGAGGCCGCGGGGTCGCTCACGATCTGCGTTTCCCTCTCCTCCCGCCCGAGCCGCCTGCGGCGCCGATCGGGCGAGCATACGCTGGGGCCGCCCGGCCGGGCTAGCGTGAGCGTGACGCCGCAGCGTGTCGCCGCGGCGAGGAGATGATCGATGGCGTCACGGATGTCGTGTCCGTGGTTCGTCGGGCGTTCCGACGAACTGCAGCAACTGATCGTCGCCCTGGAAGCCACGATCGCCGGGTCGGCGACCGCTGTGCTCGTGGGCGGGGATGCCGGGATCGGCAAGTCGCGCCTCGTCGCCGAGCTGGGCAAGCGGGCGTCGTCGCGCGGTGCGGTCGTCGTCACCGGTCAGTGCCTCGACGTCGCCGAAGGCGGGGCGCCGTACGCCCCGATGCGCGAGGTTCTCGCCCAGCTCGACGACGGCGGTGGTGACGGGGAGACGACACGACCCGCCGAGGCGTTGCCGGCTGCGCTGCGGCGCGTCGCCGCCGAGCGACCGGTCGTGGTCGTCGTCGAGGACGTGCACTGGGCGGACCGCTCGACGCGTGACCTGCTCACGGTGCTCGCCGGCGGTCCGCCGATCCCCCGGGTGCTGCTCGTGGCGACGTACCGGGCCGACGGCCTGGAACGTGGCCATCCGATGCGCAACGTCCTCGCCGAGCTCGACCGCGCCGACCGTGTCCAGCACCTGCGCCTCGGAGCGTTCGGCCCGGCGGATCTCGCCGAACAGCTGCGCGGCATCCTCGGAGCGCACCCGCCCGACTCGCTGGTCGGTGCGGTGCTCGAGCGTTCCGACGGCAACCCGTTCTTCGCCGAGGAGCTCGCCGCCGTCTCCACCGAGGGCGGCATCCCGCCGGGACTCCACGAGCTGCTGCTCGCCCGCCTCGATCGTCTCGACAAGCCGGCCCAGCACGTCGTGCGAGCCGCCGCCGTCGGCGGTCGCCGGATCGGCCATCGCCTGCTCGCCGCCGCCGTGGAGCTGCCGGCCGACGTCCTCGACGGCGGGTCTGCGTGACGCCTGGGAGCACCACCTCCTGTCGGTCGACGAGAACGGCTACGCGTTCCGCCACGCGCTCGTCCACGAGGCCGTGCTCCGCGAGCTGCTGCCGGGTGAGCGCACGAGCCTGCACGCCGACTTCGCCAGGGCGATCGAGCTCGATCACGGCCTCGTCGGCGCCGGGTGGGCAGCGGCGCTCGTCCACCACTGGGAGGGCGCCGGCCGCAGCGGACGGGCTGTCGCCGCCGCGCTGGCCGCCGCTGTCGACGCCGAGCTGGCCTACGCGCTGCCCGAAGCGCAGCGCTACTACGACTGGCTGCTGGCCACCATCGACGGTGAGGTTGTCCACCGCCGACCTGCCGGTGTCGCGATCCGAGATCGTCGACCGTGCCGCCGACGTCGCCAGCCGCGCCGGCGATCTCGACCGTGCCGCGCAACTGATCGCCGGAGCGCTCGACGAGATCGACCTGCGTCGAGGCGCCGCGCGTGCCGCCATCCTCCACGAGCGGCGCGGGTGGTGTCTGCTGCAGCGCGGGCGCCACGACGAGGCGCTCGACGCCTACGAGCAGGCGATCGGCCTCGTCCCCGCCGAGCCGCCCAGCGCTGCCCGGGCGCGCGTGCTGGCCGCCAGCGCCGACGCCCTGGAGCGGGTCGACCGGCCGGGGCAGGCGGCCCGCCGCGCCGCCGAGGCGGTCGCGGTGGCAGAGGCGGTGCGCTCGCCGGCCGACGAAGGCCACGCCCGCCACACCCTCGGCGTCACCCTCGCAGCCACCGGCGATCTCGCCGCCGGCCTCGCCGAGCTGCGCCGGGCGCTCGACATCGCCGTGCGTGGCGGCGACGTCGCCGACACCGCCGGGATCCACCTCCATCTCTGGCGCCATCTCGTCGCCGAAGGCCGAGGTGCCGAGGTCGTCGACATCGCCGTGGCCGACGCTGTCACGGCCCGGGCGACGGCGATGCCCGTGCTGGCGGGTGTGCTCGATGCCATCGCTGCCGGCTACTGCCACCAACTCGGCCGGTGGGCGGAGGCCGACGCCCTGCTCACGAACCTCGACCCACAACGGATCGACGGCATCGTCCAACTCGTCGTCGCTGCCGCCCTCGACGTCGATCGCGGTGACGTCGAGCGCGCCGGCGACCGCCTCGAGACCGTGCGGGCGGCGACGCTGGGCCTGCGCGACGGCAGGATCGACGGGATGCTGTTCCGCGGACTCGCCGAGCGGGCGTGGAGCCGCGGCCACGCCGATGCCGTTGCGGCCATCGTCGACGAGGGTGTCGCCCGCGCCGCCGATGCCGAGATGACGGCGCGGCTGGCACTCGTCGGTCTGCGCGCCGCCGAGCGGTCCGGGCCCGACGTCGAACGGTGGGGTGACCTGCTGCACGAACTGGACGACTACGCCGAGCGACGGCGCCTCGGTCCCGGCGCCGAGTTGCGGGCCGCTGCCGCCACCGGTGCGGCGGAGCTCGCGCGCCTGCGTGGGACTGCGGCACCGTCGGCGTGGGCGGCTGCTGTTGCCGCCTGGGACCGCGCCGGGTTCCCGCTGCCTTCTGCCTACTGTCGGTGGCGACACGCCGAGGCCGTGCTCACCGCCGAACGGCGACCGTGACGAAGCGATCGCCCTGTGCAGCGGCGCTGCGTCGACGGCCGCGGCGCTGGGCGCCCGGCCGCTCCTCGCTTCGATCGAGCAGGCGGCGAGACGTGCCCGCCTGCCGGCCGTCGGCGCCGTGGCCGAGCCGACGGCTGCTGCGGCCGGCGACAGCGAGTTCGGCATCACCGCTCGCGAGGCTCGAGCCCTGACCGAGTTGGGTCCTCGCGGCGGCGTGCGAGCATGAGCCCCCGATGGCTGCGGGGACCACGACGTATCGTCCGCTGACGCCGGGTCTGGCGGCCGGCGACGTGCTCGCCGCGCTGCGCGACGTCGGGTGCACGGTGACAGCGGAGCGGACATCGACCTGCGTCGTGCTCGACACGTTCGACGGACGCATCGCCGCCGCCGGTCTGCGTCTCGAGCTCGTCGACGGTCGCCAACTCGTCCTCGGCGGTGACGGCGCCGTGCCGGCGGGCATCTCCGTTTCGAGCATGCCGCGATGGCCCAGCGATCTTCCGCCAGGTCCGCTGCGCCAGCGCCTCGCTCGCCTCGCCGGGGTGCGTGCCCTGCTACCGGTCATCGTCGTCGAGTCGCAGCGCACCGACATCGCCAAACGCGACGCCGACGGCAAGATCGTCACATCGCTCGTCGTCCACGACGCGCCGTCGGTCGACGGCAGCTCGCTCGCCGCCGCCGTCGTCGTCGAGGCCGACGAGCTGACGGGCTACCCGAAGCCGGCCGCCGAGCTACGCGACGTGCTCGATCGGATCGGCCTGGTCGGCTGCGGACGGCGACCTCGCGGCGCTCGCGGCGGCCGAACGGAACGTGGCGCTCGGCGGCAACGACGTGGCTGTCGGCGTACCGCTGGAGGCCGATGCCACAGCGATCGACGGCTTCCGGGCCGTCCTCGCCAACCTCCGCGACGCGATGGTCGCCAACTGGGACGGCACGGTCGCCGACATCGACCCCGAGTTCCTCCACGATCTCCGTGTCGCCGTGCGACGCAGCCGGGTCATGCTCGCCAACGCGCGGCGGGTGATCCCCGACGACGTGAGGGCGGTGGCCCGCGTCGAGTTCGCCTGGTTGGGCAGCGTCACCGGTCCCGCCCGTGACCTCGACGTCTACCAGTTGGAGTGGGCGGACTACACGGCCGGTCTCGACGACGAGGCGACGGCCGCCTTGGAGCCGCTTCGTCAGCACCTCGTCGAGATGCGATCGGCTGCCCACCAGAAGCTGTCGGAGGACCTGACGTCGGTGCGCGCCCGCGTCAACGTCACGGCGTGGAACCGGTGGCTCGACGAGCCCGTCGACCCGCAACAGCCGGCTGAACGCAGCGGGGACCCGCTGTCGAAGGTTGTCGGCCATCGCATCCGTCGCGCCCACGCGGCGCTGATCGAACGAGGGCGGACGATCACGCCGGCGACGCCGGCCGAGACCGTCCACGAGTTGCGCAAGGACGGCAAGAAGCTGCGCTACCTCATCGAGTGCTTCGGTGGGATGTACGACCGCTCCGCCCGCTCGGCGTTCGTCGCCCGCCTCAAGCAGCTGCAGGACACCCTCGGAACCCACCAGGACGCCGCCGTTCACGTCGAGGCGCTGCGCGAGCTCGCCGGTGACACGCAACAGTCGTGGTCGGTGCCGACGATGCTGTCGATCGGACGTCTCGTCGAACGTCTCGAACAGGTGCGTGCCGCCAGCCGGGGCAACGTCGCCAAGCGCCTCGCCGACTTCGACGACGACGAGACCGTCGACAAGCTCAAGGAGTTGTTGGGGAGCGCCCGTTCGGAGCGAGCGATGAAGGCCATCGCCCTCTACAGCATCAAGGGCGGAGTGGGCAAGACGACGGCGGCGGTCAACCTCGCCTTCGAGGCGGCGGCAGCGGGGGCTCGAGTGCTGCTGTGGGACCTCGACCCGCAAGGCGCGGCGACGTTCTTCTTCCGTGTCCAGCCACGCGTCAAAGGAGGGATCGAGCGCCTGCTCGGCCGCGACGGCGACCTCGCCGCCGCCGTCAAGGAGAGCGACGTCGGCGGTCTGCACCTCGTGCCGGCCGACTTCTCGCTGCGCCACCTCGATCTCCGCCTCGACGATGCCAAGGTGTCGAAGCGGCGCCTCGCGACGCTGCTCGAGGAGGTCGAAGACCGCTACGACGTCGCCGTGCTCGACTGCGCCCCGGGCATCACGTTGAGCAGCGAAGCCGTGTTCGACGCCGTCGACGCCCTGGCCGTGCCGACGATCCCGACACCACTGTCGGTGCGGACGCTCGACCAGTTGACCAACTTCCTCGCCGGCTCCGAAGCGACGCCGGCCGTCTTGCCCTTCGTCTCGATGCTCGATCGCCGCAAGACCCAGCACCGCCAGCTGATCGAGTCCCTACCCGACTTCCGGCCGCCGTTCCTGCAGTCGGTGATACCGACCTCCAGCGCTGTCGAGCGGATGAGCGTGCGCCGCGCCCCGGTCGCCGAGATCGCCCCCCACAGCACCGCCCGCAAGGCCTTCGCCGACCTGTGGAGCGAGCTGGCCGCACACCTCTGGAACAACTGACTCGTTCGGCGTCTAGACCAGCCTGAGCCCTATCTGTCGTCGATGAGGGCCATCGCCGTGGCCACGAGGCCGAAGAAGAGCATCAGGCCGACGCCGACGATCGTCACGATGTGCGGCTCGTCGGACGGCACGATGACGTAGGGGGACAGAACGAGGCCACCCGGGTTGCCGACGGCGAGTCCGAGCGGAAAGTCGGTCTGCTCGGTGGCGGCCGTGAGCACGAGCCAGCCGGCGCAGATCGTGCCGCCGATGGCCAGTCCGAGGCCGTAACGGCGTACGAGCAGGAACCCGAACACGCCGCACAGCAGCAACAGGCCGAGCTGGACGAAGCGGGCGACGAACCACGCCGTCGGCACGTCGGTTCCCGGCGCGCTCGACCAGTTGAGGTCGACGTCGGCGTCGTCGAGGGGGATCAGCGGGCCGATCACGGCGGCGATCGTCGCCATCGCCCCGAGGGCGGCGACCCACGGGTCGAGGCCGGCCCGACCGTCGTCGCCCGTGCGTGCGAACGACACCACGAGCACGATGAGCCCGAGGACGCCGGCGCCGGCGACCGACCAGTAGCCGGCGTCGCGGGTGACGGCGGAGTCGCCGACGAGCGGGCTCGCGCCGCTCCGGCCGAACGCCTCGGCCTGGCCGAGGACGAGCGCGGCCCATCCGGCGAGGCCGGCGCCGGCACCGCCGGCGAGCCCGGCACCCCAGCGGAACCCGACACACCAGGCGAGCGCACCGAGGACCATCGTCAGCACGGTCAGCATGCCGGCGACGGTGAGGTTGGTGCCGAAGTCGTTGAGCTTCCACGGGCCGTCGAGCTCCGGGTCGCCCGGCACGTCGAGATCGAGGATGGCGAGGAACATGCCGACGATCGCCGCGGCAGCGGTGACGACGGTGAGCACGAGCAGCGGCTTGAGGCGGAACGTCGGTGCCGCCGGCGCCGCCTCGTCCTGCTCCCACGCCGCCGCTTCCCACGGTGCATAGGTGGCCGGGACGCGGCCGGTGGCGTCGTAGTAGCCGCCCTGGTACTCGGTGCGGTAGGGCGGTTGCACCGTGGGTGCGGGGCGCGTGCTCGGTCGCATAGCGTCTCGTCGGGCCACTGCCGGCGGTGGGCTCGGCGGGATGGTCCCAGCGACCGGGACCCTGAGCCGAGACGTCGGGTGGGCCGAAGCCGCCGCGTCCGAGCGGAGCGCCGACCGCCGGCAGCACGTTGGTGGCGTCGTCGTCGGGCGGTGGCAGTCGCGGTGGTGGCGGCACGGCGAGGAGCTGACCGGTGGCCGGGTCGAACATCGGATGGCTCGTCGGCGCCGGAAGCCGGTTGGTCTCCTCGAGGGCGAACGGCGGCGCCAGCGCCAGCTCCGCCGAGGAGCGCTGCAGGCGGGCGCCACACTCCATGCAGAACTTGTGCTCCGGACGCACCTCGGTTCCGCAGACGTGGCACTGCATGCGCGTCGAGCCTATGGCGCCCCGACCACATGGCGCGGGCGCGGGTCGGCGGCGGCCCGGTACGGCCGATCGGGCCCCGTCCTCCGGCGCGAGCGACGAGGCGCAAGCCCGCCTGCGTGGCGAACGCTGTTCGCGATGGAGCCGGCCAACAACGGCCTGCGTGGCCGGGGAACGCGGTGAACGGCACACTGACGTCGATGCCCGGTCGCTTCGCACCGTCGCCGACCGGGCCGCTGCACGTCGGCAACCTGCGCACGGCGCTGATCGCCTGGTTGTTCGCCCGCTCCGCCGGGGACCGCTTCCGGCTGCGCATGGAGGATCTCGATCGCGCCACGGCGGCGCCGGAGCACGAGCGGGCCCAACGTGGCGACCTGGCGGCGATCGGCGTCGACTGGGACGGTGACGTCTGGCGTCAGAGCGAGCGCTTCGCGCTCTACGACGAGGCGCTCGCCGAGCTCGGCGCCGCCGGACGCACCTACGAGTGCTTCTGCTCACGTCGCGAGATCCGCGAAGCGGCGGCGGCACCGCACGGCGACGGCCGGGCACGTCTACTCGGGACGTTGCCGGCACCTCACCGACCGTCAGCGCAACGCACGGCGGGCCGAGCGGCCGCCGGCCGTGCGCTTCCGCGCCGAGGGCGATGCCATCGCCTTCGACGACATCGTCGCCGGAGCCGTCGAAGGGGTGCCGTGGGACGTCGTGCTGCGCCGCAACGACGGTGTCCCGGCGTACAACCTCGCCGTCGTCGTCGACGACGCCGCCGCCGGCATCGACGTCGTCGTGCGCGGCGACGACCTGCTGCTCGGCGACGCCGAGCCAGATCGCCATCGCCCGGGCGCTGCGACTGGCCGAACCGCGCTACGCCCACGTGCCGCTCGTCGTCGGCGCCGACGGTCGCCGCCTGGCCAAGCGCGACGGTGCGATCACGCTCGCCCAGCTGGCCGTCCAGGGTATCGGCGCGGCAGCGGTTCGCTCGGCGCTGGCGGTGTCGATCGGCATCGCCGACCGCGGCGAGGACGTCACGGCGAGCGAGCTGGTCGGTCGCTTCGACCCGTCGGCGCTGATCGGCTCGGCCGCCGGTCCGCTGCGACTCGAAGCCCTCGTGGCGCTCGCACGAGTGTCCCGGCAGCGACGACCGACTGTTGATAGCATCGGTCCGAATGCGGGCCGCCAACCGCTCCCCCGAGGCGCCGCGACCCGGGTCCCCCCGCGTCACGTTGATCGTCGCCAGCGCCAGCCTCGCTGTCGCCACCCTGCTCATCGGTGGCACCGGCATCATCGCCATGTCGTCGTCGCCGGCGATCACGGTCACGCAGGCGCAGGCCCCGACCACGCGTGGCACCGACCACCACGGTCGCCCCGACGGCGGCCCCGACGACCGTGGCGCCGACCACGGCGGCACCGACGACGGTCGCTCCGACGACCACACGGGCGCCCACCACGACCGCACCGTCGCCGGCGATCGTCCCCGTCGCCGCCGCGCCGGCAGCGTTCGTCGCCGTCGGTTCGAGCGGCGGCGGCGAGACGGCGCGCATCCAGCAGCGCCTGCTCGACCTCGGCTTCTGGAACAGCGGCGCCGACGGTGACTTCGGGCTGACCACCGGCCAGGCGGTGATGGCGTTCCAGAAGTACGTCGGACTCGAGGCGTCGGGCTACGTCAACCAGGAGACCGCCGACGCCCTGACGACGGCGAAGTTCCGAGCCCACGGGTTCGCCGACGCCGGCACGCTCGTCGAGATCGACAAGGACCGCCAACTGCTGTTCATCGTCCACAACGGCCGCACGGTGTGGGTGTTCAACACGTCGACCGGCGACGGTCAGCCGTACGCGGAAGAGGACCAGAACACCCCCGGCGAGGTGCAAGAAGGCGTCTCGATCACGCGCAACGGCCTCCACGAGGTGTACCGCGAGCGCCCCGTCGGCTGGTGGGAGGGCGACCTCGGACGGATCTACCGGCCGAAGTACTTCAGCGGCGGCCAGGCCGTGCACGGCTCGAACAACGTGCCCAACTACCCGGCCTCGCACGGCTGCGTGCGCGTGTCGATCCCGGCGATGGACTTCATCTGGGACAGCGGCCTGATGCCGCTGGACATCCCGGTCTGGGTCCACGGCGCCAACTGATCGCCGCCGCACCGACTCCGCTACATCGTGTGCGCCACGGGCGGCGCAGAACGCGTCGGAGAGCCCGCTACTCCTCGCGCCGCCGAACACGCAGCTCGTGGCCGGCGCTCGTGAGGCACTTGCCGGTCTCGAGGTCGAAGCGCCATCCGTGCAGCGTGCAGACGAGCTCGCAGCCGTCGATCTCGCCGAACACGCTGAGGTCGGCGTTGCGGTGCGGGCAGCGACGCTGCATCACCCAGCCGTCGAGCTCGATGTCGGGCTCCGTCTCGGTCGGCGGGTGCAGCTTGCGCAGCGCCTCGGCCTCGGTGCGTCGCATCCGCTCCGGCGACAGCGACTTGAAGAAGTTGTAGACGTACTCGTTGAACTCGCCCTGGCGCCAGGCGCGGAAGCGGCACGACAGGAACAGCGAGTTGCTCCAGTCGACGGCGCGCTCGGCGACGACCTGCTCGACGAGCGTCCGGTCGATGTCGAAGCGGAACCCGTAGGGCTCGCCGGCGTACGGCGCACCTCGCCGGCGGGGAAGTCGACGAGGATCTCGACAGAACCCGCGCGTAGGAGGCAGGCGGCGCCGATGCCTTCGCGGACGGTCGGGCAGGCCGCCAGCAGCGGCTCCCACCACTCCTGCAGCGTCGGCACGAGGTCGGTCTCGGGCTGCGCCGCCCAGCGTTCGTGCATCTGCGTCAGCCATCCGCAGCCAGTCCGCCTGGTACTCGGCGAGGTACTCGCCCTTGCGCTCGAAGATGTCCGTCACCGCGTCGTCGGCGACGGGGTGCTCGACGACGAGGGCGTCGGGGTTGACCTCGATCGTCGTGCCGGGGATCGCCAGCACGCCCACGATGGCCCGCCGCCTCGAGGCGGGCGAGGAACGTGCGCTGGTCGACGAAGATGCTCGGCTCGTCGCCGGTGACGAGGTTGAGGTGGATCAGCTCGGGGTCGAGGAAGCACGGCGGGCCGGCCGTGGGCACGACGCCGCGGGCGTCGATCGACTCGACGTAGCGCATCGCCCTCGCCAACTGGCTCTCGATCTTGGCGTCGACGAGGTGGCGCATCGTCGCCTCGTCCATCTCGTAGACCATCGGGTACCAGATCGCTCCGCTGTACTGCAGCCAGTGGAGGTCGACGGGTCCGTGCGCGGTGAGCGCGGCGAGGTCGGTGGTGCGGCAGTCGTTCTGGTTGACCAGTCGGCTCGTCCCGTCGCTGATGACGATCGCCGAGTCGCCTCCGGGCCCGTCGGTGATCGACGTCTCGACGTGGATCGCCACCGAGAGCTCACCACCGTCGAGGTCCATCTCCTCGCCGTCGGACGTGCGGATGAGGTTGTCGAAGCCGAGGTCCCTGAGGCGGTGGTCGAGCTCGCGGCTCGGGTAGCCGGGCACGAGCACGGCGATGTCGCGGCGCACGTTGCGTTCGTCGGCGAGCCACGCCTCGTCGAAGTGGTCGCCGTGGAGGTGCGAGACGTACAGGTAGTCGGCGTCGCGGATCTTGCGTAGAGCTCGTCGCCGAGCCGGTCGTTGCGGGGGAAGACGAACCACGAACCGAAGAAGGCGGGGACGAACCAGGGGTCGCAGACGATGGTGCCGGCGGCGGTCTCGACGAGGATGCCGGCCTGGCCGAGTGACGTGGCGCGCATCACCGGCGAGACGTCACGAGCGCAGCTCGTGCCGGGAGGCATCGACCTCAGGCGACCGGCGGGTCGGTGTACTGCTGGCCGGCGCGCGACACGTGCTCGGTCCAGGCCGTGCCGTCCCAGTAGCGCAACTCGTAGCGCCCGGCCGGGTCGGCGTACCACCCTGCCGGCACGGCCGGAGCCGTCGGCGTCGTCGTCTGTTGTGCCGACCCGCTCCAGCCCGACGACGACTCGGTGCCGCCGCCGCTCCAGCCACCGCTCGTCGTCGTACTCGCGGCGCTGCCCGTGTCGCTGCCTGCTCCCCAGCCGGTGGCGCCGGCATCGGTGCCCGTGCCCGAGGCTCCCATACCCGAGGTGCCCGTCGCCGGCGTGGCGCCGGCGGCTTCCGCCGCCTCCGTGGTGTCCGGTGACGGCGTCAGCAGATCGGCCGCCGAGTCGGCGGACCCCTCGTCGAGGACGATCGTGTTGCTCGTGCCGTCGGTGATCGACGCCGCCGGAGCGTCGGTCGAGTCGTCGGACGCCGAGTCGGAGTCGGCCTGGCGACGCAGGTAGGCGACGACGTCGGAGCCGGCGGGCACGATCGTGACGACGTCCCAGCCGTCTGCGGACTTCTCGGTGAGGATGGCAGCAAGCGAAGCGG
Organism: uncultured Acidimicrobiia bacterium; assembly: GCA_963822875.1. GTDB lineage: Bacteria > Actinomycetota > Acidimicrobiia > Acidimicrobiales > Ilumatobacteraceae > JALZMG01. Next base: position 41,120 of record CAWGJK010000017.1, on the reverse strand, counting down.
CCTCGAACGAGGAGACGCTGACGGACTCGAAGTCGTACATGGCCGCCATGGTACCCACGGTGCTGCGACGTCGTTCGTTCGCTCAGCGCACCATCAGCGACGCCGTGTCGACCGCGCTGGCCGGTCCGTCGTAGAGCACAGCGCCGTCACGCAGGGCGACGATGCGCTGCGCCGCGGTCACGGCGGCGAGCTCGTGGGTGGCCACGATGACCGTGGCGCCGTCGGCGTGGGCACGGTCGAACAGCTCGAGCAGCGCCGCTCGGCCCAGCTGGTCGAGGCCGACGAACGGCTCGTCGACGAGCAGCACCTCGAAGGGCCGGACGAAGGCGATGGCGATCGCCGCCTTCTGGCGCAGACCGCGGCTGAACGTCGTCGGCAGGTCGTCGGCGCGCTCGGTGAGACCGACGTGGTCGAGGAGCTCGGCGGCGTGCTGCTCCCAGCCGTCCGTGCTGTGCAGCCTGGCGATGTACTCGAGGTGCTCCCAGACGGTGAGGTCGTCGTAGAACACCGGTTGATCGCCGAGGTAGCTGGCGAAGGCCCGTGCCTCCAACGAGCCGGCGGGGTGGCCGGCGATGCTGACCGAGCCGGCGGTGCTGTCGAGCAGACCGGCCGCGAGTCGCAGCAACGTCGTCTTGCCGCTGCCGTTGTGCCCGAGCAGCGCGACGCGCTCGCCGGTGGCGATGTCGACGTCGACCGGGCCGAGCGCCGGTGCGTCGCCGTACGTCTTGGTCAGGCCGGCGGCGAGCAGCGCGCTCGACCGCGTTGCTCATGATTCGCTCGCTTCGCTCGCTCACCGCCCCCGCCTCCCGGCGTCGGCGAAGGCGCGCATCTTGACGCGCCACTCGTCGCCCTTGCGCACCCACAGGGCAGTGGCGGCGATCAGCAGCGCATCGACGACGGCGATGCGCCCGACGTTGCCCGCCGAGGGGAACTCGCGGAGCAAGAGGGCGGCGACGGTCGGGATCGTGCTGATGAGCGAGCGGGATGGCGAAGCGGATCGTCGAGGAGAACCCGGCGAACTCCGGCGGTACGGCCACGCTCGCCGACTGCAGCGGATCGGCGGCATCGCGCACGACGCTGACGACGGCGCCGCACGCCGCGGCGAGTGCCGTGGGCAGCGCCAGCACGAACGCCGCAGCGCCCGCCTCGGGCTCGACGAGGCGCGACGGTGGCCGCACCGACGAGGGCGAACGGTGCGACGGCGAGGGCGGGGGCGACGAGGTGGCGCACGAGCACCCAGCCGCGCTGGCGCGGCACGCCGTCGGCGACGTCGGGATGGTCGATCTCCTGCGAGAGCGGCTCGACGGCGTCGAGACCGACGAGGTACAGGGCGAATCCGACCACCAGCAGCGCCGGCGTGGTGCCGCGGAGCACGGCGACGACGGCGAGGCCGGCGAGCACGGCGAGCACGGCCATGCGCCCGGCCGGGCAGCGGGGTAACGGCTCAGGCCGCGCAGGTCGCGGCGCACCACGGCACCGGTGGCGGCGCCGGCGCGATGCCGGCGCCGTCGGCGCCGTCGAGCGCCCGATGCGCACCCACGGCGTCGACCGCGGCCGCTCGCCGCGCAGCTGGCGGCGCAGCAGCACCACCGTGCGCAGGTCCTGCACCGTGACGGCGAAGTGCAGTTGCGAGACGAGGTCGGCACGGCGCACCAGCGGCTCCACGCGCAGCCGATCGGCGGCGACGAGGGCGACAACGGCGAGCACGACGACGGCGGCGACGGCCACGAGGTCGACGGGACGCGTGCGCATGCCCCACATCGCCAGGCTGCCGATGGCGTTGCCAGGGCCGGGCCACCCCCAGGCGATCGCCGCGCCCTGCCAGACGAGGAGCGCCAGCGCCGCAGCGGTCGCCAGCCAGCGCGGGACACGCGAGGCGTGGACGACGACGGCGACGGCGACGAAGGCGAGTCCACTCAGCGCCGCGGCGACGGCGCCGCTGGCCGCCCACGCCGCCGCCGAGCCGGGCAGGCGGCGGGCGGCGAGCTGTCCGGCGATCGCACCGGTCACCGCGCCCGCGAAGGCGACGGCGCGCATGCGCTGGCCGACCGGTCGGAGCAGCACGGCGCGCCGCGGGATCGGCGCCAACATCAGGTGGCGGGCGTCGGCGCTCTCCAGCGAGATCGGTCCGCCGTCGCTCCCGCTGCGCACGCCGAGGGCCACGGCGGCCACGAACACCGCGCCGACCACCGCCGGGCCGTGGGCGACGACGTCGGCGAGCTGGGCGTCGGTGACCGGCTCGTCGCTGACGAGATCGCTCAGCCACATCACGGCGAGACCGCCGAACAGCGCAGCGAGGTAGCACGCGGTAGGCGATCTCGAACCACTCGAGCTCGCCGAGGCGGCGCCGGCGCCGGGCGCGCCGCAGGTCGCGGACCGCCGTCGACGTCGTCATCGCCCGGCGACGCTAACCCCCAATCTGGGCGCCGTCGGTCTCGCTCGGGCATCTGGGCGTCCTCCGTCTCGGAACACGAGACCGGTGACGCCCAGATGTCGGAACGCCCCCCATACTTGGCGCCGATGTCGGTGGAGGCGATGCAGGTGTTCACCGCCGTGCTCGCCATCGCCGCCGCGGCGCTCGCCGTCCTCGTCGTCGCCGCCCGGCTGCTGCGCGGCCGCTCGCCGGTGATCGACGACGTCGCCGCCGCCGTCGGCGACGCCTCGCTGTGGATCGCCTTCCTCATCGCTGCCGTGGCGACGGCGGGCAGCCTGTACTTCTCCGAGGTCGCCGACTACGTGCCGTGCCGCTTGTGCTGGTTCCAGCGCATCGCCATGTACCCGCTCGCCGTCATCCTGCTCGTCGCCGCCGTCCGCCGCGACCGGGACGTGCGCTGGTACGTCATCCCCGCTCGCCGGCCTCGGCGCCTGCGTGTCGGTGTACCACTACCTCGTCGAGTGGCACCCGCAGCTCGAGGGCGACGCCTGCGACCCGACCAACCCGTGCTCGCTCGTGTGGTTCCGCGAGTTCGGCTTCGTCACCCTGGCGCTGATGGCACTGTGCGGCTTCGTCGCCATCATCGCCCTGGTGGCCACGTCCGGCGACGGAACTGCACGACGATCCCGACCGAACGGAGACGTGATGGCCACGAAGACCAAGACGACACGTCCGGAGCAGCGGTCGGCGGCGTCGCGTGGGAGCGACTCCACCCGCACGTTGCTCGTCATCGCCGCCGTCGTTGCCGTCGTCGCCGTGCTCGGGGTCATCGTCGCCGTCGTGGTCGGCGGCGGTGACGACGACGAGCGGCGGCGAGATCGCCGCCGATCCGTTCCGTCCGGTGTCGGTGAGCGGCGACCCGTTGCCCGAGTTCACCGGCGACGATCCCGATCCGGCGGTCGGGCAGCAGGTCCCCGTCGTGTCGGGGACCGACTACGCCGGCAACGCGGTGACCATCGACCCGGCGCAGGACGGGCCGACGATGATCGTCATCCTCGCCCACTGGTGCCCGCACTGCAACGCCGAGGTGCCGGTGCTCAACGACTGGCGCGACTCCGGCGAGATCCCCGAAGGCCTCGACATCGTCGGCGTGAGCACCGGGGTGTCGGCCGACCGGCCCAACTTCCCGCCCGACGAGTGGCTCGTCGACGTCGACTGGCAGTGGCCGGTGCTCGCCGACGACGAGTCCCCCGACGCCGAGACGCCTCCCCCGGCGATGGGTGCGTACGGCGGAACGTCCTACCCGACGCTCATCTTCGTCGACGGCGACGGCCGCGTGCAGCAACGCCTGTCGGGCGAGGTGCCGATCGACGTGATCGCGCCGATCGCCGACGAGCTCGTCGACAGCTCAACGGGCTGAGCTCGCCGTCGCCCAGCGAGTCGGGCACCGCCAGGTGGTCGGTCACCGCGCAGTCGGCGCCGAAGACCACGAAGCGGTCGAAGCCGCGCAGGAACCAGCGGTCGTGGGTGACGGCGAGCACCGTCCCGGTGAACTCGGCGAGCCCGGCCTCCAGCGCCTCGGCGGACACGAGGTCGAGGTTGTCGGTCGGCTCGTCGAGCAGCAGCATCGTCGCTCCGGACCGTTCCAGCAGGACGATCTGGAACCGCGCCTGCTGACCACCCGACAACGTCTCGAACGGCTGCTCGGCGCAGCCGTGCGAGCTCGTAGCGGCGCAGCATGGCCATCGCCGGTCCGCGGACGACGTCGTGGTCGTGGAGGATGTCGAGCAGCGACTTGCCGCGCCAGTCGGGGGTGCTCGTGCGTCTGGTGGAACAACCCGGGGACGACCCCGGCGCCGAGCCGATAGGAGCCGTGGTGCTCGACGCCCTCGCCGGCGAGGAGACGCAGGAAGTGGCTCTTGCCCGCCCCGTTGGCGCCGAGCACGGCGACGCGCTCGCCGAAGTCGACCTCGAGGTCGAAGGGGTCGGTGAGCCCGTCGAGCTCGAGCTGTTGCACCACGAGGGCGCGCTTGCCGGTGCGGGCGCCGCCGAGGCGCATGGCGATCCGTTGCTCGCGGACCTCGGCGGGGCGCTCCTCGCGCTCGACGAACTGGCGCAGGCGGCTCTCGGCGGCCTTCAGCTTGGGGGCGAAGACCTCCCAGTACCGCGCCCGCCGGCGCATCTCGGCGACGAGGTCCTCGAGGCGCTTGCGCTCCTCGTCGTACAGGGCGCGGTCCTTGTCGAGCTTGTCGAGATGGGCACGGCGGGCGTCGGCATAGCCGGCGAAGCTGCCGCCGAACGTCCACGCCCGGCCGCTCGGCCCGCCGACCCGCGAGGGGCCCTCGATCGTGACGATCTTCGTCGCCGTGGCGGCGAGCAGCTCGCGGTCGTGGCTGATGTACAGCACCGTCTTGCGCGTCGCCCGCAGCTCGCCCTCGAGCCACCGCTTGGCCTCGACGTCGAGGAAGTTGTCCGGTTCGTCGAGCAGCAGCACGTCGGCGTCGCTGCGCAACAGCACCTCGAGGGCGAGGCGCTTCTGCTCGCCACCGGAGAACGTCCGCAACGGTCGGCCGGCGATCTCGTCGAGGGCGAGGCCGACGGCACGCGTCGTGCACTCGTTCCAGTGCACCTCGGCGTGGTAGCCGCCGGCATCGCCCCATGCGGCCACGGCGTGGGCGTAGCGCATCGGATCGGCGGTCGCCGCGGCCTCGGCATCCTCCAGATCGGCGTGTGCCCGTCGCAGCGCTGCGGCGGCGCGAGCGACACGAGCAGCTGGCGGACCGTGCGCGGGGCGTCGGGGGACGTGTCGGCGAGGCCGACGAGCTGGCGCATGACGCCGACACGGCCGTCGACGGCGATCGATCCGCTCGTCGGCGTCGCATCGCCGGCGATGAGGGCGAACAGCGTCGACTTGCCGACCCCGTTGGCGCCGACGAGGGCGGCGCGCTCGCCGTCGCCGACCGTGAAGCTGACGTCGTGGAGCAACTCGGTGCCGCCGGGCAGGCGCCAGTCGACCTGGCTGACGCGAATCGTGCCCACGGTCGGGCAACGCTACGGATCGCCCGAGGGGTCGTCCACGTCGGTTTCGCCGTGCGTCGGCGGGCACTCGTTAGCCTCGCCGCGATGGTGTCGCGTCCGATCGCTCGCGTCGGCTTCTTCGGGCCGTTCGGCACGTTCACCGAGCAGGCCGTGCGCACGCAGGACGATCTCGTCGCCGCCGAGCTCGTCGACTTCGCCACCGTTCCCGACGTCCTCGACGCCGTCGAGGCCGCCGACGTCGACTGCGGCGTGGTACCGATCGAGAACGCCATCGAAGGAGTCGTCAACCTCACCCAGGACGCCCTGGCGTTCGACTACGACCTGCTGATCACCCGCGAGATCGTGCTCGACATCGAGCACTGCCTCGTCGGGCTGCCCGGCCTCACCGTCGACGCCGTCAAGGCCGTCGTGTCGTTCCCGGTCGCCACGGCGCAGTGCCATCGCTTCTTGCGCGAGGCGCTGCGCGGCATCGAGATCCGCACGGCGCAGTCGACGGCGAGCGCCGCCAAGCTCGTCGCCGAGGGCGAGGGCGGCGCGCCGCCGGAGAGCGGGCTGGCGGCGATCGCCCCACGCGTCGCCGCCCAGCGCTACGGGCTCGAGGTGATCGCCGAGGACATCGCCGACCACGCCGGCAACCAGACGCGCTTCGTCGTCGTGTCCCGGGAGGGCGTCCCGCGGCGCACCGGCAACGACCGCACCGGCCTCGTCGTCTTCCAGCGCGCCGATGCTCCCGGCAGCCTCGTGTCGATCCTCCAGGAGTTCGCCGCCCGGCGCATCAACCTGTCCAACCTGCTCAGCCGCCCGACCAAGGACGGAGGGCTCGGCGACTACTGCTTCGTGATCTATGCCGACGCCCACGTCGAGGACGAATTGCTCGCCGACGTCATGCGCGCCCTGCACCTCAAGCAGGGTCGCGTGAAGTTCCTCGGGTCGTACCCGGCGGCGGGACCGGCCCACGCCGACGGCGGCGAGCACCACGACGTGCGGTGGAACGCCGCCCAGCAGTGGGTGGCGTCGCTGCAGTCGATGATCGAACGCTCCTAGCCACATCCCACGACGCCGAATTCGCACAGAGTGTGCTCGGCGTCGAAAACGTCACCTGAGCACGCTCAGTGCGAATTGAGCGTCGCGAGAGGAGCCGTAGGCTGTGATCGGTGGCGGTCGAGCTCAACCACACGATCGTGCACGTGTCCGATCGCCGGGCCGCGTCCAGCTGGGTGGCGGAGATGCTCGGACTCGACCCGCCACAGCCGTTCGGGCCGTTCCATGCCGTCGATCTGGCAAACAACGTGCAACTCGACTTCGCCGATGCCGGCGATGACGAGATCCGGCCGACGCACTATGCCTTCTTGATCAGCGAGGAGGAGTTCGACGAGGTCTACGGCCGCATCCGCGAGCGCAACCTCGACCACTGGGCCGATCCGCGGGCGTCGCGACCGGGCGAGATCAACCACAACGACGGGGGCCGTGGCGTGTACTTCCAGGGTCCCGACGGTCACTGGCTCGAGGTGATCACCCGCCCCTACGGAGGCTGATCGAGTCGTTCCGGACGCGGCGAATCGGCGGCTCGCTGCCGAGCTCGCGCCTCTCCGAACCGCCCGCGCTACCCGCGGCGGCTGCCAGCGAGCGCTCGGCGCAGCACGCGTCCGAGCGCCCGGTCGTAGGTGGCGTAGCGCCGCCGCAGGCGGTCGGCCGGCCATTCGTCGGGGGTCAGCGCCGACGGCAGCAGCGGCTCGGCGCGCAGGAAGCGCACGACGGCGGCGGCGAGCACGATGCCCTCGGCGAGGGTCGCCTCGGCGTCGACGTCGCCATCGAGGCGCCGAGACCGGCGTCGACGGCGGCGAGCAGTTCGTCACAGCGGGCGGCGATGGCGGCGAGGTCCCACAACTGGGCGGCGAGGGCGGCGGGCTCGACCCCGGTCATCGGGCCGCGCACGACGATCGTGCCGGCTCCGGCACTGGGAGCGGTGAGGTTGGCCGGGCGCAACCAGGTGTCCGGCCGCAGCTCGCCCATGCGGGCGTTGGCCATCGCCGTCCGGAACCCGCGTCGGGCAGCGAGGTCGCGACTGGCGCTGACGACGGTGACCAGCCACCAGTCCCCGTTCCACGCGTCGCCGGGAGGCCGCCGGCCGACGTCCTGGGAGCGCTTGCGGTCGAGCAGCGGCCCGCGCAGCTCGTAGCAGCCGTCGACGACCTCGAGCTCGCCGGTGGCCAGCATCCGCGAGATCGCCGTGCGCATCGTGCCGGCGGCGATGCCGCACAGCCGCGCCAGGCACGCAACGTCGAGGCTGTCGGCAGACGCGGCGCCGGCAGGCCGAGGAGCACCGACAGGAGCAGTGACCTGGCATTGAGTGGGCGGATGCCGAGGCGGCCTCGGCCGCCGGGTCGACTACTACCCGGAACATAACCGTTACAGGACTTGATCGTGACGATCGTACAATGTATGATGCGTCGGTGGCCGTGCCCGTCGCTGACGCTCCGCGGGACCTACCGTGCTGCAGCGCACGATGGTCCCGCCGGACGCCTCGCTTCCCGACGTCCTGCCGACAACCGCGCCTCACGGTGCGAGGCGTCCTGCGGCGTCCGTGGCGCGACGAGCTGCGCCGTGTCCGCAACGGCGCCAACGCGCTGACCGTGCTCTTCGCCGTGGCGCAGACGTACGGCGTCGTCGTGTGCGCCGCCGTCGTCGACGCCTGGTGGGCGTGGCTGGCGGCGTTCGTGTGGATGGGCCGCGGCCACGCCCTGCTCAACATCCTCGGCCACGAGGCCGCCCATCGCCTGCTGTTCAGCGATCGCCGAGCCAACGACGGCGTCGGACGGTGGCTCCTCGGGTATCCGACGTTGTTGCCGTTCCACGCCTACCGACGGGCGCACTTCGCCCACCATCGCGACGAGTTGGGACCGAACGAGCCCGACACCGAGCTGTACGCCGGCTACCCGATCGCCGCGGCGTCGTGGCGGCGCAAGCTGCGCCGCGACATCACCGGCGAGAGCGCGGCGAAGAACATCAAGGTGCTCTTGATCGCCGCCCGCAAGGGCGCGCCGGAGGGTTTGCAGATCGCCGGCGTGCAGCTCGTCCTCGCCGGTCTCGCCATCTGCGCCCAGCGTCCGCTCGCCTACGTGGTGTGGATCGGCTCGTGGTGCACGCTGTGGAAGTTGTCCAACCGGCTTCGGGCGATCGCCGAACACGGCGGGATGGAGCGCTCCGACGATCGCCGGCGGACGACCCACGTCGTCCGTCAGTCGTGGCTCGCCCGGCTGTGCTTCGTGCCCTACAACACCGGCTGGCACCTCGCCCACCACGTCGACATGGGTGTTCCGTGGCGCAACCTGCCGCGCCTGCACGCCGAGTTGGTCGCCGCCCGCTGGATCACACCAGACGTCGAGTACCCGTCGTACCGCGCCTTCTGGCGGGCCTGCTCCTCGGGCTGACCGCCAGCGGCAAGAGTGGGGGTGTGCCCGACACGGTCGACGCAGAAGAGCTCGCCCGGCAGCTGTACGCCAGCGCTCCGGAAGACTTCGTCGCCCGGCGTGGGGAAGGGGCTCGCCAGCTCAAGGCGGCCGGCGAGACGGCGGCCGCTGCCGCCTTCGCCAAGCTGGCCAAGCCGTCGCTGCCGGCGTGGCTGGTGAACCTCCTCGTCGCCCGCCGCCCCGACGTCGTCGACGACGTCATCGCCCGCGGCGACGAGCTGCGTCGCGCCCACACCGACGGTGGCGGAGCGCGGGAGATCCGGGCGGCGCACCAGACGCGTCAGCGGGCCGTCCAGCAGGCGACCACCACTGCCGCCGAGCTCGCCGAGCGCCGGCTCAGCGAGGCCCACCGCGCCGAGGTCGCGGCGACGTTGGAGGCGGCTTCCGCCGACCCGGAAGCGGCCGACCTCGTCCGTGACGGACGGTTGACCCGCTCGCTCGAGGCGCCGACGGGCTTCGAGGCACTCGGTGGCCTGACGCTGATCGCCGGTGGACGTCAGACCTCCGCTCGTCGCGGCCGCAGTGCCGCGCCCGACGGTGATGCCGACGACGCCGACGACACCGCAGCCGACGAGTCAGCCCGCCAGGCTCGCCTCGCCGTGCTGCAAGCGGAGTCGGAAGCCGCCCAAGCAGAGGCCGAGGCAGCCGACGCCGCCGTCGCCGAGCTGCGCGACCAGCTCGACCGCCTTGGAGCAAGAGCGCCAGCGTCTCGACGACGAGGTGCGGCGCGTCGACTCGGAGGTGACCGCCACCCGCCAGCGGTTCCGCGACGCCGAGCGAGCCGCCGGCGCTGCGGCACGTCGGGCGGCCCGAGCGCAGACCCGTGCCGAACGCGCCCGGCCCGACTGACGGATCGGTGTCCGACCGGAACGTGCCCGACGTGCGCGGCGATCGATGCGCTGTCGACACCCCCTTGCTACGGTCGGCCCTACCGACAACCCCGTACTGCGTCATGACGCCCGCGCCGCGGGCCGGACGGGAGGTCGGTGATGACTGCAATGACGATCGATGCCACGAACGTGGCCGTCGTACAGGGAACGTTGTCGCGAGCGCCGCGACGCCGCGAGCTGCCCTCGGGCAGCGTGCTCGTCGAGCTCGACGTGACGGCGCGATGCGATTCGCGGGGCGAGCTCGGTGCCGGTGGTCTGGTTCGATCCAGGGGCGCGTGCCGACTCGCTGCGTGCCGGCGACGCCGTGCTCGTGGTCGGGCAGGTGCGGCGGCGCTTCTTCCGCGCCGGCGCCACCACCCAGAGCCGCACCGAGGTGGTCGCCCAGCGCGTCGTGGCGGGGTCACGGCGAGCGCTCGTCACCCGTGCCCTCGCTGACGTGGCCACGGCGATCTCGGGATGAGCGATGATCGGCGATCAGCGCACGACGAAGCCGGACAACGCAGCGGCGTCCTCACCGCTGATGTCGATGACGCGTGACGTCGACGCCGGTGACGTCGGCGGCCGGCGGTCCCATCCGACACCAGGCGATCACCTTGGCGACGTCGTCCTCAGGACCGTCGAACACGGCCTCGACCGTCCCGTCCGGCCGGTTGCGGACCCATCCGGCGACGCCGAGCTCGTTGGCTCGGCGCCGGCACGACTCGCGGAACCACACGCCCTGGACTCGGCCGCTGACGACGACGCGGCAGCGGACCCGACCGAGGTGTACGTGGCGTCGCACCGGCGGGCTCTAGCCGCAGACGAGCGTGATCTCGCTGGGCTCGATGATGCCGTTGCCGTTGGTGTCGTTGCCCCAGCCCGGCAGGAACGTCTCCTCGAGGGCCGCCCACGTGTCTTCGTCGACGGCTCCGTTGACGGGGAGCTCCTGGTCGGCCTGGAAGGCCCGCACCGCGTACAGGGTCTGGTCACCGAACAGGCAGTCGACGGTACCGATGTCGTACTCGAGCGTCTGCAGCACCGATTGCAGGGCGGCGATGGCCGGACCGGCGTCGCAGCGCTCCAGTGGGAACTCCTCGTTGTCGGTGAACTGGCAGCCGGTCCCGTGGTGGTCGGTCCCGACGATGTCGTCGGTCCCGACGAACCGGTGGCCGTCCCCTCGGGCTCGCTGCCCGCCGGCACTGAGCTGTCGGTGGCGGTGGTCGTGTCCGGCGTCGTGGCTGCGGCGGCGGCCGAGCTCACCGGCGCCGACTCGGTCACCGCCTCGGTGGTGTCGACGGCCGTGCTGGTGGCGCGCGCCGTCGTCGGTGTGGCGGCCGCGCTGGACTCCGGGGCTGCGGCCGACGTGGTGGCGGCGGCCGATGTGGTGGCGGCGGCCGACGTGGTGGCGGCGGCCGCGCGGTGCTCGACCGCTGCGGCCGTCGCCGCGCTCGAGTCCGGGGCGGTCTCGACCGCTGCGGTCGTCGCTGCCGCGCTGGTGTCCGGGGCGGCGGTCGTCGCCGCAGCGGTGCTCGACGGCTGCACCGTCGTGGCCGCTGCCCGGGTCGTCGTCGGCGTTGCCGGCCCGCTCGAGTCTGCGGCCAGCTCGTCGGTCTGGCCCGTCACCGTGTCGCTGGCGTCGTCGTCGTCGTCCCCGCACGCGGCCAGGCCGGCCACAGCGAGCAGGGCGGCGACGCCGAACGCGGCGACACGCGCCGCCCGCCGGTCCCTGGAGCGCCGGACGCGCGGCTCGTGGGCGAGGACCGCGTCGACTTCGTGGTGCGACATCACTGACTCCCTTTCGCCGCGCGGCGCCCGGGCGCCGCCGCCGAACGACCGTACTACCCGGTACCGAGCGGGTCACTGCATCGCCGCCGCGCGGGTAACGCCTGGGTAACGGTCGTTGCTCACTGTTGACGGCGATGACCGTGACCTCACACTCGGACCTCGGCGCCCCGGCGACCGACTCCGGCTCCAGACGACCGAACGCACCAGGTGGCCCGGCGCGCCGCCGCCGGCGGCGGCTCGGTCGGTTTCGCCGGCACCCTGATCCGCCCCGACGACCAGGTGCGCCTGACGTTCGAGCTGGTCAACGGCACCGTCGACCGCGGCGACGAACCGCATCGAGGCACTGATCGAGGAGGAGCGCATCTTCTACGTGATCTCGTTCGGGTCGCAGCACACCACCGAGGACGCCATCGCTTCCGCTGCGACGCCCCCTGACGTGCCGTTGGCGCACCGGCGGGCCCTGCCGTCGCGGATCAGCGTCGAGGTCCTCACCCGGGACCGAGTTCACCGTCGGCAACCTGCTCGACCTCGCCGCCTACGCCCTGCGCGTCGATCCCCGCGCCGACGGGGCGGAGTTGGCCGGCAACGAGCGGGTGGAACCTGCCGGCGACGTCACCGCCATCGAGGTGCCCGCGGCGCTCATCCTCTCGCCGCCGTCGCACGGGCGCTTCTCGGCGTCGACGCAGCCGATCATCCGCGGGGACGTCAGTGAGCTCTGGCGGGCCCGCCTCGACGCACCGGTGCGCGCCCACGCTCGAGCACCGACCGTGCGGGCGATCGCGCGACGCTCCGAGAGCAACGAGTTCCCCGACGACGACCTCGACTTCGCTCGTCGAACAGACACCGGCGACCTCGGCATCCCCGTCCAGGTCAGGGAGCTGACCCTGTCGTCGCAGGGCGCCACCGTCGACCTCGCCGGCGCCTGGCCCGAGGGGATCCTCGCCGCCTACCGGCACCGGGCCATCAACGGGCGCGACCTGCACGTCGAGATCGTCACCCGCGGCTATCCTCGCCCCGTTCGGCCACCCCGCCAGCCTGACGACGCTCATCGAACGGGTCCTGCGCGACGACGCCTACGGCGACCTCACGGCGGCGCTGATCGTCGACACGTTCCTGGCCATCGGCGACGGCGTCGTGACCTACCCGCGCCGACTCACGATCTTCATGCCCCTCGAGGGCCGGCGGCTGCCGTTCACCGCGGTCACCGTTGAACGACCCCGGGAGCGGACCGGTCGGCAAGGTGCGACTCGTCTGCCCAACGGCATCGCGCCTCCTGCCGGACAAGGCGTGCGTGCTGACCCGCGGCGGCGACGACCTGCCGATCGCCTACACGGCCACCGACCGCAGCGGCGGAGGGCGGCTGTCACGTTCGAGCTTCCCGCCGTGTTCGTCGCCGACACCGAGGCGTACGAGGTCAACGACTCGGCCGGCGGACGCCCGACGGTGCTCGGGAAGTTGCCGTCTGGTTCGCCGAGGCCGCCACCGACTCCCGCCGTGACCTGCACCTCGGAGGCCAGCCGATCGCCTGGGCCGATCCGGCCCCCGCGGCGGTGCCGGATCGGTGCAGGCGACGAACCGCATCCGCATCGCCCTCGACCGGCCCGACATCGGCAGCGACGAGCCCGGCGACGTCGCCGACGCTGTTGCAGGACCTTGGGCGGCCGGCGTTCTATCCCGGGCGTCGCTGCGCGTGGATCGTCGATCAGGCGTCGGCGGCGACGTTCGGTGGTGATCCGCCCGAGATCGAGGTGACGCTGGCGCCGAACGCTGGCTCGTCCACGGCACCGGACGCCGACAACGTCGATCTCGGCTACCTCGACCTTCCCGAGCCGGCTGTCGTGCTCCCGACGACCGATGCCTTGGGGATGCTCGTCGCTTCGCTGAACGTCGACACCTTCGGGCAGGTGCTGGGGGCCGGGCTCAAGCTGCCCGAGATCGGCGGACCGGACGTCGAGTGGGTCTGGGACGCCGTCGGACGCGCTCGGCGCTCGCCGGTCGCGGCCTGCCCAAGCTGCTCGGCCGCTCGACCTGACCGACCTCATCACCGCTCCGTCGACCTGAAGGGACCGTCGGCCGCGGCCAAGCTGCCGCAATGCGGGTGGAGCCGCAGTTCGACCATCCCGACGTCCCCCAGATCCCGACCGGTGTGTGCTTCCACTTCACGTGGGAACCCGAGGTCCACTCCTTCCCCGCCGACAGCGACAAACCCACGATTCGTGGCCGATGCCGAGACCCACGTCCTGTTGGCGTTGACCTCTGTGCTCCCGCAGGCCGACACGACGTTCAGGCCGCCGCTCGAACGATTCACCGTGCAACTCCCCCCGGAGGTCGCCGTCGTCGCCGTCGACTTCGAGCACGTCACCTACCCCAACGACAACGGGTCGTCGTCGGTCACCGCCGAGATCGCCGACTGGCGCTTCCTCGGCGCCTTGAGCTGGCTGGAGCCGCTCAAGGATCTGCTCGCCGGCCTCCTCGACAACGGCGTGCCGACGTTCGACGGCGGCATCTTCATCGACTACGGCATCCCCATCCCCGGCTTCACGCTCGGGGTGCTCGGCGTGTCGGGCCTGCGCGTCGACCTCGGCCTCGACCTGCCCGATGGTGGGGCGAGCTCGGTCGACCTCACCGTCGGCACCCGCGACGACCCGTTCCGCATCACGATCATGGGCTACGGCGGCGACGGCTCGTTCGGACTCGAGGTCGACGCCCGCCAGATCGTGCTCATCGAGGGCTCGCTGGCGGTGTCGTACGAGCTCGCCGTCGACGTGTTCCTCTTCGGCCGCGTCGTTGTCGGCGTCGCTCGGCGTGTACGTCGAGTTCGCCCGCACGGAAGCGCTCCCCGGCGGCCAGGTGACCCTCGGCGCCTACGTCGAGCTGCGCGGCAGCCTGTCGTTCATCGGCTCTTCGAGGTGTCCGGCGAGGTCACCGTGTCGCTGGAGTACGACGTCGGCACGAAGATGCTGAGTGGCTGCGCGGCGGTGACCGCCGAGGTCTCGTCGCCCTTCGGCAAGAAGGACGTCACCCGTGACGTCGAGGTCGAGGTGCCCCTGGGCGACGGGGCGCAGCTCGGCGTTGCGGCGTTGCCGGCGGCCGCATCCGCCGACGAGCCCGCCGCCGACCTCACCTTCGGCGATCGCTTCACGAAGCCCCAATGGAACACCTACTGCGCCGCCTTCGCGGCGTGAGGAGTGACGATGCCCAAAGCTCGGGTCCTGCCCAATCCCCCGCACGAACGTCATCTCCTGCCGATCCCGCTGCCCCACGGCCGTTCCGGCACCACCGGATCGCTCACCGTCTTCTTCGCCCCCCGGCTGCGCCACCAGGGCCCGCTGTGGGACTACCAGGAGTGGGTCGACTGGCCGGACACGCGTCAACAACCACATGTCGATCGAGGTCTTCGTCGAACGGGGTGTCCCGCCCGTTCACGAAGGTGACACCGCTGGCCGACTCGGCGGTGTGGCGGGCGGTGTTCGCTGACATCACGCCGGTCTCGGGGCACCGCCCGACCGACTGGCGCACGCTCGCCCGCGACGGCACTGCTGGTCGGGCCGGGAGGCGACTTCTCCGAGGCGATCCTGCGCCTCTACGCCGCCTTCGCCACGTCGTACCCCGACGGCCCACCCGAGGGCGACGAGGCCACCCTGGCCGAGGCCGGGGTGCTCACCGGTCCCGGCGCCGAGGCGGCCCGGCGGTACGTGGCGCCGATGGACGGCGACGAGCGGCCCCGCATCGACGAGCCGCGCGACCCGGAGTGGGACTTCCACGAGTTCGTCAGCCTGCTCGGCCACCATCCCCAACTGCTGCGCATCCTCGGCATCGCCGTCGAACTCGAGGTCGACCTGCCGGCGGACCCCGACAGTGTTCGCGTCGCGCACCGACTACGACAACGGCAGCGCATCGGCGGGCGGTCGACTTCGTGATGCACACGACGGCGGACTTCTGGGCTGCCCCGAACCCCACGAAGGGGCTCACCGAGCAGGAAGCCGGCTTCCTACGCCTCGCCGAGCAGGGAGCGTTCTTGTCGATCGTCGACGTGGCGTCGAGTGCCGACCGGCTCCGCGACCTCGAGAAGCGGTGGCCTGATCACGCCGGAACGCTGCCGGCGCTGCGCACCCGCGCCCTCACGCTCGTGCGCCCCGACCTCGTCGTCGCCTTCCGGAACCGCACGGAGCGGCAGTGGGCGATCGAGGAGGACATCGCCGCGGCGTTGAACACCGGGCAGCCCGTCGAGCTGTTCGCCGAGGACGTGGCGATCGGACATCGCATCGACGTGTTCGAGCCCGAGGACCCCGATGCCACGTGGCGCAGCCTCTTCCAGCGTCAGGCGGTGCCTCCCGGTTATCACTTCCCGACCGATCCGACAGCTCGACGTGACGCCAGAGCCCGACGAGGGCTGGACCACCACGACGTTGGTCACCGAGCTCGTCGAGACGTTCGCCGAGCCCAACGACGACCGCGACGATCCCTTCGTGCCCCGGGCCACCCGGCGCCTCGACGACCAGCTGTACCGCTGGGACGGCTGGAGCGGGGCGGTGCGTCCGCCCGGCAGCGCCGTCGACGGCTCCGGTCACAAGGCGCCGGCACCCGAGACGGTGCCGCCCGTCGACGACCCGGTGCAGTTCTCCGCCAACTACGACGTCGTGCCCGGGTCGCTGCCGCGTCTGCGTTTCGGCCGGCAGTACCTGTTGCGAGCCCGGTGCGTCGATCTCGCCGGAGACTCGCGCCCGCTCGACGCACCGACCCCACCGTCGGCGCTCCCTCCGGTCGAGACGTTCGGCCGGCTGGAGCCGATCGCCGCCCCGACCGTCGTGCGCCGCCAGCCGCGGCCGGTGCCCGGGGTCGGTGACGAGCCCGGCACGATCGTGCTGCGCAGCGACTACCACATCGACGACGCCGAGGTGGCGGCGCAGGAGCGGCTGCTCTTCCCCGGCCGCGTCGGCAGGACCTGTGCGAGCTCCACGGGCAGCCGGCGGGCGGTGTCGATCCGGAGAGCCATCGCCAGCTCAAGATCCGCGACGCCCGTGAGCCCGACGACCCGTGGACGATCGATACGGCGACCGGCGAGCCGATCGCCGCCGGCAGGCGACGCCAACCCGTCCACTACCTGTCCGACCCGCTCGTCGGTCGGCTGCGTGCCTTCCACCATGGCGAAGCCACCGAGCAGCTCGCCACGCTCCCCGGCACGTGGCCGGCGGTGAGCTCCGCTCGGCTGCAGGTCGTTGCCGGCGCTTCGGCGATGGAGGCCAATCCCGACGACGTCACCGAGCTGCGCCTCGGCGTGTCCAAGGCCGACATCCACACCGTCGATCTCAGCTATGCGCCCGTCGCCGGAGGCGTCGAGCAGCTCGGCCTGTGGCATCCGCTGGAGCCCGCCGACCAGGGCGCCCTGCGACCGACGATCGAGAACGGGGCGCACTGGATGTTCTCGGCACGGGTGCCGCTGCGGCTCGTCCACGCCGTCCGCCGTCCGTTGTTGGCGCCGCGGATCGCCCCGGCGGCTGACGACGATCCCACGCCGTCGTGGACGGCGGTGCGGCGACCTCACTCGACCGGTGTCACGTTGACGGCGACGGTGGAGATCGACCGTCGCTCGACGGAGCGGCTGACGTTGAACGCACGGTGGGTCGACCTCGTCGACGATGTGCGGGCGAGTGGGCCCGAGCCGCGTCGCGGTGGCGCCGCCCTCGGGCGCTTCCTCACGCCTCGCGACACGACGTCGGGACCGCGGTTCGAGATCGTCGATCACCGCGCCGAGCTCGGCGACACGCGTCGGCACGCGGCGACGATCGACGCTCGAGGCGTTCAGCTGCTTCAGTGCCTTCTTCACCGAGGAGCGCACCGGCCCGATCCGTTTCGAGCCGACCGTCGTGCACCGGCGCGGCTTCGCCAGGGGGACCGTGACGGTCGTCGCCGCCGATGGAAGCCGCGGCCACCGAGGGCGTCGACTACGTCGTCGATCACGGCGACGGGAAGGTCACCGCGCTACCGCACGGCCGATTCGCCGACGGCGACGAAGCCACAGTCCGCTTCGTGCCGCTGCCGGTCAGCCGGACGAGCGACGAGCCGCACATCGTGCCGATGGAGGTCGTGTTCCCGAGCACCAAGGCGCCGCCGCCGCCGACGGTGGTCGACGTGGTCCCGGCGTTCTCGCGCCAGCGCAGCACGGTGGGAGACAACGGCGACAGCGAGCACATCGTCAGCCACGACGGTGGTGTGCTGCGGCTCTATCTGGCGCGGCCGTGGAACGTGTCGGGAGACGGCGAGAAGCTCGCCGTGCTGCTCGACCGTTCGGCGCGGGGCGGTGCTCGTGCCTCGTGCGTCGCCCGGGACCCGATCGTCACCGGTACCACGTCGCCGCTGACACCGGATGCGTTCACCCGGCGCAGCGCCGTCGTGGCCGCCGATGACGGCATCCACGACCTCGTGATCCACGAGGTCGAGTACGACTCCGACAGTGGGCGATGGTTCGCCGACATCGGTGTTGCCACGTTCATGTACCGCCCCTTCCTGCGCCTCGTCGTCGCCCGCTACCAGGCCGACTCGGTCGTCGGTGAGGACCTCAGCGCCGTCGTCGTCCTCGAACCCGTGCGTCTCGGCGTGACGCGGACGGTGACCGTGCGCGAGGCCGTCGGGTGGAGATGCCTTCGACGTCACGTCACCGGACCGGACCACGGCGGGATGACCGCAGACGACGGCACCGCCACCGTGCTCACGAACAAGATCGTCGTGACCAACCAGCGCGCCGACCCCTCCATCGCCGACAGCGATCTGCGTTGGCAGGTCGATGTCTCGTCGGTCCCCCTGCAGCACAGTGCCCACGGGCCCGTGGGGACGTGGACGGGCACGATCGCCGCGCCGGCCGACGGGTCACCGCGACGGCTCGTCGTCACCGAGCACGAACCGGCGTTGACCGGCTCCGCGGTGGCGCTGGTCGGCACCGAAGCCGTGCACGTCGAGGTCGTCGAGTTGCCGGCATGAGACGGAGGACGACATGACACGCGGGCTGTTCCTCTCGCTCGGCACCGGGGCCTTGGGTAATCGAGCATCGCGGCCCCCGCGCGGCGGCGTAACGTCGCGCGCTGATGCCGGACGAAGGCCTGCCGCGCGGCGGGCGCCGAGCACCAGCTCCGCCGCCCGCCTTGCACGCCGAGGTGGCTCGCGCTCGCCTGCTCGAACAGATGGCGCAGCGCTTCTCGGTGCCGCTGACGACCGTGGTCGCTGGCGCTGGCTTCGGAAAGTCCACGTTGCTCGCGCAGGCCATCAGGGCCAACCTGGCTGACCCGCGTGGCATCGACGCCTGGGTCTCCTGTGAGCCCGACGACGGCGACGCCGAGCACTTGGCGCAGGCCATCCTCGCCGCGCTCGATCGCCAGAGCGACCGCCACGACCCGCTGCAACGAGTCGTCGACGCCCTCGCTCAGCTCGCACCCGTCGACGTGTGCGTCGTGTTCGACGACCTCCACGAGGTGCCCGACGGGACCTCGGGCGCCGAGCTCCTCGCCGAGATCGTCAGGGCCCGCCCGCCGCACGTCCACCTCGTCCTCGCCAGTCGGCGCCGTCCATCGGTGCCGTTGACCCGCCTGCGCGCCGCCGGTCAGGTCGTCGACGTCGGCGGCAGCGAGCTCGCCTTCACCGACTCCGAAGCGGAGGCCCTCGTCGGCCTGCTGGGGCACGAGCCGAGCCGCCTGGAGGGACTCACCGCGCTGTCGGGCTGGCCTTCGTTGGTGCGCCTGTGGCTGTCGGCTCCCGCCGGGTCCGAGCCGCACTTCCTGCTCGAGGGCATCGTCGGCGCCCTGCCGGCGAACGACCGCGCCGCCTTGCTCGCCCTCGGAACCCTCGGTTGGGGGACTCCCGGGGACGTCGCCGCCGTCGCCGGCGGCGCGCCGGTGGACCTCGTCCACCTCGCCGACCGTGTGCCGCTGATCCAACGTGCCGACGACGGCTGGTACGGCGTCCACCAACTCTGGGAGGACGCCGTCGAGCGCATCTTCGCCGCAGAGGACCGGCGCGGTCCGCAGGAGCGGGCACTGGCGTTGTTCCATGAGCGCGGCGAGACGCTGCGGATGGGTTGGCGGGCGTTGCGTTGGGGCGACGTCGCCGCCCTACGTATCGCCGCCCTCGGTCTCGTTCGCGACACGCTCGGGGCCTTGCCCATCGACACGGCGGCGCGCTGGCTGGCCGAGGCACCGGTCGCCGCCCGGGAGACTCCCGAGCTGCGGCTCCTGGAGTTGGCGGTACGCCAGGCCCGTCGCTACGACGACGAAACGCTCGGCGACGAGCTCGACGGCGTCACCGAGGCCTTCCTGTCCGTCGGCGACCACCACGGCGCCGGCATCGCCTTGGGCTTTGGCGCCGTCGTCGCTCACACCCGAGGCGACGAGCGGCGACTGCTGTCCATCGATCTGCGCGCACGAGCGCTGTCGACCGACGACCAGCCGATGCTGCGCTTCCTCGCCGGGATGATGACGGCTGCGCTGGCTTCGCTGCGCGGCGACGCCGACGGTGCCGCAGCGGTCATCGCCGGACTCACGTCACAGGGGATCCCGGCGTCGATGACCGAGTTCGAGACGCGCCTGCACGTGAACATGCTCGGCATGGCGGGACGTGCCGACGAGGCAGTCGTCGTGGCCGAGCCGCTGCTCGACTCGCCCAGCCCGTACGTGCGCACCATCCCGGCGCACGCCCGCTGGTTGGCCGGCGACCCGTCGGCGTTCATCGGCGGCCGTCTGACCGTCGATCCCGGTGCGGGCACCAACGAGCGTTACCACCTGTACCACGCCACCTTCGGGACGGCGGTGGCGGCCTCGCTCGGCGATCGCGCCACGGTCGAGGCGCTGCGACCCGTGATCGAGAAGTTCACCGCCGGTCATGTCGACGCCCGCGACCGGGCGATGATCGCCGTCGCCACCGCCATCCGCCATGTGGCCGACCACGACGACGAGGCAGCGCGACGGACGATCGCCGAGTACGAGGACAACGACGTCGAGCCCATCGGCTTGGCCGAACTGCACCTGCGCCGACTCCTCGCCGTCGCCTACGTGGGCGACGAGCGCGTGCGCCGGCGTTGGCGGGAGGCGCCGCTCGGACCGACCCAGGCACGCCAGCGGGCCATCGCCGACGACCTGCTGGCGGCGCGCGCCGGCGAGCTCGACCCCGCCCGCCACCTCCCCGACGCCCCGTTGGTGCTCACGACGCTGCCCCTGGCGTGGTCCGTCGAGCTCGCCTGTCGCGCCGTCGCCGCTGGTTGTGCCCACGGCAGACGACTCGCCCTCGGGCTCGCCGACCTCGCCGCCTCGGCGGTCCGGATCGAGCTCGAGTACGCCGCAGCGCACGGCGACGACGCCGTGAGGGCGGGGGCGACGGTGCTGCTCGACGTCGTCCCCGACCCTTCGCGCCCGACCGTGACGATCGGCGTCCTCGGTCCGCTCGAGGTCACCGTCGGCGACACCGCCGTGGAGGCCGCCGACCTGCGTCGGCGCCGGGTGCGCACACTGCTCGAGCTCTTGGTGCTCGCCGGGCCACTGCGTCGCGATCGCCTGGTCGACATGCTGTGGCCCGACCTCGACGCCGCTGCCGCCGGGCGCAACCTGCGCGTCACGTTGTCCCGGCTCCGTTCCGTGCTCGAGCCGGGGCGGGTGACCGGCGCCAGCTGCCCGGCCCTGCGCATCGACGCCGAGACCGTGGCGGTGGCTCCGCCACCATGTGTCGACGTCGATCTGTGGCAGTTCCGCCGCGATGTGGAAGCAGCCGACGCGGCGGCGCGCAACGACGATCCGGCAGGAACCGTGACGTTCCTGGAACGAGCCGTCAGCAGATGGCGCGGCGAGCCCTTCCCCGATGTGACGGCGAGCGGCGACATCGCCAGCGCCGTCGTCGAGGTCCGCCGCCTCCTCACCGACACGGCGCTGCGCCTCGGTGAGATGCTCCTGGTTTCGGGGCGCTTCGCCGATGCGGCAGCCTGGGCCGAGCGGGTCAAGCAGGCCGCGCCCTACGACGAGCGGGCGCACCGGCTGGCCATCGCCGCCCACCTGCAGCGTCGCGACCGGCGAGGCCGTCCATGCCGCCGTGGTGGCGGCCCGGACGATGCTCGACGGACTCGGCGTCGATCCAGAGCCCGGGACGCGGATGCTGTTCCGCCAGGCGGAGGTCCACATCGAGCGCGTCGGATCGGCGGCCTGAGGTGGAGGCGTCGGCGCTGCAGCGATGCGGCCGTCGCGCTCCGGCGCCGCAACCGGCGTTGCACGGCGAGGTCGTGCGTGTGCGCCTGCTCGATCAACTCGTGCGGCGCTTCCAAGTGCCCCTGACCGTCATCGTCGGCGGTGCCGGGTTCGGCAAGTCGACGTTGCTGGCCCAGGCGATCCGCGCCAACCAGGCCGATCCGCGCGGGATCGACGCCTGGCTGTCGTGCGAACCTGCCGACTGCGACGCCGGCCACCTCGCCGCCGCCATCGTCGCCGCCCTCGGGCACGCCGGCGACCGCAGCGAACCGATCGAGCAGGTGCTCGATGCCGTCGCCGATCTCGCCCCGATCGACGTGTGCATCGTGATCGACGACGTCCACGAGGTGCCGCCGCAATCGACGGCGGCGGCGCTGCTCGGCGAGCTCGTGGCCAGGCTCCCGCCGCACGCCCACGTCGTTCTCGCCGGCCGCACCGGCCCGCCGATCCCGCTCACGCTGCGCCGTTCCGTCGGCCCCGTCGTCGAGGTCGGCTCCACCGAGCTGGCCTTCACACCCCTGGAGGTCGGCGCGCTGGCCGGCGCCCTCGGCCGTGAGGCGACCGAGCACGAGCTCGGACTGCTCGCCGGCTGGCCGTCGCTCGTGCGCCTGGCGCTTGTCGGCGCCGGAGGGTTCGGCGCCGCAGTTCCTGTGGGAGGAGGTCGTCGCCGGGTTGGCCGACGGCGATCGGCGGCTGCTGCTCGCCTTGGCCACGCTCGGCTGGGGGACGGCGGATGACGTGGCGTCGGTGGCGGCTGCGACGGTCGCCCGGGCGACGCCGTCGAGCCGGCGCTGGAGGGACTCGCCGTCGCCGTGCCACTCGTCAGCCGCGATGCCGACGGATGGTTCCGCGTCCACCACCTGTGGGAGGACGCCGTCGAGCGGATCTTCCCCGACCACGACCGCACGGCGATGCGGCGACGGGCGCTGGAGTTGTTCCAGCGGCGGGGCGACACGTTGCGCATGGGATGGAGTGCCCTGCGCTGGGACGACGACGCGGCGCTGGCGACGGCATGCCGGCGCCTCGTGCACCACACCGCCGGGGCGCTGCCGGTCGACACCGCAACCCGTTGGCTGGCCGGAGCGAGCGAGTCGGCGCGCACCACGCCCGACCTCCGGCTCCTCGACGTCGCCCTGCGTCACGCCGGCGACTTCGACGATCCCCGCCTCGACACCGATCTCGACGTCGTGGTCGATGCCTACCTGGCCGGCGGCGACCACCACGGGGCAGTCGTCGCCCTCGTCCTCGGGATGGCGATGGCCCACATGCGCGGCGACCTCACCCGACTGCTCGGCCCTCGACGAACGAACGCAGTCGTTGACCGGCGCCGACGACGAACCGCTGCTGCGCTTCTTGCGCGGGGCGATGCGGGCGACCACCGCATCACTGGAGGGAGATGCCGGCGGCTGCCGTGGCGGCGATCGAGGCGATGTCCTACGGCGACGCCCCGTCGCCGCTCAACGAGCTCGTCGTGCGCCTCCACGCCAACATGCTGTGCTTGTGCGGCGCGCGCCGACGAGGCGGTACCGATCGCCGCGCCGATGCTCGACTCCCCGAGTCCCTACGTCCGCACGCTGCACCCCAAGATGCGTTGGTTGGCCGGTGATCCCGGCGGCTATCCGGGCGGCCGCTTCGACGTCGACGTGCCACCCGGCACGAACGAGCGCTACCACCTCTATCACGCCTTCTACGGCATGGCGGTGGCCACCTCGTTCGGCGACAGCGAAGCCGTCGCCGCCCTCGGGCGCGATCGTCGAGAAGTCGACGACCACCGACGTGCGCGACGCCACGATGCTCGCCTTCGCCAGGGCCCTGCGCCACATCGCCGAGCATCGCGAGGCGGCGGCGACGGAGGTGATCGGCGAGCACGTGAGTGCCCAGCCGGACGACGACCGCGTCGCCGACGGCCGCCTGCGCCGTCTCTTGGCGGTCGCCTACGTGTGCGACGAACGCGTCCGTCGACGCTGGAGTCACGCCGAGCTCGGGCCATCGCTGGCCCGCCAGCGTGACGTCGCCGACGACCTGCTGGCGGCTCGAGCCGGCTCGCTCTCGCCGAACCACCAGCTGCCATCGGCCGATGCCGTCGTGACGACACTGCCGTTGGTGTGGTCGGCCGAACTGGCGGTCCGGGCCGTTGCCGCCGGTTGTGCGTCGGGAGTCGAGCTCGCCGATGGCCTGTACGAACTTGCCCCCAGCGCCCTGCGCGCCGAGCTGGAGATCGCCGCGGCAGGCGCCGACGACACCATGCGTCGCGGTGCCGAGCGACTGCTCGACCTCCTGCCCGACGCGGCGCATCCGCCGGTGCTCGTCGGTGTCCTCGGACCCTTGACCGTCGAGGTCGGCGGTGCGACAGACGGGAGCGCGGAGTCGGCGGTGCCGGCATTGCGCCGCAAGCGGGTACGTGCCCTGCTCGAGCTGCTGGCGCTCTGCGGTCCGCTGCGGCGTGACCGCATCGGCGAGGTGCTGTGGCCCGACCTCGATCCGCTGGCGGCAGGCCGCAACGTCCGTGTGACGCTGTCGCGCCTGCGCGATCTGCTCGAGCCCGGTGCGAACGCACCCCTGAACGCGGTGCGAACAGCACCCCTGGAGCGGTCAGCCGGCACGGCGCCGGTCGCTGGCGTTGCGCATCGACAACGACGTCGTCGCCCTGGCGGCGCCGCCCCATGTCGAGGTCGATCTGTGGCGGTTCCGCGAGGACGTGGCCGCCGCCGACGAGGCCGCACGACGGGGCGACCACGCCGCCGAGATCGACCACCTCGAACAGGCATGCGCACGCTGGCGCGGTGAGGCCTTCGTCGAGCTCGATCACGACGAGTTGGCCGGCGCCGTCGAAGGAGTCCGCACGCACGCTCGCCGACACCGCCGTCCGTCTCGGCGAGCTGCTGCTCGTCGCCGGGCGCTTCGATGACGCGGCGACGTGCGCCGAGCGGGTGACTCGGGCGTCGCCCTACGACGAGCGGGCGTACCGGCTGGCCATCGCCGCCCACATCCAGCGGCGCGATCGCCAAGCCGTCGCCCACGCCGTGGCCGCGACGCGGGCGATGCTCGACGACCTCGGCGTCGACCCCGAGGCGCCGACGCAGATGCTCCTGCGACGAGCCGAAGACCACATCGGCCGCGCCCACGCCGTCGCCGTCTGACCGCCCCAACTGGGCGTCCTCGGTCTCACCGTCCGACCTGGGCGTCGTCGGTCTCGGATTCCGAGACCGACGACAACCAGTTGGCGAGACGGGCGTCGGTCACTCGCGATGGAAGGCGGTGCCGAGGGCGCTCGGGGCATCGCTGGCGAGCACGTTGCGCCAACGCGGATGGCGGTCGCCGAGGCGGCGGAACCAGCTCGTGTGGATCATCGTCAGCATGAGGATCATCAGCAGGAACGGCAGTTGCGTGAGCACCTGGACGAGCTCGGGGAAGGTGCCTTGCAGCTCGCCGGCCACGTACAGCAAGGCGCGGTAGATCGACGCAGGCGATGGCGACGCGCACCGGGTGCCAGCCGCCGAAGATGACGAACGCCAGGGCGATCCACCCGAGGTTGGTCGTCAGGTTCTCTCGCCACCCGGCGATCTGGTCGAGGCTGACGGCCGCCCCGGCGATTCCGACGAGCGCCCCGCCGACGAGCGTGTAGACGTAGCGCAGACGGTTGACGGGCACGCCGCGGGCGAACGCCGCCGCCGGCCGCTCACCGATGCCGCGCAGTTCGAGGCCCGGGCGCGTGCGATAGATGAAGACGTAGACGACGACCACGGCGACGTAGGCGCCGTACACCGAGAGGTTGTGGGAGAACAGCACCGTGCCGACGAAGGGGATCTCCGACAGCAGCGGGACGTCCTGCGCCGGCACCTTCGGCCCCGACCGTCCGACGTAGCTGTCGCCGAGGAACAACGCCAGCGAGCGGGCGAACAGGAACAGGACGAAGCCGACGGCGATCTGGTTGAGGCGTAGCTCGATGCCGGAGAAGGCGACGACCGCGGCGATCGCCACCGACACGGCCATCCCTGCGGCGAAGCCGACGAGCACGCTGCCGCTGGCGACGGCGGCGGCGAAGGCGGTCATCGCCGAGAGCAGGATGCTGCCGTCGAGCGAGAGGTTGACGACGCCGGACTTCTCGCTGATCGTTTCGCCGAGGGCGGCGTAGATGAGCGGGGCGGCGGCGGCGATGATGCCGGCCAGCGTCTGCATCAGCCCACCACCGTTCGCTTGGCGGCGAGCGACAGCGTGCGTCGGGAGCGCCAACCGCCGGCGAGCAGCACGCACAGGACGAGCACGCCCTGCATCACTCCGGCCAGCGACGAGTCGATCGACAGGCGCAGCGACAGCTGGGTGCTGCCGACCTGGATGGCGGCGAAGAACAAGGCGATGGGGGCGATCCAGGCGACGCGGAAGTTGGCCAGCAGCACGACGAGGACGGCCAAGAAGCCGTAGCCGCCGGACACCGCCGGCACGAGCTTGTGATGGAACCCGGTGACCTGGACGGCGCCGGCGACACCGGCGAGCGCTCCGCCGATCACGAACGCCGACAGCGTGTAGCGCCGTGGGGAGATGCCCATCAGCGAGGCGCTCGCCGGGCTCCTGCCGACGGCCTTGAGGCGCAGCCCGTAGCGCGTGCCGCGCATCACGACGGCGACGGCGAGGACGGCGGCGACGGCGAGGACGATGGCGACGATCGAGAAGCGCTGGACTCCGAGCGTCGGCAGCCACGCCCGCTCGTCGATGAGGTCGGTGCCGCTCGTCGAGGCGACGCCCGCTCGAGACCACGGCCCGACGATGAGGTAGACGGCGAAGGCGCCGGCGAGGAAGTTGAAGGCGACACCCGAGAAGATCTCGTGGACGTCGAAGTGGGCGCGGAGGTAACCGGGAAGCTGGGCGTAGGCGGCCCCGGCAGCGGCGCCGGCGAGAGTCGCCGCCACGAGTACCAGCCACGAGGGCCCGGCGATGGTGCGGGCCACCCACGTCGTGCCGATCGCCCCGGCGACGATCTGGCCTTCGACGCCGATGTTCCACAGCCCGGCCTGGAACGTCACGATCAGGCCGGCGGCGGCGAGCACGATCGGGATCCACGTCATCAGCGTGTCGGCGAGCTTCGCGGTGGAGCCGAACGAGCCGTCCCACAGCAGGCGCAGCGACTCCCACGGTGGGGCGTCGACGACGACGAGCAGCACCACCGTGACGGCCACGGCACACACGACGCCGATGAGGTACGCCGAGGCGCGTTCGACTTCGCTCGGTCATCGCACGCGGCCGCCGATGAGCTGGCCGAGGTCGTCGGCGGTCGCCGTCCTGGCGTCGACGACGGCGAGGATGCGCCCGCTGAAGAACACGGCGATGCGGTCGCTGTAGCGCAGCAGCTCGTCGAGGTCGGCGGAGGCGAAGACGATGGCCGTCCCGTCGTTGCGCCGTTCCAGCAGACGGTTCCACACCCACGCCGCCGACTCGATGTCGAGACCGCGCGTCGGGTGCTCCATCAACAGCAGGCGCAGCCGCGGCGGCATCATCGCCAGCAGCAGCCGCTGCTGGTTGCCGCCCGACAACGACTCGGCGGTCGAATCGCGCGTCCCTTTGATGGCGTACTCGGCGATGCGCTCGTCGGCGGCCTTGTCGGCGCCGGCCCAGTCGACGAAGAACGAGCGCCTGCCGCTCACCAGCTCGAAGTGCTCGCTGAGCGTGAGCCCGGGAACGAGCCCTTCCTCCAGCCGTCCGGCGGGCAGGAGGTGGACGCCGGCGTCGAGGAAGGCGCCGTAGCCGCGATCGGTGAGGTCGACTCCGTCGAGCGTCACGCTGCCCCGGCGGACGTCGACGAGACCGGCGCAGCCGCGCAGGAACGTCCGCTGGCCGCTGCCTTCGAGGCCGGCGAGACCGAGCACCTCGCCGTCGGCCACTTCGAGGGAGAGGTCGCCGGCGTCGACCCGGTCGGCGAAGGCGATGTGTGTCGAGGCACAACAGCGGCTTGCCGATCGGTGTGCTGGGCCGGTCGTCGATGACGACGACGTCGCCGAACATCAGCTCGACGAGGCGTTCGGCGGCACCGGCATGTCCTCGCGGCCGACGACGGCGCCGCGGCGCATGATCGTCACGCGGTCGCACAGCTGCTCGATCTCCTCCAGCTTGTGCGACACGAAGATGACCATCAGCCCGTCGGCCGCCAGGCGACGGAGGATGTCGAAGAGCTTGTCGCGCTGCGACGCCGAGATGCCCGTGGTCGGCTCGTCGAAGATCAGCAGGCGGGCGCCGAGCCACAGCAGGCGGGCGATCTCCAGCTGCTGGCGCTCGCCGATCGGACAGCGTGCGGGCCTCGGCGTCGGGGTCGAACGTGAAGCCGTAGCGCTCCGCCGCGGCGGCGAGCTGCTCGGCGCCGCGCTTGCGGTCGAGGCGCACGCCGCCCGGGCTCGCCAGCAGGAAGTTGTCGAGCACGGTGAACGGCCCGAACACCAGCGGATCCTGGTGGAGCATGCCGATGCCGGCGGCGATGGCGTCGCGTGGCGACGACGAGGTCCAAGTGCCTGCCGTCGAGCTCGACGTCGCCGGCGTCGGCGCGGACGAAGCCCGAGACGATCTTCATCAACGTCGACTTGCCGGCGCCGTTCTCGCCGAGCAGGCCGTGCAGCTCCCCGGGAGCGACGTCGAGATCCACCGCGTCGTTGGCCCGCAGCGGTCCGTACGCCTTGGTGATGTCCCGATCTCAGCACTTCAGTCGAGACCTCGCCGAACGGAGAGAGCGGCGCAGCGAGCGAACGAGCGAGGCCGAATCACTCCTCGGCGGCGGAGGCGCCTTCGATGCCTTCGAGGAGCTGTTTGGTGTACCAGATCTGGGCGTCGGTGGCCGTCTCGCCGTCGGCGAGGAACGGCGTGCCGTCCTGGAAGTTGAGCGGCCCGACGAACAGGTTGACGTCGCCGCCGGCGAGGCCGGCGATGAACTCGTCGAGCATCGTGGCCGTCTCGTCGATCAGCGCCGGGCCGTCGATCCATCCGACGGCGCTCGTGTCGGGGTTGTTGATGTCGGCCCAGTCCGGTCCGAGCCACTGCCACGTCGCCTCGAAGCTGTCGTCGACGACGGACTGCGTGATCTCGAGGTACGACGGTCCCCAGTTGAAGTAGGGGACGCCGAGGCAGGCGTCGGGGGCTTCGTCGCAGGCACCCTCGTAGTCGTAGGGGATCGCCCACACGTCCTCGCCCGACTCGACGGCCTGGCCGGCGCGCACGATCGCCTCGGTGGTGTCGATGCCGGAGATGACCACGTCCGCCCCGCTGTCGAGGAACTCGTTGGTCACCTGCGTCGGATCGAGCGTGAAGCCGGGGATGTTGAACCAGAAGCCGATCCACTTGACCTCGAACTCGAGCTCCGCCGGGTCCTCGCCACGGAACGTCTCCCAGCAGTGGCGGGCACCGAGGAACGCCGAGTTGACGAGGCGGCGGGTCTCGTCGTTGATCAGCGGCCCGAGGTAGGCGATGCGCCCGGTCTGCGTCGTCAGCGCGGCGGCGCAGCCGGCGATCATCTTGCCGTACTCCATGCGCCCCATGACGTTGCCGAGGTTGGTGAGGTCCGGCTCGTACGCCTCGCCGTCGGCCCAGGCGCTGTCGCCCGACGACCAGATCATCGGCACGTCGGGGTGGGCGGCGGCGGCGGCGACGATGCCGTCGCGCATGTCGTCGGACGTGGCGAAGATGAGCTGCGCGCCCTGGTCAGACCATGTCGTCGACGACGGCCTCGATGGTCGTGTCGGGACGGTCGGCGGTGTTGACCTTGTCGAGGACGATCATCGCGTCCTCGGCGAGCCCCATCTGTTCGATGACGTACTGCCCGGCCTCGTAGTGCGCCTGCGACCAGCCGTGGTCGTTCTGCGGCCCGACGAGGATCATGCCGAACTTGAAGTCATCCGGTGCCGGTGTCGACCCCCCGTGCACCGCCCCGGCCGTGGTGATCGGCGCCAGCGCCGCCAGCGCCAACACGGTCAGGCGTCGTGCCGTCTTGCTCGCCATCGTCGCTCCCTCGTGTCCGGGATCACAGCCGTCCCGATCCGGCCGACACTATGCGACCGCGCCCGTGTGCGCTCCAACTCCGAGCGGCGCATACAGTCGGTCTGCGTGGAGCGCTGCGAGGTGTGCGGGTTCGCCTGGGAGGCGGTCGAGCGCGGGGAGATCGGCGGGCGCGTCGCTGCCGGCACGGCCGACATCGCCGCCCGCATCGTCGCCGCCGGCGAACGCTCGGCGGTGCGCCCGTCGCCGCAACGCTGGTCGGCGACGCAGTACGCCGGCCATGTGCGTGACGTCCTGATCACGCTGCGCGACCGACTCGTCATCGGCCTCGTCGAGGACAACCCCGGCTTCAAGCCGATGTACCGCGACGAACGCGTCGACCTCGGTCTCTACGACGCCGACACGGCCGACGCCGTCGCCGCCGAACTGGGCACGGCGACGGCGATGTTCGTGCGGCTCTTCGACGCCATCGATCCGGCGTTGCTGTCTCGGCCGGTGCTGTACGGCGCCCCCAACCCCGCTCCCCGAACGCTGCTGTGGATGGGCCAGCAGGCCGTCCACGAGGTCGAGCACCACGGCGCCGACATCGCCGAGAACCTGCGCGGCGACGCCGGCTGAGTCCCAGCACCCGCCCAGCGACGCCCAATTCGCACTGAGTGTGTACGGACGACGTTTTCGACGCTGAGCACACTCTGTGCGAATTCAGCGTCGGTGGTGCGTCGGGTGCGGTGCGGCGGGTGGTGGGGTGCGGGTGGCTCAGCGGGCGAGGTCGGCGGCGCTCCAGAAACCCGGCTGCGGGCCGGCCGCCGGACCGTCGGCGGCGTAGCGCCGGAGACGGCCGAGGTCGTCGTCGGACAGCAGGTCGATGGCGTCGAAGAAGGCGGTCGGTCCGGCTGCCCGCAGGGCTGCGTCGGTTCCGCTGCGACGGCGCGGGAGGGCGCTGGCGAGCAGCACGAGCGGGATCTCGCCGCGTGCGCCTCTCACCGCACAGGCGCGCCCCAACGCCTTCCAGACGGCGTCGGCGCGCTGCAGGCCGCGGCGATGGCTGGTGAACGGGCCGGGCACGTCGAAGAACCACGTCTTCCCCCCGGCGTCGGTGGCGACGAGGTCGATCGCCACGCCGGTCCCGCGCAGCGCCTTGTCGCGCGCCGTGATCCGGAAGCCGCAGCGCTCGACGACGTCGGCGGCGAGGTCGTGCGCCGCCCTGCCCTGGCACTCGGCCTCCACCTCGGCGCTGACCGCCGCGGTGGCCTCGGCGACACGGCGTCTGGCGATCTCCACGTAGTCCGCATCGAGGTCGTAGCCGATGTAGCGGCGGGCGAGGCGCGCCGCGGCGACGAGCGCCGACCCGCTGCCCATGAACGGGTCGAGCACGAGGTCGCCGCGGAACGTGTACAGGCGGATGAGCTGTTCGGGCAGCTCGACCGGGAACGGCGCGGGGTGGCCGACGCGGCGGGCGCTCTCCGGTGGGATCGACCAGACGTCCAGCGTCGCCGCCAGGAAGTCGTCCGTCATCGACGGTGCTCTCGTGTGGCAGTCCCTCGGCGGCGCGCTGGCGCCGGGTGCGCGCCCGGTCGAAGCGCCCCTTGCTGGCGACGATCACCCGCTCGGTGACGTCGCGCAACACCGGGTTGGCGGCGCTGCGGAACGATCCCCAGGCGCACGAGCCGTTGGCGCCCTCGCCCTTCTGCCAGATCAGCTCGCCGCGCAGGAGCAGACCGAGATCGTGCTCGAGGATGCGGACGACGTCGGCCGACAGGCTGCGGTACGGCTTGCGCCCGAGGTTGGCGACGTTGACGGCGATGCGCCCGCCCGGCTCCAGCACCCGCACGCACTCGGCGAAGACCTCGGTCAGCATGTCGAGGTACTCGCAGGTACGACGACGGCACGCCGTCGCGCTCGAGCTCTTGCTCGTACTGCTTGCCGGCGAAGTAGGGCGGCGAGGTGACGACGAGGGCCACGCTGGCGTCGGCGACCTCGCCCATGTGGCGGGCGTCGCCGTGGACGAACGGCTCGGCCACCGGCTGGGCTGGAGCGACGTAGTCGTCGGCCGAGAGCGTCGGCGGGCGGAAGCGCTCGTAGAAAGCGGTGGCGTCGTGGCTCTCGCGTGCGCCCGCTCCGAAGTCGGAGGTCGACGTGCGGCGTCGCGCGGGCATCGGTCGTCCAGCCACGATGCGCGCAGCCTACGCGGCCGCGGCGCCACCTTCGAACATACGCGCGCCGGTGATTGATCGTGCCGCTGCCTACGCTCACCTCGTGACGCGACCGTGCCGGGTGGGTGTGCAGCTGCCCGAGGTGGAGCGACGGGTGGACTGGCCGGAGTTGCTCGACATGGCTCGCGTCGCCGAGGCGGTGGGCTTCGACTCGATCTGGTGCGGCGACCACCTCCTCTACGACTTGCCCGGCGGCGACGACGCGCGGCCCGTGGGAGGCGTGGACCACGCTGGCCGCCCTCGCCGCCGTCACCGAGCGGGTCGAGCTCGGTCCGCTCGTCGCATCGACCGGCTTCCACAACCCGGCGATGCTCGCCAAGCAGGCGGCGACCGTCGACGCCATCTCCGGCGGGCGGCTGATCCTCGGCCTCGGCGCCGGGTGGAACGAGCGCGAGTACCGCGCCTTCGGGTTCCCGTTCGACCGCCGTGTCGCCCGCTTCGCCGAGGCGCTGACGATCATCAGCACGCTGCTCTCCGACGGCCGCATCGACTTCGCCGGCGAGTTCCACCGTCTCGAGGACTGCGTGCTCGACCCTCCGCCGGCGCGACCCGGTGGTCCGCCGCTGATGGTCGGCTCGACCGGACCGCGCATGCTGGCGATCGCCCTTCCCGTGGTCGACTGCTGGAACGTGTGGTACAGCCACTACGGCAATTCAGTCGAGGGCTTCCACCAGCACTGCCTCGCGCGTCGAGGAACTGGTGGCTGCCGCCGGTCGCGCTTCCCGGCAGTGTCGGCGCCACCGCCGCCGTGCTCGTCCGTCTCGACGGTGGCACGGGGCGGCTGATGGGTGACTACTCCCGCGAGAACCCACCACCCGTCACCGGTTCGCCGAGCGAGATCGCCGCCCACCTCGGCGCCCTCGCCGCCGTCGGGGCGACGCACCTGCAACTCGTGCTCGACCCGATCATCGGCGGACAGCATGCGAGGCGATCGGCGCAGTGCTCGCCGAGCTCGACGGCTGATGCGCAACGACGTCTCATCGACAATACGGCACGGGTACTGGTTTCTGTTAGTGGCTCCCCTGCACATCGCGGCATACGCGATCGTCGCCGCGGTTTCCGGACTCGTCGCCCTCGTCGTCGCTGCGGCCACGTGGGATCTCGACCGCTACGGCCAGGGCGGCGGGCACGGCTGACGGCCTCAGGCTGACCAGCGCCCGCTGAGCGCTCAGGCGCGGGGGACGAGGGCGAGTTGGCGGCTCTGGGCGACGAGGTGTCCGCTGTCGTCCCACACCTCGCCGTCTTCTTCGAGGAAGCCGCCCGTCACGAACCGCGTCGTGAAGACGCAACGCAACCAACCGGGCGCCGGGCGCCCGCGCACGTGCGCCGTCAACTCCACGGTCGGCGTCCACGCCACGGGGAGCCGGGCGTTGAACGCCGTCGGCGGGAAGGCATCGACGATCAACAACAGGGCCAGCGTGTCGATCGGCTCGTCGTCGCGCAGCCGGAACCACCCGCGCACCCTGGGCTCGCCGGTCGGCGCCCCGAGGCGAAGCCGGCGTCCTCGGGGTGCAGACGCACTTCGACGCGGTCCATGAACGGGGGCGCGAAGGCGTGTGCGGCGTCGGCG
This sequence comes from uncultured Acidimicrobiia bacterium, assembly GCA_963822875.1. Lineage (GTDB taxonomy): Bacteria > Actinomycetota > Acidimicrobiia > Acidimicrobiales > Ilumatobacteraceae > JALZMG01. The sequence continues at coordinate 7,612 of CAWGJK010000017.1, read as the reverse complement.
CACGTCGTCGGGTGGCGGAAGCTCGGGCGGCGCGGCGTCGACACGCTCGGGCCCGACGGGCGCGGCCGACGTCGCCGAACGTGCCGAGCACCTGGACGAGGCGCTTGTCGTCGGCGTACAGGGCGCCGGTGACGGTGGTGAACGTGCGACCTCGTTTGACGACCTCGGTGGTGACGGTCGCTTCCCCGGGCTGGGCCGGGATGCAGGTAGTGGCCGGTGACCGTCACCGGGTCGGGCCGCTCGGACGCCTCACGCATGGCGCGCACGGCGATGCCAGCAGATAGCCGCCGTTGGCGTTGCCGGCCACGTCCCAGCCTGGCCGGATCTCGGCGGTGTAGCGACCGTCACCGCCGATCCCGTTCGCACTGCCGTGTCGTCGGCGAAGCTCACGACCGGCGACCGTACAGACCGAGCCGGTCCCGCTGCGCACGGGCCGGCGCCGGCCTGCGATCGGTGATTCAGATCGACACGCTGATCGGGAACGTGGCGAGCCGCACGGCGGCCGCGATGAAGATGACGCAGCCGACCGCCAGCAGCGCCTTGCGCGAGCCCGCTCCGCGCAGCTTCGTGCTCATGCCGGCGAAGAAGAGGGCAACCGAGAAGAGCACGACGCCGAGGACGTAGTTGGCCGCCCGCTCCACGTTGCGCCGGACGGTGGCGGCGAGCACCTCGGCGGCGGCGTCGGACTCCTGCGCATCGGTCTCGGCCTGCAGCTGGTACTCGTCCATGGCGAACGGGCTCGGCGGAGCGCCGGCGTCGGTCAGCGGGTCGGTCGCCAGCCAGGCGTCGAAGGCAGGGCGGAACTCCGGCCGGAAGCGCTGCTCGTAGAACTCGGCGAGATCAGGATCGTCGGTTGCGTTGGCGTTGACCCACTGGAAGAACATGGCGATGTCGACCTGCGTCTGACCCTCGGCGAGACCTTGAGCGCGTGCTCCATCGATGCGCAGGGCGTTGACGCGGCCCGTCGCCTTCGTCGTCTCCCCGTTCCACCTCGTCGCCTGGTAGCTGCTCCATGCCGTGGCGACGGCGGCCAACGCCATGAGCACCGTGGCGATCGATCTCGATCCGATCTCGACGCGGCGGCACCGCGTCCGTGCTCGTCGCCGTCGCGGCCGTCACGCCGGTGCGCCCGTGGTGTCACAGGGGATCGTCACGCTGCGTCCGACGACCTCGAGCTGCTGATCGATGAGCGACAGCGTCCGTTCCATGGCGACGGGCTGCAGTCCGCCGACACCGGCGTGAACCGGATCGTCGAGGAAGTCGAGCAGCAGCAACATGGCGACGATCACGGCGACGACGCTGCCCATGAACAGCGCCGGGACCCAGGTGCGTTCGGCGCTGTCGGCCATGCCGAGCAGGAACACGAGGATGATGGCGGCGATGAAGAAGAGCACGAGCCACAGCGGCGCCGGCATGATCCCGGCGGCACCGTGGATGCGGTCTTGGCGGGCGATCTCGCGGGTCTCGGTCTGATCGAGCCACTTGGCGTAGTTCGCCTCCTCGCTCGCCGAGCCGGGCTCGAAGCGCTGCAGGGTCCCGAACATCGCAGCGCCCCACGGGTTGATGTCGTCACCGAGCGAGCCCGCCTCCATCCGGTCCCACTCCTCGTCGACGACCCACCGGGCGTAGCAGACCAACTGCCCGGTGAGATCGTCGGCGACGGCTGTCGGCAGCCGCTGTGCCGTCTGGACCTGTTGGGCGACGGTCAACGCCTCGACCTCCGCTCCCGCCCGCGACGCGTCGTAGCTCTCGAAGGCGAGGAAGATGAGGAAGCCGAGGAGGACGGAGAACCCCGTCGCCAGCACACCGAAGACGCCGGAAGCCCGGTCGCTGTCGCTGTAGTAGCCGCCCTCCGGTGCCCGCCGCTGCACCGCCAGCATGGCGGCGACGGCGACCCCCGTCGTCGCGACGACGATCAGGGCGGCCCAGACGAGGTTCACCTGGTGTCCGTCGGATCGTTCAGGCCAGCAGCTTGGCCCTCTGCTGCTGGTACTCGGCGTCGGTGAGCACGCCACGATCCCTGAGGTCGGCGAGCTTGGTCAGCTCGTCGGCGGTGCTCACGCCGCTGCTGCCGGCGACGTCCTGCACGTAGCTCTGGAACGACTGCCTGTCGGGCTTGCGCCTGGGCGAGATCACGGTCGGCCATCTGAGTGGCCGCGGGCGATCACGTAGATGAGCACGCCGAGGAACGGCAGGACGATGACGAAGATCGTCCACAGCGCCTTGGCGAAGCCGCCGATGTCCTTGCTGCGGAAGATGTCGGCGATCACGCGGAACAGGATCACGATCCACGTGATCCACAAGAAGAACCACAGCATGGTCCAGAAGATCCCCAAGAGCGGGTAGTCGTAGGCGAGCATGGTCATTCCTCCAAGTGGTCGGGTCGGATGCGGTGGCGGGGTCACTGCTGGGCCATCAGCCGGGCCAGCTCGGCGTCGTCGTCGTGCGATGAGCTCGCCGGAGAGGTCGTAGGTGACGCTGTGGATCGTGCCGGTGAACGTGAACGGCGGCTCGTAGCCGTCGGCGGCGGGGGCGCCGAAGTCGTAGCCGCAGCTGAGCCCCTCGAGCTCGAACAGCAGCGGCGTCGTGTGCGGGAACTCGGTGTTGGCGACGATCGTGCCGTCGACGTACAGCTGGCCGCGGCCCGGCGTCCCCTTGCCGACGCTGATGTCGGGTGGTCCGGTGGGCTCGAACTCGAAGCGCAGGGCATGACGGCCGGCTCCGACCGGTGTCGGCCGACTCCAGCTCGAACTGATCGCGGCCGCCGTAGTTGTAGACGAAGCGCAGGCGGCCGTCGACCATGTGGAACGTGTAGCCGCCGGCGTCGCCGCCCTGGGCGACGAGCACACCGCTGTCGCCGCCGGCGCAGTTCGACGTCGGCCTCGATCGTCCACGGCCGGTTGTACAGCTGCGGCGCGGCGAAGACGGGCACCACCGCGCCGTGTGGGTAGTAGACGAAGCGGTCGCGCGGCCGCGACGTCTGCGGACGCTCGGCGGCGAGGCGGATCTGCATCGAACCGTCGAGCGGCAGCACCTTGTACTTCTCCGCCTCGGCCCACCACGCTGCGACGAGCTGGCGGACCCGCTCCGGGTGCTCGGCGGCGACGTCGTGTGACTCCGTCGGGTCGGTGGCGATGTCGTACAGCTCCCACTCGTCACGGTCGAGCTGCTCGAGGATCGCCGGGGTGATCGGGTCGCCGAGGTTGCGTCCGAGCCTGGGCCGCGGTCGGTGAAGTCGGCGCCCGGCCACGGGCACACCGCCCGCCACCCGTCGTGGTAGATCGAGCGGTGACCGAACATCTCGAAGTACTGGATCGTGTGGTCCGAGGCTGCGTCGGCGTCGTCGAACGTGTGCGCGAAGCTGACCCCCTCGAGCGGCGATCTGGGTGACGCCGCGGATCGCCGCCGGCGGCTCGACGCCGATGGCGTCGAGCACCGTGGGGACCATGTCGATGGCGTGGGCGTACTGCGTGCGCACCTCGCCGCGGGCGTCGATCCCGGCCGGCCACGACGAGGATGAACGGGTCGGTCGCGCCGCCGCGGTAGGTCTCCCGCTTCCAGCGGCGGAACGGCGTGTTGCCGGCCCACGTCCATCCGAACGGGTAGTGGTTGTACGAGCGGGTGCCGCCGAGCTCGTCGATGCGGGCGAGGTTCTCGTCGAACGACTCGGGGATCCGGTTGAAGAACAGCATCTCGTTGAACGAGCCGATCGGACCGCCCTCGGCCGACGCGCCGTTGTCGGAGATGATCATGATCAGCGTGTTGTCGAGCTCGCCGATGCGCTCCAACGTGTCGAGGATGCGACCGAAGTGGTGGTCGGCGTGCGACACGAACCCGGCGAACACCTCCATCATCCGGGCGTACAGGCGCCGCTCGTCGGCCGACAGCGTGCTCCACTCCGGCACGTCGGGGTCGTGCGGTGACAGCTCGGCGTCGGCCGGGAGCAGGCCGAGCTCCTGCTGGCGGGCGAACACCGTCTCGCGGTAGGCGTCCCAGCCGTCGTCGAACTGGCCCTTGTAGCGGTCGGCCCACTCCGTCGGCACGTGGTGCGGCGCGTGGGCGGCGCCGGTGGCGTAGTACATGAAGAACGGCTTCTCCGGCGCCGTCGCGTGGGCGTCGAGGATCATCTTGATCGCCTGGTCGGCGAGGTCCTCGCTGAGGTGGTAGCCGTCCTCCGGCGTGCCGCGGCTGGGGGACCGAGACGTTGTCCTGGGTCAGGTCCGGGTACCACTGGTTCGTCTCGCCGCCGAGGAAGCCGTAGAAGCGCTCGAAGCCGCGGCCGAGCGGCCAGCGGTGGAACGGCCCGGCCGGCGTGTTGTCCTCCGACGGCGACAGGTGCCACTTGCCGAGGCAGAACGTGTTGTAGCCCTGCTCGACCAGCATCTCGGGCAACATCCCGTTCTCGAACGGCATGCGACCGTCGTAGCCGGGGTAGCCGGTGGCCAGCTCCATGATGCACGCCACCCCGCTCGAGTGGTGGTTGCGGCCGGTCAGGATGCACGACCGCGTCGGCGAGCACAGCGCGGTCGTGTGCATGTTGGCGTAGCGCAGGCCGCTCGCCGCCACCCGATCGATGTTCGGCGTGTCGACGAGACCGCCGAAGCACGACAGCTGGCCGTAGCCGACGTCGTCGAGCACGAAGAACAGCACGTTCGGTGCCCCGTCGGCGGCCCGCGTCGGCGCCGGCCACGCCGGCGTCGACTCCTCCACCGTCCGACCGACGACACCGGGGAACGGTGTCCCCTGCGCGTATTCGGTGACCACGGCTCGTCCTCCTCGACGAGAGACAGCGCCGGTCCTGGCGCGCCCTACTCGGCCATGTCAACAGCGACGGTAGCGAGCGGCGGGGTGATCGAGCCTCACCCGTCATCGGGTGATCCGCAGGCTCGGCCCTCGCCGTTCGACCGAGTGGCGATTCGAAGAAAGGCGTCAGAGGATGCCGGAACGGCGGGCGATCTCGACCGCTTCGGCGCGAGTCGAAACGTCGAGCTTGCGATACACCGCCTTCACGTGCGTCTTCAGCGTGTTGACGGAGATGAACAGGTGGCCGGCCATCTCGCCGTACGTGAGTCGACTGGCGAGATAGCGCAGGACGTCGAGCTCGCGCTCGCTGAGCGGCTCGACGAGCCTCAGCCTGGAACCGGGCCCGGCCGGCGCAGCCCGGCGGTGGGCGTTGTCGAGCACATGGGCGACGAAGCGGGCCAGGCGGGCGTCCGTCAGCACCGCCTCGAGCAAGGCATGGACGTCGGGACCCTCGTCCCCGACGATGCGTGCCATCCCCTCAGGTTCGGCGAGACGCAGGGCGACGTCGAGATGGGCGATGGCCGCCGTGCGGTCGCGCCCCGACACGGCTCGTGCCAGCAGCAACTCCTGCTCGATGCGTTGGCGGCGGGTCATCGTCGCATCGCCGGCAGCCTCGAGCAGCTGGCGCGCCGTCGTCGCATCACCATCGGCGAGCGCCAACCGGACGCGCAGGAACGTCTCGTCGAGCGAGGGCAGCAACCGCTCGACGAGCTCGCCGCGCGCCGGTCGCCGCCCGCCACGGCGATGAACGCCTCGACGCGATCGACCTGATCCATGACCACTCCCGTCGCTGCCGGCATGATCGAACGAGCGTGCTCCAGGAGCTCACCGGCTCGATCGCGATCGCCGAGCGCCAGCGCCAGGCGGACCTGCTCCAGAGCGCACATGAAGATGAACGGTGGCCGCCCCGACCCCCTGGCGCGCTGCCAGGGCGAGCTCTGCGTGGACGTTCGCCGCATCGACCTCGTCGCGTTCACGAGCGATCGCCGCAAGTGCGAGCTGCGGCAGTACCAGGGCGACGTTGCGGTCGTCGAGCTTCATCGAGCGGGCCAACTCGATCACCTGGTCGGCTTCGCGTGCGCCCTCGGTGAGGTCGCCCCGAACGACCGCCGCCCACGCCCGGATGCCGGGCAAGCGCACGGCCTCCACGAACGGCGGCAGGAACGAGGCGTGATTGGCTTGCTGGATCGCGTCCTGCGTCGCGTCGGAGTCGCCCAGCAACAGATGGGCATGACACACGACGGCCGGCACCATCGACAGCCAGTGGTGGGTACCCACGTCGTCGCCGATGATGTCCTGACTCTTCGACAGCAGGTCGATCGCCGACTCCGGGTCGCCGCGGTGGAGAGCGAGGAATCCCCACAGCCCGGTGAGGAAGGCCGATTCGGTCGTGGTGAGCCCGCCGGCACGCTGCTCGACGCGTCGCAGCCAGCCGTCCGCTTCCTCGGCGGCACCGAGAGCGGTCAGCACCATGCAGCAAACCAGGACGGCGTTGGGATCAGCGTCCGTCTGCTGCGTCCCGTACTGACGCAGCCAGGCGCGCACCGTGTCGATCGCGACCAGACGACTCTCGAAGTCGTCGGTCTCGATGAGCAACCCCGTCAGGAGATCGAGCGCCCCCGCCACGTCGTCGGCCTTCATGGCGTGCTCCACGGCGGTCAGCGAGTCGCCGACGGCGGCGAAGGCGCGAGCCGCATCGGCGTGGGCATCGCGATAGCGCTGGCGGGACGTCGCCCGCAGCCTGGCCTGGAGGAATGCGGAGAAGAGGTGGTGATAGCGGTACCAGCCCGCTCCGCGGTCGAGGGCGATGACGAACAGGTGGTTCTGGTGGAGCCGGCCCAGGAGCTCGGCGCTGTCGTTGCGGCCGGTGACGGCGTCACAGATCGTGGCGTCGAAGCTCTCCAGCACCGACGTGGCCATGAGGAAGTCGGCGACGTCGGGGGGCTGCAGTCGATGACCTCGTTGAGGAGTAGGTCGGACACGCCCCGGTCGGAGGCGGCGAACGTCTGCACGAGGCCGTCGACGTCGCGGTCGTGCAGCGAGCGACAGCGCGGCCAGCTGCAGCCCGGCGGCCCACCCTTCGGTGAGCGCGCACAGCTGCCCGAGGTCGTGCTCGGCGATGTCGATGCCGAGGTTGGTGAACAGCTCGCCGGCTTCGCCGACGGTGAAGCGCAGGTCCTCGTCGCGAAGCTCGAGCAGTCGGCCCTGGACTCGGAGTCGGCCGACGGGGAACGACGGGTCGTGACGCGACGCCAGGACGAGACGGACACCGGCTGGCAGCGAGCGGACGAAGGCGGAGAAGACGGCCGGCGCCGGGCGGGCGTGGTGGAAGTCGTCGACGACGATCACCAGGTCGGCGGCGAACTCGCAGTCGTTGGCGAGACGCGCTGCCATGTCGACCGTCTCGTCACCGTGCTCGTCGATGCGTTTGAGGGCGTCGGCTCCGGCGCCGGGAACGACGCGTTGGACGGCTTGCGCCAGCGTCCCAGAAGCGGATCGGGTCGGCATCGGTCGGGTCGCACGACAGCCAGGCGACGGTGCCCGGATGGTGTGTGAGCCACTCGGTGAGCACTGCCGTCTTGCCGGCGCCGGGGGAGCCGACGCACCAAGGTCATCGGTGCCGAGCTGGCGGCCAAGATGTCGGCCAAACGCTGGCGCGCGACGAGTGCGGGCGGCGGCTCGGGATCGTGAGGCGCGCCCCGGCGACGAAGCGATGGCTCACGGCAGCGGCCGCGAGGAGCAACGTCGAGCCATCGTCCCTCCTCGACAAATCTGCAGCGGATCAGGCACCCGGCCCAGATCCGGGTGT
>CAWGJK010000016.1:0-63587 GCA_963822875.1 uncultured Acidimicrobiia bacterium | reverse complement strand
TGCTGCCCCGTTCCTGATGGCGCTCTGGCAGTGGCGGGTCAACCCGGACAACTTCGCCCTCCTGACCCACGGCATCGGTCTCACCGCCCTCATCATCGGCGGGAGTCTTCCTGCTCATCGGCACGATCTGGGTGCGCAGGATCGTCAACTCGATCGCCTTGTGACGCACTGACCACAGGAACGGAACAACAAGACCATGAACCTCACAGTCATCCTCGGCGCCATCGCGCTGGTCGGCGCGATCGGCGTCTTCTGGTGGGGCCTCACGGCCCGACCCTCGGCGGCCCGCGCCAACCTCTTCGCCGGGTTGCCCCAAGCCGACAGCACCGCCCAGCAAGTCGGCCTCCGTCCTGCGCCAGCTCGGTCAAGGCCGCTCGCCGTCTTCTGCCCAATGCCCTCGTCGACGGGCTCGAAGTCAAGCTCGTGCAGGCCGGGCACCCCTACGGCGCTCGACCTGCCCCGCATCCTCGGGATCAAGATCACCCTGGCCGGGCTGGCGGCGTTCCTGCTGCTCCTCGTCGGGCAACCGCTGTTCGCGCTCGTCGCCGCCGGGCTGCTGTTCTTCCTGCCCGACTACTGGGTGGTGAGCATGCGCGACAAGCGCCAGACCGCGATGCAGGCCAAGGCCGCCGACATCATCGACCAGTTGACCATCTGCGTCGAGGCCGGCCTCGGCTTCGACGCCGCGCTCGCTCGGGTGGCGACGACGACCGAAGGTCCGCTGACCGACGAGCTCCGTCACACGATCAGCGACATCCAGGCCGGCGTGCCGCGCGCCCAGGCGCTGCGGACGCTGGCCGACCGGGCGCAGATCGTCGAGATCCGCCAGCTGGTCACGGCGCTCCTCCAGGCGCAGAAGCACGGCGTGCCGATGGCCGAGACGCTGCGCATCCAGTCGGCCGAGATGCGGCTCAAGCGCAAGCAGCGCACCGAGGAGAAGGCGGCCAAGCTGACCGTCAAGATGATCTTCCCGATCATCGTGTGCTTCCTGCCGGTCTTCATGATCATCACGCGTGGTCCCGGCCCTCATCACCGTCGTCCGCGCGCCTCTAGGCGTCCAAGAACGACGCGGGGGCTGTGGGGTCCCCCTGTCGGCGCGGGGCGCCGGTGCTCATCGGGCACCGGCGCTCCTTCGCGTCGAAGGCGACGATCGAGGCACGAGCCGTCCGATTCGACCTTCTGGCAGCGCAATCCGTACCGGATTTCGACACGAATGGCGCCCAGATCACCGGCGGCCGGCAGCAGCTCGACGGAGGATGCGAGCACGCCGCGATGGGTCTCGGCAGTGAGCATCACCACCTCGGCACCGGTCGCGAGGAGCGGGCGGATCAGGTCGATCCCGCTGCCGACGGCCTCACCGAGGCGGATGTCCAACAGCACGCACTGCGGCTGGAACTGCCGGGCGTGTTGGATGATGTCTGCCGCGGTCGGGCCGTCGGTGGTCTCGACCTCCCAGCCGCGTGCGGACAGCGCCAGCTGGAGACCGATGGCGACCAGGGCGTGATCCTCGACGACGAGAACGCGCCCGGTCATGCCGCCACGACCGTTCCGAGCAAGGGGATCGAGCGCACCCGCTGATGCGAGCTCGACGGCGCGGTGCGGAAGCCCAGCGCGAACGACGTGCCGCCTCAGCCGGCTCGGCGAGCTCGCTGGCGATACCGATCCCGTCGTCCTCGACGTAGAGCGTCGTCGCCCCGCCGCGCACCGTGGCGCGGACGTCGATGGCCGACATCGCGGCGTTGTCCAGCAACGTGAACACCGCTTGCGCCGTGTCGTCACGCCAGCGGATCGGCGCAGTCACGCCGTTGAGTCTGGCGGGTCAGCGGGCGGCGGTCACGCGTTGCCGTACCGCTCCCGCGCCGACTGGGCCGACGTGCCGAGCACGTTGGCGATCCGGGCCCACGAGGAGCCTGCGTCGCGTGCCGCGGTGACGGCATCGGCAACGGCCTTGTCACTGTGAGCGCGCGCGATGACGGCGTGGCTGAGCACCAGCTCGGCCGGTGTGAACCGGTCGCCCTCGGCCGGCTCATAGTTCTCGAAGCGCTCGGCGAGCTCGTCGGCGTGGGCGAGGATGTCGTTCAGGGTTCGGGGCATGTGGATCACCTCAGGAACTTGGAGCGGGCGATCATGGCGTGGACGATGAGCGTGTGGTCGTCGCGGCGCACGATGCCGATCTCCAACAGCGTGCCGTCGATTGCTGGACCGATCAGCATCGTCATCTCTTCGTCCATGTGGAACCCGGCGATGTGGTTGTTGTAGGCGTGAGCGATGTCCTCGTCGGAGATGTTGCGCTTGCGGGCGCTGTCGGCGATTCGGACGTCACTCACACCCCACAGGTTACCTTGTCATCGACAGGTTACCCTGCGTCCGTGCTGACGGCACTCGGCGGGCTCGAAGTCGACGGGTCAGACCGCTACGAGATGGCGCGACGCGGGCGCCCAGCCCGACCGGTTGGCCTGGGCCACGGCGGCCAGTTGCGAACGGACGCCGAGCTTCTGCAGCACACCGCGGATCTGCGAGCGCACCGTCGCCAACCCGACGAACTGGGTCTCGGCGATCTCCTCGGCGGACAGGCCGTCGACCAGAGCGGCGAGCACCTCGCGCTCGCGGAGCGTCAGCTGCTCGAACGGCTCGAGCGCCCGGCGCCGGCCGGCTCGCTCGATGCGCAGTTCGTCGATCATCGCATCGCGATCGGCCCTGCCGATGAGCGACGTGCCGGCGAGAACATCGCGCAGCGTCGCTTCCAAGTCATCGAGGAAGACGTCCTTGCCGAGCCAGCCGGCGGCGCCGGCCTCGACGGAGGATGCGAGCACGCCGCGATGGGTCTCGGCAGTGAGCATCACAACCTCGGCACCGGTCGCGAGGAGCGGGCGGATCAGGTCGATCCCGCTGCCGACGCCCTCGCCGAGGCGGATGTCCAACAGCACGCACTGCGGCTGGAACTGCCGGGCGTGTTGGATGATGTCTGCCGCAGTCGGGCCGTCGGTGGTCTCGACCTCCCAGCCGCGGGCGGACAGCGCCAGCTGGAGACCGATGGCGACCAGGGCGTGATCCTCGACAACGAGAACGCGCCCGGTCATGCCGCCACGACCGTTCCGAGCAAGGGGATCGAGCGCACCCGCTGATGCGAGCTCGACGGCGCGGTGCGGAAACCCAGGGCGAACGACGTGCCGCCACCTGAGCGCGGTTCGACGGAGAGCGAACCTCCCTGCTCGATCATGAGCCGCCGGGCGATGAACAGGCCATATCCGCAGCCGGAGCTGGCGTTGCCGCGCGCGCCCCGCTCGAAGAGCCGCTCGGCGAGCTCGCTGGTGATCCCGATCCCGTCGTCCTCGACGTACAGCGTCGCCGCCCCGCCACACACCGTGGCGCGGACGTCGATGGCCGACATGGCGGCGTGCTTGCGGGCGTTGTCCAGCAACGTGAACACCGCTTGCGCCGTGTCGTCACGGCGGCCGTGGACTTCGATCCCACTGGGTACCGCCATCCGAACGTCGAACCCCATGGTTCGGAAGCTGGTGATGACCGGACGGATGGCCTCGGCGAGATCGAAGACGGTTGGTTCCACGGCGCGCGGCGTGAGCATCGACTGCATCCGGCGCGCCTCCGAGACGAGCGCGGCCGTCAGCTCTGCCAGCTGTGCGGTGGTCAGCCGGTCGTGCTGACCGTTCAACCCCTGCGCGACGGCCTCGATGCCGCACAGCGCCGAGCGCAGCTCGTGGTCACGCTCGTCGAGCGCTCCCGCCCACTTCCCCGTACCGGCCCCTCTGGGGTCCACTCTCTCATCCCTCTCGTTCGGTGCTGGCACCTGTATGCCTGCTGTCTTCATCAAGTATGAGGAGAGTCTCACGTACCCAAATCGGGGGAACCCCGTGACCGGGCCGAGGGAATACGTGTTCTTGTGAACCGGTTCACATAAACGTTCACGCGACGACTCGATCGACATGACCGCCGAACTCGTCGCCATCGGCGCCGTGCTCGTGCTGTGACGCTGGCGCACCGCTGACCGGGCTTCGCGGTGACCCGCCGGTAGATTCCCGCGCCGTGTCAGGCGGCACGAGAGCGCTCGTGATCCTCGGTCTCAGCGCCCTCGCGGTGGCGCAACCGCTGCTCGACCTGTTCGGCAACAACCCCGAGTTCTTCGTCGCCGGCAACTACAGCACGTCACAGATCGTGCTCTTCGCGCTGGCGATCACGATCGTCCCGCCGGCCCTCGGCATCGGCCTCACCGCGCTGGCGACGGCGGTCAACCCCCGGTTCGGCCACGTCGTGTTCATCGCTGTCTGCGGCGTCCTGGCGACGGCGTTCGGCCTCGCACTGCTGCGCACGATCGGCGTCGACCAGCTCGTCGTCGTCGCCCTCCTGGGTGTGCTCATCGGTGCCGTCATCGTCGTGCTCGTGATGCGGACCAAGGGGGTCCGGCTCCTCGTCTCCTACCTCGCCGTGGCCAACCTGTTCTTCCTCGCCACGTTCCTGTTCTTCAGCCCGGCGTCCGAGCTGGTGGCGGGCGCCTCGTCCGGCGACGTCGGCGACGTCGACGTCCCCACGCCGGCGGGACCGGTCGTGTTCCTCGTCCTCGACGAGCTGCCGGCGGCGACGATCATGCGCGCCGACGGCAGCCTGAACGCCGAGCGCTACCCGGGGTTCGCCGAGCTGGCGTCCGTCAGCACGTGGTTCCGCAACGCCTCCAGCCAGTACAACCTCACCCATCGTGCGGTGCCGGCGCTCCTCGACGGCACCCTCGCCGACCCCGACGACCTGCCGACGTACGCCGACCATCCGCGCAACCTGTTCACCCTGCTCGGCGACGTGATCCCCGTGCGGCGCTACGAGTCGGTCACCGACCTGTGCCCGCCGGACGTGTGCGCGCCACCGCCGCGCCAGTCACTCGGCCAGGCGTTCGAGGACGCCTCCATCGTCTATGGCCATCGCCTGCTGCCGAGCACCCTGCGCGACGGGCTGCCGGCGATCGACAACTCGTGGGGCTCGTACGGGGCGGCGGACGAACCGGACGACGACCTCGTGCAGCAGGTGCGCGAGGCCACCGACGACGGCGACACGCTCGTCGGCCGCGCCTACGCCAAGTGGCAGGGCCTGCCCGCCGACGAGCGCAGCCCGCTCGGCCAGGCGGGGATCCTGCGCGAGGAGATCGCCGCGATCACCGGCGAGCCGGCGCTGCACGTCGTGCACGTGGCCCTGCCGCACCGGCCATGGATGCTGTCACGCGACGGGCGCACGCTGTCGTTCGAGCCCGAGCTGATCACCGATCCCGCCGCACCGGGTTACGACTTCGCCGCCCGCATGGAGTACCAGCTGCACAGCATGCAGGTCGGCGCCGCCGACACGCTGGTCGGCGAGCTCGTCGACCACCTGCGCTCGCTGCCGCACTGGGAGGACACCACGCTCGTCGTGACGTCCGACCACGGCACCAACCTCACGGCGCCGAACATCGGGCGGATGAAGGTCACCGACGCCAACCGCGAGGAGGTGTACCGGATCCCGCTGTTCGTCAAGGCGCCGGGTCAAGTGGACGGCGCGATCGACGACGACAGCGCCCAGAGCATCGACCTGCTGCCGTCGCTCATCGATCTCCTCGATGCCGACGTCGACTGGGAGATGGACGGCCACTCGCTGTACGACGGCAGCGGGGCGACGGTCGAGCCCAAGGTGAGCCCGAGCGTCGACGCCGCACTCGACATCGCCGCCGGCCGCGCCGAGGAGTTCCGCTACGGCGACGACTGGACGGCGCTGGCGGCCATCGGCACCAACGGCGATCTCGTCGGCGCGCAGGTCGCCGACCTCGACATCGGCGCCGCCTCGACGTGGCAGGGACGCTTCGACCAAGAGGAGCTGTTCGCCGACCTGCCCACCGACGATGGCGAGCTGCCGCTGGTCCTCGCCGGCTCGGTGGAGCGCTCGGGCGACGCCGAGCCGCCCGAGCTCCTCGCCGCGGTGAACGGGCGCATCGCCGGCGTCGTCGGCGGCTACCGCCCGGCGAGCGGGCGATGGCTGTTCAACGGCTACGTGGCCGACTTCTACCGCGACGGTGCCAACGAGGTGCAGCTCTACGAGGTGCAGCGCGACGGTGACGCCGTCACCCTGCACCCGGCGACCTGATGTCGCGCGAGTCGGCGAGCTCGTCGACGGCGTCGACGCGATTGGGGATGCCGCGCGCCCGGTAGGTCGCCCTGGCCATCAGTGACGCCGCGATCGGCAGCGTCAGCAGCTGCAAGACCGCTGCGGCCAGCGCCGACGTGATGTCGTTGGCGGTCGGCAGCACGAACGCCGCGCCGATGGCGACGAGCAGCACGCCCACGGTCGATGCCTTGGTCAGCGCGTGCATCCGTGACAGCACGTCGCCGAAGCGCACGACGCCGACCGCGGCGACGAGGATCAGCAGCGCCCCGACAACGGCGATCGCTTCGCCGATCACTCGCCGCGTCCCTCGATGAAGCGGGCGACGATCGACGTGCTGATGAACGACACCAGTGCCAGCACGACCGCCGACGGGAGGAACGACCCGTGCCCGGTGTCCATGGCGTGCACGATGATGAGGGCCATCCCGGTCACGATGAGGCCGTCGATGCCGATCACCCGATCGGCGAGCGACGGTCCGCGCAGCAACTGGAAGGCGAACAGCGCGGCGGCCAGCACCAGGACGACGACGGCGACGGTGATCATGGGCCGAACGCCCGCACGGCGAGGTCGGTCAGGTGGACGATGTCCTCGCGCGTCGCCTCGAGGTCGCGCAGGTGCAGGACGTGGGCGTACAGCATGGTCGGGTCCTTGGTCACCTCCAGCGGCATCGTGCCGGGGGAGAGGGCGACGAGGTTGTTGACGAGCGTGAGCACTTCGTCCGAGCACGCCGGCAGCGGGACGCCGATGACAGCCGTGCGCAGGCGGTCGCTCGGCGCCAGCACCTCACGGATCAGCAGCACGTTGGATGTGACGATGGTGACGAGCACGTGCCACACGAGCCGGGCGATGGCGACGGGCCGGAAGACGACGCGCCTGCCGGGCCGGCGCAGGCCGGGGACCACGAGCACGAGGAGCCACCCGATGGCCAGCCCGGTGATCACGTTGGCCGGCGACGCCGAGCCCCACAGCAGCACCCAGATCGTCGCCAACCCGGCGGCGAACAGCCATCCCCTCATGGCGCCAGCACCGCCTCACGGTACGCCGTCGGGTCGAGCAGATCGGCGGCGGCGCGGTCGCTGAAGTCGTAGAGCGGCCCGGCGCCCACGCCGATCAGCAGGGTGAGCGCGGCGAGGGCCGCTGTCGGCCAGAGCATCAACCGAGGTGTCGGCGGCGCCGACTCGATGTCGCCGGGGCGGTCGGCGGTCGGTCCCCAGAACACGGCGAGCCAGATCTTGGCCAGCGAGAACAGCGTCAACAGGCTGACGGCGACGGCGACGGCGAGGACCGGCCACTCCTCGGCGCGGGCGGTGGCGTCGAACAGGCCGAACTTGGCGGCGAACCCGGAGAACGGCGGGATGCCGGCCAGGCTGAGGGCGGGGAGCATGAACAGCACGGCGACGAGCGGCGCCGAGACGACCATCCCGCCGAGGCGGTGCAGCCGGCTCGATCCGCCGGCGTGCTCGATCAGCCCGCCGACGAGGAACAGCGTGGTCTTGACGACGATGTGGTGGACGATGGCGAACACGGCTCCGGCGAGCCCGGCGACGGTGAACAGGCCGAGGCCCATGATGATGTAGCCGATCTGGCTGACGATGTAGAAGGAGAAGATCCGCCGGACGTCGTCCTGGGCGATGGCGCCGAGGACGCCGACGACCATCGTCGCCCCGGCCACGACCAGGAGCAGCGTCGCCGGCCGGCTGTCGGCCGGGAACATCAGCGTCTGCGTGCGCACGATGGCGTACACGCCGACCTTGGTGAGCAACCCGGCGAGGATCGCCGTCACCGCCGAGGGGGCGATCGGGTAGCTGTCGGGGAGCCAGAAGTACAGCGGGAACAGCGCCGCCTTGATCCCGAACACGACGAGCAGCAGGCCGGCCAGGCCGCTGCGCACGCCGCTCGGCAGCTCGGCGACACGGCCGGCGAGGTCGGCGAGGTTGACGGTGCCCGTCGCCGCGTACGTCAGGGCCAGCGCGACGAGGAACAGCACGGAGGCGACGAGGCTGACGACGACGTAGGTCATGCCCGAGCGAACCTGCTCCAGCCGCCCGCCGAGCGTGAGCAGCACGTAGCTCGCCGTGAGCATCATCTCGATGGCGACGAACAGGTTGAACAGGTCACCGGTCAGGAAGGCCGCGGAGACGCCGGCGGCGAGGATCATGTACACGGACTGGAAGCCGACGTGGTTGCGCTCGACCCCCGGCTGGCCGATGGCGTAGATGAGGACGGCCAGCAGCACGACGCTGGCCGTCAGCAGCATCAGCGCCGACAGGCGGTCGGCGACGAGCGTGATGCCGACCGGCGCCGGCCACCCGCCCGCCTGGACGACGGCGATGCCGTCGTCGTCGACGCGGGCGAGGATCACCGCGGCGATGACCACGAGGGCGGTCAGCGTGGTCAGGCCGATCGCCCGCTGTGCCGCCTTCGATCGTCCGGCGACGATGCACAGGCCGGCGGCGAGCAGCGGCAGCACGATCGGCAGCGGGATCAACGCGTTCACGGGCTGTCCCTGGCGCCGGCGTCGAGGTCGGCCAGCTCGATGTCGACGCCGTCGCCGCCGACGCTGCGGTCCTCGATGTCGTCGGCGACCTCGTCGTCCTCCGTGAGCACCCAACTGCGGTAGGCGAGGGCGAGCAGCAGCGCGGTGACGCCGAAGCTGATCACGATCGCCGTGAGCACGAGGGCCTGGGGCAGAGGATCGGCGAAGTCGGCGGCGTCGCCGGTTCCGACGATCGGCGCGTCGCCGCGCGTGGTCGTCGTGACGAACACGATGTTGGCGCCGTGGCCGATCAGCCCGAGGCCGATGATCAGCCGGGACAGCTTGCGCTGCAACAGCAGGTACGTGCCGATGCCGAACAGCACCGCCGCAGTCAGCGCCATCAGCACGCTCATGCGGGACCTCGGCTGCGCCGGCCGTGTCGTCGCCGAACGACTCGAACATCATCAGGGCCAGACCGAGCACGACCAGGTAGACGCCGATGTCGAACACGAGCGCCGAGGTCACCTTCACCGACCCGAGCAACGGGAGGTCGAGTGTGAACGAACCGGTCTCCAGCACGTCACCACCGAACAGCAGCGGCACGATGGCGGTGGTCACGGCGATCAGCAGGCCGGAGCCCAGCACGAGCCACGGCTTGCCGCGCGAGAGCGTGCGCACGTCGTCGATCCCGCCGGCGACGTAGCGCAGCGACACCGCCGCGCCGGCGACGATGCCGCCGACGAATCCGCCGCCGGGTTGGTTGTGGCCGGCGAACAGCAGCCACAGCGAGCCGATCATCACGGCGGCGAAGACGATGCGCACGGAGACGTCGACGGCCACCAACCTGGTCAGCGCCACCGGCGCAGGTGCTCGGTCGGCGCGTCCCGGGCGCCGGCCGGCCCGGGCGAGAGCGACGGTGCCAATTGCCGCCCCGGCGAGCACCGTGATCTCGCCGAGCGTGTCCAGGCCGCGGATGTCGACGAGGATCACGTTGACGACGTTGCGTCCGTCGCCCTCGGGGACCGACTGCTCGATCATCGTGTCGGAGACGTCGGTCGGCGGATCGAGTGGGCCGACGCCGAGCGTGAACAGGAAGACGACGGCCCCGACCACCGTGGCGACGATCACCCGGACGGAACGGCGGGCGACGGAGGTGACCGTCTCGAAGTGGTCGGGCAGGCGGCGCAGCACGAGGACGAAGAGCACCGTGGTGAGCGTCTCGATGGCGACCTGGGTCAGCGCCAGGTCGGGGGCTCCCTGGACGATGAACAGGCCGGCCATCGTGTAGCCGACCATGCCGAGGAACAGTGCGCCGGAGAAACGACGGTGGACGATCGCCGCGGCGAGGGCGAGGGCGATCAGGAGGACGGCGATGGGCACGTGGGCGGGCACGTCGACGAAGTCGGGCCAGCCGGGCCACCACGCGCCACCGAGCAGGAGCGCTCCCGGCACCACGGCCGCGGTGAGCAGGATCACGCCGAGGTAGAGCGGGAGCGATCCGGGTTGGGCGACGGTGGTGACGCGGTCGGCGACGGCCTCGATGCCGCCCAGGGCGCTCGGTAGGAGCTCGCGGCCTTCGGTAGGTGGGCACCGACGGCGAGCGCCGTGTCGACCTTCGAGCGGGCTGCGTAGAGGACGGCTCCGATGGAGAGGGCGAGCAGGGACAGGAACAGCTCCAGCTCGAGGCCGTGCCACAGCTCGAGGTGCGCCTCCGTCGTCGCCCGTTCGAGTGCACTCGCCGCGGCGGTGACGAGCGGGTCGACGAGACCGGGCGCCACGCCGTAGAGGATCGTGACCGCGGCGAGCGCCGCGGCCGGGAGCACGAACGCGAGGCGCGGCGGACCGTGTGAGGCGGCGGGTGCCGCAGTGCCGGGTGGCGCCAGCCGCCCGGCGACGCCAGCAGCGAAGCGGATGCTGTACGCCACGGTGAGGGCGGACCCGGCGACGATCGCCGTGAGCGCGAGCGTGCCGCCGGTGCCCTGGTCGGTGAAGACGGCGAAGTCGGCCTCCTTGGCGATGAACCCGAGCAGCAACGGGACGCCTGCCATCGAGCCGGCGGCGACGACGGCGACGCCGAGCACGAGCCGCCACCCGCGACCCGGTCGTGGCAGGGCGAGGACGTCGCGGGTCCCGAGCTGGTGGTCGACGATGCCGACGACCATGAACGCCGCCGCCTTGAAGGCGCCGTGGGCGAGCAGCATCACGCTGCCGGCGACCTCCGCCGTCGGTGTGCCCCAACCGAAGACGGCGATCATCAAGCCGAGCTGGCTCACCGTGCCGTCGGCGAGCAGCAGCTTGAGGTCGGTCCGGCGCAGGGCCCGCAGCCCGCCGCCGATCAGCGTCACCACGCCGACCGTGACGACCGTCGGGCGCCAGAACGTCACGTCGTCGAAGGCGGGCGCAAGCCGGGCGACGAGGTAGACGCCGGCCTTGACCATCGTCGCCGAGTGCAGGTACGTGCTCACCGGCGTCGGCGCAACCATCGCCGCCGGCAGCCACGAGTGGAACGGCATCTGCGCCGACTTGGTGAAGGCGCCGAGCAGGATCAGCACGAGCGCCACGTCGACGGCCGTGCCGGTTGGAGGGTCGGCGAGGATGGCGCTGAGGCGGTACGTGCCGGCCTGCTGGCCGAGGACGATCAGTCCGGCGAGCATCGCCAGGGCTCCGGCGCCGGTCACGAGCAACGCCTGGAGGGCGGCGGCGCGGGCCTGCGGCTGGGTGTGGGCGTTGCCGATGAGCAGGAACGACGTGATCGACGTCAGCTCCCAGAAGCCGTAGAGGACGAGCACGTCGTCGGCGAGGACGAGCCCGGTCATCGCCCCGGCGAAGAGGATCAGCAGGCCGAGCAGGCGGACGTCGCGCGGCGAGGGGCCGTCGAAGTAGCTCGCCGAGTAGGCGACGACGAGCACACCGATGCCGGCGACCAGGAGCAGCATCAGGGCGGCGAACCCGTCGAGGCGCAGGACGAGGTCGACGCCGAGTTGGGGGATCCACTCGACGGTCTCCGTGCGCACGTCGCCGTCGATGACGCTGGGCAGTCGTGTGGCCAGCCACGTCAGCGTGGCGAGCGGGGCCAGGCCGGCGATGAGGAACGGCAGGCGGCGATCAGCCAGCGATCTCGTCGCTGCCATCAGGCCGGCGCCGACGACCAGGTGGAGGGCGAGCAGCAGGACCATCGTCCCGCCGCACCCTAGGACGTCAGCGGAGCGTGCCGGAGGGAGACGTTCTGATGCACGCCGAGCTGAGCCCGGAGATCACGAACCTGGGCGGGAATCTCGACGGCCCTTGGCGAGCGTCCCGCCCAGAACCGCGTGTGGCGGGATCTCCGCCCAGACCGTCACCCTGCCAGGCCGAGGATGGCGGCAGCCAGCGTGACCACGGTGACCATGATCGACCAGTTCATGGCGCAGACGGTACGAACGGCGCCGTCAACGCGTTTCATCAACATTGGTGAACGTTCGCCACCACGGGCTCCGCCGGCAAGCCCCCGGTGTGAACCCGCCCACACCGGGGGCCTGTCAAAGGTATGGGCGGATTCGCTGGCGCCTCTCGTCAAGATTGATGATCGACCTCGACCCGGCCTTGCGCCCTCAGCGTGGCGAGGCGCGGTACAGCGTGCGCGTGCCGCCGGGGAGGGTCTCGGTGGCGTGCACGTCGAAGCGGGCCGCCAGGACGCGCTCCCAGTTGTCGCGGTGGTAGGCGTCGAAGACGCCGGCGCGCTTGCGGGCGAGGAGCCGGGCGGCCATCGGGTCGTCGTCGTGGGGGAACTCGACGACGAGCGGGGCGCCGAAGTCGGCGAGGAAGGCGACGATCTCATCGAGCGGGACCGTGTTCGTCAGGGCGAGGTGGTGGACGACCGCCAGGCAGAGGACGAGGTCGGGCCGCACGCGGTCGACGAAGGATCGGTCGCTCGCGCGAGCGCCATCCGAGCGCCGGCGACGGGTCGGACAGGTCGAGCACGAGCGGCAGGATGCGCTGCTCGCCCTCCGCACGCAGATCGCGGTAGAGGCGGTCGACGACGAGGTCGTCACCGTCGACGGCGACGACGCTGCCGGCGCCGGCGCGCAGGGCGAGCCGGGAGAAGTGGCCGTCGTTGGCGCCGAGGTCGAGCACGCTCGCGCCCGGGCTCACGGCGGCGGCGACGAATCGCTCCTTGGCCTCGAGGTCGGCCGCGCCGTAGTGGCTGCGGTCGGAGTAGTCCGACCACGTCGACGCCTGGCGGCCCCACGTCAGCCCCCTGACGGCCTTCTCCAGGTTCTTCAGCTGGGCGTCGACGACGGCGGGACCGAAGCCGGCGCGCTTCAGCTCGGCCTTGAGGTCGCGCTCGAGGTCGGCGTCGGCGTAGCGCCGTTCGGCGCGGGCGTGCAGCTTGACGTGGGTGAACACGCCCTTGGTCAGGTGGCCCGAGCCGCGCAGGAGGTCGGCGGCGACGACCGGCGGGATGCCGTGGACGCTGCCGCGCAGCAGCGGCTGGAACGGCACGTCGCGCAGCGCCTGGACGAGCAAGGGGTTGAGGAACAGCTCGCAGAACTGGCGGTAGCCAGGCCAGGGCTCGCTGCGCCGCAGTCGCTCGAACGAGCCGACGTCGACGAAGAACGGTCGGGCGCCGGCGAACTGGATGTTGTAGGAGGAGGCGTCCTTGGTCGTGATGCCCTCGGCGAGGGCGGCGCGGGTGAGACTGAGCTGGAGCAGGGCAGCGTCGCGCAGCATCTCGAACGACCACTCGTACGGGTACGACCACGTGGCGACGCGGTCGTGGCGCAGAACCGCGGTCCAGTCGCCGTCGAGCACCGGGTGGTCGTCGACGAGCTCGGTGCCGACGATGTCGCCGCGGGCGACGGCGTCGCGGAAGAACGTCGTCGCGGCGAGCGCCTCGTAGTCGGCGAGCGCCTCCTTGGACAAGCCACGCCAGACGGCGGTGTCGTCGACGAACACGCGCGACAGCGGGTCGCGGAACGACCCGGGATCGGCGCTCAAGGAGTGGCGTCGGCCTTGGTGTCCACGCTGTCGTCGTCGTCGAGCAGCTGGGCCTGCGCCTCGTCGGCCTTCGTGCGGTACTTCTTGGAGAACACGCCGAGGAACCGATAGCCGTACATCCGGAACAGCACGCCGATCCCGGCGGCGCCACCGGCGATCGCCGCCGCAACCATCCCGCCGGCGGCATCCAGGTAACTCAGCATCCGTCTGACGTTATCGCACCGTTCAGCCAGATTTCATTCGAGTGTTCGACGCCGTCCGAGTGCTGGACGACCGGACGCCGCACACGCAGCACTCGGATGGAACGCGAGGATGGGTCGGTGCCCGACCTGACGCAGTGCACGGCGATCGAGCTGCTCGACCTGTACCGCAGCCGTGAGGCGTCGCCGGTCGAGGCCACCCGCGCCGTGCTCGACCGGGTCGAGGCCGTCCAGCCGGTGATCAACGCCTTCTGCCTCGTCGCCGCCGACGAGGCGCTCGACGCGGCGGCGGCGAGCGAGGCGCGGTGGGTGCGTGGTGAGCCGATCGGCCCGCTCGACGGCATCCCGACGTCGATCAAGGACCTCATCCTGACCAGGGGCTGGCCGACGCGACGGGGTAGCCGGACCGTCGACCCGGACCAGCCCTGGGACGTCGACGCGCCGGCGACGGCGCGCCTGCGGGAGGCCGGCGCCGTGCTCATCGGCAAGACGACGACCCCCGAGTTCGGCTGCAAGGGTGAGACCAACTCGGCGCTGACCGGGATCACGCGCAACCCGTGGGACCCGACGAAGACGTCCGGTGGCTCGTCTGGCGGCACGGCGGCGGCCGTCGCGGCAGGGTGCGGCCCGATCGGTGTCGGCACCGACGGTGCCGGATCGGTGCGCATCCCGGCGGCGTTCTGCGGCAACGTCGGGCTGAAGCCGAGCTTCGGGCGGGTGCCGGCGCACCCGCTGTCGCCGTTCGGCACCGTGTCGCACCTCGGCCCGCACACGATGAGCGTGCCCGACGCGGCGTTGATGATGAACGTGTTGAAGCGCCCCGACGCGCGGGACTGGACGTCGCTGCCGCCGGACGACCGCGACTACCTCGACGGGCTCGAGGGGGGCGTCGCCGGGCTGCGCATCGCCTACTCGCCGACGCTCGGGTACGCCGATGTCCACCCGGAGGTCGCCGCGGCCGTGGCCGCCGCGGTCGAGGCGCTGGCGGTGATGGGGGCATTCGTCGAGCTCGTCGACCCTGGCTTCGACGACCCGCTGGAGATCACGACCGGCCTGTGGTTCACCGGGGCGTGGACGTTGTGGAACACGTTGACGCCCGACCAGCAGGCGGTGACCGACCCCGACTTCGCTGCCGAGGCCGAGCTGGGATCGCGGCTCACCAGCCTCGACGTGCAGCGCCTGCACCTGCGGCGCGGCGAGCTGGGTTCGCACATGCGCCAGTTCATGGAGCGCTTCGACCTCGTCGTCACGCCGAGCGTCGCCGTGCCGGCGTTCGAGGCCCGTCCCGCCGGGCACTCGCCGATGACACCCGAGGCGATGCTCGGCTGGACGCCGTTCTCCTACCCGTTCAACCTCACCCAGCAGCCGGCGTGCACCGTGCCCTGCGGTCTCACGTCCGATGGCCTGCCGATCGGCCTGCAGCTCGTCGGGCCGATGTTCGCCGACCCGCTCGTCCTCCGCGCCGCCCGCGCCTACGAACGCATTCACCCCATTCCGCGCCCACCGCGCTGAGCATCCGAGTGTCGGGGTGCGGACGCCGGCACCACGGACTCGACTGGCGTCAAACACTCGACTGGGTGGAGCGGTGGACGTACCAGGCGGCGAGGATGCCGCCGATGGCGCCGAAGAGGTGTCCGGTGAACGAGATGCCGGGCCGGGGGAGCAGGCCCCAGAGGATGCCGCCGTACAGCACGAGCACGGCGAGCCCGCCGAGGATCCACAGCAGACGGCCGGCGAAGAAGCCGCGCGCGACGAGGTACGTGAGGTAGCCGAACACCAACCCGCTGGCCCCGATGTGGATCGTGCCGGGCGAGCCGAACAGCCACGTGCCGAGGCCGCTCGTGACGGCGACGATCACGGTGACCTGGACGAAGCGGGTGATGCCGCCGAGGGCGATGAACGCGCCGAGCACGAGGAACGGGATCGTGTTGGCGAACAGGTGCGGGAAGCCCGAATGCAGGAACGGCGCCGCCGGCACCCCGACCAGACCGTCGACCGAGCGCGGCTCGATGCCCCAGCCGTCGAAGTCCGTGCCCGGCGCCAGGTCGATGAGCTCCACGGCCCACATCACGGCGAGCATGCCGACGACGACCAGCACGGGTCGCAGCGGCTCGGCGAGGGACGGTCGCCCGAGGTCAGCGTCGTTCGCGGTCACGGCGGATCATCGGGCGCTTGCCCCGGATCGTGGTCCGCTTGATGGCCGCGATCACGTCGTCGGCGGCCGCCGCGGGGACGTCGACCGTCGAGAAGTTGTCGGTGATGTTGATCGGTCCGATGTCGCGCCCCGTCAGGTCGGACTCGTTGGCGATGGCGCCGACGAGGTCGCCCGGCCGTACCCGGTCGCGCCGGCCGAGGTTGATGAAGAGGCGCGTCTTCGGTCCCGGGCCCTGGAAGCGCCCGCCGGGGTGGCCGGACATCTCCCGGCGTTGCGGCTCGCCGCCCTTGCCCGGCCGACGCGACCGCTCGTCTCGCGGCACGAACTCGGGGATCTCCGTCTCGTCGGCCTCCGACGCCTTGGCCTCGTGGGCCAGTTTGATCGCCGCTGTGGCGATCTCGCGGACGTCGTGATCGCCGGCCAGCTCGTCGATCACGGCGGAGAAGCGGTGCAGGTCGTCGGCGGTCATCGCGTCGCGCAGCGAGGCGACGGTCGCCTCCAGCTGCCGCGCCCGCAGCTCGGCGACCGACGGCACCTTCTCGACCGGGATCGGCCGCCCGGTGCGACGTTCGATGTTGGCCAGCAGGCGCAGCTCGCGCGGCTCGGCGAGCGTGATCGCCACGCCCTCGCGCCCGGCGCGTCCGACCCTCCCGATGCGGTGCACGTACGCCTCCGGCGCCGACGGCACGTCGTAGTTGACGACGTGGGTGAGCAGGTCGATGTCGAGGCCCCTGGCCGCCACGTCGGTGGCGATCAGCAGCTCGGCGGTGCCGCTGCGCAGCCGGCCCATCACACGGTCGCGGCCCTCCTGGTTCATCCCGCCGTGCAACGCCTCGGCGCGGTAGCCACGACCGTTGAGCGTCTCGGTGAGCTGGTCGACCTCCGTGCGCGTGCGACAGAACACGAGCGCCGCGCGCGGCGCCTCGACGTCGAGGATGCGCCCGAGCGCCGCCGCCTTGTGCGGGCGGGTGACGACGTACGCCCGCTGGGTGACGAGCGGCGTGTCCTCGGCGTCCGCCGCGACTCCCTCGATCTCGATGCGCACGGCGTCGCGCAGGTGGCGTCTGGCGATGGCGCTGATGCGCGGCGGCATCGTCGCCGAGAACAGCACGGTCTGCCGGGACGAGGGCGTCGCCTCGAGGATGGCGTCGATGTCCTCGGCGAACCCCATGTCGAGCATCTCGTCGGCCTCGTCGAGCACGACCAGCCGCACGTCGTCGAGGCGCAGGGTTCCCCGCTTGATGTGATCGATCGCCCGGCCCGGTGTGGCGACGACGACGTGGACACCGTCGCGAAGGGCACCGAGCTGACGGCCGATCGGCTGACCGCCGTAGATCGGCAGCACGCGGGCGTGCAGCTCGCGGCCGTAGCGGTACGTCGCCTCGGACACCTGCACGGCGAGCTCGCGCGTCGGGACGAGCACGAGGGCGATCGGCCGGCGCGCCGGTCCGTCGAGGAGCTGCAGCGCAGGCAGGGCGAACGCGGCGGTCTTGCCGGTACCCGTGGCCGCCTGCCCGAGGACGTCGCGCCCGGCGAGCAACTGGGGGATGGCGTCGGCCTGGATCGGTGTGGGCTCCTCGTACCCGAGTGCCGTCAACGCCGCCAGCAGCTCCGGTCGCAAGCCGAGCTCGTCGAAGGTGGTCATCGACGCGTCCGGCTCATGCGAGCGAGCGAGCGCCAGCGAGCGAGCGGCCACCAACGGCCTGCGTGGCCGGGGAACGCCATGAACGTGGTCATCAGCGGGCGACCGCCTGATAACGGCCAGGCTCGACCTCGGCGGCTTCGCCGCGCTGCAGCATCCGTTGCACGTGCAACTGGGCGCTGCGACGCTCGACCGAGTCGAGGAACGACATCTCCACGTGCGGGCGGTAGATGAAGCGGTGCTCGGCCATCTCCTCGATGGTGTGCGGCTCGGCGAGGAAGTCGAGCATCGCCTCGTGGCGCCTGGCGATGACCGCGGTGAACGCGTCGATCAGTCGCAGGAACTCGGCGCGCCCCTCGATGACGCCACGGTGGTGGAACGTGACGTAGTACCGGGCGTCCTCCTCGCGGACCTTCGCCAGGCTCGCCTCGAAGTCCTCGAGGTCGCTCCAGACGTCGCCGTAGTACGGGCCGAAGCCGGTCAAGTCGATGTCGGAGAGGAAGAACACCTCGCCGTCGACACGGAAGCCGCTATGGCCGCGCGTGTGCCCGGGGAGGTGCACGGCCTCGACGGCCGTGCCACCGAGGTCGAAGACGTGGCCGTCGCTGAACCCGGTGGCATCGGGGCGAGGGGCGTAGTGGAACACCTCGACGATGTCCTTGGCAAAGGGATGGTCGAGTGGGAGTCCGTACACCGCCATCAACCCGTCGAGGCTGTGGACGCCAGGCAGGTCGTCGTGGTGCACGAGCACACGGGCATCGGCGAACAGGCCGTTGCCGGCCATGTGGTCCTCATGACTGTGGCTGTTGACGACGGCGTCCACGGCGGTCGGTGCGCCGCCGCGCGCGACGACGCTGACCGATGGGTCGACGATGAGGGTCTCGGCCCGGCCGCGCACGAGCAGCGAGTTGCCGGACGGATAGGCGCCGTTGGCATCACCGACGAGCACGCTCACCGACGAGGTCAGCCGACGTTCGTCGTCACCCCAGTCGATGGTCACCACGTGGACGGTATCTGCCGTCCAGGCATCTCGTCGATGTGTCTCCTGGGCGACAGATGGCGACGCCGATCGGGCGCACTGTGCCTCGTGAGAGCCGTCGAGGACGGCTCCGACAACGGAGGGAACCATCATGAATCATCGACGTACGCTCGCCGCCGTGGCGATCCTCGCCGCGGTGGGCTTCGCCGCTTGCGGCGAGGCTGACAGCGACCCGACCCCCGTCCCCGCCGCGGCACAGCCCGACGCGGCCCGCGCCGAAGCGACCCGCGCCGAGCGGGTGACCGTCTCCGCCGATGCCGCCGAGCACTGGGCCAACCTCGAGGCTCAGGACACTCCTGCGGGCGGCCAGCTCTCGGCCGATGCTGCCGAGCACTGGGCGTCGGCCGAGGTGACCGCCAAGGTGCAACCCCGCGGCCAGAAGGCGGAGTAGCCCACTTCGATGGTTCAGCGGCGGCCGGCGCCACCACCCGCGCCGGCCGCCGCCTCCTCGGAGATCGCGCCGCCAGCACTAGCCTGCCGATCAGGAATCGGAGGGAGTGCAGCATGGCAGCAGCGACATCGCTGCTCGACTCGCTGACCGCGGGCTCGCGGCAGCACCTCCTCGATCGATCGACGGTCCGCCGACTCGACGACGACGAGTACCTGTTCCACCACGGCGACGTCGCCGACTGCATGTACGTCGTGGAGTCCGGTCGTCTCGCCGTGCAGACGACGACGAGCGACGGCGACACGGCGATCGTCCGGGTGATCGGTCCCGGCCAGGTCGTGGGCGAGCTGGCGCTCCTCGTCGACGGGTTGCGCCGCACCGGCAGCGTCGTCGCCCTCGGCCGGTGTTCGGTCCGTGTCGTCCACCGCTCGCTGTTCAGCGAGCTTCGAGCGCGCGACGCGGGCGTCGACCGCGCCCTCGTCGCCGACCTCGCCGCTCGGCTGGCCGCCCTCTCCGAGCAGTTCGTCGTCAACCAGTACGGCACGCTCGGCGATCGCGTCCTCGAGCGGCTGCTCGTGCTCGACGAGGAGTACCGCCACGGCTGGATCGAGGTCAGCCAGGTGGAGCTGGCGGCGATGGTGGGCGGGTCGCGACAAGCGGTCAACCGCGTGCTCGCTGACGTCACCGCCGCCGGCCTCATCGCTGTGCGCCGCGGTGCGGTGCGCGTGCTCGACCCCGTCAAACTCGCCTCACGTCGGGGCGCTTGACCGCTCTACGGTGCCGCCCATGCGGATCAGGCGGCGTGCCTCGGTGCTGCTCACGTTCGGGCTCGTGCTGGGCCTGCTGGCGATGGGCTACGGCGCGCTGTTCAGCATGCTCGACGACATCCGCGACGAGTACGGCGTCGGTGAGTCGGCGCTCGGCGCGGTCATCGGGATCGGGTTCCTCGCCGGGTTCGTCTCGCAGATCCTCATCGCCCCCTTCGCCGATCGGGGACACGCCCGGCTGCTCGTCTACGGCGGCGTTGCCTTCAACGTCGTCGGCCTGCTGCTGCTCGCTTCGGCCACGGCGTTCGTGCCGCTGCTCGCCGGCCGCTTCGTGATGGGCATCGGCATCGGGATGGCGGTGCCGGCGATCCGGCGCATCGTGATCGTCGCCGAACCCGACCACATCGGACACAACGTCGGCCGCCTCCTGGCCGCTGACGTTGCCGGGTTCGCCGCCGGTCCGGCCCTGTCGGCCCTGCTCGTCGGCCCGTTCGGCATCCCCGCCCCGTTCCTCGTCATTGCCGCGGGGACGATCCTCGCCATGCCGTTCGTCGTGCGCAACGCCCGCGTCGCCGAGGCGCCAGAGCCACCGCAGCAACGCCTCGCCCTCGACCTGCTGCAGATCCGCCCCTTCGCCGGTGCCGTGCTGCTGGGCGGCGCGGTGTTCCTGATGATCGGTGCGTTCGACGCCCTGTGGGCCGTCGTGCTCGACGACCTCGACACCAACGAGTGGATCGCCAACCTGGGGATCACCCTGTTCGCCGTTCCGCTCGTCGTGTTCGGCGCGGCCGGTGGACGGCTCGCCCAGCGCGTCGGCCCGTTCCGCGTGGGCACTGTCGGGCTGCTGCTCGGCGCCATGTTCATGATGCTCTACGGGCTCGTGCCGACCGGGGTGATGATGTTCACCGTGGCCATGTTCCACGCCGTCAGCGACGGGTTCACGGTCTCCAGCACCGGCGTGGCGGTCGGGATGGTCGTGCCGGCGGCTCGCCAGGCCGGGGCGCAGGGCGTGCTCGGCGGCTTCCAGACGTTGGTGGCCGGTGCCGCTGCCGTCGCCTCGGGTGCCCTCTACGAGCACGCCGGGCGGACGACGGCCTACGCCGTCAACGCCGCCCTCATGGTGGTCATGGTCGGCGCGGGCGCCTTCCTGGCCCGCTCGGCGTGGAACCTCCGCGGTGGCCCCGTCGACGGCGCCGATGCCGGCGTCGTCGTCGTCGACCCGGTGCTGCCGTGATGTACGTGCTCGCCATGGAGGTCGACATGCGCGTGGTCGACGCCCACTCGCTGAAGGACAAGCGTCGTGTCGTCAAGTCGGTCGTCGAGACGGCCCGGCACCGCTTCGGGATCTCCGCCGCCGAGGTCGGCGCCCAGGACTCGTGGCAGCGCACCCAGCTCGGCTTCGCCGTCGTCTCGTCGAGCGCGCGACAGGCCGAGGACGTGCTCGACGACGTCGAGCGGTTCGTGTGGGCCCAGCCCGGCGTGGAGGTGCTCTCCGCCGAGCGCGTCTGGCTGGAGGCGCGGTTAGCCCTGCTGGGCCAGCGGGAGGTTGCCGAAGACGCCCGTGGCCCGCAGGCGCTCGAAGAACTCCGGCTCGTAGGCCTCCGTGGGAGTCGGCACGGACGGCCTCGTCGAGGCGGTGGGCATCGTCACCGACGAGGATCCGCCACTCACCGGCGCGCACGCCGTCGAGGATGATCGTGGCCGCCTGCGCCGCCGTGGTCGGGGCGTTGTCGCGGAAGCCCTCGGCGAGGGCGACCATGGCGTTGCGCAGGTCCTCGTCCGACGCCAGCGTCATGTCCAGCCCCTGGGCGCTGAACCGGTCACGCAACTCGGCGACCTGGGCGTCGTCGAGCTCCTTCAGGTCGCGGCCGAAGTAGGAGCCGGAGTTGAACACGATCGAGGTGCCGATGTGGCCGGGCATGACGACCGACGCCTGCAGATGTGGCGCGTTCTGGCGGAAGTCGGAGATCAACGCCTCGGTGAACCCCTTCACGGCGAACTTCGCCGCGCTGTAGGCGGTGTGGGCGTTGCCGCCGAGCGTCGCCCAGAACCCGTTGACGCTGCTCGTGTTGACGACGTGGCCCTCGGCGCTCTCGAGCAGCAGCGGCAGGAACGTGCGCGTCCCGAGGTAGACGCCGCCCCAGCACACGGCGAACACCTGGTCCCACTCCTCACGTGAGTCACGCACCAAACTGCCGCCACCGCCGATGCCGGCGTTGTTGAACAGCAGGTCGATGTGATCGGTGTCGTGCACGGTCGCCACGTGCTCGCGGAAGGCGACGAGTTGTGATTCGGAGGACACGTCGGCGACGAACGTGGACACGACCACCCCTGCCGGAGCCCCTTCCTCCGCCTGCAGCAACGTGTCGGCCATGTTCGTCGCCGACACGTCGCACAGGGCGACGCTGCAGCCCTCGGCGGCGAGCTGTTTGGCCAGCTCGCGCCCCATCCCCGTCCCGCCGCCGGTGACGACGGCGATCTTGCCTGCGAAGGAGTCCATCGCCGCAGTCTGGTCGGCGTACCGTCAGGACGTGCAGTCCGACGACGTCGCTCGCGCCGCCGCCCTGCTCGGCGGCGACACCGCCTGGCCGGCCGTCGACGGTGAGCCGGTGTTCGACGAGCCGTGGCAGGGACGTGCCTTCGCCATGGCCTTCGACCTCGTCGATCGGTCGGGTCTGCCGTGGGAGGCCTTCCGCGAGCAGCTCGTCGCGGCCATCGCCGACAACCCCGACCGCCCCTACTACGAGTCGTGGGTCATCGCCCTGGAACGGCTGGCGTCGAGCTGACGCTCAGATGGCGACGAGCTGCACGCCGATCATCGAGTCTCGGGTGACGAGGGCGGCCAGCTCCTCCTCGGTCATCGACTCCGTGCCGGCAGGACGAGCCGGGAGGACGAGGTAGCGGATCGCCGCGCTGGAATCCCATACCCGCACCTCGACGCCGTCGTCGAGCTCGGTGCCGAACTCGCGCAGCACCGAGCGTGGCTCGGCGACGGCCCGCGACCGGTAGGCGAAGCTCTTGTACCAGATCGGCGGAATCCCCAGCAGTGGCCACGGGTAGCACGAGCACAGCGTGCACACGACGAGGTTGTGCACGTCCTCGGTGTTCTCGACGACGCGCACGTTGTCGCCCTCGGCGCCGGCGATGCCGAGCTCGGCCATCGCCGCCGTGCCGTCGGCGAGCAGACGGGCCTTGAAGTCGGGGTCGACCCACGCCCTGGCCACGACGCGCGCACCGTGGTGCGGCCCGAGGCGGTGCTCCATGTAGTCGACGAACGTGTCGATGGCGTCGGTGCTCACGCGCCCGGCCTCGACCAGGGCGGCCTCCAGTGCCATCGTGCGCAGCTCGAACTCGGAGCGCTCGCGGGCGCCCTGGTGGTGCTCGCTCATTGGAGATACACCTCGCTCAGGTCGACGAGCACGGTGAACGATGGCTCGTCTCCCGTGTCCCACAGATCGGTCGATGCAAACGCAACGGTGTACAGAGGCGCGATCTCCGTGGTCTCGTGACCGGGCACGGGGTCGTCACCGCAGATCGACTCGACCCGCCCGGTCGCGCCGCGCACGTAGCGCGGGCACCGGTGGTGCGTCGACGCGTCGCGCCACCGCCGCACGGTCACGTGATCGCCGACGGCGAAGCGCGGGCTCGTCACCGGTCTGATGCGGTCGGCTGTGCTCATCACCTTCTCGATGAAGGCGGCGCCGTCGGGGTCGATGACGACCGGCGGTATGGCATCGGGGTCGCCGGCAAACTCGTCACGCCACCGGTCGAGGTCTTCCTGCGAGACCAGCGCGCGGGCGATGGCGCCCTGCTCGGCGGCGAGCAGCCAGCGGCCGTAGTACGGCGACGTGAGGTAGACACCCGGCTCGAGGCGCTCGATCCACTGCCGCATCCCGCCGCGCAGGCC
This sequence comes from uncultured Acidimicrobiia bacterium, assembly GCA_963822875.1. Classification (GTDB taxonomy): domain Bacteria; phylum Actinomycetota; class Acidimicrobiia; order Acidimicrobiales; family Ilumatobacteraceae; genus JALZMG01. The sequence continues at coordinate 39,898 of CAWGJK010000016.1, read as the reverse complement.
GAACAGGGCGACGCCCTGCGCCCGCAGCTCCCACGGCTCGTGGTGGGTGCGTTCGCCGTCCTCGGTGACCACTGGCCCGAACCCGTCGAGCCCGCCGAGGTCGTGGGCGCCCTCCACATCGCCGACGCTACTCGCCTACGGTTGGCCGATGGCCGGTCTCCAGAAGGTCGCCGTCGTCGGAGCCGGCAGCGTCGGCAGCGCCGTCGCCTACGCCAGCATGATCGACCGCGTCGCCGACGAGATCGCCCTCTACGACATCAACGAGGCGCGGGCCACGGCTGAGGTCCTCGACCTCAGCCACGGCCTGCAGTTCGTCGGTGGCGGACAGATCTCCGGCGGCGGCGACATCGCCGTGTGCGCCGATGCCGACCTGGTCGTCATCACGGCGGGTGCTGCGCAGGGCGGGGCCGGGGTGACCCGGCTCGACCTCGCCGGCGCCAACGTCCGCTTGATCCGCAGCATCCTGCCGCCACTGCTCGAGGTCGCCCCCGATGCCATCTACCTGCTCGTGAGCAACCCCGTCGACGTCGTCACGTACATCGCCCAGGAGATCTCCGGCCTCCCGCACAGTCGGGTCATCGGCAGTGGCACCGTGCTCGACACGTCCCGGCTGCGCCACCTGCTCGCCGGCCGGCTCGGCATCGGCGTGAACAGCGTGCACGCCTCGATCGTCGGCGAGCACGGCGACAGTGAGATCGCCCTGTGGTCCTCGGCGACCGTCGGCGGCACTCCGCTGCTCGACGTGGTCGGCCCCGACGGCGGGCGCATCACTGCCGACGAGCTCGACGGCTTGCTCCACGAGGTCCGCACGGCGGCGTACAAGATCATCGGTGGCAAGGGCAACACCAACCTGGCGATCGGTCTGGCCACGGCGCGGATCGTGCGCAGCATCTCCTCCGACGAGCGCGGCGTGCTGCCGGTCAGCGTGCGCACCGAGGTCGGCGACGCGGGGGAGGTGTGCCTGTCGCTCCCGAGTGTGGTCGGGCGCCAAGGCGTGCTGTCTCGGTTGCTCGTGCCGATGACCGACGCCGAGGCCGATGGCCTGCGCGCCAGCGCGGTGGCGATCAGAAAGGTGATCGACACGGTGCTGTGACGGTCCGCGCGGCGACCCGCGCCATCGCGTAGGGTCGACACGACCGATCCAAGGAGGGTGTCTACATGTCGTTGCTGGCTGCCGAATGGGGGGCCGGCCAGGTCTTCTGGTCGATCCTGTGGTTCTTCCTGTTCTTCATCTGGATCTGGATGCTGATCGCCGTGTTCAGCGACATCTTCCGCAGCCACGACCTGTCCGGTTGGGGCAAGGCGCTCTGGAGCATCTTCATCATCTTCGTGCCCTACCTCGGCGTGTTCGTCTACCTGATCGCGCGCGGGCACAAGATGAGCGAGCATGCCGTCGCCGAGGCCCAGGCACAGGAGCAAGCGTTCCAGCAGTACGTCCGCCAGACCGCCGGCACGGGTGGGAGCACCGCTGACGAGCTCGAGCGGCTCGCCAAGCTGCACCAGCAGGGCATCCTCGACGACGCCGAGTACGCCACCGCCAAGGCCAAAGCACTCGGGTAAGCGCTTCGCCGCCGAACTGGGCGCGATTCGTATCTGGGTGCGCTCCGTCTCGAAATCCGAAACAGATCGCGCCCAGTTGCGTGATCCGGCTCGCCGCAGCACCCCCGCCTACGCTCACCGAGATGTCCACCAAGGCGTTCGGGACGTGGCCGTCGCCGGTCACGTCTGAGGTCGTCGTCGCCGCGGCGAACATGCCCACGGCGATCGCCGTGGACGGCGACGACGTGTGGTGGTCGGAGACCCGGCCCGGGGAGGGCGGCCGCACGGCCGTGCTCCGGCGCCGGGCTGACGGGTCGGTCGACGAGGTCCTCGCCGCACCGTGGAACGCGCGCACCGCCGTGCACGAGTACGGCGGCGGGGCGTGGTGGGTCCGCGGCGGTGTGCTGTGGTTCGCCGACTGGGCCACGCAGCGGCTGCACCGCCTCGCCGACGACGGTGTCGCCGTCGCCCTCACGCCCGAGCCGCCCGTCTCCCGCGGGCTGCGCTACGCCGACGGCGACGTGTCGCCGGACGGGTCGGCGGTGCTCTGCGTCCAGGAGGCGCACGGCGCCGACGGTGTCGTCGAGAACACGATCGTTCGCCTCGACGCCGCCGCTCCGTCGTCGCCACAGGTCGTCGTCGACGGCCCGGACTTCGTGTCCAGCCCGCGCTGGCGACCCGACGGGGAAGCGTTCTGCTGGCTGGAGTGGGACCACCCGGACATGCCGTGGGACGCCACCCGGCTCGTCGTCGACGCCGGCGGTCAGCGCACGCTCGTCGCCGGGGGCGACCGGCCGGAGTCCGTCGTCCAGCCGACGTGGGCGCCCGACGGATCGCTGTGGTTCAGCGCCGACCGCACCGGCTTCTGGAGCCTGTACCGGTGGAGCCACGAGACCGGCACCGAGACGATGGTCGACATCGGCCGCGACATCGGCTTCCCGGCGTGGGTGTTCGGCGAGACCCGCTTCGCCTTCCTGGACGACGGCTCGGTCGCCTTCGTGTACGTCGAGGACGGTCTCGACCGCCTTGCCGTGCGCCTGACCGACGGCACGATCGCCCCGCTCGACACACCGTTCACCGTCATCCAGGGTCTGACGGCGAACGGTTCCATGCTGCGCTGCATCGCCGCCTCGCCGACGACGGAGCCTCACGTCGTGGAGGTCGACGTCGATGGCGCCACGGCGGGCGATCCCGTCGTGATCGTGGCGCCGCGGGACCTGCCCGTCGGTGAGGAGTGGTTCTCCACGCCAGAACCCGTCGAGTTCCCGACCGCCGGCGGAGCGACCGCCCATGCCCTGCTCTACCGCCCGCGCAATCCCGACGTGACCGGGTCCCGCCGGCGATCGCCCGCCGCTGCTCGTCGTGATCCACGGCGGGCCGACGTCGGCGGCGCGGGCGATGCTCAGGCTCGGCTACCAGTACTGGACATCACGTGGCTTCGCCGTCGTCGACGTCAACCACCGTGGGTCGACGGGGTACGGGCGGGCGTACCGGGAGCTGCTGCGCGGGCGAGTGGGGCGTCGTCGACGTCGAGGACTGCGCCGCGGTCTGCCGCCACCTCGTCGAGCGAGGCGACGTCGACCCGCAACGGCTGTGCATCCGGGGCGGTTCCGCCGGCGGGTTCACGACGTTGTCGGCGCTGGCCAACGAGGACGTGTTCGCCGCCGGGGCGAGCTACTACGGCGTCGCCGATCTCGCTGCGATGGCCTCCGACACACACAAGTTCGAGAGCCGTTACCTCGACCGGTTGATCGGCCCGTGGCCGGACGCTCGTGACGTCTACGCGGCGCGCTCACCGATCAACCACGTCGACGCGATCGATCGACCGCTGATCGTGTTCCAGGGACTGGAGGACGAGGTCGTCCCGCCGGCGCAGTCGGAGATGATCGTCGACGCGCTGCGGGCGAGAGGCATCCCCGTCGAGTACCACACGTTCGCCGGTGAGCAGCACGGGTTCCGCCAGGCCGCCAACATCAGCGCCGCCCTCGACGCCGAGCTGGCCTTCTACCTCGACGTGCTCGGCCTCCGCCTGACACTGTGCGGGCCCTCGTGGTCAGATGACTGGTTGCACCAGGAGGATGCGCCCGGGGTTGGCGTCGGTGAGCACGTAGAGCCGGCCGTCGGGCGCCTCGACCGCGGTTCGCAGGCGGCCGTAGCCCCTGACGAACGCAGTCCCACCGGTGTCGGCACCGTCGGCCATGTGGTGCATGCGCAACTGCTCGCCCTTCAGCACGGCGACGATCAGGTAGCCCTCGAAGATGCCCCACGAATCGCTCGTCACGAACGTGCCGCCCGACGGGGCGATCGTCGGGCAGCCCGACCGCCACGCCGGTCGCAGAGCCTGGGCGAAGCGCGCCGTGTCGGTCATCGGCACGCCCTCGTTGTAGCCCGGCCCCGGCGCCCACCCGCCGTTGCCGCCGGCGTGGATGGCCGTGATCTCGTCGTCACACGTCGGTCCGTGCTCGATCAGGAACGGCTGGTTGTCCGTCGGGCGGAAGCTGAGGCCCTGCGGGTTGCGGAAGCCGTAGGCATAGATCTGCGGCAGGAAGGGCGCGCCCATGTTGCCGGCGGGGATGCCGCCCTCGGTCGTGATGCGCAGCACCTTGCCGCCGAGCGACGCCGGGTTCTGCGGGTTGTTGGGGTCGGCCGCATCGCCCGTCGTCACCCACAGCAGGCCGTCGGCGGGGTGGAACTCGAGGCGGCACCCGGAGTGCCGGCCGCTCGTGCGCGGGATGTTCGTGATCAGGTCGGCGCGCTCGCCGAGCGTCTTCCAGTCGGCGCTGACGGTCCAGCGCACGACGCGCACGTCGGCGGCGGTGAGGTAGCACGTGTAGATGCGCCGGTTGCTGTCGAACGCCGGGTCGACAGCGATGCCCATCATCCCGCCTTCGCCGGACTGCACCACGTCGGGCGGGCGGTTGAACGTCGTCACGGCACCGCCACGCAGCACGTTGACGTCGCCCACCCGCTCGGTGAAGAACATCGAGTTGTCGCTGGAGAAGGCGGCGTCCCACGGGTTCTCCAGCCCGTCGAGCACGGTCGTCACGTCGTAGCGCGACGGCACCCGGCAGGCGGTGGCGGTCAGCCCGAGGGCGACCGCGCCGATGGCCACGCTGAAACGTCGGATCGTCGATCTCACAGCACGCTCCTGACCCCTGCTGGGCTCCTTGCTAGCCGTGTCGACGGCGCCGCGCCAGTCACCCCCGCAGCAGTGGCATCACGTCCGTGGCGATGTCGCGCAGCACCTGGTCGCGGACGTCGAGTGGCGGCAGCACCATCACCTGGGAGAGGCCGGCGTCGCCGAGCGCGTCGAGTCGAGCGGCCAGGTCGGCCGGCGTGCCGACCATGCACGTCGCCTCGATCAGCTCCGGCGTGACGAGGTCCCACTCCTCGTCGATCACCCAGCAGTTGTGACCCTGGTGGATGCGCTGGTGGAGGCGCTCGGGGTCGGCCTGGTCGAGCATGGCGACGTAGCGATCCCAGCCGGGGAACGCCGGCCGCCGATCCGGCCGTCCCGCCTCGCGCCACTGCTCGTAGAGGTAGTGCAGGCCGGCGATGGCGAACGCCCCGCACGCTTCGCGCACTCGGTCGCTCTCGATCGTCTCACCGGGCCGCAGCACGACGATCGTCGTCAGCGTGCACGTGAGGAACGTCGAGCGATCGACGGCGTCGAGCCGTGACCACACCCGCTCGAGCGCCTCGACCGTCGGAGGGATCGACATCACCAGCCCGTCGCCGTGACGTGCGGCGAGGGCCGTGGCGCGCGGTCCGAAGCCCGAGACGTAGAGCGGGATGCGTGGCTCGAACGAGACGAAGCCGGCATCGGCCATGAGATGGCGGACCGGTCGGGTGTGGCGGCGGAACTCGACGTCGACCTCCTCGCCGTCGAGCAGCCGTCGGAGCTCCTCGATGTAGCGCTCGAACTCGGCGATCGGCATCGGCCGGGCGCCCATCACGCGGTTCGCCGTGTTGCCGGTCCCGACGGCGCAGAACACGCGGCCGGGCGCCAGGCGGTTGATCGTGGCGTGCGCCGCCGCGGTCACCGCGCTCGAGCGCGTGCCGGCGACGGCGACACCCGTGCCGATGCGGATGCGCTCGGTGCGCACCGCAGCCAGCGCCATCGTCGCGTAGCAGTCCGACCACAACATCTGGCTGTCGGCGAACCACAGATGGGAGAAGCCGAGCTGCTCGGCGAGCACGGCATGGTCGACGTCGTCGACGCGGCTGGCGACGCAGACGCCGAGATCGATCACGCCAGCACGGGCACGTCGGCCATCGCCGCGGCGATGTCGCTGTCAGACAGCTCGAAGTCGACCATCTGCCCGGTGAGGTACTGCTCGTATGCGGCGAGGTCGAGGTGGCCGTGCCCGCACAGGGCGGTGAGGATGACCTTCGACTCGCCCGCCTCCTTGCAGGCCAGCGCCTCGCGGATCGCCGCGGCGAGGGCGTGCGTCGGCTCGGGCGCCGGGACGATGCCCTCGCTGCGGGCGAACTGCAGCGCCGCGGCGAAGCACTCCAGCTGCGGGATGGCGATCGCCTCGACCAGGCCGAGGTCGTAGATGTGCGACACGAGCGGGGCCATGCCGTGGTAGCGCAGCCCGCCGGCATGGATCGGTTCGGGGATGAAGCCGTGACCGAGCGTGTGCATCTTGAGCAGCGGCGTCATGCCGGCGGTGTCACCGAAGTCGTAGCGGTACTCGCCCTTGGTCAGGCTGGGGCACGCCGCCGGCTCGACGCAGCGGATCGTCGGGCTCATCCGCCCGGCCAGCTTCTCGCGCAGGAACGGGAAGGCGAGACCGCCGAAGTTGGAGCCGCCGCCGGTGCAGCCGACGAGCAGGTCGGGGATCTCGCCGACCTCGGCGAGCTGCAGCAGCGCCTCCTCGCCGATGATCGTCTGGTGCATCAGCACGTGGTTGAGCACGCTCCCGAGCGCGTAGCGCGCCGCCGGGTCGGCGGCGGCGACAGCGACGGCCTCGGAGATGGCGATGCCCAGGCTGCCGTGGTGGTCCGGGTTCTCGGCGAGCAGCGCCCGGCCGTACTCGGTGACCGGCGACGGGCTGGAGTGCAGCGTGGCGCCGTAGATCTCCATCATCGTGCGCCGGTACGGCTTCGATCGGTATGACGCGGCGACCTGCCAGATCTCGCACTCGATGCCGAACTGGGCGGCGGCGAAGGCGAGCGCCGTCCCCCACTGGCCGGCGCCGGTCTCCGTGGTCAGCTTGCCGATGCCCTCCTGGTGGTTGTAGTACGCCTGGGGCACCGACGTGTTCGGCTTGTGCGAGCCGGCCGGGCTGACGCCCTCGTACTTGTAGTAGATGCGCGCCGGGGTGTCGAGGACGCGCTCGAGGCGGTGGGCGCGGTACAGCGGGCTCGGTCGCCACAGTTGGTACACGTCGAGCACGCCGCCAGGGATGTCGATGTGGCTGGCGGCGGTGACCTCCTGCTCGATGAGGGCCATCGGGAACAGCGGCGCGAGGTCGTCCGGACCGACCGGCTCATGGGTGCCGGGATGCAGCGGCGGCGGGGGCGGCGACGGCAGGTCGGGGATGACGTTGTACCACTGCGTCGGCATCTGCGACTCGTCGAGCAGGACCTTGGTGCGCATGGTTCCTCGAATTCTCTGGAAGATTCGGTGCCATCCGTGGCACCTGAAAACGCTTGAGAAGTTCTCTCCCTCAGTGGATCTGGCGGGTGTGGCCTTCCCAGTAGGGGGCGCGGAGGTTGCGTTTGAGGACTTTGCCGGGGCCGGACTTCGGCAGGGGGTCGGGCTGGAAGCTGATCGACTTGGGGACCTTGTAGCCGGCGATGACGCCGCGGCAGTGCTCGATCAGCGCCTGCTCGCTCGTCTCGTCGCCGCGCGGCACGACGACGGCGTGGACGACCTCCCCCCAACGCTCGTCAGGGATGCCGAAGACCGTCGCCTCGAGCACGGCGGGGTGGGTGTAGAGGGCGTCCTCGACCTCGGTGCAGTAGACGTTCTCGCCACCGGAGATGATCATGTCCTTGGCCCGGTCGACGAGGTACAGGTAGCCGTCGGCGTCGAGGTAGCCGACGTCGCCGGTGCGGTACCACTCGCCGTCGATCATGGCCTCGGCCGTCTGCTCGGGCTTGTTCCAGTACCCGGCCATCACGTTGGGGCCCTTGACCACGGCTTCGCCGACCTCACCGGTCGGAACCGGACGCCCATCGCCGTCGACGACGCGCAGGTCGACGCCGGGGGCCGGCTGGCCACAGCTCTTGGCCCGCGGTCCGTCGAGCCATTGCTCCTCGTGGCGGAACACGGTGGCGAGCGGCGACAGCTCGGTCGCCCCGTAGAGGTGGATCAGCTCGCAGCCGAACACCTCGGAGGCACGTCGGAGCACCTCGAGGGCGACCGGCGACGCCCCGTGGGACAGCCAGCGCAGGCTGGACACGTCACGTGGATCGGCGGCCTGGCGCTCGACGAGTGCCGCCAGCATCGTCGGCACGGCGATGGCGCACGTGATCCGCTCGGCGACGATCAGGTCGAGCACGGCGTCGGGATCGAACGACGGGACGATGACGTTGCTGGCGCCCACCCACGGCAGGACGAGCGCGGCGTACACGCCGGCGGCGTGGAACATCGGCGCCATCGTCAGGTAGCGGTCGTCGGCCACGAGCGGCTGGCCGAGCTGGGTGTGCACGGCGTTGGCCATCAGGTTGGCGTGGGTGAGCATCACCCCCTTCGACGAGCCGGTGGTACCACCGGTGTAGAAGAGCCCGGCCAACGTCTGCGACGTGACGCCGGGTTCGAGCTCCTCCGCTCCGGCCAGCAGCTCGTCGTACTCGCCGGTGTCCAGGCGGATGACCCGCTCGACGGTGTCGGCCATGGCGCCCGGATCGCGGTCGCAGATGAGCACCCTGGCGCCGGCGTCACGCGTGGCGTCGACGAGCTCCGGCTCGGCCCAGCGGGTGTTGTGCGGCACGATCACCCGGTCGGCGCACGGGATGCCGACGAACAACTCGAGGTAGCGGTCCGAGTTCAGCGACCACAGGGCGACGCGGTCGCCGGCATCGGTGCACGTCGACAGCAGCCCGGCGACACGACGGACGCGCTCGGCCAGCTGGCGGTAGGTGTGGCGTGTCTCCCCACACACCGTCGCTTCCCGCTCGGCGAACAGCTGCTCGGCTCGGCGGACCGGATCTCGCATCGTGTACATGGGCGATCTCGGCGGCGACTGTAGTCAGCGGTCAACCCGGGCTGGTGAGGTAGCCCTGCCCGTCGACGGTGATGTCGAACGACGCCCCGTCGGTGATGTCGACGCCAGCACGAGGGCGTGCAGGGCGACACGGCGGGTCCTCATGCGATCACGCTACGTTCGGGGCGCCATGGAACCCGTGCCGCCGGTGACCGGTGTGAGCGACCTGACACCGGAGTGGTGCACCGCCGCCCTCGCCGGCACAACGGGCGGCGCCTCGGTCACCGATGTCGGCCTCGCGCTCGTCGGCACCGGCCAGGTCGCCGACACCGTCCGCCTGCAGCTCACGTACGAACCCGACGGCGCCGGCCCGGCGACGCTCGTCGCCAAGGTTCCGGCCGCCGACGACACCAGCCGGGGCGCCGCTCGCGTCACCAGGACCTACGAGATCGAGGCCGGCTTCTACCGCGATCTGGCAGGGGCGCTCCCGGTGCGCACACCCCGCTGCCACCACGCCGCCCACGATCCCGACACCGACGCCTACGTCGTGCTCCTCGAGGACGTCGCCCCGGCCGTGCAGGGCGACCAGATGGCCGGTTGCTCCGTCGACGAGATCGGCGCGGCGATCGACGAGCTGGCCCTGCTCCACGGTCCTCGCTGGGGTGACGAATCGCTGGAGTCGATCGGCTGGCTGTACCGCGGCGACTCGATGGACTCGGTCGTCGCCCTCGTGCAGTACGCCGCCGCCCCGTTCCGCGAGCACTACGCCGAGCGTCTGGATGCCGACACCAACGCCGTCGTCGATCGCCTCGTCCCACGACTCGGCGACTACCTGTCGGCGCGCCCGCGCCCGTGGACGATCGTCCATGGCGACTACCGCGCCGACAACCTCCTGTTCGGCGGCGAGCGGGTCGTCGTCGTCGACTGGCAGACCGTCGGGCTCGGCCCCGGCACGGCCGACCTCAGCTACCTGCTCGGCGCCAGCCTCGTCCCGGAGGCACGCCGCCAGCACGAGCCGGCGCTCGTCGACCGCTACGTCGCCGGGCTGCACGCCCAGGGGGTCGACGTCGACCGCGACACCGTCTGGGACGGTTACCGCCGGTACGCCTACGGCGGGCTGATCATGGCGATCGTCGCCTCGGCCCTCGTCCGGCGCACCGACCGCGGCGACGAGATGTTCCTCGCCATGGCCGAACGCCACGCCCACCAGGGACTCGAGCTCGACACCGAAGCCCTCTACCCCCAAGGGGAGTGACCGTGCCCCGCCTGACCGCCCTCGACGAGTACTTCGTCCACCAGATCCCCGAGCCACTGCCCAACGTCGTCACCCATCACCAGCACTGGCGGGAGAGCCTCTTCTTCGTGATGCACCCGCGCGACGGGCTCGGCGACGTGGTCATCCTGACGATGGCCCTGTTTCCGGCGCGCGGCGAGCTCGACTCGTTGCAGCTCGGCATGGTCGGCAACACGCCGACGATGGCTCGCCACGTCCGCGAGGCCGGCGACGACCCGCACTCGTTCCACGTCGGTCCGGTGCAGATCGAGATCGTGGAGGCCTACCGCACGGTGCGCCTGCAGGTGGAGGACGGGATCGAGGTGCCCGTCGCCATGGACATCACGTTCACCGCCCGCACCCCGGCGTACGGCCTGCGCCGGGGCACGATGCGCGCCGGTCACGAGCTGATCTGGGACCAGAGCCACATGTTCCAGTCGGGCACGTACCGCGGCACCTACACCCACGAGGGCCGCACGTACCAGGTCGACGACTGGTGGGGCCAGCGCGACCACTCGTGGGGCATCCGTGACCACGCCCGCTGCCCGTTCTGGATGTGGCTCGCAGTGCAACTGCCTGACGGGATGCTCGGCGTGTGGCTCTGGGAACTGCCCAACGGGGCGCGCATCTACACCGACGGCTGCTTCTCCCCGGCCGACGGAAGCGACCCGATCCCGATCGTCGACGTCCAGCACCAGCTGGAGTGGATCGACCTCACCGGCGGCGCGGTCAGCTACGCGCTCGACGGTGACGAGGTCGCCGGCATCGCCGGGCACGTCGACATCCGGTTGGAGGGTGGCAGGGAGATCGGGCTGGACGCGACGGGCCGCTGGGCCCAGCGCTACGGCCCGCTCGGCGGCGGCCTCAACCAGGTCGAGGTCACCACCGACGACGGCCGGCGGGGCACCGGCATCTACGAGCTGACCGGCGCCCACCACCATCGCTACTTCCCCATCCCCCGGAGCGAGAGCCTGCCCAGCTGACCGTGCGGCGAGTCGCGACGTACCGCTTCCAACTGACGCCGGCGTTCGGGTTCGACCGCGCCGCCGCCCAGCTCGACCGGCTGGGCGCGCTCGGCGTGAGCCACGCCTATCTCTCCCCGGTGACCGAGGCGGTGCCTGGCAGCACACACGGCTATGACGTCGTCGACCACACCCGCGTCCGCGAGGAGCTCGGAGGCCTCGACGGCTTGACGGCGCTCCTCGACGCTGCCGCCGCACGGCGGATGGGTGTGGTCATCGACCACGTGCCGAACCACGTCGCCGTCGGGCGGGCCGAGCTCAACGCGCCGTGGTGGGCGATGCTCCGTGACGGCCCGGAGAGTGACGCGGCGCGCTGGTTCGACGTCGACTGGGACGCCGCGGACGGCAAGGTCATCCTGCCCGTGCTCGGCGCTCCGCTCGACGATGTCGTCGACTCGCTGGAGATCGTCGACGGCGAGCTGCGCCTGGGAGAGCAGCGGTTCCCGCTCGCCGAGGGCACCGCCGAGCTGGCGCCGGCCGAGGCGGTCGATCGTCAGCACTACCGCCTGCAGCACTGGCAACAGCCCGACCGCAACGTGCGCCGCTTCTTCACCATCGATGATCTCGTCGCCGTGCGCGTCGAGGACCCTGACGTCGTCGTTGCCGTCGACACGGTGCCGCGACTGCTCGCCGATCACGAGGCGTTCGCCGGCGTGCGCGTCGACCACATCGACGGCCTCGCCGACCCGCTCGCCTATCTCGAGGGACTGCGCCGGCTCGTCGGCGACGACCGCTGGCTGCTGGTCGAGAAGATCCTCGCCCCCGGTGAGCGGCTGCCGGAGTCGTGGCCGGTGGACGGCACGACGGGATACGAGCACGCCGCGGTCCTGGAGCACGCCCTGCTCGACGCCGGTGGCTGGGACCTGCTGCACCGGCGCTGGATCGCCGAGACCGGTGACCGCCGGTCGTTCCACGACTGGGAGCTGGATGCTCGACGGGAGGTGCTGGAGGCCGGGCTGCGGCCGGATCTCGAGCGCGTGGCCCGGGTCGCCGCCGACCGTCTCGAGGCCGATGGTGACAGTGTCGAAGCAGCGGTCGCCGAGCTCAGCGTGCATCTCGGGCGCTACCGCACGTACCTCCCCGACGGCGAGGGCGCACCGGCGCTGACGCTCGCCCTGGCGCAGGCTGCGGCGAGCCAGCCGCAGCTGGCTCCCGTCCTCGCTCGGCTCGTCACCGAGCTGCGCGACAGCGCCGACGAAGAAGCCATCGAGTGGCGCACGCGATGGCAGCAGCTCACCGGCCCGGCGACGGCCAAGGGCGTCGAGGATCGGGCGTTCTGGCGCTACATCACATTGGCGTCGCTGGACGAGGTCGGCGGGTTCGCCGAGCCCCGGGCGGACGTCGATCCGGTCGCCGCGCTGCACGAGCACCACGCGGCGACCGCGGCACGGTGGCCGACGACGCTGCTGGCCGGAACGACCCACGACACCAAGCGGTCCGAGGACGTGCGTGCCGGCGGCTTGGCGCTCGCCACGCGGGCTCGGCGGTTCGTCGAGTTGGTCGATGAGTGGTTCGAGGGGCCCGGGTCGCGGTTCGCCATCGATCTGTCGATCCAGTGGCTCGCCCTGCAGACGGTCGCCACGATGCCGGGCCTCGACGGGTCACGTTTGTGCGCGTTCCTCGTCAAGGCCGGCAGGGAAGCCGACGTGCACACGGCCTGGGCAGATCCCGACGAGCCGTACGAGCGCCAGCTCAGCCGGCTCGCCGACGTCCTGTTGCAATGGCCGCCGGTTGCCGAGCTGCAGGCCGACCTGGACGGTCCCGGGCGGGCGGTGACGCTGGCGATGCTCGCCGTGCGCCTCACCGCGCCTGGTGTGGCCGACATCTACCAGGGGACGGAGGCGCTGCGCTACCTGCTCGTCGACCCGGACAACCGGGAGGAGCCGGACCACGATGCGCTGGACGAGCTGGTGACGCGTGCCGCTGCGCTCGACGGCCGCTCGGCATGGGCAGAGGCGGGCTCGCCGGCGGCCCGCGCCGTCGTGATCCAGCGGCTCCTCGCCGTCCGTCACGATCTCGATCTGGTCGGCTACGTCGCCCTGGACGCCGGCGAGCAGCTCATCGCCTTCGCCCGCCTCGACCGCGCCGGTGCGCCGGTGCTGATCACGATCGTGCCGCGGGCCGTCGAGAGCCCGGCCGGCCTGACCATCGAGCTGCCACCGGGCGAGTGGCGCCACGTGCTCGTCGACGGTGAGCCGGATGCGTCGCTGGTGTGCTCGACGTCGACGACCGTGCTCGAAGCCTTCCCGGCGTCGTCCTGCTCCGCCGTTGACCTTCCATCTGGGCGCGATTCGTCTCTGGGCGCGATCCGTCTCGGAATCCGAGACGATCCGCGCCCAGATCAGGGCACGTCGTCGCTGACGAGGAGCGCGGCGGTCAGCGCGGGCAAACGGAGCCTGCCAGCGGTGAGCTCGACGCCGCCGCAGTCGAAGGCGACCGTCGAGGCCAGCCTCGACGTCGAGCTCGACCGCCGACTCGCCCAGGTTCACGGCGAGCACGGAGCTGGCGTCCGCTCGGTGCCGGGTGACGACGACGGCGTCGCCCACCCGGCTCACCGACTGCTCGGCGTCGGGGGCGTGGACAACCGGGTGGTGGCGGCGCAGGGCGATCAGCTCGGTGTAGGCGGCGAGCACATCGGCGTGCTCCGGCTGGGCGGCGAGCGACGGGTCCAGCACGGCGGCCTCGAACGTCGCCGGGTCGGCGGGGTCGAGGACCTCGTCGGTCCACTCGGCGGCGGCGAACTCCTCCTGACGTCCCTTCCGCGTCGCCTCCAGCAGGTCTGCGTCGCCGTGGTCGACGAAGAACGGGAACGGCGCTGTCTCGCCGTACTCCTCGCCCATGAACAGCAGCGGCGTGAACGGCGACAGCAGCACGGTCGCCGCGGCGACGAGACGCCGGCGGTGGTCGTACGGCGGCCGCGCTCCGGCGGGCGTGTTGCCGACGTGGTCGTGGTTGGACGTGAACACGACGAAGCGCTCATGGGGGATGTCGCCGACCGGGCGGCCGTGACGCCGGCCGCGGTAGTGCGAGCGCCGGCCGTTGAACACCCAGCGGCGGTCCAGCGCCTCGGCGAGGTCGGCGACACCGTCGTAGTCGACGTAATAGCCGCGGCGATCGCCCGTGAGGGCGACGCGGATGGCGTGGTGCACGTCGTCGTTCCACACGGCGTCGCAGCCGATACCGCCGGCCTCCGGCGAGCGCACCAGCCGTGGGTCGTTGGCCGAGCTCTCGGCGATCACGAGCACGGTCCGTCCGGATGCCTGCTCCCGCCGCGTGGACGGCAGCGGTGAGCTCCTCGAGGAACGGCGTCGCCGTCGGGTCGACGATGGCGTGGACGGCGTCGAGGCGGAGGCCGTCGACGTGGAAGTCCTCGATCCAGCGGCAGGCGCTCTCGATGAACGTGCGCCGCACGAGGTCGCTGCCGGCGCCGGCGACGTTGACGGCGTCGCCCCACGGAGTGCGGTACTCGTCCGTCAGGTACGGGGCGAAGCGGCTGTGCGTGCTGCCCGACGGCCCGAAGTGGTTGTAGACGACGTCGAGCACGACGCCGAGGCCAGCGGCGTGGGCGGCGTCGACGAGGCGGGCGAGGCCATCCGGTCCGCCGTAGGACTCCTGCACGGCGGAGGGGAACACGCCGTCGTAGCCCCAGTTGCGCACGCCGGGGAAGGCGTTGACGGGCATCAGCTCGATCGTCGTGATGCCCAGCCGGGCCAGCCGGTCGAGCTGGCCGGCGACGCCGTCGAACGTGCCCTCGGGCGTGAACGTGCCGACGTGCAGTTCGTAGAGCACCGTGTCGGTGAGCGTGACGCCGCGCCAGCCCTCATCGGTCCACGCGAACCGCGATGGGTCGACGACGGCCGATGGCCCGTGCACGCCGTCGGGCTGCCACCCCGATGCCGGGTCGGCGAGTGGCTCGCCGCCGTCCAGCCGGATGCGGTAGCGGTCACCGTGGCCGACCCCGTCGATGACGCCGACCCACGTCTCGCCCTCTGCACCGAGGCGCGACGACGCGATCCACCAGCTCGATCTCCACCGACCCGGCGCGCGGCGCCCACACCTCGAAGCGGGTCGACCCGTCGCCGACCGGTTGGGCGCCGAGCCTCACCGATTCGCCTGGGCCGAGTGCTGCAGTGCGGCGCCGGTAGCCCAACAGCTCGCACTCGGCAAGCAGCACGACTCGGACTGGGCATCACCGTCAGCATCTGGGCGACGGCGGCGAGGGGCCAGGAGACCCAGGCGGGGCGGACGGTGAGCTCGTAGCGGACCTCGTACAGCGCCTTCAGCAGGATGTGGGCGTCGAGCAGCCGGCGGGCGTCGGCGGCATCGGCCGGGACGAGGGCGGCGCCCTCGGGGGTCGCCGTCAACCTCGCCATGTAGGCGTCGACGTACACGGCCGTCATCCGCTCGGTCCATGCCCGCCGCCACCGCTCGAGCGACTCCGCCTGGCTCTCGCCGACCCGCCCACGCTCGATCGACGTCGCCAGCGCCACGCGCCCGGCGTAGTCGAGCGAGCGGACGATGCCGGCGACGTCGGTGAACGGGGAGCGCTTGATCGAGCGCTCCCCGATCGGCCGGCCGGGCTCACCCTCGAAGTCGATGAACACGACGTCGTGGCCGGTCCACAGAGCTTGGCCGAGGTGGAGATCGCCGTGCACCCGGATGCGGGACGCGGCGAGCTTGCGCGACCGCAGCAGGTCGAAGACGCCGAGCAGGCGATCGCCCTCCTCGAGCAGCACTGCCGCCGCCGCATCCGCCTGCGGCGCCATCGTCGCCCGGTTGCGCCCGACGAGGCGCTGCGTCTCGCGCAGCGACGCCCGCAAGCTCTGCAGGATCGAGCGCTGGTACAGCAGCGAGAACGGCTCCGGCTCGAACTCCGGCGCACCGCCCGCCAGACCGAGGTGCATCTCGGCAGTGCGTTCGGCGACCAGCGTCGTGACCGCTGCCATCACTGCGTCGTCGGCGGACGAACCCGGCTCGGACACCAACCGCTCGACCTCACGAGCCAGCAGGTCCAGGCTCCACTCCCACAGGTCGGCCTCGTTGGCGACGACATCATGGACGACGATGGCGCTGGCCGGCGCGTCGCCGCCGAGCTGCACGTCGAGCGTGCCGGCGACGCCGGGCACGTGGGTGTACCCGCGCCCGCGCAGGTGCATCGGCAGGGTGACGTCGGGGTTGTCGCCCGGAGCGAGGCGGCGGATCAGCTTGGCGATCACCTTGCCGCCGAGGATCACCGACGTGTTCGTCTGCTCGGCGCTGAGCACGTGCACGTCGTGGACGTTGTCGGCGAGCTTGGACAGGCCGGGCCGCCGCGGGTGACCCGTCGCCGTCGACGCACGACCGCGCCGGGTGCGCCGGCGCAGCGCCGAACCGGCGACGACACCGGCACCTTCCGGCACGGTCATGGCGTCGACGATGGCGCCGTCGTCGAGCAAGGCGATGACCGATCCAGGCCGTCGATGCTCGAGCTCTTCGGCAGCGCCGGGTGTCGTGTGCAGCAGCGGCACCGAGTACAGGTGGTCGTCGCCCTCGGTGAACGACGTGCGCACGACGGCGAAGGCGACGGAGCCGGACAGCTCGACGACGTCCTCGACCACGACCTCGCGCAGCACGGCGCCCTTGCCGACGAACCAGCGCCGCCCGGGAAGCCAGCGCCTGATCGCCCGGCCGAGGGCGGCGCGCCGGCGCAGCACGTCGGGCCACGCACCCGCCAGGTGGGCCGGACCCTCGGTGCCGTCCGCGATGCTCCGCTCGGTCTCCAGGGCGAACCAGAAGAACCCGTACGGCGCCAGCGTGAGCGTGTACGGCGCGTCGCCGATGGGGGCGAAACGGTTCTGACCGAACACCTCGACCGGGACCGCACCGCCGAAGCGACGGAGGTCGAGCTCGACGTGCTGGGCGAGGCGGGACAGGTTGGCGACGCACAGCAGCGGGTGCTCGCCGCTTTCCACCGGGGGCTGCGCCCCCGGACCCCATCCCCGTTCGGCTCGCTGGCGCTCGCTCGACCGGCCTGCGGCTTCGCCGCCGGGCGTCTCGGCGGTGGGGCAGCGGACGAACGCCAGCACGTGGTGGTTGTCCGGCTCGAGGAAGTCGATCGTGCCGCGGCCGAGCACGCGGTGGCGTCGGCGCAGCGCGGTCAACTGGCGCATCCACGACAGCGGCGACGCCGGGTTGGCGGCCTGCGTCTCCACGTTGATGCTCTCGTAGTGGTAGCCCTGCTCGGTGATCAACGGCAGGTAGAGGCGGTGCGGGTTCGCCGTCGAGAAGCCGGCGTTGCGGTCCGCCGACCACTGCATCGGCGTGCGCACGCCGTTGCGGTCGCCGAGGTAGACGTTGTCGCCCATCCCGATCTCGTCGCCGTAGTACAGGACCGGCGTGCCGGGCAGCGAGAACAGCAGGGCGTTGAGCAGCTCGAACTTGCGCCGGTCGTTGCCGAGCAGCGGCGCCAGGCGCCGGCGGATGCCGAGGTTGATGCGCATCTCGGCATCGGTGGCGTACGCCCGCAGCATGAGGTCGCGCTCCTCGTCGGTGACCATCTCCAGGGTCAGCTCGTCATGGTTGCGCAGGAACGTCGCCCACTGTCCACCCGGTGGAGGCTCGGGCGCTCTGCTCCATGATGTCGACGATCGGCGTGCGGTGCTCGAGGCGCAGCGACATGAAGAGGCGTGGCATCACCGGGAACTGGAAGTTCATGTGGCATTCCAGGCCGTCGCCGTCGCCGAAGTACGACGCGGCGTCCTCCGGCCATTGGTTGGCCTCGGCGAGCAGCATGCGCCCGGGGTACTTGGCGTCGATGTGGGCGCGCAGTCGCTTCAGCACGGCGTGGGTCTCGGGCAGGTTCTCGCAGTTCGTGCCCTCGCGCTCGTGGAGATAGGGGATGGCGTCGAGGCGCAGGCCGTCGACGCCCATGTCGAGCCAGAAGTCGAGGACCTCGAGCACCGCCTCCTCGACCATCGGGTTGGCGAAGTTGAGGTCGGGCTGGTGGGAGTAGAAGCGGTGCCAGAAGTACGCCTCGGCGACCGGGTCCCACGTCCAGTTCGACGTCTCGAAGTCCTGGAAGATGACGCGGGCGTCGGCGTAGCGCTCGGTGTGGTCGCTCCACACGTAGGCGTCGCGCTCGGGTGAGCCGGCGGGGGAGCGCCGTGCCCGCTGGAACCACGGGTGCTGGTCGGATGTGTGGTTGATCACCAGCTCGGTGATGACCCGCAGGTTGCGCTCGTGTGCCGCAGCGAGGAAGCGCTTGAACTGGCGCAGGTCGCCGTAGTCGCGATTGACGGTCCGGTAGTCGGCGATGTCGTAGCCGTCGTCGCGTCCCGGTGACGGGTAGAACGGCAGCAACCAGATCGCCGTCACACCGAGGTCGGCGAGGTAGTCGATCCGTTGGGTCAGCCCGCTGAAGTCACCGATGCCGTCGCCGTTGGAGTCGTTGAAGGCGCGGACGTGCAGCTCGTAGATGATGGCGTCGCGGTACCAGTCGAGCGGCCCCTCCGGTCGTGTGTGTTGTGGCGCCGATCGCGCCCCGCGTTCCCCTCTGCTCACAGGGGTCCTTCCACGCGGAAGACGTGGGCGGGGAACGATGGATCGATCTCCACGAAGTTGGCGTTGGCGTGCCAGCGGTACGAGGCGTTGGTGAGCTGGCACACGACGTCGTAGTCACACCCGTACGGCAGCCCGAGCGGCTTCAGGTCGATGTCGACCCATCCCTGGTGACGGTGATTGGCGTCGAGGTTGATGACAACGAGGATCGGCGGTCCACTCCCCGTCGGGTCCGTCTTCGAGTAGCACAGCAGCGCCTCGTTGTCGGTGTCGTGGAAGCGCAGCGTGCGCAGATGGGCGAGCGCCGGTTGCTCGCGCCGGATGCGGTTGAGCCGGCCGAGCAGTGGCGCCAGGCTCGGCGGGCGGTGGAGGTCCCACTGACGCAGCTGGTACTTCTCCGAGTCGAGGTACTCCTCGGACCCCGGTCGCACCGGGAGGTGGTCCATCAGCTCGAACGCCGGGCCATAGACACCCCACGACGGTGACAGCGTGGCGGCGAGGATGGCGCGGATGGCGAACATCGACGGGACGCCGGTCTGTAGCTGCTCGGTGAGGATGTCCGGCGTGTTCGGCCAGGCGTTGGGCCGCATGAAGTCGACCGTGCGCGTGGACAGCTCGTCGAAGTACTGGCGCAGCTCCCACCACGACTGTCGCCACGTGAAGTACGTGTAGGACTGGTTGAAGCCGATCTTGGCCAGCCGCTCCATGACGCGGGGGCGGGTGAAGGCTTCAGCGAGGAAGATCGCCTCGGGGTGCTCGCTGCGGATCGTGGCGATCGCCCACTCCCAGAAGGCGAACGCCTTGGTGTGCGGGTTGTCGACGCGGAAGATCGTCACGCCAGTGTCGATCCAGAAGCGGATGACGTCGGCGAGGGCGGTCCACAGGCCCTGCCAGTCCTCGCTCTCGAAGTCGAGTGGGTAGATGTCCTGGTACTTCTTCGGCGGGTTCTCGGCGTACTGGATCGTGCCGTCCGGCCGGTGGGCGAACCACGTCGGGTGCTCGGTCACCCACGGGTGGTCCGGTGTGCACTGGAAGGCGATGTCGAGGGCCAGCTCGATCCCGCGTCGCTGGCACTCGTCGGCCAGCTTGACGACGTCGTCGACGGTGCCCAGCTCGGGATGCACCGCCGTGTGCCCGCCTTCGGGCGCGCCGATCGCCCACGGGCTGCCGGTGTCGTCGGACGACGGCGTCGTCGTGTTGTTGCGACCCTTGCGCTGGGTCGTCCCGATCGGGTGCACCGGCGGCAGGTACACGACGTCGAACCCCATCGCCTCGACGTAGTCGAGCCGGTCGACGGCGTCGGCCAGCGTGCCGTGGCCAACTGCCGGCGCGAGCGTCGAGCGGGGGAAGAACTCGTACCACGCGCTGAAGCGGGCGCGCACCGGGTCGACCTCGACGTCGAGCGGCTTGGCCAGCTCGGCGACGGGCTCGCGTACCCCGGTGCGCCAGAACAACGCTTCGAGGTCGAGGCCGCCATCCGGTGTCGTCGCCTCCGGCTCGACGTCGTCGAGGTCGGGGATGTGCCCATCGAGGTGGTGTGGCAGGTCCTCGGACGGCAGCTCCCCGAGCTGGCGGGCATCGCCGGCCTCCAACCGCTGGCGCAGCGCGCGCAGCGCGGCCGCGTCGTCACCCTTGGCCCGGGTGAGCGCTCGGTCGATCAACCCGATGCCGATCTGCAGGTCGACGGTGACGTCGACGCCGGCCGCCAGCTTCAGCTCCATGCCGTGGCGCCACGTGCCGAGGTGGTCGAGCCAGCCGATCACCTGGTACTGCCAGCGGCCGAGCTGGTCGGGCACGAACGTCGCCTCGAAGCGATCGTTGCCGAGCGGCGTCATCGGCAGCTCCTGCCACCCGCCGCGGCGGCCGCAGCGGTACCGCAGTGCGGCGGCGGCGCGGTCGTGGCCGTCGGTGAACACGTCGGCGGTGACGAGGATGGGTTCGTCGAGCGTCGCCTTGGACGGGAACGCACCGCCGTCGACGACCGGGGAGACCGCTTCGACGACGACGCGGCTCGGCCGCGAGGTCGGCAGAGAGTTCGGGGTGGCGGGCATCGTTCGGGAACCCTAGGTGGCGAGGCTCTGGGACACTGTCGCCATGAGCGAGCTCGACGACATGGTCGCCCTGATGCCGTTCGCCGGACTGCTCGGGATCGAGTTGACCGCGGCGAGCGCCGAGGAGGTCACCGGCCGCTTGGCGTGGCGCGAGGAGCTGTGCACGACCGCCGGTCTGCTGCACGGCGGCGTGGTCATGGCGTTCGCCGACACGCTCGGCGCGGTGTGCGCGTTCGTCAACCTGCCGTCCGGCGCGACGACGTCGACGATCGAGTCGAAGACGAACTTCTTCCGCGGCATCCGCGAGGGCACGGTCCACGCCACGAGCCGTCCGCTCCACGTCGGGCGGACGACCATCGTCGTGCAGACCGACGTCCGCGACGACCGCGACAAGCGCGTCGCCCAGGTCACCCAGACCCAGGCGGTCATCCCGGCAGCGTGACCTCGAGCAGTTCGAGGCCGTCAGCATCGACGAGGCGATGGGGCACTCCCGGCGGGACGGCGACGGCCATGCCCGCGCTGAGGTGCTCGTCACCGTTGCCGTCGAGCTGCAGCGTCGCCCGCCCGCCGACGACGTACCAGAACAGCAGCTCACGGTCGTGCGGCATCAGCTCGCTCGAGGCGCTGGTGCCGCGCACGTTGCACACGCCGGCCACTCCGCCCGTCGCTGCACCGATGCCGGTGTCGGCGCACTCGAACCCGTCGGCGCGCCACGGCTGCCACACAGCCGTCGCCGCGCGGTGATGGACGAATCGCTGGCCGCCGAACTCCCGGTCCGGCCGGACGTCGGCGGTCGGCAGCCGCAGGTCGTGGTCGACGTACGTCGGGTGCGCCGCGGGAGACCCGATCTCGACGACCTCGAGACCGGGTGAGCTGTCGAGCACGCGGTGACGGATGCCGGGCGGTTGCAGCACGCAGTCGCCCGCATGCAAGCGGAACGGCGGACCCTGGTCCTCGTAGACCACACGGACCCACCCGCGCACGCAGTGGATCGACTGGTAGCGGATGTCGTGGTGGTGCACGTAGTCAGGGACGGGACCGCCGTCCGGGATCGTGATGTGCGAGGCGATGACCTGTCCACCCTGCCGTCCTGGCAACAGGTCCCGATAGATCATCCCGGCCCGGCCGCCTGCCGCTCGCGTGCTCGCCTCGAGACGTATGCGCACGCCGTGGCCGGACAGCGCGGCGGTCGTCGGGTCGTCGGCGGGCATGATCATGTCGAGGCGGAACCCGAGCAGGTCGACGAGGGCGTCGATCGCCGGACCCAGCTCGCCGCACGGGATGCGGATCTCCTCGGCGCTCATTGGTGCACCATCGAGTCGTACAGAGGCTTCACGGGTTGCGCCGCAACTGGGCACCAATGAGCGAAAGACCGTGCTGAATTGTTCGCTCGCTGCGCTCGCTCACGGCACGACGGTACCTATCGTTCGCCCTCGTGGGCACCGGCTTCGACACGACGATCGACACCCTCGAGCAGATCGTCGAGCCGGTGCTCGCGGGACGGCGATCGCGTCGGCTACTTCGCGGCGATGTACATCGCTGTCACCCGCACCATCGCCGAGCGAACAGCTGCGGGCGCGTTCGAGGACGCCGAGCGGATGGAGCACTTCGTCGTCGCCTTCGCCGGCCGCTACCTCCGCAACCTCGACGGCTGGGCGAACGGCGGTGCAGTCGACGGCTCGTGGCGGCTGGCCTTCGAGACCGCTGCGAGGTGGCGGCCGGTGATCCTCCAGCACCTCCTGCTGGGGATGAACGCGCACATCAACCTCGACCTCGGCGTGACCGCTGCCGAACATGCCGTCGACGGTGCACTCGATGCCGTGCGCGCCGACTTCGACGCCGTCAACGACGTGCTCGGGTCGCTGGTCGACGAGTGCCAGGGCGCACTCGGTGACGTCTCGCCGTGGCTGGGTCTGGCCGACCGGGTCGGTGGTGGCGGTGACGAGACGATCATCCGCTTCAGCCTCGTCGCCGCCCGTCGCCAGGCGTGGGCGGTCGCCACCCGCCTGGCGCCGCTCGGTCCGGACGATCGAGCGGCGGCGGTGGCCGCCGTCGACGCGGCGGCCGAGCGCGTCGGCAGGCGCGTGGCTCACCCGGGAGTGGCGGGCAGCGCCGTGCTGCTCCTCGTCCGGGCTCGCGAGCGGGCCTCCCCGGCTGAGGTCATGCGGCGCCTCGCGGCGGTGCGCCCGTCGTGAAATGGTTGCGGCTCGGCCCGTCCAGCGCGAGAAGATGGCAGCCATGACGCACCTCACCGCGGAGCAGTTGGAGGCCGGGCTCGACGAGATACGGGCATCCCCGGTCGGTGCCGGGACGTTGGAGATGATCGTGCGCCGGCCGGCGATCGACGAGCGCGAGGTGCTCGACAGCGGCGAGCTCGACGTGGCCGTCGGACTCGTCGGTGACACGTGGCCGGACCGTCCGAGCCGGCGGCTGGACTACCGCGCGCCGCACCCGGAGATGCAGCTGAACGTGATGAACGCCAGGGCCATCGCCCTCATCGCCGGCTCGCGCGACCGTTGGTCGCTCGCCGGTGACCAGCTCTTCGTCGACCTCCACCTCGGCACGGAGGAACTACCTCCTGGCACACGGCTGCACATCGGCGACGCGGTCATCGAGATCACCGAGATCCCGCACACCGGGTGCGCCAAGTTCACCGCCCGCTTCGGGATCGAGGCGATGCGCTTCGTCAACTCGCCCGAGGGCCGCCGCCTCAACCTCCGTGGGATCAACGCCAAGGTGGTCGTCGCGGGCAGGATCCGCACGGGCGACCGGGTCATGGTCGACGAGCTCGTGGCCGCGCAGTAGTCCATGTCGCGCCGCGCTGTCGCCGACCGGATGGCCGGCGCGGCGGCCGATCTGCTCGACGCCCTCGACGACGAGCAACGCGCCGTCGCTGGCGTGGCCGTTCCCGTCCGACGAGGAGCGCCGGCGGTGGTTCTACACGCCCGTCGATCACGGCGGCCTGCCGTTGGGGGAGATGCGACCACGCCAGCAGCAGCGGGCGATGCGCCTGCTCTCGACCGGCCTGTCGGCGGCGGGGTTCGTCACGGCGTCGACGATCGTCGGCCTGGAGAACGTGCTCGACGCTGTTGAGCGTTTCCCCCGTTCGTCGGACCGCGAGCGTCGTCGCGACCCGGGGCTGTACTACGTGCGCATCTTCGGACGGCCAGAGGCCGGCGAGACCTGGGGCTGGCGCTTCGGCGGGCACCACGTGTCCGTCAACCACACGATCGTCGACGGCGACGTCGTCTCGTCGACCCCCTGCTTCCTCGGCGCCAACCCGGCGTCGTCGACCCTCCTCGGGCCACACCTGCTGCGTCCGCTCGCCGGCGCCGAGGACCTCGGGCGCGAGCTGGTGCACTCGTTCGACGACGAGCAGTTCGCCAGGGCGCTGATCTCGCCGGAGGCGCCCGACGACCTGGTCACCACGAACCGCCCCGTCGTCGACCCGGCGCTCATCAGCGACGCCGAGGGCGTGCCGGCCCACGTCCTCACCGGCACCCAGCGGGAGGTCCTGCGTGCCCTGCTCGACGTCTACGTGCGGCGCATCCCCGACGACCTCGCCGACGGTGAGACGGCTCGATTGGCCACAGACGACGTCCTCGACGCCCTCGCGTTCGCGTGGGCCGGCGGCACCGAGCCCGGCCAGCCGCACTACTACCGCGTGCAGGGCGGTGACCTGCTCGTCGAGTACGACAACACGCAGAACGACGCCAACCACGTGCACAGCGTCTGGCGGCTCATCCGTGCCGACTTCGGTGGCGACGTCCTCGCCGCTCACTACGCCGATCACCATTGATGGCGGGCCGTCACTTCGACGCTGCCGAGCGCCGCCGCCGGCTGCTCGTCCGCCATCACCTCGCCAGGCCGGCCACGTCGGTCGAGCAGGTCGCCGGCGAGCTCGTCGGGCTGCACTCCAGCGACCCGGCGACGGTCGTGCTGTCGCTGCGGGCGCGGCTCGACCCGTTCAAGGTCGGTGACCTCGAGGACGCTCTCTACGAGCGGCGCACGCTGCTGCGCATGCTGGCGATGCGCCGGACCATGTTCGTCGTCCCCCTCGACCTGGCCGCGGTGATGAACGCCTCGTGCACCCGGGCGCTCGTCGCCGGCGAGCGACGCAAGCTCGTCGCCATGTTGGAGGAGGGCGCTGTCAGCGACGACGTCGAGGCCTGGATCGAGCGGGTCGGCGAGGAGACCGTCGACGCCCTGCGCACGCACGGCGCGCTCCCGGCGAGCCAGCTGACCAAGCTCGTGCCCGACCTCGGCCACCAGCTACGCGTCGCTGTCGGCACGAAGCACGAGACGTTGACTGGCGTGTCGACGCGGATGCTGTTCATGCTGTCCACCGAAGGGCGCATCGCCAGGACCCGTCCGCTCGGTACCTGGCTGTCGAGCCAGTACCGGTGGGTGCCGATGGCCGACTGGATCGGCCCGCTGCCCGACGTCGACGAGGCCGAGGCGAGGGCAGAGCTGGTCCGGCGGTGGTTGCTCGCCTACGGGCCGGGCACGGTCGACGACATGGCGTGGTGGACGAAGTGGACCAAGGGCAGCGTGCGCGCTGCGCTCGCCGACATCGGTGCCATCGCCGTCACCGCCGACACCGGCGACGGCGTGGAGGTACCCGCGTGGGTGGCGTCCGGAGATCTCGACGACACGCCCGCGGTGCTCGCCGCGCCGGACGGGGTGGAGCCGGTGTCGCTGCTGCCGGGGCTCGACCCGACGATCATGGGGTGGAAGGAGCGGGGCTGGTACCTCGGTCCGCACCGGGCGCCCTTGTTCGACCGCAACGGCAACGCCGGGCCGACCGTCTGGGTCGGTGGGCGGGCGGTGGGCGCGTGGAGCCAGCTCGCGGGCGGCACCGTCGTCACCCGGCTGCTCGAAGACGTCGGCGCCGCCACCGCGATCCGGGTCGACGAAGCCGCGCAGCGGCTGACGGAGTGGATGGGCGGCGTGCGCGTGACGCCACGGTTCCCGACGCCGCTCGACCGGGCAGCTCGCCGCCGGCCAGGCGTAGTCCCGCCATCTGGGCGGGAATCGTCCCGGAATCCGGGAACGATCCCGCCCAGATACGAATCCCGCCCAGATTGGGGATGCGTCAGGGCACGATCGTCACGCCGGCGCCGGCGAGCTCGGCTTCGGCGGCCGCACCGTCGCCGGCGTTGACCTCGACGGGGGCCGTTGCCGCTCGGGGCACGACGCAGTCGTAGCCGAGACTGACGGCGTCGAGGGCGGTCGCCTTCACGCAGTAGTCCAGCGCCAACCCGACCACGGCGAGACGCTCGATGCCATGCGCCTGCAGCAGGTCGTGCAACCCGGTCGGCGCCGCCTCGCCGGTCACCGGATCGCTCATCGTGAAGCCCGAGTAGCCGTCCTCACCGCCGGTGCCCTTGGACACCGAGTCGCCATGGACCACGAGGTCCGGGTGGAACTCGGCGCCCCACGTGTCGCGCACGCAGTGCACGGGCCACGGGCCGCCGTCGGTGACGAAGTGCGGCGTGCGCGGCGGATGCCAGTCGCGGGTGTACACGACGTAGGCACCCGCCGCGGAGGCCGCCTCGATCTCCTCGTTGACGGCGGCGATCACCTCGCCGGCGCCGGGCACGGTCAACGATCCGTCGGGGTCGGCGAAGTCGTTCTGCACATCGACGACCACGAGGGCGGTGTGCTGGTCGTATGCGACGCCCATGCCGATCACGGTACCGCTCGTCGGTAGTGTCCGCCGGGGTGCGCAACGGCATCCTCAGCACGGACGCCTACCAGCTGACGATGGCCCAGCTGTACCTGCGGATGGGCCTGCACGAGCGGCGCGTCCGCTTCGAGCACTTCTTCCGCACGTACCCCGACTACGGCGATCACCAGGCGGGCTACTGCGTGACGGCGGGGATGGGGCCGTTCGCCGAATGGGTGACCTCGACGAGGCCGACCGCCGACGATGTCGAGGCGCTGCGTGGCCACCGGTCGCGCAGCGGTGGCCGGCTCTTCGACGACGCCTTCTGCGACTGGTTCGGGATGCTCGACCTCGCCGGGCTGCGCCTCGATGCCGTACCGGAGGGTCGCGTCGTCCACCCGAACGAGCCACTCACCGCCGTCGAGGGCCCCCTGGCCGCGGCGCAACTGATCGAGACGCGCCTGCTCAACCAGCTCAACTTCGCCACGCTCGTCGCCACCAAGGCAGCGCGCGTGGTCGAAGCGTCACGCGGGCGGCCGGTGCTCGAGTTCGGCATGCGGCGCGCCGCCGCCGACGGCGCCGACGCAGCATCGCGGGCGGCGCTCGTCGGCGGAGCGATGTCGACGTCGAACAGCGCCCTCGCCTACGCACTCGGGCTCACCCCCATCGGCACGCACGCCCACTCGATGGTCCAGCTGTTCCTCGCCCTCGGCGAGGGTGAGTCCGATGCGTTCGACGCCTACGCCGACGTCTATCCGGATGACACCCTGCTGCTCGTCGACACGGTGGACACGCTCGGCAGCGGCATCCCCAACGCCATCGCCACGTTCGAGCGCCTGCGAAGGGCCGGCCACGAGCCGGTCGGCGTCCGCCTCGACTCCGGCGATCTCGCCTACCTCGCCGTGCAGGCTGCTCGTGAGCTGGACCGAGCAGGTTTTCCGGAGACCGTCATCGTGCTGTCCAGCCAGCTCGACGAGCTGACGATCTGGCAGATCACGGCGCAGATCGCCGACGAGGCGCGCCGCCGCGGCGTCGAGCCCGACGACGTCATCGGGCGGTTGGTGTTCGGGGTCGGTTCGCGGCTGGCGACGAGCGACGGCGACCCGAGCCTCGACGGTGTGTTCAAGCTGGTGGCCGTCGACGACGGCAGCGGCACCTGGCGGCCGGCGATGAAGCGCTCGGACTCGCCGGTCAAGGTGCTCAACCCTGGCGCCAAGCGACTGTGGCGCGTGTACGACGACGCAGGGCGGGCCGTCGCCGACGTGCTGTCGACGTCCGGCGAGACGTTGCGGGCGGGGGAGCGGATCACGCTGCACCACCACGCCCGGCCCGACGTCGCGCGGACGCTGACGACGGGACACGTCGACGAGTTGCTGTCGACCGTGGTCGACGGCGGACGGATCGTGGACGAGACGTGCGGTGACCTCTCGGCAGCGGCCGTTCGTCGCCGTTCCGACATCGACGCCCTCGATCCCGGCGTCCGCCGGCTGGTCAACCCGCACACGTACCACGTGTCGATCACCGACGACCTCTTCGCCCTCAAGCACGCCCTGCTCGCCGGCCTCGACGAGCGGAGCTGACGGCCTAAGCGGACTCGCGGATGGGGCCGTGCCGGCGCTCGGTCCAGTTCGCCGGTTGCGGGTACCAGGGACGCAGGCAGAGCGGTGGCTCGAACGGGTGCCACTGGCCCTCGCGCTGGGCGAGGCGGTCGAGCACGGCGACGATCACGGCCGGGTGCACGCCCATGCCGATGTGCGTGCTCCTGACCTCGATGTTCTCGGCCTCCCGGCGAACGATGTCGATGCACGTGTGCCAAGAGGCGACGCCGTCGACGCGTGAGTAGATCGACGTCGCCGGCACGAGGAGCGGGGGGCGGTCCGCCTCACCGACGCTGTCGAGCGGCAGGTCGTTGACGTGCAGGTGCTCGACGCGCTCCCACAGCGGGTTCGCCGTGCTGCGATCGCCGGCGACCATGCGGTACGGGCTGCCGAGCGTGATCACCTGGCGGATCAGCTCGGGACGCTCCCGGGCGAGCAGCCGGGCATAGATGCCACCGAGGCTCTGGCCGATCAGGGTCACGCGCCGGCCGTGGGTGTCGTGGAGCTCGGCGATGCGCTTGCGCATGCCCGCGACGGCGCGTCTCGTCGGGCCGATGTTGCGCCCCAGCCGCCAGGCGTGCACCCAGTAGCCGTGTTCGCGCACGACGGTGCGCAGGGGCACCGTCGACACGTCGCCCGCCGTGAAGCCGGGGAGGAACAGCACCGGGTGCTCGTCGCCTGAGCGGGCCGCGGCGACCAGCGGGAGGCAGGCGGCGAACGCCGCCGCCTCCACCGGCAGGGCCAAGGCCTCACGGAGCTGCAACACTCGTGACGGCGGGCGGACAGGTCGACGACCGGTCATCCCAGGACGGTACCCGCCCAATCCGGCCGAGACGCTGTTCTGACGACGATGGGGATCGCTCAGCGATCCCCAGACGACACGGAAGCTGCGGATTTCCCTTCCGCCGAGCTCGATGCACCCAGGGAGGCATGGGAGCTTCTGCCATCGCCCTGCTCGCCCTCACCGCGCTCGTCCCGTCGGGTGGCGGGCGAATCATCGCCGAGTGGAGTCCAGGGATTCCGGAGGCGAACCTCGGCGGAGAACTCGTCGTCGACGGCTACGGGATCGGTGGCCTCGGCGCCTACCGCATCGCCTTCGATGACGGCACGACGGCGCTCGCCGTGTGCATCCAGGCCGACATCGGACACTCGCTGTCCGCCGTCTACGTCGCTGATCCCTCGGTGGCCGTGCCGGCTGAGCTCGGGTACCTCGCCTGGGCCTACCTGGGCGACCGCCCGGCGACCGATGTGGAGGCGGCAGCGGTGAACCTCCTGGCGTGGCGCTACACGGCAGCCCAGCGGCGCGCGGGTGGCGCAGTGTGGCAGGGCGACGACGTCGAGGTCCGGGTGCTCGGCGTGGGCCGCCTGCACGACGTCGAGGAGGCGGCGGTGCGGCTGCACGGGGAGGCGATGGCGCGGCGCGGGCCCTGGTCGTTCGTCGACGCGGCGGTTGGCGGCTCCACGGCGTCGGTCCGGATCGTCGGCCCCGGCGGGCCGATCGCTGGCGCCCCGGTGACGTTCGAGGACGACGGCGGATGGTCCACCGCCGTCGTCACCGGGGAGGACGGGAGGGCGTCGGCAGAGGTCCCGGTGGGCGTGACCACCGTCTCGGTGCGCGCAGCCGGGCCTGGCGATGCGGTCGTCCTGCTCGCCGACGGCTCACAGGCCCTGGCGATGGCCGGACCCCCGGCCGCGCTGGTCGCCTCCCTGGTGGTGCCGCCCACGACGACCACGACCACGACCACGACGACAGTGCCCGCAACGACGACGCACGACGACAGTGCCCGCCACGACGACCACGACGACGCACCGCCACGACGACCACGACGTGCCCGACCACGACGACCACGACGACGTCGACCACGACCACGACGACGACGCCGTCGACCACGACCACGACGACCGCACCGACGACCACGACCACGACGACAGTGCCGTCAACCACGACGACGATGCCGGACACGACCACGTCGTCGACGACGACCACCACCGCCGCGATCCCGGCGACGACGACCACGGCGCCGCCACCTCCGACGCTGCCGCCGACGGGGTCGGGAAGCCGTGGCATCACCCGAATCGGCGCCGGCATGTTCGCCGCCGGCGCCTTTGCCGTGCTGTGGTCCGTCAGGCGGCGCCCAGCAGGCGCAGGACGTCGTCGTCCGTCGTCGCCGTGAAGTCGCGGTACCACTGCCCGACGGCGCTGAACGAGGCCGGCTGGAGCGGGCACACCAGCTCGTCAGCGAGACGGGCCAGTTCGGCGCACGTGTCCGGAGGCCCCACGGGGACGGCCACGACGACTCGCGCCGGCCCAGCGGTGCGCACTGCCCGGACGGCGGCACGCATCGTGGCGCCCGTCGCAAGACCATCGTCCACGAGGACGACGGTCCGTCCGCCGAGCGCCGGCATCGGGCGATCGCCGCGGAAGCGCCGCTCCTGCTCGGCCAGCTCGCCGAGCGCCACCTGCGTGCGCCGGTCGACGTCCTCGGGGCGCAGCCCGAGCTGCCAGATGACGTCGTCGTTGAGGACCACCAGCCGTCCGGACGCCACCGCGCCGATCGCCAGTTCCACGTGGTGCGGCGCGCCGATCTTGCGCACGGTCATCACGTCGAGATGTCCACCCAGGCGTTCGGCGATCGGTGCGGCGACAGGCACACCGCCCCGCGGGAGGCCGAGCACCACCGGCTCGGCCCCGTGGTCGCCGTCGGCCAGCTCCTCGGCCAGCACCAGGCCCGCGTCCGCCCGATCGCGGTAGGTCCTCGGCCCCATGGCTCCATGGGACCACCTCCGGGCGCGGGATGCCAGCGCCACGGTATCGTTCGGATCCGAATGATCTCGTCATTGCCCCTCATCGGCCTCTCCGGCCGGCGCAAGCACGGCTCCCAGATCGCCGGCCTCCCACCGCGCCTGGCCCACCTCGAGGTCGACGTGTACATCACGGCCTACGCCGAGGCGATCACCGCAGCCGGTGGGTTGCCGGTGCACCTGCCCCAGCACGTCGACCCGGCCGAGTACGCCGGACGCCTCGACGGCCTGTTGCTGTCAGGTGGCACGGATGTCCAACCCAGCCTGTACGGCGCCGAGCCCGATCCCCAGCTGCACCCGCCCGAGCCGGGCCGTGACCGGGTCGAGTTCGGGCTCATCGACCTCGCCGTCGACGAGGGCATCCCCGTGCTCGGCATCTGCCGCGGCCTGCAGGTCCTCAACGTGTGGGGCGGCGGCACGCTGTTCCAGCACCTTCCCGACCACGCCCGGTACGACCTTCCCGACCGGCCCGTCGACGAGGTCGAGCTCGAGGAGGGCAGCCGGCTGTACGAGATGTACGGATCGCGCCTGGGCATCAACTCGCTGCACCACCAGGCGATCGACCGGGTGGCGCCAGGGTGGCGGGTCGCCGGCCGCAGCGCGGACGGCACGGCCGAGGCGTTGGAGTGGCCCGGCCACGACGTGATCGCCGTGCAGTGGCACCCCGAGATGCTGGCGGGGGCGAGCACCGATCCGATCTTCGCCTGGCTCGTCGAGCGGGCCCGCGCCCTGGCAACCACGGCGAGCTGACACCGTGCGCCGGGCCCTCTCGTCGAACGACGCCGAGGACCTGCTACGAGCCGAGCGCGACGTGCAGGCGCGCCTGACCGGGCTGGGCATCGACGTCGATCTCGACTTCTCGTCGATGGCCGCTGTGGCCAACGTCTTCCGGGTCGCCAGCGCCGCCCGCAGCCACCTCGAGCGCACGGTGCTCGCCGGCGTCGGACTCTCGTTCAGCGCCTTCACCGTGATGTGGGTGCTGTGGGTGTGGGGCGAGATGGAGTCGCGGGATCTGGCGATCGATGCGGGGATCACCAAGGGCACGCTGACCGGGGTCGTCGGCACGCTCGAGGGCCGGGGACTGGTGCGCCGGCGGCGCGCCGACGGGGATGGCCGGCTCGTGTTGGTGTCGGTGACCGACGATGGGGCGGCGCTGATGGAGGCGTTGTTCGCCCGCTTCAACGAGGGCGAGGCGCGTGTCGTCGCGGCGCTCGACAGCGACGAGCGCGAGCAGCTGGCCCTCCTCTTGCGCAAGGTGCTGCGCTCGATCAAGGAGGTTGACGATGCAACGACAGGGTGAAGTCGTCGGCGCTGCGCTCGTCGCCCACGTACCGACGATGGTGATGTCGGAGGACGAACGCCGCGAGCTCAACGAAGGCAAGGAGATCAGCCTCGTGCCCGGCCTCCACCGAATGAAGGCCGAGCAGCTCGACCGGCTTCGGCCCGACACGGTCATCGTGTTCGACGCCCACTGGTTCACGACGGTCGAGTTCGTCGTCACCGCCCACGAGCGGCGCAGCGGCAGGTACACGTCCGACGAGCTGCCGAGGGGGATGTGCCAGGTGCCCTACGACTTCCCTGGTGACCCCGAGCTGGCGAAGCTGATCGGCGAGGAGGTGACAGAGGCCGGATCGTGGATGACGCCGATCGACGATCCCTGCCTGCCGATCCACTATCCGACGGTCAACCTGTTGCCGTTCCTGCAGGGCGAGGAGCGGTGGGTCAGCGTGAGCACGGCGCAGACCGCCGAGACCGACGACTTCCTGCTCGTCGGCGAGGCGATCGGGCGTGCGATCGAGCGCAGCGGGCGACGAGTCGTGCTGCTGGCGAGCGGGGCGATGAGCCACACGTTCTGGAAGCTGCGCGAGCTGCGTGCGCACGAGGCGTCGGACCCGTCGCACATCCGCACCTCGGAGGCGCGGGACGCCGATCTCGAGCGGCTCGCCTGGTTCCGGGCTGGCGACCACGCCAGGGTCATCGACACGATGCCCGAGTTCCTTGGCGTCAAGCCGGAGGCGATGTTCGGGCACTACCTGATGATGATCGGCGCGATCGGCGGCCGCGAGTGCGTGGCGTCCGGCGAGCTCTACAGCGACTACGAGAACTCCGTCGGCACCGGCCAGGTCCACGTCTGGTTCTCCAAACCGGCCGGAGGCTGGATCCATCCGAGTGTTTGAGTCCATCGGAGTGTCGGGGGTGCGGACGCCGCACACTCAACACTCGGATGGTCCTGAACGACTCGGACTGCTCAGGAGGTGGTGTTGTCGGCGATCTGGAGGGTCTTCAGGTCGCTGTGGAAGTCGAGGGCGTAGTCGCCGCCCTCGCGGCCGATTCCGGAGATGCCGATGCCGCCGAACGGCGCGGTGAGGTCGCGGACGAGGAACGTGTTGACCCACACGATGCCACTGCGCACCGCCCGGCCGACGCGCTCGGCCCGCTCCTGCGAACTCGTGTAGACGATCGCCGACAACCCGTACGGCGTCGAGTTGGCCAGCTCGATCGCCTCCTGCTCCTCGGTGAACGTCTGCAGCGTCAGCACCGGCCCGAACACCTCGCGCTGCACGATCTCGCTGTCGTTGGAGGCCGGTTCGATCAGCGTCGGCTCGACGTGCAGTGACTCGCCGACGCGCCGCCCGCCGCGCACGATGCGGTCGCCGTGCTCCCGAGCTCGCTCGACGAAGCCGAGCACACGCTCGACGTGGTCGGGGTGGATCATCGGCGCGATCGTCGTCGCCGGATCGCGGCTGTCGCCGAGCACGTGGCGGTCGACGGCGGGATGGAAGCGCTCGAGGAACTCGTCGCGCACCGACGCCTCGACCAGGAGCCTGGTGCCGGCGAGGCACACCTGACCCGAGTCGTCGTACTGGCCGGCTGCCTTCGCGGCAGCGGCATCGAGATCGGCGTCGGCGAACACGATCAGCGGCCCCTTCCCGCCCAGTTCGGCGGTGAACGGCACGATGTTCTCGGCGGCGGCGCGGCCGATGATCCGGGCGGTCTCCGGCGAGCCGGTGAAGCTGATCCGCTTGACCCGCGGGTCACCGACCAGCGGCGGGCCGACCTCCTCGCCGATGCCCTGCACGAGGTTGAACACGCCCGGCGGGAACCCGGCCTCGACCGTCAAGTCGGCGAGCAGCGAGCACGACAACGGCGACCACTCGGCCGGCTTGAGGATCACGGTGTTGCCGGCGGCCAGCGCCGGGGCGACCTTCCACGTGGAGAGCATGAACGGGGCGTTCCACGGCGTGATCACGACCGCCGGCCCGGCGGGCATGCGCACGACGGTGTTGCGCGTGCCCTTCGAGGACCACTGCCGCTCCTCGTACGACACGGCGAGGTCGGCGTACAGACGGAAGTTCTCGGCGCCGCGGGCGACCAGGCGGGCGCGCATCGACTCGTGCAGCATGCCCATGTCGACCGTCTCGACGGCGGCAATCTGCTCCGTGTTGGCGACGATCAGGTCGGCGAGGTGATGGAGCAGCTCCGCGCGCCCACGGGGTCCCAGGTCGGCCCATGGCCGGAAGGCGACGACCGCTGCGGTCACCGCGGCGAACGCCGTGCTGGCGTCGCCGCGAGCGATGTCGGCGAGCTTCCACGACCAGTCGAGCGGGGAGCGATCCTCGAACGACTCCGGCGACCCGATGCGCTCGCCGCCGATGAGGTGGCGCTCGTCGACTTCCACGCCCTCGACGAGCGCCATCACGCCATCACGGCGTTCCCCTCGACGTCGACGGCGTAGTCGTCGAGGAGGATCCTGCGTCGTTCGGTCACGATCGGTGACCGTAGTTGGGCTAGTTCATCGAGCCCCCGAGCTCGTAGTGCATCTCCAGCTGCGACTGGGTGCCGGAGTCGAGCACGTGATCGCGGCTGGCCTTCGGTGCGGCCTTCACCTGGTCCTTGCCGTAGGGCACGACCAAGTCGCCTCCTTCGGTGACGTAGGCGCCCTCAACGGGCACGTACTTCTCCGCCCGCATCGGGCCGGGATCGACGATGGCCCAGCGAGGATCGCCGCGCTCGTCATAGAGGACGTCGCTGACCGTGCCCACCTTCTGGTGGTGGTCGTCGAGGACGTCGTGACCGGTGAGGTTGGTGGTCTCGCCGGGCGTCCGGTGCTCGGACATCAGTGACCTCCAGTGGTCGAATTCTGTGGTTTCACCCGCCGTCACGCGAATACCCAACCGGGCGAACCGTCACACGTTCGTCATCGCTACCATGCGTCCGTGACGACCGGCCTCGACCAGGACCTGCTCTCCCAGCTCAGTGCCGACCAGAAGGTCGCCCTGCTGGCGGGCGTCGACCCGTGGCACACGGCCGGATTCGACGACCCGCCGGTGCCGGCGATCCGCATGTCCGACGGGCCCGCTGGTGTCCGTGGGACGTCGTGGTCCGGACCGGCATCGGCCTCGTTCCCGTGCGGCGCCGCCCTCGGCGCGACCTGGGATCCGCAACTCGTCGAGGAGGTTGGTCGCGCGCTCGGGCGGGAGGCGCACTCCAAGAGCGCCAACATCGTGCTCGCCCCGACGGTGAACCTGCACCGCACCCCGGTCGGCGGGCGCAACTTCGAGTGCTACAGCGAGGATCCGGTCCTGACGGCGGAGCTCGCCGTCGCCTACGTCAGCGGGCTGCAGTCCGAGCGTGTGGCCGCGTGCATCAAGCACTTCGTCGGCAACGACACGGAGTTCGAGCGGATGACGATCTCCTCGGAGGTCGACGAACGCACGCTGCGCGAGCTGTACCTCGTCCCGTTCGAGGCCGCCGTCCACCGGGCCGACGTGCGCGTGGTCATGTCCGGCTACAACCGCCTCAACGGCAC
The DNA here is from genome assembly GCA_963822875.1 of uncultured Acidimicrobiia bacterium. Taxonomy (GTDB): domain Bacteria; phylum Actinomycetota; class Acidimicrobiia; order Acidimicrobiales; family Ilumatobacteraceae; genus JALZMG01. Next base: position 4,442 of record CAWGJK010000016.1, on the reverse strand, counting down.
GTTCTGCAGCGAGCACCACTGGCTGCTGACCGAGCTGCTTCGCGACGAGTGGGGCTTCGACGGCCTCGTCGTCAGCGACTGGTTCGGCACGCACAGCGCGGCCGAGTCGCTGCTCGCCGGGCTCGATGTGGAGATGCCCGGCCCGCCACGAGCGCGCGGCGAGCACCTGCGCGCCGCGCTGCGAGCGTGGCGACGTGACCGTCGACGATCTCGACCGCTCGGTCGCCCGTGTGCTCGCCCTCGCCGACTGGACGGGCGCCGCCGACACTGGCACGACGGAGGTCACCGCCGACGACCCGGAGACACGATCGGTCATCCGGCGGGCGACGGCACGAGGGGCGGTGCTGCTGAAGAACGACGGTGGCGTGCTGCCGCTGGCAGCAGCGATGCGGCGCGTGGCGCTGATCGGCCCGTACGCCCGTTACGGCCGCCCGCAGGGCGGTGGCAGCGCGCGGGTGCACCCGGACCACGGGCGAGGACCGCTGGAGGCGCTGCAGGCCCGCGGGCTCGACGTCACGTTCGAGCCGGGTGGTTCGATCGCCAAGTACCTGCCGACCGTCCACGGCGACTTCACCCTCGGTCTCAGCGACGCCACCGGCGCCACCGCCGAGGTGGCGGCGAATCGCCTGGTGTGGTTCTGGGACAAGGCGCCGGCCGAGGGGATCGACCCGGCGACGTTCACGGCGCGGGTCAGCGGCACGTTCGTCCCCGACGCCACCGGAACGTGGGAGCTCGGCCTGCGCGCCGTCGGGCCGGCCTCGGTGCAGATCGACGGCGTGACGGTCGTCGAGCTGACCGAAGCGCTGCGCGGCGGCGCCTTCTTCGGGATGGGCAGCCCGGAGATCCGCGGCACCGTCGAGCTGGAGGAGGGCCGCCGCTACGAGCTCAGCGCCGACTACCCGGCCGCGGACGGCCAGCTCGTTCGCGGCCTCGTGGTCGGCGCCCGGCCCGTCCCGGACGACGACGCATCGAGCCGGGCGGCGGCTGTGGCCGCCGACGCCGACGTGGCAATCGTCATCGTCGGCACCGACGACGACTGGGAGACCGAGGGCGAGGACCGCACGTCGATGACGCTGCCCGGCCAGCAGGACGAGCTCGTCGAGGCCGTCGCCGCGGCGAACCCGAACACCGTCGTCGTGCTCAACTCCGGTTCGCCGGTGACGATGCCGTGGCTCGACGCCGTGCCGGCCGTGCTGCAGCTGTGGTTCCCTGGCCAGGAGATCGGCGACGGCCTGGCCGACGTGCTGACCGGCGACGTCGAGCCTGGAGGCCGGCTGCCGACCACGTTCCCGCGGCGCATCGAGGACACGCCGGCGTTCGCCCACCACCCCGGCATCGACGGCCGAGCCGTCTACGCCGAGGGGCTGTTCATCGGTCACCGCTGGTACGACCGCGAGGGCATCGAGCCGCTGTTCCCGTTCGGGTTCGGGCTCGGCTACACGACCTTCACCCTCGGCACGGCCGCCGTCGCCGGCGGCATCGAGCAGGGCATCACCGTCGACGTCGAGGTCACCAACACGGGCGAGCGCACGGGCAGCGAGGTGGTCCAGGTCTACGTCGAGCCGCCGAGCGGCGACCCGGCACGCCCGTTGCGCCACCTGGCCGGGTTCGGGCGGGTCGAGCTGGGGCCGGGCGAGTCGGGCTGGGTGAACGTGACGCTCGAGCGGCGGGCGTTCGCCTCGTGGATCGACGGGGAGTGGGTCGTCGCGCCGGGCGAGTACACGATCCACGCCGGTCGCTCCTGTGCCGATCTCGCACGCGCCGGTTCGGTCAGCGCCGACTGATCAGCCCCTCCCATCCGAGTGCTGGGTGTGCGGACGCCGCACGCCCAACACTCGGACGGCCTCCAACACTCGGATGGGTCTCAGAGGCGCCAGTCGATCGGGTCGAGGCCGGCGGCGACGAGTGCGGCGTTCGTCCGCGAGAAGGGCTTGGAACCGAAGAACCCGTTGTGCGCGGACAGCGGCGACGGGTGGGCCGACTCGATGACGGTGTGGCGGGACGTGTCGATCAACGCCTTCTTGCGCCGGGCGTGGCTGCCCCAGAGGATGAACACGACCGGATGGACCTTGGCATTGACCGCACGGATGACCTCGTCGGTGAACGTCTCCCAGCCACGACCCTGATGCGACGCCGCCGCCCCGGCGCGCACCGTCAGCGTGGTGTTCAGCAGCAGCACGCCCTGGACGGCCCATGCCTCGAGGTTGCCGTGGCCGGGCGGCTCGACGCCGAGGTCGTCGTGCAGCTCCTTGTGGATGTTGACGAGTGAGGGCGGGATCGGCACACCGTGGCGAACGGAGAAGCACAGGCCGTGGGCCTGCCGCGGGCCGTGGTACGGGTCCTGGCCGAGGATGCAGCACTCTCGTCTCGGCGAACGGCGTGAGGTGCAGGGCGGCGAACACCTCGTCGTGCGGTGGGTACACGACGTGGTGCTCGCGCTCGCCGCGGACGAACGACTGCAGCGGCTCCCAGTACGGCTTGCCCAGCTCGGCGCGCAGGACGGGGTTCCAATCGGTCGTCATCGGCGGTGGGCGTCGAGCCAGCTCGACACGATGGCCCAGGCGTCAGCAGCGGGGTCGATGACGACGAAGTGGTCGCCCTCGACGATCTCGATCGTCACGTCGTCGCCAGCGGCGCGGGCGGCAGCGACGAACCGCTCGCTCTGGTCGAGCGGCACGTTGGCGTCGGCCCGCCCGTGCACGCACAGCACGGGCACGCCGAGCGGAACGTGCTCGATCGGGCTGGCGTGGTCGTAGCGCTCGGGAACCGCATCGGGACCGCCGCCGAGGAACGCCTGGGTCGCGCCCGCCCCGAGCTGTTCGCCAGCGGCGGCGCGCAGGTCGAGCACGCCGGCTTGTGACACGACGCCGGTCACTGCGACCTGCGGCTCGTGTCGCGTCGCGGCCCACGCCGCGAGGTGCCCGCCCGCCGAGTGGCCGATGGTCACGACGTTGTCGAGGTCGAGCGCGGCGTCCATGCCGGCGAGGGCATCGATCGCCGCCGACACGTCGTCGAGTGTCGCCGGGTACCCACCGCCGTCACCCACCCGGCGGTACTCGACGTTCAGGGCCGCCCAACCGCGCGACGGCAGGGACGCGGCGAGCGGTCGGCCGAGCGACAGGTCGTAGCGCTGGCGCCAGAACCCGCCGTGGATGACGACGGCGACCGGTGCCGGAGCGTCGCTTGCGGGAACGGACAGCTCGGCGAACTGCGCCGGATCGTCGCCGTAGACGACCACGCGTGGCCCCATCGAGCCGACGATAGGACGCCGGGCCGTGCCTACCATCGACCCGATGACGCTCGCGACGGACGCACTCGAACGTCTGGAGGCCGTGCCACGATCCCGCCTCGCCACCCTGCCGACGCCGCTCGAGCGTGGGCCCGGCCTGCCCGGCGGGGTGCGCTTGTGGATGAAGCGCGACGACCTCACCGGCCTCGGCGCCGGCGGGAACAAGGCGCGCAAGCTGGAGTTCCTGTGCGGCGAGGCGCTGCGCAACGGTGCGCGGTCGCTCGTGACGGTGGGTGCCGGGCAGTCGAACCACTGTCGCATGACGGCTGCAGCGGGCGCCGTGCTCGGCCTCGAGGTGCACCTCGTGCTCTCCGGCTCCCGGCCGGCGCGGTCGACCGGGCAACCAGTTGCTCGCCGAGCTGTTCGGCGCCCAGCTGCACCACGTCGGCTGCCCGCCGAGCCACTGGGGCGAGCTGGAGATCGCCCGCGAGCAGCTCACCGCCCACCTCGAGGCGCAGGGCGCGGCACCGCACTCGATCCCGATCGGCGGCAGCACGGCGGTCGGCGCGCTCGGCTACGTCGTCGCCTACATCGAGCTCGTCGAGCAGTGCCGGGCGCTCGGCATGCGACCGCGGCCGTCGTGCACACGTCGTCGAGCGGCGGCACGCACGCCGGGCTGGTGGCCGGTCGGGCGTGGATCGCGATCGCTGGGCGTACGACGCGACCTGCCCGACGTGCTGGCGATCGGCGTCGCCAAGGGTGTCGTCGCCGGGCAACCCGACGTGCGCAGCCTCGCCCTGGACGTGCTCGCGCTGCTGGGGGTCGACGCCGATGTCGGCGATGACGCCGTCGAGGTCGATCCCCGCTGGCTGGGCGCGGACTACGGCGTGCCGACGCCGGCCGGCGACGAGGCGATCCGCTGGGCGGCGCTGCACGGCGGTTGGGTGCTCGACCGCACCTACACCGGCAAGGGCTTCGCCGGCCTGCTGGGCAACGCGGCGACGGGCCGCTGGCGCCCCGGCGCCGAGGTCGTCTTCCTCCACACCGGAGGCCTGCCCGCCGTCTTCACCGACGACGGCACGCCGGGCTGAGCCGTGAGGGTCTTCGTCGCCGGCGCGACGGGTGTCCTCGGCATCCGCCTTGTGTCACTGCTCGTCGCCGCCGGTCACGACGTCGCCGGGATGACGAGATCACCGGGCAAGGTCGATGTGTT
>CAWGJK010000015.1:0-84500 GCA_963822875.1 uncultured Acidimicrobiia bacterium | reverse complement strand
CGGGGGCTGGCCACGCACGACGGCGTCCGACAGCGCCTCCGCCAGCAGCGCCGGATCCATGTTCCAGCTCGTTCGCTCGCTGTCGATGAACACCGGGTTGCCCCCGCAGTGGACGACCGCGTTCGCCGTGGCCGCGAACGTGAGGCTGGAGACGAACACATCGTCTCCCGCCCGTACACCGCTCACCAGCGGCGCGAGGTGCAGCGCGGCCGTGCCGCTCGACAACGCCACCGCGCCTGGCCACTTGACGAAGGCGTTGATGTCGCGCTCGAAGCCGTCCAGCTCCGGGCCGAAAGGGGCCACCCACCCGCTGTCGAACGCGCGAAGGAGGTGCTCGCGTTCGAGCTGCCCGACGTCCGGTGGGCTCAGATGGATCGCGCCGGCATCAGAGCAACTCGACCTGCTCGCCCTTCACCCGGTTGCGGGTGTCGAGGACATACGCGGCGTGCTGGGTGACCAGCTCGTAGTCCACGTCGTCATGGTCGGTCACGACGACGACGGCGTCGCAGCTACCGAGCACCTCGGGGGTCAACGGCGCGCGCGCGGCGATCGAGTCGAGGTCGTTCGGCCCAACGTGCTCGTCGTGGACGAACACCTCGGCGCCGAGCTCGACGAGGCCCGCGCGCGACCTGGCGCAGCCGGCGTCTCGCGGGCGTCGTTGGTGTTCTTCTTGTAGGCGAGACCGAGGATCAGGACCCGCGCTCCATTGACCGGTTGCCGGCGGTCGTTGAGCCCGAGCTGCACTCGTCGCACGACGTACGCGGGCATGTGCTCATTGATGTCGTTGGCCATCGCGACGAACCGCGATGTCACGCCGAGCTGGCGCTCGATGCGCCATGAGAGGTACGACGGATCGATCGGCAGGCAGTGCCCGCCGACGCCGGGCCCGGGGCGGAACATCGCGTAGCCGAACGGCTTCGTCGCGGCTGCGTCGATGGCCTCCCACATGTCGATGTCGAGCGCCCGGGCGTGGACGGCCAACTCGTTGACGAGGGCGATGTTCACATGGCGGAACGTGTTCTCGAGGAGCTTGGTCAGTTCCGCCACCTTCGTCGTGCCGACGGGCACCGTCTTGTCGACGAGACAGCCGTAGAAGGCCTCGACTGCCGTCAAGCACCCGGGCGTCAGTCCGGCCACCACCTTCGGGGTCGTCGCCAGGGTCCACTCTCGGTTGCCAGGATCGATGCGTTCGGGCGAGTAGCCGACATGGAAGTCGACACCCGCGCGTAGACCGGACGCCGCCTCGAGCGTCGGCGCCAGCAGCTCGTCAGTCGTGCCGGGGTATGTCGTGGACTCCAGAACGACCAGGTTCCCTGGCCGCAGGAGCCGTCCGACATCCTCAGCGGCGTGCCGGATCGGTTGCACATCGGGCACCCCGTCGGTGAGCGGTGTCGGAACCGTGATCACGGCGATGTCGAACTCGGCGACGTCTCCGATCGCGGCGACCGGGCGATATCGGCCAGTGGCCAGGGCGCGTTCGACGTCGAGGTCGGCGATGTCCGCCACGTGCGACAGGCCACGTCGCAGTGACTCGATCTTCGGCGTGTCGATGTCGACCCCGATGACGTCCTCGTGGCCAGGGCAACGGCCACCTCCAAGGCGGCACTCGACGACAGCCCGACGCCCGTGGGCAGGGTCGAGCGCACCGTGCCCGCGAAGCCATCCGCCGGACGAACCTGGGCGACCACACCCGCGACGTAGCGCGCCCACGCCGGCTCGCGGCGCGACGGCTCGGGCGCGTCGAGAGGTACGACGGCCGGCTCAGGCTCGGAGTCGCTCGTCAGCTGCACCGGACCGCCGGCGATGCGTCGCCCCTCGATTGTCACGCCCATGTCGATCGCCATCGGAAGGCACAGTCCGCCCGTGTAGTCCGTGTGGTCGCCGATGATGTTGACGCGTCCCGGTGCACGTGCAACGACCAGAGTCACGAAGGTTGCGCGCTCCGGCGGTGCGACCAGAACCACCACGCGATGGCGCCGGCGATCAAGGCGAGCACGATGTACTGCACGACATCGAGCACCGGCTCGACGTCCTCCCAGTTGTCCCGCAGGGCGTAGCCGGCGCCGATCAATGCGGTGTTCCAGATCGCCGAGCCGATTGCCGTGTACAGCGTGAACGTGGCGAACGGCATGCGCCGGAAGCCGGCCGGGATCGACACCAGCGAACGGATCAGCGGGATGCAACGGCCGACGAGCACGGTGACGACTCCACGACGGTCGAACCAGCGTTCGGCCTTGTCGATGTCCTCGTTGGTCAGCCGTAGCCATTTCCCGTAACGCGTGACGAACGAGCGCAGGCGAACCTCACCGATCCAGCGGGCGATGCCATAGAGGATCCATGCCCCGACGAGCGACCCGATCGTCGCGGCGACGATCATCCCGATCAGGTTGGCGTCACCGTCCGAAGCGACGAAGCCGGCGAAGGGCAGGACGATCTCGGACGGGATCGGCGGGAACAGGTTCTCCAGGGCGATCAGCAGGGCGACGCCGACGTACCCGAGCCTGTCGATGACGTCGGTGACCCACTCCGACAGGCTGGACAGCATCAGGGTGTGGAGCTACCGACCGGCGGCGCGTGGATATGTGCCGGGTTCGCCGCCAGCATCCCGGCCGACTTGCGCGACGACCAGACGACGGCGCCGGCGAGGACGATCAGGGCGATCCCGGCGACCACGAAGCGGGTGGCCTCGTCGTCGACCTCGAGCGAGATCATCGCCGGCAGCACGAGCAGCGACACCAGGTTCATCACCTTGATCAGCGGGTTCAGCGCCGGCCCGGCGGTGTCCTTGAACGGGTCGCCGATGGTGTCACCGATGACGGCCGCCTTGTGCGGGTCGGAGCCCTTGCCGCCGTGGTGGCCGTCCTCGATGTACTTCTTGGCGTTGTCCCAGGCCCCACCGGCATTGCTGAGGTAGTTGGCCATCAGCTGGCCGACGAGGATGACCGCGGCGAGGAAGCCGCCGAGCGCCTGCCAGCCGATGCCGAAGCCGATGATCACCGGCGTGAGCACGGCGAGCAGTGCCGGTGTGGCCAGCTCACGCAGCGAGGCGGCGGTGCAGATGTCGATGACCGGGCCATAGTCGGGCCGCTTGGTGCCGGCCATGATCTGGCCGTCGGCGAACTGCCTGCGCACCTCCTGCACGACGGTGCCGGCCGTGCGCCCGACGGCGCGGATGGCGAGCGCCGAGAACAGGAACGGCACGGCGCCGCCGATCAACAGGCCGATGAAGATCTTCGGGTCGGCGACGTTGATCTGCAGCTCGATCTCGTCGAACACGCCCCGGCTCGTCTGCAGCAGGTCCTCGATCCGCTCTGTGGGCAGCAGCTCGTTGGCGGCGGTCTCGATGAAGCTGGCGAACAGGGCGACGGCGGCAATGACGGCCGAACCGATGGCGAAACCCTTGGTGACGGCCTTGGTCGTGTTGCCGACGGCGTCGAGGCTGACCATGATCCGCTGTGGCTCGCCGTGGAACTCACCGGACATCTCGGCGATGCCGGCGGCGTTGTCGCTCACCGGGCCGAACGTGTCTTCGGAGACGATGACGCCGGTGGTGGCGAGCATGCCCATGCCGGCGAGGGCGACGAGGTAGAGGGAGAACTGCAGGTTGCCGCCACCGAGGACGAGGGACACGCCGATGGCGATGGCGATGGCGATGACGGCGTAGACCGAGCTCTCCAGCCCGCTCGACGTCCCGGCGAGCACCACCGTGGCGGGGCCGGTCTCGGCGGACTCGGCGATCTCCTGCACCGGCGAGTGGTGGGTGCCGGTGTAGTACTCGGTGAGCCGGCTGATCAGCTGGGCCAGGACGAGGCCGATGGCGACGGCGCCGAAGCACTTCCACCCGGCGCGGTCCTGGTCGTTGCCGACGTAGAGCAGGGCGACGAGCAGCGTGCCGACGAGCGTCAGCGTGCCGGCGACGAGGAAGCCCCTGTTGATCGGCCGCAGCGCGTTGGTCTCGTTGGGTCGGGCCTTGACGGCGAACACCCCGGCGATCGAGGCGACGACGCCGATCGCCCGGGCGGCGAGCGGGAACACGAGGCCGAGCGCCGGGTTCATGCCGATCGAGTTGAACGCCGCCACGCCGAGGATGATCGAGGCGACGAGCGTGACCTCGTAGCTCTCGAACAGGTCGGCGGCCATGCCTGCGCAGTCGCCGACGTTGTCGCCGACGTTGTCGGCGATCGTGGCCGGGTTGCGCGGGTCGTCTTCGGGGATGCCGGCCTCGACCTTGCCGACGAGGTCGGCGCCGACGTCGGCAGCCTTGGTGAAGATGCCGCCGCCGACGCGCAGGAACAGGGCGAGCAGGGAGCCGCCGAACCCGAAGCCGATGAGGATGGCCGAGCTGGTGTTCTGGAAGACGATGATGATCAGCGTCGCCCCGAGCAGGCCGAGCCCGACGGTGAACATGCCGGCGACGCCGCCGGTGCGGAACGCCACGGTGAGCGCGTTGGGCATGCTGCCGGTCAGTGCTGCCGCTGCCGTCCGGACGTTGCCCGCGCGTGGCGAGCGTCATGCCGATGTAGCCGGTGAGGCCCGAGGCGATGCAGCCGAGGACGAAGGCGACAGTGCGCCAGAGTCCCGACTGGGCGAAGGTCAGCGCCACCTCGCCGTTGGGCTTGACGATCTCCGTCGACGTGAAGAACACGATCAGGGCGACGGGGATGAGGATCACGGCGATCGTGCGGAACTGGCGCTTGAGGTAGGCCAGGGCACCCTCTTGGATGGCCAGGGCGATCTCGCGCATCTTCGGCGTTCCTTCGTCGGCCGCCAGCACGGCCCGCACGAGATAGAAGCCGACGCCGATGGCCAGCAGGGCGGCCGCCACCGAGAGCAACAGGACGGTCCACTCGCCGCCCTTGAGTACGAAGTCCTGCCAACCGCCTTCGGCTCCGAGCAGCGAAAGATCCACGTTCTCTCCAGGTTCTGGACGCAGCGTCGTTGCCGCGCACCCACAGCCCACAAGGGCGGCGCAGACAATATCGGCACGGAGCCGTCCACCCGGCAACCCACCCGAGTGTCGGGTGTGCGGACGCCGCACCCCCGACACTCCGACGGCGTCAAACACTCGGATGGACGGCGTCCTCGGGGTTGAGGTCCTCGAGCTCTTTGTGGGCGGTTTCGGGGTACCAGCGCAGGACGATGATCACGACGAGGACCTGGGCGCTGGCGAGCAGCGCCATCACGGCGCCATGCGACCAGTCCCGGTCGAGCAGCGTCCCCATCACGAGCAGCCCGCCGATGCCGCCGAGCAGCGCCGCCGCCGTGATCAGCCCCGCGGCCCGCCCGCGGTTGCCGGTCGGGAACAGCTCGGTCCGGTAGACGGCGAGGGCCGGGTAGGTGAGCCCCCCGAGCGTGCCGGCCAGGAACACCGACAGCCACATCACCGGCCCGCCGACGCTGTAGGACAGCACGATCAGCGCCGTCGCCAGCGGCAGGCCGGCGGCGATCAGCCGCTTGCGCCCGCTGACGTCGGCGATGCGCCCGCCGAGGATCAGGCCGATGCCAGCGGGCGTTGCCGTGCCGATCGTGAAGATGGCGATGGTCGTGGCGGAGAAGCCGCGGATGTCCTTCAGGTAGCCGTTCTGGAACAGGCTGGCCGGCGCCACGAAGAGGTTCGCCAGCATGGCGACCGAGGCGAGCACGGCGAACCGGCGCCGGTCGAGTTGCGGGGCGATGACATGCGGGCGTTGGAATCGACGCGTCTCCGGCAGCCGGCGAGCGATGTCGACGGCGACCACGAGCCACACGAGCGAGATCAGGTAGACGAGCCGCCACGAGCTGGCGGAGATGTCGGCGAGCGGCAGGGCCATCACGGCGACGCCGGCGCCGAGCCCGCTGGCCATCGCCAGCACGCTCACGGCGTAGGCGCGGCTGTTGCGGGGCATCTCCTCGGCGGCGACGACGGCGACGAGGAAGTCGAGGGCCAGGCCGAGCGGCCGGCCGATGGCCTGCGTGGCGACCAGGAACGGGAACGACGGGGCGAAGGCGCCCATCGCCGTGACCACCGGAGCGGCGACCGCCATGGCGGTGACGACGCGGCGCCGGCCGACCCGGTCGGCCAGCACGGCGACGGGCAGCACGAGGATGATCCCCGCCCGCACCACCGAGCCGGCGACGCCGACGCCGGTGTCGCTGACACCGAAGTCGTCGGCGGCGAAGTTGACCGTCTGGGTGAACAGCGTGTTGACGAACGCGGACGACATCGACGCGGCGGCGAGCAACCCGAGCACGGTGAGCCCTCGAGGGTCGAGGCGGTCGGGTGGCGCCCACCACGGTGTCGGCGCGGCGATGGCGTGGATGTCGTGGTGGGCGTGCGTCGGCGCCGCCCCGCGACGGGCGATCGCCCAGCGCACCGGCACGGCGAAGAGCCACGCGAACCACGGGATCGAGTAGCTGAACTGCGTCGTCTCGCGCAACCGGCCGTCGACCCGCGTCAGCGTGCGGCGGTAGCTGGTGAACGGACCGCTGGCCTGGACGAACTCTCCGTCGACGCCGGCTCGTTCGAGCACCATGTCGTCGCGCGGTCGCTCGAGGAGGGCGCCGACGGCGGGTTCATCCGGCCAGTCGCGCACCACCTGCCGGCGGTCGGGGCGGCGACGCCGCCCATGACCGCCTCCCTGCACGGCGGGAGCATACTGGCGAGCCATGACGGCGACCGGGCAGATCGTCGTTCGCCGCGTCGGCGAGCTGCGCGGCACCATCGACGTGCCCGGCGCCAAGAACGCCGTGCTCAAGCTGATGGCGGCGACGATCCTCGCCGACGGCACGTACGAGCTGACCAACGTGCCGACGATCGTCGACGTGACGATCATGGCCGAGCTGCTGGACGCCATCGGCATCCGCACCGACGTGCCCGAGCCCGGCCGGCTGCGGATGACCAACACCGGCGACCTCACACCCGTTGCCCCCTACGAGCTGGTCGAGCGCATCCGGGCATCCGTGAACGTCCTCGGCCCGCTGCTCACGCGTTGCGGTCGTGTCCGCCTGTCGATGCCGGGCGGCGACGACTTCGGTGCCCGCCCGATCGACATGCACGTCGCCGGGTTGGAGGCGATGGGCGCGGAGTTCAAGTTCAGCCATGGCGAGCTGGAGGCGACCGCCGATCGCCTGCACGGGGCCGAGGTGACGTTCGGTTTCCCGAGCGTCGGGGCGACGGAGAACATCGTCACCGCGGCGATCTTCGCCGACGGCGTCACGACGATCGACAACGCCGCCAGGGAGCCGGAGGTCGTCGACCTGTGCGAGATGTTGGTCGCCATGGGCGCAGACATCTCGGGCATCGGCACGGCCACGATGGTCGTGCGTGGCGTCGAACCGGGGTCGTTGCACCCGGCCGACCACCGCACCGTGCCCGACCGCATCCAGGCGGCGACGTACGTGGCGGCGGTGGCCGTCGCCGGCGGCGAGCTGTGCATCCGCGAGGCGCGCGCCGACCACATGCAGAACGTGCTCGCCCGGTTCGCCGAGATGGGCCTCGACGTCGAGCTCGGCGCCGACCTCCGGGTCGCCGCGCCCGACCGGCTGCGCTCGATCGACGTGCAGACCCTGCCCTACCCGGGCATCGCCACCGACTACAAGCCGCTGTTCATCACCATGCTCTCGATCGCCGACGGCGTCGGCATCGTCACGGAGAACCTCTACCCCGGCCGCTTCCGCTACGTCGAGGAGTTGACCCGCCTCGGCGCCGACGTGCGCACGAACGGCCACCACGCCGTGGTGCGCGGCGTACCGCGTCTGTCCGGGGCGCCCGTGCGCGCCCACGACATCCGCGCCGGCGCGGCGATGGTCGTCGCCGGCCTCGCCGCCGAGGGGGAGACCGTGATCAGCGGCGTCTCGCACATCGACCGCGGCTACGACGATCTGGTGGGCCGGCTACGAGCGGTCGGCGCCGACATCGTCCGCGTCGGCTGACGTGCGATCGACCCGGCGGCGGGCGAGCCAGAGCAGCGCGCCGACGACGGCGATCGGCACGGCGACCAGCAGGATCTCGTCCCAGCCGCCCTGGTGGGCGAGCAGCGGAATGCCACCTACCAGCACGACGTTGACCATCACGCGCCAATGGTAGGGAGCGCCTGCTTGAATGGCCCGAGATCGACATGATGCGTGACCAAGTCCTCAAGACCATCGACGTGATCCGCCCGGCCCTGCAGGCCGACGGTGGAGACATCGTGCTCCGTGACGTCGACGAGGAGCGTGGCATCGTCTCCGTCACGCTCACCGGTGCGTGCGTCGGTTGCCCGGCGTCGACGCAGACGTTGAAGGCCGGCATCGAGCGGATCATGCGCGACCGGGTCGACGGCGTCACCGAGGTCGTCAACGTCGACGACGTCGTCGAAGTCGCGTGACGCCCCGGTCACCGAGCGAGCTCTTCGACGCAGCGGTCGGCGGTGAGCGCACCGCCACCGCCCGCCTGCTGTCCCTCGTCGAACGCGGTGGCGATGGCGCCCGTGAGGTCGCCCGCCTCGTCGCCCCACGCACCGGTCACGCCTACACGGTCGGGCTGACCGGCGCGCCCGGATCCGGCAAGAGCACGCTGACCAGCGCCATGGTCGGCCACCTCCGCTCGCTCGGTGAGGAGGTCGCCGTGCTCGCCGTCGACCCGTCGTCGCCGTTCACGGGCGGGGCGATCCTCGGCGACCGCGTGCGCATGCAGGAGCACGCCACCGACCTCGGCGTGTTCATCCGCTCGATGGCCACTCGTGGCCACCTCGGCGGGCTGTCGCTGGCGACCCCGGAGGCCATCCGCTTGCTCGATGCCGTCGGCTACCGCTGGATCTTGCTGGAGACGGTCGGCGTCGGCCAGGTCGAGGTCGAGGTCGCCGGGCGCGCCGACTCCACCATCGTCGTCGTCAACCCCGGCTGGGGTGACAGCGTGCAGGCGAACAAGGCCGGGCTGATGGAGGTCGCCGACATCTTCGTCATCAACAAGGCGGACCGGGCCGGCGTGCACGAGACCCGGCGGGACCTCCAGCAGATGCTCGAGCTGTCCGCCGAGACGGGCCATGGCGCCGGTTGGAAGGTCCCGATCACGACGACGATCGCCTCGAACGGCGACGGTGTGGCCGAGCTGTGGGAGATCGTCACGACCCACCGCGATCACGTCGTCGAGTCCGGTGAGCTCGATCGCCGCCGCCGGCTCCGCCTCGGCGAGGAGCTGCGCGACATCGTCGCCCGCCGCCTCGAGCAGCGTGCGCGCGAGGTGTGCACAGGAGATCGTTGGGAGTCGCTCACCGACGACGTCCTCGCCGGCACCGTCGACCCGTGGTCAGCCGCCGACGAGATGCTCGCCCCCGTTCTCTGATCTGGGCGTGATTCGTATCTGGGCGTGGATCGTCCCGGAATCCGGGACGATTCACGCCCAGTTGGCGGAACGAACAGACTGTGGCGATGCCATCACTGCTCAGCCTCGATCGCCGTGACGACGGCGTCGCCGTCGTCACCCTCGCCAACGGCAAGGTCAACGCCCTGTCGAGCGCCCTGCTCGCCGAGCTGAAGGAGGCGGCCGAGGCGCTGACGGAGGATCCACCGGGCGCCGTCGTGGTCACCGGCGGGGAACGCATCTTCGCCGCCGGTGCCGACATCGCCGAGTTCAAGGGCGCCGACGAGGCCGGCGGGATCACCGCCGGCGTGCACAGCGCGCTCGACGCCGTCGCCGCCATCCCTCGCTTCGTGATCGCCTCGGTCAGCGGCTACGCCCTCGGCGGCGGGTGCGAGCTGGCCATGGCCTGCGACTACCGCATCGCCGGGCCGCGCGCCGTGTTCGGCCAGCCGGAGATCCTCCTCGGCATCATCCCCGGCGGCGGCGGCACGCAGCGGCTGGCGCGGCTCGTCGGCCCGAGCAAGGCGAAGGAGCTGTGCATCACCGGCCGCCAGGTCAAGGCCGACGAGGCGCTGCGCATCGGCCTCGCCGACGAGGTCGTCGACGACGACCCGATGGTCAGGGCACTCGAGCTCGCCGCCGAGGTCGCCCGCGGCCCCTTGTCGGCTCAGGCGTTGACCAAGCGGGTGATCGACGAAGGGCTGTCGACGTCACTCACCGACGGCCTCGCCCTCGAGCAGGAGGCGTTCGTCGAGGCCTTCCGCACCGAGGACAGTCAGATCGGCGTGCAGAGCTTCCTCGAGCACGGTCCCGGCAAGGCCACGTTCACCGGTCGCTGAGCCCGTCCAGCTACGCGCGGATCGCCAGGCCCGATTCGAGGTCGAAGAAGTACATGCGGCTGGTGTCGACGCCGACCTCGATGGGGTCGCCGGGCTTGACGCGGCTGCGTGGCGAGAAGCTGGCGACGAACTTCGTGCCGGCGACCCTCGACCGCCTGCGATCTTGTCGTCCGAGTGGGCGTCCTCGGCCAGCTCCTTGGCCTCCTCGGTCTGCACCGACGGCAGCCTCGATGGCGAAGTGGACGACGATCTCCGACCCGAGCGCCTCGGTGAGCATGGCCTTGGAGCGGATCCGCTGGTCCTCCGGCACGTCGTTGCGCGGCGTCGGCTCGCTGAGGTCCTCCGAACGGATGCCGATCGCCACGGTCTTGCCGACGTAGCCACGGATGGCCGGCCGATCGACCTCGACCTTGGGATCGAGCGTCAGCGTCTGGTCGCCGATCTCGGCGGCGAGCCCGTCGCCGTGCTCGACGATCCGCGCCTCGGCCATGTTCATCGGTGGCGAGCCGATGAAGCCGGCGACGAAGAGGTTGTCCGGCTCGTCGTAGAGCACCTGCGGGTCGTCGACCTGCTGGAGGAGGCCCTTGCGCATCACGGCGACGCGGTCGCCCATCGTCATCGCCTCGACCTGGTCGTGGGTCACGTAGATGGTCGTCACGTCGAGCTCGCGTTGCAGCGCGGCGATGTCGGCGCGCATCTGCACGCGCAGCTTGGCGTCGAGGTTGGACAGCGGCTCGTCCATCAGGAACGCCTGCGGGTTGCGCACGATCGCCCGCCCCATCGCGACGCGCTGGCGCTGGCCGCCCGACAGCATCTTCGGCCGGCGGTCCATCAGCTCCTCGAGCCCGAGCGTCTTGGCGCCGCGTCGACGCGCCGCTTGATCTCGTCCTTCGGCATCTTGCGCAGCTTGAGCCCGAAGGAGATGTTGTCGGCGACGCTCATGTGCGGGTACAGGGCGTAGCTCTGGAACACCATGGCGATGTCGCGGTCGCGGCTCGGCACCTCGTTGACCCGCTGGCCGCCGATGCGCAGCTCGCCGCCGGTGATCTGCTCGAGTCCGGCGACCATCCGCAGCGCCGTCGACTTGCCGCACCCGGACGGTCCGACGAGCACGAGGAACTCGCCGTCGGCGATGTCGAGATCGAGGTCGGAGACGGCGACGAAGCCGTTCTCGTACTGCTTCGTGAGCTGGTCGAGCACCACATCAGCCATGGGTCGTTCCTCCTGATCGGGGATCCAGTTGCCAGACGTGCACCGCCGGGCCGTCGCCCGGCAGCGCGAGCGACGAGCCGTCGCGAGTGACGGCATCGCTGCCGCCGAGGCGCTCGGTCGCCGATGTCGCCATCGAGCGCAGCGGCGTCGATGCGCACCGGCTCGTGTCGGCGCCGGGACGACCTGGACGAGCAGGCGCTCGTCGAGCGACTCGCGCAGGAACACGAGGACATCGTCGGACGCGTGCACCCAGCGCAGACCGCCACGGCGCAGCGCCGGCGACGATCGGTGCAGCGCGCCCAGCGCCCGGTAGCCGTCGAGCACGGTGCTGTCCCATCGCTCCGGCTCCCACGGCATCGGCTGGCGGGCGCCGTCGCTCTCGACGCCGGTGAGGCCGACCTCGTCGCCGGCGAACACCATCGGCACGCCGGGCAGCGTGAACAGCAGCCCGGCTCCGGCGATGTGGCGGTCGGACGATGCCGCACACGCTGCGGAACCGTGTCGTGTCGTGCGAGCCGAGCAGGTTGAACCCGGACACGCTCGATCGCCACGGCTGCGCCGCCAGCGACGTCGGTGATCGACGCGACCGTCGCCGCACCACCGAAGTCGCGGGAGGGCGACGGGGTCACCGAGGAACCTGCATCGACTCCATCGTCCGGGTCGCGCAGCCACGCCCACACCGGGCGGGTGAAGGCGAGGTAGTTCATCACGCCGTGCCAGCCGTCGCCGTCGAGGTCGCGGCTGGCGTCGTAGCAGTGCTCGGCGACGAGGTAGGC
Source organism: uncultured Acidimicrobiia bacterium (assembly GCA_963822875.1). GTDB lineage: Bacteria > Actinomycetota > Acidimicrobiia > Acidimicrobiales > Ilumatobacteraceae > JALZMG01. Next base: position 72,354 of record CAWGJK010000015.1, on the reverse strand, counting down.
GTCGGTGCGTGGCCTCGGCCATCGTCCGCCGCATGGCGACGGCGACGGCGTGGTTGACGTCGATGCCCCGGTTGCGCCCGGCCATGTTGGCGACGTCGACGCGCCAGCCGTCGAGGTCGAACGGCGGGCGCAGCCAGCGCGCCGTCACCGAGTCCGGGCCCGTCGACGAGGCGGCGGCGGAGCTCGGCCGATCGCAGGTCGAGCTTGGGCAGGGTCGGCACGTCGTACCACGACTCGTAGTCGTCGGGATGCCGGCGGAAGAAGAAGAAGCCGGCCTCCGGCGAGGAGGCGTCGGCCTGGGCCGCCCGGAACCACTCGTGACCCCGACCGGCGTGGTTCACGGTCAGGTCGCCGATCACGCGGATGCCCCGGTTGTGGCAGGCCTTGACGAGGCTGATCAGCGCGTCGTCGCCGCCGAGGAGCGGGTCGACGTGGTCGAACGTGTCGGCGTCGTAGCGGTGGACGGACGGCGCCGGGAACAGCGGCGTGAGGTACAGCCCGCCGGCCCCGAGCGAGGCGACGTGGTCGAGGTGCGCCTCGATGCCGCCAGGTCGCCACCGAAGAGCTGGCGCACCCCCGTGCGCCCGTCGTTCGACGGCCGGCTCGTCCCACGTCGCCATCGGGATCGCCCACGGCGGTGCCGGCCGCGTCGGCGCCGGAGCGGGCGAAGCGGTCGGGGAAGATCTGGTAGAAGGCGGTGTCGGCCAGCCACGACGGCGGCGGGGCGTACGCCGAGAGGCGGAAGTCGTTGACGTCGCCGACGCTGCGGTGGTGGGTGCCGGTGCCGTTGACGAAGCGATACCCGGAGCCGCCGTCGAGCGAGGAAGCGGTAGTTCGTCAGCGGGTTGTGCACGACGATGTCCGCGCGCCACCACGTCTCGTGCGGCGTCGTGCGGTCGACGACCGCAGCGGTGAACCTGCGGCTCGGCGTCGGGCGTCGTGCGCACCCAGACGCCGGTCGGCCGGGTCGGCGTGGGGCACGCGCAACCACACCGACACGGTGTCGCCGAGCTCGGGCTCGAGCGTCGAGACGTGCCGCTCGGAGCCGTCGTGGTGCGGCGCGTCAGGTCCAGCGGGGTCACCCCTTGACGGCGCCGGCGGTGATCCCGCCGACGATGTAGCGCTGGAGGAACTGGAACAGCAGCACGACGGGGATGGCGGCGATGCAGCGCCGCCCATGGCGAACGGACCCCAGCGCAGGTCGTAGCGATCGCCGGCGAGCAGGCCGCGCAGGCCGACGGCGACGGTGAGGTCCGGCGACGAGATGTCCTGGCCGAACATGATCGACCGGGCGATCAGGAACTCGCGCCTGGGAGGCGATGAACGACGAGCAGGAAGATGATCGCCAGCACCGGCGCGGCGAGCGGCAGGATGATCTTGAAGAACGTCTGGTTGTGCGTCGCCCCGTCCATCTGGGCGCTCTCGTCGAGGTCCCGCGGGATGGTGTCGAAGAACCCCTTGATCAACCAGGCGTTCGCCCCCAGCGCGCCGCCGAGGTAGAAGAGCATGATGGCGATGATCGAGCCGGTGCCGATCGCCGGGTACGTGTCGTCGAGCTGGTCGACCATGATGTAGATGGCCACGAACGCCAGCGACGCCGGGAACATCTGGATCAGCAGCAGCGCGTAGCAGGCCCGGGCGGCGGCCCCGGAAGCGCAGCCGGGAGAAGGCGTAGGCGGCCAGCGAGGCGAGCAGCACGGTGCCGAAGGCGACGACGACGCTGATCGATCAGCGAGTTGAAGAACCAGCGCCAGAACGGGTACTCGTCGACGAGCGTGTCGTACTGCTTGGTGGTGATCGACTCCGGCACCAGCGTCTGGCCGCTGAGCGTGCCGCTCTCGGAGAACGCGGCGATGAGCACGATCCACACCGGGAACAGGGCGAAGAACAGCGCCAGAAGCCCGACGACGTGGCGCCAGCCGGTCGCGGCGAACCAGCGCCGGCCGCGCACCCGGGATCTTGCTGCTGGTCGGGCGTCGTGCCGGTGTCGACGGGCGTAGGTGTCGCGGTCATCAGCGGACCTCCTCGAACGTCTTGGTGGCCTTGAACCCGATCGCCGAGAGCGCGGCGACGATGATGAAGATCAGCACCGACAGCGCGGCGGCGAGGCCCTGGCGCTTGGGCTCGCCGTCGAGGGCGATGCGGTAGGTCCACGTGATCAGCAGGTCGGTCGACCCGGCCGATCTCGCCGCTGCTGCGCGGCCCGCCGCCGCGTCAGCAGGTAGACGAGCGTGAAGTTGTTGAAGTTGAAGGCGAAGCTGGCGACGAGCAGCGGGCTGACCGCCGTCAGCAGCAGCGGGAACGTGATCTTGCGGAACGTCGTCGAGCCCGGTCGCGCCGTCGACGTAGGCCGCCTCCTTGAGGTCGGTCGGGATGCTCTGCAGGGCTCCGGTGCAGACGAGGAACATGTACGGGTAGCCGAGCCACAGGTTGACGAGGATCAGCGAGAACATCGCCAGCGCCGGGCTCTCCAGCCAGCCGATGTCGATGCCGAGCCAGCGGTTGATGCCGAACGTCCGGTTGAACAGGCCGCGCCAGACGAGCGCGGTCATGAACGCCGGCAGGGCGTACGGGATGATGATCAGCGACCGGTAGATCTTGCGGCCGCGCATGCGCTCGTCGTTGAACACCATCGCCAGCAGCAGCCCGAGGGCGAACGTGGTGATCACCGACAGAGCGAGAAGGCGATCGTCCACACCAGCACGCGGAGGAACGAGCCGCGGAACTCGTGCCGGTGAACATCTCGCGGTAGTTGTCGAAGCCGACGCTGGTCGTGAACCCGGGCGTCAGCGCGTCGCCGTCCGCGGACGACGAACTGCCCCTCGTCGCGGTGTAGACGGTGGCGGGTCCGTCGACGTGTCGGTGATCGTGGCGGTCTCGGGGTCGTACTCGCGCGTCGTGCGGCTCTCGAACGCCTGCCCGCCGGAGATCCGGATCTCCGAGCCCTCCGTCTCGCCGGGCATGACGTAGGACTCGGGGTCGGCCGGGTAGCCCGGCAGCGTGTCGACGTCGCCGGGCCGCACGCCCTCGAGGTCGCCGACGCTGACGACGAACGTCCGCCCGGTCGTCGTCAGCACCTGCAGCTCGGCCGGCTCGTCGAGCGGCTCGATGCCCTCCGTCGGTGCCGAGGAAGAGCTCCTCGGTCTCCGGGTCGAACAGGCCGTAGCCGGCGAACGGCCGTCAGCGCCGCGCAACGGGGTGACGTCGTACGCGGTCGACGTCTCGGCACCTGGCCGACCGACTGGCTCTGGATCTGGTCGATCGCCTGGTCCTCGGCTGAGCACGAAGCCGGTGCCGTAGTTCGTCGTCGACGTGTACGCCGTGTAGAGCACCGGGTAGACGCCGAACACGGCGAGGAAGAACAGCCCGGGCAGGAGGTACTTCATCGGCACGTAGCGCCGCGGCAGGTAGACGACGTTGAGCGCGACGAGCGTCACGGCGAGCACGGCGACGTAGCCCCACGCCTCCTGCTCCAAGGCGATCAGCAGGCCGGTGATCGCGAGGGCGTCGACGAGCCCGAGCAGGACGATCTTGACGATCCAGCCCGACGTCGTGCCGGGGTCGCGGGCGCCGTGGCGGCGCGGCGCCGCGTCGCCGCCACGGGGCGCCGGTGCTCGACCGGCGTCGAGCACCGGCGTCCCGTGCCGGTCATCGCTACCCGCCGATCTCGGCGCGGATGGCCTCGGCCGCCGCCGTGAACTCCGTGGTCGGATCGGCGCCCCGGAGCACGTTGACCTCGGCCAGGCCGAGCGACGTCCACACGTTGCTCATCTCCGGGATCGCCGGCTGCGGGATGCCCGCGGCGCCGGACTCACCGAAGCCGGCGACGTCGGGGTCGGAGCTCACCTGCTCGAAGGCCGACGTCAGCGCCGGCGGACGGCCGCCGGCCTCGAACATCGCGAGCTGCGTCGACTCCTGGCTCATGAAGTCGAGGACGAAGCTCATGGCCAGGTCCTTCTGCTCGGAGAACGACGAGATCATGAAGCCCTGCACGCCGACGAACACCTGCGGGACCGTGCCGTCCTCGCGGGCGGGGATCGGCGTGACCTCGTAGGGCACGCCGGTGGCGGCGAAGCCGGTGTCGTCCTGGCGATCGCCCACGGACCGGTGATGGCGAACGCCGCCTTGCCCTCGCCGAAGCTCTCGATCATCACGTCGTAGCTCGTGTCGGCGCTGAGCAGGCCGGCCGCCGCCTGCTCGGCGAGGAACGCGGCGGCCTCGAGCCCGCCCGGCGAGTCGATGCCGAGGTCCTCGGGGTTGAACGTGCCGTCCTCGTTCTGGGCGAAGATGTAGCCGCCGAACGCCGTGAGGATCGGCTGGAAGTGGTAGGCGTCGCCCTCCGGGCCGACCTGCAGGGCGAGGCCCTGGTACGTCGGGTCGTCGGCGTACTGGGCCTTGTAGTCGGTGGCGATCTGGACCATCTCCTCGAACGTCGCCGGCGCCTCGGGCACGAGCTCGGTGTTGCGGACGAGGGCGATGTTCTCGACCGCGTACGGCAGGCCGTAGGTCTGGCCGTCGTAGGTGAACGCCTCGATGGCGACCTCGTGGAACTCGTCGGCGATGCCGCTGAGGTCGATCGGCTCGAGCACGCCGTTGGTCGACGAGCTCGCCGAGCCAGTCGTGGGCGCCGATGACGATGTCGGGGCCGTCGCCGGCCGGGGCGGCCAGGCTGAGCTGCTCGCGGATCTGGCCGAACTCGAGCTCCTGCACGGCGACGGTGATGCCGTTCTCCTCGCCGAACGTCGTCGGCGATCTCCTGGACGACGGCCTGGCGGGTGTCGTCGGTCCAGATCACGAGGTCGGCGTCGCCGCGCGGGGGCGCCGTCGGGGCGGCCGTCTCGCCCGGCGCCGTGCTGCCGCCGGTCGTGGTCGCCGGCGGCGCTGCCCTCGGCCGTCGTGCCCTCGGCGGTGGTGGCGGCCGGTTCGGTCGCCGCGCTGGTCCCCTCTCCGGCGGTCGCCGGAGCATCGCCGGCGTCATCATCGTCGTCGTCACCGCACGCGGCGGCGACGAGCGAGAAGGCAGCGAGCACCGACAGGGCGGTGGCCCGGAACGTGCGAGTACGCATGATCCCCCTTTGAGGTTGTTCACACCGCCCCCGCCGCGCATGGTAGTTCGCCGCCGAGGGGCCAGTGGTGATGGCTGCAAACGTAGCAAGAATCTTCCATTCCTTGCAAGACTTGCAGCATGTACGATCGCCCAGTGCGCGTGCGGTGGCGTGAGGTCGCCCACCTCGCGGGGGTCAGCGAAGCGACAGTGAGCCGGGTCATGAACGGCCGCCCGGGGGTGAGCGAGCGGACCAGGTCGATCGTCCTGCACGCCGTCGACCAGCTCGGCGCCGCCCGACTCGTGCGGCCCCGCCAGCTCGAAGCCGGACTCGTCGGCGTCGTCGTGCCCGAGCTGGACAACCCGATCTTCCCGGCGCTGGCCCAGGCGCTCGAAGCGCGCCTGGCCGGCGCCGGCTACACGTGCGTGCTCGGATGTGCGACCCAGGTCGTCGACGAGCTGGAGTACCTCGGCACCCTCGTCGAGCGCGGCGTCGCCGGGATCATCATGGTGTCCGGCCGCCATGCCGCCACCGACGGCGACCACAGCGCCTACCGCGAGCTGCTCGCCCAGGGCATCCCGATGGTGTTCGTCAACGGCTACTCGGCAGAGGTCCCCGCGCCATTCGTCTCCTGCGACGATCGACACGCCGCCACCTTGGCGGTCGGTCACCTCACCAGCCTCGGCCACCGACGCATCGCCTTCGTCAGCGGGCCGGCGCGCTACGTGGTCGTCGAACGAAAGCTCGCCGGATACCGACGCGCCCTCGCCTCCGCGGGCATCGACGTCGACACGGCGCTCGTCGTCGACACGGTCTTCTCGGTCGAGGGCGGGCGCGCCGCCGCGGCGTCGGTGATCGAGCGCGGTGCCACGGCCGTCGTCGCGGCGAGCGACCTGCTGGCGCTGGGCACGATCCTCGGCGCTCGCGAGCATGGTCTTGCCGTGCCTGCCGAGTGGTCCGTGGTCGGCTTCGACGACACCGCCCTGATGGCCTACACCGACCCGCCACTGACGACGGTGCGCCAGCCGATCATCGCCATGTGCGAGCACGCCACTCGGCTGTTGCTCGACCAGCTCGGGGGGGCCACGCCGGTCAACGGCGAGTACCTGTTCCGTCCCGAGCTCGTCGTCCGCGGCTCCACTGCCCCCGTCGCTGAGTCCCGTCGGATTCGTGACCTTGGTCCCTGTCGCCACGCAGCGGTCACGACGAGGATGGGGAGTAGGAGTTCGTGAATCAGTTCACGAACAACCACGAGAGGAATCGGTTGTCATGAGGAAGCGGATGCGTCTGGTCGGAGGATTCCTGGCAGTCGCTGGATTGGGGTTCGGCGTCGCTGCGGCGGTCACCTACGCCAAGGTGCAGGACGGGTACGACTCGCTGCAGGCCATCAGCGAGTCGCAGAACGTCACGTTGAGCTACAACGACGAGGGCCAGTTGGTCGATCGGGGCGAGACCGCTGGCGCCGAGGCGATCATGTCGCTGCTCGTCGACGACTGGCAGTACCCCGTCGTCGAAGATGACCTGGATCCCAACGATCCGCTGGTGAACACGGCGTCCGAGTACATGTACCAGATGGCCACGGTCTCCTACCACGTGCTGCACGGCACCCAGACCGTGGTGCTCGACGAGGACGTCACCGCCGAGAGCGGCGAGGTGTTCCAGGCCGGTGAGTACGAGTTCGACGTCGACGGTCGCTACTGGACCGACTTCGACCGGACGAACCCGATCGAGGCCGTGGCTCGGGAGCAGGCGTGGACCGGGACAGCCCACGGGCTGGTCGCCGAGCTCGGCGTCGGCACCCTCACCCACAGCACCCTGCAGATGGGTCTGGGGCTCGCCGCCCTGTTCGCCGGCCTCGGCCTGATCTTCATGATCACCGGCGCCGGCATCGTGTGGGCGACCCGGGGCAAGGACACGATCATCCCCGACACGGTCCCCGAGTCCTTCGTGATCGAGTCCTTCGACGAGAGCCGGACGCCCGCCACCGTGTGAGCGACCGTCTCCCGAAGACAACCCCGGGTGGGCCCTCTCCGGAGGGCCCACCCGGGCTTTTCGCGTCAGGCGCTCGGTCGGAGCGGGCGAACTTGCGCGTGGCGACGACGGCGAACACGACGGTGATGCCGACGGCCCAGGCGAGGGCGAGCCAGGCGTCGTTGCCCGGGTCGTAGCCGTTGTAGAGCGCCCGGCAGGCGTCGGTGAGGACGGTGAACGGGTTGTTCTCGGCGATCGGCTGCAGCCAGTCGACCATCAGGCTCGGGTCGACGAACGCCGACGAGACGAACGTCAGCGGGAACATCCAGATGAAGCCGGCCGAGTTCGCCGCCTCGACCGAACCGACCGAGAGTCCGATCCACGACTGCGATCCAGCTGAAGGCGTAGCTGAAGGCGAACATCAGCGCCGTCGCGGCGAGCGCCTCGAGGATCGTGCCCTCGATGCGGAAGCCGACGACGTAGGCGACGGCGAACATCACGACGAACGTGATGACGTTGCGCACGACGTCCGAGATCGTGCGACCGATGAGCACGGCGCCGGGATACATCGGCAGCGAGCGCAGGCGGTCGATGATCCCCTTGCTCAGGTCGTCGGCCACGCCGACGCCGGTGAACGCCGAGTTGAACAGCACCGTCTGGGTGAAGATGCCGGGGATGACGTACTGCGTGTAGTCGATCGGCGTGGTCACCGAGCCGCCGAACACGTAGACGAACAGGACGACGAACATCAGCGGCTGGATCGTGGCGAACATCAGCAGCTCGGGGTTGCGCGGCAGGGCGCGCAGGTGGCGCATCGCCTCGGTCCAGCTGTCCTTGAGCAGCCAGATCGGCCCGCGTGGGATGTCCTCGAACGGCGCCGGGGCGAGGTCGAGCGTGGACGCGCTCCGGAGTTTCGACGCGTCATCGGCCACCTCCTTGCAGCTGTCTCGGCGTCCTCGGCGGCGGTGGCCGGTGAGGGCGAAGAAGACGTCGTCGAGCGTGGAGTGGCGGGCGGCGACGTCGACGACCTCGACGCCGGCGGCGTCGAGGTGGCGCACCGCCTCGGGCACCATGCCCTCGAGGTCGAACACGGGCACCTCGATGACTCCGCGCCGTCGACGCGTGATCTCGACCGCAGGCCAGGCCGGCGAGCGTCTCGGCGGCCCGGCCGGCGTCGTCGGCGTCGCGCACCGTGACGTCGACGCGGTCGGCACCGACCTGCTGCTTGAGCTCGGCGCTCGTCCCGCCGGCGATCACCCGGCCGTGGTCGATGACGACGATCTCGTCGGCCAGGCGGTCGGCCTCGTCGAGGTACTGCGTCGTCAGCAGCGTCGTGGTGCCGCCGGCGACGAGCTCCTCGATCAGCTCCCACACGGCCTGCCGGCTGCGCGGGTCGAGCCCGGTCGTCGGCTCGTCGAGGAACAGCACCGACGGCCGGGCGATCAGGCTCATGGCGATGTCGAGGCGCCGCCGCATGCCGCCGGAGTAGCCCTTGACGACTCGGTCGCCGGCGTCGACGAGATCGAACCGCTCGAGCAGCTCGCGCCCGCGCTCGCGGGCGCCGCGACGGGCATGTGGTACAGGCGCCCGACGTGCTCGAGGTTCTCGGCGCCGGTGAGGCGCTCGTCGACGGCGGCGTACTGGCCGGTGAGGCCGATGCGCGCCTTGGCCCGCATCGGTTCGGCGACCACGTCGATGCCGTCGATGAAGGCACGCCCGGCGTCGGGCCTGATCAGCGTCGTGAAGATGCGCACGGCCGTCGTCTTGCCGGCGCCGTTGGGCCCGAGCAGGCCGAGCACCTTGGCCCGTTGCACGCTGAGGTCGACGCCGTCGAGTGCCTGGGTCTCGCCGAACCGCTTCCTCAGGCCCTCGGCCAGTACTGCGGGTTCACTCATCGCGGGGACGCTAACGAGGGTGGTTGTGATGTGCTCCGGAGGACTGTTCGTCCCCGATCACGCGCCGGAGCAGGCGGCGCAATTCGTTGCGTTGGTGCGGCGTCAGCGGCTCGAGGATCGCCGTGTCGACGGCGGCGGCGACCTGGCGGAAGCGCTCGACGGCGTCCCGCCCTGCCGGCGTGAGCACCAGCGTGTAGCGCCGGCGGTCGTCCGGATCACGTACACGCTGGAGGAAGGCGGCCGCTTCGAGCCGGTCGACGAGGTCGACGACGTCGCTGGGGTCGATCATCGTGCGAGCGGCGACGTCACGCTGCGACACCGGCTCGCTCGACTCGGCGATCGCCCGGAGGACGCCGAAGCAGCCGCGGCGCAGGTTGGCGTCGTGGGCCCACGCCTGGGTGCTCATCTGGGCGTGGAACTCGCGCCGGACCGCGCCGGCGAGGTTGAAGGCCAGCTCGACGAGATCGGCCTCCTGTTGACGGCTCACGCCCGCCGAACATATCATGGGAACTATCAACGATTCAAGGGTCCCAGCAATCGAGGTCGATGGGCTGGTCAAGCGCTACGGCGACTTCGCCGCCGTCGACGGGATCTCCTTCGACGTCAAGCCGGGGGAGATCTTCGGCTTCCTCGGGCCCAACGGTGCCGGCAAGTCGACGACGATCAAGATGCTGTGCACGCTCGCCGAGCCGACGGCCGGTGCGGCGACGGTGGCCGGCCACGACGTCGTCGCCGAGCGGCTCGACGTGCGCCGCAACATCGGTCTGGTGTTCCAGGACTCGACGCTCGACGTGTACCTGTCGGCCGCCCAGAACCTGCGCTTCCACGCCGAGCTGTACGGGATGTCCAAGGAGATGACCGAGGAGCGGATGCGCGTCGTGCTGGAGATGGTCGGGCTGTGGGAGCGGCGCGACGGCAAGGTGCAGCTGTTCTCCGGTGGCATGCGCCGCCGGCTGGAGATCGCACGCGGGCTGATGCACTCGCCGCGGGTGCTGTTCCTCGACGAGCCGACCGTCGGCCTCGACCCGCAGACGCGGGCGAGCATCTGGACGTACATCGACGAGCTGCGCGCGATCGAGGACATCACGATCTTCCTCACGACGCACTACATGGACGAGGCCGAGAACTGCGATCGCATCGCCATCATGGACGCCGGCAAGGTCGTCGTGCTCGACACGCCCGACGCGCTGAAGGCGAGCATCGGCACCGACCGAGTGCAGATCGTCACCGACGACGACCCGGCGGCGATCGACGCGCTGGCCGCGACGTTCGACCTCGCGGCCGAGATGCACGACGGCGCGGTGACGTTCGGCGTGGCCGACGGACACCACTTCGTGCCCCGCCTGTTCGCCGAGCTCGGTGTGCCGATCAGGTCCGTCGCCGTCGCCCGGCCGTCGCTCGACGACGTGTTCATGTCCTACACCGGACGCACGATCCGCGATGCGGAGGCGACCAGCGTCGACAACATGCGCAGCTTCGTCAACGCCATGAGGAGATAGCTCCGATGACAGCCATCACGACCGCTCCCGTGCGCACGATCGACAGCGGCCTGCGCCAGGACCTGCGCGGCGTCAAGGTGGTGTGGCAGCGCGAGCTGATCCGCTTCCGTCAGGACCGCCTCCGCGCTGTCGCCGCGCTCGTGCAGCCGGTGCTGTTCCTCTTCGTGCTCGGCACCGGCCTGTCGTCGCTCACGTCCGGGTCGACCGGTGGCGTCGACCTGAAGACGTTCATGTTCCCCGGCGTGCTGGCGACGTCGGTGCTGTTCACGGCGACGTTCTCGGCGGCATCGATCGTGTGGGACCGCGAGTTCGGCTTCCTCCGGGAGATGCTGGTGGCACCCATCAGGCGCGGGTCGATCCTCGTCGGCAAGGCGCTCGGCGGGGCCACCGTGGCCACCGGGCAGAGCCTGATCATCCTTGCCCTCGCCCCCACCGTCGGTGTGCCCTACGACATCGGGATGATCGTCATCCTGATCGGCGAGCTGTTCCTGCTGGCGTTCGCCCTGTGTGCCGTCGGATTGGTCATCGCCGCCCGGGTGCAGCAGATCCAGTCGATGATGGGCGTGATGCAGCTGCTGCTCTTGCCGCTGTCGTTCCTGTCCGGCGCGCTGTATCCGCTGAACAACCTGCCGCGCTGGCTGGAGGTCCTGACGCTGCTCAACCCGGTGACGTACGCGGTGCACGCCATCCGCACCGAGGTGTTCCGCCACCTCGACGCCCCGCAGGCGACGCTCGACGAGCTCAATCCCCCGATCGAGTGGTTCGGCTGGGAGGTCCCCGTCGTCGTCCAGCTCGGCGTCGTCCTCGCCCTCGGCCTCGGCCTCCTCGCCTTCGCCATCGTCCAGTTCGACAAGACCGAGTAGCCGCCGAAGAGACTTCTCAAGCGTTTTCAGGTGCCACGGATGGCACCGAATCTTCCAGAGAAGTGCTCGACGCCTACTCCGCCCAGGCGACGCGGCCGACGTCGAAGGGGCTGGCGAGGTCGGGATGGACCGGGAACACGCACGCCGACACGCCGTACGAGCCGGCCACGCCGATGCCGATCTCGCCGGTGAACGACCCGCCGCCCGTCGGTTGCAGCTCGGCGATCTGGACCGGTTCGCGGAACTCGCCGTCGTGGCCGAGCAGACCGTGCACGGCCTCCACCCGGACGTCGTCGGCGGTGAGGTCGCCGAGCTCGACGGCGACGGTCACGGTGCGGGTCGTGCCGGCCTGAGTCTCGCTGTCGTCGAGATCGACCGACGTGACTGCGACCGCCTTCCATCCCTCCTCGACGCGCCGCCGCCAGGCCGCCAGTGCCGTCGCCGCTGCGCCGCCGTCGGCGGCGAGGTGCCGTGCCGATGCGGCGGCCGGCTCGTACAGGGCGGTCGTGTAGTCGCGCACCATCCGCGACGCGGTGACCTGTGGGCCGAGAGATGCCCAGGCCTGCAACACCATCTGCACCCACTGGCGTGGCACGCCGTCGCGACCGCGGTCGTAGAACTTCGGCACGACCTGGCTCTCGAGGATGGCGAACAGGCTGCTCGCCTCGCGCAGGTCACGCCGGTCCAGGTCGGGGTCGTCGTCGGCGGAGTCGATGGCCCAGCCGTTGGTGCCGTCGTAGCACTCGTCCCACCAGCCGTCGAGGATGCTGCAGTTCAACGCGCCGTTGAGCGCCGCCTTCATCCCCGACGTGCCACACGCCTCGAGCGGACGGCGCGGCGTGTTCAACCACACGTCACAGCCGTGGTACATCGTGCGGGCGATCGAGATGTCGTAGTCGGCGAGGAACACGAAGCGGTGGCGCACCTCGGCAGTGCGGGCGAACTGCTCGATCTGCTGGATCAGCTCCTTGCCGGGCGTGTCGGCGGGGTGCGCCTTGCCGGCGAAGACGAACTGCACCGGGCGGTCGCGATCGAGCAGCAGCTCGCAGAGGCGCGCCCGATCGGAGAGCAGCAGCGTCGCCCGCTTGTAGGTGGCAAAGCGACGGGCGAAGCCGACGGTCAGGACGGTCGGGTCGAGGACGTCCTCACCGAGGCGCTGGCGGGCGAGACGGACCAGCTCGTCGCGCCCATCGTTCAGTGCCGTCCAGGCTTCGAGCGCGTCGACATCGCGGACGCGTGCCCATCTCGTTGCATCTGCACTGGGCCAGTCCTCGCCGACGACTCGGGTGAGCAGTGCGTCGACACGTGCGGATGCCCACGTGCGGCCGTGCACCCCGTTCGTGATCGAGCCGATGGGCACGTCGTCCTCGGCGAGATCCGGCCACATCCCGTTGAACATCCGCCGGCTGACGGAGCCGTGCAGCCGGGCGACGCCGTTGGACCGCGCCGCGAGGCGCAGACCCATCACGGCCATGTTGAACTTGTCGTCCGGTTCATCCGAGCGCCTGCCGAGCTCGAACAGCTCGTCGAACGTGACGCCACACTCCTTGGCAAAGTCGGTGAAGTAGTCGGCGAGGAGGGCGCGGGGGAAGCGGTCGATGCCGGCGGGGACCGGTGTGTGCGTCGTGAACACACCGCCGCCGCGCGTCGCCTCGATGGCTGCGGTGAACGGCAGCCCCGATGCCACGAGCTCGCGCACCCGCTCGAGGCCGAGGAAGCCGGCGTGCCCCTCGTTGGTGTGGAACACCTCGGGCTCCAGGCCGAGGGCGCGCAGCGCCCGGACACCGCCGATGCCGAGCACGATCTCCTGGCGCAGCCGGTGGTGTTCGTCGCCCCCGTAGAGGCGGTCGGTGACGGCGACGCCGTCGGGGGAGTTCCCCTCGACGTCGGTGTCCAGCAGGTACAGGCGGATGCGCCCGACGTCGGCGCGCCACACGTGGCAGCGCACGGGGTCACCGGCGAGGTGGACCGTGACCTCCACATCCGTGTCGACGAGGCCCAACGACTGCGGCGTGAAGTCGGCGACGGACTCCTGCTGCCAGCCTTCGGCGTCGAGGCGCTGGCGGAAGTAGCCCTCGGTGTAGAGCAGGCCGATCCCCACGAGTGGCACGCCGAGGTCGGAGGACGCCTTGAGGTGGTCGCCGGCGAGCACCCCGAGGCCGCCCGAGTACTGCGGGAGCGCCTCGCTGATGCCGAACTCGGGCGAGAAGTAGGCGACGAGGCGCAGCGGTGACTCATCACGACCGCCGAACCACGTGGAACCCTTGAGCGCCGTCTGCAGGCGCCGCGACACCGCGCCGACGTCGTTGACGGTGCCGGCGTCGGCCGCCAGCTCGGCGAGGCGCTCGGCCGGCGTCGTGCGCACCATCTCCGCCGGGTGCGCCGTGCCCGGGCGCCAACCGGGCCACAGCCTGGCGAACAGGCGGGTCGCCTCGGGGTCCCAGCTCCAGTGCAGGTTGGAGGCGATCTCGGGCAACGCAGCGAGAGCAGGGGGGATCGCTGGGGAGACCTCGAAGCGGCGAACCGGGCGCATGTCCGGCGAGCGTAATGATGCTGAGCGGGCCGCGGCGGAGCCGCTCAGGGTGCTGACGGGTGGCCGGCGTAGACACTGGCGGTGGCGCCGGCGATCGCCCACCACGAGTACCGCTCGGCCAGCAGGTTGGCGCCGTGGCGGCGCATGTCGTCGGCGAGGTCGGGGTCGCGCAGGACCGTCTCGACGCAGCCGGCGAGCTCGGCATGGTTGCCCGGCTCGAAGAGGAGGCCGGCGCCGGTGTCCTCGATCAGCTCGGCCAGACCGCCGGTGCGGGCGACGACGAGGGGCGCGCCGCCGGCGAGCGCCTCGAGGGCGACGATGCCGAAGGGCTCGTAGAGCGACGGGATGACGACGCAGCCGGCGCGGTGGACGGTGTCGCGCAGCCGGTCGTCGGGGATGAAGCCCGGCAGGTGGACGATGTCACTGACACCCTCGAGGTCGATCTGCGACTGCAGCTCGGGGAGGTAGCTGCCGCGGCCGCCGATGATGCACTCGATGCCGGGCACCCGGGGGCGCAGCAGCCGCATCGCCCGGGCGAGGACCTGGAAGCCCTTCTCGTACTGCACCCGCCCCCACGTGAACACGAGCGGGGTCCGGCTGCCGGGTGTCTCACCGGTCGACCACCACGTCGGGTCGATGCCGTTGGGGATCAGGTGGGTGCGCTCGACGGGAAGCTCGAACCCGTTGATGACCTCGCGGACGAGGAACTTCGAGCTGGCGAGCACCTCGGCGGCGTCGTGGGCGAGCCACGACTCGACGGCGTGGATCGTGCTCGGCTGCCCGGGCGGTACCCGGCCACCGTGCTGGCCGCGCTCGGTCGTGTGGAACGTGGCGACGAGCTTGGCGCCGTGCAGCGTCGAGAGGGTGTCGGCGGCCCAGGCGACCTGCCAGTCGTGGGCGTGCACGACGTCGGGACGCCAGTCGCCGAGCTTGGCCGAGAGCTGCACGAGGTGGTGGTTGGCCGAGGCGACCCTGGCGACGAGCTCGTCGTCGGGCAGCCACGGCAGATCGGTGCGGGCGCGCAGCACGCGGACGGCGCCGGCGGTGCTGTCGGCTGGGGCGCCCGGGTGCGACAGCGTGAACAGCGCGACGTCGTGGCCGGCCGCGCCGAGCGCCTGGCTGAGCCCGTCGACGTGGGCGGCGACTCCTCCGACCGACCGTGGCGGGAACTCCCAGGTCAACATCAGGACCCGCATCGGGGCGCACCCTAACTGGGCGCGTTCTTCGGAAGATTCGGCGCCATCCGTGGCACCTGAAAGCGCTTGAGAAGTTGCTCCGGGTGCCAGTCTGGCCGGCGTGGACCCCTCGGTTCGGCAGGTGGTGACGGCGTCGTTGACGCTGGGCGTGGCGGTCGGGGTGTTCGCGGTCGCCTTCGGAGTCGGGGCTGTCGCGGCCGGGGGTTCGGTGGCCCAGGCGTGCGTGATGTCGCTGCTCGTGTTCACCGGGGCGTCGCAGTTCAGCGCCGTCAGCGTCGTCGCCGCTGGCGGAACGACGGCAGCGGCGCTCGGCGGGGCGATGATCCTCGCCGCCCGCAACGGCGTGTACGGACTCGCCATGTCCCGCCTGATCGGTGGCTCGCTCGCCCGGCGCCTCGTCGCCGCCCACCTCGTGATCGACGAGTCGACGGCGATGGCCACGGCCCAACGCACCGAGCACGAGCAGCGCGTCGCCTTCTGGATCACCGGCGGCACCGTGTTCGCCTGCTGGAACCTGGCGACCTTGCTCGGCGCCCTCGCCGGCGAGGCCATCGACCCGCAGACATGGGGGCTCGACGCCGCCTTCCCGGCGGGGTTCGTGGCCATGGTCGCGCCGCACCTGCGCTACCGCATCGGCCTGCTCGCCGGTCTGCTCGGCGCGGCCATCTGCCTCGTCCTCATCCCGTTCACGCCCGTCGGCGTGCCGATCCTGTGCTCCTCGGCGGCGATCCTGCTCGGCATCCCCGCACGCGACGCCGACACCATGCGTCTGCCCGGCACAGCGGGAGTGCCATGAGCTGGGCCCTCGTGCTGCTGCTCGGCGCCGGCGCCTACGCCTGCAAGGCGACCGGGCTCGTCGTGCTCGGGTCGCGCCAGCTCCCGCCCGTCGTCGAGCGTTGCCTCGCCCTTGTCCCGGCCGCGCTGATCTGCGCGCTCATCGTCCAGAACACGTTCTCCACGGGAAACGACCTCGTGCTCGACGCCCGTGCCCTCGGTGTCGGCGCCGCGGCGATCGCGGCGTGGCGGCGGGCGCCCCTCGTCGTCGTGATCGTGCTCGGCGCCGCCGTCACTGCGCTGGTTCGAGCCGTCTCCTGAGGCGCCGGAGGTTGCCGGCCCAGATCCGCCCCATCACCGGCTGCCCACCGATCCGCGCCCCGAGCCGGCCGCCGAGCCACCACGGGAACGTCAGCTCCTCGTCCCACCCCAACCGGCTGCGCCGCCCGCCGTCGAGGGCGGTGATCGTGAACCTGCCGGTGCCGGTCACCAGCCCGTCGTGGCGCACGCCCATCGACCGCCCCGGATCCCACTCGGTGACCTCCATGCGGTCGGTGAGGCGGATCGGCCCGACGGCCGTCACGCACTCGAACCGCGTCCCAACGCCACGGGTCTGGCCGGTGACGAAGCGGATGACCTCGGCGTCGGCCATCCACTCGACGTGCGACTCGATCGGCTCGATGGCCGTCCAGAGCTGTTCGGGGGAGACGTCGTACTCGGCGCTGACCGAGACCCGAGTCACGCCGCGTTCACGCGGGCGCGCACGCCCCGCAACGTCTCGGCTGCCAGCTCGGGCGGGGTGACGTTGATCATCACGCCCGTTCCCCGCTCGAACCCCGCCGACGTGACCAGGTTCGGCCACAGGTGCACGTGCCAGTGGTACTGACCGGCGTGCTCGTGGGGAGCGGTGTGGAAGCCGATGTTGTAGGCGATGTCGCCGATGGCCGCGTTGAGGTGGCCGACGGCGTCGCGGATCGCCGGGCCCATCGCCTCCAGGCTGAGCACGTCGGCGTCCTGCAGGTGCGGCTCGTGGCGGCGCGGCATCAGCAGCAGCTCGAACGGTGCGCCGCTCCAGAACGGGGCGATGCACACGACGTCGTCGTTGGCGAACACGACCCGCTCGTCGGCGGCCAGCTCGGCCTCGACGGTGGTGCAGATCACGCAACCGCCGGCGAAGCGGGCGAACGCCCGCTCCTCGTCGAGGATCTCACCGGGCACGAACGGGAGTCCGAGGATCTGCGCGTGGGGGTGGGAGATCGACGCCCCGGCCTCGCGGCCGTGGTTGATGATCACCTGGCTGTAGCGGATCTCGGGGGCGGCGGCGTGGGCGGCGAGCCGGCGGCGGAGGGCGTGCATGACCTCGATCGCCTCGTCGTCGCCGAGCTGGTCGAAGCCGCCGTCGTGGTGCGGCGTGTAGACGAACACCTCGTGGATCCCGCTGGCTTCGGCGGTGACGTGGACCGGACCGACGTGGTGGACGACGAAACCTGACTCGCCGTCGAACGCCGGGTAGAGGTTGGGGACGACGCGGATGCGCCAGCCACTGCCGTGATCGACGGTCTCCAGCGCTGGCAGCGAGGCGTCTTCGTTCCCGGGGCAGAACGGGCAGCGACGGTGTGGATCGTCCTCGACCTGGCGATCGCGCGCGGCGAAGTCCGACGGCCGGCGCGCCCGGTCGGCGACGATCGTCACCCACCGCCCGGTGAGTGGGTTGAGACGCATCTGACTCACAGTGCCCTCCATGTTAGAGCCTGAATGCCATGTGTAAGCGTTTTCATTGCGCTTGTCCAGGGGTGTACACGCTGACGTGCCGGGGGCTGGCGTCCCCGAACGGGTGACGGGCGAAACCCTCCCAACGCGCTGCCAGGTGCAACCCTGCGGCGGCCGCCATGGCGTCGAGCTCGCTCGGCGTGGCGTAGCGGATCGCCCAGGGGCGCAGGCGCACCCGCTCGCCATCGGCGAACTGCACCAGGTGGCCGTGGGCGCGTTGCTCGACGGGGTCGTGCTCGGAGATCGACAGCACGACCTCGCTGTTGGACATCGACCGCACGGCGACGACCGAGCCGGCGCGTGGCGGATCCTCCGGCACGAACGCCTCGACGACGAACACGCCGGCGGGCGTGAGCCGGGCGGCGACGGCGGCGAAGCACGCCCGCTGGCGTGCGGCGTCCTCCAAGCCGAACAGCGAGTTGTAGGCGACCACCACGATGTCGAACGGGCCGTCGGGCATGTCGTCGACCATGTCGCCGAGCACCAGCGACACGCGCCCGGTGCGATCGCGATCGCGGAGTCGAGCGAGCATGGCGTCGCTGGTGTCGACGCCGTGGACGTCGAGGCCGCGCTCGGCGAGCGGCACCGCGAGCCGCCCGGTGCCCACGGCGAGCTCGAGCAGCCGTGGCGGGCGACCGTCACCTGCCGCGGCGACGGCCAGCTCGGCGATCGTGTCGACGGCCGCCGCGGTGTCCTCGAGACCCGTGTACCAGTCGTCGTAGACGTCGGCGAAGGCGTCGCCGTACGACGAGCGGGTGTGGCCCTCCACGCCACGGTTCTAGCGTGTCCGTTCTAGCGTGTCAGCGTGGAACGGCTGATCTATCTCGACCACGCGGCGACGACGCCGATGCGGCGCGAGGCGGTCGAGGCGATGCTCCCGTTCCTCACCGAGCGCTTCGCCAATCCCAGCGGCTCGCACCGCTTCGCCCGCGACGCCCGCCGCGCCGTCGACGAGGCCCGTGATCGGGTTGCCGACGTGATCGGCTGCCGGCCGGGCGAGGTGGTCTTCACCGGGTGCGGGACCGAGTCCGACAACGCCGCCATCACCGGTGCCGTGCAGCGCAAGGGCGGCCGCGCGGTGTGCCCGGCCGCCGAGCACCACGCCGTGCTGCACACCGTCGAGCGCGATGGCGGGACCGTCGTGCCCGTCGACGCGGCGGGTCGCGTGCGCCTCGACGCGCTCGCCGACTCGCTCGGACCGGATGTGGCGATCGTCAGCGTGATGTCCGTGAACAACGAGGTCGGATCGATCAACGACCTGGCCGCGGTGTCAGCCGTCGTGCGCGAGCGGGCGCCCGGCGCCCTGCTCCACACCGACGCCGTCCAAGCGGCGTGCTGGCTCGACATCCGCGACCTCTGGCCGCACGTCGACCTGCTGTCGCTCAGTGGGCACAAGTTCGGCGGACCGAAGGGCGTCGGCGTGCTCGCCGTGCGCGACGGCGTGACCGTCGAGCCGATCATCGTCGGCGGCGGTCAGGAGCGCGAGCGGCGCAGCGGCACGCACAACGTCGCCGGCATCGTGGCCACGGCCGAGGCGCTCGTCGCCACGGACGCCGAGCGGGCGACGGAGAACGTCCGCCTCGCCGCGCTGCGCGATCACTTGGTCGCCGGGCTCGTCGCTGCCGTGCCCGGCCTGCGCGAGACGGTCGCCCCGCAGGACAAGGTCGCCGGCTCGGCGCACGTGCTCGTCGAGGGCATCGAGAGCGAGTCGTTGCTCTACCTGCTCGACCAGGCAGGCGTGTGCGCGTCGGCCGCGTCGGCGTGCGCCAGCGGGGCGATGGACCCGTCGCACGTGCTGGCGGCGATGGGCGTGGAGCGATCGTGGGCCGCCGGCGCGCTGCGCATGAGCCTCGGCCGCACGACCACCGAGGTCGACATCGACGACGCCGTCGTCGCCATCGGCGATGCCGTCGCCACGCTGCGCGAGCGGATGGCCGCGCGAGCATCGTCGTGAACGTTCTCGTTGCGATGAGCGGCGGTGTCGACTCGTCGGTGGCCGCCGCGCTGTTGCGCCGGGAGGGCCACGACGTGGTCGGCGTGACGATGCGGCTGTGGGGCGGTGAGAGCGACACCGGCTGCTGCAGCGTGTCCGATGTCGACGATGCCCGCCGCGTCGCCCAGCAGCTCGACATCGACCACCTCGTGTTCAACTTCACCGAGGACTTCGACGCTGCTGTCGTGACGCCGTACGTCGACGCCCACGCCAACGGGACCACACCGAACCCGTGCATCGAGTGCAACCGGCGCGTGAAGTTCGCCCGCCTCGCCGAGCGCGCCGAGGTGCTCGGCTTCGACGCCGTGGCGACGGGCCACCACGCACGCATCGACCGTCGCGGTGGATCGATGCGGCTGCAACGAGGGGCCGACCGGGCGAAGGACCAGAGCTACGTCGTGCACATGCTCGACCAGGCAGGCGTTGGGCCGCACGCTGTTCCCCGTCGGCCGCTTCGCCCACAAGGCCGAGCTGCGAGCGATGGCCGCCGAGCTCGGCCTGCGCACGGCCAGCAAGCCCGACAGCCAGGACGTGTGCTTCATCACCTCCACCGGTGGTCGCCACGAGTTCCTGCAGCGGCGGTTGTCGTTTCATCCTGGTCACGTCATCGACACCGCCGGCCGCACGGTCGGCGAGGTGCCGGCGATCGAGCTGGTCACGATCGGCCAGCGACGCGGCCTCGGTGTGCCGGGCGGCGGACCGAAGCGCTTCGTGCTCGACGTCGACCGGGCGACATCGACGGTCGTCGTCGGCGACGAGCGCAACCTGTTGGCGGACACCACATCGGTGGTGAGCGTGACGTGGGTCGACGGGGCGGTCGACGGCGACGTGCTCGTGCAGTGCAGCGCCCACGGCGACGCCCGCCCGGCGACGTTGGATGCCGACCGACGGCGGTGTCGCCGTCCACTGGTCGTCACCGCAGCGCCGCGTGGCGCCCGGCCAGAGCGTCGTCTTCTACGACCCGACAGATCGCTTCGTGCTCGGCGGCGGCATCGCCGGCTGAGCGCGCAGCACGGCGCCCGGGCGGGACGGCGCGACGAGCAGCGCGGTCATGTGCACACCCCGGCCGCGTGGTTCGCGGGCTGCGGCGAGCACCGCCGTCGTGGCGGCGGTGAGGGTGATCTGCAAGGCGATCCCAGGGGTCGGACCGGTCAGGTCGAGGGGGCCGGCACGAGTGGCCGGTGCGACGGCGACGGAGGCGATGAGCCGGCGCGGCAGCATCAGCGTGTCGGCGAGCACGACCGGGTCGTGGACCACGAGCCCGGCCGGGACGACGACGAGCCACCGCCGGCTGAGCTGGTGCCACCGCCTCGGGAACAGCCACGTCGCCGCGCCGGCCACGACCAGCGCGATCACACCGAGGACGAAGGCGCGCCCGGCCAAGGCAAGCGGCGTCGTGACGACCGCGGCGACCCACACGGCCCACGTCACGACCGTCGCCCCGAGGTAGCCGAACGGCGGGCGCAGCGGGAAGCGGTGCTCGTCGCCGTAGGCGTCGGCCTGGACGTAGCGGCGGCCGGTGTCAGCCGACCCGACGAGCACAGCGGCGACGACGGCGGGCACGGCGAGGGCGAGGATCGCCCCGCCAGTCGCTCCGCCGACCGCGGCAGCAGCGGCGACGACGATGGCAGCGGGCACGATCGCGCGCACCGCCGTCAACGTCACGACGCCGGTGACGGCGAGCGCGAGGGCGCCGGCACCCCATCCTGTCCACGCAGCGGCCGTCCCGGTGAGCTGCACGGCGCGGCTGTGGTCGGCCAGCGCCTCACCGACTGCGGCGCCGCCGACGACGGCGACAGCGAGCCATGCCGCACGTGCGGACCACACGGTGATGGTCCCCCATTCGACCCGTCGTCGACGTCGATCGGCTGGAAGACTGCCTGACACGGCGAGAAGATTTGCCCACGGGACGCCCGGCAGGCGAACGTGTGCGTCCGGAAGGGAGTGGCGATGACGACGGTCGAAGCGCGGGGGGTGAGCTCGATCGGCGGTGTCGTCCGGCCGGGAGCGGTCACCGGCGTCGGCAGCCTGCCGCACCGCTCGGCCCACGACGCCGCCGCATTCGCCCTGCGCGAGTACGACGTGCCGGCGATCCCCACGTTGCCGCGCCGCTCGCCCGCCGAGGGCATGATCGCCCAGGCCGTCGTCGGCATCGCCGGCGTCACCCTCGGGCAGTACGGCAGCATCGCCGTCGACGTCGATGCGCTCGACCCCGACGCCGCGGTGCAGACCGATCTCGCCAACGACGCATTCATCTCGATGCGGACGTTCCTCGCCACGGCCGCGGGGCGCGGCCTGCGCGGTCCGGTCAAGTGGCAGTTCGTCGGTCCGGTCACGCTCGGTGCCGCACTCACGCGCGTCGGTGTGCCGTCCGACCGCGCCTTCGCCGTCGCTGTACGCGCGGTCCGCGCCCACCTCACGGCGCTGGCGGCCGCCGTCGCCACGGCGCTGCCGCAGTCGCCGCAGCTCGTGTGGCTCGACGAGCCCTTGTTCGGCGAGCTGATGCTCCCCGGCTTCCCGATCGCGCCCGAGCCGGCGATCGACCTGCTGTCGGGTGCGATGGCCGTGCTCGAACCGGTGGCCACGGTCGGCGTGCACTGCTGCGCCGACGCCGACATCGCCTCCCTGCTCGACGCCGGCCCGAGCGTGCTGTCCGTGCCCGTCAACGAGAGGCTCGCTGCCGTCGCCGGATACCTCACCCGCTTCCTCGAGCGCGGCGGGCGCGTCGCCTGGGGTGTGGTGCCGACGGACGGCCCGATCGCCACGACCAGCGAGCGGTCGTGGCGCCAGCTCAGCGACGTGTGGTGCGAGCTCGTCCGCCGGGGCTGTGACCCGGTGATGCTGCGCCAGCACAGCCTGGTGACGCCGCACTGCGGGCTGGGCACGCACACACCGGCAGTCGCCGATCGCGTGGTGCAACTCACACGCGAGGTCGGCCGCCGGGTCAACGAGCAGGCGGTCGCCAGCCGATTCGCCCTCGGCGCGTAGGGCGATGTCCGACGCACAGCCAGGACGCCGCCGCGCGCATCGCCGCGCTGAGCGAGCTCGTCGCCTACCACAACCGGCGCTACCACGAGCTCGACGACCCGGAGATCTCCGACGGCGACTTCGACCTGCTCGTGCGCGAGCTGCGCCAGCTGGAGGCCGAGCACCCCGAGCTGGTCACCGACGACTCCGCCGGACAGGCCGTCGGCGGCGCGCCGAGCGCGCTGTTCGCGCCGGTCGTGCACTCCGTGCCGATGCAGAGCCTGGACAACGCGATGACCGCCGAGGAGCTGCTGGCGTGGGGACAGCGCGTCGCGCGCGGGTTGCCCGACGAGTCGGTGCGGTTCGTGTGCGAGCTGAAGATCGACGGTGTGGCGATGAGCGTCCGCTACGAGCGCGGCCGGTACGTGCAGGCGGCGACACGGGGCGACGGCCGGGTCGGCGAGGACGTCACGGCCAATGTGGCCACGATCGGCGCCGTGCCTCGCGATCTGAAGACGCCGAAGCGGGTGCAGGTCCCCGAGGTCCTCGAGGTGCGCGGTGAGGTGTACCTGCCCGTCGCCAGCTTCGAGCGGATGAACGAGCAGGCCGCGGCGGCCGGCACCCGGTTGTTCGTCAACCCGCGCAACGCCGCGGCGGGCAGCCTGCGGCAGAAGGACGCATCGATCACGGCGCAGCGCGACCTGTCGTTCTGGGTGTACCAGCTCGGTGAGGTCACGGGCGTGCCGGCGTTCACGCGGCACACCGAGAGCCTCGACTTCCTGAAGTCCGCCGGGTTTCCGGTCAACCCGGAGGTGCGCGTGTTCGACTCGCTCGACGAGGTCGCCGCCCACTGCCAGCACTGGCAGGACCACCGCCACGACCTCGGCTACGAGATCGACGGCGTGGTCGTCAAGGTCGACGACGTCGAGCAGCGCGCCCGGCTCGGCTCGACGTCGCGAGCGCCGCGGTGGGCGATCGCCTTCAAGTTCCCGCCCGAGGAGCGCACGACACTGCTGCGCGACATCCAGGTCTCGATCGGCCGCACCGGCCGGGCGACACCGTTCGCCATGCTCGAACCGGTCTTCGTCGGCGGGTCGACGGTCGGTGTCGCCACGCTGCACAACGAGGACCAGGTGCGCGTGAAGGACGTGCGGCCCGGCGACACGGTGATCGTGCGCAAGGCCGGCGACGTCATCCCCGAAGTGGTCGGCCCGGTGACGTCGATGCGTCCGGAGGGGACAGCGCCGTGGACGTTCCCGACGACATGTCCCTGCCCGCTCGCCAGCACGCTCGTGCGCTTGGAGGGCGAGGCGGACACCCGCTGCGTCGAGCCGGCGTGCCCGTACCAGCGCGACCAGCGGGTCATCTACTTCGCCTCACGCGGGGCGATGGACATCGAGGGGCTCGGCGAGCGCACCGTCGCCCAGCTCACCGCCAACGGGCTCGTCGCCGATGCCGCCGACCTCTTCACGCTCACCCAGGAGCAGCTGCTCGGGCTCGAGGGCTTCGCCAAGATCAGTGCCGACAAGCTGGTGGCGGCGATCGACGGTTCTCGTCAGCGGCCGCTGCCGCGCCTGTTGACGGCGCTCGGGATCAAACACCTCGGGCCGGCGGCGTCGCAGGCGCTGGCCGCCCACTTCGGCACGCTCGACGCGGTGATGGCGGCGTCCGCCGACGAGCTGGCTGCGGTCGAGGGGCTCGGGCCGATCATCGCCCAGTCGATCGCCACGTGGTTCGCCCTCGATTCCAATCGCGCGTTCGTCGAGAAGCTCCGTGCCGCGGGGGTCGACTTCGGCGTGGCGCCGGCAGTGACCGAGGACGTCCCGCAGGTGCTCGCCGGCAAGGCCGTCGTCGTCACGGGCACGCTCGAGGGCTTCACCCGCGAGGAGGCCGAGGCGGCGATCGTCGCTCGCGGCGGCAAGAGCCCGGGCAGCGTCAGCGCCAAGACCTTCGCTGTCGTCGTCGGCGACAACCCCGGCGCCAGCAAGCTCACCAAGGCCGAATCCGCCGGCGTCCCCATCCTCGACGAAGCCGCCTTCACCAAGCTCCTCGACACGGGCGACCTCTGATCCGTCGAGTGTGCTGCTTCCGAGTACGTGTGCGGCTACGCCGGCAGCACTACTCGGTCGGCAGCCGCGACTGGAAGGACGTCAGATCACGTTGAAGGACCACGTGTAGGAGCGGGCGGCGCCTTCGCCTTCGACGGTCCTCCAGTAGATGACGGTGACGGTGTGCGAGCCGGGGTCGAAGCGCTCGATCGTGGCCGGGTCACCGGGCGTGAACGTCAGCGTGCCGTTGCCCGGCTCGAACACGACACCGGACGGCACGTCGACCTGCTCGCCGGGCGCGACGTCGACAGATCCGACCTCGTCGAGACGGATCGTCGCCAGGGCGAGGTCGTCGATGATCAGCCGGCCCTCGAAGCCCTCCGCCAGGTCGACGACAACCTGGGTCTGCTGGAGCACCTGGACGGCGTCGGGGGGAGGGAAGATCGACTCGATCGCATCGGGGAGGTCGGTCGCCTCGTCTCCGGTCACCGAGCGCGACAGGGCGACGCCGATGAGCACGAGACCGACGGCGATCGCCATGCTCGCCGCGAGCAGCCGCAGGTCGAGCCGGCGGTGCCACGGTCGTTCGCGGCGCGCAGTCACGCCCGCCAGCATGCCGGGACCCGCAGCGAAGGCGACGGTAGCCTCGCGCGGCGCCGCATGATGTTCCCGTCCAGCCAACCCCCGACTGCCGGCGACCCATGAGCGCAGGCCAGGATCCCACGCCGATCCGTCGCGGGCTCGCTGGGCGTGTGCTCGGTGATCGCTACCGGGTGACGCGGATGGTGTCGGCCGGCGCCAACACGCTGATCGCCGACGCCGAGGATCTCGAGGTCCAGCGAGCGGTGACGGTCAAGCTCGTCCGCCCGGAGTGGGCCGAGTCGGAGGAGTTCCGCGGCCGCTTCGCCACCGCCATGCGCAAGATGTCGACGCTGTCGAACCAGCACATCGCCGCCGTCTACGACTGGGGTGAGGAGGAGGTCGGCAAGCGCACGACGGTGTACGCCGTCGTCGAGCACCTCTCCGGCGGGAGTCTGCGCGATCTGTTCGACCGCGGCCGCTACCTCGACCCGTCGCAGGCGCTGGTCGTCGGCCTGGAAGCCTGCCGCGGGCTCGACTACGCCCACCGCGAGGGCCTCGTGCACACCGAGCTCACCCCGTCCAAGCTCGTCTTCGGCGACGACCGGCGGCTGCGCATCGTCGACTTCGGCCTCGCCCAGCTGCTCGGCGCCGAGGACTGGAGTGAACCGGCCACCGTTGCCACCCACGTCGCCCGTTACAGCTCGCCCGAGCAGGCGCTCGCCAAGCCCCTCGACGGCAAGACCGACGTCTACTCGTTGGCCCTGATCCTCGTCGAGGCGGTCACCGGCAAGGTGCCCTTCGCAGAACGATCGACCGTGGCCACGTTGTCGGCGCGCGTCGGCCGGCTGATGCCCGCGTCGGCCGACCTCGGTCAGCTCGCCGCAGTGCTGGAGAAGGCCGGTCGACCCGACCCCGCCGACCGCTCGACGGCCGCCGAGCTCGGGCGCAGTCTGGTCCGTGCCGCCGAGACACTGCCCCGCCCGAAGCCGATCCCGATCCTCGCCATGGCACCGTTCGTCGACGACCCCAACCGGATGCGCCGGCCCAACGACCCCACCGGGGGCATCGCCCGTCCGGACGACGCTCCGGCGCCAGCGGTGTTGGCCGCTCCCACCGTCGCCACGACGCCCGAGGAGCAGGCCGCCGACGCCTCGCTCGTCGCCGCCGGCGTCGCCCGGACCGGAGGCGGCGACGCGCTGCCGCCGCCCGCCGAACCGCCGGCCGCCGTGCTGTACGACGGCGACGCCGACCGCACCAAGGACGAGCTCGCCGAGCTGGGCCGCCCGGTCGCCGCGGTCGAGGCGCCACCTCTCGTGGAGGAGGCCGCACCGGCGCCGGAGCCGCCACCACCGCAGCGACGGCGCCGGCGTTGGCTGCCGTGGGTGATCGCCCTCGCCGTGCTCGCTGCGCTCGCCGGGCTGGCGCTGCTCGCGCTGCAACTGTTCGAGGTGCCGACGCATCCGGTGCCGGCGTTGGTCGGTCTCGACGAAGCGGCGGCGCGCGCGCAGACGGCCGAGTTCGACTGGGACATCGACATCCAGACCGAGCGCAGCGACGAGCAGCCCGCCGTCGGGGCGATCATCCGCACCGCACCGGTCGCCGGCGAGGAGCTCGCCGAGGGCGAGCCGTTCCTCGTCATCGTGAGCGAGGGCCCGGAGTTCCGCCAGCTTCCCGAACTCGCCAACCTGACCCGTGCCGAGGCGGAGACGGCGCTCGCCGAGCTGAGCCTCGTCGCCCTCCCCGCCACCGAGCAGCACGACGAGGTCGTCCCCCCGGGCTCCGTCATCTCGTGGTCGGTGCCGGCCGACCCGTCACTCGGCGTCGGCGGCGACGTCCTGCCCGGTGCCGAGGTCGCCATCGTCGTCTCCTCCGGTCCGGCCCCGCGCACGGTGCCCGAGCTCGCCGGGCAGACCACCGAGGCGGCGAGTGCAGCGCTGGCGGCGATCCAACTCGTGCCGGCCGTCGCCGAGCCGGTCTTCAGCGACACCATCCCGACCGGCAGCGTGGTCTCCATCGACCCGGTCGCCGGCACGCAGCTCGAGCGCGGCGCCACCGTGACGATGGTCCCGTCCAAGGGCGTCGACCTCGTCACGATGCCCAACCTCAGCGGCCTCACCCTGGCCCAGGCGCAGGAGTCCCTGACCGCCGCCGGTCTGCAGGTCGGCGCCCTGCTCGGCAACAGCCAGGGACTGTTCGTGTCGGCCACCGTCGCCGGCGATCCCGCCGATCCCGGCGAGCAGTTCCGCCGCGGCACGGCGATCGACATGGTGTTCTTCTGAGCGATGGGCCAGTCGGGGGCGGAGCCCTCGACCGGTTAACTTCCCGGCCATGGGAACCTTGGACGGCCGCGTGGCGATCATCACCGGTGCCGGACGCGGGCTCGGGCGCGAGCATGCCCTGCTCTTCGCTGCCGAGGGCGCCAAGGTCGTGGTCAACGACCGCGGCGGCACGAACGAGGGCACTGGCGCCGACGAGAGCCCGGCGAACGACGTCGTCGCCGAGATCGAGGCAGCGGGCGGGGAGGCGGTCGCCAACACCGACGACATCGCCGACTGGCAGGGCGCCCAGAACCTCGTCAACTCGGCGATCGACGCCTTCGGGGGCCTCGACATCCTCGTCAACAACGCCGGCATCCTGCGCGACCGCGTGCTCATCAACATGAGCGAGGAGGAGTGGGACGCCGTCATCCGCGTGCACCTGAAGGGGCACTTCGCGCCGAGCCGCTGGGCCGCCGCCTACTGGCGCGAGGAGGCCAAGAGCGGCCGCGAGAAGCCACGGAACATCGTCCACACGTCGAGCACGTCGGGGCTGTTCTCCAACCCGGGGCAGAGCAACTACGGCGCGGCCAAGTCGGGCATCGCCACGTTCAGCCAGATCCTCGCCAAGGAGCTCGTGCGCTACGGCGTGAAGAGCAACTGCATCGCCCCCGCCGCGCGCACCAGGCTGACGATGGCGACGCCAGGGCTCGACGAGATCATGGCCGCCAAGGAAGGGACGTTCGACGACTGGGATCCGGCCAACGTGTCGCCGCTCGTCGCCTACCTGTCGACGGCCGACTGTCCGTTCACCGGCGAGACGTTCTTCGTCCAGGGCGGCGTGGTCAAGCGGGTCCGCTCGTGGGAGATGGGCGAGACCGTCGAGCGCAACGAGACGTGGACCGTCGCCGCGCTCGGCGAGGCGCTGACGGCGTCACTCTCGCCGTCGTAGCGGGGCGGGAAACCCCGCCTACTCCGTGATGGCTTTGATCTCCTCGGCGATCTTCTGCGAGGCCTCGTCGTTGGGCATCGCCGTCTGCATCGCCATCAGCTTCATCATGTCGCCCTGCACGGTGATCTTGCCGGCCATGAAGGCCTGCATCCCGGCGGCGGGGTCCTGCTCGACGAAGATCTTCTTGGCCGTCTCGTAGTCGGTCGTCATCGTGACGTCGGCGTCCTCCAGGGAGCCGAGGTCGGTCACGACGTCGCCCGACGACGTGTCGATGTAGCTCTGCACGGTCCCCTCGCCGAACGGAACGCCGGTGATGACCTGGTTGATCTTCAGTGAGGTGGCGACCTTGCCGGTCTGGCCGGCGTAGCGCTCACGGATGGCCTTGGCCTCGGCCATCCACTCGTCGGACATGAAGGGATGTGGCATGGACCGGCAATGTAGTCAGGGGGTTGGGAGCTGCACCGAGCTGGACGTGACTTCGTCGAGCCACTCCCGGTCGAGCTCGACGCCGAAGCCGGGTCCCGAGGGCACGGCGACATGTCCATCCACGACGTCGATCGGTTCGGTGACGATGTCGCGAGCCCAGAAGCGCCGTGATGCCGACACGTCGCCGGGGAGCGTGAACCCGTCGAGCGCGGCGAGGGCGGCGTTGGCGGCGCGGCCGATCCCCGTCTCCAGCATCCCCCCGCACCACACGGGGATGCCGCGCTCGCGGCACAGGTCGTGGATGCGCCACGCCGTGAGATAGCCGCCGACCCGTCCCGGCTTGATGTTGACGATCTCCGCCGCGCCGAGCTCGATGGCATCGGCGGCCACGGTCGGTGAGGTGATCGACTCATCGAGGCAGACCGGTGTGGCGATCGCCTCGGCGAGTTGGGCGTGCCCGAGGAGGTCGTCCTCGGGGAGCGGCTGCTCGATCAGCAGCAGGTCGAACTCGTCGAGGTGAGCGAGGTGGGCGAAGTCGTCGCGCGTGTAGGCGGCGTTGGCGTCGACCTGCAGCGGTGTGTCCGGCCCGATCAGCCGGCGCACAGCGGCGACCGGTTCGAGGTCGCAGCCCGGCTCGATCTTCAGCTTGATGCGGACGTAGCCGTCCTCGACGTAGCCGCCGACCGCGTCGAGCAGCTCGCCGATCGTGGCGTGGATGCCGACGCTGACGCCACTCGGGATCCGCGTCCGCTCGGACGCCGAGGAGTTCGGCGAACGAGCGCCCGGTGGCGCGCAGCTCGGCGTCGAGGACGGCCATCTCGAGCGCCGCCTTGGCCATCGGGTGGCCGCGCACGGGCTCGAGCACGCCGGCGACCGACGCGGCGTCGAGGTCGTCCACGCCGGCGAGTCGTGGCGCCAGCACCTCCCTGATCACGAGCGCTGCGCCGTCGACGTACTCCGACGAGTACGTCGGCTCGTCACCGGCGACGCACTCTCCCCAGCCCTCGGTGACGGTGCCGTCGTGCTCGACCTCGGCGCGGACGAGGAGGATGCGCCGGCTGGTCTGCACGCCGAAGCTCGTGCGGAACGGCGTGACGAGGGGGAGCCTGATCTCGCGCAGCTCGCAGACTCGCGCCCTCACTGGTGCGCCCTCGCCCCGATGCGAGTGAGCGAGCGCCAGCGAGCGAACGACCAGCAACGGCCTGCGTGGCCGGGGAACGCAATCATGGCGGGACCACGAGGTAGTCGCCGCCCTCGGTGATGTCGTGCACGCGCCCTCCGTCGGCGAGCGGGCCGCCGAGGTCGGCGCGCAACCGCTTCCGCCAACCGTCGGCCTCCCGGGGATCGGTGCGCCGCAGCACGACGATGTCGTCCGGCGTCGGCACGGCCACCGTCCCCGGAGGCGGGGCGGCGGCCGGTTGGTGGGCGCCCACCTCCACGTCCCACGCGACGAGCAGGCGGTCGCTCGCCCCGCCGGCGTTGATGGCGTCGTCGATCGGCCCGTAGAAGTCGACGAGGTACTCGTGGACCTCGGCGCCGAGGACGTGGATGTTGAACCAGGCGTTGCGCCGCACGAGCGGGTCGAACGTCCACGTGACCCAGGCGAGGTCGTTGCGGCGCGCCCAGGCTCGCTGGTGCATCTTCATGGCTCGGCCGAGGCCGGTCCGCCGCACACCGGGGAGGACACCCGTGATGTGGCTGTGCAGCGAGGGCTGGTCGAGGTGGCGGCCGAGGAAGCCGAACGACCCACCGACGACCTGCTCGCCGACGTAGGCGGCGGCGACGTAGCCGCCGGCGTGCTGGATCGCCCGCAGCAATTCGCCGCCGACGAGCGGCGTGACCGTGCCCCACACCTGGTTGAACAGCGTCACCATGCGACGCAGCTCAACCGGGTCCTCGACCACCCGGATGTCGACCTCTGACTCACCCACGCGCCCGCGAACCGTACCGTTTGCTCCAGTCGAGTACGTGCGGCCGGTCGAGTACGTGGTGATGGCCTGCCCGGCAGCACGCACTCGCCAAGCAGCACATACTCGACTGGACCGAGCGGCGGTACCGTCGTCCACCATGGCGCGGATCCTGGTCACCGAAGAGATCGCCGAGGGCGGGCTCGACCGCCTGCGGGCGGCCGGCCACGACGTCGACGTGCGGTCAGAGCTGTCACCTGACGAGCTGCTCGAGGCGATCGCCGGCGCCCACGCTCTGATCATCAGGTCGGCGACGACCGTCACCGACGACGTGCTCGCGGCAGGATCCGACCTGCTGGTGGTCGGACGGGCCGGCATCGGCCTCGACAACGTCGACGTCGAGGCCGCCACCCGGCGCGGCGTGATGGTCGTCAACGCCCCGCAGAGCAACATCGTGTCGGCCGCCGAGCACACGATGGCCCTGCTCCTTTCCCAGGCGCGCAACGTCCCGCAGGCCCACTCGGCGCTCGTCGCCGGGCGCTGGGAGCGCAGCCGCTGGGAGGGTGTCGAGCTCGCCGACAAGACGCTCGGCATCGTGGGCCTCGGCCGCATCGGCAAGCTCGTCGCCGACCGCGCCCGCGGCTTCGGGATGCACCTCATCGCCTTCGACCCGTTCGTCTCCGTCGAGCGCGGCCGCCACCTCGGCGTCGAGCTGCTCCCGCTCGACCAGGTCGTCGCCGAGGCCGACTTCCTCACCATCCACCTGCCGAAGACGGCGGAGACGACCGGCATCATCGGCCGTGAGCTGCTGCTCAAGGCCAAGCCGACGTTGCGGATCGTCAACGCCGCCCGTGGCGGCATCGTCGACGAGGCCGCCCTCGCCAACGCTGTGCGCGACGGTGTGATCGCCGGCGCCGCGCTGGACGTGTTCGACAGTGAGCCGACCACCGAGTCGCCGCTCTTCGGTCTCGACTCGATCGTCGTCACGCCGCACCTCGGGGCGAGCACGCGCGAGGCGCAGGACAAGGCGGGCGACACCATCGCCGACATGGTCCAGCTCGCCCTCGCCGGCGAGTTCGTACCGTTCGCCGTGAACCTCGCCGCCGCCGAGGCCCACGACGACCTGCGCCCGTTCCTGCCACTCGCCGAGCGCCTCGGCCGGTTGTTCGCCTCGCTGGTGCGTGAGCTGCCGTCGCAGGTGGAGATCACCGTCGAGGGCGAGATCGGCGGCTACGACACGCGCATCCTCGGGCTGTCCGTGCTCAAGGGGATGTTCGGCGGCGTCAGCGAGGAGCCGGTGACGTTCGTCAACGCCCCGCAGCGGGCGCGGGAGGCCGGCATCGATGTCCGCGAGATCAGCTCGACGACGTCGGCCGACTGGGTCAACCTGATCTCGATCACCGGCGGCGGGCACTCCGTCTCGGGCACCCTGGCCGGCCGGCGCAGCGAACATCGCATCGTGCTCATCGACGAGCACACGTTCGATGTCCCGCCCGCCGAGCACATGCTGATGGTCACCAACGACGACCGGCCAGGTGTGATCGGCACCGTCGGCACGCTGCTCGGCGACGCCGGGGTGAACATCGCCGACATGGACGTCGGCCGGGCCGAGGAGGCCGGCACCGCGGTCATGCTGATCGCTCCGACGTCAGTTGGTCGAGCCGGCCACCGTCGACGCCCTCCGTGCCGCCCCCGGCATCATCCGCGTCGCCGTGCTGTCGGCCTAACCGGCGGCCCGGATCGCGTCACGTGTCGCGACGGCCACGGCGCGGGCAGCTTCGGCGAAGTCGTCGCCGGGGGACGCCGACAGGATCGCCCGGCTGGAGCTGACGATGAGGCCTGTCCCCGGGCCGGTCGAGCCGAGGCGTACCGATGCTTCGAGGTCGCCACCCTGGGCGCCGATGCCCGGCAGCAGGATCGGCAGCTCACCGACGATCTGACGCACCGCGCCGAGCTGCTCGGGGTAGGTCGCCCCGACGACGAGGCCGCACTCGCCGAGCCGGCTCCAGCGCTCGGCGACCATCCGCGCCACCCGCTCGTACAGCGGCGCGCCACCGACGTCGAGGTCCTGCAGCTCACCGCTGCCGGCGTTGCTCGTGTGGCACAGGGCGAGCACGCCGCCCTCGGCCAGGAACGGCGCCGCGGCATCCGTGCCGAGATAGGGGTTGACCGTCACGGCGTCGGCGGCGTACCGGCCGAAGGCCTCCCTGGCGTAGTGCTCGGCGGTCGAGCCGACGTCGCCCCGCTTGGCGTCGAGCACGAGGACGACGTCGGGATAGCGCTCGCGGATGTACCGACACACGGTCTCCAGGGCCGGCTCGGCCCGCTGGGCGGCGAAGTGGGCGAACTGCGGCTTGAACGCGCACACCAGGTCGGCGGTGGCGTCGACGATCGACGTGCAGAAGCGCTCGATGGCGTCGGGCACGCCGTCGAGCGGTGCCGGGAACGCGGCCGGATCGGGGTCGAGACCGACGCACAGCATCGACCCTGACGTCGCCCACGCCTTGGCGAGGCGAGCGTGGAACCCCACTCAGCCCTCGACGGTGATGGCGCCGGTCGGGCAGAGGTCGGCGGCCTCCTCGACCTTCGGGCGCAACTCCTCGGGAGGCTCCTCCTGCAGCACGTAGAGGTAGCCGTCGCTGCGCACTTCGAACACCTCGGGACACACCTGCATGCAGCTCCCGGTGGATGCGCAGATGTCGTAGTCGACCGTCACCTTCACGGACCGCACCTCCTCATGTGCCCTTGGCGGCACGGTAGCCGTCGGCCTCTGCCGCGGCGGGGTCGACGTAGCAGCGCTCCGGCCGTGTCCGGTCGTAGAAGCGGCCGCCCGGCACGTGGTAGATCCCCGAGCTGCCGACCTTCACGGGATGGTCCGCCGGGCACGCCCCGTCGACCGCCGGCACCCACGTCGGAGCCGGTGCCGGCTCCGCGGTGGCGAGGTCGCCGAGCGCGGCGACCGGCGGCTCGCCGACCTCGAGCGGTGGCCACGTGGCCGGCGGTCCGACGTGCGGCGTGGAACCGCCCTGCGACGTGGCGCGCCAGATCGCATAGCCGCCTCCGGCGATCGCGCCGAGGTAGACGAGTCGCTTCGCTCGGCGGAGTCGTCGGGCCATGGTCGCCGATGGTAGGTCAGCGCTGAGTCATGGACGCAGTGAGCCCTGGCCGCTCTGAGCGTGATGGTGGCGCTCCAGGGCACCGAGCACGGCCTTCAACCCGGCGGTCGTGATGTCGGGATCGATGCCGATGCCCCAGCGGGTCTCGCTCGACCCGCCGTTGTCGGCGGTGCCGGCGATCGACTCGACGTACGCCGCGGCCGTGGCCTCGGCGCCACGCCCGATGGCGTGCTCGGCGTAGTCGACGACGTCGAGCTCGACACCGAAGCTCGATCGCAGCCCGCGGACGAACGCCGAGATCGGCCCGCTGCCCTCGCCCGTGACGGTGTGATGCTCGCCGTCGACGACGACCTGGGCCGTCACGGTCGCCTTGCCTTCGCGGGTGTGCAACTCGTGGCCGACGAGCGCGTACCGTGGCGACTCGGGCAGGTACTCGCCCTTGAACGCCTCCCACATGACGACCGGGCTGATCTCGGTGCCCGAGTCCTCGGTGATGTGCTGGATCGTCTTGGAGAACTCGATCTGCATCCGCCGCGGCAGGTCGAAGCCGTGCTCGGCCTTCATCACGTAGGCGACGCCGCCCTTGCCGGACTGGCTGTTGACGCGGATCACGGCCTCGTACGAGCGCCCGACGTGCTTGGGATCGATCGGCAGGTACGGCACGCCCCACTCGTCGTAGTCCGCCGGCAGGGCGTCGAAGCCCTTCTTGATGGCGTCCTGGTGGCTCCCGCTGAACGACGTGTAGACGAGGTCGCCGGCGTACGGGTGGCGCGGGTGCACGGGCAGGCGGTTGCAGTACTCGGCGACTCGTCGCAGGGCGTCGATGTCGGAGATGTCCAGCTCCGGGTCGACGCCGTTGGCGAACAGGTTCATCGCCACGTTGACGAGGTCGAGGTTGCCGGTGCGCTCGCCGTTGCCGAACAGGGTGCCCTCGACTCGATCGGCACCGGCCATGATCCCGAACTCGGCGGCCGCGACGGCGCAGCCGCGATCGTTGTGCGGGTGCAGGCTGAGCACGATCGACGACCGGTTCTTGATCGTCCGGCCGAACCACTCGATGACATCGCCGTAGACGTTCGGCGAGTAGCACTCCACGGTCGCCGGCAGGTTGAGGATGATCGGCCGCTCTGGCGTCGGCTCGATGACGTCCATCACCGCCTCGCAGATCTCCACGGCGAAGTCCGGCTCGGTGAGCGTGAAGCTCTCCGGGGAGTACTCGTAGCGAATGTCGGTGCCGGGGACGGTCTCCTCCAGCTTGCGGCACAGGCGGGCGGCGTTGACGGCGATGTCGACGATGCCCTGCTTGTCGAGGCCGAACACGACGCGCCGTTGCAGCGGGTTGGTCGAGTTGTAGAAGTGCACGATCGCCCGCGGCGCGTCCTGCAGCGACTCGTACGTGCGCTCGAGCAGCTCTTGGCGGCACTGGGCGAGCACCTGGATCGTGACGTCGTCGGGGATCAGGTCCTCGGTGACGAGCTGGCGGATGAAGTCGAAGTCGGGCTGGCTCGCCGCCGGGAAACCGACCTCGATCTCCTTGAAGCCCATGCCGACGAGGGCGTCGAACATCCTCCGCTTGCGCGTCGGGTCCATCGGGTCGATGAGCGCCTGGTTGCCGTCGCGCAGGTCGACCGAGCACCACAGCGGCGCCTCGTCGATGATCCGGTTCGGCCACGTGCGGTCGGCGAGCACGAGCGGGACCTGCGGGCGGTACTTGCCGAACGGCATCGGTCTCACGGTGGCGGGGGACGGTGGCATGTCGTGGCTCCTCGGGTCGAAAAATGAAGAACCCCCCGGCCGGGAGGGCGGGGGGTGGGCGAACGCGATGTTCCGACGCTCGCCCTACGTAAGCAGGAGGAGGTCGGTGCGGGTCATCGGAGGCGACGTTACACGAGCCGGACGGCCACGCCAACAGGAACGTGAGGAGTGGGCCGCCCGCCCTCGACCCACTCCCACGGTTCCCGCCAGAGGCATCTCGGATTTCCGAGGTGCACTGATGAAGAGTGCCGAGTGGGTCGATGTTGACGCGGTTTGAAGAAAAACTTCGGGCGATCACGGCAGGAGCGGCGACACGGTCACCGCAGGGCTCGTGACCACCGGGGTCGTGACCTGTGGCGTCGCGATCTCCGGTGTGGTGACTTCCGGCGTCGAGACGTCCGGTGTCGTGATCGCGGGGGTGGCGATCTCTGGGGTCGTGATCGCCGGCGTGGTGATCGCGGGGGTGGCGATCTCCGGGGTCGTGACTTGAGGTGTCGTGACCACCGGTGTCGTGATCGCCGGTGTCGCGATCGCCGGCGTGTCGAGGAGCGGCGTGTCGACGGAGGGCACGGTCAGCGACGGGACCGTCGCCAACGCAACGTCGGCGACCGCAGCGGTCAAGGGAGGAATCGTCAGCGCAGGGAGAACCGTCGCGGCGGGCACGGTCACGTCGGGAAGGACTGTGACGGGCGGGACGGTGAGCGTGGGCACCTCGAGCGGTCCGTCGAGCAACGACGGCACCGACAGTGACGGGACCGACAGCGACGGCACGGTCACCGCGGGCAACGAGACCGTGGGCAACGAGAGCGTCGGAGCCTCGAGCGAGGGCAGGGCGACACGAGGCACGGTGACGCGCGGAACGGTGACGGCGGGCACCACCGCGCTGCTCGACGGTCCGCTCGACGGGTTCGTCAGCGGGGCGGCCGCGCTGGGTGCAGCCAGCGACGTCTCGTTGTGTTCGGTCGTCGCACGCGCCGCGGCGAGGATCTGTTCCGCCAAGCTCGGTCCGGCGGACCGACGCCCGGTCACGTCGGAGGGCCCGCCGTCGGGCTGCGCCATTGACGACATCGGTTCGGTCGCAGCGAGCGCCACGTCACCGTTGGTGACGAGCGCCGGCGCGACGACGGCCGTCGTCGTCAGCGTGGCGGCCGCGACGACACCGCCGGCGACGGGCGACACGGAGCCCACGAAGCGGGCGAGCATCGACGCCGAGCCGCCGATGGTCGCCAGCTTGGATGCTCCGGCCGCGGCCGCCATGAACGGCGCCGTGCGCAAGCGCTCGTTGAACTGCGCCAAGCGATCGTGCCCGACACGACACCTCGAGCACTCGTCGAGGTGCCGCTCCAGATAGCGGCGGCGGCGCCGGCTGGCGTTGCCGCGGACGAGGTCGACGAGCTGGCGTTCGACCTCCATGCACTCCGGCGTCCTCGGAGGCTCGTCGAACGCCAAGTCGATGTGGCCGGCGAGGTAGGCCGAGCCGAGCGCATCTCTGGCGCGCGCCGCGCGAGTGGCGATCGCCTGCCGCGTCGAGCCCACGCTGCGGGCGATGTCGGCGTGTGATCGACCCTCGACCTCGGTCAGCCACAAGACGTCGCGGGCGAACGGCGGGAGCGAGCCGAAGGCGGCGCGCAGGAGCTCCTCGTCCTCACGCCCCACGAACGGGTCGGCGGCGGGTTCCTCGTCGCGGTCGTCCAGCGAGCCCTGCTTCGTCCGCCGCCGGTTGGCGCGATACGCCTCGTGGCGCACGGTGCTGACGAGGTAACCCTCGAACCCTTCGGTCGGGCCTTTGCCGCGCTGCAGCGCCCCGAGCACGGCAGCGAACGCCTCTGACACGACGTCGTCGACCTCGGTCGTGTCGTCCAGCACGGCGCGAGCCACGCGACGAGCGCGGGCCGCGTGGCGGGCGAAGAGGAGGTCGTAGGCCTCTGACCCTCCGCCGCGGACGCGGGTGAGGAGCACGTCGTCAGGTTCGACCAGGTCGGTGGACATTGCTGGCCAGCATGCCCAGCGTCCGGCGTTCCGAAGCCTCCACCTGTCACAGCCGACCGAACGGATGTCCAGCTACCCTGGTCATCATCATGACTGATGCCTCCCCACGGCGGGGTGCCCCCCGCCGTCGGCGCCGTCCGCGCCGCCCCTCCGCCCGACCGGATGCCCCCCTCACCACCGCGCTGACCACCGTCGCGACACTGCCGCCGGTCGAGCCGCCCACCGGCTTCGCCGAGCTCGGCGTGCCGCCGCGCATCGACGACGGCCTTGCCGCGGCCGGGTTCGCCCAACCGTTCGAGATCCAGTCGGCGGCCATCCCGGTCGCGATGGAGGGTCGCGACGTCTGTGGACGCGCCCGCACTGGTTCCGGCAAGACGCTGGCGTTCGGCGTCCCGATGCTCGCCCGCATCCTCGACCCGGCCGAGTCGGCGAGTCCTCGCGGGCTCGTCCTGGTTCCGACGCGGGAGCTCGCCGTGCAGGTCGCCGAGGTGCTCGAGCCGGTCGCCGAGTACGCCGGCCAGCGCATCCTCGCCGTCTACGGCGGAGCCAGCCGGCACCACCAGATCGAGGTGTTGCAGGCGGGTGTCGAGATCGTCGTCGCCACGCCGCTGCGCCTGATCGACCTGCTCAAGTCGAACGAGGTCTCGCTCGCCGACGTGGACGTCGTCGTGCTGGACGAGGCCGACCGCATGGCCGACGACGGGTTCACCCCGCAGGTCGAGTGGATCCTGCGCCACTGCACCGGGCGCACCCAGACGATGCTGTTCTCGGCGACGCTCGACGGCGACGTCGCCCACCTCGTCCGCCACTACCTGCGGGACCCCGTCGAGGTGGCCGTCGACGCGGCGACCGACACCGTCGGCACGATGCAGCACCTCTTCCTCGCCGTGCACCACATGGACAAGGACCGCGTCGTCGGGGCGATCAGCCAGGGCGTCCCCAAGCTCGCCGTGTTCTGCCAGACCAAGCGGCTCTGCGACAAGGTCGCCAGGTCGTTGGTCGAACTCGGCGTCGACGCCGCGGCCATCCACGGTGATCTGCCGCAGGTGTCACGTGAGCGCGCCTTGCGCAAGTTCGCCGAAGGTCGCCTGGCCGTGCTCGTCGCCACCGACGTCGCCGCGCGCGGTCTCGACATCGACGACATCGGCGCTGTCGTCCACTACGACCCGCCGAAGGACGCCAAGGAGTACCTGCACCGTTCCGGCCGCACGGCGCGCGCCGGCCGGGACGGTTGGGCGGTCACGATGGTCGAGTACAACCAGCACACCCAGATGCGCATCCTGCAGCGCACGCTGCGCCTGCCGATCGCCGCGCCGATCGAGGTGTTCAGCAACGATGTGCGTCTGCGCGACCTCTCGTCGTTCGAGGCCGACCTCGCTGGATGAGCAGCGATCGGGACAGTCGAGGTGTGCGCGGGCGGGGCTGGATCGGGGGCGTGCTGGTCGCCGCGTTCGTGCTCGCCGGGTGCAGTGACGACGACGCCACGGACGTGACGCTCGGGCCGCTCGACGCCACCGGCGTGACGACCGCCGGAAGCTCGACCGGCACGGCAGCACAGGCCGCCGGAGTGTCGACGACGCCGCCGGCGGGTGCCGCCGGTGCCGGCTTCGTGAGCATCCAGGTGCGACTGCCGGCGGCCGGGATCGACGAGACGCTCTCACTCGACCGGGCCACGGTGAGCGCCGACGCCCTCGACCCGGTGAACCTCGACGCCTTCTGCACCCCGCTCGACGGAGGCGCCGAGATGGCTGCCTCCGTGGTCGACCTGCGCCGGCTGAGTGACGGCAGCCGGCTGATCTCGGCGGCGCTGAGCATCGCCGGC
This sequence comes from uncultured Acidimicrobiia bacterium, assembly GCA_963822875.1. GTDB lineage: Bacteria > Actinomycetota > Acidimicrobiia > Acidimicrobiales > Ilumatobacteraceae > JALZMG01. Next base: position 32,996 of record CAWGJK010000015.1, on the reverse strand, counting down.
GGCATGACCGCGGGCGAGCACGACGCCACGCTTGGTGGTCAGCGGTGCCGATCAGTCGACGACGACGTTCACCGGCACCGCCGTCCTCGAGGACGGCGGGTGGTCGGGGACGTTCGAGGCCGCCGACGCCAGTGGCAACGCGGCGACTGGCGGCTTCACGTGTGCCTCCGCTGCCGTCGAGACCACGACGACGCAGCCGACCGGCAGCGGCGAAGAGGTCCCCGAGACCACCGACTGACAGCACCGGTTCTGACGACGCTGGGGATCGCACAGCGATCCCCAGCCGACAAGGAATCCCGCGGGTCAGGTCGTCGTCAGCCAGCTCGCCCGCTTGGCCTCGTAGGTGTCGATCTCCCCGGCGTGGGTCAGCGTGATGCCGACGTCGTCGAGGCCGCGCAGGAAGCGGTCCTGCGTCGAGGGATCCATCGGGAACGGCTCGGCGAGCCCGATCGCCGGGACCTCGACGACGAGGCGCTCGACGTCGACGGTGATCTCCGTCGCCGGGTCGTCGTCGATGGCCGCCCAGATGCGCTCGACCACTGCCTCCGGGACGACGACCGGCACGAGGCCGTTCTTGGCGCAGTTGTTGCGAAAGATGTCCGAGAAGCTCGGGGCGACGACGGCGTCGAACCCGTACTGCTGGATCGCCCACACGGCGTGCTCGCGCGACGACCCGACGCCGAACGCCGCCCCGGCGACGATGACCCGCGCGCCGACGTGGCGCTCGTCGTTGAGCACGAAGTCGCGGTCGTCGCGCCAGGTCGCGAACAGCCCCTGTTCGAAGCCGGTCCGCTCGACGCGCTTCAACCACTCGGCGGGGATGATCTGGTCGGTGTCGACATCGGAACGCTTCAGCGGCAACCCCTTGCCGGAAACGATGTGCACGGACTTCATGCGCAGTTCCTCCGGGGTGGCGAAGTGGCCGGCGACGGCGGTGGCGGCGGCGACGGCGGGGGAGACGAGGTGGGTGCGCCCTCCGCGACCCTGGCGCCCCTCGAAGTTGCGGTTGCTGGTGCTCGCCGCCCGCTCGCCGGGCGCCAGCTTGTCCGGGTTCATCGCCAGACACATCGAGCACCCCGGCTGGCGCCAGTCGGCTCCGGCGGCGGTGAACACGCGGTCGAGGCCTTCCGCCTCGGCCTGCGCCCGGACGGCGTGGCTCCCCGGCACGACCATCACCCGCTTGGCGGTGACGTGCCGGCCGTCGAGCACGGCGGCGGCGGCGCGCAGGTCCTCGATGCGGCTGTTCGTGCACGACCCGATGAACACGGTGTCGACGGCGATGTCGCGCATCGCCGTGCCGGCGGCCAGGCCCATGTACTCCAGCGCCCTCGAGACCGACTCGCGTGCCGTGGCGTCGGCGAACTCGTCGGGCGATGGGACGGCGCCGTCGATCGAGGTGACCTGGCCCGGGTTCGTGCCCCACGTGACCTGCGGGCGCAGCGTGGTCGCATCGAGCTCGACCCGACGGTCCCAGTGGGCGTCGTCGTCGCTGCGCAGGTTGCGCCACTCGGCCACGGCGACGTCCCACGCCGCGCCCCGTGGCGCGTGGTCGCGACCCTCGAGGTAGGCGAACGTCGTGTCGTCGGGGGCGACGAGCCCGGCGCGAGCCCCCGCCTCGATCGACATGTTGCAGACCGTCATGCGGCCCTCCATCGACAGGTTGCGGATCGTCGAGCCGCGGTACTCGATGACGTGGCCGATGCCGCCGCCGGTTCCGATCTTGCCGATGATCGCCAGGATCACGTCCTTCGCCGTGACGCCGGCAGGAAGGTCCCCCTCGATGTCGACCGCCATCCACTTCGGTCGCGCCTGCGGCAGCGTCTGGGTGGCCAGCACGTGCTCGACCTCGCTCGTGCCGATGCCGAAGGCGAGCGCGCCGAACGCGCCGTGCGTGGCGGTGTGGCTGTCCCCGCACACGATCGTCATGCCCGGCAGCGTGCGGCCCTGCTCCGGCCCGATGATGTGCACGATGCCCTGGCCGGCGTCGCCCATCGGGTAGTGCGTGATGCCGAACTCGGCGACGTTCTGGCGCAGCACCTCGACCTGCTTGGCCGACACCGGATCGGCGATCGGCTGATCGATGTCGGCGGTCGGGACGTTGTGATCCTCGGTGGCGACGGTGAGTTCGGGTCGCCGGACGCGACGCCCAGCAAGGCGCAGCCCGTCGAACGCCTGCGGGCTGGTCACCTCGTGGACGAGGTGCAGGTCGATGTAGAGGAGATCCGGCTCGCCGGGCGCCGAGCGCACGACGTGGCGCTGCCACACCTTCTCCGGGAGCGTCGTCGGGCTTGCCACAGCGTCTCACATTCTGAGATAGAGTTCTTGACTAGTGGACAGCGTATCGAACGTCGGGGTCGTCGACAAGACCGTTGCCGTGCTCCGCGCCCTCGAGGCGCCGATGCTCCGAGCACACTCGCCGAGCTGCACACCGCGACTGGTCTGCCACGAGCGACCGCCCATCGCCTGGCGACGGCGCTCGAGCAGCACGGCCTTGTGCGCCGCGACCTCGACGGGCGGTACTGCCTCGGTCTGGAGCTCGTTGCCCTGGGCCGGGCCGCCGCCGACTCCTTCCCGCTCGCCGATCTCGCCCGACCCGTCCTCACGGCGCTCCGGGACGAGACGGGTGAGAGCGTGCAGCTGTTCGTCCGCGAGGGCGACGGCCGGCGCTGCGTGGTGTCGCTGCAGTCACCCCATGGTCTGCGCTGGATCGTCGCCGAGGGTGCCCTGCTGCCGCTCGACCGCGGATCGGCCGGCAAGGTGCTGACCGGTTCGACAGGTCCCGAGGATGGGCGGAGAGCGTCGAGGAGCGTGAGCCGGGTGTGGCGTCGGTCAGCGCACCGGTGATCGACACCGCAGGGCGGGTCGTGGCCGCGGTCTGTGTCAGCGGGCCGTTGGAGCGACTCAGCCGGCGACCGGGGGAACGGTTCGGTGAGGCAGCACTGCGGGCGGCGACGGCGATCCCACGCATCTGGGCGCGGAACGTCTCGGAAATCGAGACGATCCGCGCCCAGATCGGTGGTTGAGACGATTCGCGCCCAGATGGAGAAATTCGATGCGCCCAGAATGGGCGCCATCGGACCGATCTCCTACCCGCCCGAGCTGCCGATCACGGCGCGCCTCGACGACCTCCGCGCCGCGATCCGCGACAACGCGGTCGTCGTGGTGGCGGGCGAGACGGGGTCCGGCAAGAGCACGCAGCTGCCGAAGCTGTGCCTCGAGCTCGGGCGCGGCGTCGATGGTCTGATCGGCCACACCCAGCCTCGCCGGGTCGCCGCGAGGACCATCGCCGAGCGCGTCGCCGAGGAGCTGGGCACGGCGGTCGGCGACGTCGTCGGCTTCTCCGTGCGCTTCGACGACCGCGTCGGCGAGCACACCCGGGTCCGCGTGATGACCGATGGGATCCTGCTCGCGGCCCTGCAGCGCGACCGCGACCTGCGGCGCTACGACACGATCATCATCGACGAGGCCCACGAGCGCAGCCTCAACGTCGACTTTCTGCTCGGCTACCTGCACCAGCTGCTGCCGCGGCGGCCTGACCTGAAGGTGATCGTCACGTCGGCGACGATCGACACCGCTCGCTTCGCCGACCACTTCGATGCGCCGGTGATCGAGGTCACCGGGCGCACGCATCCGGTCGAGGTGCGCTACCGACCCGTCGGCGAGGATCGTGACCAGGTCCAGGCGATCAGCGACGCCGTCGACGAGCTCGCCGATGTCGGCGGAGACGTGCTCGTGTTCCTCTCCGGCGAGCGGGAGATCCACGACACCGCCGACTTCCTCCGCCGGCGCCAGCTCCGCGACACCGAGGTGCTGCCGCTGTACGCCCGCTTGTCGTCGGTCGAGCAACACCGCATCTTCGAGCCGCACCGTGGCCGACGCATCGTGCTGTCGACCAACGTCGCCGAGACGTCGATCACCGTGCCAGGCGTGCGCTCCGTCATCGACGCCGGGACGGCGCGCATCTCGCGCTACAGCCGCCGGTTGAAGGTGCAACGACTGCCCATCGAGTCGATCTCGCGGGCGTCGGCGGACCAGCGGGCCGGACGGTGCGGCCGGATCGCACCCGGCACGTGCATCCGCATGTACACCGAGGAGGACTACCTCGCCCGCCCGGAGTTCACCGAGCCGGAGATCCTGCGTACGAACCTGGCGTCGGTCATCCTGCAGATGACGGCCCTCGGCCTCGGCGACGTGTCCGCGTTCCCGTTCCTCGAGCCACCCGATGCCGCATCGATACGCGATGGCTACCTGCTGCTCGATGAGCTCGGCGCCATTCGTGAGGATCGCACGCTGACGAAGATCGGCCGCCGGCTCGCTCGCCTCCCGGTCGACCCCCGGCTCGGGCGGATGGTGCTCGAGGCGGAACGCAACGGGTGCGTGCGTGAGGTGCTCGTGATCGCCGCGGCGCTGTCGATCCAGGACCCACGCGAGCGTCCCGAGGAGCAGCGCGAGGCCGCCGATGCCTTGCACCGTCGCTTCGACGTCCCGGGCAGCGACCTGCTGTCGATCGTCGCCCTGTGGGACCACCTCCGCGAGCAGCAACGGGCGCTGTCGGGGAACCAGTTCCGACGGCTGTGCCGCGCCGAGTTCCTCCACTACCTGCGTGTGCGTGAGTGGCAGGACCTGTTCAGCCAGCTCCGCCAGGTCGCCGGCGACCTGGGCATCCGCGGAGGGGCCGAGGCCGGCCATCCGGATCGCGTCCACCAGTCGGTGCTCGCCGGCTTGCTGTCGCACATCGGGACCCGCGACGGCGATCGCCGCGAGTTCCGCGGCGCGCGCGGGTCGATGTTCGTGATCGCGCCGGGCTCCGTCCTGGCGAAGCGTTCGCCGCGGTGGGTGATGGCGGGCGAGCTGGTCGAGACGAACCGGATCTGGGCCCGGCGTGTGGCGGCGATCGATCCGGCGTGGGTCGAGCGGATCGGCGCCCATCTCGTGAAGCGCTCGTACGGCGAGCCGCGCTGGGACGAGCGGCGTGGCGCGGCGGTGGTGACGGAGACGGTGACGCTGTACGGGCTGCCGGTCGTCACGGCCCGCACGGTGCCCTACGACCGTGTCGATGCGACCGCGGCGCGGGCGATGTTCATCCGCCACGCCCTCGTCGAGGGGGAGTGGGACACGCACCACGGCTTCGTCGCCCGCAACGAGACGTTCCGCGAGCGCGTGCGGGCGATGGAGGCCCGGGTCCGCCGCGCCGGGCTGCTGGACGACGACGAGCTGTTCGACTTCTACGACGCCCGAGTCGGACCGGACGCGACGTCGGGGCGCCGCTTCGACCAGTGGTGGAAGGCGGCCGGCGTCAGCCAACCCGCCCTGCTCGACCTCACCGAGGAGCTCCTCGCCGGCGGCGTGCATCTGGCCGACTACCCGGACACATGGCGCCACGGCGACATCAGCCTCCCGCTGTCCTACCGCTTCGACCCGGGCGGGCCGCTCGACGGCGTCAGCGTGCACGTCCCGCTCACCGCGCTCAACCAGATCGACGACACCGGCTTCGACTGGCAGATCCCCGGGTACCGGGCCGAGCTCGTCGAGGCGCTCGTGCGCACGCTGCCCAAGGACGTCCGCCGGCTGCTGATCCCCATGGCCGAGACGGTGCGGGCAGCGACGGAGCGACTCGGCCCGCCAGCGGGCCGGCTCGTCGACGCACTGGCCGCGGCGTTGGGCGACGTGAGCGGGGTCGCGGTGCCGGCGAGCGCGTTCCGGGCGGCGGCCGTGCCGGCGCATCTGCGGATGAACTTCATCGTCACCGACGCCGACGGCACGGTCCATGACGCCGACGACGACCTCGGTGCCATCCGGGCGCGGCTGGCGCCGACGGTCCGTGAGGCGATCGCCGACGCCGCCCCGCTGGCCGAGCGGCGGGGCATCGTCGACTGGGACGTCGGGACGCTGCCGCAGGTCGTCGAGTCGCGTCGTGGCGGTCATGTCGCCCGGGGGTACCCGGCGCTGCTCGACGATGACGACAGCGTCTCGCTGCGTGTGCTGACCAATCCGGATCTGCAGCAACGCGTCATGCACGGGGGTGTGCGCCGGCTGCTCCTGCTCACGGCTGGTCCGCCGCGACGACGTGGCGAGCTGGCCGAGGACTGCCGGCTCGTCGCGGTCGACCGCGTGCTGACCGACCATGGCTCGCTGCCGTGGGACGAGCCCGCGTTTCGCGAGTTGCAGGCGTTCGTGCGGCGTGATGCGCCGCGGATCGCAGCCGATGCGCTGGCCACCGCCACCGACATCATCGATCTGGCGGCACGCGTGCGTGAGCGCGTGGACCGGCTCGTCGCGCCGGCGCTGCAGCGCTCGGCCGCTGATGCACGGGCGCACCTCGACCGGCTGGTCGGCGCCGCGGTTCGTCGTCGCGGCAGGGACGCGCCGGTTGCCCGACGTCCTCCGCTACGTCCGCGGCATCGAGTACCGCGTCGATCGACTCGCCGACGACGTCGCCCGCGACCTCCGCCGCATGGCCGAGGTCGTCCCGCTGGAGGAGCGCTACGCCACCCTCGCTCCGGAACTCCGATGGAAGCTGGAGGAGCTCAGGGTCTCCCTCTTCGCCCAGGCGATCGGCGCCAAGGGCTCGGTCAGCGCCGTCCGCCTCGCCCGCGAGCTCGCTGCACTCCATCCGAGTGTTTGACGCCATCCGAGTGTGCGGCGTGCGGACGCCGCACCCGAACACTCGGATGGATCCGTACGCTGGACCCGTGGAAGCAACTCCCGACGACTGGGCCGAGCAGGTGCGCGCGCTGGCGGACGAGCGCGATGCCGTGATCCTCGCCCACAACTACCAGTTGCCGGAGATCCAGGAGGTCGCCCACCACGTCGGCGACTCGCTCGGGCTGTCCCGCGTCGCCGCCGAGGCCGAGGCGTCGACCATCGTCTTCTGCGGCGTCCACTTCATGGCCGAGACGGCGAAGATCCTCAGCTACGACAAGACCGTCCTCATCCCCGACGAGCGGGCCGGGTGCAGCCTCGCCGAGACGATCACCGCCGACCAGCTGCGGGCGTGGAAGGCCGAGCACCCGGGCGCAGTCGTCGTCAGCTACGTCAACACGACCGCCGCCGTGAAGGCTGAGACCGACATCTGCTGCACGTCGTCGAACGCCGTCGACGTCGTCGCCTCGATCCCCGAGGACACCGAAGTGCTGTTCTGCCCCGACCAGTTCCTCGGTGCCCACGTGCAGCGCGAACTGGGCCGGGAGAACATGCACATCTGGCTCGGCGAGTGCCACGTGCACGCCGGGATCAACGGCGCCGACCTCAAGGCGCGGGTCGCCGAGGACCCCGACGCCGAGCTGTTCATCCATCCCGAGTGCGGGTGTGCGACCAGTGCCCTGTACCTCGTCGGTGCCGGAGTCGTGCCGGAGACGCGCACGAAGATCCTCTCGACGAGCGGGATGGTCACCGCCGCCCGCGAGACGACGGCATCCAAGGTGCTCGTCGCCACCGAGACCGGGATGCTGCACCAGCTCACCAAGGCCAACCCGCTCGTGCTGTTCGAGCCGGTCAACCGGGCCGCCGTGTGCAAGTACATGAAGATGATCACGCCGGCGAAGTTGCTGCGCTCGCTGCGCGACGGCACCGATGTCGTCGACGTCCCGCCGGACATCGCCGAGCGGGCCCGCCGCTCGGTCGAGCGGATGATCGCCATCGGCACGCCGTCGCCGACGGCCGAATGAGCATCCCCAGGCGCCTCGCCGCGCCGCCGCCGAGCTGGGAGCGTGACGTCGACGTCGTCGTCCTCGGTTCCGGGGCCGCCGGCCTCGCCGCAGCGCTCGCCGTGCGACCGGTGCGCACCGTGCTCATCGTCACCAAGGACGTCCTCAACGCCGGGTCGACGGCGTGGGCCCAGGGCGGTCTGGCGGCGGTGCTCGACCCGACCGACTCGCTGGAGCACCACGTCCGCGACACGCTGGCCGCCGGTGCCGGGCTGTGCGACGAGGCGGTCGTGCGCGAGCTCGTCGCCGAGGCGCCGACGTCGATCCGCTACCTGATGCGCCTCGGTGCCGCGTTCGACCCTGACGCGGGGGACGACGGGCCGGCACTCACACGCGAGGGTGGTCACAGCCATCGCCGCATCGTCCACTCCGGGGGCGACCGCAGCGGCGCCGAGGTGCAGCGCACGCTCGACCAGTCGGCGATGGCCGCCGGCGTCGAGGTGCTCGAGCAGGCCTTCGCCCTCGACATCGTCTGCGGCGTCAGCGCGGACGGGACGCCGCGAGCGGCCGGCGTCACCATCGCCCGCCTCGACGCCTCCGGTCACCTCGAGTCGGTCGGTCTCGTGACGGCGCGCGCCATCGTGCTCGCCACTGGCGGCTATGGACAGGTCTTCGCCTCGACGTCGAACCCGCCGGCCGTGACCGGCGACGGCGTCGCCATGGCGCTGCGCGCCGGCCTGGCGGTCCGCGACGTCGAGTTCGTGCAGTTCCATCCCACGGTGCTGTGGGCCGGACCGGAGGCATCGGGCCAGCAGGCGCTCGTCAGCGAGGCCGTCCGTGGCGAGGGGGCGATCCTCTTCGACGCTGCCGGTGCGCGGGTGATGGCCGGTGTTCATCCGCTCGAGGACCTCGCCCCTCGGGACGTGGTCGCCGCGGCGATCAGCGACCGCATGGCGGAAGCCCCGGCCGGTGTCGACGACCACGTCTACCTCGACGCCACCCACCTCGGCGAGCGCTTCTACACCCGCTTCCCGTCGATCACCGAGGCGTGCCGGGCGATCGGTGTCGACCCCGCCCGTGACCGCATCCCCGTGGCGCCCGCCGCGCACTACGCCTGCGGCGGCGTGCCGGCCGGCCTCGACGGGACGACCAGCCTCGCCGGCCTCCACGCCGTCGGCGAGGTGTCGTGCACCGGCGTGCACGGGGCCAACCGCCTGGCGTCGAACAGCCTGACCGAGAGCGTCGTTGCCGGGACACGGCTCGGTCGGGACTTGGCATGGGAGGTGCCCGAGCCCGTCGAGCCGCAACTCGACCATGCGGGGGAGGCCGTCGCTCGACGGTGCCCATCGCGCCGAGATCCGCGCCGAGATGTCACGGCATGTCGGCGTCCACCGCGACGCCGAGTCGCTCGCGGCCGCGTCAGCCGTCCTCGACGCCGTCGCCGGCAAGGCCGATCCGGCCGGACCGATGTCCAGGGTGGCGTGGGAATCGACCAACCTGTTGACGGTGGCATCGGCGGTCGTGCTCGCCGCGGCGACCCGCAGCGAGAGCCGCGGCTGCCACCGGCGGACCGACCATCCCGAGCCCGTCGACGCTTGGCTGCGACACCTCGACGTCCGCCTCATCGACGGCCGCCTGGAGGTTGACTGATCGTGCAGTTCCACCCGCTGCCGGACAGCACGCGCCAGCGCCTGCTCGACGGTGGCCTCGATCCCGACGCCGTCGTTGCGCTCGTGCGCATGGCGCTCGACGAGGATCTGATGGGCGGTCTCGACGTCACGTCCGCGGCGACCGTGCCGCCCGATCAGCGCAGCGTGGGCACGATCGGCAGCCGTGGTCACGGAGTCGTCGCCGGCCTCGCCGTCGCGGCCGCAGCGATCGACGTGGTGTGTGGCGACGACGCATCCGACGTCGAGTACCTCGTCGACGACGGCGACCGCGTGTCACCCGGCGACGAGGTCGCTCGGGTCATCGCGCCCACGCGTGGCTTGCTCACCGCCGAGCGCACGGCGTTGAACCTGCTCTGCCACCTGTCCGGCGTGGCCACGCTGACGCGTCGATGGGCCGACGCCCTCGATGGGACCGGCTGCGTGGTTCGTGACACGCGCAAGACGACGCCGGGGCTGCGTGCGCTGGAGAAGTACGCGGTGCGGGTCGGTGGCGGAGCCAACCACCGCATGGGGCTCGCCGATGCCGCGCTGGTCAAGGACAACCACGTGCTCGCCGCCGGCGGCGTCGCCGAGGCGTTCGCCGCCGTGCGCGCACTCGCCGACACGATCCCCGTGGAGATCGAGGTCGACTCCCTCGACGCCCTGCGCGTCGCCATCGATGCCGGCGCCGACGCCGTGCTGCTCGACAACTTCGACCTCGACGAGATGCGCGCCGCCGTGGCGATGCGTGACGCGTCAGGCCGGTCGGTCGTGCTGGAGGCGAGCGGCGGGCTCACCCTCGAGGTCGCACGCCAGGTCGGCGAGACCGGCGTCGATCACGTCGCCGTCGGCGAGCTCACCCACTCCGCGCGCGTGCTCGACCTCGGGTTGGATCTGCGCAGCGTCAGCTGAGCACGGCCAAGAGGTCGGCGATGACGAGGACGTTGGTCTCCGGCGTCAGCCCGGAGTCCGGGCTCGGTGGGATGGTGACCGCGCGGCGACCGCCGACCTGCATCCCGACCAGCTCGCTGATGCCGTCGGCCGTCTCGCCCTCGGGAATGGTGAGCGGTTGCGGCTGTCCGTCGGCCCACGTGCTCTGCAGCACGGTGCCGTCATCGCCGCGGGCGAAGACGAAGTGGAACAGCCCGGTCTGGCCTGCTTCGAGCGTTGCGCCGGTCCCGACTCGCAGGTCCTCGAAGCTGGGCTCGGTGACCAGCTCCGCCGACGTCGGAAGATCGGTCGGCTCGTCCGCCGGATCGCTCGGCGGCAACACGGCGAGCACGTCGATGACGAACGTCAGTGCGTCACCCGCCTGGATCACGTCGCCCTGCGGCTGGTCGCCGTAGGCGAGGTCGCTGGGGATGTCGAGCTGCCGGCGCTCACCGGCGGTGGCGCCGACGAGGCCCTGCTCCCAGCCCTGGATGACGCCACCCTGGCCGAGGGTGACTGGGAACGGGCTCCCGCCGTAGTTGCTGTCGAACTCCTGGCCGTCGGCGCTGCGCACGCCGACGTAGTTGACGTACACGGTGTCGCCGTCGGCCGCCTCGGGCCCTCGCCGGGCGTGAGCGTGGTGACGACGAGCTCGGTCGGGATGGCGGCGGGGATGGACACTGCTGGCACCGACACCGGCACGGTCGTCGCCGGGACGAGCGACACGTCGGTGACGCTGTCGGGGACCGTTGACGAGACGGTGTCGACGGCGGTGCTGGAGGCCGCGCCATCATCGTCACTGCCGCAAGCGGCGAGTGCGAGCGCGACGAGTACGGCGAGCGCGAGGGGGGTGCGGCGCATCCGGGCGACGCTACCGGCGGGATCAGGGGCCCGGCCGTCGGGCCAGCCAGTCCGCCTCGGCCGCGCCCATCGGGGTGGAGGGCGGTCCGTCGACGAACGGCCACAGCTCCTCGGCCATCCGGCGCCAGTTGGCGGTCGCCCGCAGGTCGCCGAGCAGCGCGTACAACCCGAGGTTGATGCGCTGGATGATCACGAACGCCCGCGGCACGGTGGCGTACTGGGCGATCGGGCTCGAGCGGTCGAACGTGTGGCGCACGATGGCGCTGGAGTACTCCGGCGTCCATGTCATCGTCCGGTCCTCGCGCACCGCCTCGTAGAACTGCGAGAAGTACTCGCCGGCCTCGTCGGTCGGCACGGGCGCGCCCGGTCGCAGCAGGCCGGCGTCCTCGATGATGCGGCGGAACTCAGCCGCGTCGTGGTCCACGGCAGCGGCCCGCACCATCGACTCGAACACGTCGAGCTCGGCGTGGCTGAAGTAGCGCACGAGGCCGAAGTCGATGAACGAGATGCGCCCGTCGCCGTGGAACAGGTAGTTGCCAGGATGCGGATCGCCGTTGAACGCGCGCATCCGGTACAGGCTGCGGAACACGAACCGGAACAGCCCCTCGCCGGCGAGGTCGCGCTGCTCCTGGTCCCACCCGAGCACGTCGCGCCACGACGCACCGGCGACCAGCTCGCTGGTCAGCACGCGTCCCGTCGACAGTTGCGGCAGGACGGCCGGCACATGGATGAACGGGTGGCCGCGGTAGAACTCGACGAACCGTGTCTGGTTGGTGGCTTCCCGGCGGTAGTCGAGCTCCTCGGTGATCCGTTGCTTGACCTCGGCGACCAGCTCCGTGGGGTCGAGCCCGCTGAATCCTTGGCGCAGCAGCGTGCCCAGCAGATCCGTGTTGGCGAGATCGGCTTCGATGGCCTCGGCGACGCCGGGATACTGCACCTTGACCGCGACGGCCACCTCTTCGCCGGTGTCGGGGTCGACGGCGACGGCGCGGTGCACCTGACCGATCGACGCTGCGGCGATCGGTTCGGGGTCCCACTCCACGAACACGTCGGCGGGCGGGCGACCGAGCTCGCGCTCGACGACCTCGGCGGCCAGCTCGGCGGACATCGGCGGCGCATCGGCCTGCAGTGACGCCAGCGCCTGGCGCACGGGGTCGGGGAGCCCGTCGTCGAGGTAGCTGGCCATCTGGCCGACCTTCATCAACGCGCCCTTCATGTTCCCGAGCCGTTCGGCGATCTGCTCGGCGGTGCGCAGGCGGGCGGCGTCGTCGAGCTCGATCCGCCGCTCGGCGGACGCGAACAGCTTGCGCGCGCTGGCGCCGGCATAGGTGGTTCCGACCGCCACGCCGAGTCGGGCGAGCTCGATGTTGCGTCCCGTGCGGCTGGTGCGGCGGATCGGACCACCGGCCGACGAGCGTCGCCAGATGGATGCAAGTGCAACCACACCGGCCGACGCAACGGCGGCGGCGACCCATCGACGTCTGTTCATCCCGAGGCGAGCCCGCACGCCTTGATGATCACGGGGATGGCTCGGTCCGGCCTGGCAACGATGGCGTCGTGGCCGGCGTCGATGCGCAGCGCCTGCGCCGTCGGGATCGCCTCGAACAGCTTCATCTGGCGTCGCAGCGGGACGACCTGATCCTGCATCGTGACGACGACGGCTGTCGGCACGTCGACATCGCCCAGCCAGTCGTCTGAGCGGAACGATCCGATCGCCTTGCCGGCCTCGAGCACCATCCGCCAGTCGTGGCGGACGACCTGCTCGACGGCCCACGGGGACCACGTACTGGTCTTGCGTTGCAGGTACAGCTGATGGGTCAACCAGCGGCGCGCCTGGGACGGTGTCAGCCGGGCGAGCGCCGCCAGGCCGGTGAGGCCGATGAAGGACAGCCGTTCATTGCGCGCGGCGTTGAAGTGCGAGCCGGTCGCCGCCAGGACCAGGCCGCGCACGTGGTGCGGATGCCGTCGCCACAGCAGCTGGGCGACGGTGCCGCCCATCGAGTAGCCGAGGGCGACGACGGGTCCCGTGTGCAGGGCTTCGATCATCGCCGCCACGTCGTCGGCGCAGTCCTCGAGGCGGAATGTTCGCCGGCTGCGGATGCCCAACCCGTGACCGCGATGGTCGAAGGCGAGCACCCGGAAGCGCTGGCCGAGCGCTGCGTAGGCGGCGAAGAAGTTGAGGTCGGCGGTCGCCGTCCAACCGTGCAGCAGCACGACGACGGGTGCACCGGGAGGTCCGGCAGATCTCGCGCAGGTGCACGGTCCCCGCCGGCAGCTCCAGGTCGCGACCCGGCGGCAGTGGCGGCGCGACGACCTCTGGCGTTGCTTCGTCCGCGGCGGGATCGCCGGCGAGATCGCTCAGGCTGTCTCCACCTCGAGGACGCGGACCTGCAGCTGGGCGCCGGTGGGCGCTTCGTAGGAGATCGTGTCGCCGGGGTGGGCGCCGATGAGGGCGGCACCGAGTGGCGCCGTCGGGCTGATCACGTCGAGCCCGTTCGTGCGCTCCTCGATGTGGCCCACCAGGTAGCGCTCGGCCGCGTCGTCGGCGTCGCCCTCGTAGACGATGGTCACGATCGTGCCGGGACCGACGACGCCGGGCTCCGGCGCCTCGATGATCTCGACGCTGTCGAGGATCGCCTCGAGCTGGCGGATGCGACCCTCCATGTGCCCCTGCTCGTCCTTCGCCGCGTGGTAGTCGCCGTTCTCCGACAGGTCGCCGAGCTCGCGTGCCCGCTCGATCTTCGAGGCCACCTCGATGCGGCCCCTGGTCTGGAGGTCGTCGAGCTCGGCCTTCAACCGCTCGTACGCCGCCTGGGACAGCTGGTGCGTTTCCATGGTGGAGCGAGCCTATCGGCGCGCCCCTGCGGCCTCTGGACTCATTCGCTCTAGCGTTGGCACCCATGTCAGGAGCAGCGCATCGCATCGCCGTCATCGGGGGTGACGGCATCGGGCCCGAGGTCACCGCCGAGGCGGTCAAGGTCGTCAAGGCGGCGGGCGTCGCCATCGACACGGTCGACTACGACCTCGGCGGCGATCGCTACCTCCGCGACGGTGAGATCCTCTCCGACGCCACGCTCGACGAGCTGCGCGCGTTCGATGCCATCCTCCTCGGCGCGGTTGGGACGCCGGCGGTCCCGCCCGGGATCATCGAGCGTGGGCTGCTGCTGAAGATGCGCTTCGAGCTCGATCTGTACGTCAACCAACGCCCGTTCGTCGCGCCGGGTCATGAGTTCGTCGTCATCCGTGAGAACACCGAAGGCCCGTACGTCGGCGAGGGCGGAGTGCTGCGCAAGGGCACGCCGAACGAGGTGGCGACCCAGGGGAGTGTGAACACCCGCATGGGCGTCGAGCGATGTGTTCGCTACGCCTTCGAGCTGGCGTCGACGCGTCCTCGCCGCCACCTCACGCTCGTGCACAAGACCAACGTGCTGACGTTCGCCGGCGATCTGTGGCAGCGCACGTTCGACGAGGTCGGCGCCGAGTTCCCCGACATCGCCACCGCCTACCACCACGTCGATGCGGCGACGATCTACTTCGTCCAGGACCCGCAGCGATATGACGTGATCGTCACCGACAACCTGTTCGGCGACATCCTCACCGACCTCGGCGGGGCCGTGTCGGGCGGCGTCGGCATGGCCTCGTCGGCGAACCTCAACCCGGCACGGACCGGGCCGAGCATGTTCGAGCCGGTGCACGGGTCGGCGCCGGACATCGCCGGGACGGGGACGGCCGACCCGCGGGCGGCGATCCTGTCGGCGGCGCTGATGCTCGATCACCTCGGCGAGGTCGACGCGGCCGAGCGGATCCGCAAGGCATGTGCCGAGCCGTTCTCCGGCAGCACGCAAACCGTGGGTGACGCGATCGCACATCTGGTGGGAGACTGAGGACATGCCAATCACGCCGACGCCGAAGATCTGGATGAACGGGGACCTCGTCGACTGGGACCAGGCCCGCATCCACGTGCTCACCCACACGCTGCACTACGGCACGGGCGTGTTCGAGGGGATCAGGGCCTACGAGACGTCGCAGGGGCCGGCGATCTTCCGCCTCACCGACCACATCGTGCGCATGCACAACTCGGCGAAGATCCTCGGGATGGAGCTGCCGTACACCGTCGACGAGCTCGTCGAGGCGTGCAAGGCGACGGTCGCCTCGACGGGGCTGGCGGCGTGCTACGTCCGGCCGATCGCCTACCTCGGGTACGGCGAGATGGGGTTGAACACGCTGCCGTGCTCGGTCGACGTGGCGATCGCCTGCTGGCCGTGGGGCGCGTACCTCGGCGACGACGCCGTCACCAAGGGCGTGCGGATGAAGATCTCCTCGTGGACGCGCCACGACCACAACACGATGCCGCCGGCGGCCAAGACGATCGGGAACTACGTCAACTCGTCGCTGGCCAAGGTCGAGGCGCTCAACGCCGGCTACGACGAGGCGATCATGCTGGCGCCCAACGGGCTGGTCGCCGAGTGCACCGGCGAGAACATCTTCGTGTCGCGCAACGACGTCATGCTCACGCCACCGCTGTCGGCGGGTGCGCTGGAGGGCATCACGCAGAGCTCGGTGATGACGATCGCTCGTGATCTCGGCATCGATTGCCGCGTCGACAACATCGCCCGCAGCGACCTCTACATCGCCGAGGAGATCTTCGTGTGCGGCACCGCCGCCGAGGTCAGCTCCGTGAACTCGGTCGACGACCGGGCCATCCCCTGCCCCGGCCCCAAGACGACGGCCATCGCCGAGATCTACGCCCGCGCCGTCCGCGGCGAGGAGCCGCAGTACAAGGAGTGGTGCGAACTCGCCGTGTGACCTGTCACCGAACTGGGCGCGAATTCTCGACGCATGGCGTCGAAGATCACGCCCAGAACCGGGTTTGGCGAGGATCGCGCCCAGATGTCGGCGGGGCGGAAAAAGCGAACTGCCCCGGGAGCGCTGCGGCCGGAGCCGCTGCGCTGCCCAGGGCAGCTCAAGGTGGGACGAACCATCCACCGATGGTCGACCTGCTGGCGTTAGCCTCTCGCTCGACCTCACATCGCCCGTCGTGCCCGAAGGCTCGGCGGGCGATGCCGCGTTCCGGCCCGGTACCGGTTACCCGGCCCGTTACCGCACGGTGCAGTCACGCTGCCCCGGACAAGTCCGAAGCAACGATCTGGCACCGTGAAGACCGTGGTCCGACGAGCCAGTTGGGGTGGCTCCCCGGCGCCTCGGCCCTGCTCCATGCTTCCGACCGTCCGGCGAACCGGCCGGCCATCCGACATGGAATCGGTGGCATTCGTCCCGTGCACCGGCTCCGCTGACACTGACCTTGCCGAAGCGTGGAGCCGGCCCGGTTTTCCGTGGACCCCACCCGGAGGTGGACCCCACAGACTCGGCTTCCGGCCCCGGTCAGCATTGCGCTCTCCGGTACGGGGCATACCTTGCCGGACGCATCACCCCAGGTCAAGGGGTACTTTTCAATTCACAGGGTTCTCCCCAGAACTTTTTCGTTACGCACAGGAAACGCAGGTTCATCCACCGTTCATGCACAGGGTTGCTCACACTTGATGCGGCCGGCGAAGGCGCTGGAGCGCCCGCCGTGCCGAATCGGGTTTCCACCTCAGAACGACGCAATCTGGCCACCCGGCGCAGCCGAGTTGACGCGTCCGGACCCGTACCCGATTGAATGACCGCCGTGATCCCGACGAACCCCTCACACCAGGGCGCCGCCGCGATCATCATCATTCGTTAGTGCACGTGGCCACGCCGCGTGCACGCTGAAGCCGCCCTCGGGGCGGCTTCTTCCGTTCACGGGGAAGGTCCCGGGCGCTCGATCATCGGAGCGCAGAACATGGAACAGCAACGCCGGTCCGTCGAGGTCTTCGACACGACCCTCCGCGACGGCCTGCAGGTCGAGGGCGTCACGGCCACGGTCGAGGACAAGCTGCGCATCGCCGAGCAGCTCGACACGCTCGGGGTGCACTACATCGAGGGCGGCTGGCCGGGCGCCAACCCGAAGGACGTCGAGTTCTTCGCCCGTGCCGCCACCGAGCTCGACCTGGCGACGAGCACGCTCGTCGCCTTCGGCTCGACTCGCCGGCCGCGCGGCAAGGTCGACGACGACGCCACTCTGCGCAACCTCGTCGAGGCGCAGACACCGGCCGTGTGCATCGTCGCCAAGAGCTCCGAGTACCACGTGACCCAGGCGCTGCAGACGACGCTCGACGAGGGCGAGGCGATGATCGCCGACTCCGTCGAGTTCCTGCGCGGCCAGGGCCGCCTGGTGCTCGTCGACATGGAGCACTTCTTCGACGGCTACAAGACCAACCCGGAGTTCTCCCTGCGCGCCCTCGAGGCGGCGGTCGTCAAGGGCGCCAGCCACGTCGTGCTGTGCGACACCAACGGAGGCTCGCTGCCGCACGAGATCACCGACATCGTCGCCGCCGTGCACGCCCACGTCGGGCGCGACGTCACCGTCGGCATCCACTGCCACGACGACACCGGTTGCGCCGTCGCCAACTCGATGGCCGCCGTGCTCGCCGGCGCCGGCCACGTGCAGGGCACGCTCAACGGTCTCGGCGAGCGCACGGGGAACGCCAACCTGTCGACGGTCATCCCCAACCTGCAGCTCAAGCTCGGCTACACGTGCCTGCCCGACGGCCGCATCGAGCATCTGACCGCGGTCAGCCACCACGTCGCCGAACTGCTCAACCGCGCCGTCAACCCGCAGGCGCCCTATGTCGGGTCGTCGGCGTTCGCCCACAAGGCCGGGCTGCACACGAGCGCCATCGCCCGGGCGAAGGACGCCTACGAGCACGTCACGCCCGAGCAGGTCGGCAACGGCACCCGCTTCGTCGTCAGCGAGATGGCCGGGCGGGCGACGATCACGATGAAGGCCGCCGAGCTCGGCCTGGACATGGACGGCCCGGCGGTGACCGCTGTGATCGACGACCTCAAACGGCTCGAGCACGAGGGCTACCACTTCGAGGCGGCCGACGCCTCGCTCGAGCTGCTGATGCGGCGGGCGGCCGGATGGGAGCAGGACTTCTTCCGCGTCGAGAGCATGCGCGTCATCACCGACGAGCTGCCCAACGGCGAGTTCTCGACCGAGGCGACCGTGAAGGTGTGGGTCGGCGACGATCGCCGCGTGTTCACGGCGGAGGGCAACGGCCCGGTCAACGCCATCGACACGGCGCTGCGCAGCGCCCTCAACGGCGCCTATCCCCGGCTCGACCGCGTGCACCTCATCGACTTCAAGGTGCGCATCCTCGACGGCGCCGGCGCCACTGGGGCGGTCACCAGGGTGTTGCTCGACGCGACCGACGGAGAGCGGGACTGGACGACGATCGGGGTCAGCGCCAACATCATCGAGGCCTCGTGGCGGGCCCTCGAGGAGAGCCTCGTCTACGGCCTCCTCCACGCGTCGGCATAGACCCCAGGTGAGGGTGGCATCATGGGGCGCCCATGGCTGCTCCGAAGTTCGCGCCGGTTCCGCCCATCGACGAGGCGCGCGGATACGAGTCGCCCGACCACGTGCCGAGCCCGTGGGTCGCTGACCGACCAGCCGACATCAGCGGTCGCCAGCCGGCCGGTCCCCGACTCGGCTACCAAGGCCCTGACCAGGGGTACGCGCTCGCCCTTGCTGCCCGCCTGCGGTCGGAGCTGCGCGTCCAGCCGGGCGAGGACGTGGACGACGCGCTCGCCGGCTGCACGGCAACCGCGCTGCGTCGGGCGTCGATGTACGGCCGGGCGCCGGTGATCCACGACCTGCGCATCGCCTGCACCATCTGGGGCTACCTCGACCCGACCCCGCCTGCCGAGCTCGTCGACCTGCGTCGCCGGCTGTTCGAGGGCGTCGGCGACCCGCTGCACCACTACGACGAGCTGCGCGCGCTCGTCGACTCGGTGCCGGAGGCGACGTTGCGCCGCACGCACGAGGACATCCGCGCCACCTATCCCGCGCAGTGGCGGGTACTCGTCGGCGCGGATCAGTCGGCGGGGACGGCGTAGGCGCGCAGGTCGTCGAGGTCGACGTACTCGAGCGCCGACATGTGCGTGCTCTCCAGCACGACCGGACATGCCGCTCCCGCTGCCAGTGCCTCGGCCCAGCGGGCCGCGCAGACGCACCACTGGTCGCCCGGCTGCAACCCGGCGAAGCCGTACTCCGGCATCGGTGTGCTGAGGTCGTTGCCCGAGGCAGCCGAGAACTCGAGGAACTCGGCCGTCACGCGACAGCACACGACGTGCATGCCGGGGTCGTCGCCTCGGTTCTCGCAGCACCCGCTGCGGTGGTAGCCGGTGAGCGGACTCATTGAGCACGACAACAATTCGCTGCCGAGGACATTTCGCTGATTCATCGACATGAACGTCGGGCTTTCGACGGTTCGGCTCGAGGTGAGCTCAGCGTCACTTCCGCTAATTGACTTGACACGGCCATCGGGAGCTGCATTGCTGCAATGTTTCCACGTTGCCGACGTGCCTGGTCACAGGCAGCGCTTTAACTTGACTGGCGGCGACGGCGCGGTGTAGGTTGCCTCTCGGTGCCGGGCGGTGCCGGAGGGAAACGGCGGGTCATCTGTCGATTGGGCGACGATTCTTCTCCACTGCGTCTGGTACTTCCATAACCCCAATGCAGAGGGAGCAATCACATGCATCGCATGAAGTCACGGCGCGTTGCCGCCGTGCTGGCAGCGGCGGGCTTCGCCACGGTGGGAGCCGCAACGGCCTCGGCCGACAGCCCTGCGCCGCTCGGATCCGGACCCCACGACGGCTGACGCCAACGACCTGGTCCTCCAGGTGTCGTTCGCCGACGTGTACGCCGACCAGGAGAGCGACGTCCAACAGCGGCGGCAACGTCGC
This sequence comes from uncultured Acidimicrobiia bacterium, assembly GCA_963822875.1. Taxonomy (GTDB): domain Bacteria; phylum Actinomycetota; class Acidimicrobiia; order Acidimicrobiales; family Ilumatobacteraceae; genus JALZMG01. Next base: position 13,078 of record CAWGJK010000015.1, on the reverse strand, counting down.
CGGCAACTTCACGGCCCAGGGCAACGACGGCCGACCAGGACAGCGACAGCAACGCCAACGGTGGCGACTCCTACGCCGATGTCTTCGGCGATGATTCTGATCGAGAGCGCCGACGCTGCTGCCGCTGGCAGCGGTGCAGCGGCGGCCACGGCCATCGCTGACGCCATCTCGACCGGTGGTGACGGCGGCACGGCCGACGCCACCAACGACAACGAGGGCAGCAACGACGCCACGTCGGACAACACCATCACGGCGGGTGCCGCTTCGGCCACCAACAGCCTGACCGGTGCGGTCAGCCAGACCCAGGACAACACGTCGTCCAACACGGCGACGGCCACGGGTGGCGCTGCCACGTCGGCTTCCTCGGCTGGCGGGGCGACCGCTGCGTCGAGCATCCCGACCGGGGCGCACGCCGATGCCAACCAGGCAGTCGTCCAGGTGGCGGCTGCGATCGTCACCGTCAACCAGGGTGCGTACAGCAACAGCGGTGGCAACCTCGCCGGCAACATCACGCTCCAGGGCAACATCGCCTGGCAGGAGAGCGATGCCGATGCCAACGGCGGCGACTCGGCGGCAATCGGCCAGCACGCCTTCGGCGAGCGCGGGCAGCGGCGCGGCGTCGGCGGCTTCGGCCACCGGCACGGCCGACTCGCTTGGTGGCTCGGGTGGCGACGCCACCAGCGACAACACCAACAGCGGCAGCAACACGTCGAGCTGCGACGAACAGCATCACCACCGGTGCTGCCACGTCCAGCAACACGGCGTCGCTGACGATCACGCAGTCGCAGACCAACGACTCGACCAACTCGGCCGAGGCGACGGGCGACGGCGGCTGAGGGAACTCCTCCCAGGAGTAGCACAGCGGAGGCGGGGGTCCTCGCGGACCCCCGCCTCCGTCGTTGATTGGCACGCGACAAAAAGGCGGACACATCGTGCAGGACAGGTACAGGGCTGCTCATCGGCGCGCTCACGATCACCTTCGCACTCATCGGAGTGACGACGGTGGTCGAGGCCGACGAGGAGACGCCGACCACCACCACGCCCACGGCAGCCCCGGAGCCACCTCCGGTGGACGTGGTCATCGAGATCGAGCCCGAGGAGCCCATCGCGGCTCCCCAGGAGTCCGAGCAGGCGCCGCCTCCGGCGCCCGTCGCGGAGTCCGAGCCGGCACCGGCTGAGCCGGCGGCTGCCGAGCCGGCCGCCGAGGAGCAGCCGGCGGCTGCCGAGCCGGCCGCCGAGGAGCAGCCGGCGGCGGAGGAACCCGTCGACGAACCGACGACGACCGTCGCCGCGGCGACCACCACGACGGTCGGCCCGTACCACAGCGCCGACCAGGAGACCGTCGTCACCGGGACGCAGGTCGCGGTCGGCAACTCCGGCGCCAACCAGACGCACAACGGCGGCACGCCCACGGGCGGCTCCGTCGCGCCGGGAACCGAGATCGACACCGGCGACGCCGCTGCCGTCGGCAGCAGCGACGAGAACATCATCAAGCAGCAGGCAGACGTCGTGCTGACCGACCAAGCGGTCGCCAACATCCTGCAGATCGCCCTCATCATCAACATCGGTGCGGCGCTGGCGAACTCCGGGGTCAACGACATCCTCTCGACCCCGGGTGGGTCGAGCAACCCGGGGGCGATCGGGACGGGCGACGCCACGGCGATCGGCAACGACACCGACCAGTACGTCACCCAGGCGGCCCGCACCGAGGCCACTCAGGAGATGGACGACTTCGCCAACCAGCTGGCGATCAGCCTGTGGCTGGGGCTCGCCCAGGCCAACAGCGGCCTCAACGCGATCACCGGGACCGGCGTCTCGGGCTCCGGCGGATCCGTCGGCGCCGGCGACGCGACGGCCATCGGCAACGACTCGCTGACCGCCATCTCCCAGCGTGCCGCCGCGGTGGGCTCGGGAACCTCGCAGACGGACATCACCCAGCGAGCGACCGTGCTGAACCTCGGTTTCGCCTTGGCCAACTCCGGTCTGAACAGCATCTCCGGTGTCGCCGGCGGCCTGCTCAGCGCCTCGGACGCCGACGACGACGCCGTCGCCGAGGACCTCTTCGCCATGCTGCTCCCGGCGCTGCTGCAGAGCTACGGCTACGGCCCGGGCGCAGGCTCTGGTGCCGTCAACACCGGCGATGCCACGGCCATCGGCAACCAGTCGGAGACCTACGTGGCGCAGATCGCCGCCGCCGCCTCGAGCGGCGACGGGCTCAACTCGATCGTCCAAGAGGTGCTCGTCGCCAACATGGGCGCCGCCGGCGCCAACACCGGCGCCAACACACTCGGCGGCGCACGGGCGTCGCTCGATCCGCAGACGGCCGAGGCCGTGGTGAAGATGGCCGCCTTCCTCGCCAGCATGCTGTCGATCGTCCACCAGGCGACGGGCAGCACGGCACTGCAACTGCAGAACCAGGGCCTCGAGATCCCCTTCGGGGACCTGATCTTCCAGATCTCCGGGGCGCTCGACGGGTTCGACACGGAGCTGACGAGCGAGACGGGCGCCCGCGCCCGCATCCGTCAGATCTCCATCGTGCTCAGCCTCGGTGTCGCCACGTCGAACAGCGGCTTCAACGCCGGCGTCACCGTGCAGGAGCAGGGACAGGCCCTCGACTCGACGGTGTCCGCAGAGCGAGTCGCCGCCGTCAACTCGGAGCTCGCCGCGATCGGCGCAGCGGCGACCGATGCGGCCGTCGACACAGCCGGCGACGCCATCACCACCGGTGACCCATCAACACCGGTGACGTCATGGCCGGCAACGTCGACAACCTGGTGATCATCTGCCAGCGCATCAACTCCGAGAACATCGACTGCCTGGCCCCGCCGCCGCCACCGCCACCGCCACCTCCGCCACCACCTCCGCCACCACCGCCTGGTCCTGGGGTGACGACGCCGACCCCGACCGCGGTGGGATCGGCATCGTCGGTGCTCGCCACGCCGAGCACGACAACGAGCACGACCCAGCCCGCCCTGGCGCCGCCGCCCGGTGGTGGCAACCCGGCGAGTGGGTTGCGGGCGCCGGCGCCGAGCGCGGCGCAACTGCCGAGCACGGGCAGCGACATCGACACGACCCTGTGGGGTGCGGCGATCCTCGTGCTCCTCGGTGGATGCCTCGTCCTGGTGCGCCGTCGCAAGCCACCCCAGGAGGTGTGAGCCGAGCATGCGCCGGGGCTCGGCACTAGCCTCGGCGCATGCTCGACCAGGCCATCCGTGACCTCGCGAGCAGCGGCAAGAACTTCGGGACGATCGCTGTCCAGCTGCCCAACGGCCAGATCGCCTGCCACGTGATGTGGGTCGATGTCAACGACGAGCAGCTGCTCGTCAACACCGAGATCCACCGCGCCAAGTACCGGGCGATCCAGCAGCACCCAGAGGTGACCGTCACCATCTGGGACGCCACCAACCCGTACCGCTACGCCGAGGTGCGCGGTCGGGTCGTCGGTGAGGTCCGCGGCGACGAGGCGAGGGCGCACATCGACACGCTGTCCGAGCGCTACCTCGGTCACGAGTACCGGGCGACGATCCAGAGCGAGCGGGTCGTGCTGCGCATCGCTCCGATCCGCCAGCGCTCGAGCGGTTTGTAGATGAGCGAGCCGCTCGTCGGCGTCGTGATGGGGTCGGCCAGCGACTGGTCGACGATGCAGGCGGCCGTCGCCGTGCTCGAGCGCTTCGACGTTGCCCATGAGGCGCGCGTGGTCAGCGCCCACCGCATGCCCGACGAGATGTTCGCCTACGCCGAGGAGGCGGCACCGCGTGGGCTGCGGGCGATCATCGCCGGTGCCGGGGGCGCCGCCCATCTGCCAGGGATGCTGGCCGCCAAGACGACGGTCCCGGTGCTCGGCGTCCCGGTCCCGTCGCGTCACCTCCAGGGCCAGGACTCGCTGCTGTCGATCGTGCAGATGCCGGCGGGCGTCCCAGTCGCCACGTTCGCCATCGGCGAGGCGGGGGCGACCAACGCCGCCCTGTTCGCCGTGGCCATGCTCGCCGCCGACAACCTCCTGCTCGACGTCGCCCTGCGGTCCTACCGCGACGAGCGGCGCGGCGAGGCGGCGGCGACGGCGCTGCCGCCGCCATCATGATCGTCCCGCCGGCGACCATCGGTGTCCTCGGCGGTGGCCAGCTCGGTCGCTACACCGTCGTCGCCGCTCGGCTGATGGGCTACGGCACCGTCGTGCTCGACCCCGACCCGGCGGCGCCGGCCGGTCGCGTCGCCGACGAGCACCTCGTCGCCGCGTACGACGACGCCGCTGCCTTGAACCACCTCGCCGCCCGCTGCGCCGTGGTGACGACCGAGTTCGAGAACCCGCCGGCTGCGGCGATGAGCCGCCTGGCGGAGGCGGTCGCAGTCGCCCCGGCGGCTGAGGCGGTGGCGATCGCCCAGGACCGCATCCGCGAGAAGTGCTTCCTCGCCGGACTGGCCGTCGCCACGGCGCCGTTCGCCGTGCCCGGTGAGGGCGACGCGGGCGTCGGCTTCCCCGCGATCGTCAAGACCGCTCGGCTCGGGTACGACGGCAAGGGCCAGCGGACGGTCGACTCGAAGGAGGCGCTCGACAAGGCGCTCGCCGAGCTCGCCGTGCCCTGCATCGTCGAGGGTCAGGTTCCACTCGACGTCGAGATCAGCGTGATCGTCGCGCGCGCCGCCGACGGAACCCACGTCGCCTACCCGCTCGCCGAGAACCACCACGTCGACGGCATCCTCGACCTGACGGTCGTGCCCGCCCGCGTCTCGCCGGCCATCGCCGCGGAGGCCGTCGCCGTCGCCGAGCGCATCGCCGCCGCGCTCGACTACGTCGGCGTGCTGGCGGTCGAGATGTTCGTCAGCGACGGGCCGCTTGCTCGTCAACGAGCTCGCCCCGCGCCCGCACAACAGCGGGCACTGGACGTTGGACGCCTCCGTCACGAGTCAGTTCGAACAGCAGGTCCGTGCCGTGTGCGGGCTGGGCCTCGGGTCGACCGCCACGACCTGCGGCGCGGTGGCAATGGTCAACCTGCTCGGCGACGTGTGGGAGGGCGGCGAGCCGCCGTGGGCTCGGGTGCTCGCCGAGCCCGATGTGCGGCTGCACCTCTACGGCAAGACGTCCCCTCGACCAGGCCGCAAGATGGGCCACCTCACGGTCCTCGGCAACGACCCCGACGCCGTCGCCGACCGCGCCCTCGCCCTGCGCGACGCGCTCAGACCGTTCTGACGACGCTGGGGATCGCCCAGCGATCCCCAGACGACACAGAGCTCGCCGCTAGACGCTGACGCCGACGAGCTGACCGACGGCGTAGGTCACCGCGCAGGCGGCGAGCACGATCAGCACCTGGCGGACGATGGAGCGCAGGACCGACCGTTCGGCGAGCCGGCCGATGACCGCGCCAACGGCCGCCGCGGCGACGACGCCGATGACGACGGAGGCGACCGTCGGCGCCGTCCCCGACGCCGACCACAACCACGGGACGACAGGCAGCAGCGCCCCGAACAGGAAGCACACCAGCGACGACAACGCCGCTCGCGCCGGCGACGCGAGATTGCCGGGATCGACGCCGAGCTCGGCACGCGTATGGACCGCCAGCGCCGCCTCGGGCCGGCGCATGACGTCGGCAGCGGCCCGCCGTGCGTGCTCGGGCGTCATCCCGTCGGCCTCGTACATGCGGGCCAGCTCCTCGGTCTCCGCTGTCGGGTGGTGCTGCAACTCGCGGCGCTCGATCTCGACCTCGCGAGCGATCAGCTCGTTCTGCGCGGAGACGCTGATCCACTCACCCGCCGCCATGCTGATGCCCCCGGCGATGGCCCCGGCGAGGCCGGCCAAGCGGACCACGGACGTCCCGGCACCACCGCCGGCGAAGCCGAGGATCAGCGACACGTTGGACACGAGCCCGTCGCTGACGCCGAACACCGCTGCCCGTGCCGTGCCGCCCGCGACCGCCCGATGGCCGGGATGGTGCGCGTGGAAGTCGCTCTGCACCACGACACGAGGCTACGACGGGAGTTGGCGCGGTCAGAACTACAGTCGCCGTGACGACGCGATCCCGACAACGAGGTCGGCGAACGGAGGTCCGGACATGGAGGTGCACGCGACACCCGGCGGGCGTGGCGCGGAGGGCCGGGCGGTGGCCGAGGCACTCGGACGTCTCTGCGACATCGCCGCCCTACGTCAACCCGACGACCCGCTGCTCGTGCGCTTCCTGCCGCTGTACTACTCCGAGCTGCCCGCCGGCGACGTCGACGACCGCAAGCTCGACGACGTCTACGCCGTCGCCGTCGCCCACTTGATGCTCGGGCGCACCCGCCGCCCCGGACAGGCCGTCGCCCGCGTGCTGTCCCCCGACCGCGACCGCGACGGATGGCAGTCACCGCACTCCGTGCTCCTCACGGTGACCGACGACATGCCCTTCCTCGTCGACACGATGCGCATGGTCCTCGAGCGGCGCGGCCTCGGCGTGCACCTCCTCGTCCACCCGATGCTGGAGGTCAACCGCGACGACGACCACCAGCTCCTCGACGTCGCCCCCGACACCGCCGGGCCGGGCGTCGGCCTGCTCGAGGCGTGGACGCAGTTCGAGATCGACCGCACCGACGCCGCCACGGCCGCCGAGTTGGAGACCGAGATCCTCGCTGCCCTCGAGGACGTTCGCCGGGTCGTCGCGGACTTCGACGCCATGCGTGGCCGCATGGCCGAGCTCGGCGACGCCGATCCGGTCCTGCCGTGGCTCACCGCAGGTCAGTTCGTGTTCCTCGGAAGCGCCGAGTTCGACGTCGGCGCCGACGGCGAGCTGACCCTGCGCCCCGGCAGCGAGCTCGGCCTCGCGCGCACCGACGATCGAGTGCGCGACCCCCGACCGATGAACGACGACAGCGCGGTCGCCATTGCCCGCACCGATGACACATCGCGCGTGTTCCGCGCCGACCGCCAGACGGTGGTCGCCGTCACCGATGAGTCGGGCCAGCGCCAGACACGGTTCGTCGGCCTTCTGGCGACGAACGCCTATCGCGTCAGCGTCCTCGACATCCCCGGCGTCGGCCCGGCGGTCGCCGACGCCCTCGACCTCACCTCCGGCCGCGTCCACACCCATACCGGGCGGGCGACGCGCACGGTGCTGGAGAACCTGCCGCGGGACCTCGTGTTCGAGCTCGAGCCGTCCGCCCTGGCTCGGCTCGTTGCGGCGATCGTCGGGCTCCAGGAGCGTCAGGTCGTACGTGTCTTCGAGGTACCCGAACCGGTTGGCCCGTGGATCACCGTGCTCGTCTACGTCCCGCGCTCGCGCTTCACCGCCGAGCTGCCCGAGCGCGTGGCCGACGCCGTGACTGCCGCCTACTCCGCGGAACGGCGGATGTTCGAGTCGCACGTCGGCGCCAGCTCGCTCGCCCGCATCGCGGTGAGCGTGCGCTCTCCCGACGGTCAGCGCCGAACGGATCTGGAGACGCTCGAGCGCACGATCGACGAGTTGTCGACATCGTGGCGGGACCGGCTCCGGTCGGCCCTCACCGCGGAGCTCGGTGAGGACCGCGGGCGTGCCCTGTTCGACCGGGTGGGGGAGCACGCTCCGCCCGCGTACCGCGCTGCCGTTGCGCCCGACCGGGCGATCAGTGACGTACGGCGCATCGCCTCGCTCATCGCCAGCGACGGCGAGCTGACCACGGCGCTCGGCCACGACGTCGACGCACCACCGGGGGAGTGGCGCTTCCGCGTCTACCGCCAGGGGCAGCCGGCGGCGCTCTCCGCGCTGCTGCCGCTGCTCGACCACCTCGGACTGCAAGCGCTCGACGAACGGCCCTACACGTTCCGCATCGACGACGAGCGGGTGTTCCTCTACGACATCGGGGTGCGCGTCGGCGGCGCCGTGGAGCTGGACGAAGCCCGCCGCAGTGCCCTGCAGGACGCCTTCGCCGCCCTCGTCGCCGGCGACATCGAGTCCGACGGGTACAACCGCCTCGTCCTCCAGGCGGGTCTGAGCGCTCGTGAGGTGGCGATGATCCGCGCCTATGGCAAGTACCTGCGCCAGATCGGCTTCGCCTTCAGCCAGTCCTACATCGAGGACGTGCTCTGTGCGCACCCACGGCTCGTCGCCGACCTCGTCGAGCTGTTCCACGCCCGTTTCGATCCGTCGCGCGACGCCGGCACATCGGGTGAGCGGCGCGAGGAGGCGAGCGCCGTGGTGCAGGAGCGAGTCGAGGTGTCGCTCGACGCCATCCCCTCGCTCGACGACGATCGCATCTGCCGGGCCTTCCTGTCGTTGATCGCCGCCACGGTGCGCACGAACTACTACCGCCATCGCCCGGCGATCGCCTTCAAGCTCGACCCGACGGCGATCCCCGACCTGCCGCTGCCCCGGCCGCGTCACGAGATCTGGGTGTGCGGCCCCCGGGTCGAAGGGGTGCACCTGCGCGGCGGTGACATCGCGAGGGGCGGCCTGCGGTGGAGCGACCGACGCGAGGACTTCCGCACCGAGGTGCTCGGCCTGATGAAGGCGCAGATGGTGAAGAACGCCGTCATCGTGCCGACCGGTGCAAAGGGCGGGTTCGTCGTCAAACGCCCCCCGGGGAGTCCGGAGGAGCTGCGCAGCGAGGTCGTGCGCTGCTACCGGGCGTTCATCTCCGGGCTGCTCGACCTCACGGACAACCTCGTCGCGCCCGACGGCGGGGGAGCGCCGCAGGTCGTCCGCCCGCCGGACACGGTCGTCCACGACGGCGACGACACCTACCTCGTCGTCGCCGCCGACAAGGGCACGGCGACGTTCAGCGACATCGCCAACGAGATCTCCGCGGAGTACGGCTTCTGGCTCGGTGATGCCTTCGCCTCGGGTGGCAGTGCCGGATACGACCACAAGGTGATGGGCATCACCGCCCGCGGAGCCTGGGAGAGCGTGCGCCGTCATGCCAGCGTGCTCGGCAAGGACGCCGAGGCCGATCCGCTGACCGCGGTCGGCATCGGTGACATGTCCGGGGACGTGTTCGGCAACGGGATGCTGCGGTCGCGGCAGCTGCGGCTCGTCGCCGCGTTCGACCATCGGCACGTCTTCGTCGACCCCAACCCGGATCCGCAGGTCGCCTTCGAGGAGCGACGTCGCTTGTTCGAGCTGCCCCGGTCGAGCTGGGCGGACTACGACCCGGCACGCATCTCGGCGGGTGGCGGCGTGTACCCGCGGACGCTCAAGTCGATCGAGCTGAGCCCGCAGGCGCAAGCGGCGCTGGGCGCGCCGGAGGGCGCGATGACGCCGAACGAGCTCGTCTCGGTCGTGTTGCGGGCACCGGTCGACCTGCTGTGGAACGGCGGCATCGGGACGTACGTGAAGGCGTCGTCGGAGTCCAGCGCCGACGTCGGCGACCGGACCAACGACGGTGTGCGCGTCAACGGCAGCGAGCTGCGCTGCCGGATGATCGGCGAGGGTGGCAACCTCGGCTTCACCCAGCTCGGGCGCGTCGAGTACGCCCTCGGCGGCGGGTTGGTCTACACGGACGCCATCGACAACTCGGCTGGCGTCGACTGCAGCGACCACGAGGTCAACATCAAGGTGCTCCTCGACGGTGTCGTGGACGCCGGGGAGTTGACCGTGAAGCAACGCAACCAACTGCTCGAGACGATGACCGACGAGGTCGCCGAGCTGGTCCTCGAGAACAACCGCGCCCAGACCTTGGCGCTGGTGATCGCCAGGCGCCAGGCGTTGCCGATGGTCAACGTGCACGCCCGCTACATCGAGGTGCTGGAGACCGAAGGGTGGATGGACCGCGACCTCGAGTTCCTCCCCACGGACAAGCAGATCGCCGAGCGCCAGGCGGCGGGGCAGGGTCTGCAGGCACCGGAGTTCGCCGTCCTCATCGCCTACACCAAGAACGCCAACAACGCCGAGGTGCAGCGGTCCGACCTTCCCGAGCTGCCGATCGTCGAGGCCGACCTGCTGGCCTACTTCCCGACCGAGCTGCGCGAGCGCTACGCCGACGCCATCCGCCAGCACCCGCTGCGACGGGAGATCATCTCCACGCGGATCGTCAACCAGATGGTCAACCTGTCCGGCATCTCCTTCGACCACCGCATGACCGAGGACACCGGCGCGTCGGTGGTCGACGTCACCCGAGCGTGGGTCGTGGCTCGCGACGTCCTCGACTTCGCCGGGCTCTGGGCGGAGATCGACGCCCTCACCGGTGACGTGCCCATGGAGATCCAGCTCGACCTGTTCCTCGACTGCCGGCGGATGGCCGAGCGAGCAGCACTGTGGTTGCTCCGACACCGGCGGCCTCCGATCGACATCGGCGAGGCGGTGGCGCAGTTCCGCCCCGGGTTGTCGACGCTCGCCTGGTCGCTGGAGGGCGTGCTTGCCGGCCCGATGGCCGATGTCGCCCGGTCGGTCGAGGCATCCCGACTGACGGCCGGGGTGCCCGAGGAGCTCGCCGAGCGGGCTGGCGTGTGGCCGCTGCTGCACACCGGCTTCGATCTCGCTGAGATGGCGGCGGCCCACGACATGGACATCACCTCTGTGGCCGCTGTCCAGTGGAGCATGTTCGACGAACTGGACCTGTTCTGGCTGTGGGAGGGCATCGGCACGCTGCCTCGATCGGACCGCTGGCAGACCCAGGCCCGCTCGGCTGTCCGCGACGACATGCACACCGCCCTCGCCGAGTTGACGACGACGGTGATCGGGAGCGCCGGCGGCAGTGTCGAGCAGTGGCTGGACGCCAACGAGCGCTCGGTGGCCCGCGCCCAGGCGATGCTCACCGAGATCCGTCGCGCCGAGCGCTACGACCTCACCACCCTGTCCGTCGCCCTGCGGCAACTCAGCAACCTCGCCCTGACCAGCGTCACCGCCTAGCCCCACCCGAGTGTTGGCGGCGGTCCGAGTGTTGGGTGTGCGGACGCCGCACACCCAACACTCGGATGACCGGGGCCAGTAGCGTGGTCACCCCCATGTCCGTGAGAGTCCGGATCGCACCGTCGCCGACGGGGTTCTTCCATGTCGGCGGAGCGCGCACGGCGCTGTTCAACTGGGCGCTCGCCAGGCGGCTCGGCGGGCGCTTCGTGTTGCGCATCGAGGACACCGACGAGGCGCGCGACCGGCCGGAGTGGACGCAGGGCATCGTCGACGCGCTGGCGTGGCTCGGCGTCTCCGCCGACGACCCCGTGTTCGAGGGGCCGTACTTCCAGAGCACCAACGCCGCCGCCCATGTGGCCGCCGCCGAGCAGCTGTTCGCCGCCGGCCAGGCCTACTACTGCGATCTCACCGGCGAGCAGGTCCAGGAACGGGCGAAGGCGTCCGGCCGGCAGGGCTACGACGGCTACTCGCGCGACCGCGGACTGGGCCCGTCACCCGGCCGAGTGCTGCGCTTCCGCGTGCCCGACGGCAAGACGGTCGTCCACGACATCGTGCGCGGCGACGTCGAGTTCGACCATGACGCCATCGAGGACTTCGTGCTCCTCCGCGGCAACGGGATGCCGGTGTTCGTGCTGGCGAACGTCGTCGACGACATCGAGATGGCCATCACCCATGTCGTGCGGGGCGACGAGCACCTCCCCAACACCCCCAAGCAACAGCTCCTGTGGCAGGCGCTCGGTCACGAGCCACCGGTGTGGGCGCACGTGCCCGTGCTCGTCAACGAGGCGCGCAAGAAGCTGTCCAAGCGGCGCGACAAGGTCGCCCTCGAGCAGTACCGCGACGAGGGCTACGTGGCCGCCGCCATGGTCAACTACCTGATGACCCTCGGCTGGGCGCCGAAGGGCGACACCGAGATCGTGCCGTGGGAGCGCATCGAGCAGGAGTTCCGCCTCGAGGACGTCACCCACTCCCCGGCCTACTTCGACCTGAAGAAGCTCGCCGCCTTCAACGGCGAGTACATCCGGGCGATGTCGACGGAGGAGTTCGTCGCCGCCTGCGAACCGTGGATCCCCGACGGCTGGGAGACCGAGCGCTTCGCCACGATCGCCCCGCTGCTGCAGTCGCGCGTCGTCACGCTCGCCGATGCTGCGCCGATGATCGAGTTCCTCTTCGTCGACGAACCGGTGATCGACGACGTGTCGTGGGAGAAGGCGACGAAGCACGACTGGGTGCCCAAGCTGCTCGACGAGGTCATCGCCACGTTCGAGCACGTGACGTGGGAGCACGACGCCTTGCACGGTGAGTGGAAGCGCATCGCCGACGAGCTCGGCGTGAAGTACCGGCTCGCCGACGGCCCGGTGCGTGTCGCCATCAGCGGACGTTCCGTCGGTCCTCCGCTGTTCGAGTCGCTCGAGCTGCTCGGCCGCGACGAGACGCTGCGCCGGTTGCGCTCGGCGAGGCAACGGGTGGGGCTGTAGATCGTGTCGGCACTGCAGACCGACGACGCCACCCCCGTCGCCGCGATCCGCCCGATCCCCGAAGGACGTCTCCGGCGCCGGCGGCGATGGATCCCGCGGACGGCTGTGGTCCTCGTCGCTGGGTTGCTCGGCTATCTCGCCGTGAGCTTCGTGCAGGTGTGGTCGACGGGACGCAGCCAGCAGGCCCAGCCGGTCGATGCCATCGTCGTGATGGGCGCCGCGCAGTACGACGGCGAGCCGTCGCCGCAACTCGCCGCCCGCCTCGACCACGTCGTCGAGCTGTGGCCACGGGGCCTCGCCCCCTTCGTCGTCGTCACGGGCGGCAACCGGCCGGGGGACCGATTCACCGAGGCGCAGGCGTCCGCCGACTACCTCGCCGAGCGTGGTGTTCCCGCCGATGCGATCTTGCGCGAGGACGCCGGCGGCACGAGCTACGAGTCGCTCCGCGGCGTTGCCGACCTCCTCGGCCAGCGCGGCCTCGACGACGTGCTCATCGTGACCGACCCGTACCACGCCCTGCGCAGCCGGCTGATCGCCGAGGAGGTCGGCTTGCGGGCGCACGTGTCGCCGGCCCCCGACAGCGTGGTCACCGGCGGCGCCGAGCTCGTCCACCAACTCGAAGAGGCCGCCGGCGTGGCGATCGGCCGGATCATCGGGTTCGGCCGGATCTGACCCCACGCTGGAGGACGCAGCGCCGCCGGGGCGGAGCCCCCGACCGCTACACTCCCGAACCGCTCCGTGGGGAGTGGTGTAATTGGCAACACAGCAGATTCTGGTTCTGTTATTAGGGGTTCGAGTCCTCTCTCCCCA